>WYBM01000050.1 GCA_011525915.1 Ardenticatenaceae bacterium | reverse complement strand
TGTATACCAAAGGTAACTATGTCTATGAGGCCAACTACCGCAGTGGGCTGCGTATTCTGGACATTTCTGATGTGGCCAACGCCAACCTGAGTGAGGCGGCCTTTTTTGATACCTACCCGGCGAGCAACACTGCTGCATTTAGCGGTGCCTGGAGCACCTATCCGTACTTTGACAGCGGTGTGGTCATCATCAGCGATATCAACAGCGGCCTGTTCATTGTACGGCCCACTTTGTCTGATTATGGGGTAAACCTATCACCCGGCGAGCAGAGTCAGACGGGCATGGCTGGTGAAACATTAACCTACACCGTTACGCTTGAGAATTCTGGCATACTGTCTGATACTTATGCAATTGATGTTTCTGGTGCAGGCTGGAGTACAAATGTATCCACAGATACGGTCTGGTTGGATGTTGGCGACAGCATCGACTTTACGGTGAGTGTGATGATTCCAGGTGAGGCGCTGGGGGGGGAGATGGACACAGCCACCGTCACGGCCGTCTCTCAGAATGACAGCAGTATTAGCGACAGTATCACCCTTAACAGCTCGGTAGAGGTTATTTACGGCCTGGCACTAACAGCCCAGACCCTGAGCCAGAACGGGATGCCAGGGGCCACACTAACTTACACCATGTATCTGACAAATACAGGCAATGTGACAGATACCTACGATGTGGTGGTAGACAGTATATGGGAAGCGGCACCTATACCGGGTTCTATCACCCTGGCAAGTGCGCAGGATGGGATGGCGCAAATGACCGTGACGGTGCCCTTAACGGCTACAAACGGCGCCAATGATACGATCACGGTGACTGTTACGTCGCAAGGAGATAATGCCTTTTTTGAAGTTTTGACGTTTACGGCCGTGGCCCTGGTAGACGAAGATACCTATGTTATATACTTGCCGGTGATCATAAAACCGGGTGAATAAATACGCTGTTTCACAAAAAATCACACTTTGGTAGGGGCGACCTTTGTGGTCGCCCTGAGCGGGACAGGCACAAGATCTGCCCCTACCATAGGTCATAAAACTTCTGGGCCAGTGTAATAAACCTGGGCAATGACTAGACATTGTTCTATGGAGGAAAACATGGCAAGACCTGTTACATTGTTCACCGGTCAATGGGCCGACCTGACCTTTGACACCCTATGCCAAAAAGCCCGCGCTTTTGGCTATGATGGTGTGGAAATTGCTTGCTGGGGGGACCATTTTGAAGTAGACAAAGCTCTTAGCGATGATGCCTACATCCGCTCACGCCAGGACATTCTGGAGAAATACAGTTTGCGCGTGTTTGCCATTAGCAATCACCTGGTGGGACAGGCAGTGTGTGACCGTATTGATGAGCGTCATAAGAGCATTCTACCAGATCGTCTTTGGGGTGATGGCCGGGAAGACGGCGTTCGGGCACGCGCCGCTGAAGAGATGAAACATACGGCGCGGGCGGCAGCAAAGCTGGGCGTTAATGTTGTCCCCGGTTTTACCGGCTCCCCCATCTGGCATATGGTTTATTCTTTCCCGCCGAATCCGCCTGACTTTCTGGAAAAGGGGCTGGCGTTTTTTGCGGAGATGTGGACGCCCATTCTGGATGTATTTGCGGAGGTGGGGGTGAAGTTTGCCTTGGAAGTGCATCCCACGGAGATTGCTTTTGATATAGCCAGCGCGGCCAACGCCCTCACGGCCGTGAATCACCATCCCGCCTTTGGTTTTAACTATGACCCCAGCCATTTTGGCTATCAGGGGGTGGATTACGTGGCTTTCATTCGCCAGTTTGCCTCCCGCATTTTCCATGTGCACATGAAAGATGTCTATTGGTCACTCCGGCCTACGGAGGCAGGTGTGTTTGGCGGCCATCTGAACTTTGGCGATGCCCGCCGCTTCTGGGATTTCCGCTCTGTGGGGCGCGGGTCCATTGACTTTGAAGAGATCATTCGGGCGTTGAATGATATCGGTTACCGTGGGCCGCTGTCGGTGGAATGGGAGGATGCACGTATGGACCGGGAGCATGGGGCCACGGAGTCTTGCGCCTTTGTAAAAAAGCTGGACTTTGCCCCATCGGCAGTAGCCTTTGACGCCGCGTTTGCCAAAGCGTAACCCTGATAACAAGAGGAGGTTCCATGAGCGAACAATCATTTACCCGCATGGCCGGGGCGGCGGCCACCGGCGACATTCCGGAAGTGGGTGTGGGGATGTTGGGCTATGCCTTTATGGGCAAGGCCCATACCAATGCCTTTAAGACGATCCCATACATGATGTACCCGCCGCCGGCCATTCCCACATTGGTGTCGGTGAGTGGGCGCAGCGAAACGGCCGTGGCCGAAGCCGCCCGCCGTTATGGCTATGCCCGGTACACCACCAACTGGCGTGACCAGGTGAATGACCCAGAGGTGCAGTTGTTTGACAACGGGGGCCCCAATGACGCCCATGCCGAACCGTGTATGGCGGCGGCGGCCGCTGGCAAACACATCTTGTGTGAAAAGCCGTTGGGGCGTACGGCCGAAGAGTCCAAAATGATGCTGCAGGCGGTGGAGAAAGCAGGCGTCAAGCATATGGTGGCCTTTAACTACCGCTTTGTGCCTGCCATACGCCAGATTCGCCATCTGATCGACAGCGGTGCAATGGGGCGCATCTACCACTGGCGGGCCGTTTACCTGCAAGAGTGGATCATGCCCCATTACAACACGCCTAAAATCTGGCGGCTGGACAAAAACGCGGCCGGTTCTGGAGCCCTGGGTGACCTGGGGGCGCATATCATTGACCTGGCCCATTACCTGGTGGGTGACATCAAGGGCGTAGCCGCCATGACCCGGACATTTATTGAGGAACGGCCGCTGCCTGACGGCCACGGCCGTGGCCGGGTAGACGTGGATGACGCTTTTGTGGCCTGTGTAGAGTTTACCAATGGCGCTGTTGGCACCCTGGAAGCCACACGTTTTGCCGGCGGGCACAAAAACGCTAACTGTTTTGAAATTAACGCCGAAAAAGGCAGTGTTCGCTTTAACCTGGAACGGATGAATGAGCTGGACGTGTTTTGGATTGGCGATCAGCCACAGGAGACACAGGGCTTTCGCAATGTCCTTATCTCCGAAGGTTACCATCCCTGGTGGGAAAATTGGTGGCCCCACGGGCACATCATTGGTTGGGAACATACCTTCATCCATGAAATCACCCATTTGCTGGACTGTATTGTGAATGACCGTGACGTAGCTCCACACGGGGCTACCTTCCTGGATGGCTACAAAGCGGCTGTCGTCTGCGACGCCATCATCCAGTCGGCACAAACAAAGCGGCAGGTAGATATACATTATTAGCGATTGGGGAGGATGGTAAATGCACCAAAAGTTATTTTTGGGCCTTGATGTGTCTACCACGGGCGCGAAGGCGCTGTTGATCAACAGCCTGGGCCATGTGGTGGCCAGCGCCACCACCCCGCTGACCTTGTCTACACCTAAACCTCTATGGTCGGAACAAGACCCGTATGATTGGTGGGCCGGTATGGTGAACAGTATCCGGCAGGTGTGGGCCCAGGCAGGGGTAGAAGGTACGGCCGTGGCCGGCATTGGCCTCACCGGCCAGATGCATGGGCTGGTGCTGCTGGGGGCTGCAGGTGACGTGCTGCGCCCGGCCATTTTGTGGAACGACGGCCGTACCCAGACCCAATGTGACAAAATTCGCCAACTTGTGGGGAAACGGCGCCTTATCCAGATTACGGGCAATGATGCCCTGACCGGCTTCACCGCCCCAAAAATCTTATGGGTGCGCCAGCACGAGCCAGAAATCTTTGCCAAAACCCGCCATATCCTCCTGCCCAAGGATTACATTCGCTACCGCCTCACCGATGATTTTGCCATGGACAGGGCCGGTGGTGCGGGGACGCTGCTGTTTGACCTTAGGAGCCGCACCTGGTCAGAAGAAGTGCGACAGGCGTTGGACATTCCGGCGGCCTGGCTGCCCCCCACCTACGAAGGCCCAGAGGTTACCGGCGTTGTCAGCCAGGCTGCGGCAGAAGTCACCGGGCTGGTGGCAGGTACACCTGTGGTTGGTGGCGGTGGTGATCAGGCGGCCCAGGCGACCGGTGTCGGTGCGGTACGGCCAGGCGTTGTGGCCCTGACGCTGGGCACATCAGGTGTGGTTTTTGCCACGACAGATGCACCGCTGGTAGAGCCTGATGGCCGTCTTCACGCTTTTTGCCACACGGTTCCCAACCATTGGCACTTTATGGGCGTCATGCTCAGCGCGGCGGGCAGCCTGCAATGGTACCGTGACACGCTGGCACCGGGCAAAGATTTTGACGAGGTGGTGGCCGAAGCGACGGCCGTCCCCCCCGGCAGCGAGGGTTTATTCTTTTTGCCCTATCTTTCCGGTGAGCGTACGCCGCATCCTGATCCCCTGGCACGCGCGGCGTTTGTGGGGTTAACATTACGCCACGGCCGTAGCCATATGACACGTGCCGTGCTGGAAGGGGTGGCTTTTGGCATTAAAGACAGTTTCACCCTTATCCAAAATGCCGGGTTGGGCCCTATTCAACAGGTACGCATTTCTGGCGGCGGGGCTAAAAGTCCGCTGTGGCGGCAAATGATGGCCGATGTACTGGGTGTGGAGTTGGTGACGGTTAATACCACAGAAGGGGCTGCCTTTGGTGCCGCACTGTTGGCCAGTGTGGGCGCCGGTGTTCACGCTGACGTACAGTCCGCTTGTGAGCAGATGATTCAACTCACTGGCAGCACCAAACCGGGCCCAAATACGGCCGTGTACCAACAATACTACCCGCGTTACCGGGCGCTTTATCCGGCCCTCCAGCATGAATTTGCGGCCATTGCTGCGGTAATCGGTCATCAATAATGCCGGCACCGATGACTGGCTGTTGATAACCGGTTAGATGATTGGATCGCAGCATATTTTGCCAAACGACTAAACCTGGCAGCCGTATGCCACCCCTCAATCAGCCTCATCTGCCGCAGTTGCTGGCTGAATACGAGCACCAATTGGACGCTGCTTTTATCATCACCCCCCACGTCTGCCACCATGACCAGGCCAAAGCATGCCTGGAAGCCGGGCTGGATGTGCTGTTAGAGAAACTGATGGTGATGAATGTGGCCGAGGCGGAAAGAGAAAGTGAATGCTGTTTACCCCGAAGGGATGCATGCGCCCATTGCCAATTATCTAACAGAGCAGGGAATGGCCGTGCGTGTGGCTACGTTGGATGACCCGGAACAAGGCTTGCCCTCGGGTGATTGCCAATGCCGTAAAGTGGGCTGCGTCTGTGGCGGGCACGGCGTCCGTGGCGGGCACGGCGCCCGTGGCGGGCACGAACGTACAATTTGGGCACTACCCCTTTAACAAGTAAAACCCTCCCGGAGGTTCACAACCTCCGGGAGGGTAAGACGCTTTAGCGATTGGCGTTGGCGTTCATGTTGGCGTTACGTGTGTGGTCGTTGTACTGGGCAGGATCACGCATGCCGTTGGTGTGGCACCAGCCAGACTTGTGCCCCAGGTTATTGGCGCCCGAGAGCTGCCCGGCCCATCTCTCTGTGGTGCCATCATCAGGGTCGTTCAGGAACAGGTCTGAGGCGATGTGGCAGTAATCATAGCGCCACCATACATCTTTGAAAGCCGTCGTGTGGTAATAAACGCGGCTGCGCGCCCAACTGGGGATGCCTGACAGCCATAAGGAAGCACCATCATAGGTCAGGTCCCAATTGGTGCCGCAGCCCACCCCAAAGATTTCACCTAAGACGGCCAGCATACCGGCCAGGGCCGTGCCCTGGTAGGGTGTGCCCACACTTTGGATGAGGCGGTTGCCACTGGAGTAATCCAGGCCGCTCCAGTAGTAAGTATACAGGTGCAGCGAGGCAGCGCCTCCCTGGCTGTGGGCCACAGCGCCAAAGGAAGAGAAGTTATTACCGTAGGTGCCAATGAGTTGGGCAAACTGATCATGGCTGCGGTTCTGGTTGTGATCAGCAAAAACGGCATATTGGCTGAAGTCGGCCGTAGGCCAGACGGAGCTGGAGCAGTAGCCATGAATGAGCATGAGAACGCCGGCGCTTTCTGGCGCATCTGGTGCAGCCGGAGCCAGCCCCATGAGCATGTCATCGGTAATATGGGTGACGGCTTGTTTGCCAGGTGTATGGTTCAGGTTGACCGTGAGCCTGTCCAGCTGGGTGAGCGGCACGGCCGTATCCACATCCTGGATACGTATGTTTCGCAGTTCAAAGGTGCTGCGTGCCCCGGCCAGGGCGATCCAGCGTGTGTCCAGGGTCAGAGGCACGGCCAGGCGGCTGCCACTTTGCAGCGGGGTCACAATGCCGCTGAGCCACACAACCGGCACGGCCGTACCGGTGGCATCTGTCCCCCATACTTCGGCGGAAGCCAGTACCCGGCCAACATGGCCGCCCAATGCCTGGGCCGGAATGTCCAATTGCAGACGGCCGCCGCCCAGGTTCCGGCTGCGGACGGGCTTGTCAACCAGCACCAGCGCCGGTGACAGGATGGGAAAGACGTGTTCACTGGTGCGAATGAAAGCCCGACCGTCTGGGGCTGTTCCTTCCGCCCTGATCTGGGCTGTGTAATAGCCAGGGGCATCGGCGACCAGGGTGGCGCCAAAAATGCCATCACCGGCGGCGCCGTCCTGGTGAGCACCGTCATCAAACATGGTCAGGCGGTGTTCACGGCCGTCAGCCGCTTTTACCCGCATAACGGCGCTGACAATGGTGTTGGTAAGTGGGGCATCTGTAGAGTCTGTATCTATGAGGCGGGCAGCCAGCCCAATTTCACGGCCGGCCAGCAGCGTGTAGGTAGTCAGGTGGGTATACAGCTGGTAAGGGCTGTCTGTAGAGATGACCAGGTACCCACTGGCGCCGGCCTGGGCAGCGCTGTTGGTGGCACTGACTTGCATGGTCCATAAGCCGGCGGGAGGGGCGGTAAAGGTATAAACGTCACCGGGGTATTGGGTGTTGCCCATGCCCAGGCTGGCAGCCTGATGCGTGACGCCTGCCGTCTTGTCTGTCAGCGAGTCCAGACCCTGGCCTGGCGTTTGCACTGCTAACTGCCAACCGGCGTTTGCCGGGGCCAGGAGCATCAGGGAAAGCTGGTCACGGCCGTCTACTGGCAGCGTTTCCACCCATTGCCATGTTCCTTCTTCTGTTTGGCTTAACTGGATGGGAACCATAGCGGCATGAGAGCGCATGCCGTTAGCCGTTGGGTCTGGCAGCTGCTGCTGGCCCATATCGGCGGGGGGCACGGCAATTTGCTTGCCAGCCGGCGCAGCCGCACCGGGCGAGGCCGCCAGGCTATTGGCGGCCACAAACAAGCTAAACAACAAAACAAGGAGTACAACAAACTTGTGCTTCACGGGTACCTCCTAAAGCGATGACCTTGGGGAGATTTACCCTGTTGAGTGGGGTAAATTCTCCGCGGGTGGGTGGATAAAACAGACCATGTGCCTGGTCAAAATACACAAGTTTAGTTCAAGTGAAACCACACCGTTTTGATGGTACCAATACAGGGGAAAATAATAGCGACAAGTATAACGCCTGTGGTCAAATTGACAAACAGGACAAAAAAACTTTGCCATCATCCTATAGACGGTGGTTTAATTAAGGGATAGGAAATGTTTGATTTGTAACGCTTTTGATAATGGTAGGGAAGGATATGGTACAAAAAATGCCACATACACACCTGGAGATAGGCAGCGTCAGCCCAGACGTATTGGTGTGTGGTGATCCGGGACGGGCGACGCAGATCGCTGCCTTGCTGGCAGATGCTGTCTTGCTGGCAGAATGGCGCGAGTACCGGTCATACCAGGGCCACTATCAGGGACGAACGGTGACTGTTTGTTCGCATGGCATTGGCGCGCCAGGGGCGGCCATTGCCTTTGAGGAACTGATAGCGGCCGGAGCGCGCACATTAATTCGTGTTGGCAGTTGTGGTGGTATTCTACCTGTGGTGCGCGCCGGGGATATAGTCATTGTGACGGCGGCGGTAGACAGTACGGGTTACGGCCGTGAGCTGGTCCCCCCTGGCTACCCGGCAGTCGCTGACGGTCCGTTGACCATGGCTTTGCGCCGGGCAGTGGGGGAAGGGCCGTGCCACATGGGCCTTATTCTTTCCCGTGACCTTTTTTACGCTGGGGTGGTGACGCCGTTTACACCTGATTATGAAATGATGGCACAGGCAAACGTATTAGCCGTAGACATGGAATGCGCGGCGCTTTTTTTATTGGGCAGTTTGCGCGGCGTACGGGCGGGGGCCATTCTGGCTGTAAATAATCATGTGCTGTCGGCGTCAGAAAGTGCAGCCACCTTTCAACCCCAGAGTGCGGCGGCCAAGGCCGCAGAAATGGCGGCCATTCAAGCAGCCCTGGATGCTCTGGTGAGTGATGTGTATGACACTTAATGAACAACGGCAGGCGATGCGTCACCTGTTAGACGAACACAACCCGGCCGACGCCATGGCTGTCCATTTTGCCTTTTATTATGCTGATAACAAGACGGCGTTACGGCCGTTTCCCCCAGATGCCCCCCAGGCTGAAGGTTACGTGTCATTTTCCCGTACAGGCATCGATCTCTTTCGGCCCCTGGTAATGATGCGTTTACCTGTTCATAACATGCAGCGTAGTGCGGAAATGATTTACGACACTTTGCAGCCAGACACGCCCGTGATTCTGAACATACCTGAACATTATGCCCCCCTGGTCCGTGCTTTTTTTGCGATAGAAACTGAAGAAAAGCTCATACTCTTTGCGCTGCGCCAGACCTTGTTTGAACCGGTGATCAATGTGTTGATCACACAGGATGTGGGTGCCAACGGCTTGCCACGTTTTGTGATTCGTGATCGGCAACATGATAATTTGCCAGTGGCTTCAGCCGGGCTGAACTGGCAAAGTCCTCGTTTTGCGGAGATCTCCGTCAGCACACATCCGCAGTATCGGCGGCAGGGCTACGGCCGTAGTGTGGTGGCAGCGATGGCCAACCATTTATTAAACAGCGGCCGTACGCCACTTTATACGGCCTCGGACTATAATGCCGCTTCCATCCAGTTGGCCCAACAAGTAGGATTTACCGATACACTAAGCCGGCAGCTGCTCATTTATGGCAGCCTCAAACCACAGCCTGAATTAGGAAAATAGTACCTCTCCCTCCTGTACGAGCTTTCACGCCCTATTCATAGACATCCCCCGCTGTAAATGATAATTTGTCACTATATTCTCATGGCGCTTAATCTAAATGGGCGAGATGTTGGTAGTACATATTATGTTTTCCAACCAGAACGCAATCAATTGAGCGTGTATCAAAAACAACTATATGTGTTGTGGAGGAAAAAACTATGATGTCCAAATTGTCGGGTGTGGTAAAGTGGTTTAGCCGGTTAAAAGGATATGGGTTTATTAACCCCGATGACGGTACCCAGGAAGTTTTTGTTCATTATTCAGCCATTGAGGGCGAAGGGTATCGTAATTTGTATGAAGGCGATCGCGTCGAATATGAACTGATTGACCGCGGACGAGGGCCACAGGCTCAGCATGTGATAACACGCCGGAGTTACGGGCCATCTGAATAGTGACTGGCCTGTTCCTAACGGTTAAAGACGCACATGTGGTCATGATTGTGATGGCGTTTTAGTAACCTCCCCCAAGCCTTGCAAATGCTTGCAAGTCTTAGGGGAGGTTACATTGTTTTCAGGGGTGTTCCGAATTTCTCAGGAATGAGTAAAATTGAGGAAACAACTACTGTGCAGACAAGCAAGATATTGATTGTCGATGACGAAATTACCCTTATACAGTTGTGCCAGCTCATTCTGGAAGATGCCGGTTACCAGGTGCGCGGCGCTGTTAGTGGCGCTGAAGCATTACGTTTGATTGAGGAGGAGCTGCCAGATCTTATCTTGCTGGATGTGATGATGCCTGATATGGATGGTATTGAAGTGTGCCGCCAGATAAGGGACCGATATGAGACTAAACGGCCGTATATTCTCATGTATACTGCAGATGACCGTGAACTCATTCGCCGCAACAGCTTCCTGGCTGGCGCCAATGACTTTATTACCAAAGCCACGCCTGTTTATGAACTAGCCTCGCGCATAGAGGCGTTTCTAGCGTTTTCTGGCCAAACTCCCTAAAGTTTATTTAAAAACGTTTGTGTCAACGCCTGGCTTTGCTTGCCAAAACGTACCAGCACATCAACGAGAAATGGAAAGTGCACAAACCAATTCTGCATACGATACGACGAGTGCATATTATCCCATAATTCTTCGTGGCAAAGTTGTTCGTATGCCTTCATGTTTTCGTAGGAGACATCATCTTGCCTTAACGCTTCTGCCGCTGTTTGGGCCGCCAATTCAGCTGAAATGATGGCATTGTGAATGCCACCTCCGGTAATTGGATTAATAAACCCGGCGGCATCCCCCACTAACAAAGCCCCATGAAAAGCATGATGTATACGCGCCTGTGATCCAAAACTGAGCTGCCAACTGGCAATATCATGAAGCTCACCGCCACGTTTTAGGCGCTGCTTAATGGACGGCATGTTCAAAAACTCTTTGAGCATGGTTTCCAACTTAAGTTTGTGTTTGCGAAAATAATCCAGACGCATACCCAGACCAATGTTGGCTTTGTTTTCTCCGGTGGGAAACACCCAGGCATACCCAGGTAAAATATTCTTGTAAAGATAGAATTCAACTTCGTGTGGAAATTCGACCAGATCATCAATATATGCCCGAATAGCTATGGCTCTATGTTCATCTTTGTGTTGTTCAACTTTGGGCCGCAGATGGCGGGCAATCACCGACGTTACGCCATCGGCGCCAATGACAAGCCTGGCGCGAAGGTCTTCTGTCTGACCATTGGCGCGCACACGCACGCCTACCACTTTGTTGTGTTCAACAATTGGCTCTTTAGCCTGGGTTACACAAAATTCTGCGCCGGAATCGATGGCATGTTGTTGGATGACATGGTCGAAGTACATACGTGGGGCTACATAGGACGTAGAGCCTTCGCGACCCAGGTGGAAGGAGGCGCGGATTTCATAGCCTCTGGGGGATACGATGAGTAATCCATTTAAAGGATAAAACTCACCGCGGGCGACGGCCGTTTGTATCTTGTCTTTCATGCCATAGTGCCACATACGCTCGATAGCCCCGGCGGGCACAGCGTCACCACACGTTTTGTCACGCGGGAATTCGGCCCGATCCAGCAAGAGAACATCTAGCCCTTTCTGCGCCAGAATTGTGGCTGTCATAGCACCCGCTGGCCCTGCCCCCACCACAATGACATCACGCTCTTTTCGACTCTTCATCCATCACGCTTCCTTTTGTCTTATCGTTTGCAGTTCTTATGGCTGAGCATGGTGAACAAAACCTGACTGTCATAACCCATTTTCCGCCCGAATGGTTGCTAATAATCCCCGGCAGCCGTCTGTAACCAGTTGGTAGACGTATTCAAAATTGCCAGAGAAATAAGGATCGGGCACATTGTTTTCGTGTGTTTGGGTGGCAAAATCAAGCAGACGATAGAGCCGTGGATGATTACCATATCGTTCTATCAACGTGGTCACGTTCTCCTCATCCATGGCAATGATATAGCTGTTGGCCGTCTGCATATCGGTGCCCGTTATCTGGCGGGCACGGCCGTTGTAAGGGATAGCATGCTGTGCCAACACACGTCTGGTGCCAGGATGGGCTTTCTCACCAATATGCCAGGACCCGGTACCCGCCGAATCCACACAAATTTGCTCATGCAAACCGGCCTCATCTACCATCTGTTGAAACACAGCGTCTGCCATGGGAGAACGACAAATGTTGCCCAGACACACAAATAATACCTGTATCGTCACCAGCCCTCCGTCACTTTCAAAGCCTGACATTCCGTAAGCAAGTGGCCGGATGTTAGACTTTGAGCATTTCTTACATAAAATAGTGCCAAGTTGGCCTATAAGCCGCATTCTGTGACGTTTGTGAGCAAACACCGTTTGCTTTTAAACGCCGGTGATCATCTATCTGGGAACGTCATTACTGACGCCCTCATGCGACCTACCCGGATGTCAGGCGGAACGAGCCGCCCCGCAGGCAGTTGGAGAAATCTCCAGGTGGAGCCTCTCCATCCAGCCTTCCATCCTGCTTGGTCTTGCTCCCGGTGGGGTTTGCCTGGCCAGCGACATTACTGCCACTGCCGGTGGTCTCTTACACCACCCTTTCACCCTCGCCGGCGATGATAAAATCATCAATGATGATCCTCATCGCTTGGGCAATATACCTCTCTGCTGCACTTGCCGTCGGGTTTCCCCGCCCGGCTGTTAGCCGGCGCCGTGCTCTGTGGAGTGCGGACTTTCCTCAGCCGGAATCCCGGCCGCGATCACCCGGCCAACTTGGCCCCTTGATCGTATCGTTGAGTGGTCAACGAGGCAAGTAAAGGGTTTGTTCAAAAATAACTTTGGACTTTTGCCAGGTAATCAGTCATCAGTGTCCAGTGATCAGTCAAGAAGAAGCCTCAACTGATCACTGACAACTGAATAGTGATCACTTTAACTACTTCAATGAGTTAAGGAACGTTTCCATGCCGATCTTTTCCCAATCAGCCGTAAAGCCAAACAGCATCAACATGCCGGTATTGCCATCTTTGGTCTCAAAGACGCCGATGATCTGGCGAATATTACGGCCGAGATCATCGGTTCCTTCATAAATGGCCAATGTCGCCGGGGCATCATTAATGGTGACAGATTCACTGCCGACATAGGACAGTTCCAGGTTCTGAGAGCCCCGCTGTTGTGAAAACGCATCTTCCAGTTGCTGTTGCATCTGGTTTTCATTGCCTGCCATCTCTGCTGGGAATTGCATTAACATAATGGCAGAATCCTCGGTTTTAGACTCTATAAACACTGTTTTGATGCCAAAGAAGTTCATGCCACCCGCTTCTGTAAAACTAGGTGGCAGTTCATAATCAAGCATGGAAGAAGCCACTTCTGCGGCCTGTGTCGGGTTTTCAATAACGGCTTCATCAGCGAAATTTTTGGCCACACGAGGTAAGATAGTGACAACGATGCCTGCGCCCAGACAACAGACGACCAAAACGCCAACCACAATGCCTACAACGATCTTGGTATTTTTACTCATAAAACGCCTCCTTAAGGGTTTTACCAAATGTTCGTGACATTAAAACCTGTTACGATCTAGGCTGTCAAGTAACTGTATGTGAGCGACTTTATGAGCAGCGGTTCGCCCTTATCGTCCGACGGGGTGCAGGTGGGTTGGCAGATGCTTGTGAAAATTGACACGAATTGAACAGCTTTGCTATAATTCGTTCAATATATTTTGAAAGTTTGTGAAGATAGTTAAAGGATAGTTAACGTGAGTACACCCACGACTCCTAAAAAACCGGTGAATGTCTCACCTGGCGTAACCCTGGGTCACCAGGCTGTGATCCTTATGGCAGGACCATGTGCCGTAGAAAGCTATGAACAGATGCGCGCCGTGGCTGAGGCTGTTGTACATGCAGGTGGCCATGTTTTACGAGGAGGCGCTTTTAAGCCGCGCACATCACCACACAGCTTTCATGGGCTTGGGTATGAAGGGTTGCTGATATTACGACACGTGGCCGATGAGTTTGGCCTGCTGGTCATTACAGAGGCGCTGGCCGTAGCCCATGTGCCGCAGGTGGCTGAGCTGGCGGACATCATTCAAATTGGCAGTCGAAATATGCAGCATTACCCGCTGCTCTGGGCTGTGGGTGAATTGGACAAGCCCGTCATGCTTAAGCGTGGATTTATGTCAACAATTGAGGAGTGGCTTCAAGCGGCCGACCATATTGCCAGCCGGGGGAACGAAAAGATCATCCTCTGTGAACGGGGCATTCGCACCTTTGAGACAGCCACACGCAATACGTTAGACACCAACGCCATTGCCCTGGTTAAGCAAACCAGCCCCTACCCGGTGATAGCGGACCCCAGCCATGCTACCGGGCGAGCTGACCTGGTGCTGCCGGCAGCACGTACGGCCGTGGCCGCCGGCGCAGATGGCCTGTTGGTTGAATTTCACCCAGATCCCCACCTGGCACTGTCTGATGGCGCACAATCTTTACCCTTGACAATGTTGCCCCAGTTTATGGATGAGGTGGGGCGCATTGCTCAGGCCATGGGCCGGTTTCTGGCCTGATGACCAGTTGACAAGCATGCCCTGGCCGGAAACAATTCCAGACTATGACCGATCTTGCTTTGAGTTTGGGTTACACAGGCCTTTTTCTCATTACGTTTTTGGGTTCAACCATTGTCCCCCTATCTTCTGAGGTGGCTGTTTTTGCCATGCCTTTTTTAGGGTATAACGTCTGGCTGGTTATTTTGGTGGCGACTGCGGGTGGTTTTACCGGCAATTTGGTGAATTATTACGTGGGTCTCAAAGGGTCGGGTTTTGTATTGTCACGCTATGTGACCGTGAAACCCCAGCGATGGCAGCAGGCGGAACGATATTTTCAGCGATGGGGCGTGTACACACTCCTGTTTTCCTGGCTGCCGGTGATTGGGGATCCTTTGACCATTATTGCTGGCGCGTTTCGTTGTCATTTGCTGCCGTTTACCTTTTGGGTGCTGCTGGGCAAAATTGTGCGTTATCTTATTATTTTTGGTGTTGCCAGTTCCCTGGTAGAGCAGTTTTAAGGGGTTCGTTTAAGAATAACTTTGGACTTTGGCCAGTCATCAGTGGCCAGTCATCAGTGGCCAGTCATCAGTGGCCAGTCATCAGT
The DNA here is from genome assembly GCA_011525915.1 of Ardenticatenaceae bacterium. Taxonomy (GTDB): domain Bacteria; phylum Chloroflexota; class Anaerolineae; order Promineifilales; family Promineifilaceae; genus CAADGU01. The sequence goes on along the minus strand of WYBM01000050.1, from coordinate 57,575 downwards.
GGCCAGTCATCAGTGTCCAGTCATCAGTCCAGAAGAGCAGCCAACTGAGTGCTGACAACTGAACAGTGATCACTTTTAAACACCAGGTTCATTGTTAACGAGCTCAAGGTGGGTGAAAGGGCTATAGGCTGCATGGGTTTTTTGCTTGACAAGATACCATACTGTATGGTATCCTATGAACATACTATAAGGTATGGTTGAAGATGGCCCAAAAAACAAAACGAGATTGGTGGCTGGCAGGGGTAGCGTTGTTGGCCGAAGCTGGCCCACAAGGCCTGACCATTGAGGCACTTTGCCAACGACTGGAAGTGACCAAAGGTTCCTTTTACCACCACTTTGCCGGGTATGATGAGTTTAAGGTGAGTTTGTTGGCGTTTTATGAGGCAGAAGGCACGTTAAATATCATCGAGCAGTTGGCAGAATTGCCAACGCCACAGACAAAGCTGCGTGGACTGATGGACATTGTGGTTGAGGCTTCGCTCACTTACTGGAACTATCCGGAAGTGGCTATTCGGGCTTGGGCGCTGCAAGATGAAGCGGTGAAAGCGGTGCAAGTACGCGTAGATGGCCGTCGCCTGGCCTACGTGCAAGCGCTCTGCCAGGAAATCACTGGCGACCCCCATCGTGCGCAGATGATGGCCCGCCACCTGTACGCCATTCTGGTAGGCAGCGAACAGATGCAGCCTCCTTTGCATGGCGAAGAGCTGCGCGCACTTTTTGACGAGTACTTTCGCCTGTATGCCATTGATTTAGTTATCGCCTAAAACAATGACCTGTTTTGTCAGATGATCAGTATTCAGTTGTCAGTGATCACTTTAAAACAGCAAGTTCATTGTAAACGAGCCTTTAGTTACACTGTTTCACAAATGTCATAAAACTTCGATAACAGTGTATTCATCCTACAGAATCATAGGGAGAGTAAAACAATGATGACTGATAAACAGCCGTGGCCGCCCGGGCAAAAAGAGAGAGCAGATTTCCCCCGGTTTGGCGTGCGTGACATTGCCGGTTTTGACGTGCCGGTTTCCGATGTGTATACCCTTCAACTGGTCGGAGAGTTTGAGACCTTCACGGTTAACCAGAAGGCATTGGCAACCCTGGAACGGGTGGAATTGGCAGCCGACTTTCACTGTGTAACTACCTGGAGTTACCGAGGGGCATGTTGGAGTGGGTTTCGGTTTTCTGATTTCTTTGAGCAAATTGTACAGCCACAGCTTCCGGTTACCGCTAACGTAGCCCTGGCCGTTTTTATCGGGCTGGATCGCTATAAAGCCAGTTTGCCTTTGGCAGATTTGTTGGCCGATGGCGTCTTGATAGCCGACAGGTTAAATGGCGAGCAGCTGCCTTTTAAACATGGTGCCCCTTTACGCCTGGTGGCCCCGGCCCATTACGGGTACAAAAATATGAAGCACCTGGCCAAAATTGGGTTGTGGCCTGACGGCCGTACCTACCGTAAACGCGTCTTGCCCACCATCATGGAACACCCACGGGCGCGGGTGGCCTTTGAAGAGCGGGGGCGTCTCTTTCCCGGCTGGTTGTTCCGCTATGTTTATCGTCCGCTTATCAAGCGTACCGTTCGCCAGTTTGAACGCCCATTACAAACAGCCCAGCCTGTAGAAAAAGTATAGGAGTTAAACAATGAAGCACCCTTCTTTATTTAAGGATATACCTGGTTTGTCGGCTTTGCTGGCAAACGCTGACCACGTAGACGTAAAAACGATTACTGCAGACGTCTCTATGCGTGAGTTTATCGCCGGCATGTTTGCCTACAATCCGGGATGGATAAAAGGTTTGTATCGTCTGCGTTGGGGCTTTGTACGTTTGTTAGGCATGAAACAAACCGGCATTCCCCAGGCGGTACATATGCACCCGGAAGATGTGCCCATGACCCCCGGGGAAAAGGCCGCCTTTTTTACGGTAACGCTGGCAGAAGACGGCCGTGTCTGGGCGGCGGAAGCAGCAGAATCACATCTGACCGCTTATCTGGGTGTGGTGGGCGAAAACCTGCCAGAGGGGAACCGGTTTCATGTGGTGACCATTGTGCATTATCACCGCTGGACGGGGCCCGTTTACTTTAATGTCATATGGCCGTTTCACCACCTGGTTGTGCGCAAAATGGTGGAGGCTGGCGCCGCTTACCGGGCAAAGCCTTATATGTTAGCAGGAGACTTAAAATGAAGCGTTGGATTGGACCGTTGTTAATGGCTACGGCCGTGTTACACACGGTTGTGGGTTTTATCTTCTTTGCCGTTCCCCTGGCTGACGTCATGCGTGCCGGGGTTTTGAATGCCGTAGACCCCCACTATGACCGGGCGGCAGCCATATGGTTTCTGTTATTTGGGGCCCTTTTGTGGCTCTTGGGTATGCTGGCGCAGTGGAGCGTGCAACAAACAGGGACAGTGCCGGCCTCATTGGGGTGGGGGTTGGCCATCTTGGGGCTGGTGGGCGTGGTGCTGATGCCTGTATCTGGCTTCTGGCTGGTGCTCCCCCAGGCTTATATCATTTTACGGGTCGCCTATCAACCGGGCAAGCCCGTTCGTACCGCTGTCTAAACCAGGGTTACGCTCACGGCCGTAAACGTTCAGACAGAATGCTCAACTGCTTAAAACTGACGGGCTTGTCTAGCACAAAAGAGACATCTTTGCGTAGCGTATCGGCCAGGTGCGGGTCAGCCGTGGTGATGATCACCTTTGTCTGCTGCAATCGTTCATCACCACGAATGTATTTCAGAATTTCGGGACCAGATATCTTGGGCAGATGCAAGTCTAACACCACAATATCTGGGGCCGATTCGGCCAGGCGGTTCATCGCGCTCTGCCCATCGGCAATGACCTCTGATTCGTACCCGGCCTTACGCATGGCGGCCGCAAAAATCATGCCCATATCTTCATCATCTTCAATGATTAACGCTAAAGGATTCAAGTACTGCCTCCATAGCTGGGGTGTAAGGCAAAATAACGGTAAATGTACTGCCATTGCCTACGTCACTTGTTAATGTGATCTCGCCTTCTAGCGAAAGCACCAGCTCTTTGACCAGGGATAAGCCTAGCCCAAAGCCCTGATGGACGCGGGTCAGGGAGCCATCTACCTGGCGGAAAGGTTCAAAAATGTAAGCCTGGGCTGCCTCTGGGATACCAGGGCCGCTGTCTGTTACTTCTATGGCCCATGTGGCGGTGGTGGGTTGGTATAGACTCACATGGACATGCCCTTGTTCAGTAAACTTAATACCATTTCCCACCAAATTGGTCAAGATCTTTTCCAATCGTTTAGGATCACTAATGAGCAAACCAGGGAAATCTACAGCTATCTCGCTGGTGAGCTTCAGCCCTTTGGCCACTGCCTGTTCATCCATTTCCCGGTGCATACGTTGCAACAACTCTTCAGGCAAGATGATGGCCTGATGGGCAGTGATTTTACGCGCTTCCAGGTTGGCCTGGGTTAGTAAATCTTGAATGAGGGCGCTGAGGGCATTGGCACGGCTGACGATCTTTTGCATGACTTCTTTTTGTGCGGCCGATACATCGCCAAAGTAGCCCGTTTCCAACATCTCCGCATAGCCTAAAATAGCGCCCAACGGCGTCTGCAACTCGTGATGGGCTTTTGACAGGATTTCAGATTTTACCCGGCTGGCTTCCAGCGCTCGATCACGGGCGTTGCGCAGCACTTCTTCCGCTTCTTTGCGTTCCGTGATCTCGGTGACAACGGTGAGAACTTCGGTGATGGTGCCGTCTTCCGCATGAATAGGGCGTTTGACGGTTTGCCACCAACGCACCTGCCCGGCGGTGTTCATACTATGTTGTTCAGGGATGATCAATTCCTCGCCAGAAGAAAACACTTGATTATCGTCACGGCGGAATTGAGCCACCTTTTCTGGGTCGGGGTTAAAGTCTGCGTCTGTTTTGCCCAGCATGTTTTCAATGGTTGTGTCATAGGTATTAGCAAACGCCTGGTTCACCATCACAAAACGGCCGTCACGATCCTTGGCAAAAATAAAGCTGGGGTTTACATTCATAACCTGGCGCAAAAAGCGGCGCTGCTGGCGCAAGGCACCTTCTGCTCGTTTGCGTTCATCCACTTCTTGTTCCAATGCCTGGGTGCGGCTCTCCAGACCCATGAGCAGGGTGCCCACCCTCTCAGCCATGTCATTAAAGTTAGCGGCCAGCACCCCAATTTCATCAGGCGTTTGGATGGTAGAGCGGGCCAGCAAATCGCCATCGGTGAACGCCGTCACTGTTTGGGCCAGAGATTTAAGGGGGCCTACCAGCCGGCCGCCAAAGACATAGGCCGCCAGCACGGCCGTGCCGGCAATCATACTTACCATCAATGCTGTTTGCCTGGTTTGCGCTTCCACCGGCATCAGAAATATCTCTTGAGGCTGGAAAAGGGCCACCACCCAGGGCTGGGTTTCTAGAGGGGCCACCGCCACCTGGTTCAGGCTGTTTCCGGTGGCCACATCTTTGGCCACAAAAAAGGGAACATTGACCGCGTTGTTTAACGCTGCTTCTAATTGATCGAGCTGCATGGGATACAACTGATCAGACGGCAGCGTTGGCAGTCGCTGGTCAGCTTGCAAGGCAGCTTCCGTTTCTTTACTAAAGGGGGCGATGGGCACAAAATTAACCGCTGGCTCCAGGCCATGGGCCAGGTGGATGTGGTATTCGTCAAATAAGACACCAAAAGAACCTTCCCCAGCCAGGTCATTTTGCCCGGCTAACAGTGATTGCAATACAACCGCGTCATACACCACGCGCAGGTACCCTAACCGCGTGTCCCGGGCATCTAACACCGGGATGCTAAAAAAAAGCAGGGCTGGCTCATCCTCATTGCGATATTGTACGGCCGAGACAAAGGCATCGTTACTTGTTGTTTCTTGAAAGTGTTGGAAATAGTCGCGGTCTGCTTCAGAGTGCCCCCGGTAGGGGGCGTGCGAATCCAGCAGGTTTTCCCCGGCCAGGTCAAGCACCCCATAAGAGTGAATAAACACATCTTTACCACTCAGGGCCACCAGGTAAGCCAGCAGGCGCAGCTCTTCCTGGCTGGCGTGACGGGCTTCTGGTGGCAGTAAAAAATACCCCTGGGTCACTGGCAGTCGGGCTTCAATCGCCAGGTCGTCTTGAACACTGTTTATCCACTCGTCTAACCGGGTGGCGATGTCATTGGCGACGATAAAGAGGGATTGGTTGGCATTCTGGATGAGCACCTGGCGGACGTTACGGCCGCTTACCACGGCCAGGAACAGCAAAGGTGCCAATGCCACCAGGGCAAAGACCAGGAACAACTTTACGCGTAAACTGACAATCAGATCAGGTTGGTTCATAGGTCTATTTTAGAGTCTCACCAGGATACACCTTAACCGCAAACAGACCCCACGCCCATAGGTATTTGGTTTAATCACCGGGTGCCGCCTGATAATTCACGCGTTGTCAACAGGTCCATCCCTAAGGGCTCATTTACAATTAACTTGGTAAAAGCCCAAAGTTATTTTGAACGAACCCTAAGTCCATCGCTTAATGATGGACGGGCCCTAACCGCCCACCATATGAATGCCGCCGCCGCTATAAATCCAGGGCCACCATCACCGTATCTAAATCTTTGTCACCACGCCCACTCACATTAACAAGAATGATCTGGTCTGGCCGCAGGTGAGGGGCCTGCTTGATGACTTCTGCCACCGCATGGCTGCTCTCCAGGGCGGGAATAATGCCTTCCATCTGGCAAAGTGTCTGAAAAGCGGCCAGCGCTTCCTGGTCCGTGGCGTAGGTATAGCCAGCCCGTTCCTGGTCACGAAACAGGGCATGTTCCGGCCCGACGCTGGGGTAATCCAGCCCGGCGCTGATGCTGTGGGTTTCCATGATTTGCCCATCTGGTGTTTGCATGACGTAACTTTTGGTGCCGTGCAGCACGCCTACACGGGCCACGTTCAGGTCAGCAAAACGGGCCGCATGTTTGCCCCCTTCAAGGCCCTCACCGCCCGCTTCCACACCAATCAACTGCACCTGTTCATCATCACGGAACGCATGAAAGATGCCCATAGCATTGCTGCCGCCGCCCACGCAAGCAATGATCACATCTGGCAGCCGCCCGGCAGCCGCTAACATCTGGGCCCGTGCTTCATGGCCGATCACACTTTGGAAATCACGCACCATCATAGGGTAGGGGTGCGGCCCCAGCACAGACCCCAGCAGGTAATGGGTTGTTTCCACGTTGGTCACCCAGTCACGAATGGCTTCGTTGATGGCGTCTTTGAGGGTGCGGCTGCCACTGCTCACAGGGTGTACCTGGGCGCCCAGCAGTTTCATACGGTAAACGTTGGGCTGCTGCCGGGCAATGTCTACCTCACCCATGTATACAATGCATTCCAACCCTAACAAAGCACAGGCAGTGGCCGTGCCCACGCCATGCTGCCCGGCGCCTGTCTCGGCCACGATGCGGTTTTTGCCCATGCGTTTGGCCAGCAGTGCCTGGCCCAAGGCGTTGTTAATTTTATGGGCGCCGCTGTGGTTGAGGTCTTCACGCTTGAGGTAAATCTGGGCCCCGCCCAGGTGTTGGGACAGGCGGCGGGCATGGGTCAGGGGCGACGGCCGTCCCACATAGGTCTGCAGCAAATGGTCAAACTCGGCCAGAAAGGCCGGGTCGGTGCGGGCACTCTCATAGGCCGCCACCAGTTCCGCCAGGGCGGGCATCAGCGTTTCCGGCACAAACTGGCCGCCATAAGGGCCAAACCGGCCCTGCTCGTCAGGGACATCAATCTTAGGAATGTGCATGGTCCTATCCTTCACAAATTAAATACAGTAGTTGGCCACCCTCCCGCTTGCCTGGGACGATTATAACAACAAGTGACGTTTAGGGGATGAGTTGGCGCAGGTGGGGTTCACACAGCAGCAGGACCATAAGCGAAGGGGCGTCGGTGATTTGTCCACGGCGGGCCATGTCCAGAGCTTCAGTAATAGGTTTGCGATGAATGGTCATCACTTCTCCCGGTTCAGGCGTTGGCTCGCCCAACACCACATCAGTAGCCAGGAAAAAATGGCCCACCTCATCACAGATGCCGTTGGCCGTGTAAAATTGCCCCAGGTAGACCAGGTGGCCAGCCACCCCGCCAACCTCTTCCCGCAGTTCTTCGCGTGCGGCTTCTTCTAAACGCTGGCCTGGTTTTACACCGCCAGCCGGCAGCTCATAACACCAATCATCCACGGTATAACGGTAATGGTGGATGAGCACAATATCCCCAGATGGGGTGACAGGCACAACCCATACCGCCGGACCTTTCATGATGGTGTTGTATACGCCGTGGCTGCCGTCTGGCAGCAGCAGCTTGTCCTGGCGCACGGCATACCAGGGGCACTGCCAGACGATGTTTTGGGTAACTGTCTGAAAAGGTTTGTTCATGATAGGGGTGGCTTTGGCCAACAACCGGGCGCATAAATGATTCGCCGGTCACATGACCGGCGAATCAGAGATCGTATGAATAGGGTGACCGGCGCTGGCAACAGCACCGGTCACAGTGGTATTAGCCTTCCGGTTTGAGGATGGCCGGCAGGTAGATATAGGTATTGGATGAGCCTTCAGCGGTGGTGGTAAGTGTCACCACGGCCGTGACCGTATCATCCGCACCGGAGGTCAGCGTAATGGCCACCGTATCGGTGACGCCGGCGCCAATGGTGACGGTCACTTCAAAACTGCCGCTGGCATTAGGCGCCAGGGGGCCCACGGCCGTGGCCGTGGCGGTTACCGGCCAATTGGCGGCGCCAATATCCACGGCAAAAGTATCGGTGACGTTGCCGGTGTTGGTCAGGGTGACGGTATAGGTCACCGTCTGGCCCTGGTTCCCGCTCTGGCCGGCCGGATCTGCCGTAGCGATGCCTGCCACGCTGTCTACCGTGGTATCCCCCGTACCGGCCGCCTGGGCTGCTGGGTCGTTGACGGACACGGCCGTGAGTGTAAAGCCGTCTACGTCACCACCATAGGCCGCCGCCGGAATGTCCACCTGCACCTCTACGGCAACTGTCATGCCGGTAGACACGCTGATGGGTGAACTGGTTAGAATCGTCGTTGGCCACACATGATCGGCCACACTCAGGGTGTAAGCGTCATTCTCTGTCCCTATATTTGCAAGCGTAAACGCATGCACCACACTTGTGCCGTTCAGGCCGCTGGCGCTGCTGTCATCCAACGTCGCCAGGTACGGGGCCGCAGGCAGCGGCCAGACGTAGGCGCCGCGTGCCCGCGTAAACAGGGCCAACGTGGTAAACCCACGGTCAATAACCATGTCCCAGATCATCACCCGCGGCAGCCCGGCCGTAAACAGGTTCCAGGTGGGCGAGACGGCCGTAATATCATCGGTAAAGTAGAGGCCCCAATCTGTGCCCGCAAACACCTGGGTGGGCATGTTGGGGTTGGCAATAATGCTGTTGACCGGAATGTTGGGCAGGTTGCCGGACTTGTTTTCCCAGGTAAAAGCGCTGCAGTTACTGCTGCACGTTACCTGGTAGACGTGCCCGGGTGTGCCCGGGGTGTTCTGGTCAAAGCCGCCGATGGCCGCAAACCCAATGGTAGGCACGGTGGGATGGGTGGCCACATCCATGATGGGGCGGTTGGGCAGCACGGTATTGCCGCCGGTCACGTTCACCCAGGTGGCGCTGTTGGCCGTCCCCTGCCCCAGGCCAAACCCGTACTGCACGTTACCGTCTAACGTGCCCACAATGGCCACGGAGCCGTCACTGACGGCATAGTTTAACTGCTGAATAAAAGAGCGGGGTCCCAGCGTATTTTTGGTCAGGTCCGGGCTGTTGACATAAAAATTGGTGCCGGCATTAATAGATTCCCATACCCGGTGTGTGCCCAGGATCATATGGTCGCAAATAGCCCCAGGACAATTATACTTATCCAATTCATAGGGCATGATAAAGCTAAGCCGGTCACTGCCCCATACCCGGCTGAGCAGCGCATAATAACCATAAGGTCCAGTGGTCGAACGGCGTATGTAACCGTTCTGATATTCTTGATACCAATTCTGGGCAAGTTTGGGTTCAATACGGGCGAACATGCCATCACCACCGGTGGTTTCTTGCCAAGCAGCTGGCCCTACAGGTTCACCGCCGGCGACATCCCATACCTTCACCATGGATCCATTGTCTTGGGCACCGCCATTTGCCGCTGGGGCATTAGAGAAATTAAAGTTGCCGCTGATGTCACCGGCGTAAAATTCAATCGTGTTCAAAGTTGCATTCAACCGGATGAAGTCACTGTAATCCAGGTTAGGGTCGGTGGCTACACCAGTATAATAAATACCGCCATCGTTGCTGGCCAGCAGCCGGTCAGGGTCATTATCCACGTACGCCAGGCCATGTTGGTCTACATGGACCACGTCACCCGCACCGTATCCTTGTGTAATATTTGTTACCGTAGCCCCCCCATCGGTGGAACGCCAGATGTCAATTATATCTACAAAGATAGTCATGGGGTCGGTGGGGTCGACAATCACATTCTGGTTCCACCAGTTTTGCGCACTGCCGCCGTCATTATTTGTACCCTGCACCCAGGAGACACCGCCATCATCTGTGCGGTAAATGGCCAGCAAGCCGTTATTCAGGAAAGTATCAGCGGCCGCGGCATAGATGACGTCAGGGTCAGAAGGAGCCATGGCCATGTCAATACGGCCGACCACACCGCCAGGGTTTCCATTGCCGGTGCCGGCCGGCCAGCCGTTGTCACCTCTGGTAAGCAGCGTCCAGTCACCCACGGCCGGGCAGCCGCTGGTGGGCATGGTGGCCCGGTAAATGCCATTGGCCCCGGTCTGGTCCAGGTCTGGCTGCACCGGGGTGGGCTGCCCGCGGGTGCCAATGGCCACGTACACGTCCGTACTGGCGCCGTTGTCATGCAAAATTAGCCCGGTGCCGTCCTGGCGCTGCGTGGCATGGGCGTTGGTGAGGCAGGGGCCAGACCAGTTGGCGCCGGCATCATAGGAAAAGAAAACGCCGGTTTTGGTGGTGACCACCACCGTGTTACTGTTGCGGGGGTCTACCCGCACTTTGCCGATGGCCTGGTATTGGGGGAAGGTGTTGGGCGGCTGGGTATAGGGCGGCCCAAAGACGTCTGCGCCCAGCACTTCCCAGGTGAGCCCGGCATCTGTGCTTTTGAGCACACCGGCACTGCCAAAAGACCAGGAGCCAAAACGTAAATCCCCGGTGCCTGCGTAAATGGTGTTGTGATCATTGGGGTCAAGGGTAAGGTCTCCAATGGCTGTATTGGCGATCAGCGGGTCGTCGGTCATGACCGTCCAGGTGGTGTTGGCGTCACAGCAGTTTTCCGTTTTCCACACACCACCGCCAACAGAACCGATGTAAGCAATGGTAGGCGAAACGGGGTCACTGGCGATGACGTTGGTGCGGCCGGCCACAATGCCATAGTTAAGCGATTGCAGTGGGTGGGGGCCTAACGATGTGAACTGGTTGGGGTCCAGGTTGCCGCCGCTTTGTGGGCGATCATGCGTGCCGGCGGGCAGTTTTGCCTGGATCAGTTGGTCGGCGGCGGCGGCGTCTACCAGCCATTGCTGGTCAAATACACCGGTGGGGTAAGCGACGCGAAGGGCCCAAAAGTCGCCTACACTCAGCAGGAACTCGCCTTCCTCCGCCGGGTTTTCTTCAGCTTCAGGGGCATAAAACGCTTTGCCCTGGGCCTGCAGCAGTTCGGTTTGGGCCTGCCGGGCTTGCTGCCCTTCTGGCGCCGGCTGGGCAGGGCGCCAGAGCGCCGCCGCACCGGCCACAAGTAACAAGGCGATCAGGACAAGGGAGATGATCTTGCCAGGTTTATACGTCATCGTTTCAGCCTCCTTTGCTGATAAGTTCCCACGGCTGGGAAATGGGGGGAATGCCAATAATATACGATAACAGGATGCGAAGGAGGATTATACGGGCGTTTTGTCAGGTGGACTAGCACTTAGTCCGGCCAAACTGCAAGCGCCTGCAAGCCAGCGGGGCCACGGCAATAACCATGCAACCAACTCAGCAAATGGAGGATTTAAAAGGTGTGAGGAGTTCCACATTAAGGGTTCACCTTACTGACCCAAGTTGATGGTCAGTAAGATGAACTCGGAAAATTAACTACAATCTCATCTAACCACAAGTTTCTTCTGTACATTGAGGAATAGTTAAATCATAATAATAGCTGTCTTCAACCACCGTGCCATTACTGTAAGTGGCGGTAACAATGATAAACCCTCTGGGGGGAAACTGCTCCGGAATGCCGGTAACTTCCCATGAAGATTGCTGCCAGGTGGTGTTTGTAATTTCTATATCATAATATTGCCCCGGTTCGTTGTAGGCATCGAGGATGGCAAATTCCAAGGTAGGTCGGGTAGGCCCGGCCTGGCCCCAAATTGTCAAGGTATTTTCATATCTCTGGAATAAGAAGTCGTCAATCTCAACATAGGGTGGTATAAGTCCATACGAAGCATTTGCCTTAGAAGGCCCCATAACAGTTGCGGCTATTAGAATAATGAGTGCTGCCCATAAACTTTGTTTAAATAATGTGACCATGTTTACTTTCCTTATATGTGTTATTCATTAATTTTTATTATTTGATCGCTGTTGTTATAAATACTCAACGTCGTTCATCCGTGTTTACGACAAAAGAAACCACATAACAGTATCATCCGGCTATAAACACAAAACCGGCCCACTGAGCGCTGGCCTGCTTTTGGCCGATGGCCTTGACCTGGGCGGCTTGTAACGCTTGGCTCACCGGCAGCTGGGCGTGGTAAAGCTGTTGGTAAAAATCGCCCATAAACACGGCCGTGGCCTGGTCCTCAATGTGCCATAAGGACACCACTAAGGCCGCGGCGCCGGCGGACAAAAAGCCGCGCCCCATGCCCAGCAACCCGCCGCCGCGGGCCTGCCCCTGCCCTGTTTCGCAGGCACTCAGTACCACCAGCGGCTGGCTGCCCAGGTGGATGTCATAAAGGTCGGTCACCGTCAGGGCGCCATCGGCCAACTGAAACCAGGAGAAGAGGGGGTTGTCTGGGCGGTAGACGGCGTGTGTAGCCAGGTGCAGCAGCCGGGTTTGCCCACAAACCCGGCGAAAGGCGTCCAGGGTGGCTTCCGCTTCGGTTAACCGCTGTACCTGCCAGTGGGCCGGCAGGGATGCGGCCACCCTGTTTATTTCAGACAGGGTATGGGGCAGCCGCCCTCCGTCTGAATGGCCAAGCACCAGCGCCTGAAGCGGCTCGTCTGAGGCCTGCCCAAAGCTCTTTACTCTTTCAGTGGCCCGGAGCAAAGCGGAGGGCGCAGACAGATAAGTGAGACAGAAGCGCTCTATCAGGTAGTGGTGGCCATCAAAAAATGCCGGCAGGGGCAGATCATGCCATTGGGGCGGCAAACAGATGTAGAGAGAAGAAAAGCCGGCCAGGTGTGTGCGCAGGGGCTCGATCAATAGCTGGTAAAAGGACGATAAATGCTTTTGTGCCTGGTGATCGGCCGTTCCGGGCAGTGTTTGCATGTGCTGCAGATAAAAACGCCAGCGGCGCAAAAGATGGGACACCACGGAACTGTCTGCCAGCTCTGCCATTACATAGGGGGTATCAGGCGTGAGCAGGTACACGTGCAGGCGCTCGTGAAGCACATAATAGATAAGAAGGGCTTCTTTTGGCTTGAGCTGTTGTTGTACTTCTATCAGCAGAGCCTCTTGCTGATCGTGTTGGTAAACTGCCGCCCGGAAAGCTGCCGGGGCGGTTGTTTGAATGTGCGCCCGCCGCCATAATTCGGCCATCTCCATTTCCACGGTGTGCAGGGTTTGCTGATGAGCATCGTTACCCATTCCCTGGTCCGGGGCGGCCAGGGAACCGCTCAGGGAGAGCCGGTGATGGTGCCAATACCAGGTGCGGCGCAGCTCAACCAGGCGGGAAGCTAGGTGTTCATCCGGCACGGCGGCCTCAGCAGGGGCGGCAGATGTGGGCAAAGGCGCGGCAAAGGCCAGGTTGATGGTATAAAAAAGCTGCGCCGGCGAACATCGCCCTGTGTGCATCAGCGTTTGTGTCAGCGCAGTGTTATCGGCATACAAGGCCAGCTTGTTACGCATAAAACTGAGGTGGAATTCATCCAGAGACAACAACAGCCGCAGTTGTTCACTGACCTCTACCGCTTGTTGCAGGTGACCCCAGGCGGCCTCTTCTTCCCCCGTTTGCAGGGCGATCTGTGCCAAAAGATGGTGTGCCTGAATACGAAACTCTGTCAGTTTGTATTCCTGGGTAAGCGCCAGGGCCTGGGCGGCCCGCTGCTGCCCTTCACGCAGCCGGCCTTCGGCCAGGGCACAGTGAGCGAGTGTGAGCTGCAGGCGGGCTTCCAATGAAGGGAACTGTTGAGACTTTAGCTGGCGTTCCACCCGCCGGGCAATGCGCCGGGCGGCTGCCGGGCGCTGTAATGTGAGCAGCAGCCAAGCCCGGTCCATATCCACCAGCCACAATTTCCACCACGCCTGCTGCCGGTACAATTCGCGCCGGGTTAAGGCCAGTAAGTTGGCGGCTGTTTTAAGTTCCCCCAGCTCCTGGTAACCAAAGGCTTGCAGGCTGAGGCATAGGCTGAGTTCACGCCGCATCCGGTTTTGGCGAAAGACCCTGGCCGCGGCCGTGGCCAACTCCAGCATTTCCGGCACAAGCAGCAGCCCGCGGTAAGCAAACGCACGGTGCATTTGGGTGACGGCCACCTCCACCGGCAGAGGAATGGCCGCAAACTGGGCATAAGCGGTTTCCAGGTGGCGTAGGGCCCGCTGGTATTCCCCCTGGCGCCAGGCCAACCGGCCTAAATTCAGCTCAGCACGGATAACCCCCTGTATGCGCCCGGCGCGGGTTAACACCTCTTTGGATTGAAGTAAAAGCTGTTCTGCTTCTTGAAAACGATCGGTGGAAGCCAATGTATGTGCAGTATTCAGATCCACAGCGGCTACTCGTCCTTCATCACCCAGCTGCTCAAAGATACCCCTTGCCTGAGCATAGGTTGCTAACGCCGTTTCTGGCTGGCCAATCTCTTCATATATCCAGCCGCTGTTTAAAAACAGTGTGCCCAGGTATCTATCTGCCGCTTCACCCACCTGCGCGCAGGTTTCCTTGGCTTGGGCAGCACGTATCAGGGCCTGGGGATATTCCCCTAAATTTCGAAGCACAAGGGCGCGGTTTACTTGTATGGCCGCCAGAGACAATAGGTCATCACTTTCCGTAAAGTACAATTCTGCTTCCTGGTAACAGGTGTCTGATTCCTGGTAACGATTCAGGTGGTTCATGGCGTTGCCACGGGCCCAGTTGGCCAAGGCTTGTGCTGCCGGTGTGTCTATGACGTTGGCCACGGCATCTACAACCTGGCTTAGCGCCAGTGCCCGTGGGACATTGCGCTGCAGCTCAGCTGCACTTTGCTGGCGAATGGCGTTGAGAACATCCAGCGTCAGGTGCTCTTTGACGCCGGCGACGATGTGCGTAAAGTCAGGCTGTGCCGCCTGGGCAATCAGCCAATCCGCCAAAGCTTCTGGTTGTTCTGGGTAATTCATACGTTTTGTTTAGGTGATGGTCACCTGGGCCGGGTGATTGTCACCGGGCGGCAGCGATCCATACAAACGCTTTAAGGGTAACTGAACTTCCTTACGGTAAAGTTAAATACAGCATCCCCTTTGTTTTTATGCTGCGGTAAGAGCAGGCCTTATGCCTGGTCCGTTCAGGGCGGCCACAAGGGCCGCCCTTACATCTGTTATATGACCTAAAATTGGCGGGCGTTGGCCACAAAGGCGTGGACGAGGGCCGGCTCTTTTTGGCCCGGTGCCTGCTCCACGCCACTGGCCACGTCTACGGCGTAAGGCTTGACCTGGCGCACTGCGTCGGCCACGTTGTGGGGTGTCAGCCCACCGGCCAGCATAAGGCCGGGAACCTTTTGGGCCAAGTGGGCGCTCATGTGCCAATTGGTGGGGGCGCCGGTGCCGCCGCGCAGGGTGGGGTGGTAGGTGTCTATCAGCAAGCTGGGGTGTGTGGGGGATGGCGGGATGTACCATTCGGCGTCGGCTTCGGCTTCAGCCAGGGAGGTGGGGCGCAGGGCTTTAAAAACACGGCCGTAGATCGGCGACCGTTCATCCCCCACCAGCCAGGGCGGCTCATCCCCGTGTAATTGGGCCAGGTCCAGCTGACACTCATCCAGAATGTGGGTCATACGTTCCGGGGTTTCGTTCACAAAAACGCCCACCAGCACCGGGCAATGGCCCGACCGCCGCAGGTGTGCGGTGATGGCCTGCGCCTTAGCCGGTGTAATGCCGCGCGGGCTGGGGGGGTAGAAGATAAACCCCAGAAAGTCGGCGCCGGCGTCGACGGCCACAAGGGCGTCTGCCAAGTTGGTGGTGCCACAGATTTTTACCTTCATGGGGGCCAATTGTTCATGGTTCAGGCTTAATTGTCAATGTGGCAGAGGGGGTAATGGGCCCGATGGGGGGGCCACACGGCCGTGTGCCAATCCAGGTACGTGGGCAGGTGGGTGGCCCAATAAGCTTCATCATGGCCGCCGGGGTTCACCGTGGTCTGGTGGGGGATGCCGGCCTGTGTCCATAAGGCATCCAATTGTTCCTGCCCCCGCCGTAAAAAGTCCGTTTCCCCCCAGTCCAGCCACAGGCGCATCTGGCTGAGGTCGGCGTCAGCATAGGCGGCCAGGGGGTTGTAAGGTGCGGGGTCTGTTTTGAGGCGCAGCGAACTGCTGTGGCCAGCCACGGCCGTAAACAGTGACGTGTGCCGCAGGGCAATCATCAGCGCCCAATAACCGCCGCGTGAAATGCCGCCAATGCCCCGCCCGGCCGGGTCAGCCCAGGTGCAGTAGGTGGCGTCTACAAAAGGGATCAACTCATCGACGATCACCGCTTCCAGGCTGTAGGGGCCGCCGGAAAGGTTGTTGCCCAGGGGGTTGGTGGCCGGCATGATAACAATAAAGGGGGGCATACGGCCGTCTTGCAGGCCGCCGTCAGCATGCCAGGCCAGCCCCAAATCCAGCCATTGGGCATCCGTTTGAATGGAGCCGGGCAGCAAGTAAAGGACGGGGTAGGCACGGCCGTCATGCCCGTAACAGGGCGGTAAATAGACGTGGTAGCTGCGCCAGGGGCCGGCAATGCGGCTGGGAAACTGGCTGCGAAAGACCAGGCCCTCACTGGTGCAGGGCGTAACCTCAGGCGGCTGATCACGGTAAGGGGCGTCTACGGGCCAGGGGAAGTTCGGTTGCCGGCGCGGTGTGGGCGAAGGGGAGGGCGTGATGGTAGGCGTGGGCGTGGGGGTGATGGGCGTAGGGGTGGAGGTGGGCAAGGGGGTAAGTGTTGCCGGCGGCCCGGCAGCTTGCCGGTGTGGTTTGGTGGGCGTTGGCAGGCTGAGAGCCGGTGATGAAGGCGGAGGCGTGGCCACGGCCGTGGATGAAACGGGCGCTTCCAAGCGGCAGCCGGCCACCCCCAGGGTCAGGCATAAAAAAATCAACCTCTTACGTATAGCAATGCTGGCTATCATGCATCCCTGGTTAGTCTGCCGCTGATTGTTTGCCTTGCAGCCGGGCCAGGCGGTGTTCCAATTCCCCGCGGATGAGGGCGGCCGGGCCGGGAGTATGCCAGCTTTGGGCCAGCTTTAAAGCCTGCTCTGTCCAGTAGATGGCCTGGCCGAACTCTTTTTCTTGCCATTCGTAATACTTGGCCAGCTCAATGTGGGCGGACACGTCATCAAAACTGGTGGCGGCAATTTGCTGCCAGAGTGGTACGGCTTCGGCATGACGGCCGTGCCGCTTCAACAGCCAGCCCAATTGGGCCAAATTTTGGTGGAACAGGTCAAGCGGCAAATCTCCCTGGGCCGCCCAGCGTAAACATTGTTCGGCCACGGTGGCCTGCCCCAGGCTGGCCTGCCAACGGCCCAGGCTGTAGAGGTCTACCACATCATCATCCGCTTGTGGCTGGCTAAACAGGCGCACCACCCGCGCCGCCAGGGTCACCATCGACAGCAGGTCTATCTGGTTATGGTAAAAAACACGCACCAGGTCACGGCCGTCACCGGTGCGTAAGTAGTCATGGTACAAACCAGGGATCAACCAGCCGGGCACATCTTCCTGGGTGCGGCGCACGCCCAACAGCGGCGGTTCTAAGGCGCTGAGGGCCACCGACCCCAGCCGGGCCCGCCACAGACGGCGGGCTGGCGGCAGCAAATCCAGGTGGGGCATCTGCCGTATCTGGCTAAACAGCCGGTTCATCAGGTAGCGGTTGTCTAACAAGGGCACGTCAAAGGTACGGCCGTTAAACGTAATCAGCCCTGCCTTGTCTGCCAATAACCCCTCTAACAGGGTCAACATCGCCGCTTCGTCACCCAAATCAGGCACAAAGTATTGGCGCACCACCAGCGCGTCGCCTTCAAAATAGGCCGCACCCACCATAAACGCCAACGTGGCGGCCCCAGCCAGCCCGGTGGTTTCGGTGTCTAGAAAGAGGAAGCGGCGAAAGTCAAGGTCTTGAAAACGGCCGTCGCCCGTCAACGGTGCCAGGCTGGCCGGTTGGTGGTGCAGCAAACTGGCCAGGGCGTCACGGCCGTGCCGATGGTGCAGCGGGTAGACGTTGTCCAGGATGAGGGTCTGGCCTACGGCCGTGTCCACCATTTGCGCCCCCGGCAGCAGGGCCAGCAGCGGCGGGGCGCTGCCTGGCTGGCTTTCTGACTGGTGGAATGATGGCTGCCGCGGCGGGTCCGGCGGCGGGGCCGGCTTTAAATGGCGCACCCCTTTGGCCACGCCCAGGCGGCGTAATTGACGTTGAAACTCCTGCTCATCAGCCATAGGGCCATTGTATGCAGACGTAAGACCGGCGGCAACTTTCCCGGCAGACTTTTAGGGTGCGTTTACAATGAACATGGTGTTTTGGAGTAATCACTGTTCAGTTACCACTGTTCAGTTGCGTGTTCTTCTGGACTGATTACTGGACAGTGATGACCGACTACTTGGCAAAAAGCCTAAAGTTATTTTTGAACGAACCTTTATCATTGCCGGTCACAGGCGCCAGGTGGTGGAGATGGGTACAATCGGGCCATGGAAATAAGCCCGCTAACACCCGAACATATCACGCCCTGGAGCCACCTGCTGGCCGTCTGTTTTAACCGCCAGGCTGAGGATATGGTCCACCTGCTGGCTTTTTTGCAGCCGGGCGACCGCCTGATTGCCTGGGGCGTTTGGGATGGCGCTGTGCTGGCGGCGCAGTACAGCTGCTGGCTCACGGCCGTGCATAACCCCGGCGGCCCTGACCCCTTGCCTGTGGGCATGAGCATTAATATGGCCGTTCATCCAGCATACCGTGGTCGTGGTCTGGTAAAACGGGCGGCAGAACCGGTGTATACTGCTTTAAGGCAGCGCGGCGCGGTGGCTGGGGTCGGTTTTTCCAACATGCAGGGCGTTCAGGTAGACCGCCGCAGCAAAGGGTATGGGTATGGGGTGGTGGGGCAGTTACGGCCGTCGTTGTTTTATATCAGGCAGGGGCGGCCCGAGACAGTTTTGACGCTGGAGTCCCAATGGCCCTGCCGCCCGTTCACCCCCTTCACGCCTCCCCCGAGGCACTGCTTCCACGTGACACCAGAAGGGTTACAGCACCGGTTTGCCCGGCACCCCTTCCGGCACTATCACTTTGGTGTATGGTTGCAGCCAGAGGGGGTGGCCGGGCTGATAGTGTACCGCCAGGTGCAGTTGGGGCCGTTTCCGGCGGTGGCTTTGCTGGCGATCTATGGGCATAACACGGCCGAATTAGTCAGCCGCTGGCTGCGGGCCATCTGGCGGCAGGGATTTCGGCTGGTACACGTGCTGACCACGCCGGGCGCCGCGGTTTTGTGTGCCTTGCGGCAGGCTGCGGCCATCTCTGTGCCCCTGCCTCTTACCCGTACACCTTATTACCTGACGCTCAAACCCCTTAGCCCGGCCATGCCCGCCAGCCTGGGCCATTTTCCGGCCTGGGAATGCATCGGTGGTGATATTTTATAGCCGGGAAAATAACATCTGATCACACTCTGTTTGTTTGGAGTAAACCAGTGAAGAACGGTATACTTTTCCTGCAGCAGTTGTGAGGAATCGGCAACGCCTAAAGCGATTTTGTTTCTGAATTATTGGCCGATTACCAAGGTAAACCGCAAAAAGTTTTCGCAAATCCATCGCACCAGGTTTTGCGGTTTCCTCGAGGAATCGGCAACACCGACAACGATCTTAATTTTGAAATATTGTTGCCGATTACCAAACACATTACCGGCAAGGGAGCATGACCATGAATTATGGTGATCACAATCGCTTTATAGCGCAGGGTATGGCCGGCACACGGCCGTTTGCCGGCGCTTTGCATGATTTCCGCCAGGCGCGGCAGCGGGCGGCGTTAGAAGCCATCTTTGGCCGGTTAACAGGCCGGTCGTTGGCGCTGCTGCCCTATGAGGAGATCGCCGAGATGCTTAAAGCCCGCGGCCGGTCTGAGCGCGGCGTGCAAGACATTCCCCTGACGGCCGTGGTGGGCAGCGTGGGGCGCTATAATGATTTCACCCGTTCCTTCTTGCCTCGTCATGATTGGGATGCCCAGCGTTGGGCCAGCGTTAAGTCTGCCGGCCACGTGGCCGATTTGCCACCGATTGAGGTGTATCAAATCAGCCAGGTGTATTTTGTGTTGGATGGCAATCACCGTGTCTCTATTGCCCGGCAAATGGGGCTGGACTATATCCAGGCGCATGTGGTTGAAGTGCATACACGTGTGCCCCTCTCGCCCGATGTACAGCCGGATGACTTGATCATTAAGGCCGAGCATGCCGCCTTTCTAGAGGCCACCCGGTTGGACGAGATGCGCCCCGGCTGTGATTTTTCTGTGACCGTGCCCGGTCAGTATGCCCGGTTGGAAAATCATCTTGAAGTGCATCGTTTTTTCATGGAGATGGCCGAAGAGCAAGCGCTGCCTGACGCGGAAGCCATCACGCGCTGGTATGACGAAGCGTATTTGCCATTGGTGCAGGCGATCCGGGAGCAGGGCATCTTGCATGATTTTCCTGAGCGCACAGAGACGGACCTCTATGTATGGTTGGCCACCCACCAGGTGCAGCTGCGCAATGCATTGGGCTGGCACATTCGCCCCAACACGGCCGTGGCCCAGTTTGCCGCCCAGGTTAAGCCCAAACGCCCGCTGGCACGGGTTTATCGCAAGGTGTTAGACGTTGTTGTGCCGGCCGGTTGGAAAGGGCGGGCCAGGGCATCTTCTAAAACCGAGTGGGCGCAGGAACGCTTGTTAGATCGCTACAGCCAGTCGCTCTTTGCCGAAATTTTGGTACCGTTGTTTCAGACAGCCGACCCGGCGCTGGATCAAGCCCTACCCATTGCCCAGCGCGAAAACGGCCGCATCGTGGGCCTGTTCCTGGGCGAAGCAGATGAGGCAGCCACACGGGCCTGGTTTGACGGCCGCTGCGCTGCGGCCGATATTCCGGCTGTTTGGGTGAAAGAAACGGGCAGCCCGGCCGACATCATCTGCGGCCGAGCGGTGCTGGCTGATCTGGTTGTTTTAAACAGCCAAGCGGTGGCCGCCGAGGTTGTCAGCCACATCTGGCAAACCTGCACCCGCCCGGTGCTGCTGCTGGCTGGACCACCGTCAGATCTGGCCTGCCCTTTGTTAGCCTATGATGAAACAGGCGAAACCGCGCTGTTTGTGGCCACTTACCTGGCGGAACAATGGCGTGTGCCCCTGGTTGTGCAGACCGGTAAAACCATGACACCGAACGTACATGCCTATCTAGAAATGCATGAAGTGCCGGCCACGTATGTAGCGGGCGTCGGTGTGCGACCCACGGCCGTAAAATATGGCTGTGACCTGATCATACAGGGCCGAAACCCCCGGCGGCGTTTGTCTCTATCTTTTGAGCGGCCGCTGCTGGTTTGTCCGTAAGGTAATCGGCAACAATATTTTGAAGTTAAGATCGCTTGAGGCGTTGCCGATTCCTCAAGGAAACCGCGAGAAAACGCCTCTTTTTACATCTGAAAACTTTTCGCGGTTTACCAAACAGACAGGCTGTGCCCTTCACATCTGTCCTTCACCAGAAGGCAGCCTGAGTCTGCCAAAGGGTTGACAAGAGGTGGGGTTTGTAGTATTATTTCAATATCAAAATATTTAATATCAAAGTAAATCATATGGGCACACATTATCAGGGCACAGACAAAGAAAAACGGGCGCTTAATGCTTATATCAAGCTCTCCCGCGCCGCCGAAGCCGTCAGTCAGCGCATCCACAACCATTTGCAGATGTATGATTTAACCATCAGCCAGTTTGGCGCGTTGGAAGCGTTGTACCACCTGGGTCCTATGCAGCCTGGGCAGCTTGGTCAAAAGATACTGAAGAGCAGCGGCAACATGACGCTGGTGGTAGATAATCTGGTGAAACGAGGACTGGTCACCCGCCAGCGCCGGACCGATGACCGGCGCTGCATTGAAGTGCACCTTACCGCTGCAGGTGAGGCCCTGATTGCGGCCATTTTACCGGCGCATGTGGCCGGTGTGACCGCCGCGTTTGCTTCGTTGACAGCCGCCGAACAAGATCACTTAAGT
Organism: Ardenticatenaceae bacterium; assembly: GCA_011525915.1. Classification (GTDB taxonomy): domain Bacteria; phylum Chloroflexota; class Anaerolineae; order Promineifilales; family Promineifilaceae; genus CAADGU01. Next base: position 36,000 of record WYBM01000050.1, on the reverse strand, counting down.
GCACTCTGCCGTCAGCTGGGCCTGGCGCAGGCAGTGTAGGAGAAAACCATGCAGATGCTGCAAGGATTACATCATATCACGGCCGTGGCCAGCCAGCCGCAGGCCACAATCGATTTTTACCATCGTGTCTTAGGACAGCGATTGGTCAAAAAGACTGTTAACTTTGATGATCCCGGTACTTACCACTTTTATTTTGGTGATGAGGTGGGCACGCCGGGCACTATTTTAACCTTCTTCCCCTGGCCCCATATGCGGCGCGGCGTGCCGGGTAACGGGGAGACAACGGCCGTGGCCTATGCCATAGCGCCCGCTTCTTTAGAGTATTGGCGTGACCGGCTGGCGGCGTACGGGGCGGCCCCAGGCGAGGTCCAAACCCGGTTTGGCACGGCCGTGATGCCCTTCCGGGACCCCGATGGCCTGATGGTGGAACTGGTTGTTGACGAGAAGCTGCCGGCCATTCAGCATTGGGGCAGCGGCCCTATACCGGCGGACCATGCGTTACGGGGGTTTCACAGCGTCACCCTGTGGCTAGACGCTATGGGGCCTACGGCTGGTGTGTTAACCGAGCCGATGGGATATACCTTGGTGGGGCAGGAAGGCAGCCGCTATCGTTATCAGGATGCTTCCCGTGGCCTGGGGGGGATCGTAGATATTGTGCACCGGCCAGGGCAAAGACGGGGCAGCTTTGGCGCCGGTTCTGTGCATCATATTGCCTTTCGGGCGGCAGATGATGCCGCGCAGTTGGCGTACGGACAACGGTTACAGCAGGCCGGGCTGCAGGTAACGCCGGTGCAAGACCGGCAGTATTTCCACTCCATTTACTTCCGCGAACCGGGTGGCGTTTTGTTTGAAATTGCTACCAATCCGCCAGGCTTCACACTTGACGAGCCAGTGGCAGAACTGGGTGATCACCTGAAGCTGCCGCCCTGGCTGGAACCACGACGCCCGGAGATCGAGAGACGGCTGCCACCCGTGACTACCGTTCCCCAAGAGAGCGCCGCCAGATGACAGCTTCAGGTCCACATCAAGGGCAGCCGTTGTTGGCCGCCGGGAAGCCATTGGCCCAGGCGCAGGCGGCCATGATTTTAGTACACGGCCGTGGTGCTACCGCCGAGAGCATCCTGGACCTGGCCAACCTGCTGCCACATCCTGATTTTACCTATCTGGCGCCGCAGGCGGCCGCGTTTAGCTGGTATCCTTACAGCTTTTTGGCACCCCTGTCCCAAAACGAACCGGGCCTCTCGTCCGGCCTGCACATGATAGCAGGTCTGGTGAGCCAGGTTGAAGCGGCCGGCATTCCGGCCGAGAACATTGTGATGGGTGGTTTCTCGCAGGGCGCTTGCCTGGTGTCAGAATTTGTGGCCCGGCATGCCCGGCGGTATGGTGGGCTGCTGGTGTTTAGTGGCGGTGTCATTGGCCCGCCAGGCACACCGCGCGCTTATGAGGGGTCGCTGGCCGGAACCCCCATTTTCTTGGGATGCAGTGACGTAGACCCGCACATCCCCCTGGCGCGGGTGCAGGAAACGGCCGATCTCTTTCAAAACCTGGGTGGCCAGGTCACCACCAAAATCTACCCCCAGATGGGGCATACCATCATTCAGGATGAAATTGACCAGGCCCAGCAAATTGTGAATCGGTTAAGGGGAGCTTAGAGAGGGGTGGGTTGGTTGTTTCCCAGCCTCACGGAGGTAAATGCACATGCAAAAGATTCAGACTCAGGGCATTCACCATATTACCTTGATTGGTGCTGACCGCCGGACGTCCATTGATTTTTGGGAGGGGGTATTGGGCATGCCGTTTGTGTTTGAGCAGCCCAACCTGGATGTGCCCGAAGAGAGCCACTTGTACTTTGACCCGGGTGACGGCCGTCTTATTACTGTTTTCACCCGCGAAGAACGGGAACCAGACCCCAGCCATAACCCCGAAGGCATCGGCAATCTGCACCACATCGCCTTTACCGTTTCCCGCGCCACCTATACCCAGGCCAAAAGACGGCTGCAGGCGCGAGGCATCAAAAACAGCGGCGAGGTGGATCGGGGGTTTATGGACTCTATTTACTTTCGTGACCCGCTGGGGCAATTGCTGGAACTGGCCTGTTACAAATTTGAGCCCCCGGTGGGTATTACCCATTCGGAGGTGCTTTTTGAGGCCCACAAGCTGCGTGTTGAACGGGGAGATTACGCCATTGGTGATGTCCACCTGGCGGACGCTCTGGAGATTTTGACGCAGCGAACGACGCGTTCCTTATCTGCAGACCGTTCGTCCCAAAACCCCTAGTATCAGTTTTCAGTAATCAGTGTACAGTATTCAGTAGGGCCTACCGCTAGTAAATGTCCACTGAAAACTGGTTACTGACTTCTGATTACTGGTACTAGCAGCACCCGGCGGGTTTATGGTGTGATGACTGAGGCAGCCAGGGTTTCGATCACGGCCGTGACCCCTTGCACCATTAGCTCCAGACTCATGGAAGGCCGCAGCGGCAGTTTGCCGGCCACCTGCTGCGGTAGTTGGGGCAGGTGAATAAACCCGGCCGATGTTGACAATTGGTGCTTATGAATGTAGTGCAGCATCTCATACATGACCTGGTTACAGAGAAAGGTGCCGGCTGAGTGAGAGATTTGCGCCGGTATCCCCTTTTCATTAAGCACATTGACGATCTCCCGCACGGGCAGGGTGGCAAAATAAGCTGGTGGGCCGTCGGTGATGATGGGCTTGTCTGTGATGAGGTGGCCGCCGTTGTCAGAAATTAAGAAATCCAACAAGTTGATGGCCACTCGCTCCACCGCTATGGTCGTATTAGTTCCTGCTTCCCCCAAGCATAAAACAACATCAGGCTGGGCTGAAATGTACGTGCGAATGAGTGTGTCTGGCCCGGCAAACCGTTCTACCGGCAGAATAACGGTGGTCATGTCTACACCGGCAATCTCCCGATCTGCCAGCTTATACACAACCTGTTCCGAAGGATTAATTTTGCTGCCGCCAAATGGCTCAAAGCCGGTAAGTAGTAATTTCATGGTTTCCTCGTCGGTGGTGATCCAATGTCAGATCATGGATGACCGGTTACGGTTTGTCGGTGACGGATGGTCGATGACGAGATCGCTGCCAGAGTACCACAAGGGCGCCGATGAACAAAAGGCTAAGGCCAGACAGCCACAGTTGGCGCAGGGGAACGGGTAAGAAGGTGGCCGCGCTTACACGGAATGCGTAGCTGCCGCTGATTTTGTGCCCATCTATGGACACGGCCGTCCACTGTACCGTATACAGCCCGGCCGCCAACGCTGGCACGGCCGTCATCAGCCTTGACGGCATGGCCTCATCAACCTGGGCGCTAATCCCACGTACCGGCTGGAAATCATCCTTAAAGAGGATGATAGCACTGTCGCTGGTAAGCGCTTCACTGAAAGTGAGCCGGATGCTGCCCACCGGGTTGTGGACAGTGCTGCCAGGGGCAGGTGTGGCGCTTACCAGGTCGGCATGGGCGTGTGCCACGGCCGTAAGCGTGGCTATAAGGCCAAAGAGCGTAACCATAAGGCCAAAGACCCCCCAAAGCTGGAAGGTTTTCATGGCAGCAGGGGTTGCAATGCTTCACCCAGCTCACGCGGGGAGAGCGGGCCTTCAAACCGGGCGGTAACACGGCCGTCGGCATCAAGCACAAATACCCAGGGTTCGGTTTCCAACCCCCACTCGGCGACTTCAGGCACAAACGTCAGGTCTTGAAAATCCTGGTAAATCTCCACGTGTATAAAGTTAGCCTCTTCCCCCTCTTCTGCATACACAGTTTCGACGCTGTCCAGCACGGGTGCACACCATTTTGTCTGGCACAGCCCTGGGGTGGCAAAAGCCACCACGGTGGGCTTGCCGGACTGCACAGCATCGGCGATCGTCATCTGGTAGAGTGCGGGGTTGGGATCATGGCCGGAACTGAGTTTGGCCAGGTCTGGCTCGGTGGCCAGTGTACGATTCTGGCTGCGGGGAGCGGCTGCGTTCACCAGTATGGCGGCTGGGCCTGCTTTCACTTCCACCAGAAATTGTGATTGAATGGCAGCTCCATCTGCCAGGTATATGGTGGCGGTCAGCCCCCAAATGCCGGGAGTGGGCAGGGGGGGGTAAATGACCCAGTAGGGAAGTTCATAATCCAGGTAAGGCACGGCCGTGACCGGTGTGCTGGTGGTGCCATTCTCATCATTCACCGGCACGGCCGTTACCTCTACGCGTTCAACCCCGGCCAGAGGTGCTGGCCCATCGAAGATGGCAAATGAGATGCGTGGCGTGCCTACGGTATAGTCAGAGTTGAGACGCTGAATCTGCGCGGCTGAGACGGCGCTGTCAGCAGGTGAGGGTTGGCCCTGGCAGGCTGCCAACCACAGCAGCGCCATGATACACAAGGTAATTTGTTTCATAGACATGAACTGTAGCAAGGTTACCAGAGAGGGACAAGGGTTATTTACGGCCGTTTAAGGGTGTGATTGTTCAGGCGGCCGTTGGGTAGCCTGCGAGATCGTTTCCGCGCCAACTTGTTGCACTAAAAAGTGGGCGATTGTCGCTTTTTGTTCCGCCATTCCGGTAGCGTCATCTGGTTTAGCCGCGTCTCGCACGTAGGTGCGAATGGCTTCATTCTCGGTAACGCTGTCAGCAAGGGTCACCAGGCTATCCAGGTCATAGTTGTCTACCAACCGGCGCACAAGCGAGTCCTGGCGCGGTGGTGGCAGGGGGGCGGCCATGCTGTTCATGGCCTGGGCCAGCAGCAGGTCTACATAGGCCTGGCCGCCATTTTCCAAGATCATGAGGGCCACGCTGGTTTTGGCGAAATGTTCTGGCGCTTTGGGGTCAATGAGCTTTTCCATTTCCGCCAATCTGTTCTGCTCTTCTTCGGCGGTCAGGGTTTCGCGGGCGGTAATGGTATAAAGCGCAATATCATACAGTTCCGCCAGGGTAGGGTAGTATTCCAGAAGGCGGATCACGGCCGTGCGCCGGTTATTCATCAGTTCCAGGTCAATTTGCCGCCGTGCCAGGTTGGAAAATTGGTCATAGAGCCAGCCCAGGTTAACGGCCACTTCGCCCCCATTACCCGCCCCCACCTGTTTGGCCAGCACAAACCGCGTACGAATGATGGCTTGAAAGCCCAACCCTACGGCCAGGATTTCTGTCGCCAGGTTCATTTGGGGCATGGTGGCCCGTAAAATGAGCATGGCCGTTACGGCCGCACCGGCATTAGCCAAGATGAGCACCCAGGCCCACCGTGTGAGCAGCGCCTCGCGAGGGTATACTTTAAACGTAGACGTGAGTTCAGCCACACCAATCAACCCGCCCAGAAAACCCACAAACACAAAAGGACTCACCATCTGTATAGAAAATTGAACATCGTCTTGAAACTGGGCCATCCACACAGGGTCAGCCGCCCCTACAGGCCAGACGATGATCAGCACAAGCGCTATTAACAGCAGCGCCACAAAGGCTACCAAAAGTCTGGTACTGCGGCTGATGCCTGATCGGGCGGGCGTATCTTGCATAGCGATAGCGGGCGTTTATAATTTTTTTATAGTGCCGTTGAGGAATCCCCTGGCTTCATGGGTGATTGTCACCAGCCAGCCATCAGGGCTGTTGGTGTCTTCACGTAGGAGAACAAAGCCGGCGCTGGACAGATCTTGCAGCACGGCGCGCATGTCGCCAGGCAGTATCCAGGTTTCGGCGGCCACTTGACTGGGGCTCATCGTGCCCCGGTTTGCCAATATGTTGAGTATTTTTACTTCCTTTTCATCTAATTGAAAGCGTCTCATTGGTACTTCCTCTTGAGAGGCTGCCCACATTGTGAGTTTGGGCCCATAAGGCTCATCCACATATAAATAGGGAATCGGTGGATGAGCTTTAAGGATGCTTCCGTCATGAATGTCCAAAGTTGTTTTTGGACGCACCTTAAGGGCAGCATCTACCAACTGATTATAACACAGCCTTACGGCCGTGAGGCACATAATCCTACGCATCCCTTAAAATCTGCTTTATACTTGGCTTGTTATGAAAATCATCGAAGGCCAGTTACCTGAAGAAAAGGCGTGGGGCGCGCTTATTCTGGTTTCCACAGAGGAGGAGTTAGGCAAAGCATGGCAGTTGGGGTTGGCGCTGGCCCGGGCCAACAGTGGGTACCTGTTTACGGCCGTGTTCTGTGAGGATGCTGAACAGGCTGACATAGCCCAGGCCCGGCAGATTATTGCCCATATCAACCGGTCTGTTCCCGCAAATGCCCTGGAATATGTTTACCCTCTGATCGTCACGGCATCTGACTTTGAAAAGGGCTTAAATGACCTTGTGGCTGAGGCCAACATTGACCTGGTGTTGGCCCACCTGGATGGCCCCACCTGGCGTAACCTGAATCGTTTAACCTGTGCCGTAGCCGCTGTACGGGGAGATCGGGCGGTGGAAAACAAAACAGCGGCATCTGGTGAGGTGATGCTGCAGCACATTGTCATGCCCACGTCTGGCGGGCCAAACACAGCCCATGCCTTACAATTTTTGCTGCGGCTGGCGCCTAAAATCAAAATTACGGCCCTTTACATTGCCCGCAGTTATCTGGGCCCTAATGAAGAGGCTCTGGGGCGGGCACGCCTGCGCCAACTGCTGCAATATGTAGATGCCGGAGAGCGGATTGAAAGCAAGATCGTGACGGCCGATTCGGTGGCCGGAGGGATTGTGGCCGCGACCAATGATTGTGATCTGGTGCTCATTGGCGCCACCAAAGAGAGTTCTATAGACAAGGTGTTGTTTGGCGACATTCCGGCGGCCGTTGTACGGCAGAGTAAACGCCCGGTCATGATTGTGCGCCAGCCGCGCAGCCGCATTGGCAACTGGTGGGGGCAGCTTTCCTGGCATCTGCAGCGGCTGCTGCCACGAATGGACCTGGCCAAGCGTACGGAAGCGTATACACGTATTCGCCGGGGAGCGCGCCCGGACATTGATTTTTATATGCTCATCTCGTTGGCGACGCTGATCGCCGCCCTGGGCCTGATGACCAACAGCGGGGCGGTGGTGATTGGCGCCATGCTGGTGGCCCCGCTTATGTCGCCCATTGTAGGTATGGGCATGGCGGTGGTGTTGGGTGACGCCCGCTTCTTGCGGCTGTCGGTGGGGGCCGTGTTGAAGGGGGTGCTGTTGGCTATTGGGCTGGGCATGCTGGCCGGGTTGATATTGGTTGTGTTTGAGATGCCGCTTACCATGGAGATAGTAGCCCGGACACGGCCGTCTTTGCTTGATCTGGGCATTGCTCTCTTTTCCGGTTTGGCGGCGGCTTACGCCCTCAGCCGGTCTGATGCCGCCGGTGCGCTGCCCGGCGTAGCCATTGCCGCCGCGCTGGTACCCCCCCTGGCCACAGTGGGCATCACCTTTGCCGCCGGTTATTTTGTAGAGTCTTTGGGTGCGCTGCTGCTTTTTATTACCAACCTGGTCTCCATCAGTTCGGCCACGGCGCTCATGTTTCTTATTTTGGGCTTTCGGCCCGCACGCCCCCAGAAGACACGCCGTGACGTGCAAATGCGCAGCGTGCGTGTCGCCTTGCTCTCTTTGGTGGTCGTTTCCCTGCTGCTTGCTTTTTTTACCTACCAATTGGCGCAGACGCAGGCCAAAGAAGCACGCATTGTGGAAGTGACGGAACAAGCAGTGGCCGACATTACCGCAGGGGTGCTGGCTGATCAAGAGTTTCATTTTGAGACGGATGAAAACGGGCAGCGTGTCTTACTCGTAGATATGATTGTGCGCTCCGCTGAGCCGATTAGTTTTTTGGAAGTAGAGCAGTTGCAGCAGGAAATTGGTACAACACTGCAAAATGAAGACATTGCTGACCAGATCGCCCTAACAATGTCGGTGATTCGGGTGACGGAACTGGACCCGTTGGTGCCGCCTACGGCCACCGCCACACCGACGATGACCCATACCACAACACCAGGGCCCACCCCCACTTTTACACCTACACCAACAAACACGCCCACCCAAACCCTTACACCCACACCCCAACCCACGGATACATCCACGCCCCAGCCCACGGATACACCCACACCTCGGCCCACAGCCACGCCTACACTGGCCCCGACGGAGACGGCCGTGCCCACACCAACGCCGGTTACGGCCATGATCAATGCACCACGGGGCCTTAACTTGCGGGCAGCTCCCGGTTTGGATGCCGGTGTACTTGCACTGCTGGCAGACGGCACGGTCGTGATCGTTTTGACCGCACAGGTAGAGGTGGACGGCCGTTTGTGGCAGCAAGTAGAAGCAGCAGGGCAAATAGGCTGGCTGGCCCACGAATTCCTAAGGCAGAACCCTTAGCCCAGGCGCTGGCCACATGGCAAAACAGGGCGTTCCCCTTGGTCATATAACAGGTTGGTTTTTTGCGCCAAAAGTCAGTATAATTTTGGCGCTTGTTTTTATGGCTCCGTAGCTCAGCTGGCAGAGCAGTGGACTCTTAATCCATCGGTCGCAGGTTCGAATCCTGCCGGAGTCACCTCAAAGAAAGCATAACCGCTCCACAAGCCGGGGCGGTTTTTTTGTTTAAGGGCCCTGCTTGATCAACGTGATAAAAACGATTATTCTGACGGGTTTTATGGGCACAGGCAAAACGACAGTAGGCCGTTTATTGGCGGCGCAGCTTGCCTGGGCATTTGTGGATACTGATGCGTTGATTGTAAAGCGTGACGGCCGGGCCATCACGGACATCTTTGCGCAAGAGGGTGAGCCCTATTTTCGCCAGCTAGAAAGGGCTGTGTCCCTGGAACTGGCCACCCAAAACAACCTGGTCATTGCTACGGGGGGGCGGTTGTTATTAGACCCGGTCAATGCAGCGGCTTTTACCCGGCACGGCCGTGTCTTTTGCCTGACGGCTACGGTTGAAGAAATTTTGCGGCGGGTGCAGGATGATGATGCCCGGCCGTTGTTACATGGCCCAAACCCGGCCGCACGCATACGGCAGCTGTTGGCCGCACGCGAAGAAGGGTACGGCCGTTTCCCCCAGATCGCCACCGATGGCAAAACCCCCCTTCAGATAGCAGAGGAGATTTTGACATGTGTTTCCATAATGTAGAAGACCGTAAGTGGCCAGCGCACGTACCTGGCCAACACCTGTGTTGTTTTGGCGAGGCTGCCCATGAATGAAGCAACCACACTTACAGTTACCCATCCTACGGGCAAGTATGACGTGCTCATAGGTAGTAACCTGCTGCCGCGTTTGCGCGAACTGGCCCACATTTCTGGCCCTATGGTGCTGATTACTGACAGTCACGTTGGCCCCTTGCATGCTGCCAGGTGTGGTCAGGCCGATTGTGTACTGACGATGCCCGCCGGGGAACGACACAAAACGCTGGCGACGGCCAACAGCCTTTATGTGCAACTGCTGGCGGCGGGTGTTGATCGTAGCGGTACGGTGGTGGCTTTGGGGGGTGGGGTGGTTGGTGACGTAGCCGGGTTTGTTGCGGCCACGTATATGCGGGGGGTGGCCTTTGTGCAGTGCCCCACCAGCCTGCTGGCTATGGTGGATGCCAGTGTGGGTGGCAAGACGGGTGTAGATTTGCCGGAAGGGAAAAACCTGGTGGGGGCTTTTAAGCAGCCCACGGCCGTGCTGGCAGACATTGACACGCTGCAAACCCTGCCGTCCACAGAGTTTGCTGCCGGTATGGCCGAGGTCATTAAACATGGTCTGCTCGGCCATGCACGCCTGTTTGCCGACATTGAAAATGAAGGCCGCCGGCTGCCCACGGCTTCGCCCGCTCGTCTGCAAACCCTGGTCAGCGAGGCGGTGCGGGTAAAGCGGCAGATTGTACAGGAAGACCCATTTGAACACGGCCGTCGGGCAGTGCTAAATTTGGGCCATACCTTTGCCCACGCCATTGAACAGGTCAGCCAATACCACATCGGGCATGGGCCGGCGGTGGCTATGGGGTTGGTAGCCGCTGCCAATCTGTCGGCGCGGTTGGCGTATTGTGCGCCTCAGTTGCAGACACAAATTGAACAAGTGTTAACGGCCGTGAATCTGCCAGTGCGCATTCCAGCTAACCTGCCGCCGGCGGCACTTTACCAGGCCATGGGCAGTGACAAGAAAAAAGCTGCCGGGCAGCTGCGGTTTATTTTGTTGCAAGACATTGGCCACCCCCTTATGGTTGATAGTGTGCCGGAAAAAAGCGTGCTGGCCACGCTGGGTGAGGTGCAGGGTTGACGGCCGTTAATTTTTCATTATCATTCACCATGAAAATTTTATGAAAATTTAAGTTTGTCAGAAGTTCTGTTAGGGAAGCGTAATAGATTGATGCGAAACATACTGGTGCTTCATGGACCAAATCTCAATTTATTGGGAACACGTGAACCAGAAGTTTATGGGCATCATACTCTTGATGACATTCACCAGGTATTGGCCACTCTGGCCGAAAGCCAGGGGGCAACTATCCAACATTTCCAATCGAATCATGAAGGTGCGCTTATAGACGCCATCCATGAGGCTAGAGCTTGGGCTGATGGTATTCTCATGAACCCTGGGGCATTGACGCATACCAGTTACGCCTTACGTGATGCCATCGCCGGGGTGGCGCTGCCCACCGTTGAGGTCCACCTTTCGAATATTCAGGCGCGGGAAAGCTTTCGCCATCACTCTGTGATTGCCCCCGTTTGCCTGGGGCAGATAGGAGGCTTTGGCTGGCGCAGTTATGTGTTAGGTTTACAAGCCCTGCTAGATCATCTGGCACAGACAAAGTAAGATGCCACCTGAACATCAGGGATGCATAATAACTATATAAAGATGGGAGAGGATGGCCGTAGGGATAAAAGAAGAGCTTAGATGCTGGATGTATATGGGAGAACAATTTGCATCTAAGCTCCTTCTCCTGGTTGGGTGAGTGCCTGGCCTGTCTGCGATGACGGCGGCGATGGTGGCAACAATGAGGCAGCGATGAGACAACGATGATGCAGTAACGCTGCGGCAATGTGGTTGTAATGTAAGCAACAATGCGGCTGCAGTGAAGGCAACAATGCGGCAAGGTGTTTCAACAGTGGAACTACAATGAGGCCATAAGGATGTTTATCATGAGTGCTTGGCATCACCCTTGTTCAGGTTCTTAAAGACCTTAGGTGTAGTTATACTTACAAAAAGTTACGATGAAAATTAAAAGCTGTCGCGTTCGTGAAAATTAGTACTAAACTCTTACTCCTGTATAAACCCCATATAAAAATCTGGTGAAAAATTTTATACACGCTGACCCTACAGGTAAAAGTCAGCGTATGGGCAAGTAACCGTTCGCCCATACGAAGTGTGCGGTTACCTGGTGATATGTATTACCAGGACGATGACTAAAACAAAATACCTATCAATAACTGCCGCAGAATGATAATACCAAAGAGGATGATCATAGGGCTGAGGTCTAACCCACCTTGGGAAGGTATTAAACGACGCACTGGCTCCAGCATGGGTTCTGTGGTCTGGTAAATGAATCGGGCAATGGGTCCCCAGGTTGGATGATAAGGATCCACGCGGGCAAAGGAGACAATCATTCGCCCCAGGAACAAAATAAGTAAAACCCAGTAAATTGCGTTGATAATCATCAGAATAACCATAGTAAACTCCTCTTAGGAAGCGGGCGCCAGGTGGGTCATACCTGGTGCCGTTCGCCAAAAATCGCCCGGCCCACACGTACGTGGGTCGCGCCTTCTTCGATGGCAATTTCAAAGTCGTCAGTCATACCCATCGAAAGCTGTAAAGGTTGGGTCAGGGCCAGCTCTGCTTGCAACCACCCGGCCAATTGGCGGGTGCGGTGGAACACGGTGCGAATTGTGACGGGGTCTGCATCCCACGGGGCCATGGTCATCAGACCTGCCAGGGTAAGGCCAGGGAGCTGGGTTACCTGTTGTGCTGCAGTACGTAGGGCGGCCGCTTGTGTTGCATTTGTGTCCCAATGCACGCAAGGGAAACCAGACTTAGATGCTTCGCCAGAGACATTAACTTCCAGGAAGACAGCCAGCCAACGGCCGTCTGCCACCCGGCCGTTGGCTGCCAGGTCTCGTGATAACCTGTGGGCAATCTTCAACCGGTCTAAGGCATGAAAGACGTCGGCATGGTCGGCGGCCAAGCTGGTTTTGCGGCTTTGCAGCGTGCCAATGGCGTGCCAGGTTATGCCGCGTTGGTTTTGCAGATACGGCCGTTTCTCGGCCAATTCTTCCACCCGGTTCTCGCCGAAGTGGCGCATACCTGCTTCATAAGCGGCCAGCACTGTTTCTGCCGGCCACGTTTTGGTGACGGCCACCAACGTGATGTCATTGGGCTGCCGGCCGGCGCGGGTGGCCGCATCATGAATGCGGTTAAGGACGGCCGTATAGCGTTCGCTCATTCCTGTCATAGGTTAAAGGCGCGTCCGCCACTTAGGATTTGAGGCGTAGCAGACGTGCTGTCAGGAGCCTGCCTGAAAACCGGGAAGGCATTTCTGGTTGGCTTCAGGGCGAGATCATCCAATATAACTGATTTTAAAAACAATTCCCGTGGCCCAATCAACCACATACAGGCTGCCATCGGGACCCACAGTCACATCAATGGGGGCCGCAAAACCGGTGGCGAAATTTCGGGGCGCAGAGCCGCCGGCACCGATGTGCATGATTTTTTGTGCGCCGGGGAAAGAGCTCCATAAGGCCACAAAGATACTGTTGTGGTAGCCCGGAAACTGGTTGGCCAGATAGGTGGTAACCCCGGTGGGGGAAGAGCTAGGGGCAAATGTCACCAGCGGTGGGATGACGGTTACCCCTTCTGGCGGGCTGAAGCAGACCTCGCAGTCGTAGTAAGGGTAACCGTGGTTGCCCCCTGACACCACACGATGCAGGCGTTCCGGTGGGTCAAAGTCTGGCGTATTGTCGGTGGCCCACAGTTGGCCGTTGCCGTCCCAGGCAATGTCATAGGGGTTGCGGAAGCCGCGGGCGTACACGCTGACATCGCCGGAGTCCGGGTTAAAGCGCAGAATGCTGGCCTCCAGGGGATGTAGTTCATCTTGCCGCCCGCTGCCATCTAAAATTTCACCGTGGTCGGCCCGGGCGCCCACGCCAACGTAGCCCATACCGTCTGGCCCAAAGGCGATGCCATTGGCAGAGTGAAACAAGGTATAACAGCAGGGCAGGCCGGTGACAAGGTCACGGCCGTTGACAATAGATACTTTGGCCTCACCGTCTACGTTTTGGTTGACAACCCGGCTGGAGACGTAAAGGGTGTTGGTGCCGGGGCGAAAAGCAATGCCGGTGGGGATGGCATACCCAGTAGCAAACAGAGTGACGTTACCATTGTCATTCATGGTATAAATATTGCCGCTATAACCGGAAATGTCACCACCGTAGGCAGCAATGTAGAGCAGCCCATCTGGCCCAAAGGTAATGCTGGTGGGCTTGTCCACCAGCCGCCCTATGTAGGTCACATCAAATCCCGCAGGCACGATAATGCGGTTTTCCCAACCAACTTTATCATCATTGGCGGGGTAATTGTTGTCACTGGGGGCGGGCACACTGCCCGCGGGCGGTGGTGGGGGATTGGTAGCCACGGCCGTACCTTCACTTGTGGGGGATGGCGTCACTTGGGGCATGGCCGTCGGGTTGCCGGGGCCAGCCAGGGCAGAGGGGGTGACGCCGGCCGGGCTGTTTTGTGTGGCGGTTATGTGTGGGATGCTTGTTACCGGTGCGCCGGTGGGGACGGGGGTGGCGGTGGCCGGTTCGGGCGCGGGTGTACGGGTGTGGGGTACGGTCGTCTGTGTGGCCGGGGGGGCGCTGGTGGGGGTAGGGCTGGGTAATGCCTGCGTGATGGTTTCGGCTGTGGGTGTTGGTGTGGGGGTGGCTGCTGGTGAACCACAGGCTGCCAGCACAAACATAAAGATGATGAGTAAAAGGGGATCATACCACTTCATAAGCTGTTTCGCGATGCTCCATTTTTATCAGGGAAAAAAGACGCCAAGATCAACTGATAGTTTGGTGACCTCTTTACCCATTGTTGTCTTGTCGCTAAAAACGACCTTACTGTATCAAAATTTGGCAGAATTTCACCTGATTGGCAGGGATGTTAGGTAAACGACACAAGGTTTTGGCACATCCAGCGCCACAGTTTTGTGCCGTTTCCTCGAGGAATCGGCAACGCCTAAAGCGATTTTAAGTTTAGATGATTGTTGCCGATTACCTAATGCTGCAGGTCGCGGTGGGTGTCACCATAAAGCAGTTGGTGGCGCTGCTGGGCTTCGGCCCATGTCTGGGGAAATTGGGTTTGTTCTTCCATCACCTCAAGGATGGCCTGCCGCATTTGCCGGGCGCAAATGGCCGGGGGCACTTTGCCCACCCCTGTGCCCATGCCGGGAACAGCCACACGACGAATGGTTTGCCGGATGCGGGTATTGTCTGGAAAACGGCCGTGCCGGATCAACAACAAGACAGCACGGGTAGCCAGGTAGACGTTGACTGTCTCTGTCAGGATCATGGGCACACGCATGGTAGGGGCGGTAATGACGTAGGGAATGGAGGCATGGTCAGTAGGCACAATGTCTGCCTGGCCTACCAGCAGCTCCCCATGGTAAGTTTCGCGGATGAGCGTTTGCACCCGTTCTTGCACGTGCCAGCCAAAAAAGCGAGAAATAGCCATGTCAATGCCGCCGTCCATAAAACCAAAGCTGTTGGCCGGGCTTACCAGGGCATCACAGGTGACGTCGAAAATGGAGCCTTGATGGAAGGTGACATACGGTTTGTCAGCCAGAAGCTGCTGCCAGGCCTGTACCACATGGGGCTGTACATCGGCCAGGATCAGGTGCAGAGTTTCGCTCAGAGGGGTTATCAACAGGTGCACTCTGTCCAGACGGCGGAGGATGGCCTGGACACGGCCGTGGGTCAGCATGGAAGCCCAGAAGCCATCTGAAAAGCGCTCGCCGCGCACACAAAACGTGAGCATCGTCTTAATGGCCGGCAGGTCGGCCTGGGCAATAAAGTCATCATCATGCACCATGTGGCCGGCAGCCTCTGGCTGGTAATGAAAATCCATCCAGCAAGATTCCCCTGCCAGGGTGAAAAAATCTATCACGTCTTTTTCATAGATCGGCTGCATTCCTTGCCACGCCTGGATGTAAACACGATCAGGCCGGCTAAAGCCGGGTAAAAAGGCCAGCAATGCTTTTATCTTTTCGTAGGTGATAGGGGTTTCATTCATAACAGTGCAGGCTCTCTCTCAAGCATAAGCGTGACCGGGCCATCGTTGTGAATTTCTACGTTCATATGGGCGCCAAAGACGCCGGTAGCCACGGTGAAACCTTGGGCGCGCAGGGTATTGCAGAAGTAAGCCACCAGTGGTTCGGCGTGGGCGGGCGTGGCGGCCTCGGTGAAAGACGGCCGTCGCCCTCTACGGGCATCACCATACAATGTAAATTGTGAGATAATCAGCAAGGCTCCACCCACGTCAGCCAATGATAGATTCATTTTGCCTTCGCTGTCTTCAAACACACGCAGCCCGGCCACTTTGGCGGCCAGCCATATGGCTTCGGCTTCTGTATCTGTATGGGTCACACCCAACAAGATGACAAAACCACGGCTGATCTCACCCGTGACACGGCCGTTGACGGTGACACTGGCGCGGGAAACTCGTTGCAGTAAAGCTTTCATGGCTTCTCAGGTGATGGTCACCGGCAAAAGTGACACATCTTTGCACATTAAAGGATGCCAATGTTACTGTTATCGCCCAGGGTCAGCTTAAGCGCCTTGGGCTTGATGGGTGATTTGGTGATGACTGAATTACGGCCGATGAGGCTGTCTTGAATGCGCGTGCCGATGTCTTGAATGCGGCTGTTTTCCAGCACCATGGAATGTTCAACTTCGCTGTTTTCCACCACCACATCGTGGTCTATGCTGGTAAAAGGGCCGATGTAACTGTTTACGATGCGTGCGTTTTCACCGATGATAGAAGGGCCACGGACGACGGAGTTGATAATCTCTGCACCCCGTTCCACACGTACACGCCGCCCTACCTGGCTGTCGCGGTCCACATAGCCTTCAACATCGTATTCTATCTCTTCCAATACCAGGTCATTGGCTTCCAGCATATCATTGGGCCGGCCAGTGTCAATCCACCAGCCTTCGTGGATATAGGGGTGGACGCCGTAGTGGTTGTCTACCAGCCACTGGATGGCATCTGTGATCTCTAATTCGCCGCGCCAAGACGGCCGTATGGCCTGCACCGCCTTAAATACATGATGGTCAAACATATAAATGCCTACCAGGGCCAGGTCACTCGGCGGCTCTTTTGGTTTTTCAATGAGCTGCTTGATGCTGCCGTCGTCATTTAGTTCAGCCACGCCATACTGCTCTGGATGTTCAATACGGGTCAGGACGATCTGGCTGTTCCAGTTGCTGTCCGCAAATTCGGCGATCAGGGGGCTGATGCCGCCTTCAATGACGTTGTCACCCAGGAACATGACAAAACGATCATCACCCAGAAAATCTTGAGATACTTTAACGGCATGGGCCAGCCCTAACGGCTGGTCTTGCTGGATGTAGGTGATATTAACACCCCACCGGTCACCGGTGCCGACAGCCTGTTTAATTTTAGGGGCTGTATCCCCAATAACAATGCCGATGTCTATAATGCCGGCATCACGGATACATTCGATAACCCGAAAGAGGACGGGCTTGTTGGCTACTGGGATGAGTTGTTTGGCGTTGGTAAACGTGAGGGGATAGAGGCGCGACCCTTTGCCGCCGCTGAGAATAAGTCCTTTCATAATGTCTCCTTTTTTGTAATCGGTACTGTTGCTGTGTGGCCATGTTGGGTATGGTTGTTGGTAACGATGGCCAGCTGATCGATGACAGACCTCGGGATTTTAGGGGAAGGCAGGCGATTTTTCAATGACGAGAAGGCTACGGCCGTACACCGGCCGTAAGAACCCCGCTCCTTCACCCAGGTGACAGTCACCTGTCATCCAAACTGGCAGGGTTTTAGCGGCATATCGTTCTCCTTGATCAGGGTGTGACCTGGTAAATGGTGATGGTGTCATTGGCATAGACGGCCGTCAGGTAAGGGGCGGCTGCGGGCTCAAAACCGCCCAACGCCCGCTCACGGGGGCCAGACCAGACATAGGCCACGTTAAACTCTGCCAGGTAAACCTGCCGCCACTCGTCTGGCGTTGTTTTATCATAGAAGTGTGCCACGGTCGTGACCTTATGCAAAAAATCTACCGTTTCGGCCCAATGGCCCAACATCACCGGGTTGCCGGCATAGGCAGCCACAAAGTTGCCGGTCTGGTAATCTGCCAGGACAATGGCCAGATCACCTTGCTCGTTTAACCAGTGGGCGGCGGCGGCTTCGTCTGTTGGCCGGAAGAAGAGGTCTGGCTGTGTCAGTGCGGCCACACGGGCCACATCGACCAACAGCAGCAAATTAGATAACCCCATCACCAACAGGAAGAGCATAACGCTAAAGCGGCTCATTTTAGCCAGACTATAACGGGGGTTGTGCATAAGACGCTGCCACCCGGCCGTACGCTGCAGCCGCGGCAGTACCACCTGCACCCAGCCAGCGGCCGCCAATACGGCCAGGGCCACGTGGACCCCCTGCACAAAACGGCGCTGCGGGCCAAGCGGCGCATAGACCAGCAGGGCCACGGCAGCGATCCAGCACCACAAGATGACCATATCTGGGCGGCGTAACGGCCGTTTCCACCAAAACAAACCGGCCAGCAGCAGTAACAAACCATACCCCACCAGGAAATGGGGCCAGGGCGGCGAGGGAGTGCCGGCCTGGGCATCCCACATGCGAAAGACAACGTTGGTGCGCCACACCCACCCATAATAAAGGTACAAGGGGGCGGGAATGAGAAAGAGAAGGGCCATCTGGAAACCGGTTTGCCAGGGAATGCCTTTGATGTTGGCGGCCAGGTAAAGGAAGTAAATGACGGCCGTCAGGGCCACAATATAGATCAGAAAAGGGTAGGCAATGCCCAGCAGAATGTTGCCCATACCCGCTAAAGTAGCCCATACCCACAGATGGAAGCGTGGCGAGTTCTGGCCATCACCAATCCTCTTTAAGGCCACCATATTAAACAAAATCAGGGCTGTGCCCAGGATGATGTGTGGGAACGTAAGGGCGGTAAAAAAAAGATGGGCCCCTGGTTGTTTAAAGTCAATAGGCAGGGCGCCCAGCCAGTAAGGCTGCCCCCCCAGGAAAAGCAGCCAGCCCAGGCCAGAACCAAACAAAGCCAGCAAGTAAGCCGTCCAGCGGCTGAGCCCGTCAGCCAGGAACACGGCCGTAAACGTAAACGTGCTCAAGAACAAGAGGATAGCGGCTATAAAGCGGGAAAGGTGCCACACGGCTGTGAGAGACAACCCTGTTAGCCGTGCCGCCTGCCCTAACCAGATGTAAAATACGCCCACTGCCGCCGGTTGATGGGGTTCCGGCGTAAAAGGGATGGTGTACGTCCAGTGGCCAGCCAGCCCTTGCCGCATTTTGGCCCAATACGTCAGGGAATCTTCCGGGTTCATAATCAGGTGCAGGTAAAACCGGCCGTCAGGGGTAGTGACCTGGCCCAGCCAATAGGGCAGCAGCAGGAGCACGGCCGTAACCACCGCCACGGCCGTGGCCGCCCACCATTCTTGTTTGCTTATGCCCTTCTGGTTCGTGTCTATCTTTATCATCGGTGTCAGAAGCATAACGCAGTTAAGCCGGTCTGGGTATAAGAAAATTGGCAGAGGGGTTGGCAAAAGCCGGCTGATTGGGGCTCCTGGTTGCTATCTCACCTTAATGCGCTTAGAATTTAAAGGTTAACCCTGGTAATCTGTGAAGAGGTGGATTGTTGACTGCGGAGCATTACGGCCGTTACGAGATAAAATCAGAGTTAGGGCAAGGGGGGATGGCCAGCGTCTATTTGGCGCATGATCCCCGCTTTGGCCGGGACGTGGCCTTAAAGGTAATGAAGCAGTCGCTGCGTGATGACCTGGCTTTCCGTGGCCGGTTTGAGCGTGAGGCGCGCACGGTGGCTTCGTTGGAACACCCGGCTATTGTACCCGTGTATGATTTTGGTGAAGATCATGACCAGCTTTACCTGGTTATGCGTTACATGCCGGGGGGCACGCTGGATGATCGCCTGCGATCACGGCCGTTAAACCTGCCGGAGATTGTCCCCATTTTCCAGCGCGTGGGGGCGGCGCTGGACCATGCCCACCGGCAAGGCGTTATTCACCGAGATTTAAAGCCAGGGAATATCCTCTTTGACCAGTACAACAACGCCTTTCTTTCTGATTTTGGCATTGTTAAACTGGCCCAAGAGACGGCTGATCTGACGGGCAGCGGCGTGGTTGGCACCCCCGCCTATATGAGCCCGGAACAAATTCATGGCGAAAAGCAGCTAGACGGCCGTTCGGATATTTATACCCTGGGCATTATCCTCTTTGAGAGCCTGACCGGGCGCAAACCGTTTCCGGCGGAAACGCCGGTCAAACAGATGATGGCCCACGTGTTAGACCCGGTTCCCAGCTTGCTGGCGGCCAACCCCAGCCTGCCACCCGCCTGTGAAACGGTATTCCAGAGAGCGCTGGCCAAAGAACGCGACGCCCGCTTTCGCCTGGCGTCAGAGATGGCCGAAGAGTTGACAATCACTTTAAGCAGTCTGCGACCGCCACCTCTGGCAGCCAAAGAAAAGGCGCCTGAAGAAGAGACATTGGCGGAAACGGCAGAATTGGACACCCAAACGGCCGTGGAACCCTTACCCGCATCGGCCCGGCCGGTATCACCCAAATCCATGCCGCCTTTGCCCATCACCGTCAGGCCGCCAGGCCCAGAGCCAGAGCCGCCTACCTTTGTGGGCACGGCCGCCCTGACGTTTGACAAGACACCGCCAGCAGAAGGCACAGCCGTACCGCCAGCGCCGCCCATTAAAAGACCACGGCCGTGGATCTGGTTTGGGCTGCTTATGGTGGTGGTGCTTTTGTTTGCTGGGGGCATGGCGATCCTCCGCAGTTTATCAGGAACGCCGGACACAGCGCCGGCCACGCCAGCGGTTGTTGTTCGGCCGGCAGCCACTGACACGGTGAAGGCGTCGGTGACACCTTCTCCCGAACTGGTCCTGCCCCCTACCATAACCATCCGCCCCTCGCGAACCCCTGTAACCTCATCAGCGTTGCCCACATCCGCGGCAATAACCATTGGCCGGTCGGGCCGGGGAATCCCATTGGAGGCCACACGCTTTGGTGATGGCGAAAACGTGGTGATATTGGTTGGCGGGCTGCACGCCGGGTTTGCACCCGGCAGTGTGCAGTTGGGTGAAGCCATGATCGCTTATTTCCGTGAACACCCAGAAGAGATCCCCACAAACGTGTCCCTGGTTGTCTTGCCTAATGTTAATCCCGACAGCGCCGCGGCACCAGGGCAGCTGGCCGGCCGCTTAAACAGCAACGGCGTAGACCTGAACCGTAATTGGGACTGCCGTTGGACGGCCGACCCACCTTGGGCGGGCACACCGCAGCCGGGCATGGGTGGGACCGCGCCGTTTTCAGAGCCAGAAGTGCTGGCCCTGGCCGAGTTTATACAGGTTCAAAAAGCGCAGGCGGTCATCTTCTGGCAGGGGCGGGCCAGCCTGGGACTTTCCTCGCCAGGGGGATGCGGTGAGGAGTCTGAGGTATCACGGCCGTTGGCCCAGACATACGGCATTGCGGCCGGTTACCCCATTGCTGATTTTGAGCGCGTGGTCAATCAACAGCTCAATGGTGACGCCACCAATTGGCTAGATTCGCAGGGCATCCCCGCCATTTCCGTCTTGCTGCCAGATTACCAGGAGAGTGATTTCTCCCATAACTTGCCGGCTGTTGTGGCCGTAATGGAACTGGTATCCGCCGGCAGCGAGCCGTGATCACTGTGCCGTATTCAGTAGGTGACTATTCAGCCGCCAACCCCGGACAGTGATCACTGGACATCGACTACCGAATACTGATGACTGTTTGGGGTCTACGGCGAGGCGGCCGAGAAAGTAATGGGGCGGCTTTCGCTGGTGGCTAAAATTTCTCCGGTCATTGTTTCCAACCTTACCTGCCAGGCAAAGACGCCAGGTGATGTGCCGGCCGGCATGGCTGCCGCCAACCGGTAAACATTCTGGCCCACATTGGGGGCGTTCAGACTGCCCCATACGCCCTCATCCCCTTCGTGTAGCCAGTATAGGCGGAAGTGCCAGGCAGCATCCAGCGGCTGCGGCCATGTCCAGTAAAATGTGATCATGTCACCCACCATAAAATGGCTGGCAGCCGGCGGCCCCCATAACATTATCATGGCGTCAGGAGGAAGGGTAGGGGTGGGTGATGGCACAGGGTCAGGCCGTCGGGTGGGCGAGGAAACGGGGTCGACGGGTGCAGGTGTTTGGGTTGCCAGGGTGTTTGCAAGTGGGGGTGGTGGCAGGGGGGGTACGGCCGTCATTGGTTGGTTTGTATTAGATGGCGGCCAGAAGCGGGGCGCCAGATTGATAAGAGCCAGAAACAGGATAAGAAGCAGCAGTGGTGTCAGCCGGTAAAATGTATGTTTTTTCATGGTACAAGCGGGGGATGGAGGGTGAGGGTGTGTTGGGTCACGGCCGTGACCTGTGTTTTTGTCCAGGCGAGTTGGTAATATTCCCCTTCCAGCCAGGGTTGAATCAGGTTGCCGTAATGGGGACTGCCCAACTGGCCAGACTGCCCCGGCGGGTGAACGCCCCAGGTATTGCCCATATCCCCCAGGTCTACAATGAGCCGCGAGGAGATGGAGATAGCGTTGTTGTTATAGGGCAGGTCTGGGCGGATGCTTGTTTGGGCTACCGTGTTTTCGTCGCCAGCGATAGGGTAGGGACCCTGGTTAAAGATGCGCCCCAAAACCGGGGCGTCCCCTAAAGCATGGGCCAGCGTAATCTGGTGCAGGCGCCCCCACTGCCACTGGGTCGGGTTGGTTCCCAATGTGTGGCGCAGTTCGGCCGTTGTCTGTGCCAGGCACGTTTCTAACAATGCTCGACGATCTAAATGCCATTTTTCTGACGACTCCCTCAATATTTGCAGCAGCGAGACCAGCCACTGCCCGTGAAATTCATTCACCGGGTGCATAAGCGGATTTTGACCCAACCCCAGAAGTTTGAGCAAAAGGTCGGGGGAAACGTGGGGGCTTAAAATGGCCTGGCTTAACTGGCGAATGAATACTTCGTACACCGCGCCGCCGATGCTGTGAATGTCCAAACGGCCGTCCCAGTGTTGCAGGTATGCCAGCGCCTGGGCCGCATCACCTTCACTGAGAAAATTTGCCTCACCATCTGATGTTTCCGGGAAAATTTCATGTAACAAATGCACCAATTCCTGGCCAGGAATATGGTAAACATCGGTGTGAAAGCGGCGACAATCTGCCAGGGAAACCTGTGCCTGGCCAGTGATTAACTGTTCGATGCGCCGGGCACGGTAGCCGTTGCGCCACATCCGGCCCAGGTCATAAGGGTATGCATCCCCAGTAATGCGGTGATTGGCGCTGACGATGAAGCCTTGGGTGGGGTTCAGTGCGTGGGGCATCTGGGCAAAGGGGATATGCCCCACCCATTCGTAATCGCCTGACCAACCGGGAACAGGCACGGTACCATCCCCTTTGGCCCGTATAGGGGCGTGCCCACAAACATAGTAACCGATGTTATTTTGAGTATCAGCGTAGAGCAGGTTTAACGAGGGTGACTGAATCTGGGACACGGCCGTGACAAAGTCATCCCAATGATGGGCCTCCATGAGCTGCCGAAATCCGACCATACCGGTTTCAGGGCGCAAGGCCATGGAGTTGAGCGCCAGCGGCTGTGAATGGTCTGCCAATACGCCGTTGATAATGGGCCCGTGATGGGTCACGATGACTTTTTCTACGTGGGGTGGGCGCCGGCGTACCTGAATGAGCTCTTCATACATCTCCGCCTGCTGCCAATGCTCCTTAAACTCATAGTAAGTTGAATGTCGAGGATGAAAGCGTTCGATGTACAAATCCTCACAATCTATGTAGGAAAGGGTGGCGCCCCAGGCGATGGATGCATTATGCCCCACCAAGATGTAGGGCAGGCCGGGCTGGGTAAAGCCAGTGACGTGTAAGCCGTCGTCGCTGTGCAGGTGCATGGCATACCAGAGCGACGGTGTGCCCACAGGCAGGTGCATATCATTACAAAGAATGGCGTGGCCAGTAGTGCTGCGTTCTGGAGCAATGACCCAACCGTTGCTGCCTCGGCCCGCGCCATCTTGTGTGCCCTTACCCAGAAACGGATGTGCCCAGGCGCCTAATAACCCTCCCTGCCATACCCCCCCCGTTTCAATGCCTTGCGGTACGGTGGTTGGGTTGCCTGCCGGGTAGCGCAGACCCAGGTCAGCTGCCCTTTCAGCGCCAAGCGCTTCTACCAAGCGGGCCTGTATTTGTTCGCCCATAGCGCCGGTGGTCAGCGCCCACATTTGCAAACGGCCGTATGCCAGCGTGTCTAATGGCTGCCAGGGCTGTGGTTGGTGGTGCAGCAGCGTAAACTCGATGGGTAAGGGTGGGCGGTTGTGCAGCCAGGCGTTGACCCCTGCCGTATAAGCCACCACATCGGCGCGAGTGGCCGGATCCAGGGAAGCCCATGTGCGGCGGGCCAGCCGGGCAAAGCCCAGGGTGCGGGCCAGGCGGTCTGTGTCCAGGGTCAGCCGGCCAAAGACGGCGGAAAGCGTGCCATTGGCCGCCCGCCGGTTTAACTCCATCTGCCACAACCGATCTTGGGCATGGACAAACCCCTGGGCCAGCCAGGCATCGTGGCGGTCAGCCGTGTAAATGTGAGGGATGCCCCATGGGTCACGGTGAATGGTGACAGGGGCGTGCAGGGCCGGCAGGTAGATACGGCCGTCTAACTGCGGCTGACGTCTGTGGCTCCATTGTTTAAAAAGTGTGCGTAACATGATGTGCTTTGCCGGGCACCCCCGGACACTCCTGGGTTTCAGATACTCTCGGGTCCCGGGCATTCTCTGCGGCCCTGCCTAGGGACAAAGGGGAGCCTCCGTGCATCCTATGGTTACCTGTTCGCAGCGGTAATTGACAGCCATGCCCAGATAGGGCGAAGGGTCAAGGGTGTTTTCAAATTGAAGTTCATTGGTGTAACGGCCGTGGCCATCATCCTTCACAATTGAGAAGTGCAGGTGTACCCACACACCACGCGGGGAATTACCGTTATAATTACCTGTGTAGCCCAACAGGGTGCCTTGTTTCACAAACAATTCTTGGGTCCCCGGCGGAAAAGCATCTACAATAAAACTATAGCCGCTCTGGTCGGCCATATGGGTATAATAAAGCCAGATTTGCCTTTCTGGGTCTTGTGGGTCTTCCGGTATGCGCATGATGAGCGCACTGCGCCAGCCATCTTCGCGAGTGATGTAGCCATCGTAGGCGGCGTAAACCGGCGTTATACCGGGTTCTGTATTGCTGAAGATATCTATGCCCTGATGCGGGCTGCGGCTGGAGTAGGGGCCACGCGGGTCTTCATATAACAGACCCACAAAACCATCGGCGGGCAAGATAAAAGGTGCCCCAGGGCACCTGCTGCGTTGAACGGTGACAAGATCATCACGCAGCGCCGGGTCGCCCACAGCCCATTGCCAGAATGCCTGGTTACGAGGGTCATCTCGCAGCCGCAGGTAACTCACGGCCTGGTAGGTTATGCCCAGCGTGAGCAGCGTAAGAAAAACAACACCGCCAATTTTAAGGAGCCAATAAGAAGGATCTGTTAACCATGTGAGCCATCGTTTTACTGTTTTCACAGGTACCCATTATAACCGCCCCGAAGCATTCGGTATAACGGCAGCCGAAGAGTTCAAGACTATCACCGCCCAAAACGTATTGTTTTCATTGACTGGCGGTTACAGATGCCGTCAGGTCAGGTTTGTTTTTATCCGGATCGATGGGATTGGCGTCCACATCGCGAAGGTGTTCTTTTACATCTGTAAGAGAGCCGAACTTATTGCCTACCTGGCTGGCGGTATAGGCGGCAGTGGCGGCCCCCAGTTCTAAGGATTGGGGTAACGGCCGTTGTTGAACCCTGCCCGCTAAAAACCCGGCCAGCAGCGCCGGCCATACACCGCTGCTGGTGCCACTTTCAAACTCCGGCAGGGTGATCATCCATTCACCTTCAGCAGACGCCAGAAAGGCAGTCGCCGTTTCTTGCATGCCCACCAGGACCTTGTTGATACCCTGATCCCGCAGTTGGCGGGCGCAGTAGGCCACGTCCTCCAGATGGCGCACCGGAAAATTAAAAAATACTTCTGCCTGAAGCTGTGTCAGGGCCACCAATCTTGGTTTTGCTTTCAGCACCTTGTCCAGCTCTGGCACACCCACAGTCACAATCGTTTCTGCCCCGGCCAGATGTGCTGTTTTAATGAGGTCAGCATAGGCATTTACCGAGCTTTTGGGGGGCAGCGTGCCGGCCAGGACAACAATATCACCGGCATGGGTCAGGTGTTGTAGGGCTGACTGTACACGTTGTAGTGCTTCTTGGGTCAGGGGTGAACAATCCTCCACAAGGTGGGTTTCATTTTCATTCCCCGTATCCAAAATGATGGTATCACTTCGTGTTTGCCCGGCTGCCTTTAACAGCGTGGCCGCAAAGGCCTCTTCGCGGATCAATGCTTCATAGGCTTTGCCAACCGGATCATTGCCCACCAGGATAACCGCATGTGTCAAACAGTTAAGCTGATGTAAGGCCCGGCTGATGTTTACGCCTTCCCCGGCCGGATCCAGGCGCGTTGAACCGCCCACCCGGTTATGGTACCCTTGTGCCAGGTAATGAGTGGTTATTGTTCTATCTAATGACGGGTTTAACGTTACAGTAATCACTTTTGACTTTGTCATGGGAGTTCCTCTCTTTATTATGATTTGGCAGGCTGTAACTTCACGATTGCTTGATGATCTCATACGGCGGCCCCGGCTGGGGCTGGTGACTGATGTAGACGGCACTATCAGCCCTATTGTGGCCAATCCGCAAGCGGCCGTCGTCACGCCCCGGAGCCGCCAACTATTACATGAGCTGCAAGCATGCCTGCCTCTGGTGGCTGTCATCTCCGGCCGTCAGGCAGAAGACGTGTACCATCGGGTGGGTGTGCCGGGCGTGGTTTATGTGGGTAATCATGGGTTAGAGCGATGGGAAAACGGCCGTCTTCAGCTTATGCCTGAGGTGAGCCATTAT
This sequence comes from Ardenticatenaceae bacterium, assembly GCA_011525915.1. GTDB lineage: Bacteria > Chloroflexota > Anaerolineae > Promineifilales > Promineifilaceae > CAADGU01. The sequence continues at coordinate 9,817 of WYBM01000050.1, read as the reverse complement.
CGCCCAGCCCTGGCAGCGGCTCTGGCCGCTATTGAATCCCAAAAAGTGCAGGGCATGAGGGTTGAAGACAAAGGTGCCACCCTTTCGGTTCACTATCGCCAGACAGACAAACCAGACATTGTGGCCGCCAGGTATGAGCCGATCATTCGGGAGATCGTGGCCGCCCATGGGTTACGTTTCTTCCAGGGGCGCATGGTGTTTGAAGTGCGCCCACCCATCGATGTGAACAAAGGCAGTGCTTTGTATCAGCTTGTTAAAGAATATCAACTTGATGGCGTCCTTTACCTTGGTGATGACACCACCGATGTAGATGCCTTCATCGTTGCGCAGCAGCTGCGGCAAGAAGCCGCATGTTATGCCCTGGGTGTGGGTGTGCTTTCCTCAGGCACGCCCACGGCCGTGCGCGACAACGCCGACTTGTTTGCTGCCGGCGTCGCAGACGTGGAGTCCTTGCTAGCCTGGTTATTGAGCGCCCGCAAAGCATCCTTTACCTGATTATAAAACCAGAGCCGTACATCTGTCTGCTGGACGATCTGCCGTAAGCCGGCCGCGTGTGCCTGCCTTTCGGCCATCTCCATGGTCAGGGCTTTGTGCATGGCTACGGCCGTACCATACACATCAAAAGGTGATACGTTCAGTGCGTGCTCACGCAGCTCATAAAACGCGCCCGCATGCTCTGATAATACCAGAACACCCTGCTTCTGGTTCACCAATGCGCCTTCTTTAGCGACCAGATTCATGCCATCTGCAATAGGGTTTACCAGCAGCACATCATACAACTGCATGGCGGCCAGCGCCCGGTGATAGTTGTCGCCCACGATCACCCGCACCGGTTCCCAGAAAGGCTCGCTGTAATGAGCATTGATCAATCCTGCCTGAGCCATAATTTCTCGCAGATAATCTTGATATTCATCAACCTCCATGCGGGAAGGCACCAGTAAGGCCAGCATCACCACCTGCCCCCGATATTCCGGGTGTGTTTCCAAAAGCGTGGCAAAGGCTTCCAGCCCTCGTAAAATGTTCTTGCTGGGTTCAATCCGGTCCACCCGTAAAATCAGGCGATGGTCGCCGATAAGGGTAATGAGTTGGGACTTTAACAACTGCGTTTGTGGCTCGTTCACCAACGCCTGCACTTGTTGTACATCAACCGATATGGGGTAAGCATGGGCCTGTATCTGGCGATTCTGGTAAGTGATGGTGTCCCGGCTGCTGCCTGAATGAGCGTCGGCCAGGTAAAAACGGCAGGTCTGTACAAAATTAAAAGCATCTTTGCTGGTCTGAAAGCCCACCCGGTCAGCCTGTAATAAGCTAGACAAAAGCTGTTTGCGCATGGTTCCCGGCAGAATGCGCCAGGCATCTGGGCCAGGCCAGGGGATATGGATAAATGGTTGAATCTGCACCCGTGACCCTACCTGCTGCCGCAAAAACTCGGGCACCAGGTATAAGTGGTAATCCTGTGGCAAGACAATCACTGGCCGGTCAACCCCTTCCAACGTGGCCGCAATCGCCTCAGCAAATAGTTTGTTGATGGCCACGTAGCCTTCCTGCCATGCTTGCCAGGTCTGACGGGTGATACTGGGTGTGCGCGGAATATCCCACAATTGGTGCTGGATAAACCACAGTAGTGGGTTGGCTATTTCTTTGTAATATTGTTCATAGCGCTTTTTGTTTGGCACTACTAACTGCAAACGAATATCTGCTACCTGCTGCGCCTGCCCTTGCTGGCGGCTGGCCCAGGCACGGTCACCCCGGTTCATAGCCGCAGCTACCCATAGGACATCATGCTGTTCTGCCAGGGCGCCCAGAGCCGTGACAAGACCACCAGACCCTCTGCTGATGTCAAAACGGCCGTCTTTTTTAAGCTTAAAGTTGAATGGTCCGCGATTGGAGACAATGACGATGAGCGGCGTTTGTTTTTCTTTTGTTGAATCAATCATCAAAACATAATCCTAGGCATTATCTGTAAAAAATCCAAAAATACTCCTCTTGTTTTATAGGTCAACAAAAACGTTGCCTTACTGTGATCTCCATCCTCAAAAAGTTAGGCGACAACATATTTGCCACCCCTGACAGCTGCAGCAGTGTATATACCAAGATGCCCAATGCCAGTACATGTATCATGACACAGAATGGGATATAAGATAAGATACATTTCCCTATCAAGGTGACAGTTACTTGCTTCAGAGACTGTAGGCACATTACTATGATGACCCATCACCCTTAAACATGCAAGTTAGTATTTTCTAATCTATACCCGGTTTGCGTCCGTTTTCTATAACCTGGTCTATAGGTGATCGTGTTGCCTATGCCATGCATGCTGGGGCATAGGCTGAATTTGCAGTGGTGCCTGCCTGGAAATTGGTGCCTGTCCCAGATGAGGTTGATATGCAGCTGGCGACGGCCGTGATGCTGCAAGGTATGACCGCCCATTATTTGACCCACAGCACCTATCCGGTTCAGACCGGGGATACGGTTCTGATCCATGCAGCAGCCGGAGGGGTAGGTTTATTGCTGGTCCAAATAGCCAAACGGCGCGGTACCTATGTTATTGGCATCACCTCCACCTCTGAAAAGGCAGAGCTGGCTCGTGACTTTGGCGCTGACGAGGTCATCTGTTATACAGAAGTTGATTTTGAAGCCCACGTGCAGCGCCTGACAGCCCATAAAGGTGTCCATGTGATCTATGATGGGGTTGATAAAGCAACGTTTCATAAAGGGCTTAACTGTTTGCGCCCCCGTGGTTATATGGTGTTGTTTGGGCAGGCCAGCGGCCCGATTGAGCCATTTGACCCGCAGATCCTGAACCAGAAAGGGTCACTCTTTTTAACCCGGCCCAGCCTGGCCCATTATGCTGCTGACGAAGCAGAAGTGCGGCAGAGGGCTGGTGATCTGTTTGCCTGGATTGCCGCCGGTGAGCTGCAAGTGCGCATTGATCAGACCTACCCTCTGGCTGCGGCCGCTGCCGCCCATCACTATATTGAAGGCCGGCATACTAAAGGTAAGCTGCGTTTATTACCTCAAGACAACGGCCAGCCTGTGGCCCCTGAAGAGACCATTAACGTGCAAGATCCCGTAGACAAGGTTGGCTGGGAATCTTTCCCTGCCAGTGATCCCCCGCCTTATTCAATAAGCTGCCACGTCGCTTATAGCGCTTCGGCCAGGTCAGAGGCGACAGCCTTGTTCGCTTTTTCATTGTCGGCGGCTTCGCCGGAGACGGGGCACATACTCAGGCCAAGCCGCTGCCGCGCCGGTTCAATGCTCAGGATGCATACGAAGACGGTCTCACCCGGCTCCACAACGTCAGCCGGGGAGCCATCATAAGGCAGGTCCATTTCATTGACGTGTAACAGCCCCTCAATGCCGGTTGAAAAACGCACAAAGGCACCAAAGTCAACAACGGCCGTGACTTCACCCGTTAATAGATCACCTTCTGTGTGAGCCGCCGCAAATTGTTCCCAGGGCCCAGGCAATAATACTTTGCGGTTCAGGCTGATCCTTTCCCGTTCAATGTCTATATCCCCCAAGGCCACGTCTACCTCCTCACCAATGGTCAGGACGTCCGCCGGGTGGTCAATATGCTCCCAGGCTATTCTGGAGATGTGCAGCAAACCAGTGAGGCCATCACCGATATGCACAAAAGCCCCGTAAGGCTTCAAAGATTCGACGGTGCCGGTGACGACATCCCCCTTTGTCAGGGCCTGTAATTTTTGATGACGTTGTTCGCGCTGGGCGGCTGTCGCTGACAAAACCAGGCGGTCCTGCTGCGAATCGACTTCAATAATTTTCACAGGTAGGGTTGTCCCTATCTGGTTCACTTTATACTGCATGCGTTTGTCAGGATCGTGCATGCGTTTAAGGTCAGGACTATGGGAATTGGGCACAAAACCCTGGATGCGGCCAAATTCTAATACCAGACCCCCTTTATTGTGGTTAACTATTTTTAGTTCCAGCGTTTCATCTTGGGCCTGCAGCAAGGCGGCCCGTTCCCAATCCTGTTCTTGCAGCCCGCGTTCCAGGGAGACAATAAGCGGTTCATCACCGATGGGGGTGCGGGTGACGTAAACGGGAATCTCGTCCCCGATGGATAGGCTGTCCAGGGTTGTTTCATGAAGCTGTTCAACTTCTTGATAAGGCACCACAGCATCTCGCTTGGCGCCTACGTCTACGTAAAGAACATCTGCCTCAATGCGTAAGATTTCCCCGTGGAGAATGTCACCACGTTGTGGTTGGGGAAAGGTATACTGCTCTAATAACTGTATAAAGGAGGTACGGCCGTTGCTGTTATGAGGATGAGCCGTATTGGTGGGGAGACGTTGTTCTTTTACGATAGCTTCTACTTGCATAATACTCCAGTTGTGATCAGTTGGTCCGTGAATATGACCATCTGATCACCTAAGGGTTCGCTCAAAAATAACTTTGGACTTTTGCCAAGTCATCAGTGTCCAGTAATCAGTCCGGAAGAGCACTCAGACATGGGTCTGATCTTCACTTTACTAAGCTTACCATAACAAAAAATGGCGATCCGTACAATGTGCCCCGGTACAGAAAGACCATAAAGCGGCGGCCTTGATGCGTGAGGTGAGCGAACTGGCACAAGTGCCGGCCTCGTGCCCGTGCCTATTAAAAGCACATTAAGAAGCAGGTGCTTCTTACCCCAAATCAATGCCCTTATGGGGTGAACACCGCCAGCAAGGGATGATGGTCAGAGCCACCGGTGTTCTGGATCACAAAAACCCCGCTGGCCTTCAGGTGGCCCCGGTAGAGAATGTAATCAATATGGGTGAGCCGGGTATCGGGTTGTGTGCCGGGTAGAGGTGTACGGTCATGCCCCCAGGCTGCATTGAGCAGCTCCTCTTGTAAGAGGCGGTACGAACTGGATGTTTCCTGGCTGTTGCAATCACAACCTATAATGAGTGTGCCTTCACGGCCTGACAGCGCATCCAACAGCGTTTTTGCCTGCCGGTTTTGTTGGTATGTGCGTTCAGCAATGGCCTCAGGCATTTGCCCAAGGGGAACCCAGCGTAAACCATAGGCGCGCAGATGCACGGCCGTAAATGTTACCAGCATGCCATCTTTCTCAATAGTCACCAGGGTGGCCGGGCGATCATCCCCCAAGTCTATAATTTCCTGGTCTATCAATGGGTAACGGCTAAACACGGCCGTGGTGCCATAATCATGCCGGGTTCCCATCAGCGCATAGGGGTAGCTGTTAGTCAGCCGCTTTTGCAAGGCAGCCATCATGCCTGGCTGCACCTCCTGCAGCGCTACCAGGTCTGGTGTATAGGTGTGGATCACCCTTAGAACTTCTGCCCCTCCGCTGCTTGCCCGCCGTGGCCCCAGATAAGGCCAGTAGACCCAGGCAAACAGCAGCAGAGGCAGCGCTGCCAACACGGCCAGGCGCAGGCTGCGCCCTATCAGAGCCCAAACCGCCAACACCAGCGCCGGCATAAAAAGATAAGGTGCGGCCCGGTTAAGCATGGCCATCCACCAAAAACGGTCAGCGGTGCACAGCCAAAGCACAAACCAGGCAGCAAGAAAAATGTCGTACACGGCCGTGACCGCCATCCAAATTTTACGCTTGTGGCTCACAGGCAGGTGGCGAGCAGTAAACTCTCGGATTAATGCCATTTCATATTGTCTCCCCTGCTGAACGCTGACAGCAGTTTCCAACTCCTGCGACATCAGGTAAAATAACAGCCATTCACAAACATTTGTTCGACAGCAACCAGATAAAATTGCCAATAACAACACACATCTTTTCACTGTTGACCCATGACTACTCTGCATGATTCCACTTAAACTTGAACTAACTAACTTCCTTTCCTACCGTGATACGGCCGTGCTTCACTTTGATGATATCCACTTGGCCTGTATTGCCGGGGCTAACGGCGCCGGCAAGTCCAGCCTGCTTGATGGCCTTACCTGGGCGTTGTTTGGCCGCAGCCGCAGTAAGCTGGATGATGACCTCATTAACCGCTGGGCCGCCTTTAACGGCGAACCGGCTGAGGTCAGCTTTACCTTTGCCCTGGAAAGCAGCACCTACCGCGTGACCCGCCGCAAACCCCACGGCAAAACCACCACCCTGGAGTTCCAGATTCAGGCCAGCGATGATACCTGGAAAACCCTTACCCAAAGCAAAATCCGCGAAACCCAGGCCGAAATTGAAAAGCTGCTGCGCATGAATTATGATACGTTCATTAACGCCAGCTTTCTGCTGCAGGGCAAGGCTGACGAATTCACCACCAAAACGGCCAACAAACGCAAAGAAATCCTGGCTGACCTGCTAGGCCTGGGCATTTGGGATACGTATAAAGAGGCGGCCAGCGAACGGCGCAAACAGGCGGAAGGGCAGCTGGCACTGCTAGATGCCCAGCTGACGGATATAGAAGCAGAATTGGGCGAAGAAGCAGAACGCCAGGCTGCCCTGACGGCTGCTAAAGAGGCGCATGCAGTCGTTGCTGAACGGCTGGCTGATAAACAAACCTTGTTGGAACAACTGCGCCGTACCGAACAGGCCATCGCCCAGCAGCAGAAGAATGTGGCCAACCTGAAGGCCAACCTGGCCCGCGCTGAACGCACCCTGGCTGAGTGGCAGCAGACGCGCCAGCAGCGCCAGGCGGAACGCGATGGGTACGAGGCGATTCTGGCCCAGGCCGACGACATCACAGCCGCTTATGCAGCCTGGCAGGCCGCTGACCAGCAGGTGCAGGCGTGGCAGACCAAAGCCGATGACTATAACCGTTTGCAGCAGGCACGACGGCCGTATGAACTGGCCATTACCCAGGAAAAAAGCCGCCTGGAACAGCGCCACCGCGAATTGGAAAAGCAGCAAAGCACGGCCGCCGCGGCCGCCGCCGAAAAAGAGCAGGTGCAGGCGGCGGTGACCACCGCCCAGGCAGCATTGGCCGCCACCCAAACGGCCCTGACGGCCCTGGCCGCACAAGAAGAGCAGTGGCATGCGGCCCGTGCCGACTTAACCCGTCTGGAAACAGAACATCAGGCACAGCAGCGTGAATGGCAGCAGCTGCAAAACCGGGCCGCCCACATGGAAAAGGTGCGCGCTGAACAAACGGCCGTACGCCAAAATTTGCAGGCCGCTGAAGAGGATCTGGCCCAGGTTATGGCCGAGATCAGTGCCCTGGCTGATCTATACCAAAAACATGCCGCTTACCTGGGTGAAAAGCACACGTTAGAAGCTGACCAGCCCCGCCTGCGTGATGTATTTAAGCAAAAACGGGAACGTATCAGCCAGCTAGAGACACAAACCGGCGGCCATTGCCCTTTGTGTGGGCAGCCGCTGACCGCTGAGCATCGCCGGAAAGTGTTGGCCGAGCTGCAAACAGAGTTGCAAGAGATGGAAGCACGGGGCAAAGCCAATAATGAACGCATCGAGGCGCTGGCCGCAGAGATCACTTCCCTGGAGACCCGCCTTAAACAGTCGCCTAAACTGGAACAGCAGCAGCAAACGCAGCAAGACCGCAAAGCGCGCGCCGAAGCCCGCCTGCAAGAACAGGCCAATGCCCTGGCAGAATGGGCCGCCGAAGGGGCAAAGCGGCTGGCAGAGCTGCAAACGGCCGTGGCCGACACCGCTGACATTGCCGCGTGTAAACAACAGGTTGCCGAACTGGAAACGGCCGTACGGGAAAAATCACGCCTGGACAAAAAACGCCAGGAAGAGGAACGGCAGTTGGCCAACAGTGAAGCCCGCCTGGCTGAGATCGAGCGCTTGGTGGCCGACTGGCAGGGTGTCGGGCAGGTGGCGCTGGTGGAAGCAGCCACCCGGCTGGCAAACGGCGATTTTGATGCGCCGGCCCAAGCGGCGCTGGCTGACCTGGATAATCAGTTGGCCGCCGTTGGTTATGAGGCGGCTGCCCACCAGGCCGCCCGCACAGCCCGTGACGCCTTAGCAGATGCCCCGCAGAAACAACAGCAGCTGGCCCACGCCCAGGCCACCGTCAAGCCGCTGGAAGATAACCTGGCAGACCTGGCCGGGCAGATAGCTGCACAGACACAATCGATGGCTGATTGGCAGCAGCAGCTGGACACGGCCGTGACCGAATTGGCAGCCCTGACCGCCGATGGCGCTGACTTGCGCCGGGTGGAAGATGAGGTGTTTCGCCTGCGCGAAGAGGAAATTCAGGCGAACCGCCAGGTCGGTGCAGCCCAGAATCGGCTGGATGTGCTGGCTGACCAGCGCGCCCGCCGCCAAAAGCTGCATACCAACCGCGTAACCCAGACTGAACAGATCCAGCGGCTTAAATTGCTGGAAAAAGCCCTGGGTCGGGAGGGTGTGCAGGCGCTGCTTATTGAGCAGGCGGTGCCCGAAATTGAAATGCGGGCCAATGAACTGCTAGAACGATTGACCGGCGGCGAAATGCGGGTGGAACTGCCGACCCAAAGGCAAAACAAGAGCAGTGACACGGTGCGTGAGACGTTGGATATTCGTATTCAAGATAACGCCGGGGAACGGCCGTATGATAATTTTAGCGGCGGTGAACAGTTTCGGGTCAACTTTGCCATCCGCCTGGCACTTTCCCAACTGCTGGCCAACCGCGCCGGGGCCCGACTGCAAACGCTGGTCATCGACGAGGGTTTCGGCAGCCAGGATCCCCAGGGCCGCCAGCGGCTGGTGGAAGCGATCAATACCATTCAGGAAGAGTTTAAAGTTATCCTGGTGATTACTCATATTGATGAACTGCGGGATGCATTCCCCACGCGCATAGAGGTCGAGAAACGGCCGTCTGGCTCTGCTATTCTTGTGTCCTAATATCAGTCATCAGAAGTCAGTCATCAGTTTTCAGTAGGCTATGCCCAGAGGTAGGCCAGCACTGAAAACTGCACACGGATGACTGAAAACTGGTACTAGAAGGTGATCCCCATGCCCGTTACGCACTTAGATATTCAAACCACTGCGGCCGTGGCCGCCAACAGACTGCCCACTTTACAGGTGACCGACCTGCGTTTTACTTATCCCGATGGCCTGGAAGCCCTGAAAGGGGTTACATTTTACATTGCGCCCGGTGAAAAAGCAGCGCTGGTAGGGCCCAATGGTGCCGGTAAGAGCACCCTTATGCTGCACCTCAATGGCCTGCTTAATGGCCAGGGCCAGGTGAATGTTGCCGGGCTGCCACTGGTTAAAGAAAACCTGCCTGTCATTCGCGCCAGGGTCGGCATGGTATTCCAAAACCCCGATGACCAGTTGTTTTCCCCCACAGTATTTGCCGACGTGGCCTTTGGTCCGCTGCACATGGGCTACCCGGAAGATGAAGTGCGGCAGCGGGTAGCGCGGGCGCTGGCTCAGGTAGGTATGGCTGACTTTGCCCACCGTCTTTCCCATCATCTAAGCATTGGCCAGAAGAAACGGGTAGCGATTGCCACTGTGCTGGCGATGGACCCCCAAATCCTGGTGTTGGATGAGCCATCGGCCGGTTTAGACCCACGCGGACGACGCCAGCTCATTAACCTGCTGCGTGACTTGCCTTTGACGATGTTGATCTCTACGCATGACATGCTGCTGGTGCAGGAGTTGTTTCCTCGTATGATCATGATGGATGAAGGGCAGATTGTGGCTGATGGCCAGACGGCCGTACTCTTAAATGATAAGTCATTGCTGGAAGCACACGGCCTGGAACGGCCCGTGATCAGTAGTCAGTGATCAGTAGTCAGTGACCAGTAGTCAGTAATCAGTAGTCTAGCTACCGGACAGTTTAAAAAAAGATGACGATAACCACTAAAGCTGTTAATGTGAAGAGTAGAAACAAACCACAAAACAGCGAGGAAAAAATGGCTATCGTCCAAACCTATCATACCTTTAAGC
>WYBM01000049.1 GCA_011525915.1 Ardenticatenaceae bacterium | reverse complement strand
TCAGCAGGAGGGTGGCCTGGGCATCGCCCAGCATGAACGCCAGACGGTCGGTCGGGTAGGTGGGGTCCAGCGGCAGGTAAGCACCGCCGGCCTTCAGCACCCCCAGCAGGGCCACCAGCAGATGCACAGAGCGGGAGAGGCAAACGGCCACCAGACTATCGGGCCCAACCCCGGCCGCCTGCAGGTAGTGCGCCAGTTGGTTGGCCTTCTCTTCCAGTTCCTGGTAGGTGAGGCGGTGCCCGTCGGCCTGGACGGCGATGGCCTGCGGCGTGCGCGCTGCCTGCTGCTGGAACAGTGCCGGCAGTGTGGCCGTCTCGGGCATGGCCAGCTCTGTCTGGTTCCAGCTGACCATCTGCTGTTGTTCTGCTGCCGTCAGCAGCGGCAGCGCCCCGATCTCTGCCTCTGGCTCTCGCACGATCCCCCTTAACAGCGTGTGGTAGTGGTTGTCCCAGCGAATGATCGTTGCCTCATCAAAGATGTCCTTGTTGTAGTTCCATTCCAGTACCAGCTTCCCATCTTCAATGCGGGTGACGTTGAGGTCCAGTTCAAAACCAGCCGAACTAATTGGCTGGGGGAACCAGCTCGTTTCCAGGTTGTGCATATCAGGGATGCGGATACGCCGTTCCAGGTTAAAGATGGCAGAGACAAATGGCGAGGTGCTGACATCGCGCCACAACTTGAGCTTTTCCGTAAGTGTGATGATGGGGTATGCCAGGTGTTCGTAATCTTCCAGCAGGTGGCTGCGGAACGTTTTGAGGTAAGCCGCAAAGGTTGGATGGTTGGCAATGGAGCTGCGAATGGGCAAGAGGTTGGTACAGTAACCAACGATGTTTTCACTGCCCTCAAACCAGCGCACGGCTGCCGGGATGCCCACCACAATATCATCCTGCCCGGAAAGGCGATGCAGCAGCGTCATATATGTCGCTAACAATGTCATCAGCAGCGTGCACCCTTGTTTGCCACTGGCTTTCATGATTTGCTGGCTGAATTCAGAATCGATTTGTGATGTAAATCGGCCGCCGGCAAACGTCTTAATAGGCGGCCGGGGTCGATCCAGCGGCAGGTTTAAGACGGGTACAAAATCGGCGTACTTTTGCAGCCAATACGCTTCATGCTGCGCCATTTCGCCTGACTGCTTAAGTTGTTCTACGGCCGCGATATACTCTCTATACTGCATGGGCAAAGCTAAATCATGCGGCTGATTCTGGCAGAGAGCAGAATAAATGTGGCTGATCTCCTGTAACAACACCCCAATGGAAAAGCCATCATTAATGATGTGATGGGTGGTAATAATGAGGACGTGTTGTTCTGGCGCCAGGCGCAAAATGTTGACCCGGATCAGCGGCCCTGTCACCAAATCAAAGGGCGCTTTGCTGTCCTGCTCCAACCACTCGGCAATGCGGGTGCTGGCCGATTCGTCTGCATCCATGGCCGTTAAATCTACCAACGGTACCGTCAATGCAAGGGTGCCTAAGATATGCTGTTGTGTGCCATCCTGGTCTATGGTGGTGCGTAAGGCTTCGTGGCGATCAACCACCACCTGAATCGCCTGGCGCATGGCCTGCAGTTGCAGCGGCCCTTGCAGCTGGATGCTGAGGGATGGATAACCGGCCAGCGAGCCATTCTCACCCATTTGTGACAATACCCAGAGTTGTTTTTGACCCTCGGTGAGGGGAGCGGAAGCGATGATGGGTGGGGCAGTCGGCGCACGGCCGTTTTGGTTGGCTTTTTTCACAGCTCCGTTACCGGATACGGCCGTGGCCTTCGAGCGCTGCTTTTGGTCCTGAAACTGCTGGCGCAGCGTGTTCAAGTGCGGCAAATTATTTAAGACACTTTCCGTGTCCACCCCAAAGTCTATGAAACAGGCGATTTCATCCACACCAATGGCTAACAAGTTATCCATAATGGGGGCACAGGAAGCTGGCGTGCCAATGAGCGCCGTCGATTCCACATATCGCTGGTAAGCCATAGAGAGGAGATAGTCACGATCGTCGTCCGTCATCCGGTCCAGATCGATTTCCAGGCCCTGGCTTTTGATCAGGCTCTTAAAGATGCCCATGGAAGAGAGCAAGTAGTTGTAAAAAGGTTGGCGCGCCTCTTCCCGCACCTGGGCCAGATCACTGCCAACGTAGGTGTGGAGCAGTAGGGTGATATGGCCCGATGCCGGATCAAAACCATTTTGGGCCAATGTTTCGCGGTAAAGTTGAATATTCCGACCCAAATCCTCAATGGACTGGCCCATCAGGTTAGTAAGAATGGCAGCACCCATCTCCCCGGCGCGCCTGTAGGTATCAGGATTGTTGACGACGGTGATCCAGATGGGTAATTCAGGCTGGACCGGCGCTGGGAATATATTGACATTCACCTCTTTGCCGCTGCCGCTGGGCACGGTAATAGATTCACCGCGCCAGAGGGCCTGCACAATTTCTATGCCTTCAAACATCAATTCTTTGTGGTTGCCAAAGGCTTGTGGGGCAAAGACAAAGTCATTGGGGTGCCAGCCGGAGGCAAATGAAACCCCCACCCGCCCTTTGGATAGGTTATCGACCACAGCCCATTCCTCAGCAATGCGAATGGGGTGATGCAGCGGCAGCACCACGCTGCCAGCGCGCAGTTGGATGTGCTTCGTTTCCCGTGCCAGGGCGGCCCCAATAACGGAAGGATTGGGAGAGAAACCGCCAAACGAGTGGAAATGGCGTTCTGGGGCCCACACGGCCGTGAACCCATGTGCATCGGCATAACGGGCGCCTTCGATCAGCAGATCGTATTTGTCTTCCCGATATTCGGCCTCATAACTGCCAAAATAATAGAGACTAAACTGCACATCATTGGTGGGCCGCCGGGCGGGTATAATGTCTGTTTTGCCGGTCTGACGGCCGTATTTGGCCGTTTGGTTCGGCTGCCGCCACCCCCAGAATGCTTTTTGGGGCGCGCCTGTACCATTTGCTGGCGCTGAATGACCATTTGCCACCCGAGCAGTGGGCGCCGGCGGCGTAAATGATGTTTGGGGAAACGGCCGTGAAATGACCTTAACCGGCGCGTCCTCCGCCCCAACGATGGCCCCTTCCGGGCCCGGTTTGTCCGGCAAGAACCCACCAGCACGTAACTCCTCCACACTGTCCTTGACGGCCTGGATCAGATAATCGACATCTTCATCCGTATGCGCCGTGGACAAGAAGTAATTGCGCCCCTCCCAAATAAAAACGCCTTTCTCCAGAAGATGATAGAAGAGCAAGTCAAGGTTGCGGTTAAAAGCGAAGCGGAACAGAGAGCCAAAGTGGACCACCCGTATCGGTACATCTTCGCTGGTAAAAAAGGTGTTCAAAGTCTGCGCCAGGTGTTCTGTACGCTGATTGACCACATCTTGCAGCGCCGGTGAATGGGCCTGCAAGTGTGTCAGGGCCGCGTGAGCGGCCGCTATCGTTAAGGGATTTTTGCAGAAGGTGCCGGCGAAAAAAGTGGTGTCAGCCTGTGGGTAAGAGGCGTCGCCATACTGCCACTGCCCACCATCCAGGCTGTCCATGATCGCCGCTTTCCCAGCAACCACCCCAATGGGTAAACCGGCGCCAACAATCTTGCCATAGGTTGCCAGGTCCGCCGACACCCCAAACCAGGCCTGAGCCCCACCGGGGTGAATGCGAAAGCCGGTGATCATCTCATCAAAAATTAAAACCGTACCGGTTTGCCTGGTTAGTTGCCGCAGTTGTTGCAGGAACGCTTTTGGCTGCAAGTCCGGCCGGCGGCTTTGTACCGGCTCAACCAGAACGGCGGCTAAATCATCAGCATGGGCCTGTAATATCTCTAGCGAGCGTGGTTCGCCGTAATCCAGAACCAACACATCTGACAGCATGCCAGCCGGCGTGCCCGGCGCAATGGGCATGGCCTGATACTGCTCATCACCCCCTTGCGGCATCCCCAACGTGCCATCAAAGTGCCCATGATAAGAGCCGGAAAAGAGGGCAATTTTGTGCCGTCCGGTGGCCGTCCGGGCCAGCCGCAGGGCTGTCATCACTGCCTCGGTGCCTGAGTTGCAAAAAGCCACCCGTTCCATACCGGTTAACTGCCCAATTAAGCGCGCCACCTCACCGGCCAGGTGAGATTGTGGGCCTAACTGGATGCCGCTGTGTAGTTGGTTTTCAATGGCGGCGGTGATAAATGGCGGATTGTGGCCAAAGAAGTGGACGCCAAACCCCATGGTTATGTCAATATATTCATTGCCGTCAATGTCCCATATCCGGGAACCTTGTGACTGCTGGCCCACAATGGGGTAGAGCATTTCTTTGGTAGAAAAGCGGAAGCCGGCCGATGCTCGATTATCTGCCAGGATAGGCCGGTGGGTTTGGGCATACGCTTTGGATTTCTGGGTCCGGCTGGTATAACGGCCGATAAGTGCTTCCAGATGGCGTTGCTGCCGGGGTGTCAGGCCACGAGCGCGGACTTCAGCCACCCGCCAGGGGGGCAGGGTAGCCGCAGCAGCAGGAGCAGAGGCATTGCCGTTTGATGCGGTTGGCGGTGTGGCCGCAGGTAACGAGGCGGAAACGGCCGGGCGGCCGGGCAACGCCGGTCCGTTTTGAGGCAGGGCCAACGGCCGTGGCGCCGGAACAGCTGGTTGGGCTGTCTGCCCACCGCTTAAGAGGGCCAATTGTTGAGACATCACCTGAAGCTGTTCACGCATAATCCGCTCTACGGCCGTTTCGCCCAGGTTGCCTGATGAGCTGGTGACCGCCTGATGAAGGGCTGCCGGGGCCGGTGAGGCCGGCACTGAGGCGGGTAGAGGAGCGGCATAAATGGGCACCGCCGGAGGAGGCGCAGCATGGGACGTAACGGCCGTGGCGGCGAGGGGTGCCGCTCCATTTGCCGGTTTGGCATCACTGGCCACTGCTGGTGCCGTCGGGTCTACCCAATCGGGCGACAAATGCTGGTCAATGTAAATGGACATCGCCTCAATCGTGGTCAATTCTTCAAACAACTGCCGAATGGCAATTTGCAGGCCATACGCGGTTTCAATGAGCCGTGTGGCGTCAATCAGCACAATGGAGTCCGCACCCATCTCCAGGAAGGGCAGGTGAATATCTATCTCTGAGGTCGGCAATTGCAGCAGGTTACTGATCACGGCCGTGATCTTGCTCTGGATCAACAGCTGTCGGTTCGGTTGAGGCACCCGTGCCGACGCTGCCGACGCCGGTGTCGGCGGTGGGGATAACAGCTGGCTGGCCCAGGCCGCCTGGCGCAGGTGAGGGTAGGTTTGTTTCATGCGCTGCCAGTCCATATGCAGAATACCAACCTGCGGCAGCTGGGTGGCCAAGGCCTGCTCCAGGGCAGCCGGCACCTGTGCCGCCGGGATGCGGCCAATGCCCCGGCTTTCCCAGTGCCTGTGTACCTGCTGGCCCTCTGCTGTGCCCCCAAAACCCACATCCGCAATCGCCCCCCAATTCAAACTGAGCCCCGGCTGGCCCATAGCCCGCCGCGCCGTCGCCAGCCCATCTAAGAAGGCGTTGGCAGCGGCGTAATTCCCTTGCCCCGCAGAGCCGATGAGCGACGCACCCGAAGAGAAGAAGATGCAAAAATCGAGAGGCATCTGGGCCAGGTGTTGGTGCAGTAGCCAGCTGCCCAGCACCTTGGGTCGCAACACGGCCGTGATGGCCTGGGCATCCAGGCGGGCCAGCGTGCGTATCAGGGAGTGCCCCTGATCATCTTGCCAGACAGATGCACAGTGAATGACGCCGCGAATGGCGGGGTTATTGCCAGCCTGCCATTGGTGCATAAAATCAGCCACGGCCGTTTCCTCAGCCACGTCAACGGCCGCATAATGGACCGCCGCCCCCCACCTTTCTAATTCCTGAATCCGGCCTGCCAGTTCAAACGCCGGCGTATTGGCTGGCAGCGCAGACCAGTCAGCCCGTGCCGGCAAAGGGGTTCGCCCTAGCAATACCAGGTGTTTTGCCCCTTTCTGCGCCAGCCAGCGGCTGACAGCAAACCCCACCCCTTTATGCCCGCCGCTAATTAAATAACTGCTATCAGGGCGGACGGGCAGCGGTTGGGCGGCAGGCAGCGGTGTCCGTGCCAGGCGGGGCACGTAACGCACACCGCTGCGGAACATCACCTGGTCTTCCCGGTCTGAGGCAAAAAGTGTTTCCACGATCTGCGCCGCGGCCGTATCTGGCACAGAGAGGGGGTCCAGATCGATCAGGCCACCCCAACATTCAGGATGCTCCACGGCACAGGTACGCCCCAGCCCCCATAGCGTCGTTTGCATCAAGGGTAGTGACGTGGTATCCAGCGCTGTTGGCTGCGCGCCGCATGTCACCAGCCACAGATGGGGCACAAGGTGGCCTTCCACAGCGCTTACGGTTTGTATGATTTGCAAACAAGCCATTAAGTGTTGGGCACAGGTCGATGTTAACGTGTCTACGGTTGTGGGGACCGGCTCATACGCCCAAAGGTAGAGAATGCCCTGCAACGGCCGTTTTTCGTCTTGAAGGGCCTGTTGTAAAGAAGGGAGCAGTTCTGTGGTCATGGTAGCGGCCAATACAGTACTGGTGTGCCCCTTTGTCTGTAGGTGAGCAGCCACTTGCTGCCCCAGCCCGGCAGCGTCTGCCAGAATGAGCCAGTGACCCGCTGCCATCACGGCTGGCCCATCGGCCGGCTGATTCTCCCAGTTCATCTGGTAGAAGCACGTCTCCAGGTTGAAAGATGCAGTGCCGCTTTCTGGTTGCATTTCCGTTGCCGCTGGCACCCATGCAGCCGGTAACTCCTTATCTAGATAAGCGGCCAAGGCATCAATGGTGGTTAATTCTTCCACCAGCCGGCGTACGGTCACGCGTATACCAAAGTGCTGCTCAATGGCCCGAATGGCTTCCAGCAGGATAAGCGAGTCAGCCCCCATCTCCATAAGGAAGGTGCCTGTGTCAATTTCCTCCGATTCCAGGTGGAGTAAATCAGCCACAACTGTCCGCACTATTTGCGTAATTTGCTGCTGCCGGGCAGGTAATGCAGCCGGGATCGGTCGTCGCTGCACAGGTTCGATGACACTTTTGGTATTCATTAGCACTTCTTCTCCTTCAATCCAATAACGCCTGCGTTGGAATGGATACGTGGGCAAAATCACTTTCTGATAAACGTAATCTTTATCTACGGCGTCCCAGTTAACCGTAGCCCCGTTTGTGTAAAGCTGCGCCAGCGTATCAAAAATGGAGCGCCAGTCAGGCTGACCAGCCACAAGCGTGGGCAACCAGATGGCCTCTTCCTCGGGGTGGCAGCCTTTGCCCAGGGTTAACAATACCGGTTTGGGGCCAACTTCCAGGAACAAGCGATAATTTTGGGCAAAGAGGGTATCTATCCCTTTTCGAAACTGCACTGCCTTCCGTGTATGTTGCTGCCAGTAGTGGGCATCTAACTTGTGCCCACGGGGCAGCACCTGGCCTGTCAGGTTAGACACCAGGGGTAGGCGCAGCGGCTGCCAAACGGTTTGCCCGGCCGTTTCCGCAAACGCCGTCAGCATTGGCTCCATCAGCGGCGAATGGAAGGCATGGGAGACCTTCAGCATAGTGGCAGACACATTCTCTGCTTCCAAATCTGCGATGATTTGGGTCAGCGCCAGGCGCTGACCAGAGATGACGATATTTCCTGGCCCGTTGACGGCCGCTATTGATACGTCCTGGGAATATGATTGTATAGCCGCTTCTACCCGCTGCTCATCGGCAAAAATCACGGCCATAGCCCCTTCCGCGTGTGGTAACGCCTGCATGAGCTGTGCTCGTTTCGCCACCAGGGTCAGTGCTTCTTCCAGAGATATGGCGCCAGCAATGCAAGCAGCCACATACTCGCCAATGCTGTGCCCCATAACGGCTGCCGGTTGGATGCCCCAGGCTTGCCACAACCGGGCCAGGGCGTATTCCAGCACAAAGAGGGCTGGCTGGGTGAACACTGTCTGGTGCAGGCGGTTGTCGGCCGGGTCGGTGGTGAAGAGCACCTCCAGCAGCGGCGCCGGCAGGTGGGGCTGCAGCAGCGCCGCGCATTCATCCACGGTCTGGCGGAAGGCCGAGCTGCTCTGGTACAGCGCCTGTCCCATACCCACGTACTGGGCTCCCTGTCCGGTGAAGAGAAAGACAACCGGTGACTGACCCTGGGCGCGGTGAACCTGCCCATTGCTCACGCCTTGGGCAGGGTGCCCATTAGCAAATGCTTCCAGTTTTTGTTGCAGTTCGGCGGCGGAAACGGCCGTGACGCCCAACCGGTGATGGAAATGGGAGCGGCTTGTATTGGCCGTATGGCAAACATCACCCAGAGCCACCTCTGGATTGGCGGCCAGATATTGCTGATAACGGATGGCTAATGCTGGCAGCGCTTCCGCTTTCTTCGCTGACAAGGTTAACAAATGCAGGGGCCGTTCATCCGCCGCCGGTTTTGATTCCTGCGGCGGTGCCTCTTCCAGAATAATATGGGCGTTGGTGCCACTGAAGCCAAATGAACTAACACCGGCGATTTTTGTCTTCCCTTTAGGCGACCAGGGGGTGCTGCTTGTAGGGATCAGCAGCGGCATGCTTTCCCAATTAACATAGGGATTAGGTGTTTGCAAGTGCAGCGAGGCGGGGATTTCTTGGTGTTGCAAAGCCAGCACTACTTTGATCAGACTGGCCATGCCGGCTGCCCCCTCCAAATGGCCGACATTTGTCTTGACAGAACCGAGCCGAAGCGGCTCATCATTTGTGTGGGAAGCGCCAAAAACGGCCGCCAGAGCCTCAGCTTCAATGGGATCACCCAAAGAGGTGCCTGTGCCGTGGGCTTCAATGTAGCTGACCTGCTCTGGTTCAACCCCACCGTTAGCCAGCGCCTGGCGAATGACTCGTTGTTGTGACAGTCCATTGGGCACGGTCAGGCCGCCGCTGGGACCATCCTGGTTTACGGCCGAACCACGAATGACAGCCAGGATGTTGTCGCCGTCTCTGCGGGCATCGGAAAGACGCTTGAGAACCAGCACCCCACAACCTTCGCTGCGTACATACCCATTGGCGCTGGCATCAAAGGCTTTGCAACGGCCGTCTGGGGCCATCATCCGCGCCTTGGAAAAATTAACACTCACCTCCGGCGCTAAAATCACATTGACGCCGCCCGCCAAAGCCATGTCACACTCTCCCTGGCGCAAACTCTGGCAGGCCAGATGTGTGGTCACCAAAGAGGAGGAACAAGCGGTGTCGACTGACATGCTGGGCCCCGTAAGCCCTAAAATGTAAGACAGACGGCCAGCGGCCACACTTAAAGTAATGCCGGTACCAAAGTAAGCATCAATTCGCTCCAGCCCCTGGGTCAGGTGTGAACGCACATAATCAAAGCCCGTGATGCCCACAAACACCCCGGTGTTGCTGCCAAACAGGTTGTCCGGAGCCTGATTGGCGTTTTCCAACGCCTCCCAGGCCACTTCCAGCAGCAGGCGCTGCTGCGGGTCCAGGCTGGCCGCTTCCCGCGGCGAAATGCCAAAAAATTGGGGGTCAAATAAGTCTACCCGGTCCAGGAACCCGCCATAACGCGAGTACATCTTTCCCGGCATTTCCGGGTTCGGATCATAATATGCAGTCAGATCCCACCTGTCTGGTGGAACCTCGGTGATGGCATCCACACCATGATGTAGTAACTGCCAAAAACGATCTGGCGTATCTACCTGCCCCGGAAAACGACAACCCATGCCAATAATAGCAATCGGCTCGCGTTGTGCCTTTTCCAGCGCATCTAGCTTCGCCTGGGTTTCACGAAGCGCCACCAGTGCCCGTTTAACGGTTGATCCAGATGCATCTTGTTCCGATTGCTTTCCCATCGCCTTATACTCCACTGTTTGGTCCATATTTTTAATATTCGGTTTGCTTCAATTCCTGCAATAGAAGTTCTTCCGCTTCTTCTTCAGAAAGGTCTTCAATGTCACTGGTCATCTCATACCCCACGCCATTTGTCTTCCCCTTACCTGCCACCAGGGCACTATCGTCCAGGTTGAGGTGGGTGAGGAGGAAATCAGCAAGGGGGTCGAGCATGGGGTAGTCAAAGATAAGGGTAGCCCGCAGGGACGTCCCCAGCGCTCGTTCCAGGCGCTCTTTGAGTTCAATGGCCATGAGCGAGTCAAGGCCAAGGTCGAAGAAGCGCTGACGAGGGCCGATGGTCTGAGCGGTCGACAGAGCCAGGGTGTGGGCCAGCGCCGTTTGCAGATGGTGCAGCAGCAGGTCACGCCGCTCGGTGGGCGGGGCCGCGGCCAGTTCCTGCTGCAGCCAGGGAACGGCGGCGGCCGCCGGCTGGGGGGCGGCCTGGTCTAGCAGTTCCGTCAACCAGGCAGGTGGCTGGGGCAGCTGGTGGGCGAAGGCCGGCCAGTGCACGGCAAAGATGCCCAGTTGCGAGGCCGAGCCCATCAGGAACTGACCCAGGGCCGCCAGGGCCGCCTCGGTAGGCAGCAAGCTCACCCCCTGGCGGGCCAGGCGGTCCAGGTC
>WYBM01000048.1 GCA_011525915.1 Ardenticatenaceae bacterium | reverse complement strand
TGAATAATTTCATCATTGGCTTGATCAGCAAGTTGGGCTTTCGCAATCTTGCCTCTGCTCAACGCACTTTCGAGGCTCGCCTAACCTTTGCTTTGGCTTCCCGTACCTGACTTTGGAATTACCGTGGTTCAAACAGCAGGCTCCTTTCAACAAAAAACCTAACCTTGTTAAAAGAACGTCATCACAAAAAAGGGTGGCAAAGATTTGCCACCCTCTGGTTAAATTCAGGTACTGTCGGACACTCAGGCCGTAACTGGTTCTGCCTGCACCACCTCTGCTTTTTTACCCGGCCAGGGGGTGCCCAGGTAGGGTAGCGTGAAGTAGTCCAGGCCAACGTAACCACTCACTTTCCAGGCCATCACCAACAGGACAGATACCAAAAACAGCAGGCCATTGGTGCTGGCTGCCCCGGCCATGATGAAGTTCCAGTTCATAAACCCGCCTAAGAAGGCAGCAATACCCGTAAACAAGCCCAGGATGAGGGCGATACCAACCAAAAGCTCGCCGTAAGCGATCAATTTGGCAAACCAGGTATATGCTTCAATATCTAACAGGTATTGAATAAAGCCGCGGTACCAGTCAAAGGCAATGGGC
This sequence comes from Ardenticatenaceae bacterium, assembly GCA_011525915.1. GTDB lineage: Bacteria > Chloroflexota > Anaerolineae > Promineifilales > Promineifilaceae > CAADGU01. Next base: position 106,373 of record WYBM01000048.1, on the reverse strand, counting down.
GGGCGTCCTTGTTCCGGCATTTGCACCGCGCCGGTCCAGAACCCTTTCAAGGCGTCACCAGTTTGCACCCAGGCCGGGTTGTCAATCTTGTGGAGGGCGGCATCTACCCATTTGTAGCCTACCCATATACGTAAAATTAGCCACACCCACGCCATGCGGACATCATTGAATAAAAACCGTGCAAGGGGGGGGTCTTGAACTTCGGTGCCCTTACGGGTAATGATCTTATCTTTCATCTGCTTGCTCCTGGTAAAAAACCTTCAAGCGAAAGTTTTACTTATAGGTTATAAAAGGTAAAGGTTATGAAACGATGCAGGTAGATTAACGGATTCGAGTCCACTTTTGTAATGTCAGATGTCACTTTGATGTTAAAGGATGTCATCCTTAAAAGATGACATCTTTCATGTGGTGGTGGCAGCCTTTGCTGCTTTTGACATACTGGCTGACAAAACGGCCGTGCCAGGGCATAATCGGCCCCCAATAACATAGCAACATATGAAGGTGTATGATGATTGACCTGTCACAGGCTACTACCGATCAGTTAATCCAGCTTATTGATGAAGACCCCACCCATATGGCCAGGCTCATTGACCACACGCTGCTTAAGCCCGATGCCACCGAAGCCATGGTTGCCCAATTGTGTCACGAGGCAATACAATATAATTTTGCCTCTGTGTGTGTTAACCCCACCCATGTGCTTTACGCCGCCGAACAGGTGGCTGGTTCTGGTGTTAAGGTGTGTGCCGTGGTGGGCTTTCCCTTAGGCGCCTCCACCACCAAAGCCAAAGTAGAGGAGACGGAACAGGCCATTGCCTCTGGGGCCACGGAAATTGATATGGTGATCAACATTGGCGCGGTCAAGAGCCGGGACGAAGACTTTACACAGGCCCAAATCACGGCCGTTACCAAAGCCACGCACGCCCACCACGCCCTGTGCAAAGTGATCATTGAAACCAGTTACCTGACCAATGAAGAGAAAGTACGTGTGTGTAAAGCGGCCAGGGCAGCCGGTGCTGATTTTGTCAAAACGTCTACCGGCTTCAGTGGTGGCGGGGCTACCGTGGAAGACGTGGCCCTTATGCGTTATACCGTCGGCCCGCAGATGGGAGTCAAGGCCTCGGGTGGCGTACGCTCATTTGATGATGCCCGGCGCCTGATCGCCGTCGGCGCCAGCCGCATCGGCACCAGCAACGGCGTGCGTATTGTGCAGGAGGCGCAGTTGGCCAGGCGGGGTGAGACGCATATCTTGCGAGTAGCCGAAGCTGTCCTTTATGTGACGGACATCCCCCGTGCCAAACAATTTTATACACAGGTGTTAGGACTGCCGCTCTCTTCGGAGTTTCCAGACACCCTTTTTCTGCAAACGGGCCAGAATTCCACGCTTATCTTGTTTGACATGAATACCATGGAAACGCGTATCAGCCCTATTCCAGGGCACGGCGCCCGCGGGCGTGGGCACGTTTGCCTGGCCATTCCACCAGAACAGATGGATGCCTGGCGTGAGCGGCTGATCCAGCATGGCGTGGTTATTGAACATGAACAGGAATGGTCATTGGGCACCCATTCCCTCTATTTTCGTGACCCGGACGAAAACAGCCTGGAGTTGATGGACGGCCGTCACTACCGACGGGTATGGCGGCGTCTGCAAGAGACAGGTGACCTGGGCTACTAAGGGTAAGAATAACCCGCCCGGTTTTGTCTGTGGGCTGTACTCGATTCAAAACCATACCAGCAAAGGAAAATGATCATGGCAAAACAGTTAGAAAAAGCAACATTAGGCGGCGGCTGCTTCTGGTGTGTGGAGGCCATTTACCTGGATGTAGAAGGGGTCCATGACGTGGTGTCCGGTTACGCCGGCGGCCATGTGACAAACCCTTCTTACAAAGCGGTGTGTGCGGGCACAACCGGCCACGCTGAAGTCATAGAGGTCACGTTTGACCCTGATGTCATCTCCTATGAAGACATCCTCACCATCTTCTGGCACGTGCATGACCCCACGACGTTAAACCGGCAGGGCAATGACGTGGGCACACAATATCGTTCCATCATCCTCACCCATGACGAACGGCAGCAGCAGTTGGCCGAGCAGTCAAAGGCCGCAGCAGACACCTCTGATCTGTACACTGACCCCATTGTGACAGAGATTGTGCCCCTGGAAACGTTCTACCCGGCAGAGGATTATCACCAGAACTACTTTCATGAGAATCCCTACCAACCTTACTGCATGTTGGTAGTCAACCCCAAAGTGCAAAAGTTCCGCAAATCGTTTAAGGATAAGTTAAAAGCATAAGATAACAGACCACGTACGGGGGGCGCCGAATGGGTAAACGATGGCCGAGAAAAACCCTGTCGTTTTGTTAAGCGGCCACACCTGGCACATTGTGGAAGACGGCCGTCGTGCCCAGTCTGCCTGGTGTGGACAGCCGCTGCGAGAGCGCCGCGCCCACGCCCGGCTGTCCCAGGTGGGCGAACAAAACATTTGCCCGGCTTGTTGGCAGCTATTTGTCACTGTTAACAAGTCCTAACAGCAGTTTTCAGTAATCAGTGACCAGTTTTTAGTGCTGGCCTACCTCTGGAAATAGCCTACTGAACACTGATGACGGACTTCTGATTACTAATACTAGGGCCACAACCATAAAATTATCCCAGCAGAGATGTAATTTCTTCGCCGTAGCCAAACAACCTAATATCTTCCGCGTACCGGTTGGCCGCCAGGCGGGCCAGTTCCGGTGTATACATCGCCGCATAAGGCTGATGGGGCGATGGGTTAAAATGAGGTAAATCACCCAATCCGGCCCGCTGACGCAAGATGGCCCAATCTGGCTGCAGCTGCTCAAAGCGGCCTACAAAATCGACCAGCAGCCCCCCCTGATGATAAACAAATGTATGCTGCGAGCGAAAATGCCGGTCAGCCAGATGATCAGGGATAGCCGCTACGGCCGTGATAAACTCTGCAAAACTCATCTCTGGGTCAAACCGCTGGCCATAACGCCAGAACAACAAGGGGAGCTGCATCTGCCGGGCATAAAGTACAATTTTTTGCGCATAACAGGAGACCAACCTGTCCAGCGGATTGCGCACAAAGGTAAAGCGAAAATAGCCGGACAGGTTAGCCACCTGGGGTAGTGGCACGGTTTGCCAGCCGGCATTGTGGGGGTCTGTATAAGGCTTGCCGGCAAAATCGGCCAGCGCCGCTTTAATGGAACGGTTGGCTACCTTTGGCACGGGTACATACACCAGGTTTTGGGTTGGTAGAATGATAGCCGACGGCCGTTCCCAACGATACGTCTGATATAAGTAGGGCATATACCGCGGTAAGGGTGAGCGGATAAACCGTGCGCGTGCCGCACGTGTTATATCTTTCACTGCGGAAACAGACAGGTATCTCATAAGGCTGGCCGCAGGCGCTGGTAGGCGGTAAACAACTGCCCCGCCCCCTCAAGCGCGTGAGGGTCCAGGTACAGCGCCTGAAGGGTCATGCCTATGGGGGGGGTGAGCAGGGGGCCGTCTACGATGGTGGCAAAGGGATCACCGCCCAAGATGCGGTGGGCAAAGGTCAGATACAGGCGGTCCAGCACATCATCGGCCAGCAGCAGGTGCAGCACTTTGGGGCCGGTAGCATTGTAGACAGTCTGGTACCCCAATTCAGTTAGTTTGTCCACCAGCAGCGCGCCCTGCACATCTTCAGCCCCAGCCACAAAGACCTGGCCGGTTTGCTTTTCTAATGCCGCCCGGCGTGTTTTGTCAGCCGATTCCACCGTAAAGACCACTACCCGGCGCTGCCCTTCTGTGAGGGCTGCCGGAACGGGGAAGTCCAGGCTGCCGCTGATCACAGCCAGGTCTGGCAGTGGTGGCAAGCCATGATCCAGACGCCACGCCAGCAAGTCTGCAAAACGAGGATCATCGGCCACTTGTAAGATTTCCTGAGCACGGCCGTCGGCGTAGTCTCGTAAGTAGCGCCCGCTGGTAATGATGACGTCCGCCTGTGCGGCCAGCTCTTGAAACAGCCGCCAGTCACGATCATTGGCCACCTGTTTGGGCACCGTCAGCCCTGGTTTTTCCGGGTGCGGCACCGCGATACGGCCGTCCAGGCTGGTAATGTAGTTGCTGTAGACAAAGGCACGGCCGGTTGGCCGCACCAACTGCCGCAGTTGGTGACCCAGGTATAACCCCAGCAACGGCCGTTCGGCGGCAGGCAAAGGGAATAGCTGCGTGACAGAATGATGAAACATACGTGACCACAGGTAGGATGAACCTTAATATCGTTCATCTTAAACCCAATTTTTCTGATATGGCTCTATATTACACCATCTATTGCCACCCTGTGCTAAACTAACCGCGTTTACCCTTTGTGTGCACCCATGTCAACAGCGACCCTGCCCCCCCACGAACCCACCACCATGGAAAAATTGCGCGGCTTACGCTGGAGCATTGCCGGAGATTCGGCCAATACTGTCTTTGTGCAGTTTACCTATTTTGGCTCTGTCTTCATCCTTTTTCTGGATGCGCTGGGGTTGAGCAAAAGCGAGATCGGCGTTTTGCTCTCCTTTTTCCCTTTCGCCGGACTCATCGCCCTGGTCATCGCCCCACGTGTGGCCCGTTTTGGCTATAAACGTACCTTTCTCACCTTTTGGAGCCTGCGCACCGCGGTGACGGCATTCTTGTTGTTGACGCCGTGGGTGGTGAACCGTTGGGGAGAGGTCACGGCCGTTATCTTTGTGGGTATGATCGTGGCCTTGTTTGCCCTGTGCCGGGCCGCCGGTGAAACTGGCAAATATCCCTGGACACAGGAATATGTGCCCAACCACGTGCGCGGCAAATTTTCTGCCCTGGACAACCTCTTTACCACCATCGTCGGCATTGTGGCTGTAGCCATCGCCGGGTTTGTGATCGAGCGTACAGTGGGGCTGACCGGCTTCATGCTGCTGCTGGGTGCTGGCGTGCTGGCCGGTGTGGTGGCCGTGTGGGCTTACGCCTACATCCCTGGCGGCGCCCCCGTCATTGACACGGAAAAAAACAAACAACGCGAACTGCGTACGGCCGTGGTTGATCACAACTTTCGCAACTACCTCTTTGGCATCACCCTGATGACCCTGGCCACCGTCCCCATGACCTCCTTCCTTCCCCTGTTTATGGTAGAAGAGGTAGGTCTGACAGACAGTCAGACAGTGCTGCTGCAAAACGGTGCCCTTATTGGCGGCCTGGTTTCGGTATACCTCTGGGGCTGGCTGGCTGACCGTTACGGTAGTATGCCTATCATGTTATCCGGCGTGCTGCTGCGTGTCTTTCTGCCCGTCTTCTGGTTATTGATGCCTAAAAACAGCCCATGGAGCCTGGTGGCGGCGTTGGGCATTTCCTTCCTGCAGGGGGCCGCCAACATGGGCTGGGGCATTGGCTCGGCCCGCCTATTGTTTGTCAGCGTGGTACCGCCAGAGAAAAAATCTGATTACATGGCCCTGTATTACGCCTGGGTTGGTACGGTAGGCGGTTTGAGCCAACTTGTAGGCGGTTGGATTTTACAGGCTTCACAAGATATAACCCTCTCGTTAGGGCCGCTTACGCTGGACCCATACTCCCCTCTGTTTTTGTTGGGTCTGGGCCTGCCCCTGTTTAGCCTATTTTTCTTCCGTGGCGTGGAACGAGACAGCCCGGTCAGCATGGGTACGTTTGCCGGCTTCCTATTTCGGGGCAACCCGTTTATGGCTGTGGAATCCATGGTACGCTACCACATGGCCAAAGATGAAGAAGCCACGGTGCGGCTGACGGCGCGGCTGGGGCAGGCTAAAAGCTTGCTAACGGTGGAAGAACTACTGGAATCATTAGCCGACCCTCGTTTTAACGTGCGTTTTGAAGCGATTGTGGCCATTGGCCGCACCCGCCCTGATGAGCAGCTGATCAATGCCCTGGCAGACGTGCTGCACAGCAATGACCCGGCCTTAAGCGTGATGGCCGCCTGGGCATTGGGGCGCATTCGCGACGAACGCGCCCGCGACACGCTGCATGTGGCGCTGGACTCCGATTATCGCTCTATCCGTGCCCACAGCGCCCGTTCGTTGGGCACACTGGGTGACAAATCTGCTGTCCCGGAACTGCAGCGGCGCTTAAGCCAGGAACAAGATCATGGTCTGCGCATTGCCTATGCCTCGGCGTTGGGGCAGTTACAGGCGGCAGAGGCGGTTGCACCTATCTTACAGTTGTTGCATGAGGAAGAAGACGAAATGCTGCGCCTGGAATTGGCCTTGGCATTGGCCCGTCTGGTAGGGGATGAACACAACTTTGTGCAGTTGGCACGCCAGACACGCCATGATCCGGGCACAACCCTGGCGCAGGTGGTCACGGCCGTCAGCAAAAAATGGGCGCACACGGCCGTGGCCTCTACCTTGCTTACTGACAGCGCCACAGCCTTCAGCCTGGCTCATTTAGCGCAAGGTTTTGCCCATCTCACCACTTTCCTGACAGCCCTGCCGCCAGACGCATTAGCGCCGGCCCAAATGACCATGATTCAGACCTGCGCTGTTCAACTGGCACAACATGGCCCGGTCCGGCCAGAGTATGCCTTGCTGGCGCTGCACTTACTTAATGCTGTGGAAAAGCAGTAAACGGGTGGGCACAGCACAGGGGGAAGGCTACAATAAACAAACGTTTGGGCAGAGGAACGGCCATGAACAATGGCCTCTATAGCGCCTGATAAGTATTTAATGGAGGAGACTATGAACCGCGAAAAACTGATTTCTACCCTGAGCAAAGCAAAATGGTTTGATCTGACCCAGGCTCTGAGTATTTTTACCCCGCCCTGGCCAGGAGAAATGCCCCTGCAAGTCCACTTTTTTAAGCGGCTCACCGGCGCCTGGGGCGGCGGCCAGGGCGCCAACGGCCAGTTGATTGAGTGGAGCAACAATACCGGTACCCACCTGGTGGGGCCGCGCGCTTTCCATTCGGGCGCCAGGGCCATCGCCGATATCCCCCTCACCCAGTTGTGCGGTGAAGGCGTGGTGGTAGACATTTCAGACACGGTTTCTGATTACAGCCTGTACACGCCGCAGATGATTATGGATCGGGTAACGGTGAAAGAAGGGGACATCCTGATCATCAACACCGGCTACCATAAATACGCCTATGATCAGCCAGACGTACCCAACCCCAACGCCCAGGGGGGCATTGAGAATAAGGAGTTTGGCTATTATGTGCGCCATCCAGGGCCATCGCCGGACTTTTTCCAGTGGGCCTTGGACATGAAGCTAAAACTCATTGGGGTAGACTGCGGCTGTGCCGAACATCCCATGAACACCAATGTGCGTACCATGCACGGCCGTGAATTTGAAAAAGCCGAAGCGAAGCTGCAAACCACACACGGCACCACGTGGGACGAGATGTACCCGGTGGAATGGTATCACGAACTGACCCACATCACTATGCCTAAAGCCGGGCTGCTGTTGGCCGAGGCGTTGGGCGGGCAGATTAACGAACTAAGTAACCAGCGCGCCTGGATCATGGTCCAGCCTATTCCGTTTATGGAAGTAGAGTCCGCCTGGAGCCGGGTGGTGGCCTTAAAAGCGCCGGATGGCATGAGCGATTCTGACTTTTTCGCGGCTATGGCTGACATGCACATGCTGGATATGACACTGCCTTTCAGCGTGCAGACGCCACAATGGGCTAACTATGAGCCATTGAGCATTAAGTACACCAAACGAGTAGGCGGCCTCTACTTCGGCCTGGGGCGCAACAATGCCCACTGCCGCGCCAGCTTCCACCTGGCCACCCATATGGACGGCGAAAAACATTTTTGGGCGGCCGGCCGCACCATTGGGCAGGTGCCGCTGGATTACTGGCACGGCCCGGGTGTGATCGTAGACATTGCTGACCAGGTCAGCAATGCCAGCGTCTACACACCACAAATGATTGAGCAGCGTGTCGATCTACGCGACGGGGATATTCTAATCATCAAGACAGGCTGGCACCAATTCGGCTGGAACAGCCCAGATTCTGACGAATTCCGCTATATGATCAAACATCCCGGCCCCTCACCGGACTTTAGCGACTGGTGCATTGCCCGCAATATCAAATGGTTGGGCATTGACTGCGTGGCCATGGAACACCCCATGAACACCATCCAGCGTGTCTTCCACCCTAAAACATTCGCCGAGGCCAACCAGAAGCTGCAGGAGCAATATGGTCAGGCATGGGACCAGATGTACCCGTTGGACAAATATTACCAGGACATGCATCTGAATTTGTTCCCCAAAGGCATTGTGCATGCCGAGAATTTGGGTGGGGATATTGCCCGGGCAAGCAACGGCCGTTACTACATTGCCGCCTTTTTACAAAAAGGCATGGACAACGCCTCCATGTGGGGCCGATTTGTGGCCTGGCAAGAAAAATAACCAAGGGACCGCTATGGGTTTATGATATGCAGCAAGCGTTTTGTAGCTGCCTGGTAATCATCTGCCTGGGCAATGGCCCGAATCAGAGCGACAGCGTCTACACCGGTGGCTTTTACGGCCGCAGCGTGTGAGGCATCTATACCACCAATGGCCACCAGGGGATAACTAAGTGTGCGCCGCCATCGGCGCAGCGCCTCCAGCCCTTGCGGTCTGAACGGCATTTGTTTAATGGTTGTCTCATAGATAGGGCCACAAGCGATGTAACTTGGCTGTAAGGCGTGGGCCCGGGCCACTTCATAATAACAATGGGTGCTGATCCCCAGGCGCAGCCCGGCGGCGGCAATAGCAAGTACATCGGCCGTGTTTAAATCTTCCTGGCCTAAGTGGACGCCGTAAGCCCCATGTTTGATGGCCAGCTGCCAGTGATCATTGATAAATACACGGGCCTGATACTGGCGACCCAGGGCAACCGCCTGCAAAATTTCTGCTTCTAAAGCATCTCCGGTTAATGTTTTGGTGCGCAGCTGAATGGTAGTGACGCCCAGGGCCAGTAACCGCTCCACCCACACGGCCGTATCCACAACCGGGTAAAGCCCCATAGGCGGTGTGAGGCACTCTGGGAAATGGGGCCGATGGTAACCGGCCGCGGCCGTGGCTGTCAGCCAGGGCAGATCGGCCTCTGATTCCGGCCAGGTGTGTTGAGACACCGGCCCAGACCCACTGCCAGCGGCGTAGCCGTGCCGTATGGCCTGGGTGGTGAACATTTTAGCAATCACGGCGGCATCTTGGGGAGAGTGGCCCAAAGCAACGGCGGCGGCCATGCTGGCGGCAAAGGTACAGCCGGTGCCGTGTGTATGGGGATGTGGCAGCCGGTAATGGCTCAACCAGAATGAGCCATCCGTTGTGTAAACATAATCTTGAACAAGCGTCCCCTGACCATGCCCACCTTTGATGATCACCATGTGTGGTCCCCAACCACTTAGCTGGGATGCTGCCTCTTGCACCGCCGCCGCAGAGTCAACGGCCGTGCCCAGCAACATCGCAGCTTCAGGCAGGTTAGGTGTTAGGATATCAACGTATGGCAGCAGTTCATTCACAATAGGCTGAACCGCCCCTGATGCTGTCAGGGTGCCACCGATTGTGGCCTTTAATACCGGATCCAGAATGACAATTCCCTGATAGTCTTGTAAAAATTCAGCAATGGCGTGGACGCCAGAAACAGACCCTATCATCCCAATTTTTATGACCTGGGGTTGCATATCGGCAGCCAGGGTGTGCAGCTGTTGTTTGATTGCGGCGGCGGCCAGGGGGTAAACGGCCGTCACTTCCTTTGAGTTTTGCGCCGTTACGGCCGTGACCACAGAGCAGCCATGCACCCCCAACTGGTGAAAGGTACGCACATCCGCTTGCAGCCCGGCGCCGCCGCCAGAATCAGAGCCGGCAATACTCCAGACAATGGGCTTACTCATGCGCGGCTTCCTGATGCCAAAACGGTGTGCCCACAACGGGGGTGCTGGGCACGGCCGTGTCCTGGGCCAGCATCATGCCCGCTTCATAGGCCAGCCGGCCGGCCCGGACCGCCAATTTGAACGCTGCGGCCATCTTCACCGGGTCATGTGCCTGGGCCACTGCGCTGTTTAACAGCACGCCATCGTACCCCAACTGCATGGCCTGAATGGCGTCTGCTGGTGAGCCAATACCTGCATCTACCAGCAGCGTGGCCTGGGGCAGGCGCTGGCGTAATGTTCGCAAAGCATACGGGTTTAACAGCCCTTGTCCAGACCCAATTGGCGCTCCCCAGGGCATGAGAATGCGGCAGCCCACCTCCATCAATCGTTTACATAAGACAAGATCATCGGTACAATAGGGGAACACCTCAAACCCATCAGCTATCAAAATTTTAGCCGCTTCTACCAAAGCAAACGGGTCTGGCTGCAGGTTATAATCATCACCGGTAACTTCGAGTTTAATCCAATGGGTACCAAACAGTTCGCGGGCCATATGGGCTGTGACCACCGCTTCATCTACCGTATGACAGCCAGCGGTGTTTGGCAAGACGATACATGCTGTCTGCCGAATCATCTGCCAAAAGTAGTTAGGCGTTTGCAGGCCGGGCATCTGGCGCCGTAGAGCGACGGTGATCACTTCTGCTTCTGCCGCCCGGACGGCACGTGCCATGATGTCTGGCGATGGGTAAGCGGCCGTGCCCAAAAAGAAACGGGACTTTAACGTTTTACCACCAACATGCCAACTCATATTAACCTCCGGCAAAAGGCGCCAGTACCTCAACACAGTCATCAGTTTGCAAGGTATGCTGGGCATAATCCTGGCGCGGCACCACCATCTTGTTTACTGCCACCGCAATGTTACTGTTAAGATCATATCCCCAGGTTTGCAGCGCCTGGGCCACCGTGCAAGGGAGCATCACCGTTGTGGTTTGACCATTCAATATAAGCTCTGTTGTTGTCATCATAGGTTTACCTCCAAGTGTTTCACAGCCTGCTCAACCAAAGCCGGGGCCAACAGATAGCCGTGTCTAAATAGCCCATTGATCTCGGTCAGCCCTTTTTCGTGTGTCAGTAAAGGGTTGTTGTCAGGCAGGGCCGGACGGCAGTTGGTATCGGTTTTAATCATGCGGGCTTCACCAAAGGCTGCATGGACACTGTACACAGCCGATAACAGTTCTAACGTTGAGCGCACCGAAATGGGTGACATATCTTCACTTTCAATTTCCGTTGCCCCTACCAAAAAGATATGAGCTGGACGGGGCACCACATACAGCCGGTAACGGGGGTGCATCAGGCGCAGGGGACGATGCAGGGTGACTTCCGGCGTGTGCAACCAGATGATTTCACCGCGCACGCCGCGCAATTGAGGCAGTTGCCTGGCGCCCAACCCACGGCAGTCAAACACCCAATCAAATTGGACTTTCTGCCCACCAGCCAGGCTAATCTGGTAGGGAGCCGTTTCTTGAACAGGGGTCAGCCAACGCCAGACAATGGTGTCAGACAGGGTCGCCTGTACCCCGTGCATAAAAGCCTGACTGTCTATGTGCGCTTCTTGGGGCAAAAAGTAGCTCTCACCGCGCAACTTTAACCCTGGTTCAAGTTCAGCCAGGTCGGTCGTGGTCAAGGGTACAAAGGAGGGCGACGGTTTTAATTTATGGTCGATCAGGTTGATCAGGCGGCGGACGGCAGGGGCATCTTGGGGATGCGCCGTCAGCAAACTGCCAGCCTGGCGGAACTCCACGGCCGTGTCCAGATGCGCCAACAAACCCGGCCAAAGCGCTATGGAACGCAGACCCAGCTCAAAGATGTGTTGGCTGCCTGTTTCCAACTCCGCATAGGGTGCCAACATGCCGGCGGCTGTAAAGCCACAACTGGCCACGGCCGTAGGCGGATGCCTGTCAAACAGGGTCACAGCATAGCCGGCCGTGTGCAGCCATAAAGCCAGCACACGGCCCACCAGCCCGGCCCCGGCAATGCCGATCTTCATAAAGACCCCGGCCCCGTACCCAGATCACCATGAATGTTCAAAGGTCCATACATCATTCTGCGCCCCCTGTAGCTGACAACGGCACATACAAATTTCCCCCCTGTGCCTGGAACTCGGCTGATTTTTGCTGCATTCCTTCAGCAATCACGGCCTCTGGGGTCAGGCCTTGAGAAGCCGCAAGCGCTTGCACTTCATGGCTGATCTTCATAGAGCAAAATTTTGGCCCACACATGGAACAAAAATGGGCTGTTTTAGCCGCTTCTGCGGGCAGCGTTTCATCGTGAAAGGCACGCGCTGTGTCCGGGTCCAGCCCCAGGTTAAATTGGTCTTGCCAGCGGAACTCAAAACGGGCCTCAGACAGGGCATCATCACGCTGTCGTGCGCCCGGGTGCCCTTTGGCAATATCGGCCGCATGGGCCGCAATCTTATAGGTGATGATGCCTGTTTTAACATCATCCCTGTTGGGCAGCCCTAAATGCTCCTTGGGGGTAACGTAACAAAGCATCGCGCAGCCATACCAACCAATCATGGCCGCGCCAATGCCGCTGGTAATATGATCATAACCGGGCGCAATGTCCGTGGTGAGCGGCCCTAACGTGTAAAAGGGGGCTTCATCACATTCAGCCAGCTGCCTGTCCATATTCTCCTTGATCAGGTGCATGGGTATATGGCCCGGCCCCTCCACCATGGTTTGCACATCATAAGCCCAGGCAATTTTGGTTAATTCACCCAACGTTTCCAGTTCGGCAAACTGCGCCTGGTCATTGGCATCGGCAATGGCGCCGGGGCGTAAGCCATCACCAAGCGAAAAGCTGATATCATAGGCCCGCATGATGTCACAAATTTCACGAAAATGGGTGTAGAGAAAGTTTTCCTGGTGATGGGCCATGCACCATTTGGCCATGATAGAACCCCCGCGAGAGACAATGCCGGTAACACGCCCGGCCGTTAGTGGAATGTACGCCAGGCGTACGCCCGCGTGAATGGTGACGTAGTCTACCCCCTGTTCTGCCTGCTCAATTAAAGTGTCTCGGAAGGCATCCCAGGTAAGTTCTTCTACAACGCCACCCACTTTTTCCAGGGCCTGGTAAATGGGCACGGTGCCAATGGGCACAGGCGCGTTGCGTAAAATGGCATCACGTGTGGTGTGAATGTTTGGCCCGGTGGAAAGGTCCATGACGGTGTCTGCCCCCCAGCGAATGGCCCAGACGAGTTTCTCTACCTCCGTGGTAATGGAAGAGGTGATGGCCGAACTACCGATATTGGCATTGACTTTGACCAGAAAGTTACGGCCGATAATCATAGGTTCCAATTCGGTGTGGTTGATATTGGCCGGGATGATGGCTCGCCCACGGGCGACCTCATCCCGCACAAACTCTGGCGTTATGGGGTCAGGCCAGGCAGCGCCCAAGGCGTGGCCCCGCAGCCGCTGTTCACGTTCCAGGTTCACGGCCGTGGCCGGCCATGGCGCCCGCTTTTGGTTTTCACGGATGGCCACATACTCCATTTCTGGTGTAATGATGCCCCGCCGGGCATAGTAGCGCTGGGTGACACAACGCCCCGTTTTGGCACGACGCGGGCGGCGCTGCAGCTTTTCGTTCAAAGGGACATGTGTGCCACCAATGTCCGTCAGAGAGACAGGACGGCCGTCATACAGTTCCGTATCATCGCGTGCTTCCACCCACAGGGACCGCACCGGGGGCAAACCAGCAGCCACATCAATGGTGATGTCTGGGTCTGTATATGGTCCAGACGTATCATACAGCGTGATTGTACGGCCGTTGCTTATGGTCACCTCACGCATCGGCACACGGATCGTTGGATGTTGACGACCGTGGACATATAGTTTATGAGATGCCGGTAATGGTGTTGTCGCTATGGGAATTATGGGGGAAACAGAACTCATTTTGACCTCCTTGTTCTTGAGGCGGAGGCCTGTGAGTTCGTCTATTGTTTAACCTGCCCCTGGTGGTGGGAGGCCCAACATTTTGTTGGGGAGCAGGGTTAACAACCGATTGGCTCTCTTTCCTCCGCCGATACTAATCGGATCAGGTTCTACGGGTTTAGCCGGCATTGTCAGACGTAACACAATGCCAGACCATCTCAGCACAAGGCACCCCGAGAGGGTGGTTGTTTATGGTTGTTAATGGGCGAAACCAGCGTAAGTATAAAACGAGTTTTTACGGCCGTCAAAAGATGCCCGTGAATATAGGTAAACCGCACAAAGTTTTCGCAAATCCAGCGCCACGGTTTTGTGCGGTTTCCTCAAGGAATCGGCAACGCCTAAAGCGACCTTAATTTTGAATGATTGTTGCCGGTTACCTAAGCCTCGGCGATAAAACATCGACAATGGAAAGGCTGACCCCATGGTCAGCCAACAGGGCAGGCAAGAGAGCGGAGTAAACTGCAAACTTTCTTTTAAGAGAGCACTTAATGGTCTGAAACAAAAACCCCCGTTGGACACAGAGTACCCGCCGGGGGTTTTTGTTACCGACTAGAGCCCATCTGACTTCCTGATTGCAAATTCCCTTTCATGTCGCTATGTTTGCGAAATTCAATCGTGAAAGTGCCAGGGTCTCAAAGGTAATCGGGTTGCTTAATACATAGTGGGGGTTATGAATTCACCCCCCATCAACCCAGCATGACTGTACGGCTTTTACTCTATGCTTTTTTTCTGTCAGTTCATCTGGCGGCAACCTGCTATCAGTTTTCAGTTATCAGTGGACAGTGTTCAGTAGGGTTTAATGCCCGTAACTGTCCACTGAACACTGGTTACTGACTTCTGATCACTGGCACTACGGTCTCATCTGTTTATGCAGAAACTGCATCAGGCCATCTAGGCTGTGGAAAACATGCCGAACGTTGGATTCTGTGTTCTCCAAACTAACGCGCCAGGTGTTGACCTTATGGGGGTCTGGGTTACGTTCTTCCCAGAATCGCAAAATATACGTTCGGTAAGGCGGGGGCGTATTAAAAGTCATGGCATCACCTCCAGACAAAGCTGTTATAATGGCGGCAATCCGTGTAATGCCGCAGCTGCCCACATCCTAATTGGCAAACGCTAATGTATCGTTGAAAAATTTTTCGGCCGTGAGAACCCCATGCCCCGTTTAGAAATCTCCTTGTTGGGATCGCCTCAAATCAAACTGGATGGCACGCTCATAGATAACCTGCCTGCGAAAGGGCAGGCACTGCTTATTTACCTGGCGGTGACAAAACAACAATATGCACGTGAGTATCTGGCCGAACTCCTCTGGTCTGATGAAAGCATGCCATTGCAGCGCAAGCTCAATAATTTGCGTGGTAGTGGCGCTTTATTAACATTAAATCGGGTCGTGGGGGATTTTTTGATCGTCCACCGCTACTCGCTGGCGTTTAAAGGGGAAAGCGAGCATTGGCTGGATGTCGATGTGTTTGAAGCGTGTTTGCGCCAACCAAACCCTACGGTGCGGCAGTTACAAACGGCCGTAAACCTTTATCACAGTGACTTTTTAACCGGGCAAACCCTGCGCGATGCTGAGGGTTTTGAAGATTGGGCCCAAAAGTACCGCCAGCGCTTACGCCAACTGGCGTTAAACGCGCTCTACCTTCTGGCCGTGCACTATAAACAGCAGCGCCAATATACGGCCGGCATCGAAGGCATTGCCCGTCTTCTCTCGCTGGAACCCTATTTTGAAGAAGCACACCGGGAAATGATGCTGCTGCTGGCCCTGACAGGGCAGGTGAGCGAGGCGTGTGCACACTATGAAAAGTATTGGGATCTGCTAGATGCCGAAGGGTTGGAGCCGGAAGGGGAAACGCAGGCACTTTACCGGAAACTGCGGCGCGGCGACATTCCTCCAGATGCAGCACAGCCCTTACCCCCGCCGCCACTGCCTAGTGGGCCGCCGCCATTCCAAACCCCGCCGCAAATTCGCCACTTTGTGGGCCGTCATAACATGCTGGTGCGCCTTGCGGCCGAACTACAAAAAGACAATGCCAATATGGTTCAAGCCCTGGTGGGCATGGGGGGGGTAGGTAAGTCTACCCTGGCTGTAGAAATTGCGCATGCAGTTCAGGAACATTTTGTCGATGGCGTGTTATGGGCCAGTGTCGCCGCCAGCGAGCCAACGGCCGTGCTGGAAAGCTGGGCCCAGGCATACGGTTATGATTTCTCTCGTCTGACAGATTTGGAAAGCATGGCCAACGCCTTTCGCGGCATCCTGGCAGAGAAGCGGGCCTTGCTGGTGTTAGACAATGTCATGAGCATCTCACGTATACGGCCGCTGCTGCCCAACGGTTCTGCCTGCCGTGTCCTCCTCACCACGCGTGATCAAGACCTGGCTTATGCGCTCGACGCGCAGGTATGGCTGTTGGCCGAGCTGTCGCCAGCAAACGGCCGTCGCCTGCTGGCCCACCTGCTGGGTGAAAAACGGGTAGAGGCAGAACCAGAAGCCGCCGCCGCTATTTGCACCTTGCTGCAACACCTGCCACTGGCGGTAGAGATCATCGGTCAGCGCCTGAAATCACGCCCGCGGCGCAAACTGGCAGACATCGCCCACCGGCTGCGGGACGAAAAGCAGCGCCTTTCTGAACTGACGATCAGTGATCGGGAGGTACGGGCCTCGTTTGGCATCAGTTATGCCACGCTGGATGCAAACCTGCGCCAGATGTTTGCCTTGATGGGGGTCTTTAACGGCCGCAGCTTTACGGCCGATGTTCTGGCCGACGTGGCCGCCCAAGACCGGTACGAAGTGGAAGACAGCATCTTCGCCCTCACCACCCTCTCCCTGGCCCAAGAAGACGGTGACACACGTTACAAGCAGCATCCGCTGTTAGCTGACTTTGCACGAGAAAAGCTGGCAGAAACAGGCCAGGAAGAGGAGGTCCACGGCCGTCTGGCCCGCACCTACCTGACCCTGGCCCAACAACATCAACACAACTATGATGCCCTGCGACCTGAATGGGACAATCTTATGTCTGCCATGCAGGTTGCCCATGATCATAAACTATGGCCGACGGTCATGCAGTTTGCCAACGTCCTGCACGACGCCTGGTTTGCCAGGGCTAGATTTACGCAGGCGAGCCTTGGTTACCAGTGGGCCAGCAACGCTGCCCTGGCGCTGCATGATATGGTCTCATTGGCCCGGTATCTGCTTCATAGAGGGCGCTCCTGCATTGAGCAAAACCATTACGAAGAGGCCCAAAATTTGCTACTTAAAAGCCTGGAGCATGCCATCACCCTCAATGATCAGGCCTTGCTGGCCGACGTTAAATATGAACTGGCCTGGGTTTATATTGAACAGAGCGACTTTGCCCAGGCACAACAATTACTCGACGAAGTGCTGCACATCCGTGAAAAACAAGAAGACCCCACAGGCATAGCCGCTGCCCGCTATAGACAAGCCAGGATACTACACCATCAAGGCAATTACGGTGATGCCGAACAGCTAGCACATAGGGCCTTGTCCATGCAGCAAAGAGTGGAGGACAGGCTCGGCGCCTTGCGCACGCTGAGACTGTTGGCGGGTATAGCCATTGCCCAGCACGAAAATGCGGCCGCCCGAACGTACTGCCAACAAGCCTTAGAACTGTCTGAAGCGCTACAAGATAAGGGAGAAATGGCGGCTACATTTTACCGGTTATCTATGGTATGGCGCCGGTTAGGAAATTTTGCACTGGCGCAAGCATATGCTGAGCGGGGGCTGGCGCTGTTTCAGTTCATGGGCGACAAAAAATTTGAAGGGCTGGCGCTTTATTCTTTAAGTATCATCTATGAAGATCTTCAAGAGTATGATCATGCCTTAACGCTGGGTTTAAGAAGTTTAGATATTCTGCGCCAGGTCAATGATAAATTTGATCAGGTCTATATTCTTTTACATCTAGGGGATTTATACACACGCTTACAAAGAAATGAGGCCGCTCATGAAGTGTGGCAGGAAGGATTGGCATTGGCCGGATGGCCCAAACACCCAGCCCTTGTTGCCTTTCAAGAGCGCCTGACAAAGCAGGTGTAGCGCCCCAGGTGGCGGTCACCTCAAAGGTGGCGGTCGCCTTTGAGGTGGCGGTTACCTCTGAGGTGGGTCACCCGAAAGGTGACCGTCACCAAAAGCAGAAAGTTATTGTTGGACACTCACTTAGGATCCCCTTCACCTTCGGGGCCGCCGGCTGCCCAGCCACCATTGGTGAAGACAATAGACCATACCTCTGGCGGCAGGCTGACCCCAGAATTTTGCACGGTTTTTAATACATTAAAC
Source organism: Ardenticatenaceae bacterium (assembly GCA_011525915.1). Taxonomy (GTDB): domain Bacteria; phylum Chloroflexota; class Anaerolineae; order Promineifilales; family Promineifilaceae; genus CAADGU01. The sequence goes on along the minus strand of WYBM01000048.1, from coordinate 88,261 downwards.
CAGATAGCCCGCGTCTCGCCAGACTTAAAAGTGACCGGTTCAATGCCCGCAGGCGTTGTCTCTACCCGGTTTGTGTGAATCGCGGTCTCAGCCTGCGCCACGTCCGTGGCTACCAGTTCAGGCACGGTTTTGACGGTATTGGCCGGTAGTTTGGCCAGCTTATTATCGCGGAAATCGCCATAGGGATCAGCCATATCGAAGTCGTCATTTGTCCAGATGTCGGCCACCAACTGATCATCAGCAAGCGCCAATAACGCCTTGATGGCCAGAACGATCGTTTCCATATAACCATTGGCGGTAGCCACGGGTATAGGCGCATCAGCCCCTAGAGGCATAATCTGGCCGGAGGCATCACGCTCCTGTCGCCAGACATCCCAATTATCGTTGAGCAGCTTTGTAGTCTTTGTAAAAAAGCCTTCACCACCCGGTTCAATGGCCTGCAATACACGTGTGTAGATGGTCGGCCGTATGGCCGCCATGGGGTGATCACCATCGTCCTCTGTGAAATCTGTATTATCCAGCGTAAGTTCCTGAAAATCATAGGCAATCACCGGCCCAGCCACCAAACAACCATAGACGTCCGCAAAAATCTCTTCTAACCAGTTTAAGCTCCAGGCGGGCACTGACTGTGGCGACGGCTTGTTCAAGCGTATGCGCAGCGCGGCACTAATGGACGCGCCTTGTTTACGGCCGTGCCAGTACACATAATGCCCCACCTCATGCGGGATCGCCAGAAAATCACGAGCATTGGCATGAACGTCTAGGCAGGTATAGGGAATGCCGATCAACGCCACATTGGCATACGGGATAACACGTACAGACGCCGACTTCTGAAAGTAGGTGAGTACGGATGTATTATCAATGATCCTGGCGGCAATGGCTGGTTTCATGGCCAGATACGCCAGGTTATCTGCTTTGTTCAACGCATCACGAACGGCTTTGGTGGTCAGCGCGTGTACCCGTTGGTTGCGCGCCCGTTCAATGGCTGCCAAATCAAAGGCGATCTGGTCTAATGTTTGCCGCACAGCGTACTCGGCCGTAAAGACGGCCGAGGCTGTCAACCAGGGTTGGGCCGTGGTAAACCCATCACGGAAGAAGCGATATTGCTTATCGCCAAAGTCCCGCAGCGCCCGTAATAAGCTAACAATGGTGGCCTGGCGGTCAACTTCTGCTGCGGATGGTGTATAAGCCAATGCATCCTCGATGGCAGTCACCAAGGCATGCCACCGGCTGTCCCAAATAGCGGTTTCTTTCAGACTCATTTCAAATTCCTCCTGTATGTTATAGGGCACCCGTCAGGCAATCTGCACGGTGCGCCTAAATCCTTTTGCTATGGACAACTGTAGGCAAAGTTCGTTGATCTATCGCTAAATGTGGGCGGCTTTGCGACGCGAATAATATCATTCTACACCATTACCCTTTGGTTTTAGTAAAGAAACCGTGATGGGTTTATAAAAATGGTGCGCGTGCCGGCTGGTATCAGTTTTCAGTAATCAGTGTACAGTTATCAGTAGGGCCTAACACCAGTAAATGTCCACTGAAAACTGGTTGCTGACTTCTAATGACTGGTACTAGCTACATCACGGGTAATCACAAAGACCCTGGGCAGCACACGCTTGCTCCCGCTGGGAGAAATCGTTATAGTTTGCCTGAACCTACTGTTTTCTCATGCAAAAGATAAGGAACTATGGCCGCAACACAATTTTTTGGCGAACGCATTAAACGTAATGAAGACCCCCGGCTTTTAACCGGACAGGCGTTATTCACCGATGACGTGCATTTACCACATATGGCCCATGCCGCTTTTTTGCGCAGTCCCTATGCCCATGCCCATATCGTGAGTATTGATGCCTCTATGGCATTGGAAAAGGAAGGGGTGCTGGCGGTGTACACGGCCGTTGATCTGGGAGATTACTGGCAGCCCGGCCCTTTGCTCGTGCCGCCCCCGCCGGTAAAAAATATCGTCTTTAACCAACAGACACAAGTGCCTCTGGCCAGGGATAAAGTGCGGCACGTGGGCGAACCGGTAGCGCTGGTCATTGCCGAAAGCCGCTATCTGGCTGAAGATGCGGCCGAACTCATTTTTGTGGAGTATGAACCACTGCCGGCCGTCACCGGCCTGGCCGAAGCCCTGCAACCCGGTTCATCTTTGGTTCACGATGACCTGGGCAGCAACACCTCAGCCCATGTGGTGCAAAAAAAGGGGACGTACGAAACGGCCAAAAGCCAGGCGGACCTGCTTATCCAGCGCCGCTTTCATTACGACCACGGCGTGGCCGCGGCCATGGAAAACCGGGGCGTGGTGGCGGAGTGGGACCGGCGGGCGCAGCGCCTGACCGTATGGGATACTACCCAGGCGCCCGTCTTCATCCGCAATGGTTTAGCGGCGCTGCTGGGGTTGTCTGAAAGCCAGGTGCGGGTCATTGCCCCCTTCATCGGCGGCGGCTTTGGGCCGAAGATTATGATGTTTTACCCGGAGGAGGTGCTGGTGCCCTGGGCAGCCATACAGCTAAACCGACCAGTGAAGTGGATTGAAGACCGTTCGGAAAATTTTGTAGCCACCACCCATGAGCGCAGCCAGGTACATGACGTAGAGGCGGCTTTTAGCAAAGACGGCCGTATCCTGGGCATTCACGACGTTTTTCTGCATGATCAGGGGGCTTACGCGCCTTATGGGCTGACGGTAGCCCTTAACAGCCAGTGTACCCTGCTGGGGCCTTATGATATCGCCCATTATTATTCAGAATTTACGGCCGTGTTCACCAATAAAACTATTGTCACCCCTTACCGGGGGGCCGGGCGGCAGCACGGGGTTTTTGTTATTGAACGCCTCCTGGACATTGCCGCCAAAGAATTAGGCCTCGACAAAACGGAGATTCGCCGGCGCAACTTCATCCAGCCACACCAATTTCCCTACAACAATGAAATCATCTACCAGGACTTTGCCCCCCTCACCTATGACAGCGGTAATTATGAACCTATTCTGGACAAAGCGCTGGCGATGATCGGGTATGAGACGTTTTATCACGAAACCCAGCCGCAGGCACGTGCGGCGGGGCGGCATTTGGGGCTGGGCCTGGTAGCTTATGTGGAAGGCACAGGCATTGGGCCCTATGAGGGGGCACGGGTGCAGGTGCAAAACAGCGGCCGGGTCAGCGTGGCCACGGGCATTGGCACACAGGGACAGGGGCACTTCACCAGCTTCGCCCAGATCGTAGCTGACCAGGTGGGCGTAGATGTAGCGGACGTGGACATTATCACCGGCGACACTGACCAGTTCCACTGGGGTGCCGGCACCTTTGCCAGCCGGGGGGCGGTGGTGGCCGGCAATGCGATTAACGCCGCCGCTGAAGATGTACGCCAAAAAATCCTCAGGCTGGCTGCCGAACTATTGGAAGCCGCCGAAGAGGACCTGGTTGTGGGCGACGGCCGTGTTCATGTGAAGGGCACCCCTGATAAAGCCATCTCGCTGGGCCAGTTGGCCCAGCAGGCCAACCCTATGCGCGGCGCTGTTAAACCAGGCACAGAACCGGGGTTGGAAGCCACCAATTATTTTGGCCCGGAATACGGCTCTACGGCCGCTGGTGTCCATGCCATGATTGTAGAGGTAGACCCAGAGACATTCGCCGTCAAAATTCTTAAGTACGTGGTGGTGCATGACTGCGGCCAGGTGATCAACCCGCTCATCCTTGACGGGCAGATTCACGGCGGTGTAGCCCAGGGTATAGGCAATGCCTTTTACGAGCAAATCATCTACAACGAAGATGGACAGCTGCTTACTGGCTCCTTTATGGATTACCTGCTGCCCACAGCGACAGATGTACCGCGCATCGAAATCGGCCACGAGGTGACCCCCTCGCCGTTAAACCCGCTGGGCATCAAGGGTGCGGGTGAAGCCGGGGCCATTCCCACCGGGCCGCTCTTTGCTCAGGCAGTAGAAGATGCCCTGAACCACCTGGCGCTGGAAATCTGTGAAATCCCCCTCAGCCCCAGCAGGTTATGGGAATTGACACAAGACAAACTAACCAAGGAGGTCATCTGATGAGTGAACATATTTACAAAAAAATAGAGCTAACCGGCAGCTCGGCAACGAGCATGGAGGATGCTGTCAACAACGCCCTGGCGCGGGCAGCAAAAACGGTACGCAACATGCGCTGGTTTGAAGTGCTGGAAACACGCGGCACGATTACTGATGACCATGTCTCTTTGTGGCAGGTAACCATCAAGGTGGGGTTCAAACTGGAAGAATGAAAGCCGTTGTGGTCGAGGAAGCAGGTGGGCCCGAAGTCTTGCAAATCCGGCAGATGCCCAGGCCTGAGCCGCGCCCTGGTTGGGTGTTGATTCGGGTGCGGGCCTTTGGTCTGAACCGGTCTGAGATGTTTACTCGCCAGGGGCATTCCGGGGATGCCGTCCCCTTCCCGCGTGTGTTGGGCATTGAGTGTGCCGGTGAAGTGGTGGCCGCACCGGACACAGAGTTACAACCAGGGCAAACGGTCACGGCCGTGATGGGCGGCATGGGGCGGGCTTATGACGGCAGTTACGCCGAATATACCCTTGTCCCGGCATCTCAAGTGATACCATTGGCCACCCATCTGCCCTGGACAACCCTGGCGGCCATCCCCGAAACGTACCTGACAGCCTGGGGGTCACTGGCGGCCATGGACACCCTGTCAGGGCAGGTATTGCTGGTGCGCGGGGGTACTTCATCACTGGGCATGGCGGCGGCAGTCCTGGCCAAGGATCAGGGGTTGACAGTAATTGCCACTACACGCAACGAAGCCAAAGCAGCGGCTCTTAGAGACATGGGGGTGGATTGGGTGGTGATAGATACGGGTATCATTCAACCGGCTATCAGAGCCCTGGTGCCCGAAGGTGTTCATGCCGTGTTAGAGCTGGTAGGCACCAAAACGCTGCTCGACTCCTTACAATGTGTTCGGCCCAAGGGCATTGTATGTTACAGCGGCATTCTGGGAAACGAATGGGTGCTGCCGCGTTTTGAGCCCTTCCTGGACATTCCCTCCACAGTCAAATTAACCACGTTCAGCAGTGAAACGCTCACGGCCGAGCATGCCCGTGAGGCTTTACAACATGTGGTGGACGGGGTAGCCAGCGGCCGTTACCCGGTCACTATAGATCGAACCTTTTCGCTTGAAGACATTGTGGCCGCCCATCGCTACATGGAAGAAAACCAGGCGACTGGCAAACTAGTCGTTGTGGTTGCCCCCTAAATGAACACCCCACAAACAACCCCTATCTCCGAAGAAAAGCGTCCCTGGCGACGCCTGCCGCGTAATATCTGGATACTCACCGCTGCCTCTTTCCTGACCGATCTCTCTTCTGAGATGGTCATACACCTGCTGCCGCTTTTCCTGGCCAACGTCTTGGGTGTACGCACCCTGACCATTGGCCTGATTGAAGGCGTGGCCGAAACAACAGCCAGCCTGGTAAAGTTACTCTCTGGCCGTTATTCAGACCGCCTGGGGCGCCGCAAGTGGCTGACGGTGGCCGGCTATGGCCTTTCCACCGCCGCCAAACCATTTCTGGCGCTGGCCAGCAGTTGGACGGCCGTGCTGGGCGTCCGGTTTGTGGAGCGCACCGGCAAGGGCATTCGCACTGCCCCCCGTGACGCCCTCATTGCTGACAGCATTGATAAGAAGCAGCGTGGCCTGGCTTTTGGCCTGCACCGCGCCGGGGACACAGCTGGCGCGGCCGGTGGGCTGCTGCTGGCCATGTTTGTGATCTGGCGCTGGCAAGGGACGGCGCTGGTTTTGGCGCGCCCTACCTTTACCGCCCTGGTCTGGTTAAGCTTATTGCCGGCAGTGCTGGCCGTTCTGTTATTAGCCGTTGGCATTCATGAACAGGCGGGGCAAGTCACACAAGGGGAAAAGACCCGCACAACGTTGGTGGCGTTAGGACGGCCGTTTCACAAATTCCTCATCATTATCCTATTATTTACCTTGGGTAACTCCGCCGATGCCTTTCTGGTTCTGCGGGCTCAGGCAGCCGGGCTGAGCCTGCTGCAGGTAATGGGGCTGTTGTTATTATTTAACCTGGTTTACGCGCTTGTTTCCGGCCCGATCGGCTCGCTTTCTGACAGGTTAGGTCGGAAGCGTGTGCTTCTGACCGGCTGGCTGTTTTATGCGTTTATCTACCTGGGGTTTGCTCTGGCCCGGCATGGGGGTCACTTGCTCTTCCTCTTTGCCGCGTATGGGGTTTACTACGGTCTGTCTGAGGGCATTGCCAAAGCATTTGTAGCCGATCTGGTGCAGCCAGACCAGCGCGGCACCGCGTATGGCTGGTTTAATGGGGCTGTGGGGCTGGCGGCGCTGCCGGCCAGCCTGCTGGCCGGGCTGTTATGGCAGGGTGTGGGCAGTTGGCCTGGGTTTGGTATGGCCGCACCGTTTTTGTTTGGCGGGGCCTTGGCACTGCTGGCTGCCAGCCTGTTGATCATAATGCTGCCGGGCGAAGGTGTGGCCAAACGACCGTAACTGGTCTTACCCTGTGCCGGTTACAGGAAAAACGGAGGGCCGGTGACAATGTACTGGTCTAATCGGCCAAAGGGACGGTTACACATAAGTAAGGCCACAAAACTGTCAATCTGAAAGCCGCGGGCCAGCAAATAATCAACGGCCGTGTGGTTACACAGCGGCACTTCCATACCAAAATGGTCCAGACCGGCAGCGGCCAGGGCTGTTTCGGCGTGCGCCAACACAGCGGGAAAATCGGCAGCGTTTTGCAGGGCAAAGGGGCCGCTGGCTTTTCCCACATAACCATACCCCACCACACGGCCGTCTCGCCGGTAGACATACCCTTGGCGGTCCTCCCTTAACCAGGCGTGCTCCTCATCACGGCGGAAGTTGAGGACGGTCATGTCCAGGGTGGCCAGCGTCTCAGGCGGTCCCGCCATCGGTTCAATTGTCAAATCCGTTTCTACGGCGGCCGGTTCTGGCGACCGCCAGAAGTAATAAAGCGGGAACTGCGGGTACACACCAGCTTTTAAGTACCGTGCCTGGGCGCGTATGTCGGTGGTGGCAATGATAGAGCGGTAAGGCAGGCCTTCGTCGGGGAATGCCCGCGCCAGCAGTTCCCGGCCCACGCCGCCAGACTGCACACCAGGCCGGATAAAGAATTCCGTCAACTGCTGTACCTGACCGCGCACCATAGCCCGGGCAAACCCAATAACCTGGCCGTCTTGTTCGGCTACCCAGAAGCAGCAAGCATGTTGGGCCAGATGTTCATATAACGGCCGTCGCCACTGCCACATCTGGGCCAGTTTTTCTGGTTCATTCCATTGTTCTGCCTGCATATGCCCCATGCGCTGCATAAGATCTGCCAGTGCTTCCTCGAATATGCAAAATACCGCATATGAGTCTTCTGTCGTACCTGGTCGGTAGGTAATGTCGTTCACAAACTTTCTCCGAATGACTTCTGTAAGACTCCATTTAAGGATGGACGGCCAACAACGGCCGCGTTTCCCGGTTGATAAACAGATAGTAGATCGCTAAAGCACCACTATAAACAAGAACGGCCGTGTACAGGAACAGGCTCAATTGGTACTCTGGTTTTACCACGCCGACATGGGGGATAAAACGAAGGATCAAGACCACATCATAGGCCAGAAAGCTCCATAACGGGGCACAGGCATAATGCCAACGCGGCCGCCATACGGCATACAAAAAGTAAAAGGCATCGCCTATAAAAATCAAGCCAAATATTACGGACGAATCCGGGTTAAGCGGCCAGGGGAAGACAACAGGCACACGCCACAACAAGAGGCTGCCTACCAGCAGCAGCACGGCCGTAAAAACGCCAAAGGAAAGCAGCACCGGGCGCGGCGTTGGCCGAGCATCAGGCAAAGGCAGGCGGTGGCTCCACCAGAAAATGCCAATGTTCACCAGGACAAACAGGGCACAGCCAAGAGCATACATCTGTAAGGTAGGCTGGCCATTTCGGCCCGCTGCCTGAAAGAAAAAAACTGCCAGCCCGGTCATCATCACCGCCAGGTTAAGCGCCCCGCCCGCCATGACTCCCCACGCCTGTGACACACCAATCCAAAGCAGGGCGGCCGCAATGGCTGCTTGAATGGCCGCGATGAAGGTAAAAGACAGTGGACCATCTGGCCAGGGCCAGGTGGCTACGGCCCAGGGCATTTGCCAGAAATAACCCGCTGCCAGAAGCAGCAGGGCACTACCACTACCAATGGTTATCAGACGCAAGAACCTGTTCATAGTTGTTTATCTCCACCGTCACTCGTCCCCGCCTCGTTGTTTTCGCACCAGCACAGCAGCATTGGCCGACGGCCGTACCTTGGAGCCATAACGATTAGCGTACACATAGGTAAACTCCGCCCCTAAAAACAAAATCTGGGCCGAGTAATAAACAAAGTATAAGATGACCACTAACGAACCAGCTGCCCCATAAACCGATCCGGTAAAAAACAGGCCTACAAACATACTGAGTATCTGCACCCCCACCCATAAAAACAAGGCGGTGACGGCTGCCCCCAACCACACGTCACGCCAGGCCACTTGGGCATCTGGCAATATCTTAAACACCAATGCTACCAGCACAATCATCAACGGAAAGATCACCACAAATTGGTAAAAGGCTGACAAACGTCCCACAGTCGGAAAAATTTCCCTGATGTAATCACCCAGGGTCGTCAGGGCAAACGCCAGGGCAAACGCCAGCAAAAACAAGAACCCCAATGTCACCACCATAAGCAGGGCTAACGAGCGTGTCTTAAGGTAATGAACGAGGCCATTTTGTGGCTCTGGGATGATGCGCCAGATAACATTTAAGGCCATTTTTAACTGGTAAAAGACGTTAGATGCCCCATATAACAACAGCCCTACGCCCACCACGGTGGCGATACGCCCGGCAGTGGCCAACGCGGCATTTTCGACCATCACCTGGATAAAAGCGGCAGTCTCTGCACCCACCACATCCTCCAGGGCGGCAAACAACTGGCCCTGTACGGCCGCTTTCCCAAATATGGCCCCAACCAGATTGATGGAAATAACCAACAGCGGGGCCAGGGCAAAGATCATGTAATAGGACAGGGCAGCAGCCATCAGGTGGCCGTTGTCCTGCCCCCAACGCATGAAGGACTCCTGGATTAAGCTGGCGATCGCTTTTAGATACCGCATCAAAGGTTTCACAAAACGTTAAATTTTGAGGGAGAGAGCGCACTCATAAGGTTCGTTCAAAAACAACTTTGGACGTTTGCCAAGCAATCAGTCATCAGTGTTCAGTGATTAGTTCAGAAGAACACCCAACTGATCACTGACAACTGAATACTGAACACTTAAGTACTCTCCATACCTTTTATAGCTTTCCTAATGCCTGCTGCAAATCCGTGATCAAATCTGCTGCACTTTCAATGCCTACGGAAATGCGCACCAGGCCAGGATCAACCGCCAGGGGTGAATCGGCCACAGAGGCATGGGTCATAGGTGCCGGCAGTTCGATGAGCGATTCTACACCACCCAGCGACTCGGCCAGGGTAAAGAGCTTTGTGTGGCGGGCTACGGTGCGTGCGGCGGCTTCCCCCCCTTGTAAGATGAAAGAGATCATACCACCTGGTCCGGCCATTTGCCGCTGCGCCAGTTCATACTGCGGGTGGCTCTCCAGGCCAGGGTAAATCACCTCCGCTACCTGAGGATGGTCGGCCAGGAATTGGGCAACTTTGATGGCATTGCGGCAATGTTGGGCCATACGCAGCGCCAATGTCTTGATGCCGCGCAGCGTCAGGAAGCAGTCCATGGGTCCTGGTACCGCACCAATGGCATTTTGCAGGAATTTAAGCCGTTCATACACGGCCGTGTCATTTAACACCACCGCCCCACCCACTACATCTGAATGCCCACCAATATACTTGGTCGTGGAATGCACTACAAAATCTGCCCCTAGCGTTAACGGCCGTTGCAGCACCGGCGAGGCAAATGTATTGTCTACGCCCAGCCAGGCCCCGGCAGCGTGGGCGATCTGGGCCACCGCAGCAATATCTGTCAGGCGCAGCATAGGGTTTGTGGGCGTTTCCAGCCAGACCAGCTTTGTATGCGGCCGCATGGCAGCCTGCACGGCCGTGCTATCGGCTGTATCCACAAAGCTAAATTCCAGGCCATACGCGGCCAGCACTTTGTCAAACAGGCGGAATGTACCACCATACACGTCATTGCCAGACAACACATGTTCGCCGGGCCTAACCAGGCGCAAAATAGTATCAATCGTGGCCATACCAGAGGCAAAAGCCAGCGCATGCTGGCCGCCTTCCAATGCCGCCAGTGCGGTTTGCAGCGCTGTACGGGTGGGGTTGTCTGTACGAGAATACTCATATCCCTTATGCACGCCTACGTCTGCCTGGGCGTAGGTAGACGTCTGATAAATGGGGGTCATCACGGCGCCGCTCACCGGGTCTGGCGCTACCCCGGCATGCACGGCTAATGTTTCTATATGGTATGTGGGTTCAGTTGTCATAAATCTCTTTTGCGATCCCTGGTAAACGGCAACCGGGCGTCATCAGCAGCACCGATCACGAATCACCAGTTATCAATTATAGTTGATAGAGTTCTACACTTTCCTGCTCATTGGCATCATTGCGAGCCACAATCGCCTGCGCTGCTTCCGTATGGCTAAGGTTGATAGGCTGGTGCGGTAAATCGGCCGGGATGAAGAGAAAATCGCCCGCCTCATTTTGGGCAGCTGCTGCCTGGTAAGAACTTCAGCCGACGGCCGTACCGCCACAATCTCGTCTTGTGCCATCGTTTATCTCCTTCTAATGCTCCGTGGCTTCGATGCCCATTGGGGGCGGTTCAAACACTTCACAGACGTGTTCATTTATCCATAGTAGTCGATTTTGTCAAAGTTGGCATCTCATTTTTCAGGTTTAGGCCTGAGTAGTGACAACAAACCGTTCGTCAAAATAGAACCAGCTATCTAAATCCAGCGGTTGAATGCCCAACTGCGTCAAATTAGTGCACATTTATACTGTTTTTACCACAAAATGCATCAACCTATATGTTTCATTTGAACCTAGTTTGCTGCTTTGTTGGTATGCAAAATTACAACGTTAGCAAATCGAGGCTGCTTTGTTCACTATTTTCCGCCTTTGAAATGGCCGTGATGCTAGTTGACGCTGCTTGACATCACCTGGCATCTTTTAGATAATGGCACAAATTTTTATGTGAGGTTATTACACAAAAACCCATGACGGACTAAGTTCACCATCTCCCTTCTCTGCTTTGTTTGACCACTTTTATATTGGCAGAAACGGCCATTTCTACCAATAAAGGGATGTGAACCATGTCTACTGCCTCACTTACGGCACACCAGATCACCAAATCTTTCGGCCTTCATCCCATCCTCAAAGACATCACCTTCTCTGTTAACCCTGGTGAACGGGTTGGCCTGATTGGGCCAAATGGCAGCGGTAAAACCACACTCGTACGCATTCTCACCGGGCAGGAACACGCGGACAGCGGTCATGTCGCCCTTTCCCCTGCAGATATTTACATTGGCTATCTGGCCCAAGGCTTCGAGCCGGACCCAACACACACCCTGGCCGAACTCCTGCATCAGACCGTTGGCGATCCCGCCGCCATGGAGGCCGAGTTGGCGCACTTGGGCACCGCCCTCAGCCAACAGCCAGAGAATGAAGCGTGGCGGCTTGCTTATGATGAGGTTTTGGCCCGATTGCGTCGGTATGATAACGGCCGTATGCAAACCACCCTCACCATCTTCGGTCTGGCCGACATTCAGCCTGACACTCTTGTAAGCCATCTCAGCGGCGGCCAAAAAACCCGCCTCGCCCTGGCGCTCATTATCCTACGCCAACCTGATTTGCTCCTGCTAGACGAACCCACCAACCACCTGGACATCGATATGCTCGAATGGCTGGAAGACTGGCTGGCTGACTATCCCGGCGGCGCCCTCATCGTCTCCCATGACCGCACCTTCCTGGACCATACCGTTACCCGCATCATAGACCTTGACCCCGTAACCCACACCACCCGTGATTACACCGGCAACTACAGTGACTACCTGAACCAATTCCTGGCCGAACGCAAAAAGCAGCTGGCCACCTACAAAGATCAGGTCTATGAAATCCGGCGCCTGAAACAAGATATTGCCCGCACCCGCGAACAATCCCTTTCTGTCGAGCGCAGCACCACGCCACGCCAGCCCAACGTGCGCCGCCTGGCCAAAAAAGTGATGCGCAAAGCCAAATCACGTGAGAAAAAACTAGACCGCTATCTTGCCTCTGATGAGCGTGTGGAAAAGCCCAAACAGAGCTGGCACATGAAGCTGGCCTTTCGTGAGCCAGAACACATTGGCCGTGATGTCCTCACCATCGACAATCTCTCTGTCGGTTATGAGGGGCAGTCGCCGCTGCTGACCAACCTTAATCTAACCATTTTGGTGGGGCGGCGCGTGGTACTGACAGGGCCCTGGTATTAGTTTTCAGTCATCACTGGCCAGTTTTCAGTAGGGCCTGACGCCGGTAAATATCCACCAGCGGATAGAAGCGTGTAGCGTTACCCCATACCACGTCGCTTGTTGTGCCAAAACCGGCCGTATAGATAATGTCGCCATCTTGCAAAATGGCGACGGCCGTGCCTAAGATTGCATGATTATCAATCTATGATTGGATGAAAGTATCGATACTTCTCATTTTAACCAGTGATTTTTTATGCACCCTCTGACTCGGGCCGAAGGTAGACAAATTGCACCCCATCAATCTGTTGCACAAAGTCCGGCGCAAAACCAAGGGAAGTATACAGCGGGTGGCTGATCACCAAACGATCTTGCGAATCGACATAGCGGATGACCTGCTTGTTACTCTGCATATATGTATGAGCAACCAGATTCGCGTCGGCAAACTGACTGCGGGTATTGACAACTGAAACGTGATTGAAGGGAGACCGGGCCGATTGCATCAGCCCATAAACGCCAATAGACCGCAGCATTTGCCACATCACAGCGGGGGACTGTCTAGTCGTAACACCCAAATCCCCTTCCGCGATCATGCCTCCCGCCTCATCCTCGAACCGGAACAGCCACCGCCCACGGGTTTGTTCGATTCCGCTAAACGAAAAGTGTGCGTTAAGTCCTAGATGCTCGGCATTGTACCGCACCACGCGATGTGTACTGTTCCACAGACCATGACAAACCATCCGTGTCTCAGGTATCACCAACAACGTCCGGAAAACCGTAAAGGGATGAGGCTTTAGCCGCTGTATCGGCCGAAAAGTGGCGAATAACGAGATCTGTAGTTCGTGATGCGGCCCAAGGTTGGCCTTGGTAAAGTCGCACACCCAGACGGCCATCAAGGCCCGGTCATTTGCATCCAATAAGGGTACCAAGCGTTCATTAAATCGCGAATGAGTTCCGTGCTTGTATGTTAAGCGAAGTGGGCGGCAAACACAAATGGCTTGTCCGCTTATTGCCGCTACCATCATCAATGGTTTCTCCTTGCCCGTTTGCCTCAAGCACAGGCGATTGCTAGAATCAACCTGCTCATTTCCGTCTGGAAATTGTTTCTAATTTCAGACCTGGAAACTCATTCGATAATGCCCATAACTTCAGCGCAGAAAACAGCGTTCTTTTTGCTTGCTTTAGTGTGCCGTGCAACTGAGAAGATACAGCCGCTGACACATCAGGTATTCGGTTCAGCCTAATGTACATGATGGGTGACGGCCGTGGGCGCATTCAGGTCAGTTGAGCCATCACGACAGACTGATAAGGAGTACAGAATATGCAGACATCAGAGAATACGCCCAATATCGATTCGTTCTGGGAGTACACCAATCCTGCGGTGAGTGAAGAGCGTTTTCGCGCTGCCCTAAGTTCGGCGCAAGGTGATGTCCGCCTAGAGCTGCTCACGCAGATCGCTCGTACCTTCTCGCTACGGCAGCGTTTCGACGAAGCCCACGAAGTGTTAAACGATGTGGAAAAGCATCTTGCCAACGCAGGGGCGCGTCCGCACGTGCGTTACCTGCTTGAGCGTGGTCGAACATTCAATTCCAACGGCGAGCAAGAGAAGGCGCGTGCGCTCTTCATCAAGGCGTGGGAACAGGCACAGGCATCACATTTTGAAGGCCTTGCTGTTGATGCCGCCCATATGGTGGCCATCACGCATGCAGGTACGCCGGAAGCGATTGCTTGGAATCAGCGCGGGGTGGCCATAGGACGTGCATCTCACGACGCTAAAGCGCGCTCGTTGATTCCGGCCATGCTCAATAACAGTGCGTGGGACTTGCATGACATGGGGCGCTTTGATGAGGCTTTACCATTGTTTGAGGAAGCACAGGCCGAGTGGACTGCACGCGACAAGCCCGAACAACTCCAGTTTGCAAAATGGGCGGTCGCACGTTGTCTCCGTTCGCTTGGGCGTTATGACGAGGCACTGACAATCCAGCGTACCCTCGAAGCCGAACACCTGGCAGCGGATTCAGCGGACGGGTATGTGTTTGAAGAGATTGCAGAGAATCTTGCGACGCTGGGCAGAACGGAGGAGGCGAGGCCCTATTTTGAAAAAGCCTTTGAGGAACTCAGGCAAGATCAGTGGTTCGTGAAGAACGAAGCAGCCCGACTGGCTAGTCTTAAGGCACGCGCTGGCACTCAGTGAAAGGTCACCGGTAGTACTCTAGGCGCCTGCGGCAAAGACAATAACCGGCACCAGCCCCACTTCTCGATTCAGTTTCCGGCGGAGGCGGCGAATCCCCTGACCGGTTAAGCGACGACCCTGAGCCGTCTTGGCGATTTCAGAGACATTAGTGGTAATGAGGCTGAAAGTGACTCTGGCCAAAACCAACACTTCCTGAGTGCAGCTCCAAGGTGCTTTTTCCAGGAGCCAGCTTGCCTTCAATTCTCTAAAGCCATCGTTCTCAATATGCCATTGCTGCCGCCAAAAGGTATAGGCTTGCCGGCCGGCGATGTGAAAAATCGCCCTATGAACGCCGCCAAACGCATACCCCGCCACGGGGCACACATTGGTCGTTGTAAGCCTTTTGCCCTCTTGTGCCCCTTTTCTCCCAACATTTAGAATGGCTGTCCGTTCCCGGCATCGCGGATTTCCCATTTCTGTGTTAGCATTGCATCCCATTTCAGGTGACATGTACACATCGCACGCAAAAGACAACGGCAAGTATGGCAAAATCAAAACGCCTTTCTCTGGCTGAAGCTGTCAAACAGTTTGTACCTGACGGCAGTACGGTGGCCCTGGGCACAGCTCAAGAGACGCTCATCCCTTTTGCTGCCGGCCATGAGATCATGCGGCAGCGCCGAAAAAACCTGACGCTCATCGGCCCTATTTCTGACATTTTGTTTGACCAGATGGTAGGCGCGGGCTGTGTGTCCCGCATTCAGGCGGCCTGGGTGGGCAACGTTATCACCGGCAACGGCCATAACTTTCGCCGCGCCGTGGAAAGCGGCCAACTGCTGATGGAAGACCACTCCAACCTGACCATCGCCATGGCTCTGCGTGCCGGGGCCATGGGGGTGCCCTTTATGCCCACACGCACAGCCCTGGGCAGCAGCCTTTACCAGAGCAACGGCCGTCTACGCCAAATAACATGCCCCTTCACCGGTGATGCGTTAACCGCCGTTGGCGCCCTCAACCCTGATGTGGCCATCATCCATGTGCAGCGGGCCGATGAGTATGGTAACGCCCACAGTTGGGGCAACCTGGGCATCACCCGTGAGGCGTGCCTGGCGGCGCGGCACATCCTTATCACCGCCGAAGAGATTGTGCCCCCAGCCATCATCAGCAGCGACCCCAACCGGGTCATTACCCCCGGTTTTAAGGTGAGCGCGGTGGTCCACGCTCCCTGGGGGGCCCATCCGTCGCCCGTACCCGGCCACTACAACCGCGACCATTCTTTTTTCCTGGAATACGCCCGGCAAAGCAAAACCCTTGAAGGTTTTGCCCGCTGGCAGGCCCACTGGGTAGACCCGGTAGCCAGCAGCGCCGCCTATCAGGCCCTGTTAGGCCCAGAGCGCCTGGCAGATTTACAGATAAAGCGGCCGGCGCCCACGGCCGCAGCTGATTATGGTTATTAACTCATGGAAACGATCAACGGCCGTATCCTTCTGAAACCAGGGCGCGAAAAGCCCGTCCTCAACCGCCACCCCTGGGTCTTTTCTGGGGCCATTGCTGCCATAGAGGGCAGCCCGGAACCTGGCGATCTGGTACACGTGGCTAACCGCCGGGGTGCGCCGCTGGCCACGGCCTATTACAATCCGCACTCCCAAATTCGCGCCCGCCTTCTTAGCTGGAACCCCAACGAGCCGCTGGATACCACCTTCTGGCGCACCCGGCTGGCACGCGCTATGACAGCCCGGCAGTTGTTGGCGCTGGCGCCACACACCACCGCCTACCGGCTGGTTTTTGCCGAGGCCGACGGCCTGCCCGGATTGGTGGTAGACAGGTACGGCCGTACGCTGGTGATGCAGTGCCTTACGCTGGGTATAGAGCGCCGCAAAACGATGCTGGTGGAACTGCTGGCAGAACTGACCCAACCCGCCGGTATTCTGGAACGCTCTGACACCGACGCCCGCAAAAAAGAAGGGCTGGCACCGGCCACCGGCTTGCTGTGGGGCGCCGCGCCGCCGTCAGAGCTGGACATCAGCGAAAATGGCTACCACTTTGGCGTCCAACTGTTGTCCGGCCATAAAACGGGTTTTTACCTGGATCAGCGGGATAACCGGGCGACTGTATGCCAACCGCAGTTTGTGGCTGGCAAAAGTGTGTTAAACGCCTTTGCTTACACCGGCGGTTTTGGCATTTATGCCGCGGCCCATGGGGCTGCAGCCGTGACACACATAGACAGCTCTGCCGAGGCTCTGGAGCAAGCAGAGAAGAATGTGACATTAAATGGGTGGACACGGCCGTCAGACGAGTATATTGCCGGGGACGCTTTTGCCGTGCTGCGCGCCTACCGTGATGAGAAGCGCTTGTTTGATATGGTTATTCTGGACCCCCCTAAGTTTGCCCACAGCCAGCGTGACATAGAACGTGCCTGCCGTGGCTACAAAGATCTAAACTGGCTGGCGCTGCGCCTGTTAAAGCCAGGCGGCCTGTTAGCCACCTTTTCCTGCTCTGGCCTGATATCAGCAGACCTGTTCCAAAAAGTCCTCTTTAGCGCGGCCGTAGATGCCCACCGTGATGTGCAAATCTTACAGCACTTAGGCCAGGCGCCTGATCACCCTATTCTGCTCACCTACCCTGAATCTGCTTACCTCAAAGGGGTGCTGGGCCGTGTGTGGTAAATGACATACCAGGGATGAAAGGCCACAAAACAACATCATATCACACGGCTACATTAGAAAACAGCCCCTCACAGAGTGACCTTTTGCCATCCTCACCCATTCAACGCCAGGCCCAACGGCTCAGCCAGGGTTTCGGCCCGCTGCTGCAGCTTTTGTCCTAATTCTAGATGTCCATTGGCCGATTCGAACAAGGCCCAGTGCCACAGCGTCGTGGCCAGGTCACGGTGGGAAGCCACGCCGCCGCCGTTTAAGTTCTCAAAATGTTGCAAACTCTGGGCAAAACAGTCAGCAGCCTCATAGTGGGCCTCACCGATCTTCACGGGCCGTTTGCTGGCCGGAAGCTGCGCGATGACCCGGCCCAGGGCCCGCCATGTCATCCCCCGCACCTCCAGGTCTCCCAGTCGCAGCGCCAGATCATGTGCCTTACGCGCCATGTCCAGCGCAATGGCGACCTCACCCTGGTTTAGATGGTTAATGGCCAAAAACGTGTACAGTTCTGGCAAATAGCGCCAACCGGCCATTTGCCCGACACTTTCGGCCATAGCTACCACTTCTTGCAGCACCTCTTCGGCCATATCTACGTTACCCAATGCCACCAAGGTGCGCCCCAGTCCGGACTGTATTTCCAGACGGCCGTACCGGTGACCAATGCCATTGGCGACAGAAGCTGCCTTACGGTAAAAGGGCACGGCCGAATTCAAATTACCGCGCAGCCGGGCCGTTTCGCCTAACTGGTACAGGGCACGCCCTACTTCAATTTGCTCATCCAGACTGCGATGCAATTTTAACGCCGCCAGCAAGCTGTTTGTAGCCGCCTCATACTGCCCCAGCCGGTTGTGCAGCATGCCCAGAGCAAATTGGGTGACGGCAGCGGCGTGCAGTTCATCCAGCGTCAATAAAAGAGAAAGCTGCTGTTGGAGCTGATAGAGCCCCTCGTTGGCGTCATCATAACGGCCGTCTCGCACATGTGCCTGGCACAACAATGACAAACTATGCGTGCGGGCCACAATCTCTTCCTGGCGTTCACTCAATTGCAGGGCCCGTTCTACCGCTGTCAGCGCCTGGCTCAGGTTGCCCATAAACAAATGGGCTTCGCTTTGCAGCAGCAGGGCACGAATCAGCTCCATTTCAGCACCAATCAGCCAGGAAACCTGTTCTGCCTGGGTAGCACTTTCCAGCATGGCCCGGTAATTACCCTGCTCGCGCTGAATCGTGGCCAACCCATTTGAAGCCCGTGCCTGTGCTGCCAGATCACCATCTTCTTCGGCGATAAAACGCATGGTTATATACGCCTGCGAGGCTTCAACAAACCGCGCCCGCATGTGCAGCAGCCGCCCTAACTCCCCATGCAAACGCAACAACCATTCAGCGTAATGCACCTGCTCTATCAGCAGGACCAATGCTTTGCGATAATAATCAATAGCCAGTTCTGGGTCATAAGCATTTTGGGCACGCTGCGCAGCCGTCTCATACAATTCGGCAGCCGCGGTGCGCTCCCCGGCCAGTTCATAATGTTCAGCAATAAGGCCAGCATATTCGGCGATACGCTCGCTGCTTTGGGCGGCCAGCCAGTCTCCTACTTGTTTGTGGTAAGCTGGGCGAAAACGCAGCAGCACATTTTCATAGGCAACCTGGTGTAACAGGGCGTGTTTAAAGACATAGGCCTGTGTCCCAGCAAATCCAGAAACCTGCCGCTTGAAGATCATTTCTCGTTTTTCCAGAGCATGTAGGGCCGCGTGTGTTTCCGAGGGGATAATGGGGGTTACGGCCGTTTCGTTCATGTGAATCACCGTACTGTCCCAAAACACCCGGCCCACAACCGCCGCCCGTTGTAACGTAGCCCGCTCCAATTCAGACAGCCGATCCAGCCGGGCTTGCAGCACACCGTTGATATGGGGGGGCACACGTACAGCCGGCAGCTGCGCGCCGCGCACCCGCCACTCATCCTGGCCAGCCAGAATCACGCCATCTTCAATCAGGATTTTGATCATCTCTTCTACAAACAGCGGATTCCCTTCCGCCCGGGAGATGATCATATCAGACAGGTCATAGGGAATGTCTGGCGCTTTGCGCAAGATTTCCAGCACCAGTTCGCGGCTTTGAGATTCGGTGAGAGAGCGCAGCATCATAAGTTGGGCCCCCGCACCGGTCTTACCAATGAGGGCGCCATACCGCGCCAGCGGCTGGTCTCTGTCCAGCGACTCATCTACCGGCCGGGTCAACATGACCAACATTAACGGCGCCTGGCGGCAAAAAGGCAGCAGGTGTTCCAGTAGGTCCAAAGAGCCCTCATCAGCCCAATGCAAATCTTCCAGCAAAATCAGGGTGGCCGGGGTTACGGCCGTGATACCCGCCAACAAGGCCACCATATATTGGTATGCCCGCTCATGCAGCTGCGACGTAGCATCTTCTTCCCCCTCGTCCCCTGGTGCATTGAATGTCCCTGGCAAGAACGCTTCCATCATGGGAGACTGGCCCAGATCCAGGCCCATAAGGCGAGCCAGGGCAAGAGCCCGTTTTTGCAGCTCCTCTTCTTCCAGAGTCATATAGTGGGCCATGCCCTGGAACCACTTTTGACGAGCGACCACAGCCGTATCATTGTCTTGAATGCCAAATAAAGTGGCCAGCAGATCGCGGAACAGGGCATAAGGAATCTGGCGCATGGGCTGGTAAGTACGCCCCTTTAACACATGCACTTCCTGAGGCAGCGTTTTTAGCCACACATTAAATTCGTGGATCAGCCGTGATTTGCCTACACCAGCCTCGCCGACAACCGTAATAGCCCGGCCCGTTTTGTTACTGATAGCCAGTTGCAGGGCGGCTTTCATGCCCGCCAATTCCGTATCACGCCCGATCATGCGTGTTTCTACACCTTCTACGCCCCGACCAGCGCTGTAAAACAGGCGTGGTTTCACCCCCAACACCAGGTATACCTGAATCGGCTCGGTGCGTCCCTTAATGAGGACAGGGCCGAGCGCCTCAACATTAAAATTTTCGCGCACCAGCAAATAAGTATCGTGGGAAATGAGGATGCCGCCTGGCGGGGCTGCACGTTCCAGACGACTGGCTACATTAACAGTATCACCAATGGCCGTAAATTCGTCACTTTCACCAACACGCCCCAGCATGACCGGGCCAGTATTAATGCCCACTGACAGGCGCAGCGACCGCAAATCAGGGGCATCATCAACCTGGTCCTCATGCCAGGCAGCCACCAGTTCGTTGACAAAGTCGCTGAGAGCAGCGCGCATACGCAAAGCGGCACGGATAGCCTGTTCGGGGTCATCTTCGTGGGCTGCTGGTACTCCAAACAAGCCCATGACAGCGTCGCCAATGTGTTTGTCTATGACCCCACCTTGATGGGTAATAGCGCCGTCGAGGCGCTGCCAGAGAGCGGTAATAATGTTGAGTACAGTCGTTTCCTCCCCCGTGTTGTCTGTCCCGGCAAACCCCGTCACTTTGGCAAACAAGACGGTGGCTTGCTTACGTTGCGCGTCTCGTTGTGAGGTGACCTCTGAAGAACGCCTCACAGGCCGCTGCAATAGCTCTTGCAGTGCCTCTAAGGTCGTATTGGTTACGGCGTCTCCCAGAATCGCCCGCCGGGCTTCGATGGCTGCCATCGTATGCTGGATTTGTCTGCGGTCTACCATGCCGTCTCAATTTTCCTGGAATTCACCTTGGATTATTGACATCTTTAGAACAACTCTCACCCTTCGGTCATCATCTCTTGTATCCGCCTGGCATCACCTTGGCGGCCCAGGTCAACTAATAACTCTCGTGCGGCTTCGGCTAGCGGCGCCGCCTCAGCTATTCGGTCGCGACGTAATTCTAACAAAGCCCAGGCTCGTAGTGTCATTGCTTTTTCCAGGTTACCGGGCACACCCACTTCATCCAGAAGTTGGCGGCTGCGGGTAAAGCAGGCCACGGCATCCACCATTTTACCGCCGATGGCTGCCTGCTGTTTTTTTTGTGGCACTTTGGCCAATACATTTCCCAGGATACGCCAGGCCACGGCCGTGACTTGTTTCACCGACCTGATAGGCCGCTGATGCAAAGTCCGTTCCGCCAACATTACTGCCTCACGTGCTTGTTCTTGGGCCTCGGTCAGGGCATGTTCTTCTAGTTCTAACTGGGCCCGCCCAAGCAACGCGGAGACACGTACCAGGGGTTTATCTACTTTACGAGCCAGACGCCCGGCCCGTTCAAACCAGCGTTCGGCTTCATGCAAATGCTCTTCCTGTTGGGCGATCTCCTGCACCGATTGCGGCGCGATCAAGGCCTGGGCTAGATACAGCTGTCCTAAATCATCGGCCAGGTAAGCCAGGTATACCTGGTTCTGGCTTCTTTCGGCCAACGATAGCGCCCGATGGTAATGAACATCTGCCAGATCATACATTCCTCGATGGTAAAAGAGTTGCCCCAGGTGACGCAAGGCCAAAATGGTACCAAAACGGTCACCTGCATTGCGAGACAATTGCAGGCATTGTTCGTAATAGGTGACGGCCGCATCCAGGTCCCACTGTTCCCGGGCAATATGCCCTAACTGGACCCACATCATCGCCTGCCACATTGTTTCCCCAAAAGAAGCGAACATCTCCCATGCCAGGTTGGTCATTTCCACAGCCTGATCGTACCGTCCCATTTCACGGGCTAAATCGCCCACAAAGGCCCGGCTAAACGCCCGCCCTGGTGATGGTTCTAACGAACGGCTGTGGGCATAAACCTCGCGCGCCAACTCTCCGGCTATTTTTGTCTGCCCGGCGGCCAGGGCGATCCAGCCTCTAGCTGCCTGGGCTATGGTGATTAAAACAGCGTCACCAACGGCCTCGGCTATAGATTCTGCTGGCCGGATACTTTCCAGGGCATTTCTCAGTTCATCTAACAGGAAGTGGCAAAGAAACTCACCGATATAGGCCCGGACGATGGCCGCTTCATCGTGATGATTGGCCGCCGTCTCCTGCATTCCCTGGTATGCCTTAATGGCTTCGATAAAACGTGACTGTTTACGCAGCACAATGGCTTTCCCTTCATACAGTTTAGTGCGGGCGATGCCTGTTTCAGGTATTTCTGGCAGTAATTCCAGTGCTTTATTATAGTAAAAAGTAGAGGTTTCCAGTGCCAGGTCTATGCGTGCCTGCTGGGCCGCACGGCCGTACCAGTCTGCCACCCGGTGCGTATCATTGGCTTGCTCCAGGTGATACGCAACTACACGCAGCAAGCGCGCTGTGGTAGGCAGCGAGTGCGTCATCAGCCAGGCTGCCGCCTGGGCATGGTAGACCTGGCGCGTTTCCACCGCCACCGTCTCATAAATGGCCTGCTGCAGGCGATCATGGCGGAAACGATATTGGTGTGTATTGGGCACGGTCGTGGCTGATACCGGCTCTATCCAGTTGGCCGCCAGCAGCGCTTGTAAGGTATTGTTGATCGCTACCGCTCCCACGGCAACATCTTCGTCGACCAATGCCAGCAGCCCGGCATCCCAGAAAATGGTGCCAAAAACGGCTGCTTTTTGCAAAACCAGCCGTTCTTCGTCTGGGAGTTGTTCCAGTTGTCCACGCCACAGATTGACCACCGTTGGTGGAGAAGGCATCTCCAATAAGCGACCCATATTGGCCTGCCAGCGGGGTTCCACGTCTTCAATGACACCTTCCTGGATAAAAATTCTGACCATCTCGTCCAGGTCAAAAGGATTACCGCCAGCGGCGTTGCTAATAACGTCCATCAGACGCATGGGCATGCCCTCTAGTTTTTGCAGTAGTTCAGTGACCAGATGACGGGCGTCTATCAATGAAAGGGGTGACAGTTGAATTTCCCGGCGCTCCGTCGTTTCTACCATACGCCAGGATGGGCGCTTATCAAAGAGCGACGGCCGTGTCAGGCATATGATCAGCAGTGGCAGATCATGGCACGCCTGCATCAAATAATCCAAAAAATCATAGGAGCCTTCATCAGCGGCATGAAAATCTTCCAAAAAGAGGAGGGTAGCCCCATGTTTTTCTGTAATGGCCGTGAACAGGTAGGTCAGGTCTTCAAACCCCGCCCCGCGAATCTCGCGCCGCCCGGTGCGCGAATCTAGCGATGCTTCCCAATAAAGGGTCAATGGCTTGGTAACAGCTCTTTGCGGCACTTGTGTCTCTACCTCAAAGCCCAATAACTGGGTAACGTGCGTCACCATCGATTTGG
Organism: Ardenticatenaceae bacterium; assembly: GCA_011525915.1. Taxonomy (GTDB): domain Bacteria; phylum Chloroflexota; class Anaerolineae; order Promineifilales; family Promineifilaceae; genus CAADGU01. Next base: position 64,807 of record WYBM01000048.1, on the reverse strand, counting down.
CCCGGTCATGATCATCATGTAGTTCATTCAAGACGCCGCGCACCAACTTTTCACGGGCAATAGCTGGTGTATGCTGGGGGTGAATGCCAAAGTAGCTAGACAACAGAGAGCGAATGAGGCCATAAGGCGTCTGTGTAATGTCTGCCTGCCCTGTCCCTTTTAACACACATACAGATTCCGGCAGCAAAGTGATCAACCGCTCAAACTCATATACCAGACGAGACTTGCCCACACCATCATCGCCCACAATCGTAATGATTTGGGCCAGGCTGTTATCCATCGCCGTTTGTAGGGCTTGTTGCAGAGTGTTAAGTTCATCGCCGCGGCCTACAAACCGCGTCTCTATGGAGGTGAGGCCAGCGCCCATAACGTAGGCAGCTTGTGGTGTTTCGCGCCGCACAATAAACGCCGGGTAGGTATCACCACTGGTCACCCCTGGTTCGTATTCATCGGCCTCAAAGAAGGGGTGGACCTGCTCATACAGGTCACTAGAGATAAGAACGCCACCTACAGGGGCCTTCTGTTCAAGCTGATTGGCAATAACAACGGTGTCACCCACGGCCGTGACTTCATCTGTTGCCCCTACCTGTCCAAAATAGACGGGGCCTATATGAACGCCCACTCGCATTTGCACACGCCGCTCGGCCCGAAATGGCCTTGTACTTGTGGCCTTCCGGGCCTCTTGTTCATAAAACAGGGCCAACTCCCACTGCATATCTAGTGCCGCCAACACCGCTCGCCGGGCATCATCACCATAGGGATTGGGCAGCCCAAACAGGGCAATGATGCCATCTCCCAGATGTTTATCAATAACCCCACCCCAATTAACAATGATACGATCCAGCCGCCGCCAGACAGCATTCATGGTGTCTCGCACTTCTTCCGCATCTAAAAATTCAGACATGGAAGTAAAGCCAGACATATCAGCCACCAGCACACAAATATTATCGTGTTGCTGCATGGTATGCGGCGCTTGCAGTGTGGCCAACTTCTCACGCAACGCCAGTATGGCAACTTCTACAACATCCTTCTCGAATAAAGCCTCCTGCTGCCCTTCAATAGCAGCAATGGCTTTTTCAAGTTCATTCCGGGTAGACACAATAACTAGACACTCATTTACAGGATTGTTTATCAGAATTATAGTATGCCACCCCATAATAGGCGACATGACATAAAGTATCAAGGGGGAGTTTACCAGTGGCAACGACCTTCAGCGTGCCCACGGTCGCCCTCCGGCTGCCAGCTCCACACATTTGCACATTTCCAATCAGTGCGCTGCTGGCGGCAAAATGCTGTCTGTCGTCCCACGTTCTTCGCCTCGGGGTATTACCACCCTGACAGATGCCCCGGTGGTCTCCTATGCAGGCGGCGTAGATGTTGATAAAGGCGCTGTGTCAGATGAGACGGCCGATATTCGTCCGGCAGAATTTTGGTCATCAGCCAGGTTCGCCATGCTTCCTAGTTAGCTACAGTTGCTGGTCGGAACCCCATCAAATGACGGATTTCGGCCCGGGGTTCGCGCATCCGTGAGCTACCCCATTCATACCGTTCGATAAACATTATTTGGAATATACTTTTGGAGGGGATACGCAAAATATCCTTTTCGGATAAAATTGAGCTTATCCTTGCTATTTTTTACAGAGCAGGTATTACCCCCAGCAGGTTGAAGGTACCGGTGACATCTGAGATTGCTCTGGTTCTTACTATATTGGGCATCGCCATTGTTCTCTTCGCGACTGAGCGGATTCGTGTGGACGTAATATCCATGATGGTCCTGCTGTCGTTGATCCTCACGGGCCTGCTGACAGTTGAGGAAGCCTTTTCCGGTTTTTCAAATCCGGCCGTCATCACTGTATGGGGCATCTACATCGTTAGCGAAGGCCTTTTCATTACCGGCGTCGCCGATTATTTAGGCCAGCGAATCCTTGGCATTTCTGGCAACAATTCGGTCCGATTAACCGTGGTGATCATGGTAGTTGTGGGAGTTATGTCGGCCTTCATGAACAATATTGGGGCCACGGCCGTTTTGCTGCCTGCTATTGTGGCTATTGGTCGAAAGCTAAAGATCCCGGCATCTAAACTGCTGATCCCTTTGGCTTTCGGGTCCTTGTTGGGCGGTGTCACAACCCTGATCGGCACCCCACCTAACCTCCTGGTCAGTTCAGCCCTGGCCACCGCCGGCTATGAGCCATTTACGCTCTTCGACTATACACCTATGGGTCTCATTGTGATGGTCAGCGGCATCACTTACTTTGCTGTGGTCGGCCGTCACCTTCTTCCAAACCGGCAAGTGCACTCAGCAGAAGATTTGACGGTCGATTACAATCTGCGCGATTACCTGACCGAGCTCAAGGTGTTATCTGTATCGAGCCTGATAGGCAAGACTATTTTAGATACCCGTTTGGGCGAGGAGTACGATTTGACAGTCACGGGCTTGATGCGCAACGGTCATGCCTACCCTGGAGTTCTGCCCAATGCCCACATCCAAGCCAACGACATACTGCTGGTCAAGGGGTCAATCACAAAAATCCTTGAAGTACAAGATAGAATCGGGATTAGAATAGACCCACATATACGTTTGAGTGAACTCGATCTCAAATCTTCCGAAGCCTCAATAATTGAAGTGGTCATAAGCCAACTTGCCGACTTCGCTGGTAAAACACTGAAACAAGTAGATTTTCGCGCCAAATATGGTTTGACGGTTTTGGCAATTTGGCACAAGGAGGAAGTGATCGTAAATCGCTTGTCTGATGTTCCCTTGCAGTTAGGGGATATATTGCTTGTTCATGGCCCGCGCCAACGGCTTAATTACCTGCGAAAAGACCTGGCTTTTATCGTTCTGGGGCTTATCACCATGGAGTATCGACGGGTAAACAAAGCGCTACTTTCGTTGATCATATTCGGGGGAATGATTTTGCTGGTATCAACTGGCACACTGCACATCGCTACAGCGGTCGTCCTGGCGGCTGTGCTCATGGTCCTTGTTGGCGTTCTGGCTATGAACGAAGCGTATGCATCAATCGAGTGGCAGTCCGTGTTCTTGATAGCGGGCATGCTGCCCTTGGGTATTGCCATGGCAAAGACAGGCACAGCAGACTTTTTATCCAAGTTGATCATTGATCTGGTTGGCGACCTGGGTCCTTGGGGGATCATGATCGGATTGTTTGTGCTAACCACGATCATTACTGAGTTCATGTCCAATGCCGCGGCCGCGGTTTTGGTTGCCCCGATCGCCATTAGTTCGGCCGTGACGCTTGGCGTTGCGCCCCAGGCATTTGCCATGGGCGTGGCCATCGCTGCTTCCAACTCATTCTTGTTTCCCATTGGGCATCAGGCTTCGGTGTTGGTTTACGGCCCCGGTGGTTATCGCTTTTTCGATTACACAAAAGTTGGGCTACCCTTGACGCTGCTGATCTGGTTTTTGTTGATTATTTTCTTGCCGATTCTATGGCCACTCTAGGAGGCTTTAGCGGATAGGCAAAATTTCGCATCGGTGATATGTCACCTATACTTTATCAATGTCGTTTACGGAAAAAATTGATTTGCCCGCCGGCCAGCACAATTTCTACCTGTCGATCTGATAGGCCGTGTTCAACGATATAGGTTTCATCTTTTGTCTGATTGACCAGTTTCGTTTGCTTGCCTTCGTGAATCGCCTGGCAAATATTGGGTAAAGTCAGCAAATCGCCTTCAAGGATACGGCCGTAATCTGCCGCATCCACAAACGTCAGCGGCACAATGCCAAAGTTGACCAGGTTTTGCCAGTGAATACGGGCAAAGCTTTTGGCGATAACGGCCCGCAAGCCTAAATAACGTGGAGCTAGGGCCGCATGTTCTCGGCTGGATCCCTGCCTATAATTTTCGCCAGCTACGATAAAATGCCCTTGTTGCTGGTGCTGCCAAGCCCGGCTGCTGTAATCTTCATCAATTTGGTTAAAAACGAATCTGCTAATTTCGGGGATGTTGCTGCGATAGGGCAGCACCCTGGCTCCGGCAGGCATGATTTCATCTGTGGAAATGTCATCACCAACGACGATTAAGACTTTGCCTTCCAGGTTGTCGGGCAAAGGGTCAAATTGGGGTAAAGGTTTGATATTTGGCCCTTTTTCCAGTTCGATGTGCCCACTTTCTGGTATAGGCGGTACGAGCATCTCTTGGTTGATAATGATCTCGTCCGGCTCTTCAAATTGGGGATAAGGTATGTTCAGGTCGCGGGGATCGGTGATTTGGCCGGTGAGAGCAGAGGCCACCGCCGTTTCCGGACTGCACAAATAGACGGCGTCTTTTTTTGTGCCGGAGCGTCCGGGAAAGTTGCGGGGTACCGTGCGCAGACTAATGCGGCCGGTGGCCGGGGCCTGTCCCATACCAATGCAGCCATTGCAGCCAGCTTGATGGAGCCGGGCTCCAGCATGAATTAATTTGGCTAATAACCCCATTTCTGCCAAATTTTCCAAAATCTGGCGCGAGGTCGGATTCACATCAAAGGAGACACGATCATGGACTTGACGGCCGTCTACGACCAGTGCCGGTATAGCAAAATCACGCAATCCCGGATTGGCCGATGAACCGATGTACACCTGGTAAATCTCATTTCCGGCAACTTCACGCACCGGCACCACATTGCCAGGACTGCCTGGTCTGGCGATGAGCGGTTCTAACGCCGCTAAATCGATCTCCTCCACGAGATCGTAGGCGGCCCCATCGTCGGCTTTTATCTCTACCCACACATCCTCTCGCCCCTGCTGCTTCAGGAAAGCGCGAACGGCTTCATCAGAAGGAAATACAGAGGTTGTAGCCCCCAATTCGGTGCCCATATTGGCCATAACGTGCCTGTCCATCGCCGTCAGATTCTGAAGGCCAGGGCCGTAATATTCAATGATCTTGTCACGGCCGCCACCCACATCGTGGCGGCGCAACATTTCCAGGATAATATCTTTGGCACTGACCCAGTCGGGCAGCCTGCCGGTAAGCTGTACGCCTACGATTTGGGGCATTTGCAAGTATAGGGGTTCACCGGCCATAGCCAACGCCACTTCCAGGCCGCCCGCGCCCAGGGCTAACATGCCCAATGAGCCAGCCGCCGGCGTGTGACTATCTGAGCCGACCAGTGTTTTACCGGGTACACCAAAGCGTTCCATATGGACCGGGTGGCTGACGCCATTGCCCGGCCGACTGTACCAGAGGCCATACTTCTGACAGGCACTGCGCAAGAAGAGATGGTCGTCCGGGTTGCGGAAATCGGCTTGAATGAGATTGTGGTCAATGTATTGGGCGGAGAGTTCCGTCTTAACGCGGGGCAGGCCCATCGCCTCAAATTCCAGCATGACCATCGTGCCGGTGGCGTCCTGCGTCAGTGTCTGGTCTATTTTTAAGCCAATTTCTACGCCCGGTTCCATCGTGCCTGTAACCAGATGGCTGGCTATTAACTTTTGAGTAACGTTCTGGTTCATGATTCCTCCGAGAAAAAATTCTCAGACTGGGACTCCGTAAATAGCCTCTACTTTTGCATGGTTAACTGAAAATTTTATACGTCACACACTTTTATCTTCCTCTCACCCATCATTACTCTAGCCAATCCAGCAGTGCACGCACACTGCCGGTGGCCAAAGCAATGCTTGTATCCGCTGCACCATAATAGAGGTGAAGGGTATCGCCATCAGGGGCAATGGTATAGCCGCAGGGAAAGACGACGCTGCCCACATCCCCGTGCAACTCGTATGGTTCTTCCGGGCCAAAGACCCACCCATCGCCACGTTTGAGGCAGTGCTCCGGTGTTTCCAAATCAAACAGGGCCAAGCCCAGCCGGTAAAGGGAACCGGCCGCTGTATGGCGCACGCCGTGGTAAATCACCAACCACCCCTGCGCGGTTTCGATGGGTGGCGGCGACAGACCGATTTTATTGGCATCCCACCACGCGCCACGCCGGGCCTCCATCATGAGTTTGTCGCTGCCCCAATGCCACAGGTCGGCCGAATAAGAGATCCACATATGGGCACGAGCCGAACTAACCGGGCGATGGATCATAGCCCAATGGCCGCCAATCCGATGGGGCAGAAGCGCTGCATCTTTATCATCAGGGGACATAATCAGTCCATAGCGCTCAAAGTGGTGAAAATCTTCCGTTAAGGCCAGAGCCACGCCCGGACCATCGCGGGTAAAAGCTGTATAGACGACAGCATACCGGCCTAATTCGGGAACGTAAGTGATGCGCGGGTCTTCAATGCCCCACAATTCTTCCGGAAAGTTTTTGGGGTCGGGTAGAAGGGTGGGCTGGGGGTCAATCTGCCAATCGTCCACACCATTGGCGGAGCGGGCAGCGCACAAGTGGGAAAGCCCGCGCCGGTCCTCGACGCGACACAGTAGCAGAGTAGTCCCATCAGGCAGCAGCGTGGCGGCGGGGTTAAATACAGTGTGAACCGGATAGGGCCAGTCGGCAGCAGTCAGGATAGGGTTGAGGGTGTGGCGGCGGAAAAGTTCGGGATATTGCTGTGGCATTAGGTTTGGGTTTCCAGAGTTAATAAGGGATCTAATAAGGGATTTTCGGCTAGACGCAGTTCCAGTAAAATCTGGATAAAGGCCAGCGTTGACTCCGCCCCCTGATTCTCATTGGGGCGGTCAGGGTGAAGGCCGTCACGGCAGCCGCCCGTGGTTGGGTCGTATAAGGGCAGGTTAAGGTCGTTGCGTCCCAGGAACCATTCGAAGGCACGCTGGGCTTCCTTGCGCCACCGCTTGTCTCTGGTACTGCGATAAGCTTCCAGGCAGGCAGAGGCCATTGTTTGCGCTTCAACTGGCTGTTGATCAAACCTGGCTTGCTTACCACCTTGCTTATAAAAGCCATTAGAGCCAATGGGCACAAAATACCCGCTTGCTGAATCGGCGCGCTGTAAGTCAGCCAGCCAACCGAGCGACTCTAGCCCGACTTCGGTCATAGTTTTGTGTGGAATCCATTGTCCGCACATCAGCATGGCTTGTGGCAGCACCGCGTTACAGTAACTTAATTCTGTTTCATACCAACACCATTCATCGGAACGGCACTGCTGATATAAGGCCAACAAGCGCTTGGCTAATTCGTCTCGGATCTGGCTGGCTCGGCGATCTCCGTCAAAGCGGCGCAGATACTCATGGATGCCGATCAGGGTGAAAGCCCAGGCTCGCGGACTGGTCGTTTCCAAAATGGCCGGCAAGGTTTGCTCAAATAACCAGCCGGCCATACTTTGCAAAGCGGGTATGTTCGAGCGGCCCAACACGGTTCCCAGAGCCCACAAGGTACGACCATGGCTGTCTTCTGAGCCGCTGTCTTCGAGCCAGTTACGTTGATAGTCCATAAAATTGCGGAAACGGCCGTTCTCTCGATTAAAGGCATAGTTGATAAAAGCGAGATAACGGGACGCCAGAGCTAAAGATTGCCCGTTGCCTAATTCCAATTCCGCCAGGTGCATACACACAATCAAGGCACGCGCGTTATCGTCGATACTGTAGCCCTCGCTATAATTGGGCACAATAAAATTGGCGTGCTGAATCATCCCCGTATCGTCCGTCATGCGGTGCAAATGATCGATTTTAACAGGCGGCAATTCACCCGGTTGTTGGTCGAGTGGTTTGACCGCGAAGCCAGATGGAATAAACGAGCGGCGTTCGGCGCGAGCGCGTTTAAAACTTTCCATATAACGGTGCGCCACTTGCGGCCAAATCATGGCCCGCCCAAACAGGTAAGCCCGTTTGCGCATGGCGTGACGCTTGGATTCATTCTCCAAGAGGTCAATCACCTGCTCGGCCAATGCCGCCGGGTCGTTAAACGGCACCAACATACCCCGTTCATCGGCCAGCATCTCTTCTGCATACCAATAGGGCGTGGAGATGATGGCTTTACCCGCACCGAGCGTGTAGGCCAGAGTGCCAGAAGTAATCTGAGCCGGGTTAAGGTAAGGTGTAATGTAAATGTCGGCCGCACTGATGAACTCAATAAGTTCCCCCAGGCTGACAAAACGATTATAGAAAATGACATGTCCCGCAACACCTAACTCCTGAGCCAGTCGCTGTAACGACAAGCGGTACGTTTCACCTTGCTGTCGCAAAACGTGGGGATGTGTAGCACCGACAACGATATAAACCACATTGGGATTGTGCGCTACAATGGCGGGCAGGGCAGCAATGACCGTCTCAAGCCCTTTATTGGCCGAGAGCAAGCCAAAGCTGAGCAAAACTATCTTGCCTTCTACGCCAAACAAATCTTTGTGGAAGCTGGGATCGACAAAGGAGACATCAGGGATGCCATGGGGAATGAGATCGATCTTGCCTCGCGGGACGCCGTAGACCTCTTCCAAGAAATCTACACCGCGCTCACTCATAACTACCACCCGGTCGGACAGAGCTGCAATTTCTTGCAATACCCGATGCTGAGCAGGATTGGGTTCCTGCAAAACGGTATGCAAGGTGGTGACAATGGGCGTGTTCAATTCACGCAACAAAGCCAGGATGTGGCTGCCTGCTGGCCCACCATAGATGCCATACTCGTGCTGTAAACAGACCAAATCAACGTTATTGATATTTATAAAGTAGGCCGCACGGCGATAAGACTCAATGTCCTTCTCTACTAACTCAAAGCGAACGCGGGGTGGATAGGCATAGCCGACTTTGGTGTCGTTGACGGGCAAAGCAATGCAGGTTGTATCAGCATATTCGGTGGCAATAGCTTCGCACAGGTCAGTGGTGAAGGTGGCAATGCCGCACTGGCGCGGCAAGTAGTTGCCAATAAAACCAATGCGGTTGACAGCTAAATGGTTTGAATTGTTTTCCATAGGCAACTAGTTCCTCTCTGACAAACAGGGGTTAATAATGCAATGTGTGCATGTCTCCGGGCTTTATCCTGATCAAGGAAGAATGCTTGCTTTACGGCCGTTCTTCTCCTTCGATAAGGTGACCGGCAAGCTACCTAATAACAAGGTCGGGCTGATGCCGTGCTCGGTGATGACGATTTTGGCGTTGTCGCGCAGGGAGGTTTCAATCATTTCCAATTGCTTCAGGGTTTGGGCATTGCCAACAAAATATTTTTCGGCAGCTTCGTTTACCAAACGTATGGCTTCAGCCTTACCCTGAGCTACTTGAATCACGGCTTCACGTTCGCCTTCAGCCCGCTGGATAATCGCCAGTTTTTGTTGTTCAGCGGCCTCGAAGTCACCAGTTGCAAGCAGGCGCATAGAGCGACGCTCTTGCTCGGCGGTCTTCTGCTTGTGCATCGCCCGCTTAATATCCTCAGGCGGATCAATCAGGCGGATTTCTATCTTACCCACGGTTAATCCCCATTCCACCGCGAAGCTATTCAATATCCGCTGTAAATTCGTAGCGATTGTCTCGCGGGCCACCAGGCTCTCGTCCAGGGTTAAATCGCCAAATTCCTGGCGCAGGTTGGTCATGGCCAACTGAATGATCGCCCGTTTCCAATCGTCAATGTTATAGAATGTGCGCTTAATGGATGCTTCATCAGCAGTTGGTCGCACCCACATGATGCCGTCCACGGTGATTTCCACGTTGTCTTTGGTGATCACCGATTGCGGTTGGATATCCATCGTGTGTTCGCGGATATCACGAACACGGGTGATATGGATGAACGGGATTTGAATGCCCAACCCCGGCAGCACATACCGGGTGTACTTGCCCAGGGTCTCCTGAATCCCCAGTTCGTAGGGACGTAGGGTAAAGATGGGACCGCGTATATTTCTCATAATGTATTCTCCTTTAATCTTCTCAATGATTGACTGGGGAGCCGTTCTTGGCGTAGTAGACTAGGTAGTGATGACATTTCTAGAGGTAGTTGATTGCCTTTGCCCCCGAAGAAATGTCAACACGTCCTAGTCGACCGCCTCGCTTCCCACCTCATGTTTAACGCTTTTCGTTTTAAGCCAATGCTTCTCATGCCAGGAATTCAAACTGTTCTCAACGATTAGATCCGCACTATGCACGCTGTGAGCGAAAAATATGCAGATCGTCTGCTACATCATGCCACCCATATCACCCATGCTCCCAGTCGGCAAGGCCAGCTGGGGTGTGGGGATGTCGGTGATGAGAACTTCGGTGGTCAGAATCATGGCCGCGATAGAAGCCGCATTTTGCACGGCCGTGCGGGTCACTTTGGCTGGGTCAATGATGCCGGATTTGAGCATGTCTTCATACGCTTCGGTCATCACATTGTAGCCAATAAAACCACTCTCACCGCGCCGGCGACGCACTTCGTCGATGATGACAGCCCCTTCTTTACCAGCATTACAAGCTAATTGGCGCATCGGCTCTTCCAGAGCACGGCGTACAATATTTATCCCGGTATTGATATCAGGCTCGTCATTTTTAAGATCTTTAATGGCCTCAATCGCATTAATGAGGGCAACCCCACCGCCGGGTACCACGCCCTCTTCCACAGCGGCGCGAGTGGCGCTCAACGCATCCTCAACCCGATGCTTTTTCTCTTTTAACTCGGTTTCCGTAGCCGCGCCCACACCGATGACGGCCACGCCTCCGGCCAGCTTGGCCAGGCGCTCTTGCAGCTTCTCGCGGTCATAGTCGCTGGTGCTGCTCTCGATCTCGACATTGATCTGGTTAATCCGTGCCTTGATTTCTTCTTCTTGGCCATGGCCGTCAACAATGGTGGTTTCGTCTTTGGTCGAGAAGACTTTGCCAGCCCGGCCCAGATCTTCGATGGCAGCGCTATCCAGTTTACGCCCCATTTCTTCGGTGATGATGGTGCTGCCGGTGAGCGCGGCTATATCTTGCAGCATCGCTTTGCGTCGTTCGCCAAAGCCAGGGGCCTTAACGGCGATCACGTTGATGGTGCCGCGCAGCTTGTTTAGTACCAGCGTGACCAGGGCTTCGCCGTCCACATCTTCGGCAATAATAACCAGATCGCGTTTGTTGGCCTGGATCATCTTTTCGAGGATCGGCACAATATCCTGGACCAGGGAGATTTTCTTGTCGTAGATGAGAATAGAGGGATCGTTCAGCATTGCCTGCATGGTTTCAGAATCGGTGATGAAATAGGGGCTAATATAGCCGCGGTCGAACTGCATACCGTCTACATACTCCACTTCAAAAGCCAGGCCCTTGCTTTCTTCCACGGTGATGACGCCGTCCTTGCCAACTTTGTCCATCACTTCGGCAATTAAATCGCCAATGACAGTATCAGCGGCCGAGATGCTGGCCACGTGGGCGATGTCGTCATGGCCTTTGACTTCAATCGAATCTCTACAAATGGAGTCAGCCACCGCATGGGCAGCCATTTCAATCCCCCGCTTTAGCAGCATGGGGTTGGCCCCTGCGGCGACGTTCTTGAGACCTTCATTAACAATGGCTTGGGCCAGCACGGTGGCGGTGGTGGTGCCGTCGCCGGCTACATCGTTGGTCTTAGTGGCCGCTTCCTTGAGCAGTTGCGCGCCCATATTTTCAAACGGATCGAATAGTTCGATTTCTTTGGCCACGGTAACACCATCGTGGGTGACGGTAGGCGCGCCCCATTTTTTATCCAAGGCAACGTTGCGGCCTTTGGGACCCAGTGTGATTTTGACAGCCTGAGCCAGGCTGTCTATTCCCGCCTTGAGACGCCGGCGAGCATCTTCGTTAAAACTCAGTTGTTTGGCCATGAATTATATGTTCCTTTGACAGTCTCACGGCCGTTCACACCTTACCCTCAATTTCCACTTCGACATCAGTTTCATTGTTACGGCCGTTCGCAGCAGCAGCCGTAGGGCTGAATGGGCTTCGGGTTGGCTGTCGGCCAAGAATACTCGGGTCATAGGTTAATACTACAATCAAACCGCTTTGGTAACATCGGCTGGTCAGCGGATTTTCAACTCCGCCACTTGGGGGAGATCGGCAGAACTCAATCTAGCCACTGGCGAAGAAACCGCTATGAAAACCAACACCCTGAATGCGGCCACCACTATCCTCTTTCTTGAACAGGTGAAGCAGCGTTATCCCCACCACCCGATTCTGCTTCTATGGGATCGTGCCCCATGGCATGGAGGAGCAGCGGTGCGGGGTTTTCTGGCGGCCAACCCCAGAATGATTTATCCATTAGTTCGACGATTTGATCCTGTGTAGGCAGTGGCAACAACGCTTGCCGCTCAGTTGGCAGCCAGACGCTTAATAACATGGCAAGTAAAAACAGCCCGGCCGCCATGAAAAAGGGGGCTTGCGGGTTAATTTCGGCAAAAGCGATGCCGACCCATACGGGGCCGCCAATATAGGCCAAACTAAGGGCCGATTGTAGCCAGCCCATCAACTGCCCCTGCACCTGATGGTTGCCTGTAAAAGTCATTAACGATTGCAAACTTGTGAGGCTGATCGCGTAGCCGAAACCAAATGGTATAAATCCCAACAGGACAAACAGAGGGGATGGTGCCAATAAAACGGCCGTTGTTCCCAAGGCCAGCATCAAATTACCCATCACAACCAGTATACGTTCGCCAAATCGTGACGCCAGCGGTTTGATGAGCCAGATTTGGCTAATGGCAATCACCAGGCCAATAAACGTGAGCATTAATCCCACAGTGAGCATGAGCACGGAACTGCTCTCGGCCGCAGCAAAAAGGACATGGGCACCATAAAGGGGAAAGATGTTTTGCAGGGCAGAAAAGGCCAGGATGCTGAGAAAGGTGATGCTCATGATTAACGGCCGTATACGATTGCCAAACAAAGTTTCTGCTGACTTTTCGGGCGATGTCGTCAACCTTTCAGCTGGTTCATCCAGCAGTAATACCGTTAGCAGCAAGGTGCTGCCCGTGATAATGGCTGCCCCTATAAAAGGCGCTAATACACTAACCAAACTCAGCAGGCCGCCAAATACGGGGCCAAATACATAGCCCAACCCGGTTGCCCCCCCGATAAACCCCAATGCCTGGGTTCGTGTTTCTGTATGGCTGACATCGCTGGCGTATGCCTGGGCAACGCTAATGTTTCCCCCCGTTACGCCATCCAGAATCCGCGCTATAAACATGATCATTAAGCTGCCGGATAGCCCAAGGGGTAAACGCCACTGGTCAACGGCCGTTCCCATAGGCACAGCAAAATAGATGCCCAAATAAGCCAGCACCGTACCGATTTGGCTCATAACTAACACCGGCCGTCGCCCCCAGCGGTCAGACAATCTGCCCAACCACGGCGCAGAGATAAATTGCGCCGCATAAAAAGCTGCCACGACGAGCATTGCCTGTACGGCCGTTGCCCCCATCTGCCCTTCCACATACAGGGACAAAACAGGTAACAAAGCCCCCGCACCAATCTGATTGGTTAAGACAATTAAAAAAAGAGTGAGAATACGCTTGTCTTTCATCATTTTATTGTCGCCCACCTGGGGGCGTGGCCGGAGCGGCTTATAAGGTTGGCCGCAAAGCAGCTAATTTTCTCCGATATGCTTGCAGCTGTTGGACAACATAGGCGGCATCTGGCCCCACGCCACGTAATGTTGCAGAGCGATGGGAACGCTGCCAGGGTAGCCCAACAAAGTACAATCCTGGCACACGCTGGCTCACGCCACCCTTTTGCTGGGGACGAGCGGTAATATCCAATTCAGCTAATTCTTGTAAGAAAGGTAAATCGGGGCGATACCCGGTGGCATAGATCACGCTGTCTATCTTTTCAAAACGGCCGTTTGCCCACACAACCCCGTCTCGCTCAAAATGGGTAAACATCGGTCTACGATCCGGCCGATTATGTTTGAGGGCTGTCTGATACATTCCCTGGTCCAACACCGATTCTGTCACCTTAAAACCAAACCATTGCCCTACCGGTAGTTTGTCTACTCGGGAAGCTGTCAGCCAAGAATGAACATCTTTGCCCCAAATCTGCTGCGGCATAAAGGCAATGGGCTGCCGCGACGCAATCGTTACTTCAGCCACCTGCGCCAATTCAACCGCTAGTTGAACGGCCGTATTCCCTCCGCCCACAACAACCAGCCGCTGCCCCACATACGCTGACGGGTTACGGTACTCACCGGCGTGCAAAAGCTGGCCAGTAAATTGCTCTTGCCCCGGCAGTTGTGGCCAATGGGGATTGTTAAAAGAACCAGTCGCCACAATCACCGTTTCTGCTCCGATAGATTCTCCATTGGCTAGATGAAGCTGAAATATCCCATTTTCTGAGGCCACCCGATGCACTTTTGCATGGGTGACAATGGGAAAATCGAAGTGTGCCGCATATACATCCAGGTAAGCTACCACCTCATCCCGCAGTGGATATCGATCTGGATCGCCAGGAAATGGAACCCCTGGCAAGCTCGAGTATCGCGCCGGTGAAAACAGCTCCAGGCTATCATAATATCGTCGCCAGGCACCGCCGACGGCTTCATTCGCCTCTAAAATAGCGAAGTTCACCTTGGCTTGCTGCAAATAATATCCAGCTGCCAAACCAGCTTGCCCTGCACCAATCACAATGACATCGTAAATCAAATCCATTTTCTACTCCTAATATCGTCATTTCGCGAATTGACGATATATGTGTGCAAAAAAATTTATAAAAAGCCTATCAAACTACCCCCATGAATAGACTGTCAAGATTCTGGTGGGCAACAGGTGGTCAAATAGGCGCGCAGCTGATCGACTAATGTCATCATGCGTGCTCGATTCGGCGCGTAATAAACAACCTTACCGTCACGCCGGGATTGCAAAATGCCGGCTCGTTTCAACACCTTCAAATTTTCCGAGGCGGTAGATTGCCCTATTCTGGCTTGTTCTGCTACCTGCCCCACCATTAACTCTTGACCATCAGCAAAAAGAAACAAGATGGTTTGTCTTGTTTCGCTGGATAGTGCTTTTAAGAAATCTTGCAGTTCACGTAGTTCGGGGGGCATCGTTCTCAATTCGTTATATCGGTATAATACGAAATGATTGTATTCAAATAACCTTGATCTGTCAAGCCCTAGAAAACGCTTTTACCAGTGGCAACGACCTTCAGGCGGTCACAGAATCTCTACCAGGACGTCAGCCATCGCCTGGTAAACCGGCGAATCATCACCCAGTGCCAACAACGGCCGTCCGCTCAATTCAAACGCAGCCAACTGCTCGTCAGCCGGCACCACACCAAGCAGGGGAATATCAAGGGCATCCACGGCCGTTTCCAAGGCGGCAGGCATGTTGCCGCCGGGCAGCCGGTTCAAAATGAGGCCGGTATTTTCAATATGTATATCTAAATGGTGCCGAAAATCAGCGATACGTGCGGCGGCGGTCACGCCTCGCAGTGTGGGGTCCGTCACCACCAGCAGATGCTGTACGTCACGGGTCGTACGGCGGCTCAGATGTTCCATGCCTGCCTCATTATCAATGACCATGTACCGATAATGCTTGCTAATGGCATCTATCACCTGGCGCAAATTGTGGTTCACAGCACAATAGCAGCCTGCCCCTTCTGAACGGCCCATAGCAATCAAGTCAAAGCACTCCCCTTCAGACAGCGAAGAACGTACCTGGTAATCAAGGTACTCCCGCTTGGTGACACCCCCTGGCAGCGTGCCCATGGCCGCCCCTCCGGCCGTCAGGGTTGATTTGACTTGAGCCAGCAAATCTTCCCGAATATCCCCGATGGTCCAGGTCAGCTCCAGCCCCAACACCATATTCAGGTTGCTGCTGGGGTCGGCGTCAATGGCCAGAATAGGGCCGGGGCGCGTTTGCATCAGATATTTGATGATCATGGCCGCGATGGTCGTTTTACCAACCCCACCCTTACCCGCCAGCGCAATCGTTGTTGTCATGAGCAGTCCCCTTGTAAACAGTACTGTTTTAATGTTGCGGCTATCTGTTCTGCAGCCTGGCGCAAGGCGGGCGCGGTATCATAAACGGCCGTACCCAGGCGGTCAGCAGCCGACACGGCTGGGTCTGCCGGCAGCAGGCCCAACAGTGGCAAGCCAGGTGATTCTGCTGTCAGGAACGCTGCGTCCTGATCACCACCTACCTTATTACCCAACAGCCAAAGCCGGGCGAGGCCGATATCCTGGGCTAGCTTTTTAATTTGCACGGCCGTGCCCAGACTGCGGTGCGTCGGCTCTACCACAATCACCAGGGCATCCACAAAATCCACCGTAGCCCGGCCCAAGTGCTCTACCCCGGCATACATATCCAGAATGAGTACGTCATCCTGGCGCAAGAGCAAGTGTGTAAACAACGTCTTCAATAACGCGCTTTCCGGGCAAATGCAGCCAGAACCACCCTTCTCCACACTACCCATTTCCAACAGACGCACACCGCGGTGGATTACGCTGAAGCGGGCCGGCAAATCATCCACCTGCGGGTTTAAGGTAAAAAAGCCACCAACCGTACCCGGCCTGGCGCCGGTGCGGGCTTCAATCAACTCGCCCATTTCAGCGATGGGGGCCAGCCGGGCACGCAGCTCTGGCGGAAACCCCAGTGCCCCGGCCAGGCAGGGGGCGGGGTCGGCATCCACGGCCAGCACATCTTGCCCCGCCTGGGCATATGCTTGGGCCAACAAAGCGGCTACGGTTGTTTTGCCCACACCGCCTTTACCACTTACAGCAACTTTCATCGTTTCTCCATATTTCTTTCCCAGCGGAACTTAGGTAATCGGCAAAAAGTCTTTGGAAAAAGAGTGAGCAAATCGCGGCCGATTACTCGAGTAAACCGCGAGAAAACGCCTCTTTTTACATCTGAAAACTTTTCGCGGTTTACCTAATACACTGTTCCACAAAAACCACACGTTGGTAGGGGCGACCCTTGTGGTCGCCCTGAGTGGGCAGGCACAAGAGCTGCCCCTACAAAAGGTCGTAAAACTTCGGTTACCATGTACTCAATTCGCCGAAAAGCTAGCCTGTTGCGTCGGGAAGTCGCGCGGCAGCAGGCCCGCCTCAGTTACGATATGCGGCACTATCCCTTCCCAACCCACGGCCATCAGGTGCAGACCATCAATCCCTTCTAGCTTCTTAATCGCCTCAATAAGTTCCAGGGCAATGGCTACGCCTTCTTCTTTAGCTCCATCACCGGCCTGTGCCATGCGGTTGAGGATCGTTTGGGGAATGACCACACCAGGGATGTCATGGTGCATATATTGCGCCATCTTCAGACTTTTTAGCGGCGTAATGCCTACCAGAATGTATACTTTGTCCAGAATATTCCGTTTGGCCAGTTCGTTTAGCCAGCGTTCCAGCCCGGCCACATCGTACACCAGGTTGGTCTGGAAGAATTGGGCGCCGGCATTTACCTTTTTATGTTCCCGTACGGCCTGGAAGCGTGGCTCTGAAGCAAAGGGAGCGGCGGCGGCACCCAGGAACAGTTGGGGCGGATATTTGATGGCCCGGCCGTCCAGGTATCGCCCTTCGTCGCGCATCCGGCGCAGCAGCCACAACATTTGCACGGCGTCCAGGTCAATAATGTCGCTGCGGCCGAGCGGCGGCGGCCCCAGGCGAGCGCTGTCACCGGAAAGGCACAGCACATTGCAAATGCCCAGGGCGCTGGCCCCCAGGATTTCGGCCTGCAACCCCGTGCGCGTGCGATCACGGGCGGCAATTTGCAGCACCGGCTCTGCGCCAAGGTCCAAAGCCAGTTTGCTGCATGCCCAGCTAGACATACGCGGGGTAGCCGAGGGGCTGTCGGTGAAGTTCACGGCCGTGACATACGGCCGTACCATCGCCACATTGTCACAAAGTTTGCCAGTGGCCGTGCTGAGCGGTGGGGCCACTTCGGCCGTCACCACAAACGCTCCGGCACGCAGTCTCCTTTCTAACGCAGAGACAGGCTTCTCATACGCCGGTGCATGGTAAACATCGTCACCCTGCCACCAATCCGGCTGCCGTACAGGCCGAAAAACGGCATCCCATGTCTGTGCCCGCTGCATAACATCACGTGACAACAGCCCGGCAAACACTCGCTTTGCGCTCACCTGGCGCACCTGCCGGGCTACAGCACCCCATGTTTCTGTACCCACCTTCTCCCAATCAAGCGGCGGCAAAACTTCCAGCAGCCGCTCTTCGCGCCCCAGTCGGAAAGCCCGGGCATAAATCCCATACCAGATGCAAGGGCGTGTGGCATCTACATAACAGCGCTCCGGCGTGGACCCACCACAAGGACCATTACGCAGCCCTTTAGGGCAGGCCATTGGGCATATAAAGGCCGTTTCCTGTAACACACAGTTTCCACACATACGGCAGCCAAACAACGGCCCCTTTACCAGGCGCTCTACGGCAGCCAGTAAACGCCGGTTGAAGGGCTCACGCTTAAAGGGATAAAACGGCGGCTGCCAACGTTGTCCAGGTGTAAATAGGGGCATGATCATTCTCCCAAGCCAGGTGTCATAACAATGGCAGCAGGTAATCATAAGCGCTGAGGGCGGCTTTTACCCCTTCGCCCACGGCTACCAACACCTGCTCAGCATAAATATTTGTGACATCGCCGGCGGCAAAAATGCCGGGGGTTGTGGTGCGGTTATAACAATCCACCACAATAAAACCATTTTCATCCAGGTTTACCAGATCAGCGACCAGGGCCGAATTCGGCAGCAGCGCCTTTTCCACAAACGCACCATCTGTGCTAATTTCCGTCTCTTGCCCGGCCGGGCTGCGCACAACCACCCGGTTACAAAAGCCATTGCCCAACACTTGTGTTACCTGGTAATCCTCCAGAATGGTAACGTTGGACGCTGCTACCATTTTTTTGCCCAGTTCCGTCTGCAGCGCGCCAACGGACGGGCCTACAACGTGCACATGTTCGGCCACGACCGCCAGTTCACTGGCGGAACGCAGCGCCAGTTCGCCATCGCCAATCACAACTGTGCGCTTATCAATAAAGAGCGGCGCATAACTTAAGGCAGAATAACACAAACCCCGTGACAGGTATTCCCGTTCGCCGGGGATGTTGAGCCATTGCTGTCGGGCCCCGGTAGCGATGATGATCGCTTTTGCCAGCAGTTCGCCGCCGCCTTTGGTATGTACCGCAAAGTTCTCTTTCTCACGTCCAACCCAGGTCACTGCTTCCATATGGCGGGCAAACTTTAAATACTCCAGCTCACCCTTAAACCGGTTGACCACTTCCACCCCATTAATGACCAGATAGCTTTCCACATCTGGCAGTTCTAAGTGGTAATTGGTTTTACCGCCCAGGTCTTCTGAAACCAGCAGCACATTCAGCCGTTTACGAATAGCATACATGGTGGCTGTCAATCCGGCCGGGCCACCACCAATCACAATTAAATCATACATGGTGTTACCTTATTCCTCTTCTGCCGGGGCTTCGGGGATGAAGCCTTGGTCCATCATCATCCTGGTTAAATCGCGAGAGCGTTTGATCACGGCCGTGGCCTGCTCAAACAACTCAACATAACGCTTCTTCAACCGGGCCACCCCCTGTGCCTGAGCTTGCATTGCGACGGCCGCTGCCTCTCGCGGAAACACTTCCCAGTCATCCATCGTCGGCAAAATGTGCTCCTCATCCAGCCGGTCACCAATCTGGTCGGCCAGCGCCTGCGCCGCCGCGTAACACATTTCATCGGTGATGGTACGTGCCCGCACATCCAGTGCGCCCCGGAAAATGCCGGGAAAGCCCAACGAATTGTTCACCTGATTGGGGAAATCTGAACGCCCGGTAGCCACAATTCTGGCCCCCGCAGCCTTTGCTTCCCACGGCCAGATCTCCGGCACCGGGTTGGCACAGGCAAAGACGATGGCCTCCTCATTCATCCGTTCAACCCATGATGGCAAGATGACCCCCGGCCCTGGCTTTGACAGGGCGATCACCACATCTGCCCCCTCCATCGCTTCCGGAACACCGCCCTGGCGCAGATCGCCATTGGTCATCTGGCATAACCGCCATTTATCTACAAATTCAGCCCGGCGCAGTTCCAGATCACGCCGGTGTGGCCCTAAAATGCCTTTTGTATCTACCATCATGCAGTTCGCCGGGTTGACGCCCCAGCCAAAGATCAGGCGTGAACAAGCCACGTTAGAGGCGCCACTGCCCACAAACACCACACGTACATCCTCTTTCTGCTTGCCCACAAGTTTGAGCGCGTTCATCAACCCGGCCAGCGTGACCGTGGCCGTACCCTGCTGATCATCGTGCCATATGGGGATCTCGGCCTTTTCGCGCAAGGTATCCAGAATGCGGAAGCACTTGGGCTGGGAAATATCCTCCAGGTTAACACCGCCAAAAGCGGGCTGCAGCATCAACACAGTGTCAATGATCTTGGCGGGGTCTTTGGTGTCCAGCGTTATGGCCACGGCATCCACGCCACCCAGATATTTATAAAGCAGCGCTTTTCCTTCCATGACCGGCAGGCCAGCCTTTGGCCCAATATCGCCCAGACCCAACACCCGCGTACCATCGCTGATAACGGCGATAGTGTTCCACTTGTTGGTGTAGTCATAAACCTTTTCCGGATCCTGGGCAATGGCTTTGCAGGGGCTGGCCACACCAGGCGTGTACCAGATGGCAAAATCATTAAAATCGCGCACGGTACACTTTAAGGCGGTTTCCACCTTGCCCCGATAGAATGGATGAAGCCTCATGGCGTCAGCAGACGGTTTTTGTGCCTTTGCCAAAAGGGTTTCAACGTTACTATCTTTCTTTTCGGCCAACATGTTTTTTCTCCTCAAAGCAACCTCTGGGAGGTTGCTTTTCATTCATCGTGTTGTGCTTCGGCCAAAACGTTACAGAGAGACCATTTCCTGCTGCAGATAGGCATCGGCGTAAATGACCTGATTCAGCAAGATTTGCACTGTTTTCCAGATGGCCACTTGCTCCGGATCGCTCATGTCTACGTCCGCCGGCAGTGGGCTTTCCATCTCAGCGATGCGGTCATGCAGTTGTAAATAGAGGCGCCCCACGGCCGTGCGGTCATCCCGTTCCTCAATGAGGCGAATGGTCTCCTTCAGATCAGCGTCAAAGGGGTCGGCGATCATCATCTTTAAGCCAGCCCCCATCAGCAGCGCGCAATAGACGCGGTTGATGAGCAGGCGGTTAGGACGAGGCACAGCATTAGAGACGTTGGAAAGCCCTACAGAGATGGGCGGCGGTGGATCCCAGGCATATTGCAGGGTACGTACCGCTTCAATGAGTTCTGGACAATACTCCTGGCAGCCAGAAACGGTCAAGACCAGCGGGTCAATGATCAGGTCGGCGATGGGAAAATCTATTTCCAGAGCACGGGGGATCAACTTTTCCAGAGCGATAGTAACTCGTTCATCAGCCGCCACTGGAATACCACTTTTGCCCATGGTCAGGGCCACCAGCCGTGTGTTGTACTGTTTGGCCAACCAGGGCACTTTTTCCAGGCGCTCTGGCTCGGCTGATGTAGAGTTGATGATCGGTCTGGCCTTTGTGACCTTTTTCAGGCCAGCCTCAATGCCTAGAATGTTGGTGCTGTCGAAGCTCAGAGGTACGTCTACCACCGCCTCCACGGTCTGCACCATCCAGGGGAACACTTCTTCTCCATCTGCCTTGCGCGGCCCCAGGTTCAGGTCTAGCGCCTGTGCCCCGGCCTCCACCTGGCGTACGGCTAACGCTTGAAAGAAATGGGCATCTTTTGCTTTTAAGGCTTCTTTGACGTTTTGTGAAATGATGTGAATGTTTTCACCAATAATATACATGGGTATCTCCTTGTGGAGACAGGTGATGGGTTAGCAGGAACCGGTCTACCGGCCCTACCATCACGAATCCCCAACGACGCCATACATGTGATCAGGCCTCAGCACGGCCGTAAACTGCGGCCGTAACAGCTGGCGGGCGCAGTAACAGAGGTGGCAGGCATCCACATAGCCGTCTTCAAGGGCCAGGTGATAAAAACGCGCCAATTGTGCCGGGCCACCAGCCAAAAGCGGGCCCACAATAGGGTGCAACGCCGGTTCGTAGCTGGCAGCGATCTCCGCTAACGGCCGTTGAAACACGTTGCCAATCACCACACCCTGGCACACATGCAGGTTGCCAAATGGGTCTAAATGAATGCGGTCCGGATTCACCAGGTCTTCATAAGGGCAGCTATCAAACGAGGCCCGGGGCTCTGTGGGTAACGCCGCCGTTAATGTCTCGGCCGCCCGGCCGCGGTACATAACGCCGCCACCGGCAATGGCTTCGCCAGGCACGGCCGCAGCCGGATCACGGTAGCCTGTAGGGGGATCAATGGTGATGGTATCGACAGCCAGTCCCAGTTGGCGCGCCGCCATCACGCCAGGGTGCAAAGGCGGCGCCGGGTCAGTGTTACCATGGAAGAGATCATAAGATATGTCGATGGCATCCAGACCGGCCGCTACCAACGGCCGTAACCAGGCCAGCGCATCTTCGATGTTGGTAGCCCAATACCCATTGGTAACAATGCCGGTGGCAAACCCCAACTCCGTAGCCCGCATCACAGCCCGCACCAGAATGGCATAATAAAGAAACGCCTCACCGCCCTCAAAGTAAAATTCACGCACATGGTTCAGCGCCAGCGCCTGCTGAAAGACAGCCTCCAACTTTTCCAGGGTAAACGTGCCGGTTTGCCGGGGACTGCCCCAGACAAAACAATGATCACACTCGAAATTACATTCATAGGTAAGTAAAACGTGGATGCTGGTGAAATCCATGAGATCTTCCTCGTAATGGGCAGTGTGGGTCTATACGCTCACTGCCTATGACTGCTGCCACACGGATGGAAAGCGGCTCAGGTCTGTATGTGGTAAAAAAAGCGCCGCAATGAAGGCATCATAAAATGAGTTATCGGCCGATAATTCGATGTAGGTCATGTGCGCCGCAATGTGGCTAATGCGCGCCCGTGCCCGGTGGTCTAGTAAGGCCAGGTATGCTCCTTTCACGGCCGTGTTGCCCAAAAAACGAAAACACCCCCAAGGCATATCTGGCAGTAAACCAATCTGGATGGCCTTTTCCACGTTGATATATTGGCCAAAGGCGCCGCCCACCAACACCTGTTCTACCGCCGCCAGCGGAAAACCAACGCTGTCGGCCAGCACGGTAAAACCGGCATAAATAGCGCCTTTAGCCCGCAGCAGGTTATTAATGTCTGCATGGGTGATCACCAGGTCACGGCCGTGTGCTGCTTCCCGACCCCAGACAACAACATATTCCCATCCCTGGGCCCCATGGCGCACCCGGTCCGTGGGCAAGTCAGGTTGTAGATGACCGGCCTTATCTACCAGGCCGGTCACGAACAGCTCCGCCAATAAGCAAATGAGGCCGCTGCCACACAGCCCTTGTGGTTTGCCGCTGCCAATCACCCGCACTGTTGGTTCAAAGGTCTGGCTGTTAATCCATACCTCTTCAATGGCGCCGCGAGTGGCCCGCATACCATCATGGACGCCGGCCCCTTCAAAAGCTGGCCCGGCGGAACAGGCACAGGTGACCAACCAGTCACGCGAGCCAAGCACCGTCTCGCCGTTGGTGCCCACGTCCAAAAACAGGCTGACCCGTTCGCCGTCATCAACGCCGGCCGCCAGCACACCGGCGGTGATGTCTGCGCCTACGTAGCTGGCCACACCAGGGAGGCAGTCTACCGTTGCTTCCGGATGAATGTGCAGACCTACCTCCTGAGCGCACAGCAAGGGAAGGTGGTTCACGGCCGTGACAAACGGCTGCAAACGAATGGTAGCCGCAGGAAGGCCTAACAGTAGGTGCATCATGGTGCTGTTACCGGCGATCGTTGCTTTGAAGATATCCGTGGCATCAATATTTAGACGATGGACAGCCCGCTGCACCAGCGTATTGATGGATTCCAGCACCAACTGCCGCATTTCCCGTGCGCCATCGTGGTTTTTACTGGCGTAAATGATGCGCGAGATGACATCTTCGCCACGTGTCACCTGCCGGTTGTACTCAGCCGCCTGGGCACCCACCTGGCCAGTGTGTACATCAACCAGCCAGACGGTAACGGTTGTCGTGCCGATATCCACCGCCATGCCCCACAACGGCGCCCCTTCAGCCATATGGCCAGGCAGTAACGCTACAAGGCGAGGTGGTTCTGGGGGTGGGCGGGCATCGATCACGGCCGTGACCTGCCACCCCTCCTGCCGCAGCACCCCACCCAGGTGCTGCAGCAGCGGCAGCGAGATTTGAAAGCCGCTTAGGCCCGTTTGCTGGCACAGCTCATTGTGCAGCCGGCACCAATCATCCGTCTGGTCTTGCAGGGTAGGTGGGGGTATGGTCAGACACAGGCGGTGCAGCGTCTGGTCATGATCGGGGTCATACCCCAGGGGCACAGCCACGTCCACGGCCGTCAGGTCTGTGCTCAGGTGGCGCTCGGCCGCTTCTGGCGGCGGCACACTCACAGCCACATCGCCCTCTACCACCGCCTGGCAGGCCAACGCGTACCCTTCAGCCACGTCTGCCGCCGACAGGCGCATTGTACTGCGGCGGCGCACGGCGCCGCCCTGCACCCGCACCGCACACCGACCACACCGGCCCTGCCCACCACAGGGCTGGGCAATGTTCAGACCCGCCCGGCGTGCGGCCTCCGTCAGCAGGGTGCCGGTGGGTACCGTCACCGGTGTAACGGCCGTGTCAAAGGTAACGCAATGTTTGGCCATATCACCCTGCCGGTAAGCGCCCCATGACCCCTAAAACCCACTTCATGCATTTGTGGAAGGGATCCAGGAACATCATAGGGCAACCGCCATCAATAACCGTGATATTATGTTCACGGCAGACGGCCGTGGCTTTGTCCGATACACTCGAAGGCATGAATGTATTGTTGTGCATCCATACACGCGGCACACCTGCAGCCACACAATCTTGCGCAATCTGTTCGCTAACCTCCGGTTTGGTGACGATCATAACGCCATCTACCCCACCAGGAATTGCCTGCACGTTGGCATAGCAAGTATCACCTTCTACCATGTCTGCATGGGGATTAATGGCAAAAACTTCATACCCCCTCTGCCGCAACGTCCGGTAGATGCCATTCGCTGCTTCGCTTTCCCGGCGCGAGACACCGGCCACAGCAATACGTTTTTGCGCTAAAAATTCGGTTGCTCTGTCGTTAAACGTCGTCATCAATCAATTCCTTTTTCATGGCTCAGCGCCCGGTTGGGCGCCTTTGGTTTATAATGCCTGCCGCATAAAGCCAGGCAAATTCACTGCTTCACGTGGACCCACGCGCACATCCCAGCCAGGCAGCTCTTCTTCTAATTCACCGGAGATCACAGCCACGTGGCCGGGGATAACAATTTGCCGGTGGGTGATCCTTTCTGCTACGTTAAAGCGCTTCATGTCCCTGGCAATACATTCGGCGTCAAAGTTCCCGGCAGCCCAGGCCGTCAGCACACTCATCCCTTCGGCATCAGCCACCAGCAACCAGGCTGGCAAGCCGGCGCTCTCTACCTCGTTGACAACGCTGAAATAGGTAATGCTGAAGTTCGTCGTCACCAGGAGCGGGTCACCTGGTTTGGGGGTATTAATTTCGTACAGGCCGGGCTGCACCTGAATGGGTTTTTGTGGATCGGTGTAAATATTTTCACGCAGCACAAGCAGGGGATAGGCAATCTCTGGCGCAAAATGGTCAAGTACAATAAAACCGGCATATTTAACGATGGCCTGCGCCGCCAACATAGATTCGACAGCCACATCCCCTGCCGCCCCTGGAAAAACAATCAGAGGATACCCCAGCGGCCGGAAATTTTTCTTTAAGGCCAGCCGCCGGATTTGGGTACTGTACATCAGGGATGCCGCCGGATCGTGCCGACCGACATCTAAGACCAGGTCTTCTACCCCGGCGGCGTTAATGTTTGTGGTCAGCTCGGCCAGGCCGGCCAACGAATCGGCGGTAACGGCCAGAGCAGCGCCATACGCTTTGGCCAGGGCGGCCATGGCCTGCCAGTTCTGGGCATCGGCGGCGTGAATCAGCGGGCGCTCACCGGCGCCAGCCTGCAAACCGGCGGTGATCACGGCCGTATCCCGGCTCATGAGTATCAGCGGATGTTTATTGACGGCATGCACCGTTTTCACGGCCGTGGCAAAAGCCGCCGGATCATCACTGGCCGATTCAATGGCAAAACCATCCAACATCAATGCCCGGCCTACATAATTGACGGCATAATTTCCCGCCGGAACCACTTTTTCTTGCATCGCTTGCGCGGATAAATCATCATGTACCCGCACAAACACCCCTGGCTTGTGATAGAACGTTTTTTCATGGCGAAACAGCACCACCTCGTTCCCCACTTCCACAGCATGGCCGTTGGCGGCCACCCGAACCAACCTGATGGGCGGCGCCGACGACTCGGCTAACTCCACCTTGGATGCCTCGCTGGCATGGGGACAGGCACTTAATTCCACTTGCTTGGCGGCCAGTTTCATAGCAAACGCCAGGCAGGTGGGGAAGCCACAATCGGTACAGTTGGTTTTAGGCAGCAGTTTGTAAATTTGAATACCGGTGAGAGCCATTTTTATTACTCCCTTTACACCTATAACTGCCCCACCGGTTCAGGGACAGCCATCAGCGCGGCAATAACGTCCTGGATGCGGCGTACACTTTCCGGGTGGCGCAGTACCACAATGTCAGCACCGGCCGCCAGCAGGGTCACGGCCGTTAACGTTTCCCAGTGAACGGCCCGTGTTTCCCAATCACCCCAGGTGGCCGGCATATCACCACTCATTTTTGCTTCCTTGAGCTTCCACACTTCACAGCCCGGTGTCACCAGCATCGGCAGTTGCGTCATGGCATCCCCTTGTAAAGCTGCCAGCCGCAGGCGCTCCATGGCCGAATAGCCATACTCAATACCGTAACCCAGCGCCCCCGTTGTGGGGTCCATCAGAATGCGGTCCAACGGCATGTTCATATCATTGATGAGGATATTGAGCTGCTTGGCCAGGTTCACATCCATAGGTGAACGGGCACTGACCAGATGACCATTGGCCATGGCCGCAGCCACGATGGTGCGGTAGTTCGTATCTTCACAAATGCCCAACACCAGGCGTTCACCCTGGGTGGCGTCAGCAATGGCTACCAACAATATGTTGTCGGCCTCTGCCTGGCCCGGCCCAAAGAGTATCAGGGGCAGCCCACTGGCTTCCAACACCTTGTGGACAACGGCCACGGCCGTGTCTGGCGTTGTTGGTTGACCATCTACGCCCGTCAGGCTGAGGGACAGTTGTAACAGGTCAGCACCGGCCGCTTCCGCCGCTTCCGCCCAGGCAGCGGGATCAGCCACCACCTCCCCCCAGGCCCGCAGCAGCAGGGGTGACCAATCATCTGGCGGCCGGTCTGTGATTTCGACGGCCACCACGGGCCGATGAGGCATGGCCGCTTCGTAGTG
This sequence comes from Ardenticatenaceae bacterium, assembly GCA_011525915.1. Taxonomy (GTDB): domain Bacteria; phylum Chloroflexota; class Anaerolineae; order Promineifilales; family Promineifilaceae; genus CAADGU01. The sequence continues at coordinate 37,587 of WYBM01000048.1, read as the reverse complement.
TAAAAATGGCAGCGACTTTTCGCCGCCCACAGTAACGGCGCCCGAACGTGTACCACCATCTACGGCCGTAGCCCCTATGGTGACCGTGCGTACGGCACCTGGCCACTTTTCCACAGGTATCTCAATGGGCATAAGATTCACTCCTTTCAGGTCTGGCGGCGGGCTTCGTCACGCCGCCGGGCAAACGTCTCTAACGGTAGTTTCCGCGCCGCACGAACCCCCAGATCGCTCAGCTCTGACGCATCTTGCACGCCCAGGTGCCGCAGCAGGTGGTGGTACGTCAGCATCGCCGCCGGGTAGACGATGCCGCCGGCATGATGCATCATATACAGCACCCGCACCCCCTGGTCTTGCATGATGTGCGCGGCAGCTGTCAGAGGAATGTCGGGCGGAACCTGGGGAATGTTTTCCTGCATAACGGCCGTGGCCGTTAAGCCTTCATACCCCCCTTGTGCATAAGCCCGAACAAGGTCATCTTGGCTGACAACGCCTAGTGCACTGCCCTGTTCCCCATCTAAAACAACAACCCCCTCAAAGCCTTTTTCCAGCATCAGGCGCGTTAGTTCCACGACAGGCGTCTCTGGGGCACAGGTAGGCACACCAACCTGCATCAAATCACGTACCAGTGTGGGGGTTGTGGTCATGTCTTCTAGCTCAAAGATCAAGAACCTTGTGGCCGCCTCTATTGATTGAGCAACAATGGTTCAGAAAATCGGATCCATAATCAGCGCCGGGTGGTTGTGTTCCTCCAACCAGGCCAGCAGTTCATCTACGTTAGACACGTGACGCTCGTCGGCAATGCGGGCGATCAGATCAGGATCCCCTTCACGTTCGGCCACCACTTGCAGTTCGTCGGCCATACTCTCTTTCAGGTAGCTGCTCATCCACACCACCCGCTTGAAGCCGCCATCCGCCGAAATGAACTTGGGGCTGATCAGGTAATATTTGCCCACGCCCATCACGCCAGGAGTTTGCATGCCGCCGCCGGCCACACCGGCCAGGGTGCTGAAGGTCATGCCAGAGGGCGTCATGCTGGTATCTTCACGGCTGACCACCATCACACCGTTGGCTTCAGGAATGAGCATGACAATGGACTCAAAGCAGCCACAATTTTTGACGTGAATACCATTTGCCAGGTAGCTATTTATGTCAAGCAAACTGAGGTTGTAAACGTTGGCATAGGAACCCACATTCTCGATGGTTTCCACACGTGCCACAGTATCCAGGAAGAAATCATTATCAAGCAACGGTGACAACAAGACGGCCGTTTCTGGCGCTTCTTCAATAACCCGGCGAACGTTGTCAGCTGCCGGCCGGGAACGGCCCGTTTTGTAGTAAAACAAGGTCGTTGGACTAAGCACCGTCTGGCTTTCTGGCAGGTTGGCCAAAACGCGGCCAACGGTGTATGGTAGAACCTGTCCCTGGGTTTTATCAACGGCCTTCTCTGGTAAAGTCGCAATCTGGTCCAAAATCTCCTGTTTGGCCGGATGCCGCACAGGGATCACCTGAGCAAAGCGGCGTAAATTGCCGCCATATAAAGCAACTTTGTAAACGCCACCAGCCTGGCGCAGCATTCCTATAATCCCCAAACGCTTCAACAGGAATTGCAGCTGGAGGGCAACCTGTTTGTCTTGGTGGCAGAGATAGCCTTCACCGGCCGGCCACCGATCTTCCTGATGGCGCAGACGTACAGAGCCGTCGCCATCAAAAACCCCAGCCAGAAAAGCGGCAACATAATCTTCTGGCAGTCGGGCTAACCGGGCCAGATCCCAGGCCACTTCACCGCCCATACGCACGCCCAGGCCATCAGCAATCAACCCCAGAAGGAAGTTATTGCTGTACAGGTCTGTGGTCGGTTGTGCTGTCGAAACCCAGCGGCCTTGAATAAGCCCGCCGCCTGTTTTGGTGCGTTGTCCCAGCGTGGTTTCAGGAAAAATCAGGCAGTAAATGGCTGCATAAGCGGCCAGTAATGTTTCATTGTTGTTGGTGAAGTTCACCCGGCATTGGTAACGGCCGCGCCTCTCTAAAGAGCCATCAGAAGCTAATAGCCCCAGAAGATATAACAAGTCCGTCGTCATTCGGGGCAGTCCAACCGACGGGTGGCCTGCTGGCGGCGCGATGCGGCTGACCTGGCGCCGGACTTCATCCCATGACCTACCCACTGCTTCCACCAGGCGTTTAACATCGTCCAAAGTCAAAGAGGTGGTACGTGGATCAAGTGATTTGATCTCTACCGCCCGGTAAGCGGCAGTGCGCGAGCCATAACGGGCAACGATTTCTGCATCCAATTCTGCCAACAGCGCATCATCCTTTACCCGGCAATCGCCCGGTAACAAGTCAATGACCGGCGGCACCTCTCCCTGCAGGCGCAAATGCGCCAAGACGTATAGTCGCTCCCCTTCGCCGATTTCATCAGCACGAACCCAGGGAGCGTGTCCGTTTTGTTGCCAGCGATCAACGGCAACTTCGTGATTAGGGGTAAGTGTCAGTTCCAGTCCCGATTTTGTTTTAATGTGGATGAGTTTTGGCGGAGCTGGATTCTTGTGTACGCCCAACAGCTTACTTGGAACGCTCTGGCCCTGCTCGTCAAAAGTGAACAAGTACTTCTCGGCCTCTGTTCCCAGGCCAGCATCAACAAGCTCTCCGATTTTCACGGGCTGCCCATTAACGATCACTTCGGTGTCCGCCGTTAAACAAGCCGTCATAGGGTTTTCCATAATGGAGTACATGCCCACTTCTTCAACCACACCGTGCGAACCAACTTTGGCGTAATTATTCGTGCCTTCCCAGTAACCTTTACGGCCGTCCAGGAGTTTACCCAGTTTGATCGGCTGGTTGGGGCCGGTGGGGTTGATGCTGTAAGACGCTTTGCAGTCTAACCAGTTGTAAGCGCCACATAAGCCCAGGCGCTCTGGACTGACAATGCACACATGGTTGGGGGCAAATGATTGGCACAAGGTACAGGAGTAGAATGTGTCTACCGCGTCATCGGTCAGGTTGGCCAGGCGGCGGTTGCGCTGATCATAAGCTCGCCGCGCCGTGGCCAGGTGTTCCTGAATCTTCTCTGGCTCGGTATAAATGGTAACCTGTACCTTGTCAACAATGGCCCCAAAATCGGCATGGAAACGTGCATGTAAAATCTTACCAAGATGTGCCAGGGTAAACCCTTTATCAGCTGCGGCCTGGGAAATACGGATCCAGGCGATATCCCGCTGGCCAATATGCTGCACGCCAGAAGCGCCGTTGATAAAGTAATGAACCTGTCGTTCCAGGACGGGTTCAAAATCTTCTTGCATCTCCCGACCGGCCACATCGACAACAATACCTACATCCATATGCCCTTGATCAGGCACACCGCCAAAATCCGGGCCAACCACCTGCACACGGCCGTCTACCACCTCGTTCATATCTGCCATGTGCAAATACTCAAACGCCCGCGAATGTTTGCCGCCAAACTCTATGCGCATGGCCGCCTTGCGCACCACTTCCCCTTCAAAAGCCGAGCCGTAAGGCACGGGCACGGGCACATCGGCTACCTTCACCTTAACGCCACGCACTTCAATGCACTTTTGCACCAGCCGCTCCGCCCGCTCCAGATCATCTGCCCCTTCGATCTCGTTAAAGGGCCAGGAGACCACATGTTCATAGGTAGTAATGCCCGTAGGCAGGATTTCCGGAATGACCGTATCCGCAATCACCGGGAAGCCAAAGTTAATGGCCCCGGCAGCAGCCGCGTACTTCAGGTCATCCACCTCCCCTAACGCCAGCACAAAGGCAAAGACCCGCTCTTTGTTGTACAGCAAGATGTCACGAGCCATCCCCCCCTTAAGGCCGCCAAAGGTCAGCGCCGACCGCACAGCAAAACCCAGCGCATAGACAGCACTGAGGGTGTCTGTGCCAAAGGGAACGGTATAGGTGTCATAGCCCAGCTCTACACCTTCTTCCAGCAGTTGGTGAATGATAGAACGGCCGTTAACATTCCCCGCCAGGAAACACAAAATATTTCGCCGCTGCAGTTCACGTACAATTTTGACAGCGACTTCATTCGACCTGGCCGCGCCAACAATCGCCGCAAAACCGGGCATACGGCCGTCTACCAGTTGAATGCCCCAGGAGCGCAGTTGAATATCATCAATGGGGCCGTTTAAGTGATGAAGGCCGTTACGGCCGTTGTTGCCCCCATTGGCCGCATCGGGGCTGGTAAAAACCGCTTCCCTGGTCATGTGAAAATCGGTCATCTGTTCCGGCTGCAAGCCATACACAAAACGAATGGCCTCAATCGTTTCCGCCGCCAGCAGCGTGGCCATGCCGCTGTCCAGCGTTTCCCCCAAATAAGGCGTCCAATGTCTGGCAGCAGGTAGGGGGTGCAGCAAAGCACGGCTGCGCCGCAAAATTTCTTGAAGCTGGCCCAACGTTTCCACCTTCGTGCCCGTCATCCCGAAGATCAAAGGCAGGTAATAGGCTGTATTGGGGAAGGCAACGGGCGCTTCTGGCCCATGATCGGCCAGCGCCTGATGCAGCATTTGCTCAGCTTCCGCTACCAGGGCGTTGGCACCACGAAGAGCACGGGTGGCAATGTATCGAGACATAATTTCCTCCGTTTTCAGGTCACAACCTGCTTCAGGTCACAACCTGGGCGAACCATACAAAGCTTCACGTTGGGCTTCCCAGGGCAGCCCTGCTAATTCCTGCATCCGGGCATCACCACTGCGGCCATGACGGTACGGGGCATAGGCGGGTAAGCCCAGGTCAGCTCGCTTGCGGTCAATATGCGCCAGCGCCTTCTCTACCATCACCGCCGGATCAGCCACAAATTCCAGTTTGCCGCCGTACAACGTCTCCCACTCCTGGCTCATGTACCGGGCCACCAAGTCACTATCCGTCACCTTGCCCGGCATTCCGCTCACCGGCGACGTACCACCGAAGATAACGTAAGCGCCAGAGGCTACGCAGTAAGCGCCAATAGCCAGCGCTTTCTCGCTCATCCATTCCGGGGCCACACCTACGGCCGGTATCTGGTCAATGTCATGCCCCAGGCCGCCTTCGGCCACCATTTGCGTCAGCACCGTCAGAATGCGTGTGTTATCCACGCAGGAGCCCATGTGCAGCACCGGTGGAATGCCCACCGTTTCACACACCTCGCGTAGGCCCGGCCCTACCTGATCCAGCCCGGCTTCACCCAGCAGCAAGCCCAATTTGGCGGCGGCAATGGCCCCACAGCCGGTTTCCACCACCAACACGTCTTGTTTCAACAATTCCCTGGTGACAGTGGTATGCAGGTAATCTTGCTGGCTGCGTGGGTTGTTGCAGCCCACCACAGCGGCTACGCCGCGAATACGCCCGGACATAATGGCATCATTTAAGGGTCGGAAGGAAGCGCGGTAACTGCCGCCTAACATGTAGTTGATATATTCGTGGGAAAAGCCAGGGATCAGGCTCTCACGCACATCAGGAATATGGATGTCGCCACGATTCTGGTAATTGTCAATGGCCCGGCGCAAGATTTCTTTGGCCGTCGTTAGCGCCTTATGCTCATCAAACGCCACATGCGTCGCCCCTTTGATCTTCACTTTGGGCGACGTCGTAATCACCAGTGTATGGAAGTTCCTGGCCAGCCCTACCAATGCCTGCATGATGCACTGCACATCCACCACCATGGCCTCTACGGCACCAGTGAGGATGGACAGCTCCTGATGCAGAAAGTTGCCGGCAGCAGGAATGCCCTGGCGCATCAAAATCTCATTGGCCGTGCAGCAAATGCCGGCCAGGTTTATGCCTTTGGCCCCCGCTGCCCGGGCATAGGCGATAATGTCTGGGGCCTGCGAAGCGGTGACGATCATGTCACTCAAGGTCGGCTCATGCCCATGCACCACCACGTTGACCATGTCTGCTTTTAAAACACCCAGGTTTGCCTGGCCCAGCAGCGGCGCTGGTGTGCCAAACAGAATGTCCGAAACGTCGGTAGCGATCATGCTGCCACCCCAACCATCGGCCAGGGCGGTGCGGATGGCATGGTGCAAGATGTGCGCCGGGTCTTGATCATCGCCAATGTGGGTGCGGTGCAGCGATTCCACCACCTCACGATCAATCCCACGGGGGATGACTCCTTGATCGGCCCACAGCCTTTGCCGCTTTTCTGGAGCTCGTCGGGTAGGCACAACCTGCCCGCGCTGCTGCCCAAACTGGGCGATGTACAGGTCGGCCAGGTCATTGGCGATCTCGTTAGGGCTACGGCCGTCAAGGGGAATGTCATAGTGGGCGGCGATGGTGCGTAGTTTGGCCACGTCACGAATGGTATAGCCTTCGGCCTCGCCATTGGCTACAGCCTTAAGGGTAAAGGCCATATCACGACCGTGATCAGAATGCGCCGCTGAACCGGCGGCAATAGAGCGGAGCAGATTCCGCGCCTGGATGGTGTCAATGGTAGCGCCACAAACACCCGTCTGCCCATCTTTGGTCAGGCGGCAAGGGCCCATGCCACACAGGCGGCAGCACATGCCGTCGGCCCCAATGGGGCAGGGAGCCATTTCATCAGCCCGGCTAAAGGCAGTACCAATGCCCCGTTCATCTGCATAGAGCAGCATTTGTTGGGCAGCCGGGTCCGCGCTTCTTTCCGCTGGTGCTCGCATTTTCTTAGCCATGGGGTACCTCCTTTTCCGGGGAAACAGTGCCAATACCAGGGCAGGGCCACCACGGCCGTGTGGCTGCGGGCACATCTTGGACAAAACTGACCCCTGCCCTGGCTTGTTGGCTGACGGCCGTGTGCCGCAGGAAATGGTTTGGTTCATCCTTGTCCATGAGTGCTGCCTCTCTCTCTGAGGGAACAGGCATCTGGCGCAAATAGCCGGCCATCTCCAGCGTATGGCGGATCGTGTCATGCGCCAACGCCATCTCGTCATAGGTCATTTGCACCAAGCGAAAACAGCTGCTGGCGTAGACATGCTGTACACCAGGCAGGGCAAAGAGCAATCTCCTGGCTTCAAGGACATGGTGATCCCCATACATGGTGGGGGTTTCAAAAGTTACAGTTTTCATAAGGGCGCTCCATTTTCCCGTAATGGGAGGCTGGCTTTGTGGTAAAGCAGGCTGTGGGGGCCAGGAAGAAGGAAAAAAGGACACACTTCGCTATAAACAGATCATCCATCTCTATCAGCACCGGTCAAGTGATGAACGCCCTCTGCTCTGATGACAGATGTCACAAATCCCAGCCGGCCATTGGCCACTTGCCTACTTGCCCACTTCCTTCTATACTGCCCGCCGCTTATGAGAATCAAACGACTATCCCTGCAAGGCTATAAAACATTTGCCACCAAAACAGAATTTGTCTTTGACAACGGCATTACGGCCGTTGTGGGGCCCAACGGCAGCGGTAAAAGCAATATTGCCGATGCTCTGCGTTGGGTACTGGGAGAACAAAGCTACAGCACCCTGCGCGGTAAACGCACCACCGACATGATCTTTGCCGGCAGCCAAAGCCGTGCCCGCGCCGGCATGGCCCAGACGATTCTTACACTGGACAACAGCGAAGGCTGGCTGCCCATTGATTACACCGAGGTGGAAATTGGTCGTCGCGCCTACCGCTCTGGCGAAAACGAGTACATCCTGAATGGGCAGAAGGTGCGCCTGAAAGATGTAGCCGACCTGCTGGCTACCAGTGGACTGGCGGAACGCACCTACACCATCATTGGCCAGGGGCTGGTAGACCAGGCGCTTTCGCTGCGTTCGGAAGAGCGTCGGGCCTTGTTTGAAGAGGCGGCGGGCATCAACCATTACAAAACACGCCGCGCCGAAACACTGCGTCGCCTGCAAGACACCCAACACAATTTACAACGCGTCCATGACATTTTGGCCGAAATTCAACCACGCCTGGCGTCCCTGAAACGCCAGGCGACACGCGCCCGCAACTACGAGCAAATTCAGGCTGATCTGCGCCACTTGCTGCGGTTGTGGTACGGATTTAAATGGGAACAAGGTAAAAAAGAGTTGCGGCTGGCTAAAGACACGGCCGTGACCGCCGAAACCACCTGGCAGCAAAACCGCCACAAACTGCGTGTGCGCCAGGAAAACGCCGACGACCTGCGCCGCCGCATCCACCGCCTGGAACAACAGGTGACCGCATGCCAGCATGAGCGTGATGAGGCCCGCGACCAGTTAGAAACAGCGCGGCGTGAAGCAGCCATCATGGGCGAACGCCGGGCCTCCTTGCAGCGGCGGCTGGCGGAGGTAGAAGCTGAAATCCCGGTGCTGGCGCAGCAGGTGGCGGTGGCTCAGGCTGACCTGGCCGCCGCCACCGCGGACCTGGCCACCGCTCAGGCGCAGTGGCAGACCAATCAGGCGCAGTGGCAGCAATTTAATGCCGGCTTTGAAAAGACCCAGGCAGAGATTAACCGCTGGCAAAGTGTACGCCAGCAGGCAGAGCAGCAGCAGCGCGAAATACAAAACCGGGTGGCTCAGGCACAAGGGCAGTTAAACCAGCTGCGTGAAAGGCTCAAAGAGCGGCTGAAAGAACGAGATGGGCAGCGTCAACCTGCCGATGGCGATGATTTGGCCGAAGTAAATCAAGCGATTGCCCGATTGACGGCCGTGTTGCAATCCCACCAGCAAAAAGCAGACGACCTGCGCCAGCAGCGGGATGACGCCGCCAACCAGCGCCAGGCGTTAATCCGTGACTTAAAACAGTTGCGCCAGGCCCACCGTGATGCTGAGCATCAGCTCAACCAGCGGCGGCGTGACCTGGCCCGGCTGGAAGCCCGCACCGACATGCTGGACCAGATGCGCTTAAAAGAAGTCAAAACCAGTCAGGATGTGCCTATCATCGGCACCCTGGCCGGGCTGATCACCATTCCGGACGCCTACCAAACCGCGCTGGAAGCGGCATTGGCGGCCCGGTTGGGCACGGTCATGCTGCCAGACGAGCGTGCCTTGTGGGCACTACTGAACGCTCAGGAGGGAAACACGGCCGTCTCTGCCCTGGCCCTGAGCCATATCATTGCGCCAGAACCGCTGACTGCACCAGACAGTGAAGGTGTCATCGGTTGGGCAAACGGGTTGGTGCAGGCCGCACCAGAAGCAGTACTGGCCGCCCAACTGCTGCTGGGGCAACTATTGTTGGTAGAGACACCGGCCACTGCTTACCAGATGGCTCAATCGCTGCCGCCGGGGGCCACAGCCGTGGCCCTGAATGGCTTTGTGGCCCATGCTGGTGGGCTGGTGGAAACAGGTGCCCGCCAGAGCAGCCTGCTGGCCCGCGAGGCCGAATGGCGGGCGGCACAGGCCGAACTGACCCGGCTGAAGGAAGAAGTAGCACACACAGAAACGGCCGTAGACCAGCAGCAATCCGCCATCCAACAGGGGCAGCGCCAGGTAGACGAGTGGCAAAACGAAGAGGGACGCCTGAACCGCCTGCTGAACGAAACCGGGCAGCATATTTCCCAAACCCAACGAGACGTAGACCGGCAGCGGCAGCAACAAGGCTACCTGGAACGGCAGCGGCAGGCACAAACCCAGGAGATCGGCCGGTTAGAACTGCGTATTGATGACATTGAGGCGCAAAGCGAAAGCGATATCAACCAATTGGTGAAGCTGGAGCAAACCCTGGCGGAGGCCCAAAGCAACCTGGCGGCGCTGCCGGTGGCTGAAGCCCGGCAGCAGCGTGAGACCCTGCAACAAACCATCGACACGGCCCACACCATCGTCGCCGGACGACAGGCGGTGGTAGACAGCCGTCGGGCCACGCTCACACAATTTGCCGGCCAACTGGCCCGCTTGCAAGCACGCCAGGAACAGTTCCAACATGAAAAGGCGCAGCTGGCCCTGGATGATAAGGAGCAGGCGCGCCACCAGTTGTATGACAAAATGACAGCGCTAGACGCCCGGCTTGGACCCTTAAAAGAACGCCTGACAGAAACACGAGCTGAGCTGGCCCTTTATGAAGAGGAAACGGCCGTATTGCAAAAAGAAACCCATGATGCCGAAACCCTCTACACCCAATCTAAAGTTGTTCTGACACAGCGCCAGACAGAAAGTGAAAACTTGCAAGAGCGCATCAAAAGCGACCTGGGCATTGTGGCCCTGCATTACGACGAAGACCAGACCGGGCCTACGCCGCTGCCCATTGGCGGCGTGGAGGCGCTGCCGATGGTCAATGAACTGCCGGAAGATATTGAGGCCAGCATTCAGGAATACCGGGGGCAGATGCACCGCATGGGGGCCATCAACCCGGACGCGCCGGAAGAGTATGAAACGACCCAGGAACGGTATGATTTTCTGACACAGCAGGTAGAGGATTTGAATGAAACAGAAGCGCGGCTGCGCCAGGTGATTGCCGAATTAGATGAGCTGACGTCCAAAGCCTTTGCCGAAACCGTAGACAAAGTGAATGCGGTCTTTGGTGATACGTTTACGCAGTTGTTTGGCGGCGGCGCCGGCCGCCTGGTGCTGACAGACCCAGATGACCTGACGATCAGCGGTGTAGATATTATTGCCCGGCTGCCCAACCGGCGTGAACAGGCATTAGGGCTGCTGTCAGGCGGCGAGCGGTCATTGACGGCCGTAGCCCTTATCTTCTCGCTGCTCAAAGTTTCCCCTACGCCCTTCTGCGTGCTGGACGAAGTAGACGCCGCCCTGGATGAAGCCAACATCAACCGCTTCCGCGACCTGCTGCGTGAACTTAGCCTCAACACCCAGTTTATCATCATCACCCATAACCGGGGCACCGTGCAGGCGGCGCAAACCATCTACGGCATCAGCATGGGTAATGACAGCACCAGCCAGGCCATCTCCATCAAACCAGAAGATTATGTCAAACAGCCTGAGCTGTTATGACAAAGCCGACAGGTTTTGCAAAACCGGCCGGCGCTTTTGCAAATGATTTACATCCACTTATTGCCCCCATGACATCCCCTCCCTATAATGAAGCTCATGACAAATGTCCATAATCTGAACACTCTATGGCGTTATCTGTGGCCACTTTTTATGGTAGGACCGGCGGATCATCATGACCGATTACAGGTAGAAGCTGCTGCCCATCTTTGGGGAAGGATCACATATGAGCTTTAACATTGGTACCCAGGTAGGCTCTTACAAGATTACAGAAAAGCTGGGGCATGGCGGCATGGCCACAGTATACAAGGCCTATCATGCCCGGTTAGACCGTCATGTGGCCATCAAAGTGCTGCACCCGGTTTACAAAGATGACCACACGTTTCTGAAACGGTTCACCCGCGAGGCCCAGGTGGTAGCCCGGCTGGAACATGGCAATATTGTACCGGTGTATGACTTTGCTGAGCATGACGGCCACCCTTACCTGGTGATGCGCTACGTGGAAGGGGAAACGTTAAAGGAGCGGCTCAACCAGGGCATGCTGTCACGCCAGGAAATCATTCGCGTGGCCCAGGGCATTGCCGATGGGCTGGATTATGCCCACGCCAAAGGGGTGCTGCACCGGGACATCAAGCCCTCAAACATTTTACTAACCAAAGGGGGTGGGGTGTACATTGCCGATTTTGGCCTGGCGCGCATGACCCAGGCCGGTGAGTCTACCATGTCACAAGACATGATCATGGGCACGCCCCAATACATTTCACCCGAACAGGCTAAAGGGGTGCAGGAGCTAGACGGCCGTACCGACGTTTATTCATTTGGTGTCATCGTCTATGAAATGGTCACCGGGCGTGTCCCTTTCCAATCAGATACCAGCTACTCGATCATCCACTCACAGATTTTTGACCCACCGCCGCCGCCTACCACCCTCAACGCTGCCATCAGCCCACAAATGGAGGCCGTGTTACTGCGTGTCTTAAGCAAAGAACCAGATGCACGGTATAAAACCGCTGGCGCTTTTGTAACCGCCTGCAAACAGGCAGCTGCTGAGCTGCCCACTAACATTGCGCCCGACGATATGGGGGTATTGCCTGGCACCACAGACAAGATCACGGCCGTTGCCGCCACCCAAATGGCCCCACCTACTGAACAAAAGGAGCCGCTGCCGCCGCTGCCTGACCTGACTACCGCGCCGGCGGCAGATGCCTCAGCCATGCCTGGCAGCGCGCCAAAGAAACGGCCGTGGCTGAAGATAGGCATGGCCGTGGGCGCCATCATTTTGCTGGGCATTTGCCTGGTAGTTGCCCTCTCCTCCTTGTCAGAAGAGGACGAACCCGATGACATTGAATCGGTTTTAGTACCCAATGATCAACCACCCATCCCCCCAGGCCAGGACAACCCACCGGAACAGCCACCCGGCACACTGCCTGATGCGCCGCCAGGGGAAGGCCCCGACGGCCGTGATGAACTCCTACCGGGGTTTGACTTCCCTCAAAGAATTCGTCCGGCGGCCGAACTACAGCGGCTGCTAGAAGAAGCACCACAAAATACCCCGTTACGCGCCGAACTGGCGGCAGCTTACCTGCATGAGGGACAGCCAGAACGGGCCCGAGAAATGGTTCGCCAACTGCTGCGGCCGCTGCGCGTCCCGCTGGGCATTTATACCATGTCTAACCAGCTGTTAGAACGACGCCAGTATGACATGGCAGCGCTTGTATTGGAAGAGGGGCTGGCCAAATTCCCCAATGACCCCCCCCTGCAACAAAATCTAATGATGGCATACGCCCTCAACCAGCAGTCCCCTGAGCATGTGGCCGAATATATGGGTTTCTTGCAAGAACATCACCCGGCCCCGGTGACCCTGGCCATTGGGGAAGCCTACATCGCTTATGAGGAAGAAGAGTTACAACGTGCTGCTGATATCCTGGCAGCCCAGTTAGAGCATGAGGCGCCAGAGTTTCGGGCCGAATTGCAATTTATGCTGGGGTATGTCTTGTATGAAAATGGCGAAGACGAAGAAGCACGGGCCTTATTTGTGGCGGCACAAAACGCCTCGCCCCCACCCTGGCTGAGTACCCTGATCGCGGAGAGAATTGTAGAATTAGAAGATGGGGAGTAGTAATCAGTGTTTAGCAGGCAGTATTCAGTCATCAGTTTGACCTGGACACCAAGACAAAGGAAAAGGAGAAACCATGCGAACCCCTATCATTGCTGGCAATTGGAAAATGAACAAAACGGCCGTTGCTGCCGTAGAATTTGTACGTGAGATCCGTCATGAACTGCAAAATATCAAAGGCATAGACCGGGTTGTCTGCCCGCCTTTTCTGGCGATCCCCGCTGTTTATGAGGTGCTGCAAGCCACCAACATCGGCGTGGGTGCCCAAAACATGTACTTTGCCGAAAAAGGCGCTTACACCGGTGAAGTAGCGCCAGACATGCTGACCCCCTTCTGCCAATACGTTATCTTAGGCCATTCAGAACGCCGGGCCCTCTTTGGTGAAACAGACGAAGGGGTGAATAAAAAAGTCCACGCGGCCCTGGCTCATGGCCTGACCCCTATCATCTGCGTGGGTGAAAGCCTGACCCAAAATGAAGGGGGCGAAACCCAGGTGTTTGTTAGTGGGCAGGTAAAGGCGGCCCTGGCTGGCTTAACGGCCGAGCAAACGGCTACCTGTGTCATTGCCTACGAACCTATCTGGGCCATTGGCACGGGCAAATCGGCCAGCGCGGCAGCCGCAGGCAGCATCATTGGCTTAAGCGTGCGCGGCGCTGTTGCTGAGATGTTTGGTGAGCACACAGCACAGCAAGTACGCATTCAGTACGGTGGCAGCGTCACCGAGGACAATATTGCCGACTATATGGCCCACCCAGACATCGACGGCGCGCTTGTCGGCGGCGCCAGCCTGAAACCAAGCTTTGTCCAATTAGTGCAAAATGCTATTGTAAACTAGCCATTGGCCATTCACCGTTCATGAACGACTCTCTTATGCCCTTCTTCTGGGTATTACTAACACTGCCCCTCTTGCTGGTGATGCAGCGCTGGATTCACCAACATCTGCATGGTATTTCCTATTTGTTGATGGGTCAACCGGCGCGGGCTGTCGTTTTATACGCCATTATCTTGCTGCCCGGTGTGTTTCTGCATGAAGCCAGCCATTGGCTGGCCGCCACCCTGCTGGGCGTGCGCACCGGTACGTTCTCTGTCATCCCCCGTCAGCAGCCAGATGGCAGCATTCAACTGGGGTATGTGGAGTATTATAAAAGCCCTACGCTGGACCCGGTGCGGGAAAGCATCATCGGCGGCGCGCCCTTAATAATGGGCACGGCCGTGATTCTGCTCATCAGCTTCCACATCTTTAACTACCCTCAGATCGCTTTGCTGGTGGAAACCGGCCAGATCCGCTCCCTGACCATCGCGCTTGACCAAATTCTGCAAACACCCGACTTTTTCCTCTGGCTTTACCTGCTGTTTGCCATTGGCAACGGCATGATGCCCAGCCGTTCAGACCGCCGCGCCTGGCCCGCCTTTGCCATTACCCTGGGCGTGCTCTCTCTGGTTTTATACCTGTTGGGGGTAGCCAACGTCATTGCCTCTGAACTGGCCCGCCCGGCGGCTCTGATGTTTGGCTATCTGGGGCTGGCCTTTTCGCTGGCCATCGGTGTCAACCTGCTGTTTATACTGCTCATCGCCATCGTGGAGTGGGGTATCGGCCGTATCAAGGGCGTTTCTGTGGTCTACACGTCAGATAGTTCCACCATGCAAGGGTGAGGGTAGGCGTCCTGGCCATGATTTCTGTGCTGATCACTGCTTACCGTGAGGCCAGCACCATTGGCCGGGCCATGGATGCCTTTCAAGCGCAGCTGCCGGCCGGCAGCGAAATCCTGGTGGTTTGCCCAGACGCCGAAACGACGGCCGTCGTTCACCAATACACCACCCAATACCCCCACATTCGCCACGTGCCTGATCCCGGTCAAGGCAAACCCACGGCTCTCACCATTGGTTTACAAGCCACTCAAGGAGACATCATCGTCTTTAGTGATGGCGATGTATACGTCGGGCGCCAATCGCTTGCCCCCCTGTTGGCACCGTTCAACGATCCCCAAACCGGCGCGGTCACTGGCCGGCCCGTCAGCCTTAGCCCGCGTAACACAAAACTGGGTTACTGGTCACACCTGTTGGTGGCTGGTGCCCACCAGGCACGCCTGGCACGGGACACAACAGGGCAATTTTTACTTTGCTCCGGTTACCTCTTTGCGGTCCGCAAATCCCTGCTGCCCCCCATCCCTCATGACGCACTGGCCGAAGATGCCGTCATCTCCCACCGCCTGGCCGAGCAAGGGTACCGCATCCGCTACGCGCCGCAAGCCGAAGTGTATGTAAAATACCCCAGCACGTATGCAGATTGGCGGCGGCAAAAGGTGCGCTCTGCTGGTGGCTACGCGCAAGATGTGATACGCCGTTCTCCCTACCAGATGCGCTCTGCCCGCCGAGAAGCACAACAAGGCAGCCGCCATGCCTTGACCTTTGCCCGCACCCCCCGTGAATGTTGGTGGACACTGCAGCTGTTTGCCGCCCGGCTGCATCTGTGGGGATCCGTCTGGTGGCAGGTGCGGGTCAGGCAACGGCCGTTGCTTGACCTCTGGCAGCGTGTGGAAACCACAAAGTAAACAGATGCCTACACGTTAATGCGCTGTGCAGCCCTCCAGGTTTGAGCAGAAAGCATGGCATACGTCCGGGGTCAGCCCGGCATAAATGATGTAAAACTCGTTGTCATCACGGGCCAGAGTATAGCTGTGTGAACAAGGCTCAATGGTCACCGATTGGGGCCCCCGGCGGCCGCTGCCGGGCACACATTGCAAAAAGGTGATAGGGTTCAGCAGCGCATTGCGGTCACCCACGGCCACAATGCCACTGTTGCGCGGTTCTGCCTGGTCGCTGTAGACACGGGCACTAACAGCGCCGGCCTCTTGATAACACCCCACCACACCACTAACGGCCGCAATGGGTGCCCCTAGCTCTGGCTGCCCGGCCAGGGTCGCCATGACCCCCAACGTCGTCAGCGCATCGGTAAAACTTTGCCCTTCGATGGTGTTATAACCTTCCAATTCTGGCAGCAAGCTGCCTGCATCTCCACCTACCGTGATCAGTGAATCACAGGCGGCCAGCAGCAATAACACCCCTATGCCTATACAAAAGACAACAAATCGCTTGGACATGTTCAAACTCCCTTCCCAGGCCCGGTCATGTGACCTGCCTGTCTTGTTACGTTTCCAATACCTTAACCGGAGGGAGTGATTTTGACAAATACCAGACGCCCGATGTTGTATGCGCATCGGGCGTCCTGGTACCAAAAGAAAACAAAAAGCCAACCGCTAACGGGCATCTACGCCCCTGCCGGTTTTGTCCCTTCTGGGGATTTTTCGGCGGGGGCTGCTTCCACCCGCACCACACGAATGGTGCAGTCCGTCACCAGGGCAGCGATAAGAGCAATAACGGCCAGCCAGCCCATGCCTATGAGGCCCAAAACGGCAATGCCACCTACACCAACGGGCAAAGGCACCTTAAAGTGGATATTGTGTTTTTCGTTGATGATTTCCACGTGACGCACTGAAGATTCCTTCACCAACTTCTTGACCGTATCTACCAACTCCTCGCCAGCAACGACAAACTCTTCTGTCCAGGAATTTTCTTCTGTGTGGGTTTCTTCTTTAACTTCATCTTCATCAATCTTGATATTCTCTTCGTGACTCATAATCATATTCTCCTATGTGAACACATCTGTTAAAACTTTCTATACCCCTCCTGATATGTAGTGCGTGGTGCCTAATGGGTTCACTAAGCGCCACGCAGCACCTACTAAGGGCGCGGCCTAAGCGCGCTGCTGCCGCTGGTTCTTCACTAACAGGTAAATGCCAAAAGCAATCAACCCAACAGCCAACAGGGGATTAAAACTACCCCAAATGACCAGTTCAAACAACACCATCATGGCCCCGCACAGAATAACCATAGCCCGAATAAACTTGCGGCCTGAGTCATGGACGGTGTGCGCTTCGTCAAAGCGATAGATGTACATGACCGCGGCGGCCACTGAAGCCCAAATGAGCGGCCAACTGTAAGCCCAGGCTTCAAAATGATCGATCAGATTCATTGTAAACAGCATTAGACCAACTGTGGTGATGATAGCCCCAGGTACAGCCAAAAAGCTGGCGGCGTTCCGCTTTTCAGCGGTGGAATTGTACGCTGGCCAAAGTAATAATAGGCCAGGGCCAATGATAAACCCCGGCCATAAGATATCCATTAAATGGAACCCAAACAGGTTAGCCGCCAGCAGTAAAATGCCAACACCAATGATCAGGTAGGGCGTCCAGTAGGTTTTACGTATGAGTTTTTGCATTTCTTCAGCCTTATAAACAGTTTCATCAGGCATAAATGTCTCTCCTTTTTTGCAAGTAAGGTCACATCATGTTCGCCTGTACGGGGCAACGGCCGTCTGGTTGCAAACAACCTGCAAACCTTTTCCATAATTTCTCCACAATCCCCGCCTACAATCTGCAAACGGGAAGCTATGGGTTCGTTCAAAATAACTTTGGACTTTTGCCAGGTAATCAGTGATCAGAAGCCAGTAACCAGTGGCCAGAAGTCAGTAACCAGTGTTTAGTGGACAGTTGCTGGCGTTAGCCCCTACTGAAAACTGCCCACTGATGACTGAATACTGATACCAGTAACCTTTACGAGGAGCATATATGAAAAAGAAATGGGTCATTACCCTCACCGCCGTGGTGATCATAGTGGCAATACTGTTTGCCGCCAGCCGGGCAGCCCAACGTGCGGCCCAGACGCAGGCACCGGCGCCCGGTGACACAGTGGCTGCCTTTATCGGCGACCTGTCTGCCAGGGCTACAGCGGCCGGTGAAGTACGGCCGTTACAGGCGGCCACACTTTCGGCGGCCACACCGGCACGTGTGCAGCAGATCAATGTGCGCGCCGGGGACAGCGTGCAAGCTGGCGACGTGTTGATGCAGCTAGACACAACGATGTTGGCCTTGAATGTAACCATTGCCGAGCAGAATCTATATCTTAAAGAGGTAAGTCTGGCCGCTTTGCAGGAACCGGCCAATACCCTGGACATTCTCGCTGCGGAAGCGGCCGTAGCCAGCGCCCAGGCTAACCTGGATGATCTGCTGGCCGGGCCTTCGGCCGAAGAGATGGCTATTTACCAGGCTGCCGTGCGCCAGTCAGAGGCATCATTAGCCTCGGCCTCGGCTAACCTGGCCACCGTCCAGGGCACAATCAAGGAGTCACAAATTGAAGCGGCCCAGGCGGCACTGGCAGCCGCTCAGTTGCAGCAGCAGGCGGCGCAGGAAGCGAACCAGGAAACCCCCAACGAGCAGACACACCAGGCGATGTTGCAGGCCAATGAAGCGGTGGCCAATGCCCAGGCGCAGCTTGATACCCTGCTGGCCGGGCCAGACGTGGGTGCCGCTCAGGGGAACGTGACGGCGGCCGCCGCCCGGCTGCAGGGGGCAGAAGCAAACTTCAGCGTGCAGACCGGTGGCGCAAAAGCAGCGCAAATTGCCTCTGCCCAGGCGCAGCTGGCTCAGGCAGAAGCTTCACTGGCTGATTTGTTGGCCGGGCCAACGGCCGAAGAGATGGCCGTAGCCACAGCAGAAGTTGAGCAGGCCCGATTGAGCCTGGCCGATGCCCAAGACGCTCTGGCCAAAGGAACTATTACGGCGCCCTTTGCCGGGGTGGTCACGGCCGTGGTCGTCAGCGAAGGCGAATTTGCCACCGGTCCGGTCATCGAAATGGTAGACCCTGCCAGCCTGGAAGTGGTGTTGGAAGTAGATGAAGTGGATGTAGGCAGTTTGCAGGTTGGGCAGCCGGCCACGTTGACATTAGAAACGTGGCCAGATGTTGAAATCCCTGGTGAAATTGTCACCATCGCCACCAGCGCCAGCACCCAACCTGGCAGCTCTCTGGTCATCTACCAGGTATACCTTAGTCTGGGGCACACTGACCTGCCTGTACGTGTAGGTATGACAGCCAACGCCAACCTGATCACGGCCGAAAAGAAAGATGTGCTGCTGGTGCCCAACCAGGCGATCAACGTAGACCGCAGTTCAGGCACTTACAGTGTGAACCTGGTGGTGGGTGAGGGAACGGAGACAACGCCGGTAACCATTGGTCTGCGTGACAGCAGCTATACTCAAATCCTGAGTGGCCTGAACGAAGGGGATGAACTACTCATCACCAACAGCACGCCGGTGGGGAACTTCTTTGGCCCTGGGTCAGGAAATTAAAACACAACACATAGGGAATATTATGAACAAGAGAACCAAAAAACGCAGAAAATGGCTATGGCTTGGCGGTGGCTTACTGCTAATCATGATTATTGCCATCGTGGCCCTGCCCATGCTGGGGGCGCGGGCCATGGCCCGGCAGCAGGCAGCCGTTGTTGATGCCGGGGAAACGGTGACGGTTATTACCGGCGACCTGGCGGCCAACGCTACGGCCAGTGGCCAGGTACGGGCACAACGCGCCGCCCAATTAGCCCTGGCCCAATCTGGCTATGTGGCCGAGGTGTACGTGCAGGTAGGTGATAGGGTGGCAGCTGGCGAAGCCCTATTGACGCTGGACACGGCCGTACTTGAACGCGCCGTCACCAATACCCAACAAACCTTAACCATTCAAGAGGCCAACCTGGCTACCCTTTTGGCCCCAGCCACGGCCACTGACCTGGCCGCAGCTGAGGCCAATGTGGCCAGTGCCCAGGCCGCTCTGGATGGCTTGCTGGCCGGGGCAAGCGCCGACGAGATCGCCAAGGCAGAGGCAGACGTGCGCGCCGCCAACGCCGACATTGCGGCCGCGGCAGCCCAGTTAAATGATGCCCGGGCGGGCGCCAGCGCTGCGGAATTGGAGGCGGCACAGATTCAACTAGGCCTGGCGCAAACGGCCGCCACCCGTGCCGCAGAGCAGCACAGCACGATCCTGGTGACAGAGCCGGAAGGCTTCCTGTCAGCAGAAACGCTGGCTGACCTGGAACTTTCAGCGCGGGCGCAGGCTTTGCAGGCCAATGCCACACTGGCCGCCGCCCAAGAGACAGTTGAGCGTCTGCTCAACGGCGACGGTAATGCTATCGCGGCGGCATCAGCCCAGGCAGCGTTAGCTGCGGCACAGCGAGACGCGGCCCAGGCTAACCTGGATTTGTTGCTGCTTGGCCCTTCGGCCGCCCAAGTGGCCGCCGCCGAAGCGACCCTGGCTCAGGCCCAAGCCACCCTGGGCAGGCTGCAGCGCGGGCCAACCCAAAGCCAGATCGTGCAGATGGAAACGGCCGTCGTTCAGGCCCGCGTCGCCCTGCAAAGAGCTGAAAATGACCTGGCCGAAGCGACCCTGTATGCACCGTTTGCCGGGGTGGTCACGGCCGTGAACGCGCAGCCTGGCGAACAGGCCAGCGGCATTTTGGTGACGTTGGTAGACCCAGCCAGCCTGGAAGTGGTATTGGATGTGGATGAAGTAGACATCGGCAAGGTAACCATAGAGCAGCCGGCGACACTGACGTTGGAATCATGGCCGGAAGTGGACATTGCCGGCGAGGTGGTGTCTATTGCGCCGGTGGCTACACAAGATAACACGGCCGTGGTCAGCTATCAGGTTTACATCAGCCTGGGTGAAACAGCGCTGCCGGTGTTGGTGGGCATGACGGCCAACGCCCGTCTGCTAACAGATACGGTGAAAGATGTACTGCTGGTGCCCAATGCCGCCATCAACGCCAACCGCGAAAAGGGCACGTACACGGTTAACAAGGTGATCACCGATGCCAACGGCACCCAGACGTTCACAGAGGTAGAAGTAACGATTGGGCTGCGAGACGGCCGTTATACCCAGATCACCAGCGGTTTGCAAGCTGGCGACGAACTCATCGTTGGCAGTGTCACGCCACGTTTTCAGTTTGGTAACGGCGACGGCCCCCCTGACAATGGGCAAGGCGGCGGGCCGTTTGGCGGCGGCCAATAGTTGGCCCCTGTTTGAGGTTTTATCATGATCGAAATGGAAAACATTACCAAAACTTATCAGATGGGCACGCAGGTGGTCCATGCACTACGCGGGGTAGATTTACAGATCAGCGCAGGGGAGTTTGTGGCCATTATGGGACCTTCTGGCTCTGGTAAGAGCACGTTAATGAACATGTTGGGCTGCCTGGATGTGCCTACGGGGGGCACGTACAAATTAGATGGGCACGATGTCAGCGACCTGAGTTCAGACGACCGTTCACGCATCCGTAATCAGCGCATTGGCTTTGTCTTTCAGCAGTTTAATTTGTTACCCCGGACCACGGCCGTGAAGCAGGTGGCCCTACCGCTGATGTATGCCGGTATCAGCCGGGGTGACCGGCTGACCCGCGCCAAAGAAGCCCTAACGGCCGTGGGGCTGGGTGACCGTATGGACCACAGGCCAGACGAATTATCCGGTGGCCAGCAGCAGCGGGTGGCCATTGCCCGCGCCCTGGCTACCAACCCGGCCATTATTCTGGCCGACGAGCCAACCGGGGCTCTGGACACAAAAACAGGCGAAGAAATCTTGGGGATCTTTAAGAACCTGAATCAGGAAAAAGGCATGACTATCATCATGATCACCCATGAACCAGAAATTGCCACCCACGCGCAGCGCACCATCTGGATCCGTGACGGACTAATTACCGATGACGACCACGGAGGCGACCAGACATGAACCTCTCTGAAAGTTTCACAACCGCGTTGGAAAGTTTGTGGGCCAATAAACTGCGCTCTATTTTAACGATGTTGGGCGTCATCATTGGCGTCGCGGCCGTTATCGCCCTCATGTCTATTGGCAACGGCGTTAACCAGTCTATCACCGGCGAGATTCAAGCCATCGGCACCAATCTTATCATCATTGTCACCGATTTTGACAACAGCGGGGGCTACCAGGCACTTAGCCTGGCAGACGCTGAAGCGCTTTCTGATCCCCTCAACGCACCTGTATTGAGCGCTGTTTCGGCTTCGGTGCAAGGCACGCAAGAAGTGGTGTTTGGCCGCAGCTCTAGCCGCACCAACGTCGCCGGTGTCACAGCCAACTACTTCCCGGTCAACAACCTGACAGAGTTTCAGAGCGGCGATGGCCTGACCCAGCAAGACGTGGATACCCGGGCCCGTGTGGCGGTGTTGGGGGCCGATATTGCCACCGATCTTTTTGAAGAGGCGTTTCCGATTGGCCAAAGCATTAAGATCAACGGCGTCAGTTACGAAGTGGTGGGCGTGCTGGCCGAATCTGGCAGCGGCATCAACAACAATAACAGCAACGTCTATATTCCACTGACCACGGCACAAAGCCGCCTCTTTGTAGACCGCACCCGCCAGGGAGAAAAAGCCGTTTCTACCATTACAGCTCAGGCCGCCAGTGAAGAGCAGACGGATGAGGCCATTGAGCAAATTACGCAGATCTTGCGACAACAGCACGGCATCGCTTATGCCAATGAGGATGACTTTACCATTTTCAGCCAGTCAGACCTGTTGGAAACATTTAATGTGATCACCGGCACACTGACGGCATTCTTGGGCGCTATTGCCGGAATTTCACTGCTGGTGGGTGGTATTGGCATTATGAACATTATGCTGGTGAGCGTGACAGAACGCACCCGAGAGATCGGCATCCGCAAGGCGGTGGGGGCGCTGCGGCGGGACATTCTGGTGCAGTTCTTGATGGAATCTGTGTTATTAAGCTTGCTGGGCGGCTTCCTGGGCATGCTATTGGGCTGGGCCATCAGCCAACTGGCCGGGCAGTTAATTGACCTGGAAACGGTGACAGATGCCGGCACGGTGGGGTTGGCCACGGGGTTTGCCACGGCCGTGGGGCTTATCTTTGGCATCTACCCGGCATGGCGGGCAGCCGGGCTGCATCCTATTGAAGCGCTGCGATATGAATGAGTAGGGCCATAGACACCCTGATTTATCATGGAGGACCACACCTGCAGGTGTGGTCTTTTTTGTCAGCTGCCTGCGATCAGTGGTCCCGCTGGACCATCATCCGTTTCCAGGTGGAGTTCCTTGACCTCAAGCCACTGGGACGCGGTGGTAACCAGGGTACCTGCCCCCAGACGCCCTTGCGGCGTGACGATCATATACTGGTTGTCAATCCAACAGACAAAGCCAAGCGGACCGGCAGGACTATGGGATGTATTCAGCCAGGTACGGCCGTCTACCGCAAACGTACATCCATCTGGCCGCCATGTTAACTGGTAATGGTGCCAGGCTGTCATATCCACAGTAAGGGGTGCAAAAGAGATGCCCAGATGGCGCTGCACCCAGGGCCACAAGCGGCGGCGTATGCGTTCTGACCAGTTGCCAGCTACTACTATGGGAGCCAGTGGCATGATGGCCAAAGCGGCGGGGGAAGCAGCGTGAATGGTGGCGGCAAACCAGCCCCGCCCCGGACCGTCTGGGGCCAATGGCAAATCATTGGGGGCAGAAGCGTAAAAAAACCAGACCGCCTGGGGCAGCGCCGGCCGGCGCACGGTGGGGTCGCCAAAAGGGGCATTCCAAAAGCCAAACCCGGCCGTCCCCAATAACGTCTCTACGCCGTGTGAAAAGCGGGCATTGATGTGCAAACAGACGCCCGGGCGCCAGGGGTAATTAGCGCGACGGCTGCCAGGGATACGGCCGTAATCATCCACCTGTGCGTCCACATACCCTTGGGTGCAGGGAGGGATTTGCAAACGGGTAGAGGCTGCCGCCGGCGGCCACGGCCCTATCACCTGGCCACCACCAATCTCTAATCGCCGGGTGTGCAGCTTGTTCATCAAACAAAGTTTAGCCAATTTGGGCAGAATGCACAGAATGAACCGGTTTGCCTCTGAATCTTGGAATTTCTGCCCCTAATTGGTAAAGGTGGTGTAGACTTCCACGAGTACCAGTAATCAGAAGCCTGTCATCCATTTTCAGTAGACTGTTTCCAGAGATAGACCAGCACTGAAAACTGACTACTGATTACTGAAAACTGATACTAGTGTAGCGTACATATTTCAGGTGAATTGTGAAAATTGCAGTTATCTCTGACATTCATGGCAACTTACCGGCGCTGGAGCGGGTAACGGAAGACATGGGCCAATGGCAGCCAGACCAGGTCGTGGTGAATGGCGATATTGTCAATCGTGGCCCTTGTTCCCTGGCCTGCTGGCAGTTTGTGCAGGCACGGGCGCGGCAAGACAACTGGCAGGTGTTAAAGGGCAACCATGAGGAGTATGTTCTTGACTGCGCCGCGCCCGGAAGCCCGCTGGACGGCCCGTCGTTTAAAATTCGAGAATATGCCCATTGGACCTACCAACAGCTTAATGGCGACATCACCAGCATTGCTGCCCTACCAGATGTTTATAGCCTGATGGCACCAGACGGCCGTGAACTGCGCGCCGTCCATGCTTCCATGGGTGACAATCGCACCGGCATCTACCCGGAATCAACGGAAGCGGAAATTCGGGAACGCATGACCCCACCGCCGGCCGTATTTGTCACCGCCCATACTCACCGCCCGCTTGTGCGCCAGGTGGGTGAGACATTGGTGGCCAATGTCGGTTCGGTGGGCGCCCCTTTTGACGAGGACAAACGGTTGAGCTACGGCCGTTTTACCTGGACCCCCACACACGGCTGGCAGGTAGAAATCGTCCGCCTGGCCTATGATTGGCAGCAAACCGAGCGAGATTACGTCAGGTCTGGTTTTCTGGAGCTTGGCGGGCCTCTGGCGCAATTGATGCTGGTAGAACACCGCAAATCACGCGGCCTGATCTTCCGCTGGGCCAGCCGGTACCAGACGGCGGTGTTACAGGGAGAGCTAACCCTGGCCGAAAGCGTGCGTGAAATCATGAAAGATGAAGATGTACGGCCGTATCTTGGCCCCCCAGGCTGGACACTGTGAAAAGGGTTGGCATGTTGCTTTGATTATGCTAGACTCTGGCCCATCATGACGAACCCTAAGCTTTCAACCCACATGAACGCCCACCACGCACATCATCACATCATCTGGAAAGCTGACCCTGGGTTGAGGTAGCGTTCGTTTAGCGCACTAGTGGGTATTAAAACCCTCCTCGGAACCCCGGGGAGGGTTTTTTGTTTTGGAGATCAGATAAAGAGTCAGGCAGCAAGCCATCGCTAATCTCCAATCTCTTGAAGAGGAATCTTTATGACTCGAACCGATATGCGGCTGGCACTGCCCAGCAAAGGGGCGTTATATGATGCCACATTTGATTTTTTGGCGGCGTGTGGGCTAAAAGTATACCGGCCTAATCCTCGCCAGTACGCCGCCACCATCCCGGCATTGCCTGGGTTGACGGTAATGTTTCAGCGGCCGGGTGACATTGTGACCGGTGTGAGCGAGGGCAGTGTTGATTTTGGCATTACAGGGTATGATGTGCTGGCGGAAAAGCGTGCGGGTGCCAACGGCCGTACCCCCCTTATCCTTCATGACACCTTAGGGTATGGACCCTGCACACTTAATCTGGCTGTGCCTGAAGATTTACCGGTGCATACAATGGCCGACCTGGCCCGGTGGGCCGCAGAGTTGGCCGACCACGGCCGTGTACTGCGCATTGCCACCAAATTCCCCAACCTCACCAGGGTGTTTTTGGCCCATCACAGCGTGCAGCCCATCAAGCTGGTAAGTGTAGAGGGCACCTTAGAAATTGCCCCGGCCATCGGCTTTGCCGACCTGATTGCGGACCTGGTGTCGTCTGGGGTAACCCTGCGAGATAACCATTTACGGCCGTTAGACGATGGGCAAATTCTGGCGTCACAAGCCATTCTCATTGCTCACAAACCCGCGCTGCAGCAACGGCCAGATGTGTTGGCCGTAGCCCGGCATATGTTGGAATACATTGAGGCTCACCGGCGCGCCGCGGGCTCGTACCTGGTGACGGCCAACATTCGCAGCGAATCCCCAGAAGCCATTGCGGCGCTTATGCGTGATAAGCAGCACATTGCCGGGCTGCAAGGCCCTACTATTTCTCGTGTTCTTACTCATGACAACACCGGCTGGTTTGCTGTTAACATTGTGGTACGCAAAAGTGACCTCTTTCCGGCCATTGCCGAACTGCGGGCCATCGGCGGCAGCGGCGTTATTGTGGCCCCCTGCACCTACATTTTTGAAGAAGAGCCGGCGCGCTACAAAGCGATGCTGACGGCCTTGCAGGGGGATGAGGTGCAGGGGTAACAAGGTGATCTTAATCAATCACCTGAGACGCACATAGGGAGGTTTCGATGATCAAGTTGTATTCAGTTACAGAAGCAGAACGCTCTATTTTGAGGCGGGGGGTGACCTTAACACCAGAAGTGCCGCCCGCCTTGCAAGCTCGTTTAGATGATCTGTTTGGTAAGGGGGCTACACCGGCCACGGCCGTGACTACCATCCTTCACGATGTGCAGCAGCGCGGCGACGCCGCTCTAAGCGATTGGACGGCCAAAATTGACCGGGTCAGCGTAGACAGGTGGCCAGTAGAAAAGGAACATATAGAGACGGCCGTGGCCCGTGTCCCTGCCGACCTGGCCGATGCGCTGCAGTTTGCGGCCGACCGTATTCGCCAATTCCACAGCTACCAACCATTGCCCAACTGGACAACCACCGATATGGGCGGGCGCTTGGGACAGCGCGTCACCCCGATCCGACGTGTGGGGGTCTATGTGCCTGGCGGTACGGCCCCCTTGCCTTCCAGCCTGCTCATGTCCGTCATCCCCGCACAGGTGGCGGGCGTGCCCGAGATCGTGGTGGCCACTCCGCCAGGGCGCGAAGACGGCCGGGTAGCTGACGTGATATTGGCCGCTGCGGCTATCTGCGGAATTGATACCGTCTATCCACTGGGCGGGGCGCAAGCGATAGCAGCGCTGGCCTTTGGCACAGAAACCATCCCTGGCGTCGATAAAATTGTAGGGCCAGGCAATCTGTTTGTGACCCTGGCGAAGAAAGAGGTGTATGGCCTGGTGGGCATTGATGGCCTGTATGGACCCACAGAAACAGTGGTGGTGGCCGATGAAACGGCCAACCCGGCCTGGGTAGCCGCCGATATGCTGGCTCAGGCAGAGCATGACGTGCTAGCCACAGCGATCTTGTTGACACCATCACAGGCATTGGCCACGGCCGTGCAATTGGCGATCGCCCGCCAGCTAGAAGACCTTAGCCGCAGTGAGGTGATTGCCCTTTCGCTGGCAAACCAGGGCGGCATTGTAGTAACGGCCGATATGGCGGAAGCCTGTCGTCTGGCCAATGAGTTTGCTGCCGAACACACCTGCCTGGCGGCGGCCAACCCGCAGGCGTGGGCGGACAAAATCCCCAACGCCGGCGGCTTGTTTATTGGTGAACGCAGCTTTGAAGTATTGGGCGATTACGTCGCCGGGCCCAGCCACACCATGCCCACCAGCGGCACCGCCCGGTTTGCCTCTCCCCTTAACGTCAGCGACTTTGTGAAAATCACCAGCATTGTGGAACTGGATGATGCCACCTCTGCCCGTCTCAGCCCCATCGCTGCCCGCCTGGCCCAGGCGGAGATGCTGGATGGCCACGCCCAGGCAGCGCTAAAAAGAGTGGGGGGTGAGGATTAGAGATTGGAGATTGTGATCATGGATGTACTTCTACGTGAGGCCACATTGGCCGACCACACAGGGCTTGATTTGTTGTATGCCGAAATAGATATGCTGCACCATACGGCCATGCCCGCCTTGTTTCGCCAGACCGGGGAAATTGCTCGGCCGCCCACCTTTCTGGCCGAGCGGCTGGCTGATGAAAACGTCCGTATTTTTGTCGCCGAGGCTGAAAGGCGGTTGGCTGGCATGATCCTCCTGAAAATCAAAATAGTGGATCATCCGCTGCTCCATGCCCAGGATTACCTGCACGTCTCGACGCTCATTGTGGCGGCTGATTATCATGGGCAGGGAGTGGCGCAAATGTTACTGGAGACGGCCGTGAACTTTGCCCAGGAGCGCCAGTTGCACCAAATCCGGCTCAATGTGTACGAATTCAACCAACGCGCAATCGCCTTTTATGAAAAAGAGGGCTTTACCACGCTTAGCCGCCAGATGCAGTTGGACCTTTCAAACCGCCAAGGGGGCAAAGAAGGCAAAGGGTGAGAAAAATGAATATCAAGGATTTTGTGCGGCCGGATATTGTGGCTATGCAGCCATACACACCCATCGTGCCCTTTGAGGTACTGTCAGCACGGTTAGGGCGGGCACCTGAAGAGATTGTGAAGCTGGATGCCAACGAAAACCCGTACGGTCCTTCGCCCCAGGTGCTGGCCGCCATGGCCGCTGGCCGCTATTTTCATATCTACCCGGACCCGGAATCTAACGAGCTGCGAGAAGCATTAAGTGCCTATGTAGACGTGCCACCAGCGCGCCTTATGGCCGGGGCCGGGGCCGATGAACTCATTGATATTGTCTTGCGTGTGGTGCTGCATCCAGGTGATGTGGTGGTTGACTGCCCGCCGTCGTTTGGCATGTATCCGTTTAGCACGGCCGTCAACACCGGCCATTACATCCCCGTCTGGCGCCGCCCAGACTTTACGCTGGACGTAGCCGCCATTGAAACGGCCGTCCGCCACCATGAGGCCAAGCTCCTCATCCTCTGTTCGCCCAACAATCCGGATGGCAGTGTGATTGATGATGAGAGCCTGCGCCGCCTGCTGGCACTGCCGGTGCTGGTGCTGCTGGATGAGGCCTACGCTGACTTTGCCGAAGTAGACGGCTACCAGAGCCACATTCGCTGGACATTGGCTTATAATAACCTGGTGGTGCTGCGTACCTTCAGCAAGCTGGCCGGGCTGGCCGGGCTGCGTGTGGGCTACGGCGCCTTCCCGGAATGGCTGCTGCCGCACATGTGGAAGATCAAACAGCCGTATAATGTGAATGTGGCTGCCACCATCGCCGCCCTGGCCGCCCTGGCTGACCAGGCGTGGATGCATGATAAGGTGCGGCGCATCGTGGCTGAACGCAACCGCTTGCGTGAGGCATTCAGCCTGATACCTTATTTGGAACCATACCCGAGCCTGTCAAATTTTATTTTGTGCCGGGTACATAGCCGTTCTGCCCACCAGCTTAAACTCGACCTGGAACAAGAAGGTGTCCTGGTACGCTACTTTGACAAACAGGGGCTGGACAACTGCATTCGCATCAGCGCCGGCCGACCAGAAGACACAGATAGACTGCTGGCAGCATTAGGGAAAATAGGACACGAGGGAGATTTAAATCATGGCACGAGCAGCAACCATTGAGCGGCGAACAACGGAAACACAAATCCGTATTTCCCTGAATCTGGACGGAAGGGGCCAGCACCAGATTGGCACCGGTGTGGGCTTTTTGGACCATATGCTCACGGCCGTGGCCGTACATGGTCTTTTTGATCTCACCGTCAAAGCCGAAGGCGACCTGCATATCGACAGTCACCACACCATTGAAGACGTGGCCATTGTATTAGGCAAAGCGTTTGACCAGGCACTGGGTGAGCGCCGGGGCATTAACCGTGTTGGCCAGGCCACCGTGCCCATGGATGAGGCGCTGGGTTTTGCAGCCCTGGACTTCAGCGGACGGCCGTATACCGTCTTCCAGGCCACGTGGGCTACCCCAGCTATTGGCCAATTTCCCACCGACCTGGTGGAGCATTTCTTCGAGACATTTGCCGTCCATGCCCGCCTGACGCTGCATGCCCGGGTGGACGGCCGTAACGACCACCACAAAGCCGAAGCCTTGTTTAAAGCCCTGGCGCGGGCCTTACACACGGCCGTGGAGATCGATCCGCGCCGGGTGGATGTGGCTTCAACAAAAGGAACATTAACGCAGTAAACGGTTATCAGTGGCCAGTGTTCAGTAATCAGAAGTTACTGATTACCGGCTACTGATTACTGAACACTGATTACTGAACACTAATTACCGGCTACTGCTCAAAAGAGGCAACATGACCAGCAAACGAATCACAATGATTGATTACGGCGCCAGCAACATTCGTTCGGCCCAGAAAGCGTTTGAATACCTGGGGGTAAAGGTGGTACTGACAGAAGACCCAGAGGTAGTACGTCAGGCAGACAAGTTGGTGCTGCCTGGTGTAGGTGCCTTTGGCTCTGGCATGAATGGCCTGCGCCAACACCAACTACCAGGGGCCATCCACGAAGCTGTTCGTCGGGGAGTACCTTTCCTGGGCATATGTGTGGGCATGCAGTTGATGTTTGACAAAAGCGACGAAATGGGCATTCACCGGGGGCTTGGCCTCATTCCCGGCCGCGTCACACGCTTCCCAGATAATCTGATCCCTGCTGAACAACAAACGCCGGGCAGTCCAACGGATACGCCATCCTCTGCCCCTCACGCTTTAAAGGTTCCCCACATGGGCTGGAATCAGCTGGAGCTGGCTTGGGAAAGCCCGTTATTACAAGGGGTTAACCAGGGCGCCTATGCCTACTTTGTGCATTCGTACTATTGTGACCCGGCGGCGGCTACGGCTATACTGGCCTGGACCGATTATGGATTTCCCTTTGCTGCGGTGGTAGCTCAGGACAATGTCTATGGTTTACAATTCCATCCTGAAAAAAGTCAAAATCTCGGTCTGCGCATTCTGCAAAACTTTGTGGCGATGTAACAGGCAAGGGAGCGTATGATGGTGTTTACTATTTTCCCGGCAATTGATTTGCGTAACGGCCGCGTCGTACGCCTGCAACATGGTGATCCTGTCCAGCAAACGGTGTTTAGTGATGATCCGGTGGCCATGGCGGAAAAATGGATCGCGGCCGGGGCAGAATGGCTGCATGTAGTCAACTTGGATGGCGCTTTTGACGAAGCGGGGGCGGCCAACTGGGAGACACTGCCGCGGCTGGCCAAGCTGGCCACCAAGGTGCAATTTGGTGGCGGTGTGCGTACCTTAGATGACATTGAACGCGCCCTGGAGGCCGGGGCTACGCGGATCATTTTAGGTACGGCCGCCATTGAAAACCCGGCCCTGTTAGGCCAGGCGGTAGCCCACTTTGGCGCGCATCAAGTGGCCGTAGGCATTGATGCCCGTAACGGCCGTGTGCAGACCCGCGGTTGGCTAAAAGATACCCCGGTCACCCCCGCTGAGTTGGGTAAAAGAGCCCGCGCCCTGGGTGTCAGGATCGCCATTTATACAGACATCAACCGTGATGGCGTACTGACCGGTGTGGATGCTGACGCCACCGCAACTCTGGCCCAGGCCACAGGCCTGCAGGTCATCGCTTCTGGCGGCGTAGCTACACTGGAAGACATTCACAACTGCCATTCCCTGGCCGGCCAAGGCGTCATAGGCGTGATTACCGGGCGGGCCATTTATGATGGCCGTATTGCGCTGGCTGAAGCTATAGCCCTTTACCAGCAAAAGATGGATGAAACCCCACGGAGTTAACAGATGCGTTATCAATGGCTCTTATTTGATGCCGATGGCACCTTGTTTGATTATGATGCCGCCGAGATGGCGGCCATCGCTGAAAGTTTTGCCAGGCATGATCTTGACTATCAACCAGCGGTTGGCGACCATTACCGGGCCATCAACCATCAATTCTGGCAGCGTTTTGAACAAGGCGAAGTGGCGCTGGCTGAACTTCGTGTCGGTCGTTTTCAAAGCCTGTTTGCCGAACTGGGTCTGACGCCTGATGTGGAGACGTTTGCCAACACTTACCTGACGCAGCTGGCGGCACAATCACACCTGTTTGTAGGGGCGGCTTCGTTGATCCAATCGCTGCACGGCCGTTACCGCCTGGCACTCATCACCAACGGCCTGGCAGACGTGCAGTACCCCCGCCTGGAACGCTCCGGGTTACGGCCGTACTTCGATGCCGTTATCGTCTCCGATGAAGTAGGCGTAGGCAAACCAGACCCGGCTATCTTTGATGTGGCCTTTGCCCACATGGGCCACCCGGCCAAAGAAACTGTCCTTATCATCGGCGACAGCTTGACTTCCGATATGCAAGGTGGCGTCAATTACGGCATTGATACCTGCTGGCTCAACCAGGCTGGGAAAACAGCCAACGGGCTGCCCCTGACTTACGAGATCAAGCAATTAGCTGACCTGGAGGCTATCTTATGAAGTCTGACCTGGCCAAGC
The DNA here is from genome assembly GCA_011525915.1 of Ardenticatenaceae bacterium. GTDB lineage: Bacteria > Chloroflexota > Anaerolineae > Promineifilales > Promineifilaceae > CAADGU01. The sequence continues at coordinate 5,669 of WYBM01000048.1, read as the reverse complement.
AGCGCGTCAATTATGATGCCATCGCTCATCTGTACGATGAAAGGCTGCGGGATCATAAGGTGGATGAAAATCTGGGGAAATTTTGGGCAACACGGCCGTGGCTCCACCTCAGCCAACTGCGCGTTTTGGACATGGGGTGTGGCACCGGTAAGCAGTTGGCCGCCAACTACTCTCAATTCCCGGATGCCACCCTGGTAGGTATGGATTTATTCCAGGGGATGCTGCGCCAGGCACAGAACCGCAATCCGGCCGTGGCCTGGGTGCAGGCTGATAATATGGCCGCCCCCTTCGCCGGCGAAAGCTTCCATTACATTACCAACCAGTTCTCTTACGCCCACGTACAAAACAAGCCCCGGTTCATCGCCGAAACGGCCCGTTTGCTTAAACCAGGGGGGTACTTTGTACTCACCAGCATTGACCCCTGGGCCATGCCCAATTGGGCCATCTACCGTTACTTCCCGGCTGCTTACACGCTTGATCAACAAGACTTCCTACCGGTGGACACCTTGACCCACTTATTGGACAAGGCCGGTTACACCAACATCACTGTCAGTCGCCAGCACTTCGTCCGGTCAGAACCCCTGGCCGACTTTCTGCACTATGCTTCAGCGCGGTGGCGCGCTTCCGAATTTATGGCCATTTCTGACGCTGACTACGCGGCCGGCCTGGCGGCCATCAAAAAAGATCTGGCACGGCCAGGCGAAGCGCCGGTGGTAGATTCGGAAATTTGTTTTGTCACCGTGGTGAGTTTGAAATGATGAAGAGTAGGAGGTAACAAATGAAGGATCCGATTGTAACTGCCTGGCAGACACATTGCCGGCTGAACCTGGAATTTGTAGAGACCTTTCCGGCGGCCGCCCTGGCGGCCAAATGGGGTGGCAAGGGGCGCAGCGTAGGGGCCATTTTGGCCCACCTGCACCACAACCGCATGGCCTGGTTGGAGCCGGCCGCGCCGGACCTGATGGCCGGGCTGACCAAGGTAAGCAAAGAACAAAGCACAGACACGGCCGTACTGCTGGCCGCCTTGCAAACCTCTGGCGACGCTATCGCCGCGCTGCTGGTACGCAGTCTGGAAACGGATGGCAACGTCAAAGGGTTTGGCGGCCAGGCGGCCTCTTTCTTGGGTTACCTGGTGGCCCATGACAGTTACCACCATGGCGAGATTGGCATCATCCTGTCTCAGGCAGGCTACCCTCAGGACAAAGAAAGTGCCTACAGTCTATGGAACTGGCGCTAATCCGTCACTCTGGGCATCAGGTCATAAGAGGATCTACCCATGTTAGCTAAACGTATCATTCCCTGTTTAGACGTAAAAGACGGCCGTGTGGTCAAAGGTGTCAATTTTGTAGCCTTACAAGATGCCGGCGACCCGGTTGAGCAGGCCAAAGTCTATGATCAGGCTGGCGCTGATGAGCTGGTCTTTCTGGACATCACGGCCACACATGAAGCCCGTCAAACCGTCATGGCATTAGCCCGCGCCGTCGCGGAGCAGGTCTTCATCCCCTTCACCATTGGCGGTGGCATTCGCACCGTGGCCGACATGCGCGGTATTTTACGTGCTGGGGCCGACAAGGTGAGCATCAACTCGGCGGCCGTAAGGCATCCGGAACTCATCAGCCAGGGGGCAGCGGCGTTTGGCAGCCAGGCCATTGTGGTGGCTATTGATGCCCGTAGGGTTGACAATGGCCCTGCGCTCAGGCGCGGGCCATCTTCAGCCAGTGTCCCTTTACCATTGACCCTGCCCCAATGGGAAGTAGTCGTGAGCGGTGGGCGCACACCCACCGGCCTGGACGCTGTGGCCTGGGCTCTTGAAGCGGAGCGGTTAGGCGCAGGCGAAATTTTGTTGACGAGCATGGATGGTGACGGCACCCAGGAGGGGTATGATATTGAATTGACGCGGGCGGTAGCTACGGCCGTGAACATTCCCGTCATTGCCTCTGGCGGGGCAGGCACAAAGGCCCACTTTGCCCAGGCGCTCACCACTGGGGGCGCATCTGCTGCCCTGGCGGCTTCATTATTTCATTACAAGCAGCTCACCATTGCTGAAGTCAAAGCCTATCTGGGCGAACAAGGGATTCCGGTGCGCATGGCCGCCTAATCCATTAGGCATAGACGGCCTCTAACTAGCAGACAAAGTAAAACAAGTTGTCTCCGAATCTAAGGAGTGTGGATGGATGCCAAAATGCTTAAATTTGATGAACGTGGGCTGATTACGGCCGTGGTGCAACATGTCACGACCAAAGAAGTGTTGATGGTAGCCTGGATGAACGCTGAATCACTGCAGCTGACCCGAACAACAGGCCAGGCGCACTTTTGGAGCCGCAGCCGGGGTGAACTCTGGCACAAAGGCAGCACCTCCGGCCATGTACAGCACGTGCGTGAAATCCGCATAGACTGTGATGGAGATACACTGCTGCTGCTGGTTGACCCTGCCGGGCCGGCCTGCCATACCGGGGAAAAGAGCTGTTTCTACCGGGCATTAGAGAATGAAGAGCGTGCCCGGAGCTAGATAAAGAACGAAAGAGTGGAGATTATATGACAGATTTTATTGATACGTTGTGCGCCATCATTCAAGACCGTAAAGTTAACCCTACCGCGCATTCTTACACCAGCAACCTGTTTGCAGCCGGGGAAGATGAAATTGTGAAAAAGGTAGGAGAAGAAGCCGTTGAAATTATTCTAGCTGCCAAAGGGCAGGGTCATCAACGCATTGTAGAAGAAACAGCAGATCTCACCTACCACTTGTTGGTATTGCTGGCCGCACATGATCTGACATGGGACGATGTACGCCAGGAGTTGGCGCGTCGGCACACCTGATTGTTAGAAATCACCCAAAGAACGTAAAAAGTCCGTGGAGAAGAAGCCAGACGAGCGTCCTTTGTTCTTTTCAATGTCGGCCAATAATTGGGCAATACTTGCCGCCATTTGGGTTTTGCCCATTTTGGCGTACAGTTGTTGGGCTAAACGGGCATGGGGTATGGCCTTGTCCCATTTTTCCTGCGCAACCAACACCTTGGCCAGTTTAAAACTGGCCGAGGCCACACTGCTGCTGCGCCGGGACTTTTTGGCCACCGTTAACGCTTTCTCCAGGTGGCGTACAGCCTGCCACTTTTTACCCATATCCTGGTATAGCAGCCCATAATTGCTTAATGTTGCGGCCTCACCAACATCATAATTCTGCTTTTGCGAGAGTTCCAGCGCTTCTTTCAAATATTCCAAAGCCTGCCGTGTTTCTTTAACTTCCAGGGAGGTAGAAGCCATATAATTCAGAACATCGACCTCCAAATGGACATCGGGAATGTTGCGGATGATCTGCAGTGCGGTAGTGTATACCTCTACGGCCACCTTCCATTGCGCTGACTTGCGGTACAGTACCGCCAGTTGGATGTAGTGACGGGCCAACTCGCCGGCATCATCTCTTTTTTCGATCATGTACTGCGTTTGTTGCAAATAATCAATTGCCCGCCCCCAATCACCCCAGGCTTCATAAGCCCGGCTTAACTCTATCAGGGAAAATTCCTCCTGCTTCTGATTACCCATTTCTTGGGCCAACCGCAGGGCTTGCCGCTGAAAACGTGCGGCTTCAAAGTATTCGCCTCGCTCTTTAAGAATGATACCTACCCTGGCGCGGGCTTCCATCTCCCGGTTTTGATCTCCCATTTCCAGCGCCATACCTAAAGCCAGGTCATAATACTCTTTGGCTTCGGCCACGTTTTGCTGCTCTAAATAGAGGGTGCCCAGACGCATAAAATTATTAAACAATTTGCCCAGGTCTTTATTTTCTCGCGAGATATTCAGGGCGTGGTGATAAAACTCAATGGCACGATCCATATGCCCCAGCTCTTGATAGAGCATGCCCAGGTTGCTCCACGCTTCCCCTTCGCCTATGTGATCGCCAATTTGGCGGGCAATTTCCAGCGTTTGCTTAAAAAGTGTAACAGCTTCTTTGGGCTCACCCCGTTCCAGGTAAAATTTACCCATGCTGCTGAGGATACGTTCTACTCGCGTGCGGTCGCTGATGTCACGGGCAATGGCCAGCGATTGTTTATAATAAGAAACAGCGCGCTCGGCATTGCCAATTTGGCGGTAAGATTCACCCAGGCTGTGTAGGGCCGATGCCTCTTTATAGCGGTCTGCCAGTTCGTGGGCAATGTGCAACTCCTTCTCATGAAAACGAATAGCTTTTTCCGGCTCGCGAGACTGGCGGTAAGCACGGCCCAGGTTGCCCAATGCCAGGCCTTCCTGCGCCCGATCACCCAGATTGTGAACGATGGCCAGGTGTTCTTCATGAAATTCAATGGCGCGTTCGATGTAGCCAAGGGCGGTGTAGGCACGGCCCAGGTTACCCAAGCCGACACCTTCCAGTTCGCGTGATCCTTCACGCCGGGCAATGGTAACAACCTGCTCAAAATACATAACGGCCACATCCATCTTACCGATGTCAAGATAAGAAAGGCCCATGGTGTTATAAGAGGTGGCGGCACGCAGGCGCTCATCGCGGGTTTCTTCGATGACGGCCCGTTCTTCGGGCGCAGGTTTGGCAAAGATGATGGTGTAAAGGCCTACCAGGGCTTCTTCAATTTCGCGCCAACTACGGTAGCGTTCAGCAGGTTTGACAGCCAGGCATTTACGCAGAAAGAGGGAGATATCACGGGGAAGGGTAGGATCTGGTGGTTTGATACGGCCGTGTAAATGTATGTCACGCAGTTCTTCCCGCTCTTTGCCTTCAGCCGCAAACCGGCCCGTTACCATCTCATATAAGATGCAGCCGAGGGCGTAAATGTCAGCGCGGGCGTCCAGCTTTAGCTGCAGCCATTGTTCTGGGGCCATATATAAGGGGGTGCCGGCCGCACCATGCGTGAGTTGGGTGCGGTTAAAAAGCTCCGGCAGATCATCCAGATTGGCCGTTGGGCTCTCCTTGTCCAGGCCTGTGAGTGTGCTGGCCAAACCAAAATCGGTGACTCGCGCCTGGCCATCATAACCAATCAGGATGTTTTCCGGTTTTAAATCACGATGCACCATGCCGGGGATTTTTTTGGTGGCGTATTTCATACCTCGGGCTACGTGCAGGGCAAAGAGGATGGCCTCTTCCAGGGGCAGCGGTTTGCCTTTACGCAGCCAGGAACGCAGCGACGGGGTGCGTTTGCCTTCTGGCTGCAAGATCCATTCCAATACCAGATACACTTCACGGCCGTCGCCAATGCGTTCTACCCGGTACGCCTGGACGATGTTGGGGTGATTGCCCAGCTCCACCCACATCGTGCCCTCACGCAAGAAGAGATCACGGGCCGCCCGGTGGGAAAGATATTCTGGCTTGAAGGTTTTAAGGGCAACCAAATCATTAGTAAGGCGATCACGACACAGATAAACAATACCCATACCACCAATGAGTCGATTGATCACCTCATATCGGTTGGCAATCAACCCTTTAGGGGGTGACGGCTCCTCGGGTGATGGTTGTGGTATAGCCTGTTTTTCTTCCACAGGTGAGGCAGTGGATTCTATCATGACTTCATGAATCAGGTAGCAAGTCCCATGTATCCAGCAATTCTCAATTTGAAATTAGAGCGGCGATGTTAGGTGGAATATCATCCTCATCCAAGGCTTTGATCATAAATAACCAGAGTGCATCCCAGTCAGGAAAAGTATGGTAGCGGCATAAGGCCCGT
>WYBM01000047.1 GCA_011525915.1 Ardenticatenaceae bacterium | reverse complement strand
GCTTAAAGGTATGATAGGTTTGGACGATAGCCATTTTTTCCTCGCTGTTTTGTGGTTTGTTTCTACTCTTCACATTAACAGCTTTAGTGGTTATCGTCATCTTTTTTTAAACTGTCCGGTAGCTAGGACAGTGATCACTGATTACCTGGTAAAAGTCCAAAGTTATTTTTGAACGAACCACAAGAAAGCTATGGAGGTTTAAAATGAGCAATAAAGGTTATGTTCACCCTGATGTTTTGGTCAGCACAAACTGGGTTGCTGAGAACCTGGAAAGCACCGGCAAAATCCGCCTGGTGGAGTCCAATGAAGACGTTTTGTTGTACAGCACCGGCCATATCGCCAATGCCACCCACATCGATTGGGTAGCCGATCTGAACGATGCTATCCGGCGTGATTATCTGAACGAAGCCCAGTTTGCCGCCCTCATGGAAAAACACGGCATCAGCAATGAAACCACCGTTGTTTTTTATGGGGATAAAAACAACTGGTGGGCTTGTTATGCCTTTTGGGTCTTTAAACTGTTTGGCCATGCTGACTGCCGTGTCATGGATGGCGGCCGGCAAAAGTGGATTGCCGAAGGGCGGGAGTTAACAAAGGATGTGCCCTCGTTTGCCAAAGGCAGCTACCATCCGTCTGCCCGCGCCGATTACAAAATCCGCGCCTTCCGTGACCAGGTGTTAGATCACGTAAATGCCGGGCAGCCATTGGTAGACGTGCGCAGCCCACAGGAATTTAGCGGTGAGCTGCTGCACATGCCGGGCTCACCCCAGGAAGGCGCCCTGCGCGGCGGCCACATCAAAGGGGCGGCCAGCGTCCCCTGGAGCCGGGCCGTGGCGGAAGATGGCTCATTTAAAACCGCCGACGAACTGCGCGCCATTTATGAAGGTGAAAAGGGACTCTCCCCGGATAAAAGTGTCATCGCCTACTGCCGCATTGGTGAACGTAGCTCACATACATGGTTTGTGTTAACCTACCTGCTGGGTTACCCCACCGTGCGTAATTACGATGGCTCCTGGACAGAGTGGGGCAATCTGGTAGGTGTACCCATTGAGAACCCATCTAAGAGCTAGTAAGCAGTGGTCAGTATTCAGTGATCAGTATTCAGTGACCGATCACTGACTACTGACTACTGACCACTGAACACTGATCATGTTAAATGTAGCCAAAGTTCGTGCCGATTTTCCTATCCTCAGCACCGAAGTGTACCCGGGTGTGCCCCTAATCTTTTTAGACAGTGCCGCTTCTTCACAAAAACCGGCACCGGTGATCGAGGCCATGAACGCCTATTATCGCCAGACACATGCCAATGTACACCGCGGTATTTACGCCCTGAGTGAGGCGGCCACCAATGCCTACGAAGGTGCCCGGGTGCGCATTGGGCGCTTTATTAATGCTGCTGAGTCACGGGAAGTCATTTACGTACGCAACGCCACTGAGGGGTTTAACCTGGTGGCGAATGCCTGGGGGCGGGCAAACATCCAACCCGGTGACGAAATTTTGCTGACGGAGATGGAGCATCACGCCAACCTGGTTCCCTGGCAGTTGCTGGCTGCCGAGAAGGGGGCGGTCATTAAGTATGTGCCCTTTTTGCCTGATGGAACGCTGGATATGGAGGCCATCCCCCCCTTGTTGGCGGGGCGAGTGAGGCTGTTTTCGTTCACGGCCGTGTCTAACGTCTTTGGTACCGTAAACCCTGTCAAACAACTGGTGCAAATGGCTCACGATGCCGGTGCCTTGGCCATGGTAGATGCCGCCCAGGCCGCCCCCCACTTGCCAGTGGATGTGCAGGCGTGGGATTGTGACTTTCTGGCTTTTTCCGGCCATAAAATGTGTGGGCCTACGGGCATTGGCATTTTGTATGGCAAACGGGCCCTGCTGGAGGCCATGCCCCCTTTTATGGGCGGGGGTGATATGATCCGCCGGGTGACGTTGGAAGGCTCTGCCTGGAATGACCTGCCCTGGAAATTTGAAGCGGGCACGCCGGCCATCGCCGAAGCCATTGGTCTGGGAGCGGCCGTAGATTACCTGACCAGCCTGGGGATGGACAACGTTCACGCCTACGAACAGCACATTACGTCCTATGCCCTGGAGGCGCTGAGTGAGATTGATGGGCTGACCTTGTTTGGCCCCTCTGTGCGGCAGCGTGGTGGGGTGGCTACCTTTACCATTCAGGGGCTGCACCCGCACGATATCGCCGAAATTGTAGATAAAGATGGCATTGCCATTCGCGCCGGGCATCATTGTGCTATGCCCTTGCACCACAAACTGGGCATTAACGCCAGCGCCCGCGCCAGCTTTTACATCCATACCACCCCAGACGAGGTAGACAGCCTGGTGGCCAGCCTGCACCGGGCGAAGAAAGTTTTTCGGTTATAATAGAGCTTCATGGACGAGAGTATTTACCGCGAGCAAATCATTGACCTTTATGAAAATCCGTTAAATTATGGAGCATTGGCCGCCGCTGACTGGTCTTATGAAGAAGACAACCCCTTGTGCGGCGACGTGATACGCATTGATGTGAAGTTGGGGACCGACGGCCGTGTGGCCGAGGTTGCCTGGCAGGGGAATGGCTGCGCCATCAGCCAGGCTTCTGCTTCCATTCTCACGGAAGAGGTTAAAGGATTGACCCTGGAAGAGGTGCGCAGCTTTGATAAGGACCAGTTGTTGGCCCTGTTGGGTGTGCCCCTGAGTATGGCCCGGGTGAAGTGTGCTTTGCTTTGCCTGAAAGTGTTAAAAGCCGGCGCTTATGGCCTGCCTGACCCTGATACCATCCGTGAACACCTGGGGGATGAATCGTGACCGATTTTGTGAAGGTAGCCCGCGCCGCCGACATTCCTCCGGGGGCGCGCTTTTTTTACGACTTTACCGAAGAGACGGTCATTGTTTTTAATGTTGACGGTGCGTTTTACTGTATTGCCGACCTTTGTTCCCATGATGACGGGCCATTAGAAGACGGCCGTCTGGATGGGTTTTCGATTCAATGCCCACGGCATGGCGCCTGCTTTGACATTCGCACCGGCGCGGTGTTGGCGCTGCCGGCCACGCGCCCCATTCCCCATTACGCTGTGAAGGTAGAAAACGGCGACGTTTATGTGCAATCCCCTGACGACTAGTATCAGTTTTCAGTCATCAGTGGTCAGTTTTCAGTAGGGCCTAGCGCCCGTCAATGTCTGCTGAACACTGGTTACTGACTTCTGAAAACTGAGCTTGATGTGCCCGGCCGTGTTAAAATTGCGCAGACGTTTACCCAAACGAAAGGAATTGTTATGAGCGAACATGAAAACAACACGGCCGTGACTGAACCCACTGACTTCATCCGCAAGCAGGTGGAAGAGGATATACGTACCGGCTACTTTAAGGGTGAGGTGAAGACCCGCTTCCCCCCAGAACCAAACGGCTACCTGCACATTGGCCATGTGAAGGCCATTTGCATCAGTTTTGGCATTGCTGCCGATTATGGTGGTGCCTGCAACCTGCGTTTTGACGACACCAACCCCGTCAAGGAAGAAACCGAATTTGTGGAGTCTATGATTGAAGACATTCACTGGTTGGGGTTTGAATGGGAAAATTTGCTGTATGCTTCTGACTATTTTGGGCAGCTTTATGCCTGGGCGGTGCAGCTTATTAAAGAGGGTAAAGCTTATGTGGATGACCTGAGTGCGGACGAAATTCGCCAATACCGGGGCACCCTTACAGAGCCGGGTATAAACAGCCCTTACCGTGATCGCCCCGTAGCTGAAAACCTGGATTTATTTGCGCGTATGAAACGGGGAGAATACCCTGACGGCACACGGGTGCTGCGGGCCAAGATTGATATGGCATCGCCTATTATTAACTTACGAGACCCGGTTATGTACCGCATTTTGCACGAAACCCACCATCGCACTGGCGATGAATGGTGCATCTACCCCATGTATGATTGGGCCCACGGCCAGTCAGACGCTATCGAGGGGATTACCTATTCACTATGTTCGTTGGAATTTGTAAACCACCGGCCGCTTTATGATTGGTTCCTGGAGCAGTTAGGCATTCACCACCCCCGCCAGATTGAGTTTGCCCGGCTGGCCCTGACCTATACTGTCACCAGCAAGCGCAAACTGCGGCGGCTGGTAGAAGAAGGGTACGTAAGCGGGTGGGATGACCCGCGGATGCCTACCATTCGTGGTATGCGGCGGCTGGGCTACCCCCCGGCGGCCTTAAGACACCTGATTGAACTGACAGGTATTTCCACCGCCAACAGCACGGTAGATATTAGTATGTTGGAATATGCCGTGCGTGAAGATTTAAACAAACATGCCCCACGGGCGATGGCCGTGTTACGGCCGTTGCGCCTGGTGATTACCAATTACCCGGAAGCGCAGGAAGAATGGTTTGACATTCCCACCTACCCGCAAGACAAGGAGAATGGTGAAACCCACCGGGCCCCCTTTGCCAGAGAGATACTCATTGAGCAGGATGATTTTATGGAAGAAGCGCCGGCCAAATTTTTCCGGCTGACACCCGGGCGCGAGGTGCGGCTGTTGGGGGCATATCTGGTGACGTGTACGGATGTCCTCAAAGACGATGCCGGGAACATTATAGAAGTTCACGGCACCTATGATCCCCAAACACGTGGCGGCAATGCGGGCGACGGCCGTAAAGTTAAAGGCACCATCCATTGGGTCTCAGCCCGGCACGCCATCTCGGCCGAATGCCGTCTGTATGACCGCCTCTTTGCCACCGAGAACCCGGAAGCCGTAGACGACGGCCAGGACTTTACCGCCAACCTGAACCCCCATTCGTTGGAGGCTTTAAGCGGTGCATGGCTGGAGCCTTACCTGGGTGAAGCGGCCGTAGGCGACCGTTACCAGTTCATGCGCCAGGGGTACTTTGCCAAAGACCCCGATTCTACGCCAGACAAACCCGTTTTTAACCTGACCGTGAGCCTGAAAGATACCTGGGCAAAGGTGCAGCAAAAACAATAAAGGATTACACTGTTTCAGAAGTTTTATGCCCTTTTATAGGGGCAGCTCTTGTGCCTGCCCCAGCTCAGGGCGACCACAACGGTCGCCCCTACCAAAAGTACGTACTTTTAAACACCTGACAGGCCTTCTTGACATAGAGAACTACTGATCAACCATGCAAACACCAGATGACCAAAACAGCGGATTTTCTTTGTCCACCGTCCCTCTAAGCTGGCTGGTTGTGGGTCTGGGCGTTCTGGTGCTGTCTTGTGTGACGGTGACGCTGGTAAGCGCCGTGGTGATCTTTATGGCACGTACAGACCGTAGGGCGAGCCCATCGCTGCCACCGCCTCTGACACCCCTGCCCACGGCCGTGGCCACCACCATCACGGCCCCGGCGGCCACGGTAACGTTAGCCGCCGCAGCCCCAGACGGTCTTGTGACGGCCGTGCGCCTGGCTGCTGCGCCTGCCATTGACGGCAGCCTGGTGGAATGGGGCCAAATACCCTCCTTCACCGCCAGGTATATTGTGGAGCAAGAAGCTTCCTGGAATGGCACCATGGACGTGGAATCCTTCTGGCGGGTTGGGTGGGATGACCAGCATTTGTACCTGGCAGTAGCCGTCACCGATGACGTTCATGTGCAAACCCGCGAACCCAGGCTGGCTTACCTGGGGGATAGCCTGGAACTACAATTCGACACCAACCTGCAGGCCAATGAGGGCCCTGGCGTCAACGGCGATGATTATCAGTACATCATTTCCCCCGGTAATTTTGCTGACCGGCCGCCTGGCGCCTTTCGTTTTCGTGGTGACGCTCAGGGGGTAATGAATGATTTTATCGGCTCAGGCGCCAGAGTAGCCGCCATGGAAACGGCCGCAGGTTATGACGTAGAAATAGCCATTCCCTGGTCAGACCTGGGCCTGCAGGCGGCTGCGGGCCTGGTGCTGGGCGCCGCGTTTAGCATTAATGATCTAGACACGCCGGGCACGGCCGTGCAGGAACTTATGCTCTCTCATATACCCTCCCGAAAATGGTTGGACCCTGGCAGTTGGGGGGCGTTAGAATTGGAGCCGTAAGCCGCTATCTCCACATCACCTTAGAGTTTGCTTCATGTATGTACAGTTAGAGGATATTAAGAAGGCTTTTGAGAGCAAACCAGTGCTGGCTGAGGTGTCTCTGGCGCTGGCGGAGGGGGAGATCCTCGTCTTGTTGGGGCCAAGCGGTTGTGGCAAAACCACCCTGCTGCGTATTATTGCCGGGTTGACGCCGCCGGATAACGGCCGTGTCCTGGTGGGCAACCAGGACCTGACCCACACACCGCCCCATGAGCGTGGCTTTGGTTTTGTCTTTCAAGAGTACGCGCTCTTTCCCCATAAAAATGTCTATGACAACATAGCCTTTGGCCTGCGTATGCAAAAGTGGACCCGGCCGCAAATAGACAACCGTGTGGCGCAGGTATTGGCGTTGGTAGGGTTGGCCGGTTTTGGTGAACGGCCAATCCACGAGCTTTCCGGTGGCGAGCAGCAGCGTGTGGCCCTGGCGCGCTCGCTGGCACCGGCGCCGCGCCTGCTGCTGCTGGATGAGCCGTTGGGCGCATTGGATCGCGCCTTGCGTGAACGGCTGATGCTGGAACTGCGACGTATTTTAAAAGCCGCAGGGGAAATAGTGGGGCAGCAGGGGGGCATGACGGCCGTGTATGTCACCCATGACCAGACCGAGGCTTTTGCAATTGCTGACCGGGTGGCCGTGATGGACCAGGGGCGCATTGAGCAGGTAGACACACCACAGAGGTTGTACCGTTATCCGGCAACCTCTTTTGTAGCCCGCTTTCTGGGCATGGAAAATATTCTGGTGGGGGAAGTGGTAGGGGTAGCGCCGCTGTGCGTAAACACGGCCGTGGGCTACCTGCCTGTGTCGGCCACCCGGCGGTTTGCGACGGGGGATGCCGTGACGCTGCTTATCAGGCCAGAAGCGGCCACACTGGCCGCCACCGGCTCAACCGCGGCCAGCTCGGCGGCCACCACCATCACCGGACTGCTGACCGATGTTTCTTTCCGCGGCCGCTACCAGATAGCGACACTTTTAATGAACCCACCGCCGGGTTCACAACTGCCCGTCAGCCTAAAATTTGAATTTGACACGGCCGTGGCCCTGCCTCCTCTGGGCAGCGACATCACATGTGTGCTGTCTTCTAGGTCAATAGTACCGTTAGAAGGGAGTTAGTTCTTACCATTAGTCATTGCTCCCCATCTCTGCCGGGCGTATAATGCCTCTCATCAAACTTACAAGGAAAATCGTATGTCCTCCTCCCTATTGTGGTCTGTTGGTGCCTTTTTTATCGTTTTAACACCTATCATCCTCGTTCATGAGCTGGGTCATTTTGTGGCTGCGCGCCTGGCTAACATTCGCGTGGAGGAGTTTGGCCTGGGTTTTCCCCCGCGTGCCCTTAAGTTGTTTGAGCGTCATGGCACCATTTACTCCCTTAATTGGATACCCTTGGGTGGTTTTGTACGCCCCGCAGGGGAAGACGACCCCACTGTGCCCGGTGGCCTGGCTGGCGCTTCCAAACGGGCCAGGCTGCTGGTCCTTTCTGCCGGGGCCATTGCTAACTTCCTGTTGGCCATGCTGATCTTTTGGTTTGCTTACATGATTGGCAGCCCGGCCGTGGAAATCAGTCAGGTTAATCCAAATTCACCGGCGGAAGCTGCCGGTATTCAATCAGGTGACATTATCCTGGCCATAGATGGGATACGCGCGGAAAATTCCAGCACCATCATTGCCATCGTGAATGACAACCTGGGCCGAGAGCTCCCCATTCTGGTAAACCGTCAGGGTGAAGAATTGGTGCTGCATGTTGTGCCGCGCCTGCCCGGTGAATTTGACGCCGCCGTAGAAGGCCCCATTGGCGTGGGTTTGCGTTTCTCCTCACAGGGAGACCGTCTGACTCGTGGGCCGGTAGAGGCGGCTCGGGAGGCGGCGACTTCCGTGTGGGAGATTGTTTTCCTGACGGTGCGGGTGCCGGCCATGCTGGTGAGCGGGGAAATTACACCACAAGAAGCGCGGCCGGTCAGTGTGGTGGGCATTAGCCAGATCGCCGGCGAGGCCGCAGAAACATCGGTCAATAATAACACCCTGTTTCCCATTCTGAATATGGCTGCCTTTATCAGCGTTGCGTTGGGGTTTACCAACTTGCTGCCTATTCCGGCGTTAGACGGTGGGCGTATCTTATTTGTGCTGATCGAAGCCGTGCGTGGCCGGCGTATTGAACCAGAACGTGAAGGTATGGTTCATGTGGTAGGCATGCTGGTACTGTTGGGCCTGATGGTGCTGTTGATTGTGCAGGACATTATAAACCCGATTTTTTAGCCTATCGGCGATAGCCGCCTCGTACCAGTGGTCAGTGGTCAGTGGTCAGTGGTCAGTAGGGCCTGGTGCCCGCCAATGTCCACTGAACACTGGTTACTGACTTCTGAATACTGGTATTGGTTACATGGCTGTCACCTAAAGAAGAGAAAATGAAAGAAGAAGAAACATTGCCCTTTAGCAGCGTGCTTGATGCCCTGTTTACCAGGGATCCGCTGCCCCTTCATTTATTATACCGGCTGTCTGATATGGCTGTGGCTGATTATGAAGAGTTCCGCACCCGGTGGACGGCCGTGCCTGCTGAACGCCGCCGTACCCTTATGCGACACCTGGCTGACCTGACTGAAGCCAATTACGTGGTGGATTTTGTCCCCATTTTCCGTGACGCTTTTGAAGACGCGGAAGCGGCCGTGCGTGTGGCTGCGCTGGATGGTGTCTGGGATGCCACCGATACCCGCCTGATTGCGCCCATTACCCGCCTGATGCAGACCGACAGTAGTGGAGAGGTGCGGGCCGCCGCGGCCGCGGCCCTCTCTCACTATGTCTTGATGGCCGAATGGGGCCAGATTCCGGCCCGCTTTGCCGGGTCGATCATTGAGGCGCTGCTGGTTGAATATGATAAGGCAGATGCCCCTATTTTCATTAAACAAGCAGCTCTGGAGGCGCTGGGTGCGGCCAACCACCCTCGTGTGGCTGACCTGATTACCACTGCCTATGAAAGCGGCATTGACGAGATGCAAATCAGCGCCGTTTTTGCCATGGGTGGTAGTGCTGACAAACGTTGGCTGGGCACGGTGCTGGCGGAGATGGACAACCCTAATCCGGAAATGCGCGCTGAAGCCGCCCGTGCCGCCGGCAACCTGGGCAGTGGCGATGCCCTCTCCCCCCTGGAACGCCTGACCGAGGATGATGATTATGAGGTACGTCTGGCAGCTATTGAAGGGTTGGGGCGTATTGGCGGTGAGACTGCCGGCGATATTCTGATGCGCTTGTATGAAGAAGCCGATGATGATGAAATGCTGGCAGCCATAGATGACGCTTTGGAAGAAATGTCCCTTTTTTCCGGTGAATTGCTCCTCCTCGATTTGGATGACGATGAACACACAGATGACGAATTGCCCGGATAATCTTTTTGTCTGAAAATAAGGTGGCGTTTGTTGGTGTATCCATAAACGACATCTTGATACGGACAGGCATCTTGGGCAATATTCTTAGCGTCATCACCCAAAATATTCTTCCCATTTTTATAGTGGCTGCCTTTGGTTATGGGCTGCAGCGCTGGAAGCATCTGGATAAACAGACGCTTTCCAGCTTGGTCTTAAATTGTTTCAGCCCTTGCCTGGCTTTTTCTTCTCTGGTTAACTCCAAAATACCGGGTCAGGAGCTGTTGGACATTGTTGTTTTTACCGTGATCACGGTTGGAAGTATGGGGTTTGTTGGTCTGATGGCTGCCCGGTTGCTGCGCCTGCCACGCCGGGATACGGCCGCGCTTCTTATTCTCATCATGTTTGTTAACGGCGGCAATTATGGCATGACGCTTAACCAGCTTCGTTATGGCAATGATGGGTTAGCACGGGCCGTTGTCTACTTTCTTACCTCTTCAATGTTGGTATACACCCTGGGCATATTTATTGCCTCTAGCGGGCAACTGTCTCTGGGACGCGCCTTGCGGCAATTACTTACGTTTCCGGCAGTGTATGCAGCTGTGGCTGCCGTAGCCGTTTATCATTGGCAGTTGACATTGCCTGCGCCCCTGATGCGGGCGATAGAGATCGCCGGCGCCGCGGCGATTCCTGTGCTGCTTATTGTATTGGGTATGCAGATTGCAGATATGGGTAATATACCGGAAGATAAACCTTCATGGCGGCTGGTATTGCCAGCCATTTCCTTGCGCTTGCTGGTGGGCCCATTGCTGGCTGTTTTTGTAGCTGGATTGATGGGGTTGACCGGGTTAAACCGTTCGGTTGCTATTATAGAAGCCAGCATGCCCCCGGCGGTTTTTGTCATTATTCTGGCCACTGAATTTGACCTGGCACCGCCAGCGGTTACAAGTATCGTGGTTCTGGCTACGTTTCTTAGCCCGTTAACCATTGCTACGGTAATTTCACTGTTAGGATTGTAAAGTGCTGCGGCCCGTAAATGTTCTCTTGATGATGGTTTTAGGTTTGCTTTTAGGGTGGGGATTGCCTGTACCACCCCCGGCGTGGGCGCAAGGCGGCCAGTTTACGTCTGAGGCGGCGGTAACGTTTGGGCAAAAGATAGAGTTCTCACTCACGGCCGTGACCGACCTGCACCTGGAAACTGTCACCCTCTTTTTTCAAACGGCTGACGCCGCTGCCCCCCGGTCGGTAGGGGTGGCTTTGACACAGATAAAAGATGGTATGGTCGTGGCCAGGTACATACAAGAACCGCAGCCGGTGCGGTTGGCGCCGTTAACCACCATCACCTATTGGTGGCAGATAGAAACAGCAGATGGCCGGCTGATTCCCGTGCCCGCCCAAACCGTAACGTACCAGGATGACCGCTTTAACTGGCAGGAGTTGATAGCCGATGAAGGCGGTACGGCCGTGACCATTTACTGGACGGGTGAAGCCCTGGTAACAGGGGAAGTAGCTTACCAGATTATCAAAGAAACATTGCCCCGGCTGAAAGCGCTGGCGCCCCTGCCGGCGGGGGTCTCCCTGACTGTTTTTTTATACCCTTCAGCGGCCGAACTGCGGGCCGCCTTGCGGCTAAATGGGCACGATTGGGCACAGGCGCACGTGGACCCGGCGCTGGGGGTGGTCATGGTCACGGCCGTGAACAGCAAAACCGCTTACGAGGATTTACGCCGCCCGCTGCCCCACGAGTTGGCGCATTTCTGGCTTTATCAGGTGGCCGGACCGCACTATGAGACGATTCCCCCCTGGTTTAAAGAGGGGGTGGCAGTGTGGCTGGCAGGGGACTATGAAGCTGAAGCCACCCTGCTGGCAACAGCCGTGGCCCAAAACGCTACCATCCCCCTGGATGATTTATGCCACACCTTTTCTGCCCAGCATACGCCGCTGGCCTCTGCCCAAAGTGCGTCATTGGTCCAGTTTGTGTTGGTGCGCTATGGCAGCCGCACACTCAGTGACCTGACGGCGGCTTTTATGGCTGGTGCAGATTGTGAGACGGCCGTATCAGACACTCTGCAGCAATCCCTGGCCGAATTTGAGAATGAGTGGCTGGCTGCCACTCGGCCCCAACCAGCCATGGTGAACTTTATGCGCCAAAATGGCCTCTGGTTGTTGCTCTTGCTGGGTGGCTTCGTTATCATGGGGCTGTTGATTTTGCGGCCTAAACCGGTCTAATAAAATGCTAACGTGGGTCGGTTATGATTACGGCCGTATTTTTCGCAAATAGTGACATTTTAAATTTATTGATAAGAGGGAAGAACAATGACTACGCAAGAAAAAACACAAACCGATTCCTACAATTTTAAAGCTGAAATCAAGCAGGTGCTGCACATTCTGGTGCACTCTTTGTACCAGGATCGGGAGATCTTCCTGCGTGAACTCATCTCCAATGCTTCTGACGCGATAACCCGCATGCATTTTGAGATGCTCACGAACCGGGATGTACTTGACCATGATGTGGAACTGGCCATGCATATTGAGATACCTGAAGTGGCTGAAGGTGAACCGAAGCAAATCATCATCAAAGATAGTGGCATTGGCATGACAAAGGATGAATTGGTGCAGAATCTGGGCACCATTGCCCAGTCGGGGGCGCGTGAATTTTTGTCCAAGGTAGAAGAGGGGGCACACTTTGATGCCACTGACCTGATTGGGCAGTTTGGCGTGGGCTTCTATTCGGTTTTTATGGTGGCTGATGAGGTGCGCGTGGTGTCACGCAGTTACAAGAAACGGGCCAAAGCGGCTGCCTGGGTGTGTGATGGTAGTGATTCTTTTCGCATAGAGCCGGCTGAAAAGGAGGATCGCGGCACTGAAATTTATATTACCCTGCGTAAAGATGCCGAAGAGTTTGCCAGTGAATGGAAATTGAAACAAATTATCAAGAAGCATTCAGACTTTGTGCGTTATCCTATTTATATCGGTGAGACACAGGCCAACCAGCAAAAGTCTTTATGGCGGCAACGGCCGTCTGACGTAGAAAATGATGACTACCTCAACTTCTATCGCCAGATGACCATGGAATTTGAAGAACCGCTGCTCACCGCTCACTTTTCTACTGATGTGCCGGTGAATGTGCATGCCTTACTCTTTGTACCTGGCAAGCGGGAGCCTGGCATTCTGGCCGCCCGCAAAGACCCCGGTGTGATGCTCTATTCCCATAATGTCCTTATTCAGGAGTACTGCACCGACCTGCTGCCGCCCTGGCTGCAATTTGTGGATGGTGTGGTAGACTCCGAAGATCTGCCCCTGAACGTCAGCCGCGAAACGGTGCAAAATAACCGGCTTATGGCTCAATTGGGCAAGACACTTAAGGGGCGCATCCTGCGCGAATTGAAAAAGCTGGGGCAAGAGGAACCGGAAAAATATGAGGCGTTCTGGCGAGAATTTGGCCGGGCGTTCAAAGAAGCTATTGCCATTGACCCCACCGCCAAAGAAGATGTGCTGCCGCTGTACCGTTACCGGTCTTCTAAGTCAGATGGCAAGTTGGTTTCGCTGGATGAGTATGTGGCCCGGATGCCGGAAACACAAGAGGCAATTTACTTTGTATTGGGTGATACGGCCGCGTCCGTAGCCCACAGCCCTCATCTTGATCCCTTTAAAGCGCGTGACCTGGAGGTCCTCTATTGGGTAGACCCGCTGGATGCCCTGATTTCCCCGTCGTTGAGTGAGTACCAGGGCAAGCCCTTACAAAATGTAGATGAGGCCGATATTGAGCTGCCGGATGTGACTGAGGCAGAAGCAGAGGCAGAAGCAGAGACGGCCGTGCCTGAAGCCGACTTTAACCGCTTTGTTGGCCGCTGTGTGACGACACTGGGCGAGCGCATTACCGAGGTGCGCGAATCGAAGGTACTCAAAGACAGCCCGGTGCGGCTTGTCTCCCCCAAAGATAGCCACAACAAGGAGATGCACCGCATCCAGCGCCTGCTCAACCAGGACTATGAAGTTCCTAAGAAGATTTTAGAAATCAACCGCAACCATCCCCTCATTGCTGATTTGTCCCGGTTGGCCGCAGAGCAGCCTGATGCTCCCTTATTGCGATTGAGCATTGAGCAATTGTATGCCAGTGCGCTGGTGCAGGAGGGGCTGCATCCCAACCCCGCTGATATGCTGCCACGCATTCAAGAATTAATGGAAATCGCCGCCGGCGCGGGAAAATAGCGCTGGCGCTTTTCCTAACGGTGCCGCATTTCATAAAGGTGGCCCGGAAAATTGTAATTTCTAGTGCTCTGGTCTGTCTACGGCCGTCCCTAACATAGCACGACCTATGGTTTGGGCGGCCGTAGCGTCATGGCTGTCTTCCAGCACCACCACGGCCACATAACGGGGATTAAGCGTTGGGGTCAATCCCAAATACCAGACATTTGTATTCCCCGCTGGGCCAGACAAGACCTGCACGCTCATCTCTATCTGGTCATCGGCTGTTAACTGGCGACGAATGAGGTCAGCCACTTGGCGAGATAAAAAGCGAGGCGGTGCATCCTCAGGGGCAGCCGCTGGCTGCCATAGACCGTCTTCGTCTTGCACGGCCGTCACCAATTGTGGGGGCAAGAGACGGCCGTCAACCATCAAGGCACGCCAGGCCAGCGCCAGTTGAAGCGGTGTCACCAGCAAATTTTCCTGCCCAATACCAGCCAGCAGGGGGTTTGCCAGGGGCTCTAATGGCGCTGTTTCTGTGTTTAGCGGCAGGGCGGGTACGGCCGTCAGCCCAAAGGCTTCAAAAGCAGTGTCTAACCCTGTAATACCTAGTTGGTCGGCCAGGTCTTGCATAGGGCCAGGGCAGCGATGGCGCAAAACGTCGGCCCAGGTTGCTGGCTGTGGCGCTGGTTGAGTACATTGTAGTATCTGGCCATCCACCGTCACCGGCCGGTTGGGGTGTGGCACTTCATCACCCAGGCGAATTAGCCCCTGCTCTACGGCCGTGGCCAGTAGAAACGGCTGCAACAACAACCCCGGCTGATAGCGTCCCTGAACGGCGCGGTTCAGCAGCGGCGCGTTTTCTGCGGCCGTGAGATCGTTAAATTGCTCATCCAGCAAGTTGGGGTCATAACCAGGGTGGCTGGCCATGGCCAGAATTTCCCCAGTTTGGACCTGCAGCAGCAGCACTGCTCCCTGCCGCTCACCCAGCAGGGCATCGGCCACCTGCTGTAAACCAGCGTCCAGCGACAACCGCACATGGCGGCCGGCTTGTGTCTGGTGCCAGCTCTGGCGTACGATGTTTTGCCAGGTTTCGTTTAAATGGCCGCGCAGAACGACATCGTAGCTTTCTTCTACACCAGCGGTGCCGTGTTTGAAGCTGTAATAGCCTACCGCCGGGCCGATATTGGCGATGGGGTAATAGCGGCTGAGGTTGTCTGCTGGACCAATGGTTTCCGCCAGCACAACGCCGTTTCGGTCTTCAATGCGGCCGCGCAGAATACGTAATTCTGCTTCTACCAGCCGGGGGTTGTCTTCACGCGCCAACAGGGTGGAGGCGCGGGCCACGCTCCAATAACCCAGAGACAGGCATATCAACAAGTAACCGGCGAGCACGGCCGTCATCAACCGGCGAATGCGCTGCTGCCCCGCCGGATCAAAGGGGGGACGTACGCCGCTGAGGGGTATGGCAGACAGGAACAGCAGCAGCCCGGCCATGATACTGCTGATCAACATGGAACTGCCCCCATAACTCAAAAAGGGCAGCGTTACGCCCGTTAACGGCAGCACTTTGCTAACGCCCCCCATAATCAACACAGCCTGTGTGGCCAATAGGATGGTAATGCCCGCTGCCAGGTGGCGGTGAAACGGCCGTGCTGCGTACACAGCTATCTTCATGCCCCGGTGGGCCAGCACCAGGTAACAGACCACCACGGCCAACGTGCCGACCAACCCCCATTCTTCGGCAATGGCCGCAAAGGCAAAATCGGAATGAACGACGGGGATGTAGGTAGGAAAGCCCTGTCCTATGCCCTGCCCGGTTAACCCACCAGCGGCTACGGCATAAAGCGACTGCACAATTTGAAAAGCGCGGTTATCGGCGTCTGGCCAGGGATTCCACCAGGCATCCACCCGCAGGGCTACCACGTCAAAGGCGAAATAAGCAAAGATGCCACCGGCCAACAGCAGCGCCAAACCGCCAGCTACGTAACGCCAGTCGCCAGACGCCAGATACAATAATGCCAGGAATAAGAGAAAGAAGAGGGTGGCGGCGCCCAGGTCACGCTGCCAGATGAGCAGCACCAGGCAGAAGCCCCACATGAGCAACAGTGGCGCCAGATAAGGCAGTGGCCCCAAACGGCCGTGCTCCCCATCCAACCGTAACAATGACTCCCGCTCATCAAAATAGCTGGCCAGGAAGATCACCAACAGCAGCTTAAGCAGCTCTGAGGGTTGGAAGAAAACGCGCCCCACAAAGGGGGCCGGCAGCCATAACGCCGCACCATAACCAGACGGGTTAACCCCCAGCACCAACGTCGCTGCCAATAATAGCAGCCCGCCAATGAGCAGCGTATACCGGTAACGCCGGAGCCAGCGCAGGCTGGTGGGCAGTATGGCCACGGCCAGCATCACGGCCGTGCCCAGCCCCACCCAGGCCGTTTGCCGTACCAGAAAGTTAGGGGCCAGCCGCTGCAATAACACCAATCCCCAGCCGGTTAACAAGGCCAGCACGGGCAGCAGGTAAGGGTCATGCCGGGGCCGAAAACGGGCCAGTAACCCATAGGCAGTCATCATGGCTGCCAGCCAGACGCCAGACGCCCACAGATAGCCGCCCGTCACCTGCCCTACCTGCGCCAGGCTGAGGGCGACAGCATTGGTAAAGACAAATATGGCGGTGAGCAGCAGCAGTAAAAGCTCATCACGGCCGTGATAGTCACGCAAGGCAGCTAAACGGGAGGAAATCATGAGGAAACTGGCAATTAGAGATTAAGAACGATCATCCGTAAGGGTCATGTTCATTTCAGATACTTGCCTACCAGGGGAGCCAGTTCAGCCTTCACGGCGGCTGGCATGTGGGCACGGTCACTGATAAGTGCATCTTGCAGGGTATGATGCACCGGCATATCATCCGCCCACTCGTCGTAACGTTGTATCAGCCGGTTGATAGCGTCTTGGGCTAACTGTGTATTATTCTGCAAAACCTTGATGACCTGTTCTACGGTTACTGGCCCTTCTTCATCGTGCCAGACATCATAGTCGGTAATATGGGCCATACAGGCATAGGCAATTTCTGCCTCGGCCGCTAAAAACGCTTCCGGGCTGGTGGTCATGCCAATAATGCTCATGCCCCAGCGGCGGTAGGTGTGAGATTCACCCCTGGTGCTAAAACGAGGTCCTTCAACCGTAATAAACGTGCCGCCTTCATGGACAGTACCGCCAGCCGCCCTGGTGCTGGCGGCCAGAGCACGGCTCAATTCTGGTGAGAAGGGATCAGCCACGTTAATGTGAGCAACCATGCCGCGGCCAAAAAAGGTGTGTTCCCGGACCCCTTTGGTGTTGTCATAGAGCTGGTCGGGAATAACGATGTGGCCAGGTGCATAATCCTCACGCAGTGAACCACAGGCGCTGACGGAAATAATGTACCTGACGCCTAGAGTTTTAAGGGCGAAAATGTTGGCACGGTAGGGCACTTCACTGGGGGAGAGGGTGTGGCCACGGCCGTGTCGTGGTAAAAAGGCTACCTGACGGCCGTGTAAGGTACCCACGACTATCACATCTGACGGGGGGCCAAAAGGGGTGCTGACTTGTTTTGGGGTAATGTCTGCCAGGCCCGCCATATCATACAGGCCACTACCACCAATGACGGCGATCTCGATGTTTGCCAATGCTTGTCTCCTTAAATTTAATGGTTTACGATTGGCCGCCTTTCAGGCGGGTGTTTTCGGTTTGTAATGCCCGAATCTTTTCCGAGGCCATCTCTTTAATTTGCTTCATCGTCTGATTTTGTTTTGTCACCATGTCACGCGCCTGTTTTAAGTGCCCGGCCATTTGCTTTAATTGTATCTCGCGTTCCACCAGACGGGCGTGAATTTCAGCCAGGCGCTCGCCTTGCATTTTGGTTTCTTGCAAGTAACGGCTGACTTCTGTTTCAGCTGCGGAGAGCTGTATCTGGCTTTCACGTAGGGTAGACTGCATATTCTTTTTGTCTGCTTTAAGCATAATGATAGATTGTTGCAGTTCTTCGGTTTGCCGCTGCCATTCGGTTTCTTTTTCGGCTATGGTTGTTTGCCAGCGGGTGGCTTCTTGCGCATAGACGGCCGTTTCTTGCTGCCAGGTAGCGACATGCTCCTTTTGCTGTGCAACCTCTGCCTGAGCCTCGGCCAGTGCCTCTTGTAACTTTTGCAATTCTAGCAGCTGCTGTGCGGCCGTTTCCCGTGCTGTTTCCAGTTCCGAACGGGACGTTTCCAGGCTGGCCCGGTACCAGATGATTTGCTCCAGGTATTCTTGCTCGGCATCGGCCAGATCGGCTTCCAATTGTGCGATCCGGTTGGTGGCCTCCATCATGGCTTCGGCGTCAATGAACGGCCGTGTTTTACTGCCTTGCAGATCGCGCAGTTCGGCCATCGCCTTTTCCAATTCTGCTTCCATGCCTTGCCGCTGTTCACGCAGGATATGGATGGTATTGGCGCTTTCTTGTAATTGAAATTGAGATTGTTGCAGCTGCGTGTTTAACTCGGCCGCTTTCTTTTCAGTAATTTCGGCCAATTCTTGCCAGCGCAGCAGCGAGTCTTCTTGATCGGCCTGGTATTGCAGGTTGTTGCGGTGCGCCGTTTCCAGGCTTTCTACCCGTTCAGCCAGCTTATCTTTCACCTTCGTTGTGGCCTGGAAGTTTTCGTCAAGCTCTGCCTTGTCCGTGAGTAATGTGTTGTGTTTATGGCGCAGATCATTGTACAGGTCACGCAGTTCGCTCAACTCCTGGTTCTGGTCGGTCATCAGGTCACGGGCGACAGACAGTTCATTGGTCTGGCGTTCGATCTGGGTCTTTTGCTGGCGCAGTAATTCCTGGGTTTCGTCCAGGTGTCTTTTCTGTCCGGACAGCTCGCCACGCACGGCCGTCAACTGTTCGGTTAGAGAGTTGATTTTGCTATAGGCTTCGCCGGCCATTTCTGCCAGGCGCTTTTCAAAATCCTGCTCCATCTCGTAACGGGCAGCTAAAGCGGTGGCCAGTTCTCCCTGAAGCAGGTGCAGCGACTCCATCTCTGATTCGCTGCGGGTGAGGAAGCTGGCATCTAGCTTTTCATTCAGGCTTTCGGCCTGGCTAGACAGACGGGCTTCATCAATGAGCGAACCGGAAGACAGGAACCGTGCCAGATCATCTTCATCAATGCTGCTTACCCATCCCTGGACTTTACCACCAGGATGGATGCGCAGCATAATGGCAAAAACGTCTCCCCAAATGTGCCCACCACTGACAATTTCTATATCACGGCCGTAGGCCGAACCACTCACCGTACCTTCAACGATCACCTTAGGGGCAACAATATGCCCCAGAATGGTGGCCCCGGCTTTCACCACCACCGTTTTATCGGTGGTCAGCCCATCCACCAGATAGCCGGTAATATTCAGCGACTCTTCTCTTTCGCGCCTGAACCGGGCCAGGAAACCCGGTTTACGGCCGTTAGCGCTGCTTTCCGCCTTTAACAGATGGCCCCCCTGATGACGGGTGGTTGCTTCGGATGTTGCAGATGTACTATCAGGGCGGGCATTGTCCTGTACAGCGCTTTCTTTTGCGGCAGTCATTACCAGATCACTACTCCAAAACCACTGAGGCTGCCACTATTACAGGCAGCAAGTGAATTATATCAGCCTCAATCAAAAGGGCACTTTCCCTCATGAAGCACTATATGCCAGGGTACTACAAATGGAAGCAAAGTTAAATAGGATAGAGGCATGATGGGGCCGCAGTGAAAATCGTCACAGATTATACACGGATAAGGTAAAAACGTAAGCTAACATTAAGCGATGATGACGCCTGGCGCCTTATGGTTTATGTCACTTGTTGCCTTGAAGTGATTCTGATAAACTGCCACCTTATGGTACGTCGTCACCGCCTGTTTGCCCTGGGTATCTTGTTTCTGTTGGGGTTCGGTTTTTGGGTCAGATCACAACAGGGTACATCTGCGGATGTCTTGGTGGTGAGCGGGTTGGCCCAGGTAAGCGATGCCCTGCAATTAAACGTGTCCATATCCCCCCCTATCAGCCAGCCAGGTGATCTGTTGCAGCTTCATGCTGTTTTAACCAATGTAGACCAGGTTACACAGTCACCAGAGGTGGTCTTTTATTTGCCGCCTGGTGTGGCGCTGGAAAACCAGTTTTTGCCCGCGGGGATGACGGTCAACGTCAAAGCCGATAGCCTGCATTGGCTGCCTATTGTGGCCGCTCATGGCGGCATGCAGCAAGTCAGCCTGTCTCTGCGGGTAGAGACAGCGGATATACAAATGCCCCATCGGGAGCTAACGGCCGTCCTTAAACTCAATGGCGCTGAAGAGCGTACGGCAACCTCGTTTTGGGTGGGTATTCCCCCCCAGATCGAGAATATCCTCACCCCTCCTCAGGTCTCTGTAGGACAGCCTTTCCAAATTCGGGCCACCATGCGCGGGTCTGGGCCTTTTACGCAGTCGTGGAACTTGGGCGACGGCCGTGTTCTTAAAGTCAATGATCCTATCATTGTTTTCCCCCTACCCGGCGTGTATGAAGTACAGTTGGAAGCCAGCAACCCCCTGGCCACCGCTTCTCAAAGCCAGCGCATTACCGTTGTCCCCCACCCGGCGGCACAGTTCACCATGGATGATCTGACACCGGGTGTTGGCCAGGAAGTGAGCTTCATCAGCCAGAGTGGGGGTGGGCAGCCCTTACAACATTTTTGGGACTTTGGTGACGGCAACAGCAGTACAGAAGCCAATCCTCGTCATCAGTACGCCGGCCTGGGCACGTATCAGGTGCACCTACAAGTGCGCAATGCTTACGGGCAGTCAGATGCCTATTGGCCGGTCACCGTAGGGCAGCCGCCAGCCGCCAACATGACCGTACCAGAAAGTATACCAGCCGGGCGAGCGATGCCCGGACTGGCTTCTGGTGATAGCTCGGTACTGCGTTACGAGTGGGCTATGGGCGACGGCCGTTATCATGAAGGGGCACAAATTAACCACGTCTACAGCCGGTCTGGTGACTATTACATCACCATGATTGCCGTTAATGAATATGGGGGTACGGAGATTGGCCGCTGGATTCATGTAGACCCCGGGTTGTTGTCTGTATACCTGCCCTTCATCGCTAACGCCGGTCAAATAGCTTTGACAGAGGATGTTTTGGCCGGGCTGGATTTACCACCGGTTGAACTTGGACAGCCTTTTGTGCTGGCGCCCGTTGCCGTACCGGCCAACAGCACCCCCACAGAACAGCTTTTTCTCTACATTAACGAGGCCCGGCGGCAGTTTGATTTGCTGCCATTAACCAATGTGGCCCCCCTAAACGCCGCGGCCCAAAATCACGCCGCCGATATGGCTGCCTATGGCTTCACCGCCCATACGGGCTCCGATGGTTCCACGCCAGAAGAACGGTACCTGGGGCAGCAATACCCCGGCGGTTATGCCGGGGAAACGACGGCCTGGGGGTTTGAAGAGGCGCGCCAGGCGGTGGAATTTTGGGTGAACAGTCCGTCTCACCGGCGGATTTTGCTGAACGCCGCAGCGACGGATGTGGGTGTCGGCTTTTATACTGATTACAATGCACCGAATGTGTGGTATTGGACGGCGGAGTTCGGTAACAACTATGCGGCCCCTTCAGCACCCACGCTGCGAGTGCAGGAACCGGCCCAGCATGCGGAAGCGATGGTGACCACGGCCGTGACCTACGCCTGGAACTGGCCGGTGCCCTTGTCTGGCAGCCAGCGCTTTGTGCTGTACCTGCATACCAGCCAGGGGGCCTTTCCCGTGGCTGTTGTCACCCAGCCCACACACGGCACCTACTACGCTGTGCAGCTGACCGCCAATACGTTACAGACCGGCAACAGCCGCCTGCAGGTGTTACCCGGTCGTTACGAATGGCAGGTAAAACTGGAAGACGGGGCGGCTCTGGTGGAAAGCGAACGTCGTTCGATTGCTTTCCTGGTAGACCCCAATGCACCTACCGCTACCCCCACACCCACAGAAACCATGACACCACTGCCGCCCACCGCCACGGCCCCTTCGGCGACACCCACCCCCGAATGGCCCACGCCAACCCCGCTGCCACCCACACCTACCAACCCCGCTCCCCTGGTGACAGCCACCCCCGTTCCGTAACTCGCCTTTGGTGTGAGTGTGTTTACCTTTGGTTTTTGTAGAAATAACAACATTTCTTATAAATAGGCGAAAGATAGCTAAACAAACCAGATGACATGATGTTGACGACACTTATTTCAACCTCCAAACTCCTTCTACATTTGCCAGAGCCTCACCTGGTGATAGTCGATTGCCGCTTTGACCTGGCCGACACGGCCGTTGGCCGTCGTCGTTATGAAACCAGCCACATCCCCGGCGCGGTTTATGCTCACTTGGATGATGATTTAAGCGGGCCGCCGGTGACGGACAACGGCCGTCATCCCCTACCTACCCCCGCTGCCATGACAACCCTCTTCAGCTGTTTGGGCATTGACGAGCGCAAGCAGGTGGTGGTCTATGATGATGCCAATGGCGCGTATGCGGCCCGGCTGTGGTGGATGCTGCGGTACATGGGGCATGATGCCGTTGCCGTGCTAGATGGCGGTTGGCAGGCGTGGCAGGCGGCAGGCCACCCTACGGCCGGCGGTTGGGAAACGAATAAGGCCACTGTCTTTACCGGCGCCCCGCGCCCTGGCTGGCTGGTGTCCATGACGGAAGTGCCGGCAGCGCCGCTGCTGGTTGATGCCCGCGGCCCGGCCCGTTATCGGGGCGACATTGAGCCGCTGGATGCCCAGGCCGGGCATATTCCTGGCGCAGTCAACTACTTTTATGAGGAAAATTGGGGGAAAGACGGCCGTTATCTGTCGGCGGCAGAAGTCCGGCAAAAGCTGGTCACATTATTAGGGGCTACACCCGCAGACGAGGCCATTTTCTACTGTGGTTCTGGGGTGACCGCCTGTGTCAATTTATTGGCGTTGGCTCATGCCGGCCTGGGAGATGGCCGGCTTTATGTGGGTTCCTGGAGCGAATGGAGCC
Source organism: Ardenticatenaceae bacterium (assembly GCA_011525915.1). Classification (GTDB taxonomy): domain Bacteria; phylum Chloroflexota; class Anaerolineae; order Promineifilales; family Promineifilaceae; genus CAADGU01. Next base: position 34,788 of record WYBM01000047.1, on the reverse strand, counting down.
GTCACCCGGATAACCCCATCGCTATTGGCAATCAGTAAACGGCCATCCTCTTAAAACTCGCCGATGTCAGCATAACGGAAGCGCTCTATGGCCATAAAACCGGCAGCGCTGGCGGCCATCAAGATCACGCTCATGGCCATTGCCTGGCCAAAGTTAAGCGCTCCCCCCGGTGTGCTAAGAAAACGCCCAATGGCGATAGGCATGGTTAAAAAGCCGCTGTTGGGCCGCACAATAAAGCTGGTGGCGCCAAATTCACCCATGCTGACGGTGAAGGCGAACACCGCCGCTACCAGCAGCGCCCGGCCCACAATGGGCAAATCCACTTCACGCCAGACCTGCCCCGGCGAGGCACCCATGACGGCGGCAGCCTCACGCAAGTTGGGCTTGATGCCTTGTAACACCGGCAGCAGACTGCGTACCACAAAGGGGAAAGCCACCAACGTATGGGCAATAAGCACCAGCAGTACCGAGGTGCGCAGGGTGGTATATGTTACCACGTAGCCAAACCCCAGGGTGACGGCCGAAGCCCCCAACGGCAGCATAAAAAAGGGTTCCAGTAAGGAGCGGCCGCGCCAGGATCGGGTGAGTACTACGGCCGTCATCAGCCCCAAGGCGCCGGCCAGCAGCACGGTTGACAGCGCATAGCCAACCGAATTACGCACGGCCAGGAGCGGCGGAATAAATAGAATACTTCCCCGCCGTGCCTGCGGCAGCGCCTGGTAATAGGCCAGGGTCAGGTTTCCTTCGCGGTCTACCAACGACTGCCATATCAGTGCCAACAGGGGGGCCACCAGGAAGATCAACAGTCCGCTCATGATGGCCGTTACCGCCAGCTTTTCTGGCCATATCCCTGGTTTTTTGATGTTTGATTTTTCCGGGCGGAAATCCAGAGAGACGGCCGTACTTGGCTGCCAGCGAGCATAAGCCACCATAATCACAAAGGTGAATATAATCTGAATCAAAGCCAGGATGGCGGCAATGTCTGGCCGTAAAAAGTTGACGTGTTGGCGGTAAATTTCTGTTTCCAGGGTGCTGAACGCCGGGCCACCCAACAGCAGGATGACGCCAAAACTGGTAAACGTAAACAGGAAGATGAGAATAGCGGCACCAATGAGCGACGGCCGTAACAACGGCAGTGTCACTTCCCCAAAAGCCTGCCTGCGAGATGCCCCCAATGTGCGTGCTGCTTCACTAAGCCGGGGATTCAAGTTGGCCCAGAAGCCACCCACCAACCGCACCATAATGGCCACATTGTAAAAAACATGGGCCAGCAAAATGATCCATAAGGTTTGGTCCAATTGCAGCGGCGGGCGAGATAGATCAAACAAGACCATCAGTGCCTGGTTAACTGGCCCCTGGTTGCCCAACAGTGCCCGAAAAGCGGCAGCTACCACCACGGTGGGCATGACAAACGGCACCGTTGTTAATGCCCGCAGCAGCGAGCGGCCGGGAAACGTATAACGAGCAAAGAGGTAGGCGGCTGGCAGTCCTACTAGAAGTGTCAATCCTGTAGAAAGGGCTGCCTGCCAGATGGTAAACCAAAAAGTGTTCAGGAAATAGGGGCGGGTGCCCACCGCCTGTACAGCTGCCAGTGTCACGCTGGCTCGTAAAATGCTGGCCAATGGCCAGAAGAAAAATGCACCCAGAAACACCAGCGGTACGGCCGTGAGCAAAAACCACCCCACTGCCAACCAGCGGTTGCTTGTCAACTTACTCATTCACTCACCTGAATCATTAGGTAATCGCACAAGGTTTTCGCAAGTCCAGCGCACCGGTTTTGTGCGGTTTCCCCGAGGAATCGGCAACACCTAAAATGATCCTAATTTTGAATTACTGTTGCCGATTACCTAAAATGGAAACAACATAGGTAAAAAGATCAACATTAAAATCCAGATTAAAATGGTTAAGGGCAAACCGGCTCTGGTAAAGTCAAAGAAGCGGTAACCGCCTGGCCCATAAACCAACACACATGCTTGATGACCAATGGGCGTCACAAAGGCATTTGAGGCAGCAATGGCAATGCCCATAACATAGGCCTGGGGATTTGCCCCCAATGAAAAGGCAGTCTGAATGGCAATAGGGGCTACCAGTACGGTCGCCGCTGCGTTGGACATAAATGCGGTTAACACTGTCGTTAGTATGAACAGCCCAATTAAAACCCCGCGTGGCCCCAGACTGCCCACGGCCGTGATGACCGTGTCTGCTAACAACTGCGCCGTGCCGGTTTTCTCCATAGCAATGCCCATCGGCAACATGCCGGCGATCAAAAAGACAGATTTCCATTCGATGGCCTCGAAGGCTTCATCCATGGACAGGCAGCCGGCTAACACGGACACCACCGCCCCTAACACGGCCGCTGTTGAAATATGCAGCATACCAAACGCCACCAGGCTGATCATCGTACCAAAAATAACCAGATTGATACCGGCTTTGTGGAGCCGGTATCGGGGTTTTTCCCCCGTACTCAGCACCAAGAAGGAATCATCTTGCCGCAGTGCTTCAATGCGTTCCCAGCGGCCTTGCACCAGTAAGATGTCCCCCAGGTGCAGTGGCACGTCGGCCAGTCGCCCGCGCATGGGCGCTTCTTCACGCCAGATCGCCAACACGGTCACGCCATACCGGCCTCGGAAATTGATCTCCTTCAGTGTGTGGCCAATAAAGTGTGCTTTCTGGCTGATGATCAACTCGGTCATCTCGACTTCATCGGACTCTAAATCTTTATCACTTAATGTGTGGTCTGACCCCAGCGTAATGCCCAGGTCACGGCCGTTTTTCCATACTTCCCCATGCTGCCCGCGCACCAGCAAAATATCCCCCGCCCGAATATGAGTGTTGGGCATGATACCCAGCCGTAATGTTTCTCCCCGATGCACTCCCACCACCGTCAGATCATGTGTTTCACCCAGCTTGCTTTCTATAAACGTTTTGCCGATCAGGGGTGAATCAGGTTGGACATGCAGCTCTGTCAGGTAATCTCTTAGCCGGTACTCCGTAGTGAAATCATCCTCTTCATGATGAGTGGTCTCTTCGACATGCGGCAGCAGATGGCGGCCAATTAGCACCATGTACGTGATGCTAGACGTGACAATTATGAGTCCCATGGGGGTAAAATCTAGCAGTGAAAACGGCTCCAGCCCGGCGTTGGCCAGGGCATCGCTGGCCAACAGGTTAGGCGGTGTGCCAATAAGCGTGGTGACCCCGCCCAACAGTGAGGCAAAAGCCAGGGGCATGAGCAGCTTTGACGAAGGCACCTGTGCCTTACGCCCCAAACTAATAGCCACTGGTAGCAAAACGGCCGCAGCCCCAATATTGTTCATAAACGCAGACATCGCCGCCACGGCAATCATCAGTACCAGCACCAACCGCGACTCTTTGGTACCGGCAATCTGCCCAATGTAGCGGCCGATAATGTCGGCAATGCCTGTATGCGTTAAACTGGCGCTGACAATATAAATGGCCCAAACGGTGATCACGGCCGGATTGGAAAAACCGGAGAATCCTTCCTCTGGTGTTAGTAGGCCAGTTAAAACCAGCGCCAGCAAAACCAGCATTGCCACCAGGTCTACCCGTAACATCTCGGTGGCGAACAGTACAATTGCTACCCCTAAAATGGACAACACCAGGGCAATGTCACCAGTCAATGTACCCTCCATCTAGAAAATACTGGGGTTGATTATACGGGTAAATGCAAAAAAAAAGCCACCACGTTATGCGGTGGCTTTTGTCTATGAGATGGCAGTTGACTAGGCGCGCCGTATCTTTTTCCCGATCCAGCTTGTCAGGTCTTCAAATAGGAAAAAGACGACCGGCACGACGATAAGGGTCAACGCCGTGCTCACCAGCAGGCCACCCATCACCGCCCGGGCCAGGTCAGAAGCGATGATCGCCCCGGCCTCAGCGCTGACGGCTAAGGGAATAAGCGCCAGAATAGCCGTGAGCGCCGTCATCCAGATGGGGCGCAGGCGGGTACGACCGCCTTCCACCAGGGCATCATACGTGTTCATGCCGCCGGCGCGCAGTTGCTGCACCAACTCCATGAGCACAATGCCGTTTGTGGTCACAATGCCTACCAGCATCATAAAGCCGATCAGCGCTGAGATGCCCATGACGCTGCTGGTGATATATAGGGCAATAGACGCCCCTACCAGGGCAAATGGTAGGCTGAACAGGATGACAAAGGGCAGAATGAAGCTGCGGAAGGTCAGGCCCATGACCACATAGACCAGCACAATGGAGATCACAATAGCCAGCAGCATAGAGCGGAACCCTTCCACCTGCTGCTGTGATTCAAACCCTTCGCTTACGACCGCCCCGGCGGGCAAACTGGCCACGTCCTGAATGGCAGCCTTGGCCGCGTTGGTGACGCCCAGCGTATTTTGTGTTTCCAGTTCACCGCCGAAGCTAATGGCGGGACGGCCGTCAATACGAATATACACCGCGCTGCCATTACCATTGCCTTCCAATAGATCATCTACCGTGCTGGTGACGTTGGCAATATCCTGCACGCCGTCGCCGTCCAGGTCAACAGACTCTATGGCCCTCTTTACGGTTTCCACGACCGGCAGTAGTTCATCCAGTGAATCACCGGTGACGGTGAGTGAGAAGCCGCTGAAGCCAGTCTGTGATGCCGCCGAGACGGTGGCGTTGTCTTCGCCAAACTGGGCGATGGCCTTCGCCCGGATAGCTTTGGTTAAGGCATCTAACTCTTCCTGATCAGCCACGCTGATGGTCAGGGTAGCCATATGGGGGATTACCGTCCCTTGTGAAAACAACGCTTCAAAACCGGCGCCGCCACCCACCGTCGTCTGGATGCTGTCCAACCCGGCAATATCACTGATGCCGGCTTCAAATTGAGTCACAGCTTTGTTTGTTTCCAGAATCGATGTGCCGCGGGGAAGCTCAATGTTTACGTTAATGGTAGGTTCACCCAGGCCAGGAATGAAGCTTTGCGGTAATTGGGCCAGCAGGTAAAGACTGCCGAGGAAGATCACTACTGAACCCAACAGTGTCAGGGCACGATGGGTCAGTGCCCATGTCAGTAGGGGAGTATACCAGCGCTGCATATTCGTTTCCCGCTCTTCAGGAATGTTGTCTTTGTTAATAAAGAGCGAGGTCAGGGCTGGCACGACAGTGATAGAGACGATGAAGCTGGCCGCCAGCGCCCATACCACGGTCAGGCCAAAGGGCATAAAAACCGAGCCAATAATGCCACCCACAAACCCCAGAGGCAGAAAAACAACCATGGTGGTTACGGTGGCCGAGAAAATGGCGATGGCTACTTCACGGGTAGCGGCACGAATAGCCTCGTTGGTTTCTTCGCCGCGCTGAATATGACGGTAGGCGTTTTCTAGTACCACAATAGAGTCATCCACCACCCGGCCAATGGCCACGGTGAGGCCGCTGAGGGTCATGATGTTCAGCGTGACATTATTGGGGAAGAGCCGGGCAATAAAGGTGACAGCACTGCTGCCGCTGCTGTTGGTCCAATTTTGCATTGCCTGGCCAATGGTCACCGGTATCCACTGCATCAGGAAAAAAGCGGTGAAAATAGAGAGGGGAATGGACACGGCCGTGACCAGCGTTGCCCGCCAGCTTAACTTGTACCGCCCTCCTACGTGCCCGCTCAGGAAAATGAGGATCACCAGGACAGCAAAAACCGCACCTAATGCCCCTTCACGGGTCACCCCAGAGATAGACTCCTCAATGAACGTGGCCTGTTCAAACACCAGCGTTGTTTTTAAACCAGGATGGCTCTCTTCAAAGGCGGCCATATTGTCAAAAATAACGTGGGCCGCCTCCACCGTATTCTCGTCACCGCCCTTAAATACTTGAATCACCACCGCCGGGTTGCCGTCGGTGCGGGTAATGGCCGATTCGGGAATGAACACGGCAATGCTGCCGGCGGCGATCCCTTGCAGCCGCTCTGTCAGTTCCGCGTCAAAGGCGTCAGGGTAAGTGTCCAGCATAAAGGAGATCGTCTCTGGTGACATCAGTTCCAGGATGGTCGGCTCTAGATTTTTAATAAACCCGTCTTCGTTCTCTGCCAGGTAGGCTATCACCTCCGGCGTCAGGTCGGCCATCAGTTGCGGCGCCTGTTCCCCATTAGGGGACTGTGGCAGGAAGTTGAGCAGGGCGGCGGCACCGTCCATAAAGCCGTTGTTGATCAGGTCATAACCGGTGGTAAAAAACGGGTCTTCGCCATTAGGGCCGGGTTGTGCCCAGGCGCCAGTGAGTAGGGGGGCCTCGGCGGCGGCTGCTTCTGTTTCGGCGGCCGCTTCGGCTTCGGCGGCCGCTTCGGCGGCCGCCAGCGCGCCTGCGCCGCCAAACTCGGCAGCCAGGGCATCTAGTTCGGCGCGCAGGCCGGCCTCTAGAGTGTCTACAAACGCTGCAGGCAGCAGGGCAATCACTTCCGGTTGTAACCGGCGCAGGTTGTCTGCGGTCAGCAGCTGCAGCGCCTGAACGCCTTGTGGTCCAAAACCACCGAGCAGGCGCATCATTTCTGGTGTAATGTCGGCCGCCTGTTCAATGTCCAGGCCGGCCTGGGCCAGCCCTTGAATGAGTACATCGGGCAGGCGGCCAGGGTCTGCCGTTTCTTCAGCGGCAGGCGGCTCAGCTGCCAAGGCTGTGTGGCGCGCATCGGCAATAAGGAGGTTGGTGATGGTCTGTTGCATGCCTTCGTCCAACGTGGTGGTGAGGGCATCGGGCAGTTGGGCCAGGGCCGCTGCTGGCAGGCCAAGCAGTATTTCTGGTGTTAGTTCAGCCAGGATTTCCGGCGGCATGCTGCTGGCCATAAGGCCAAAGGCTTCCGGTGGAATGTCTGCAGTGGTGGTGATGGTTTGGCCAAATTGGGCGGCCATATCACGCCAGGTCTGGGGCAGCTCTACGGCCGTGGGCGGTTCGCCAGCGGCTGCGGCCTGAATAGCCTGGAGTTGGGTCAGCAGTAAGGGGTCCAGGTCTGCGGCGATGACCGGCAGGGCCACGGCCGTCACCTGCGGATCCAGCGCTCGCCACATCTCTGGGGTCAGTTCAGCCAACTGGTCAGGAGCCAGGTCCACAATGCCTTGCATCAGCTTCGGCGCCACGTCTGCGGTGGTGGTGATGGTTTGCCCCAGCTGGGCGGCGCCCGCCACCCAGGATTCGGGTAAGGCCACCGGCGCAAAGGCGGGCAGGTCGGCGACCGTTTCTGTGGTTTCTGCCGGGGTCATGGTGGGGGCAGCTTCGGCACTTTCAATGCCGGACAAGAGGGCTGTGGCTTCCGCCAGCGTATATTGCCCTACACCACCAAAGTCGGCGGCCAGCGCCTGCAGCTCTGTGACCAGCGCCGGGTCCAGGGTTTCTACATACTCCGCCGGCAGGTAAGAGAGTGTTTCTGCGGGTACATATATCAGCAGGTCGGTGGGGAAAACTTGCAGCACGGTCATCACATCTTGGGCGGCGGTAGGGCGGCCACTCAGGCTGCGTAACAGGTCAACGGTCACGTCTTGCGCATAGGTAATTTTGATGTCCAGACTGGCCGCACCATCGATGACGATCTGTGGCAGGCGGCCGGGGTCTTCCGGCACGGCCGTGGGGGCTGCCGTGGTTTCTGGTTCCGGTTCGGATATGGCCGTTTCATCTGGTAGTTCCTGCCCTCCGGAGACAACAACACGGCTGACCGGCGCCAGTGCTTCCAATGAGGGCTGCAGTTCGCCTTCCACCAGGGCCTTTAGTTCCGGCAGCGTCAGGTCGGCGGAAGAGACGCTGGCGATAACCACCGGTAGGTCGCTAAAACTGAAGTTAATGATCTGGGTCTCGACGGCTTCCGGCAAGCCGGCATCATCGACGGCCGTTTGAATATCTGCCAGTATCTGTTCTGGGTTCAGGCCAAAATCATAACGGGCGATGAGAAAGGCAAAGGTGGGGTTGGTGGTGGATTCTACGTTTACCACGCCCGCTACCGCCTGTAATTGTTCTTCCAGGGGAATGGTCACTTCATCTAAAAATTGTTCGGCCGAGGCGGCATCTGCCCACTGCACCACCACCACAGTCTGGGGAAATTCTACGCGTGGCAGCAGTTCCTGATTGAGCTGGGTAACGGAGTAGACGCCCAGCGCCAGAATGACCATAGCGAGACCCACGGTGATCCACCGAAAGCGTAGGGAGAGGACGGTAATTTTGTCAAACAGTTTTGAAAGCATAAAAGACTCCTTAAAAATCGCAGCCGTAGCCGGTTAGCTATTGATTAGCAGTTCCCTCATTGGTTCTTTGGAATGGTTCCAGTGGGGGGAATACTTTTTGCAAAGTCACCAGGCCCTTTTGAATAGCGGCCAGCTCTACAGGTGACAGGGGTGAAAGCAGGTCAGAAATGTGGGCAACGATATGCTGCACCAGTTGGGTCAGCTGGGTACGGCCGTCGGCTGTTAGTTCTAACATGACCATGCGCCGATCATGGGAGGCACGGGTGCGCTGCACCCAGCCCTGGGCCACCAGGCGGCTGACCGTGCCAGACATGGTGGGCAGGCTGACACCGCTCAGTTCGGCCAGTTCGCTGAGATTACACGATTGTTGTGACAGGGCCGCCAGCACCGCCAATTGGGCTGGAACCAGCTGGGTATCTTGCTGGCGCAGTTCGGTCGTCACCACGCGCATAACTGCCGGAATGGTACGAATGACATCTTCAGCTACCAGGTTGGTTTTTGGTTCAGACATAGCGATAGGATGGAGGGTGTCTGAAGACGCCCTATATAACAAGTGATGAATAAATGAACATTGCCAAGAGATTTGTTAGCCCACCTAATAGTTAGGCGGGCTAATTGTAAGGCGAACAAAAAAAATGTCAACTACTTTGTGAAAATTCGTACAGACGGGCGGGTAAATGGTCATGAAAAGGGGGCAATGGGTTGACAGATTGGTGAATTTGGCATAAACAAGGGGGCGTTAAGCACGGCCGTAACCCTTTATAGGTATAGTCCGGGCGACATTAACAAGGGCAAGATAAGCGCATGGCCTGAATTCAGTATTCAGTATTCAGTGTTCAATATTCAGTATTCAGTGTTCAGTGTTCGATGTTTACTCAAAGCGCCACTGACTTACGAATGGCTGACCTGCTGAGTTCAGGTGACGAGGTGGAGGTTCCTCACCGCGAGGTGAGTGCTAACGGCGTATTCTGACGAATCCGGCGGAAAGTCGAAGGATCAGCGGGCGCCTCCCAGGGTAGCCACACTCTGAATCTATGCCCCTTCAAGGAAGCCGTTCTACAAACCGACCTGGGTAACCGGGCGACAAAATGGGCGGCGTGTGGCAGGCAAACAGTATTCAGTGGGCAGTAACCAGTGTTTAGGCTGGAATGACTGATTATTGAATGCCTACTTACTTATGTGAAGGGGCGTCCCCACGACAGTCACACAATCGAGGGTCGCCACAAGGGTAAGCTGCATGCTGCCAGCAGGTATGGATCACCTACCAGCCATCGGCGCCTGCTGCTTGCCACCTACCAATGGAGGTTTATGATGTGTGGTATTGTGGGTTATATTGGGTCACAAGAGGCTTCAGCCGTTGTTCTGGGTGGTCTGAAGCGGTTGGAATACCGGGGGTATGATTCTGCTGGGGTAGCCGTGTTGGCCAAAAATGGCAAAGTAGAAATGCGCCGGGATGTGGGCAAACTGGGCAATCTGGAAGTGATGATGGCGGCATCACCGCTGCACGGGTATATGGGCATTGGGCACACACGGTGGGCCACACACGGCGAACCAAGCCAGCGCAACGCCCATCCGCACGTCAGTATGAACGGCCGTGTTGTTCTGGTTCATAATGGCATTGTGGAAAATTATATAGACTTGCGTGATGAGCTGATGGCCGAAGGGGTGCGTTTTGATTCCGAGACAGACACGGAAGTGATTGTGCAAATGGTGGAGCGTTATCTGGAAAGCGGCCTGGCGTTTGTGACGGCCGTACGCCGTACCTTACAGCAGCTGCGGGGCGCCAACGCCGTGGTGGTGATGAGCATAGACCACCCCGATGCCCTGATTTGCGCCCGGCTGGGCAATGCAGGGGGCATCACCCTGGGCATTGGCCGTGATGAAATGTTTGTGGCTTCAGACATCCCCGCTATCTTAGAATACACCCGGGACATGATCTTTTTGGAGAACCGGCAGATGGCCTACGTCACCCGCCGGGGATATGAGATTACGGACCTGGAAGGGACGGCCGTGACGCCGGAAATTCACACCATCGCCTGGGATCCGGTAAGCGCGGCTAAAGGGGAGTTTAAGCATTTTATGCAAAAGGAAATTTTTGAGCAGCCACAAGCGATCATTAACACACTGCGGGGTCGGGTAGATTTTGAAAACGGCCACATTCATCTGCCGGAAATGAACCTGACGCCGGACCTGGCCCAACGGCTGAAGAAGATCTTTATTGTTGCCTGTGGCACCAGCTATTACGCCGGGTTGGTGGGTAAGTTTATGATCGAGTCCATTGCCCGTGTGCCGGTAGAGGTGGAGTACGCTTCTGAGTTCCGCTATTACGACCCGATTTTAGACAGGGACACGGCCGTATTGGCCATCACCCAGTCTGGGGAAACGGCCGATACCCTGGCGGCCAGCGAACAGGCCAAAGCCTCTGGCGCTATTTTGTGGAGCATTGTCAATGCCTTTGGCAGCCAATCGATGCGCATTTCTGATGGGTACATTGCCATGCAGGCCGGGCCAGAGATCGGTGTGGCCAGCACCAAGGCGTTTATCGCTTCGCTGGTAGACCTTTACCTGTTGGGATGTGTATTAGGTGAGATGCGTGGCACTGTGTCGGCGGCCCGTTTGCGCCAACTGGCTGATGACCTGGCCCACCTGCCAGACCTGGCCGGGCGAGTGCTGGACCATGATCCTGAATATGAAGCGATGGCCCATCACTTCTTTAAGGCTACCGACTTTCTTTTCCTGGGCCGGGGCATCAATTACCCTGTTGCCCTGGAAGGCGCGCTTAAACTCAAAGAAATCAGTTACATTCATGCCGAGGGGTACGCCGCCGGCGAGATGAAACATGGCCCTATCGCCCTCATTGATGAGACGATGCCGGTGGTGGCCATTGCCACCAAAGACCCCTTGTATGAAAAGATGATCAGCCAGGTTGAGCAGGCCAAGGCCCGTGGTGGCACGGTGATTGTCCTGGCTACTGAGGGAGACACGGCCGTGGCGGCCAAAGCGGATCACGTTATTTACGTGCCTGACACACCGCCTTTGTTGGCCCCCATTGTGAACACCATTCCCATGCAGCTGCTTAGCTACCATATTGCTGTACGCCGGGGCTGCGACGTAGACCAGCCGCGCAACCTGGCCAAATCGGTAACGGTGGAGTAAATGGTTTCAAGTGGCAGTCGCTTTTAGAGCGTGTTTTTAGGCGAGGCAGGGAATGAAAGTGTAAAGGTAGTGCCCTGACCGGGGGTGCTGTGTACAGCCACACGGCCGTGGTGGGCGGCCACCAACTGCTTGACAATGGCCAACCCCAACCCCCCGCCGCTGCCATCGGCCCGCGTGCGTGCCCGGTCGCCGCGCCAGAAGCGATCAAACACATGGGGCAAGTCCGCCGCCGGAATGCCCTCACCCGTATCCTGTACTTGAATTTGCACAGTGCTGACAGCCCCACTGTCAGCACTGTTACCGGCCCCGGCGTCTTGCCGTGCCGCTTCTAAACGAATGGTTCCGCCCGGCGGCGTGTGCCGCAGGGCATTGGCCAGCAGGTTGCCCAACACCTGGTCCAGCCGCCCGGCGTCACCGTTAATGGTCAGTTCCGCCGGTTTACCCACAAAGCTTATGGCCAGCGTTACCCCCCTTTCCTCCGCCTGGCCGCTGAAGCTGGTTTGGGCGTCGGCCAGCAGTTCGGTCACGTCTACCGGCTCCATGCGCAGGGCGATCTGCCCAGCTTCAGCCTGGGCCAGCGTGTGCAAATCATCTACCAGCCGGGCCAGGCTGTGCGTTTCAGCCAGCGTCGCCTGAAGGTGCTCGGCCGTTGGTTCATAGACGCCATCTAGAATCCCTTCCAGGTTGCCCTGGATGATGTGCAGTGGGGTGCGCAGTTCATGGGCCACATCGGCCGTCAGGTTACGCCGCTGTTCGTCGGCCTGCTGTAAGGCGGCGGTCATCTGGTTGAAGGAATGGGCCAGGCGGGCAAAGCGGTGGCGACGGCCGTAGGCCGGTACCCGCACCGTCAAATCCCCTTCGGCCACTTTCTCGGCGGCGGCCATCACCTGAGCCACGGTACCTACGCCAGCAAACGCCCGCCGGCCCACAAGCCACATCAACCAGGGAAAAAACAGCGCCAGCCCACACCCACCCAGAAGGAAGGGCGCAGCCCGGCCACCAGTGCGTTCCACGGCCGTGACCAGCAGATAAATAAGCCCACCGCCCATACCCAACATCAAGACAGCCAGCGTGCCAAACATAAACGCAAACCAGGCAAACAGCCCCGCCGGTTTGCCGGACCAATGTTCTGGCCACGGCCGTTCCGCCCCTTCACCTTCCGGCCATTCGTGGTGCTGCCACCATTGCTTGTGCTTTTTACTCATAAGCCATCATTAAATTGGTAGCCGATGCCGTACACTGTCAGAATGTAAACGGGCTCGGCCGGGTTGGGTTCCAGTTTACGGCGCAGGTTTTTGACGTGGGCGTCAATGCTGCGGTCATAACCGGCGTGGGCATAGCCGTGCAGCTTTTCCAGCAGCCGCTCGCGGCTAAACGTCTGGCCAGGATGCTCTGCCAGCAGCGCCAGCAAATTAAATTCAATGGGCGTCAGGTGAATGCTTTCGGCATCACGGGTGACCCGGTGCCCTTGTAAATCAATGGCCAGATCTCCGGCGCGGATGAGGCCCGGCGGCTGCCAGCCGCCCCGCACCCGGCGCAAGACGGCCCGTACACGGGCCACCAATTCTCGCGGCGAAAAGGGCTTAACGACGTAATCATCGGCGCCCAATTCCAGGCCAATCAGCCGGTCGGTTTCTTCCACGCGGGCGGTAAGCATGATGATGGGTACGTCTGACTCCCGGCGAATAGCCCGGCAAACATCCAGGCCATCCATGCCCGGCAGATTGAGGTCCAGCACAATGAGGTCGGGTTTGTCACGGCGGGCGGCGGCTACGGCCGTATGCCCATCTCCGGCGCTGATGACCTGGTAGCCGCTCTTTTCCAGGTAATCACGGGCCAGCTTTACCATCTTGGGTTCATCATCTACCACCAGGACAAGTTCGTTCATAAGGGAGAATTATAGCCTAATCGGACATAGCTTGGCGGATCACGGCTTACTCTATCGGTTACAAATGGAGGTTTTCCTGCAACAGAAGTCATTGGGTAGGGGTGGCCCTTGTGGCCGCCCAAAGCGGGGGCAGGCACAAGGCCTGCCCTTACCAAAGGTTATAAAATTTCTTTAACAGTGTATTTACCACCACATCAAAGAAGTGTAATCACCTGGGAAGATTAAGCTTTCATCACTGGCTCATCGGCCTGATCATGGCCGTACCAGGGTGGGGTGTGGCCAGACTTGGGCCATTCCTGCTGCCACTTATGCCAGTGACGGCCGTGGCCTTTCCCCTGCCGGCATCCAAACAATAACCCCATCAACAGCATAAAACCAAAGAAAAAGCCAAAGGCTTTAAAGAGGAAACCAAAGAAGCTAAAGCCGTGGTAAGGGGGGTAAGCGGGGGGCGTGGGTGGAGCCACGGTCGTGGCCCCTTCTTCTGTGTGTGTGGCCGCCTGCTGCCCGGCCACGTACCCTTGCGCATAGCCAGATTGATACTCACTGCGACGGCCGTTGCCAAACAGCGCCCCTATGATGAGTAAGATGATAAAAAGGAAAAATATTTTGCGGAAAAACATGGTTGATGCTCCTTGTGTGATAGGTTATCGGGTATTGGTAACCGGCCTGTTATTGGTGGCCGTTTACTTGTAGCTGATACCTTCAAGATAAAGGGGGGTTGTGTAGAAAGTGTGAATGTTTGGGGGAAGGGTGATGAAGCGGCCGACATTGAAACGAGACGTTGTTTTTAGACGGTCACTAAGCTGCCAGCCTTTCTAACAGCTCTTGGGTGGTTTTGATTTCTGCCGGAATGTTAAGACGTTCAAACTGGCGTAGGGCCTGGTGCCCCGTTTGTACAGCCTCTTCCTGTTTACCCTGGTCGGCCAACACTTCGCTTAACAGGCGTAAGGCATAGGCTTCCATAAAACCATCGGCATTGTTAGCGGCTATTTCCTGTGACTGCCGTAAATACTGTTCGGCGCGGTCTGGCCGTTCTTGGGCGCGCCGTACCAGGCCCAGCGTATAAAGGGCATAGGGCAAAGGGTGTGTTTCTTCCAGGGCTAAGGTCTTGAAGGCGTAAAATTCAGCCTGGGCCAGATCACCAGTTTCATAATACGCTTCGGCCAGGTTGGCCGCTGTGACCCCGGCATAATACGGTATTTTGACCTGTTCATAGAACGGCAGCAATGTCTGGCCAATGGCAATGGCCTGCTCAAACTCGCCGGCCTGGAAGTGGATGCCCAACAGCGCGCTGCGGGTCTTTTCCAGATTGAGCCGATCGCCAATGGTTTCATAAAAATCTAAGGCGGCTTGCAGGTGCATGCGGGCCTCGTCCAGCCGTGCTTGCACAATAAGTACATCTGCCAGTTCCCGATTGGTTTGGGCCATACCAGCTTCATGGCCGGTGTTACGGGCTAAAGCCAGTGCTTTATGAAAAGCCAGGTAGGCTTCGTCATAGTTGCCCCGATACTTCTGCACAAACCCTTGTAAATGGTCTGTGGTGTATTGGGCCAGCCGTGCCTCTTGCAGGGCGTCAGCCATTTGCCACTGCTGTATGTAAATAAAGCCCCGCTGCTGCCGAAAGCGTACCACTTGCTGCATCAGGCGGGCGATGATGGTCAGCCCCTCTTCTAACTTTTCCAGGGCGGCATGAGGGTGCCCTAGAGCATTTAAAAAGGCGCCCCGAAGAAGCTGGGCCTGCACGGCCGTTTCGCTGTCCCCCGGCCAATGTACCTCGTTTAATGTGGCCAACCCCTGTTCAGATTCCCCGGCCAGTTGGTACAGTTCGGCCCGCAGCAGGGCCAACGCCTGCGCTTCTTCTTCTGGCAGGCGCCGCTGTGAAAGCTGGGCAAAAATGGCCAGGGCGGCGCTGGCCTGCCCCCGTTTTATTTCTCGCTGCCGGTGTGGGTACCAGACCTGTACGGCCGTGGCAGGCTCACCGGCCTGGGCAAAATGGTAGGCGGCGGCGGTATATTCACCACGCTCGGCGCGAATGGCGGCGGCCGCCAGGTGGGCCTGTTCCCGCTCTTCAGCCGGCAGGCGTTGCCGGTCTTCATAAATCAGGTCACGTATAATGGGAATGAGAGACACGGCACCCTGGCCGTCTTGTTGCAGAATGTGGCGTGCGGCCAGGCTGTCTATCACGTCTGCAGCCTGGGGGAAGGCATCTTCTGGTGACGGGCTGCGGAAGACAGCCACCCGGCGCAGCAGGCCCTGTTCTTCTGGGGTGAGCCCCTGCCACAGGCGGGTAAATAACGCCTGGAACACGGCCGTTTCCGGCAGGCTGTCTAATACACTACTGAGGGTACGGCCGTCCTGGCATAAGGCGGTACATAACCACATCATGCGGGCATTACCGTCTGTATAAGCATGTAACCGGGCTGCTTCCTCGGCACTATGGGCTGCCCCGCTGTGGGCTAACAGCGTTTGTGTCTGCGCCAGCGTCAGCCCTTCAAGGAGAATGTGTTCATCAGCCAGTAAGACAACCCGCTGGCCAATCAGCAGTACCGGTGTTACCCCCCGCAGGCTCTCCAGGAAGGTCAGCAACTGCTGTTGAGCCGGTGTGGTTTTGTCGGCGTCAGCCGCCAGATAGTCAACCTCATCAATACAAAGCAGCGGTCTGGGGTCAAGGGCATGCAAATCACCACGTGCCTGTTCCAGCGCCACATGTGGATTTTCTATTTTGCCATTGTCGGCTACCAGTTGCAGCCATAGTCCAGAAGCGCCGTGCCGGTGCAGGAAAAAGCCCAGCGAAAAAAGCAGGCTGCTGAGCTGATCATTTAAGGTGGGCCGGAAAGTGAACCAGAAGACGGCCTGCGCCGGCCATTGGGTGGCTAACGTGGCCGCCAGAGCTGTTTTCCCTACACCGCCCATGCCGGTGACGGCCACTGTCTGGTGGGCCTGTAACCGGTTCAGGCAGCGAGCCAGTACATGATCACGACCGATCAGGCCACCGGCAAAACGTGGTGGTTGTTCTGGCCGAAAGGTGGGCTGCAGCCAATGGATGAGCGCTTCCCCCAGGGCCTCGCGCGCCGTTTTGAGGTGGTTAAAGTAAGGTCCGCGCCCCACGCCCAGGTAATCACGGATGGCCTGTTCACTATCGGCGGCAGGATGTGCCCGTGGCCGGAAGTAGCGGCGCAGGTAACGTAGTTCCAGTAAGAAGAAGTGGTAATGGTTGCCGGTGTTCCCTTGTTCCTGGCGTGCTGTTTGCACGGCCGTTTCCAATGCTTCACGAGAGGCAGGCAGCGGCTCACCCCATAGGGTGTCGGCCGCAGTTTGGACCACTTGCTGCAAGATGCGTCCCCGGCCTACGGCCGTGTCCGCGTCGGTGACCCCTGCCAGCGCTGCCCCTAAAAAGTAGGGCGCGGCCAGCGGCGAATTTTCTCCCAGCCATTGGGCATCGGCAAAATTATTCAAAACCAACCGTAACCGGTCAAAAAACAGCCCCGTAACGTCACTTTGCTTGGACACGCTTACCAATTTCCTTGTCCTGAGATGTAGTTTACGGCCGCGTGGGACAAAATAGGCCAAAATCAGGACATACTTGCTTGACAACGACTTATAATGACCCTGTGTTGTACTCTGCCAATGTGATGATACCATGTATTATTTATGTAAGGAGATATATTAACATGTTTGGAAAGCGATATGGCATAAAAGTTGTAACGGTGTTGGCAGTACTTACCAGCCTGTACCTCTTTGTTATAGCCCAGACGGCCGCGGCTCAGGGTTCTTCATGGGTCAGGTGGCTGGTTGATGTTACCTACCCACAGACCACAAATACCATTGATATGCAGTTAATCGTACAGATGGGTTACACCACAGCGACGGGCCAGAACATTATTGTAGATACACACGCAGAAGCTGCTACTTGTCAGACTGTGGGCAGCCCGGTAGTACAAAATGGGGAAGCAACCTATGGTGTCGGCAGCTATTTCCAATGTGACCTGCCCAGCCCCCAGCAGATAGCCTGGGATGAATGGTCCTTTAGTATTCCATCTACCTGCACCGTTAAAAAGAAGCCGTTTGTTGTAAGCAGGCTGGCACTTGAAGGGAATCCTGTTCAGGTGAATCCTATGAACCCTCTTTTTTATCGTGAGGATATTCAATTTGGTGTACCTTTAGATGTGCCCACACAACAGGCCGAACTGGTAGCCAAGTTTGGCCAGGCGCTGGCCCGCAGCAGCAGTTTTGCCAGTCACCCAGCAGGGCACACGGCCGTGGCCATTTATGACAGAATTGGCGCCAACCAGTTTGCACCGATCTTTAGAGAAAATGGAAACAGCCTGAATGCCACCCCGGCTGTAGTGAGCGGCCCTATCATCCTTTCCAATCTGGAAAGCACGGTATATATGGGTTACTCTCCCACATTGGTCCAGTTTTTTGAAGGCACAGTTGGCACTACGCGAGTTGATCCCTATTGTTCATCTGGTGGCTGACCTGCACCCACCCTAAAGCTTTACTGGCCGGCTGCCTGACCTGCATCCGGCCTTTTTTGTGCCTCTTTCACCCCATCAAATCAGGACAACCTGGCCATATAGCAGGACAACCTGACGCTTGCCATCAGGTATGCTGCGGCTGTTGAACAAATCTTTCTGATGATGGAGGCGCAAATCGAGATATGAAACGAACCATAATGATAGTACCTTTACTTCTCTTGTTATTGATTGGCGGGTGGACGGTATCCCAGGCTCTATATACCGCTGGGGTAACAGTTACCGTAGACCGGACAACGGATCTCAGTGACTTAAACCCCGGAGATGGCGTTTGTGACGTGTCTGTTAATGCTGGTGACCAGTGTAGTTTGCGGGCAGCAGTTGAAGAACTGAATGCGCTGGGCCCAGACACAACCCCCCACCGTATTGAGTTTGCCATTCCCGGCGCCGGGCCTTTCACCATTGCTCCTGGTTCAGCACTACCTGATATTACCGTGCCGGTGGAAATTGATGGCGAAACCCAGCCTGGCGCGACTTGCCCTACTGGTGGTGCTGTGGCCAGCCTGATGGTTGTGCTGGATGGCAGCAGCGCCGGCGCTGACGTCCATGGTCTTGTCTTTGAAACAGGCAGTGATGGCAGCCTGGTGCGTGGACTGGTGATCGGCAACTTTACGCGTGATGGTATCAGAATTTTAAGCAACAACAACCGGATACGCTGTAATCACGTTGGCGTGGGGGTCGATGGCTTTTCGGCTATGGGTAACGGATTGTCTGGGGTTTATGTGTATGGGGAAGATAACGTCATCGGTGGGCAAGGTTCTCTTGCTCACCGTAATGTGCTTTCTGGTAATGGCAGCGCTGGTGTAAGAATTGAACTCCATGGCAATAACTACGTCGCCAATAATTTCATAGGCACAACGGCCGACGGCCTCGGGGCTTTAGGCAATTCTTTTGGTGGGCTCTACACCACAAGCGTGGGCAACACCATTGGCGGTGATGCCGCGCTGATGCGTAATGTGCTAAGTGGTAATATTGGTTTTGGTATCCGTGTGAATGCAGGTGGGGATAACAACATTATTCAGGGTAATTACATTGGTGTTGCCCGTGATGGTGTCACCCCTTTACCCAATCTTTCTGATGGTGTGCAGGTGTTGGGCGAGGCCATTGGCAACGTGGTGGGCGGCACGGCCGTGGGTGAAGCAAACCTTATAGCCCACAATGGCGGCTATGGGGTGTTGGTCAATGATAACGTGACCGGTATGCCCATACAAAACAGTATTCGGGGCAATGCCATCTTTAATAACAGTGACCTGGGCATTGACCTGGGTAGTGATGGCATAGACATTAATGATCCCGGTGACGGTGATAGCGGTGAGAATGAGCATCAGAATTACCCGGTCTTGTTTTCTACCGCCGGCAGTACGTTTGTCACCGTTACGCTCAGCAGCCAGGCCGGTACCCAGTATACCGTTGATCTTTACCGCAGTGAGAGTTGTGATGCATCTGGCTATGGCGAAGGCCAGGCATACCTGAGTACGGGCACGCTCATAACAGATGGTTCTGGGTATGCTGAAAGTGTAGTGAGCCTGACAGGTATGGTTTCATCTGGTAACACTATCACGGCCGTAGCGACTGACCCTCAGGGTAACACCTCTGAGTTTTCAGCTTGTGTTACCATTACCTTGCCGGTTACGCCGACGCCTACACCCATCTATACGGCGACACCCGGCCCCTCACCCACACCTGGCCCCTCGCCCACTGCTACCCCCACGGCCGTGCCTGGAGATTTTTCTCTCTACTTGCCCGTCATCGTGCGCCGTAATCAGTAACAGATCCTGGCCAACTACCCTCCCGAAAGCCGGATGCCCCCGGGTATCCGGCTTTTTGCTGTCCCCTGCCCACAATCTAAACAGGACAAAGTGACCGATTTACGGGACAAACCAGGCTGTCTTTTCCGGTATCGTAGCGGCATGGTAAAGGTAGCCAGGCTGGTGATGGGCAATAAAAGTGCCCACCGGCTGGAGAAAGATAGAAGAGGCAAAAGATGAAGCTCCCCTATTTAGGTGCAAACAATCCCATGATCACGCAGCTGCATCGTCGCTTTGTGGAGCAAGGTCACGGCCGTTGCCCCACCGCTTCCCCTGGTTCAACTGTGGGCGGCACCCGTTTTTGCTTTCAACAGCCACCACCGTCTACGCTTAAGGGTAGAGAATGGCAGCTGCAGCCGCTGCAAAAGGCGAATGCCGCGCTGACCTATGAGGCCTATCTCACTGACCCTGATGCCCCCGTTTACCGTAACAGCGTTCACCGTAACGGCCGCTGCCAGGCAGACGAAGCCTATACCTGGCAAGATCACATAGAGCGGGTTGAAAAGGCAGAACAGGAACACAACACCCACAAACAATTTTCTTTTGCTATCTTGTCGGCCACTCAAAATAAATGTTTGGGTTGTGTGCACCTGATGCCGTTACGGCCATTCCTCGTCCACTACAATGCCCTTGACCATATACGCGCAACCAGCAGCCAAAACAGCGCCATGATTTTGTTTTGGCTCTGCCGGGCACGCCGTGATCAGGACTTTGCTTACCAGCTCTTGAATACCCTGCATCATTGGCTGATTCATGACTGGGACCTGGATGATCACCTTTTTCGGGTGTACCCCACCGATGTTATAACCGTTCAGGCGCTGCAGGCCGCTGGTTTACGCTTGCATTTCTCGTTAGATACGGCCGTTATGCCCACCCCTTATGTTTTTTACGGCCGTTAGAAGATGGTAAATGGGTCTTAAAGGACACGGATTTTCGCGGATGCACAACCCTATTTCTATGAGAGATCAGCTATCTTAAAATGTCAGTTCCATACAGGAGAACCCAATCATGAAAAAATATTTACACTTGCTGATTTTGTTGGGATTTACGGCCGTGTTAGGCGCCTGCGGTGATGATACCCCGCCTGTCGCGGTCACCATTGCTGAAATTTGCCAGCAAGAGTCTGGCACAAAAGTAATCACTGAAGGGTATCTGGCCCTGCCCTCTTTTTTGATCTGCGAAAAGAGTCAGTGCAAGGTTAACTTCCACGACGAAACGAGCAATGTACTTGTTGAGCTCGTCGCCAGCAATAAACCGGGCACCAATAACCTGCAGCTGCCGCCAGAACAATATACCGCAGCTGATCTAAGCTTTGTCCTGGCCGACGGTACCACCGGGGATGGTACAACCAGAGTCAAACTTACAGGCCCTGTCCGCAGACCTTCTGCCAATGTCTGTTACCTGGATGCTCATGCCATTGAGCAGCCATGATTGATCAGGTTTGGTTACACGGCCGTGAATCCCGTGTTGTGTAAGGATAAGAATGATAACGATTCCCCAATGCGCCTGCCATCTCCAGGTAGACGAGTGATTGGCACCATGATGGTGTCACCTACCGCTCATTTTAACGGTTTATACCGCCAACCATTGTGTGTACAGGTACTTTGCCGGCGGTGAATACATTACGGAGGCACGAGCCATGAAAAAAGAAAAGTGGCCACACGCTTGCACGTCTATTATTGTCAGTCTGTCTTTATTACTACAATTTATTGTTCCCGTCGTTTCTCCCGTTCAGGCTACTGCTGGTACGTTCATGGAGACCACGGCCGTTTCGTCTCGTGACCCATACCTCCTGCAAAATGCACCAGACGCCCTGGACCCTCTGCGCCTTTCCCGCGTTCAATCCCGCTACCAGGCGGGCGACAGCCTGACCATTACCTACACCGTCAGCAATGATGCCTTGCCCAGCTTGTTCCCCCATATCCCGGACGGGGCAACCATCACCGACACCGTCGCCATCCTGGCAGCCATCGAACCTACTGACGATGTGAATACACTGCATCAGGTGGCTCTAGAAAATACGCTGCTGCCCGGTGTTTCTTACCTGGACAGCAGCTTTCCGCCGGCCCAAAACGGCAATACCCTGACATGGGAACTGCCAGATATTGCCCCAGGGCAAACCGAAGTGCTCACTCTGACAGTGCAACCACCGGCCACAGCCCCCGACTTCATGGATTTAGATAGTGGTGCCCAGGCTACGGCCGTTATCTGGGATCGCGCCGTGACCCATACGGCGCGCCCCGCCAGCCTGGCCCCGAATACGGTTCCTGCCGCTGCCTTACAGCCCACTATTGACGTAGACCTTTATGATGCGGACATGCTTTGGAAATCGGCTGATTTCACCCAAGATCCCCTGGCCGCGTTTGCCTACGTGCGCGGTATGACCTATGAGCCATACCAGGGGGCGCTGCGTGGCACACGCGGCACGCTGTGGAGTGCCGCCGGCAACAGCGCTGACCAGGCCAGCCTGCTCATTGCCATGCTGCGGGCTGCCGGCACCCCCGCTCGCTATCGGCATGGGTCGCTAGATACAGCCGATGCTCAAACGCTCATCGCCTCCATGTTCCCCCCCGTTACGGGGGTGGCCGGGCATGTGCCGCCAGGCACAGATGTGGCCGACCCCCTCAATGACCCGGCGCTGCTGGCTTTGACACAAGACCACTGGTGGGTAGAAGCCTACCTGCCCGGCCAGGGATGGACTGACCTTGACCCCAGCTTCCCAGACGCCGCTGTGGGCCAACTGTTCGCCACCCCGGCCAATGATGGCACTGACCATGTGGCTGCCCTGCCGGATGATATCCACCATACCCTTACGTTTCATTTAATCGTAGAACAGTACAGCAGCTTCCCTATAGGCGGCGTGTTCCTGCACACCACCGAGCCGCTGTCAGCCACGCTGCCTACGGCACAGGTGGCGGGGAAGCAGGTAGTCCTGAGCCAATTTGTCACCGATAACCTGATGGCTGGCGGCGTGTACGCCAACCGACAAATCACTTACCAACCTTATCTTACCATTAAGGAGAACAATATCGCTTTCCTGGGCGATCCCTTCGAGGATTTTTTGAGCAACTTTCCACTGAGCACAGCCGCGACCACGGCCGTCTGGCTGGAATATACCATCACCACCCCAGACGGCCACAGCGAGACCTTCCAGCGCACAGTGAAAGATTTGATCGGCCCCGATGTGCGTATGACGGGTGGCGTACCGGAGTTCACCATTGGTACCCAGTCGCCGCCTTTCCTGACACCGGAAGAACAGTACGTGCATTGGGTGCTGCCAAACGATGTGCCTGAATGGGCTTATCATCGTCGAGCCGTGAGCTTGCTGCCCACGATTCTTAATGTGGCTGAGCAGGCCGGTGCCATATTACAGGTTGCCGCTGAGCTGGGGGAGGAGTACACACCGGAGCAGGTAGATGTGCTGGTAGGCGCCGTCGGCCAGCACATGCTAGCCAAGACAGAAGGGCTGGCCCTGACCGGCCTCAACTTTGCCCGGCAGGCAGACACGGCCGTAAACGACATTGAAACTGGCCTGCAAACCCGCCTTTACTACAGTGAACCGCGCTTGTTTGCGGTTGGCTCCACCCTGTCCGTCTCCGAAACCATGAAGACTACTGTGGACCTGCGCACAACGCGGTCTACGGCCGTGGTGGCCCCGGGCCAATCTCTGCGGGCGGCGCATACGGCCCAATGGTTTAAAGGCCTCATCGAGTCTCAGTTAGAAGGAGCGGCGCTGGAGCAGGCGTTTGGTGTGCCCGCCGTTACCACCTACCGCGTTTTTGAGGCCATGGCTGCCGCGGGCATAGAGCCGGTGCTGATCCACCCCAACGACATGTTTTTGTTAGACGTGTACCCCTACTCGCCCCAAGCCAAGGCATACATGACCGCAGCGCTGCTGGCGGGCAAAACCATTTTGGCGCCCGCTGCACCAGTGGTGGTAGATGGGGCCCCGGTGCTGGCCTGGTGGGAAATAGATCCGGTTAGTGGAGAGACCATCAGCGTGGGTGAAGATGGTCTGCATATCGCCGCCGTCAGTTACAGATTGATAGAGCAGTTGGTTGAGCAGATCGTCACCAGCATTTTGGAATTTTTGCTAAACCTTATTCTGGACAGCGTCTCTGGCGGCTGGCTGACGGCCGGCCCTGATGGCGACGACATCGCCAGTTTGGCACAAGCACTAGCCCCCATCGGCGAGAATCTGCAAAGCCTTTTTTTTAACATCGCTGATGTATTAGATCCCTCTGTGGCCGCCCGTTTGCCTCAGGGTCAGACCCCTCTAGGTTTTACGTCATGGTCATTTTTGCCAGCGCATCAATGTCCGATCGATAATTGTGGTATTGGGCAGTTTTTATTCGCCAATACAGCGGCAGCGCCTATTCCTCTGCCGGATATGTGGTTTGTTCACCGCGATCCAGCCACAGCGGTGCCCATTGACACCGCCTTTGTACCCGCTGCCGCCACACAACCACCCGGCGACCCTGCTTTTACCGTGGCGGCCAACCCGGCCACCTCAACAACACCCCCAGGTACGGCCGTAACCTTCCAGGTAGACATCACCACCAACTTCACCGATCTCTTTACCACCACCGTTTATGCCCCAGATGCGTGGACGGTGACCATTAACGATGGCGGCCATGTGTCTGCCCGCCCTGCGGCTAATACAGCCCCTGGCGACTACCTGCTTTTGCTGGTATCGCAGGCCACCCTGCACTCGCAGCTTTCGGCTACGGCCGTACATACAGTCACCGTCAATGCGGTGGAAACCATGAGCCTGGCGCTGGTGGCCGAACCAAACCTGACGGTGCCCATGGGTCAGGCAGCGTTCACGGCCGTCAGCAACCAGACCAATGATGCCGCTGCCGAAATCCCAGATGCTGCTTATACGGTCATCCTGACCAACTCGGCCACGACCACCCACACATATGACGTTACTGTCAGCGGTCCAACCGCCGGCTGGGTGATTTTGAACGGCGCGCGTCAGGCGGCCACGGCCGTGACCCTGCCCCCAGGCACCACGGCGCGTATCGGCCTTGCCATTCAACCAGACCCCACGGCTGTGCCCGCACCGGGCCTCAATTTCCCCGTGAATGTCACGGCCACGGCCCAGGACAACCCGGCGCTGACCGCCAGCGATAGTGAACTCTTTGCCATGCCCGGCCAGCCGTTTAACTTTGTCACCATCGCCCCCACCACCCTTTACCTCAGCCCCAATGGCAGTGGCGACTTTAGCCTGACCATGCAGAACGTAAGTAACCAGTCTGGCAGCTTTCCTGTGGCGTTTACCAGCCCACTTACCGCGGCCCAAATCTCCAATCTACAATCACCCATCTCGTTAAACGTGGGTGAAACGCACACTCAAACCCCCACAATCTCGGTGGGCAATGAGGCGCCCCACGGCCGTTTCCCTTTCACGCTGAGCAGTCCGGCCCCTGGCAGTTATACCCAATATGCCCTGGGCCAGGTGTTTGTCCTTACGGAAAATGCTGGGGCGGTAGCGGCCGCGGCCACTTGTGACCTGGGCCAGACGGCACTGCTGGCTGCCCTGCAAAGCCTGGCGCTGGCGGTGGATGAATTGGAAGTGAGCTGCCAGGCCGGCAGCTGTGCTGATGCCGCCAAAGACCAGACGTTGACCACGTTGGACAGCGTTATCCATTATGCGGACATTACTTCACCACACCTCACCGGCGGGCCCGCTTTGCAAAACGTGGCGGCTGACCTGGCCGCGCATACAGACCCGGCCGATATCCTGGCCGATTTGGCGGCGCTGGCGGCGGCAGCCGACCAGTTGGGCCTGGAATTGTGCGAATTAGAAGAGCACCAGCCGGATGCCCACTTTACCCCTTACCTGGAAGCAGTGTTATTGGGGGACACGGCCGTGCTCACCCTCACTGTGCAAAACCAGGGCCACCTGGCGACCACCTATGCCGTCACTGTTACCACACCGTCGGGTGATCAAAGCTTTAACCCCACCATCGCGCCGGGCGATACAGCCGTCTTGCCTATCAGCACCACGCCCGCCAGCCTGGGCAGTTATGACATCACCGCCGGTGTTGTGCCCACCGGCCCGGATGTGCAGATGGTTATGACAGATACGGCCGTGGCCCGGCTCAATGTGGTGGACAAATTTGTACAGGTGACGGCCGTGGCCGCCGACCCGCCTTTTGTGGAAACCGGCACCAGCAGCACCGACCTCAGCGTGACCGTGGCCAATGTGGCCGGTATCCGCCAGGATGTTACCGCTCACGTTGACATCCTGGCCCCAGACGGCAGCTCCCAGTGGAGCCATGACCTTCCACTGACCCTGCTTATTGGTAACCCGCGTGTGTATGATCTGGCCACGGTGGATACCTCTGGCTGGGCGGCCGGTGTGTATACCCTGACGGTAGATTTGGGGGTGTCTGAGGGCGTTGGTTTGGGCTATCTAGGTGTGGGGCAGGGGTTGGGCATGTCTCACAGTGTGACTCCGCTGCTTGTACCACCGGGCACCGTCACCGTCACCACGGTCATCACCACTCAGCTTCTGGCTGAGACGATCTTGCCGCCACCGGCAGCGCCGGCATTGGTTCCCTGGCCGGAAAGAGCCGTACTCAGTAACCAGGATTCAGTCATCAGTGAGCAGTTGCCGGTAGAGGCTGCCGGTGGCGCCCAACTGGTTATCGATGACCGGTTAGCAGTAACCGATAGCCAAAACACCCCTTCAACCACCTGGGCCATTACCCGCACGGAGGACAGTGAGGCGGCTGTAACCTACATGGGTGCCTGGACGGCCGTGACCAATTCCACAGCCGACCATGCCAGCCATGGTGATTACCATTACGCCCAAACGACCGGTGATTACGCCAGCTTTAGCTTTAATGGTACCTGGGTCGCCGTTGGCCTGGCTACCAGCACCCAAAGCGGGTATGCTGAACTCTTTGTGGATGGCGCCAGCCAGGGGTTGGTAGACCTATACAGCCGCAGCAATGATGTAAAGCGTGTTACCCTGTCTGGCCTGGCTGATACCAGCCATGTGATCACCGTTACTGTCACCGGCATCCAAAACCCGTTTAGTACAAACGACCGGGTGGCTGTGGATTACTTTGATACCTGGGATGGTACGGACATGCCCATGGGGGCATTTGAACAGGATAACGGCCGTGTCTGGCTTAGTGACGGCTGGGTCAACCAAAACGACGCTAATGCCAGCGGTGGCAGCTATTACCGCAACGGTCATACTGCCTGGTTCCCCTTCACCGGTGACAGCATCACCTTGCAGGCGATGACTTACAGCAACTCTGAGAAAATGGCTGTTTACCTGGATGACGATTTCCAGGGCTATCTGGATTTGCTTGACTTCAGCATACACACCAAAACACTTACCTTTGATGGGTTGGCCGCTGGGCCGCACATGCTCACCGTGCGTACTTTCCGGGGGCAGGCAACGATAGACTTGTTCACCACCCCCGCCACCGAGCCGGCCATACCGCCATCCATTGGCAGCTTCCACCGTACCGAGGAATACGACCCGGCCATCTTGTACAATGGCTATCCCTTTGCCCAAACCAGCACTACCTGGGTCAGTGATTTTAATGATGTGGTCAGTGATCATTACACCTATCGCTCTGGCAATCCGGGGGACACGGCCGTCTTTACCTTCACGGGGGTTAGCGCGGCCGTGGGCTTCTATGCTGAGCGGCGTGGTGGTTATGCGGAGATCTTTTTAGACGGCGTCAGTCAGGGTGTGGTGGATACTTACCGCCGGGACCCCACCGTTTTGCCCGTTACCTTTGACAACCTGGCCAACACCAGCCATACGCTCACCATTGAAGTATTAGGGCAGGCCAACCCATTGGCCACTGCCGACAATGTGTACCTGGATTACATTGACGTGTGGGACGGGGCACCGCTGCCGGATGGTACGTTTGAAGAGTTAGACGGCCGTCTCTACCGCAGCTTCCGATGGACCCGGCAAAACGATGCCCAGGCCAGCGGCGGCTACTATCTGCAAGACGCCATTACCGGCGCGGCCAATGTTTGGTTTCCCTTCACCGGTGATTCCATTACCTTCCGCACCATGGCTTCTGCCCAGGGCAGCCAATGGACCAAGGTACGCCTGGATGGTCAACCGCTGGCGACCATTAATCTGTATAGCAACACCACTGTCAGCCGTACCTATTCCTTTACCGGGCTGGGTAATGGCCTGCACGTGTTGCAATTGGAGCGGTTTCGTGGCGAGCTGATGATAGACGCTTTTATGACGCCGGGTGTGCCGCCGTTTACCCAGATGCCCGTTTACACTGGCGTTGTCCGTTACGAAGAAGACGATCCGGCGCTGCTGTACAACGGCTTCCCTTACGCCCAACGGCCGCAAAGCTGGGACGAACAATTCCAGGGAGTAGCCAGCGGCGGTTATACCAGCCTTTCCAGCAGTGCTAATGATACGATCAGCCTGACCTTCGACGGCCGTTGGGCCTCTGTTGGCTTTTTCACGCACCAATATGGCGGGCAGGCAGAAATCTTCGTGGATGGCGTTAGCCAGGGGTCGGTGGGGTTGTACAGCGCCAATAGTGATGTGAAAAGCTTCACCGTCGGCAACCTCATCACCGGTACCCATACCCTCTCCATCACCGTATTAGGCCTGCCTGACCCACCCAGTACCCAGGCTCGTGTTCATCTGGATTACATTGACATCTGGGACGGCCAGCCAATGCCGGATGATACTATCAATGCCAGCCAGGTAGTGGGCAACGGCCGTGTTCATGCCAGCACCTATCTTAATACCGTCAGCCACCCCAACGCCATCAACGGCGACTACCTGGTGAACTCGGCTGGTAACCCGGAAACCAACACCTGGTACGCTTTTACCGGCGACAGCTTCACCTTCTACGGTTTTAGTATCAACTTTGGCACGTCCCTTATGGATGTTTTTGTAGACGGCCAGTTTATTGAAACAGTTGATGTGGTATACCCGTTTTCTACGCAGCCCCTGGCCTACCATTATGACGGCTTAGGTGATGGCCCCCATGTCGTCCGCATCAGCAATAATGTGGGCAGCCGCATCGATGCTTTTGCCAGTAACCAGCCGCCCATCAATTACCAACCATTGGCTGAATGGTGGGAGAGTGATCGCACGGCCGGCGGCTCGATCTTTGGTGGCATCCATGTGCCGGCCGCCGTGGGGGATGTGACGGGTGACGGCCGTCCTGAATTGGTGGTCGCTTCCAGCAACTGGGATCACCAGGGTGAGCTGTTTTTGATGAACGGCGACGGCCGTGACGCCGGCGATGGCACGCCCATCATCTGGAGCGTGCCCTTTGACATCTTTAACGGTTTTGAAGATGTGGGCGCCCCAGCCATTGCCGAGCTAGATGGCCAGCCCGGCGCCGAAATTGTCATGGCTACCATTGAGGGCATGTATGCCTTCCACAGCGACGGCAGCACGTATTGGTTCACCGATACTGTGCAGCCACACGTCTTTTTTGGCACCCCGGCCATTGGCAACCTGGACCTGGATGCCGAGCCAGAAATTGTCATCAACATGGATGACACGATGGTGGTGTTTGAACAAGACGGCGCTATTGCCTGGACATTTAATGACCCCGACGGCTTAACCATGCCCCTGCTGGCTGACCTGACCGGCGATGGCCTGTTGGACATCCTGTTTCACGACGGGGATGATACCCTGTACCTGTATGATTATAACCTGGGCAATCCGCAGTTAGTGTGGACGGCCGTCTTTGCCAATCCACCGCACGCCTATGGTGCCCCCGCGGTGGCTGACCTGGATGGCGATGGTGTGCCGGAAGCGGCTGTGGCGACTGAGAATTGGCTCTATGCCCTTAACAGTGAAGACGGTTCTGTGCAATGGTCGGCCCCCTTAGACCCCGGCCGCACCGGCGGCGTGACCATTGCCGACATTGACGGTGATGGCGCGGTAGAGTTGGTAACCTCTTCGCTGTTTAACGGGGGCACACTGTACGCCTTTGAAGCCGATGGCACACTGAAATGGTCAGCGGCGGCGCTGGACTCCTCGCCGCTCAACACGTCGGCAGCTGATCTGGACGGTGATGGCGCTTATGAGCTGCTGTGGAACGGGAATGGACAGGGCTTTACCATTTACGACGGCCGTACGGGGGCCATTCTCTTTAACGAACCGCTGGCCGTTTCGGCTACCGGTTCAGACGTGCCCGTCGCTGCCGATGTAGACCTGGACGGCTTTGCCGAGGTTGTGGTCCCGGCACAGACAGGCATTCGGGTTTTTGGCTTTGATGGTGTGTGGGGCCCAGCACGGCCATTGTGGAACCAGCTCAACTACCACATCACCAACATTGAAGATGACCTGACGGTGCCCTTCAATGAGGTTAGCAGCTGGGACGTGCATAACACCTACCGTGCCCAGACTGACCTGGTGCATCCGCTGCCCACTTACCAGGTGGCCCTGACCCACACGGCGGCCGTCACCGGTGTCATGGTGCTGCCAGGCACGTTTAATGTGCCGCCCACCAGCCAGGCTGACCCGCTGTATGGCTGGGACTACAGCCAGAACTGGACCAATCCCGTTGTCACCCGCACCTTCCAGAGCCAGGTAAGCAGCTTGCAGCCAGGTGAGACGCGCCGCGTGGCTGAGGGTTCACTGGTGGCTTACACCCTATCCAGCGGTGCTAATGTGCTGGCCTTACCGCCGCTTTACGTTACGGCGGCCCGGCTGGCGCACCTGGACCCGGCCACGCAAACCAAACCGGTAGGGAGCACAGCCGTGTATACCCTTACCCTGACAAACCTGTCAGCCACACCGGGCACTTACACCACAACCGTCAGTGGGCCGTTGGCCGGCTGGACGGCAGGGCCGACGGCCGTCACCGTGCCGGCCAACAGCGAGGCAACCGTTCCCTTGACACTCACCATTCCGGTGAATGCCAGCCCTCAGACGCTGCCGCTGTTTGTTCGCGTAGCCAACGAGGGTGGCACAGGGAGTGCCACAGAAGATTTGGCCGCCGAACTGGTGATCACCGATGGCCTTAACGTTGCCATCACCCCGGCGGCGCAAATGGCTCTGTCTGGCGAAACGGTGACGTACACGCTGACCATTACCAATCTGGAGGCAGTTGGCCACACTTACACCGTCATCCCCTCTGGGTTAGCGGACGTTGCGCTGCCCGGCAGCTTCTATGTACCGGCAGGGCAAACGGCTGACTTTGCCTTCACCGCCAGTGCAGCCGGCGCCGGGCCACGGCCGTTTACCCTTTTGGTGACCAGCCCCTCTGGCGCCGCAGACAGCGCCGATGCCGTGCTGGATGTGGCCCATGGGTATGGCGTGGGGCTGGCCTGGAGTGATCCGCCCAATGGCACGGCCGTGGCCGGGCAGGGTACACCAACTATCATGGCCTTTACCCTTACCAACCTGGGTGATCTACCAGATACCTACGATCTGAATGTGATGGCGCCAACAGGCTGGGGCATGGCGGTTATGCGCTTCGGCCAGCCGGTTACTCAGGTGACATTGCCGCCTGGCGGGCTGAACAGCCAGACGCTGCAGCTGGTGCTTACGCCGCCGGTGAGTGCAGTACCAGGTGTTGTGCCGGTCAGCGTTACGGCCCACTCCCCTCGGTCGCAGGCGACCCTAGCGGGGTCTGTTCAGGTGTTGAACCTGGGCGTGACCGTGACCTTCCTTTCTGGCCCGGCAGCCATTGAACCTACAGACACGGCCGTGTGGCAGGTACAGGTCACCAACCAGGGAGATTCCGCTGACACGTATGACTTGGGTACAGCCGGGCCGTTGGCACCGTTTGCTACCTTCTCTCAAAACACCGTGACGCTCAACCCTGGCCAATCGCAGACGGTACAGTTGACGGCCACGGGACTGGAGCACCTGTTACCGCAGGTGTATGACGTGGTTGCCAGCGCTCAGTCGCAGGCCAACACGGCCGTGTTGGCCCAAGATGTAACGTCGGTGGCGGTGAACGCTTACCAGGCAGTGGACTTGTTATGGCTGCCTGTTTCACAAACAGTGACAGACACATTAACGGCGTCATTTACGCTGGTGGTCACCAATGACGGCAACGTGGACACCACCTACAACTTCACGGTAGAGGTGCCCGGTGGATCGGCGGTGCTAGAGCTGCCCGCCGTTTACCTGCCGGCGCATGCACAAGCTACCCTGCGGGTGGATGTAGGTGTGCCCGGTGGGGGGACGTACCTGGTCACAGGCACGGCCGTTTCAGCTGACGGCAGCGCCAGCGCCAGCGCTGTGGCTACCCTGATCGTGATTGGGGAACCCCCACCGCCCCCACCGCCCGATAACCTGGTGTTGTATCTGCCGATCGTTTTACGGCCGTAGCTTCACCCCCAAGAGAAAAGCCCCCAGTACCAGGGGGCTTTTCTCCCAAGAGGTGTCAAAAGATTCGGAAAATGCCTCCGATACGCTATTTATAATGATAAGTCGACAGGTTGGCCGTCAAAATCGCCGGTCACCGTATAGGTTCCATCGTTGTCATCACGGCTATAAGTCAGGGTGCCTGCCTTGTGACCATTGATCGTGACTGCCAGGGTAAAAAGAGCCGCTTCATAATCATAATCACCTGTGCCCGTCATGGCGAACCCCTGGGCGAAGGCGCACTTCTCCAGGCTGTAAGCCTCACCAATGTCTGTGGCTTCAAAGGTTACTGTGCCACCATAGGGGCACCCCACGGTGGTAGGGGTTACATAATCCCAATAGTAATATTCGGGCAGGTAGTAAAACTCTGTATCGGCGGCGATCATCGCTTCAAGGGGATCAGCAAACATGGCCGCGTCCATTGGCGAAAGTGGTTCGTATGGGTCATACATAACCCCTTCACAAACGGTTTCTCGTTGTGACGGCCGTTGGCCTTCCACCAGAAAAGCGGTAACGATCTCATCTGGGCAGGCATCGCCCCGGCCAAAAATGACGTGCGCTCCACCTTGGGTCGTAATCAGGTAGCCATCATGCAAACGGCCGTAGACGTTCTCCCCATTTGTTACCGGCGTAGCCGGGTCAGCCGTGGCCCCAAGTACCAGGGTAGGGATGTGTTCGGCCGTTAGCGGGCCGGGTCGTTCTGTTTCACCCTCTGTTGGCCAGTAAATACAGGGAATATCGCCATAAAAGATAGAACTCAGATAAGGTAATGATGCTTCTAACGCATCCCCAGCCTCCATAAGGGCTTCACCTCGTGCTGCAGATGTGCCGCTGTAATAACTGTAATCATTGCATTCCACTGTGTAATAAACGGCATCAGAGTAAGTTGGGTCAGGTAGGGGTGTCAGCGTTTCCGGGTCAAGGGAGAGATCCACATACAACAGCCGGGTCAAGGGAAGCATATCGCCTCGATAGGCGGCCGCCAGAGCCCGCAGCAGTATCAGGCGGCTGCCTTCGGAATAAAGTTCACTGGTTACCACATATTCCAGGTCAGAAAAAGTAAACGGCCGTTCAGCCAATCCGCCAGAAGGCAAGGGAAAGTTGATGACCGTGGGTGAAGAAACCATCTCGGCGGCCAGATCGTCATAGAAAGCCAGTGCGTCCCCGCCAAAATCGGCGGCACAAAGGTCGTCGGCATTGCAAGCATTAAGCGTGTCAAGAAGCGTATGATAAAAGGCACTGGCCTGTTCCCGGTAATATGCCGGACCGGTCATCGTAAGATCGACCGTGCCATCCAGAATTAAACCGGCGAGGTGATCAGGGTACACGGCGGCATAGGTTTGGGCATATTGGGTGCCATAACTCTCTCCATAGAGCCAAAACTGTTCATCCCCCATCATCTGCCGGAATGCTTCTAGGTCTTCTATCGCGTGGCGGGTGCTATAAAATGGCAGCTGCTCTGGGGGAATTCCCATCTCAGTAACACAATCTTGGGCAAAAGTCTGAGCCGTCGCCAGAAAGGCGGCCTCCTGCTCTGGCGTAGTCGTCTGCCAGTCAGCCCGATAAAAAGCAACGGCCGCATGCGTACACTGCAAGCCGCCAGAAACACCAATGCCACGCTGGTCAAAAAACACAAGGTCAAAATGCTCGGTGATGCTGGGGTCAAAAGCGGCCGTGTAATCATCGGCGGCGGAAAGACCGGAGTAGCCAGGTCCGCCGGTGGCAATCGCCAACATCCCCTGGCGCTCTCCGGACGCAGGTAGAACGCCGAAGACCACGTCCAGGGCTTCGCGGTTAGCTGGGTCAAAGGGATCAACAGGTACCGTCAACGTGACACAGGTAAATGTGCTGTCAGGGCAGAGTGTGCCGCCCAACTGTGCCAGGATGGTGGCGGTGTCTTCGCGAACGATGGTGGTGGTGACGGACGTGGCCGCTGCGGTAGGGGCCTCAGGTGTGGCTATGTCTGGTTGGTTTTGGCAGGTGGCCAGGCCAAGGATAAATAGAAGAACGATCAACAGGTGGGGTAAAGGCAAGGCTTTCATAAAGAGATAGTCCTTAACCTTCTAGAAGGGACAACCTTCTGTAGAAGGTTGATAATGGCCCGAACACTTCAAAACTATCTCATCCCATGACGGGGTGCAAGGACCACAAGAGCGTAACCTGCGGTTTCCTCGAGGAATCGGCAACATCTGGTGAGCCCAAGGCTGATTCACGATTTGACGTGCTGATGGGCAAACGCCTCTCACGCTCCTGCGAGCTGGTTTTTGTTCGCCCGCCACCGGAGCCAGCATTCGTCTCACAAGCCGCAGATCATTCAGTGTAGCGGCGCACGCAGGAAAATCAGATGACAGTAAATCCTATCCGTGATGGTTTTCATACGGTCACACCATACCTATTCGCTGATGGAGCAGCCCAATTAATCGAGTTTGTCACTTCGGCACTGAACGGTGATGTCGTGTTCCGCTTGATTTCGGCCTGATGCTCGGTGGCTTGCTGCTATTGTGACTGTCCTTGGCGATTTGGTCGTGCAAGGCTTGCACCCGCGCTTGTAAGGCGGCCATTTGCTCCTGCATCGTCAAGACCAGGGCGATGAGTTTGGATTTGGTCAGCTTTTCCAATTGCTGCCGTTCTCGTTCAGGCGGTGTGCTCATGAGCGAGGAATTATATTCAGCAAGATTTGTTTTACCTTTGATTTTGATTAGCATTACATGCTAATTTTAGCTTGTGTCTATAGGCTTAGTAGTTACTTCACTACCGTACACTTTTAAGGGAACGATTTGAAATGTGACAGAAAAGAAGAAACAAGGGTACACTTCTCGATTCAGCACAAACCAAAGGAGTGTACCCATGGGTGATAATCACCAAGTCTATC
>WYBM01000046.1 GCA_011525915.1 Ardenticatenaceae bacterium | reverse complement strand
GGTTTCCGGCATTTATTTTTTCAATGTCCGCCACTGAACCAGATGTTGTAAAAATATCACGGTCTCTTTTTGACCGTCTGGTTGATACTGTTTGTTATTCGACTTAAATGTACAAAGTCGAGCTTAGCGCAGGCCGGTCAGGTTACGGGCAATGACCATACGTTGAATTTCACTGGTACCTTCATAAATTTCGGTGATTTTAGCATCACGATAATAGCGTTCCAGGGGCATCTCCTTACTGTAGCCCATGCCACCGTGAATTTGAAGGGCTTCTTTGGCACAGAAGTTGGCCGTCTCGCTGGCAAACAACTTGGCCATGCTGCTTTCCAATGAATAGCGCCGGCCTGTTTTGGTGGCCTCTTTCTTAGCCAGGCAAGCCTGGTAAATCAGCAGGCGGCTGGCGTCTACGCGGCATTTCATGTCGGCCAGTTTTTGCTGGATCATCTGGAATTGGCCAATTTTTTGGCCAAAGGCTTCCCGCTCACAGGCATAGGCAATGCTGGCCTCCAGGGCAGCTTCGGCAATACCTTGAGCCTGGGAAGCTATGCCAATACGGCCGGCGTCTAAGACGGTCATGGCAATTTTAAAGCCTTCGCCCTCCTGGCCTAAACGCCATTCTACCGGGCAGTGGTAATTCTCAAAGATAATTTCGCTGGTGGCGCTGGCACGTATACCCATTTTGGGTTCTGTTTTACCCCGTTCAAAGCCGGGCTTGTCGGTTTCCACCAGGAAAGCGGTGACACCGTTGTGACCTTTTTCCGGCTGGGTGGGTATAAACAAGACAATATAGTCAGCGTAAGGGGCAGAAGTAACCCAAGATTTACGGCCGTTGATCACATAATGTGTCCCATCTGCATTTAACACGGCCCGGCTCTTCATGGTGCCTGCATCGCTACCACTCATCGGTTCTGTCAGGCTGTAGGCGCCAATCTTCTCACCGCTGGCCACCGGCACCAGATACTGCTGCCGCTGCGCCTCTGTACCAAACTTCATAATGCCATGACAATACAAGGAGTTATTGACAGACATAATGGTGCCGTGGCTGGCGTCTGCCTTGCAAATTTCAATAAGGGCCAGCGCATAAGCCAGCGTATCCATACCAATACCGCCGTACTCCTCTGGCACTTCTATGCCCATAAAGCCCAACGCGCCCATTTTGCGCACGGTATCAATAGGAAACTCCCCCGTCTCATCGTGGTGAGCGGCAATAGGGGCAATCTCTTGTTGGGCAAAACGGCGCGCTTCTTGCTGAATCATGCGGTGTTCTTCAGTAATGAAGTCAAACATCGTGGGAATCCTCCGGTTTTACTATTCAGCCGTCAGTGAGTCAGTTATCAGTTTAACCAGTTACTGAATACTGACCTACTGATCACTGACCTACTGATCACTGACTTACTGGTTACTGGTGACTGTTTTCATAAACGTTTCAAAATCCGAGGCAGACAGTTCAAAGCCCTCTGTCCAGCGGCGTTGTTCGGCCAGCCAAAATTTGCCATCTTTCCCGGCCAACACTTCGGGCGGAATTTTATCAGGCCGGTTAGGCATGGAAAGATAACGGGAGCGGGCATCGGTACGGTACACGTCGGCCGGGGAAATCTCGTGGAAGTGCGCCTGATCCAATACCGCCGTTAATGAAGTGGCCTGCTTAGGCGACACGTATGTGTAAATGATAAGGCGATGTTCTGCTTCCTGCACCTGCATGGCCAGGCAAACCCACTTTTCCGGCACACGCCGTTCGCGGCCGCCACGTTTATAGCCCTTTAACACAAAAGTCCAATAAAGATGATTCATGTGGCCGTCCCAACTCAGGGAATAATCAGGCAGGTCACCATCCTGCACCCGAATGCCCGTTTTATCTAAGGCAATAGCCCGCCCACTGTGCCAGACGCGCTTTAATCCTTTTTCAAGGCCCCATACCACAGCAACGCCCAACCCTAGAGAACCGATACAGGCAACCATAAATGTAAAATCTACCAACCCGGTCGGTGAGATGGCTGGCCAGATCATCTGAAGCAGAAAGAAAAAAAGCAGGATGCAGAACAGGAGCGACACCAACACGGCCGTACGCAGACCGCTGTGTTCCTGGTCTGCATGTAAAACAATAGGAGAAGAACGACTTGCCATCATACCCCTATTTGTAATCCGCTTTGGAAATTCAGGCAAAAAAACATTTTCCCTTGACGGCAAGGGCAAACCGCAATACGCTTTAGAACGTATGTTTGCTGAATTGGTCATCAACATAGAAGCCCCCTTGGAAGGCACATTTCATTACCATGTGCCACGTGATCTGGAGCGCCTGCTGCGCATTGGGCACCTGGTAGAGGTGGAGTTTGGGCGGCGGCTGGCGCAAGGGGTCATTGTGGCCTTTGACGATGAAGCCCTGGTAGAAGAAACAAAACCCATCATTGCCGTGGTAGACCCGGACCCGGTGCTGTTCTGGTGGCAGATCGAATTGGGGCAGTGGCTAAGCCAGCGTTACCTGGCACCGTTAAACGCCTGCCTGCGGCTGATGCTGCCGCCGGGCCTGACACGCTGGGCTGACGTGACGGTAGACGTGAACCCCTATTGGGATGGCCACGGCCGTCTGACGGATCTGCAAGCCCAAATCATTCAAACCCTACGTGAGAAAGGGGATATGCGTGGGCGGCAGCTTAAACGAGCGCTGCGCAAAGAAGGGGCAAAGGGGGAGTGGCAAACGGCCGTAAACCAGTTGGTCAACCGCAATATCCTGCGCAAAGCCTCTATCCTGGACCCACCGCGCATCCGCCCCAAGACCATTCGCACCGCCGAACTTATAGCCGCCCCGGAACGCTGGCACACGGCCGTGACCACCCTGGGCCGTACCAACAAACAGGCTGACGTGCTGGCGTATTTACTACAAAGCAAAGACCCACTGCCTGAAGAAACGGCCGTGCAGCAGGCTACCGGGGCCACCGAAAGCCACCTAAAAAAGCTGGCCACGGCCGGCTTCATCGGCCGCTCTCCGGCCCAAACGATTCAGCTTACCGCCGCTGAAAGCGGGCCAAAGAACCGTGTCGGTTTACCCATGAAGGATAATGCACCCCAAACCATTGTTCAACCCGCTCTCCTGCACCTGGCCGTATCGCCCAAGGAGGCCTTGCGCCAGCTACTGGCGCTGCGCGGCGCTAAAACATACCATGCCATCCTGGCCCTGCTGGAAAAAGAAGCACAGCCCGTTAATATCAGCCACCTATACGCCCAGACCGGGGCTAAGATTAACCATCTGCGCAAATTGGAAAAACTAGGGCTGGTTAAATTTGGTGCCGAAGAAGTGTGGCGTGACCCTCTGGCCGACCGTGATTTTGTACCCGCCCACCCCCCCCTGCTCACACCAGATCAGGCGCGGGTCTGGGGGCGCATCAAAATGCAAATGATGGGTGCCGCAGAGGAGCAAACGGCCGACGGCCAATGGCAAGTGGTCGATGAAGCAGAACAACCCAGCGAGTCCCTTTTTACCCCAACAGGCACCGGCCGTTCACGTCATCACCCCACCTTGCTGCATGGGGTTACAGGCAGCGGCAAAACAGAAATCTATATGCGGGCCATTGGTCATGCGCTGGCAGAAGGTAAAAAGGCCATTGTGTTGGTGCCCGAAATTGCGCTGACGCCGCAGACGGTGCGCCGCTTTGCAGCCCGCTTTCCCGGCCGGGTGGCCGTGCTGCACAGCCGTCTCAGCGATGGCGAACGGTATGACACCTGGCGGCGGGCACGGCAGGGGCTGTTTGACATCATTGTGGGACCACGCAGCGCGTTGTTCACCCCCTTGCCAAACCTGGGCGTTATCATTCTGGATGAAGAGCATGACCCCAGCTATAAACAAACGCCGCCGGTGCCGCCGCCTTATTACCATACACGGGAAACGGCCGTAGCCCTGGCGGCCATTACCCAGGCTACCCTTATCATGGGCAGTGCCACGCCAGATATTGTCACCTACCATCAGGCACGCAGCGGCCGTTACCAGCTGTTGGAACTGCCCAAACGTGTCATGGGCCATCGGCAGCGAATTGAAAGCCAGGTGCAGCGCGTGCAGTCGCCCACCCGTTACCAGCATGTGAGCGAAGACCCCGATGATGCCCTTACGATTCCTTTACCACCGATTCAGATTGTGGATATGCGCCAGGAACTGCGCGCCGGCAACCGCTCCATTTTTAGCCGGGCGCTGGACACGGCCGTGACCGAGACCCTGGAACGAGGTGAACAGGCCATTCTCTTCCTTAACCGGCGGGGCACAGCCACCTATGTTTTTTGCCGGGACTGCGGCTACGTAGCCCGCTGCCCACGCTGTGACATGCCCCTGACCTATCACCGGCCTGACATGACCCTGGTGTGCCACCACTGTGGGCGGCGAGAGCGCAGCTACACTGAATGCCCCCAATGTGGGTCACGGCGCATCAAACATTTTGGCCTGGGCACAGAAGAAGTAGAAAACCAGGTACAGCAGCACTGGCCCCGCGCCCGTCTGACGCGCTGGGATCGGGACACAACGGCCGGCAAACATACCCATGAAAGCTTGCTGGCCTCCTTCGTCAACCATGAGTCGGACATTTTGGTGGGCACACAGATGATCGCCAAGGGGTTAGATTTGCCACTGGTAACGCTGGTGGGTGTCATTTCGGCCGATGTAGCCTTGGGGCTGCCCGATTACCGCACCGGGGAGCGAGCGTTTCAGATATTGGCGCAGGTGGCCGGGCGGGCCGGGCGCGGCCTGTTGGGCGGCCGGGTCATCATCCAGACATATCAGCCAGATCATTATGCCATTCAGGCCGCAGCCGAGCATGATTTTGCTTCCTTTTACATTGAGGAGATTCGCTTCCGTACCCAACACAGTCTACCACCCTTCCGCCGGTTGGCACGGTTACTGTACATTGACCCCGTCAACGAACGGGGAGAGCGGGAAGCGGAGAAGCTGGCCAAGGGATTGCGCCTCCACGTCCGTGAGAAAGCGTTAGGGGCCACTGAGATTGTGGGGCCAACACCACCTTATTTTAACCGCATTGACGGCCGTTACCGCTGGCAGATCATTATCCGCTCCCCTGACCCTCGGCGGTTGTTAGAAGATTATTCCGTGCCACGGCCGTGGCTGGTGGATATTGACCCTGTTTCCACCTTGTAACCATACGACCCTTACAAATCAATCTCATCCAACGAAATTAACCCTTGTTTCAACGCCGCCACCACCGCCTGCGTGCGCTGGTTCATGTGCAGCTTGGCCAAAATATTGCCCACATGCGTCTTCACCGTCTCTTCGCCTACCACCAGATCAACCGCAATTTCTTTATTGGCTTTGCCATGCGCCAGCAAGCGCAGTACATGCATTTCGCGCTCAGTTAAGGAATCAGCCACGGCCGTGGGCTGCACCAATTCCTGCAGCACCGACCCGGCAATCGCCGGATCGAGCATTGATTGACCACGTACCGCAGCGCGCACGGCCGTTAGCAGCAGTTCCGGGTCTGCGTCTTTACGCACATAACCAATAGCCCCCGCCCGCAGCGCCGCAATCACCCGCGCCTCATCCGTATGGGCTGTCAGCACCACCACCTGTGTATGCGGCGACAGCACCCGCACTTGTTTCGTAGCCACCAGACCGTCCATGCCTCCTGGCATCAGCAAATCCATCACCACCACATCCGGCAGCCACGTCTCAATCTGGGCCAGACACGCCTCGCCGCTGTCCGCTTCACCCACCACCGCCACATCCGCAAAAGACGCCAAATAGGTACGCAGTCCTCGCCGCACCACCCGATGATCGTCTACTAAGACCACGCTGATTTTGTCCATAGTGCCACCTTTCAGAGATTGGTTATCAGTAGTTGCTCATGACCGGTCACCAATGACCATTCACTGTCTTCTACTGCTGATTTTAAGCACCAGCAGCACAACGCCCACCAAAATGGCCCCAAAGCTTAACACGCCGGCCAGCAAAATGGCTTGCATCTGATAGAGTTG
The DNA here is from genome assembly GCA_011525915.1 of Ardenticatenaceae bacterium. Classification (GTDB taxonomy): domain Bacteria; phylum Chloroflexota; class Anaerolineae; order Promineifilales; family Promineifilaceae; genus CAADGU01. The sequence continues at coordinate 13,577 of WYBM01000046.1, read as the reverse complement.
ATGCAGTTGTTCGATGAGGCGAGGGCCAGCGGCCACGGCCGTATGCACATCCAATACCCGAATGCCCGGAATGACCAACACCACCATGCCCAAGGCCGCCGAGAGCGGCGCAAAAAACACCAGACCACTCAAAATCAAAGGTACTCCCGCATCCAGCATGCGGCTCAACTGCATCGACAAAGGCAGTTTGAACACCTGCGACAGCCGGTTCTGGCGCTCTTGGGTGCTGACATGCACTACAAACGCCAGAAACAAACCAACCACAGCCACCGAATTCAGATGCCACCAGGCAAAAAGAAAGGTCACGGCCGCCCCTACCGGCAAACTCAGTCGGTTCACCAACTGCCAGGCGGGCAGTAGTACCCCATCCTGCAAGGGGAACGTCTCATTCACCAGACTGGTCTGGTAACCACACCCCATTGCCAACAACAGCAAAGCCAACATCCCTGCCAACAGCATGCCCGATTGCATCTGATCCACAGCCTCCAGCAGCAGCACAGGCAGCAGCGCTGTGACCGCCGTGACAACCAACAACCCCATCAACAACTCACGGCGGTATATCTCTTCCAGTCGATGCGTCAAAAAGCGGGCTGTGGCCCAATAAGACAACAGCAGCAGCCAGGCGATGATTAGCGCCGTCAACACCGGCAAATGTTCTGCCCCCCAGACCGGCAATGATAAGGTATAGCCTTCGGCAGCAACACGCACGGCCGTGTCTGCAATCTGCTCCCCCAACAACACAAAAACCCATGCTGTCACCACCAAAGAAAACAAGCCATAAAACAGCAGCAGATGCTGCACCGAAAGCCAGCCCATATAAGTGGGGAGGCGCCTGGCTGTTTTTTCCGCAGAAACCGGGGCCAACAGCCCGCCCAGACCACCCAGCAAAGCACCGGCAGTCATTGTCAGCCAAAATCCGCTAAACACCCACCAGATAACGCCATTCACCGCATCTCCCAGCAGATACAAAAAATGCAGGTCCGATAGGGCTGGCTGGTAACCATAAGCCAGCAGGGTGTGGGCCCCCCCCACACTAGCTGCCGCTCCAACCAAGGCCGCAAACAAGAAGGCGGCTGCCGTCAGACCCACCCCTGCCCCCACGGCACCGTTCTGCACACGGCCGTGCCCCCGCATCTGCCGCGCTCCTATCAAGCCAACCCCCACACACGCCACCAGCGCCGCCAGCACACAAATGATGCCCACAGCGGCTGTGCCCGCCGCCAAATTGGGCACAAAATACCCTGGCAGCAGGCGTGCTAGTGGATACGCCAGCAAAATGGTCAACAACAGCCCGCCCGTCAGGCTAACCAACCCCAGCCGGGCCAGGGAGTAATCCGGTTTCATCATCAGATACGTTTTCTGTGGCCGGGCTGTTTCCAACGGGATAGTGATATGCAGCTGCGTTCCTTTTCCGGGTTTAGCGGTCAGCGTACACAGACCGTGCAGTTGCCCTACCCGCTGCCGAATATTTGCCAGCCCCATACCTGTAGACACGACCGTTTCTTCAAACCCCTGGCCATCATCGGTAATATCTAAAAAGACACTTGCAGCTGGTGAGGAATGATTGACAGCTGCGGAGTCTCCCCACCCCTTAATCTCCCCATCCCCCATCCCCAATCTCAGTTCCACCTGTTGTGCCCGGGCATGGCGGGCAATATTGCTAAACGCTTCCTGCACAATGCGAAAGATCGCTTCCTGCGCCCCCAAGGGAAATTGAGCTTCTTCCGGCAGGTCACCGATCATCACCTGCACTTCGGCACCTGTTCGGTAGCCCAATGCTTCGGCCTGATCGTGCAGTGCCTGCACGAGCCCTACTTTTTCTAACGGAGCCGGAGCCAGTTGATGCAGCAGGGCGTTCATCTCCACCAGCGCCGCTTTGGCCCCAGAGCGCACATCGGCCAACGCCGTTTGCGCGGCTGCGGGGTCTGCTTCCCACCGGGCTTGCACAGCGGCGGCACTCACTTGAACAGTAAACAACTGCTGCTTGATGGAATCATGCAGTTCACGGGCCAGCCGATTGCGTTCGGCCTGGGCTGCCGCTTCCCCAATCTGCTCTAACTGATTCTGGCGCGTTTCGGCCAACGGCCGTTCCTGTTCCGCCAATAGATTCACCCAGTCAAACAGCCGGGCCAAAGCGCCTTGTTTTCGGGCCGCAATAGGGGCCAGGGGCCAGGCATTGGCCAAATGCAGCAGCGCCTCATCTAGCAGGCGCAAAGAGCGCAGTAAATTCAAATTCAAAATCACGCTCAAGATGACCACACCGATGAGCGTCAATGCCCCCCGCGGCCATCTCTCGACTCCCTCGAGAAACGTCCAGATCAATGCACCTACACCAGCCGCAATGATATGCGTCAGGCCCAATTGGGCGGCTATACCAACCGTCATTTGGTTGACGTCCGTTGGCGCTGGCTGTTTTGATGAGGGGGGGGTGGCATTCATGTGTTTACCTTCCTTCATGGTTGTACCATCAGGGTTGTTACCCAATGGGTCGTTTAAGAGGTTCCATCTTTAGAAAAAGGCGAAACCTCTTAATGAGGATACGGCAAACGGGCAACGGCCGTCATGACCTGTATGCGGGATTTTTGCTCCCCTGAATGGGGGAGTATCCGTTTCCCTGACCCCCGGCAGCTGTTAGAAGGCTATTCCGTGCCGCGGCCGTGGCTGGTAGATATTGACCCCATTTCCACGTTGTAATGAGAATTGAAAGCTAACGCGCGTTTGATAATAGTGGTTGTAAATAGTCTTGTTGTTGACTTTATGAATAATAGGGGAAGGTCTTATGTCTGAACAATATCCAACCAGTTATGACATGGTAAAGTGTTCCCAATGCGGCGCGATGAATGCCGCCATGCTGAGCTACTGCCGCAAATGTGATTCCGATTTAAGCAAAACGGCGGCCTTCACTGTGCCTTTGGGGGCTGTTATGGGCGCAGGTGGCCTCATTTTGGTGCTGACATTGTTGATCGCTGCCAGCTTCTTTTTTAAATTGGAGCCTGTTGTTGCCGGGGCGCTGATGCTCATAGCACTGCCCATGCTGCTTGTGGGGCAGCTCCGGTTTTTATTTGAAGCTTTTCAGGAAAATGTGCTCTGGGGACTGGCCTGCACTGAAAACTGTACACTGATTACTGAAAACTGATACCTGGTGCCGTTTGTCCGGGCGGGTGGGCATACTCATCACGCAGCAAGCCCATGTAAACACGGTCTACAAAGCGGCCGGCCAGCCACAAGTGCTGGCGCAAACGACCCTCTTCCACAAAACCACAAGCACGGTAACAGCGGATGGCTCGTTCATTTTCGCTGTGAGTTTCTAACCAGACCCGGTTTACATTGCGATGATTAAAAGCGTAGTAGAGAAGCAGGTGAACGGCCTCACGGCCGTAGCCCTGCCCCCAGCACGTTTTATCCCCAATCTCCACACTTAATTCACAGGTACGGTTCACATGATCAAAGCCATGTAAGCTGCAGTGGCCCGCGTATTGGCCTTTTATTTCAATGGCAAAGGAAACCTCATTATCCCCACTTTTTTTGATACTCTCGTCAAAATGAGCAAGCAGGCTCTCTAACTTCGCCGGGTGCGGCGTGTGGCCATCCCAAAACCAAAGTTCTGGGTCATTCTCAAATGCCCACTGCCACTGCATATCCTCTCGCGTAAAGGCCCGTAAAACAACATTCTCTCCTCTAAACATGATGATTGCCCCTATTTTCATTTACCGATTACGGCTCGCTCATTACTGAAAAATACCCCCGCCAGGACTCGAACCTGAATCTGCCGCTTAGGAGGCGGCTGCTCTATCCATTGAGCTACGAGGGCATATGACTATAATGGTAACGTAAGATCGGCATGGGGCAAGTAATTAAGGTAAGGCAGTAAAAGGGTAACGTGGTATGACTAAAGACGAGAGGCAGCTTCCATTTTTTGTTTATGGCACGCTGCTACCCGGGCAGCCAAACGCTTATGTATGGGGCCAAAGTATCGTCGTCCAAGACAAGGCCACACTGACACCAGGCCGTCTGTATGACCTGGGTGATTATCCTATCTGCGTAGAAACGGCAGACGGTCTCGTACATGGATTGGTGATAACGGTACGGACGACCGATTATGACGCGGTCCTGGCTGAACTAGATGCCTTAGAAGGGTATATGCCTGATCGACCGGATGAAAGTGAGTATATACGGGTAAGCCGCAAAGTGCAGTTAGAAAACGGCACGGCCGTGACCGCCTGGGTCTATATAGCCCCGCCTCACTTCACCCCCATGCTGCCCATGATACCAGATGGTGACTGGCTTGCCTATGCGCAGTACAAGGGAAGCCGCTCTGATGCCTGGTGGCAGGCGTTTCGCCGGCGCCTGTCTGCCATACAACAACAATCCGCACAACAAAATACAGATGAGAGTTAGTTGTCTTGACCACTAAAAATTGTACCATTAGCGTTGTAAAATAAAGCTAGTATCAGTCATCAGTTTTCAGTGGATATTTACTGGCGTCAGGCCCTACTGATAACTGTATACTGATGACTGAAAACTAATGCTAGATGCATACGGTAGACAGAATGAAAAACCCTATTGGTGGTGTTTTCCCATTCCCCAGAGTACCTTACAACAAAGCGTTGGGAAAAAAAGATGAAAAAAATTGGTGTATTGACTAGTGGGGGTGATGCCCCCGGCATGAATGCGGCTGTGCGCGGCGTGGTACGCGCGGCTTTAGACAAAGGAGGGGAAGTCTTTGCCATTTACGAAGGCTACCAGGGAATGGTAGAAGGTGGCCATCGCATTCGCCCTATGGCCTGGCGTGATGTCGGCGGCATTCTTTATAAAGGGGGCACCATCATAGGCACCGCCCGGTCTGATGCCTTTCGGGAACGCCACGGCCGTTTGCAAGCCGCAAACAATTTACTACAATACGGTATAGACAACCTGGTGATCATCGGTGGTGATGGTAGCCTGACCGGTGCCCATATCTTTGCCCAGGAATGGCCAGAGCTGCTAGACGAGTTGGTGCAGGCTGGCAGCATCAGTCAGGAGCTGGCCGATAACCACCGCCAGCTCACCATCATGGGGCTGGTAGGATCTATTGACAATGATATGTGGGGGACGGATATTTCTATTGGTGCCGATACAGCGCTGCATCGCATCACCGACGCTGTGGACGCTATCTCCAGCACCGCCGCCAGCCACCAGCGCGCCTTTGTGGTAGAAGTCATGGGGCGGCGCTGCGGCTACCTGGCGTTGATGAGTGCACTGGCTACCGGCGCCGACTGGGTTCTTATTCCAGAAAGCCCCCCCAACCTGGACGAATGGGAAAACAAGATGTGTGAGGTGCTGCGCAACGGCCGTGACATTGGCCGGCGTGACAGTATTGTTATTATTGCCGAAGGCGCTCAAGACAGGCAAGGCAACCGCATCACCTGCGACTATGTCAGGCAGGTGCTGCAAGACCGGCTTAACGAAGATGCCCGTGTGACTATTCTGGGCCACGTACAACGCGGCGGCTCCCCTTCCGCTTTTGATCGCAATCTCAGCACCCTGATGGGGGTGGCGGCGGTAGACCTCATCTTTTCTGGCGATTTGACAGGCCAGGCGCACCTTATTGGCCTTAAAGGCAACAAGATCGTCAACACGCCTTTGGCAGAATGCCTGCATAAAACCAGGGAAGTCAATGAAGCGGTTGAGCAGCGTGACTTTAGCCGGGCCATGGAACTGCGCGGCAATACCTTTCGCGAATCCTTCCAGACGGTACGCACCCTGGTACGTGCCCTGCCCCATGACCCAAAACCAAACCAGCGTCAACTGCGCATCGGGGTGCTGAATGCAGGTGCCCCGGCACCGGGTATGAACACCATCGTGCGGGCCATCGTGCGCCTGGGGCTGGACAAAGGCCACAAAATGTTGGGGGTGTATAACGGTTTCTACGGCCTGGTTCACAACCAGATCACAGAGTTTAACTGGATGACGGTTAATGGGTGGGCTTATTTGGGTGGCTCTGAGCTGGGCACCAACCGGTATATGCCTGAAAACAGTGATTTTTATGCAATTGCCCGCCACATTGAAGAACACCAGATGGAAGGGCTGATGATCATCGGCGGCTGGTCAGCCTACCAGGCGGCCCTGGAGCTGTATAACCGGCGCACCAACTACCCTGCCTTTAACATTCCCATCATTCTGCTGCCGGCTACTATTGATAATGACCTACCTGGTTCAGAATTAAGCGTGGGCGCAGACACGGCGCTAAACAGCATCGTAGATGCCATTGATAAAATTAAACAATCAGCCGTGGCCGCACGGCGGGTGTTTGTGGTAGAAGTTATGGGACGGCGGTGCGGTTACCTGGCAGTGATGGGCGCACTGGCTACCGGCGCCGAGCGTGTCTATTTGCATGAGGAAGGAGTCACGCTGGACAACCTGCGGGATGATGTAGCCCACTTAAAACAGGGGTTCAAAAGTGGCAAACGGCTGGGGGTTATTATTCGCAGTGAAGGTGCTAACCCCACCTACTCCACTGATTTTATGTGTGCCCTGCTAGAAGAGGAGGGACGAGATCTTTTTACCGCCCGGCAATGTATTTTGGGTCATTTACAACAAGGGGGGAATCCATCACCGTTTGACCGTATTTTAGGCACCCGGCTGGCGACCAAATGCATTACTTTTTTAGAAGAGCAGATTGGGAAGCCAGATGCTGAGAGTGCCTGCATTGGCCTGCTACGCGGCTCTTACAAGTTCACCGAACTACGCGATTTGCCACGTCTGATGGACATCGTTAATGATCGTCCTAAAGAGCAATGGTGGCTAAATTTACGGCCCGTCGCCCGTATCATGGCCCAGCCTGCACCCCATAAACCTTGACTGGCTCTCTGCGTATGCTGCCGGGTGATCGGTTAATTGCCAGATGAGCGATCACCGAGTAAGGGACCACCAAAACGCCACGTGCTGGCTCTTGACAGTCTTAAGCCTTGCCCCCTACAATGACTGTAGCGTTTGTGGGAACAGGAATAGAAGCATATCCATGAATTATAAAGGTTTTTACCATATTGCAGGGGTGGCCAAAAAAGCAGCAGATGACAAGGAAATCAGACGTGCCTACCAAAATTTGGCCCATCCACACCAGAGGGGATATAGCTGCCAGCTACACGGCCGTAATGTCAACTTAAATGAGTTAGTCAGCAACGGCCGTGCTGGCCGCTTTTCTGAGTGCTTCCCACAAATCTTTAGGACCCGCCATCATAACTTATTGGTAAAAATCAGTCTTTGTGTGCCCACACAACAGGCTGGCAACCAGTGGCATTTATACGAACAATTGGCCCAACATCCCTGACCAACCGCTCCTTTTTTGATGGCTTCAACCCTACGGCAAAAAAGGAACGATAAACCATGATCCGCAACCTGCATAAACCCTTTCTACTCATTTTCCTCTTCACATTCACGGCCCTGGCCTGCCAGGCTGCCAACAACCCAGAAACGCTTCTGCCAGCTAACAAGGCCGATACAGCTACTGTGGTTGCCGAGGCGGTGGCTACTGTAAAGGCTGGACTGCCTGCAGAGTCAAGCAACAGTACCCTGGTTTCCAGCACGGCCGTCACCGGCCAGATCAGCACCGAACTAGAAGGCCGGCTGGTTGATATTTACGCCCAGATCAACCCCTCGGTTGTACACATTTTTGTATTCGAAGATGGCGGTTTTCTGGGATCAGGCACCGGTTTTGTTTTTGATAGTGAGGGACACATCATCACCAACAACCACGTACTGGAAGGGGGTTCGGAATATGAAGTAGTATTCCCTGACGGCCAGCGTCGTTACGGCCAGGTAGCTGGCAAAGATATAGACAGTGATCTGGCTGTTATAGAAGTGGAAAACCTGCCACCGCAGGCGCTGCCCATTCCGCTGGGAGATTCCGGCGCCTTGCGTGTGGGCCAGTTTGTGGTGGCCATTGGCAACCCGTTTGGCGAGGCCAGTTCAATGTCTATCGGCATCATTAGCGGCCTGGGGCGCACCCTGGAATCACAGCGAGTGGTGGCCGGGGGGTATTTCTCAATACCTCAGATCATCCAGACAGACGCGGCTATCAATCCGGGCAATTCGGGTGGCCCTTTGCTCAACCTGGATGGCCAGGTGATTGGCGTCAACAGCGCCATTTTGTCACGAACTGGCAATAATTCTGGCGTCGGGTTTGCCATTCCCGTCAATGCAGTGCGCAATATTGCCCCGGCTTTAATAGCCACCGGCGAATACAGGTACCCATACATGGGCATCAGCATGGCGTCAGAGCCATTTGCGCTGCGAGAATTGGAAGCGCTGGGCTTACCGCCAAACGGCGTATGGGTAACCGATGTCCAAAAGGGCACACCGGCAGATACCGCTGGTTTAATTGGGCACAATTTAGACATGGAGTTTGTGCCTAAAGGGGATTATATCACTGCCATTAACGGCAAGCCGGTGAGTAACTCTGACGAATTGTTGAGCTACCTGGTCTTTGAAACCCAGGTAGGGGAGACGGTGGAATTGACGGTGATTCGTAAGGGTGAAGAGATTACCGTGCCGTTGACGTTGGGTGAACGGCCGTAATAACCCCCGCAATCACCGCCCTGGCTCCATAATTTCCTATTTATTTCCCATCACAGCCAACATCCTATCCTGACTTATGAAGAGAGGTTTTACCGGAGGTACCATGATAACCCAAGACCAGTTACAAGAGCTATTGACCTATCAATCAAGTAATGGCAAGGTGATCAGCCTATACCTGGACTCTGACACTTCACAGGAGAACATGGAAACGATCAAGCGACAGGTAAAAGGCATGATTCGTGAGGCAGATGTTGACCATGAAAAAGAGGCGTCAGCGATTGAACGGTACCTTGATCTGGCCTATGATTGGTCCACACCAGGTGTGGCCGTATTTAGCGGGAACGGGGGGCAGTTCTTCCGAGCCTACCCCGCCGCTGTGTCCTTTCGCAATCGGGTACGGGTAGGGCACAAACCCTATGTAAAACCCCTAGCCCACTTGCTTGACTTTTACGCCCACTATGGCGTCATTCTAATAGACCGCGTAGGCGCACGCTTTTTTGAATACCATCAGGGTGAATTACAGGTGACCGATGGGTTTATGGGTGAAGAAGTTCACAAATTAAAACAAGGCAGTGGTTCATCGGCCGTGGGCATGCGCGGCGGTGGTGGTGGCGCGCGGCATGAAACCGAAGTTGTGCATCGTAATCTACGCGAGGCAGCCGAAACGGCCGTGGCCTTTTTCCATGGCAAGCCTATCCGCCGCCTGTTCCTGGGGGGGACTACGGAAACAGTAGCTCAATTTCGCGAACTCTTGCCCAAGCAAATGCAAAGCTGCATCGCTGGCACCTTTCCTATGGATATGAATGCCGGTGAACATGAGGTCCGCAAACACTCCTTGCGGCTGCTGCAAGCGGCCAATAGTGAACGGGAGCAAAAATTAGTAGACACCTTAATAACAACGGCAGCCAAGGCCGGTACGGCCGTATTGGGGCTGGATGAAACGTTGCAGGCTGTTAGCGAAAAGCGGGTACAAACGCTGATCATCAGCGATGGCTATCGTCACCCCGGTTATCTGGACGAAAGCTCTGGTTACGTGGTAGCCAATCTGGCCAAAAGCCCGCTGAGTGCAAAAGAGCTAACGGCCGTAGCCGATGTTGTGGATGCCGCCTGCCTGATCACCATGAACAATGGCGGGCACGTTGAAGTTATCCGTGATATGCCTAAACTAGAAGAGGCCGGCCACATCGGGGCCCTCTTACGTTATTAAGAGCATCTACCCGTCACAGAAAGCAGCAAACTGCTAAAATCATTGGCAGGGTTATTAAATATGCCTGACGGCCGTTAAACCAAGGTGTTTCCGGGTAACGACAGCAAATCCATCGAGTTCACATAATATGCAATGACGCTGCCGAGCGGCTGATTTTGATTTGCCAGAATCATTCAGAAATGAGAGAATCATTGATGATGGTCCCAAATTACGCTACGCATGAAACCAATTTCGGGGTCATGCTGATGTGTACCACTACATTTATCAGGAGCACTAAATGGCTTACTTAAATTCTTACTTAGAGATTGCCTTGCGATTAAGTGTTGTGACTAAGATGGATTTGACTTCAGCTCTGCCAACCCCTTGTAAACTGAGCTGAGATACAATTTCATTAAGCATCTATCTATAAGTAGTCTGCGGCTCAATCCTCGATAAGACTCAAGTAGTGGTCAGATTTGTACATGATATACTAAAGTGGCTGTGCCCCACAGCTCTACAACCACTTACATCTCAAGGTTAACCTTTCTTAAAAAGGAGGTGATTAGCCCTTGTAGCTCAAGTAAAGACACTCTCTATCCCTCAGGTATTACTTAGCATTAACTAGTTCTTATGCAATAAAGACCGATGAAACCCCACACTGAGTGACCGGCTGAACACAACGTCCCGTTCTAGCACAGTGCAGGTCACTGCCAACGGGCCTCTGAAATCCCTCACTTACTGCTGGGCACCCTAAGGTCATCGGTTCGCTATAAAAGCGTGTTGCCATCAGGAGAAAGAATGAAGATAAAGCAATTAGTCAGTTTAACTTTAACGTTCATAGCCATCACGGCCGGCATCTTGTGGTTTAGCGGGCAGCAAACAGCCCGCGCCAACTCTGAACAAACAAGACACAAGGTTGTGGCCCCCACCGGTATCTTCAGCCCCAACACGGCCGGGGTAACGCTCTTACAAGATTATGGATCCTACCATCTCTGGTTGGTTTCCGATGACGCTTTGGCACGGCTGCCAGAGCGCAGCAAACAGCAAGTGACCCTGGCCGATGAAATGGATTATCTCTTGTTTGATGCCCGACCTTTTAACACCCAACAAGAGTCACTGGCCTCCTTAGATCTGCCAGATGGGCTGACCGCCGTCAACACGACAGGGGGCTCGTTACACCTCATTCAATTTGTAGGGCCCATCAAGAGCGAGTGGTTAACAGCCGTGGAAGCCACCGGGGCTAACCTGGTGCACTATGTGGCCCATAACGGGTACATGGTGTGGGCTGATGATGCCAGCCGGGCCCGGCTCGATGCCCTGGTGGCTGAAGGCGACTTCCTGCAGTTCAGCGCCCTGCACCAGCCTTACTTCAAACTAGGCCCCTCCATTCGCGAACGCCTTACCAACGGCAGTGACCCCGCCGAAGTTGTGCCCGTTGTCATCCAGATTTACAACAATCGAATCAGTCAAAGCCAAACCCCAGAGCTGATCAAAGAGGTCACGATAGAACAGATCGCCCCCTGGTCCTCCATCCTGGCGTTTGAGAACGTGATTGTCAGCCTGCCGGCTGGCGAGTTGGCCGCCTTGGCTCGGCAGCCAGACGTTGTCTGGGTGGGCGAACGCTTTGAACGGGAGTTGATGGATGAAGTGCAAAACCAGATCATCGCCGGCAATCTGGACGGCGCGGGCACCGGCCCTTCCGGCCCGGGCTACCTGGCCTGGTTAAACGGCTTTGGCGTCAGCACCAACCCGGCTGATTATCCTATCGTCGACGTGACCGATGATGGCATCGGCAATGGCACGGTCAACTCCAATGATGAGACCTTCCACGTCTTGGGCAATATCGGGAATGCCACCCGCCTGGCCTATGTGGACAACTGCACCAACTCCCCCAGTGGCGAGGGAGTGGATGGGCATGGCCATATCAACACCAGCATTGTGGGTGGGTATGATACCCGCAGCGGCTTTCCCTTCCAGGACCCAGGTGGCTTTCAGCGGGGGATGGGGGTAAGCCCCTACGGCCGTATGGGTGGGGTGCGCATCTTTGACCCCGGCTTTGACCTCTCCGCCTGTGGTGGCACGGACACTGGCCTCATCAAGCGCATCCAGGATAACGGCCCCAAGATCTCCAGCAACTCCTGGGGCTGCGGCGGCTGTGCTGGCAGCTACGATGATTCCTCTCAGGCCTTTGATGTGGGGGTTCGTGATGCCGACCTGACAGAAGCCGGCAACCAGGAACTCACCTTCATCTTTGCCGCCGGCAACAGCGGCCCTGGCGCCGGCACGGTGGGCACACCCGGCAACGGTAAAAACATGATCACCGTCGGTGCTTCTGAAAACGACCGGCCTTCAGACGAGGATGGCAACTGGACAGATGGCTGTGGCATCGGCCCCACCGGCGCCGACAATGCCATGGATGTCATCGGCTTTTCCAGCCGCGGCCCCTCCCCGGGTGGCCGTGTCAAGCCGGAAATCATCGCTCCCGGCACCCACATTCAGGGCACTGCCAGCACCAACGCCGGCTACACTGGCAACAGCGTCTGTGACCAGTACCGTCCCTCCGGCCAGACAGAGTTTGCCGCTTCTTCCGGTACCAGCCATTCCACCCCGGCCGTATCGGGCGTGGCCTCACTGTACTATTACTGGCTGGAGAACGAATATAGCATTACCCCCAGCCCGGCCTTGATGAAGGCCTACCTGACCGCACACCCTACCTACCTGACCGGTGTCAGCGCCAATGATACCCTACCCAGCAACAGCCAGGGGTATGGTATGCCCAACATTGGCGTGGGTCTGGATGATGCGCTGCGCGCCTTTGTGAACCAGGAAGTGGTCTTTGATAACAGCGGTGAGACCTGGACGTGGGACGGCTCTGTGGCCGACCCCTCCCGGCCGGTGCGTATTGTCATGGCCTATACGGACGCACCCGGCGCTATTGGTACCTCCCCCGAGGTGAACAACCTGAACCTGACGGCGGTGATTGCTGGCAACACCTACCTGGGCAATGAGTTTAGTGGCCAGTGGAGTGTCACCGGCGGCACGGCCGACAATGATAACAACTATGAAGCCGTCTTCCTGCCGGCGGGGACCACCGGGCCTATCCAGATCACCGTGGCGGCCTTTAATATTGCTGGCGATGGTGTGCCCAACAGCGGTGATGGCACAGACCAGGACTTTGCCCTGGTCTGTTACAACTGTGCCCAAGGCTCTGACTTCACCCTGTCTGCTACCCCCAATGACCTGGAGATCTGTGCTCCGGACGATGCGGTCTACACCATCAATGTGGGCTCTGTGTTGGGCTTTAATGATGCGGTGACCTTAAGCGCCTTTGGCCATCCTGCGGGCACTACCACCAACTTCAGTGTCAACGGCCAACCAGCACCTTACACCAGCACCCTGACCATTGGCAACACCGGTGCCGCCGCGGCCGGCAGCTACAGCATCGATGTGGTGGGGGTAGCCCCCACCAGCACCCACACCACCACCGTGGGGCTGGACGTGTTCACTGGTGCCCCCGGCGCACCCACCCTGCTCACCCCGGCCGATGGGGCGACCAATGTAGACCTGGTACCCACCTTTACCTGGAATGCCGCCAGCCAGGCCGCCAGTTACTATCTGGAGGTCGCGGCCGATTCTGGTTTTACCACCCTGGTGTACACCAACACCGTTTCCGGTACCAGTGACACATCTGGTGTCACTCTCACACCGCTGACCACTTACTACTGGCGGGTAACATCCATTAATGTCTGTGGCACTGGTGCCACCTCCTCCGTCTTTAGCTTTACCACCAGTGACATCCCCCCCATCCTGCTGGTGGATGATGATGACAACGGGC
>WYBM01000045.1 GCA_011525915.1 Ardenticatenaceae bacterium | reverse complement strand
ATAGACTTGGTGATTATCACCCATGGGTACACTCCTTTGGTTTGTGCTGAATCGAGAAGTGTACCCTTGTTTCTTCTTTTCTGTCACATTTCAAATCGTTCCCTTAAAAGTGTACGGTAGTGAAACCAAATAATCAGGTTGATTGTGAGATAAAGTACTGATATGAAAATCCTTATGTGCTCCCCTCTGGCAAAGTCTCCTGGTAACCAAAGTACGAGGATAATGAAAAATAAATAGATGCTCGTGTTCCCTGCTAAAGCCATGCTTTTTTCTTTTTGTTTTAGAAGCCCCACCAAAATATACAAATAGTAAATGGCTACTCCAAAACAAAAGAGAATAATAATCACAACTGCGAGCACTGAGCTAATGGCGATTTCTATCGAAGGTATGAAAAATGAAGATATGAGAACAACGACGGCACTAAGCCAACCTATTGCCACAATCAGATGGAGAAAGGACAAGATTATCAAGCTAGCGGGACGACTTTTCATATTTTTCCTCCTGATGTGCTTTGTTAGAAATAGCTAATAAGATGCCCAAAATAGAACCAAGTAATCCGGCAAATATTGCTCTAAAGAATACTGGTTGGAAGTTTTGTCGTGCTATGGCGATGGATAACAGCACAAATGCCAACATACTAGCTACCACAAACCACCACTTATCAATCTGAACTGATGTTCCTTTTGCACGAAGAAGGGATATTGCTACTAACACCTCTCTACCATTCCAAACAAACATAGCTCCAAAAATGGCACTGCCAATAACTGGTGCAGAAATATTGATAAAGAGGGTATAAGCTATTGAAGTTTCTAAGGTGAAGAATAACACTTCCCTTAGGTTGAAATACCAACCTGCTATTGCGACGGCCGAGAGAATGAGAAATACAATCAATCCACCAGCTAATGTTCGTTTCACATATGCTTTGAAACTATTGTTGTTAGTTCCCAATAGGCCAATTGTGATATTCCCGGTCATTGTAATGATAATAACCAAGGGTACAAGAGGATAAAGTTCAATTGTAAAATCGCCGGTAATTAGCAAATATGTTGTCTTGACAATGGGAGCCTGCCTATTAGGCTGTTAATCGCGCTGGCAGGGAGATGGTAAAGGTGCTGCCCACCCCTTCTTCACTGGTGACGGTAATGACCCCCCCGTGGGCATCTACCAACGCTTTGGTAATGGCCAGCCCCAGCCCCGTGCCGGCTACCTTGCTCTGATGTTTGGCTACCCGGTGGAAGCGGTCAAAGATGTACGGTAGTTCATCTTCGGGGATGCCATAACCCGTGTCACGGATACGGATGATCGCCTGTCCATCGTTTACCTCCGCGCTCACGTATACCTGCCCCGTTTTAGGTGTGTATTTAACAGCATTGGAGATGAGGTTCTGCAAAACGCGCTCTATTTGCTGGCGATCGGCCTCTATGATGATGGAGTCTACCCCAATGTCACTCTGTATCTGAATCGCTTTTTCCTCGGCATGGGGCATAAGCGCCTGCACCGCGTAGTCCAGCATGGGCACTATATCTAACTGTCCTCTGTTGGTGGGCATGACGCCGCCGGTTTGCAGCTTTTCCAGGTCCACAATATTGTCAACGATCTCGGTGAGCGTGTGCTGGCTGCGTAAGATGAGGTTTGTCATGTGGGGCTTGGTTTTCAGGATATCCGGGTGATCCTTTAAGATGTTGGCGTAAAGATTGATGGTGGTTAGTGGGGTTTTCATGTCATGGGTCAAAACAGCCAGGAAAGCATCCTTTTCTTTCATCAGTTGTGATAATTCCTGGGTGTGCTCGGCAATAATGGCTTCCAGATTGTCCATGTGGGCTTTCATTTGGCGCACATAAGCCTGGAAGGCGATGGATGAGAGCACAATGGGGAGGAAAAAGATGAGAACACCCATCCAATCTAATTGGCGTACGGCAAAGGCCAGAACAAAGCCGCCTACGCTTAAAATGAGGACGTTAATGAGCATGGCCCAGCGATTGCTGCGCCAGAAGGCGAGGGCTTTAAATTCTTTACCACGTACCAGGCGCAGGATGATGGCCAGCAGCCAAAAGTTGGCCTGGTCATAAATAACGGCCGCAGCCACCCAGGAGAAGATGATAGAACAGGCGCCGGAGAACGTGTTTTGCCATATGTTAAACATCACCCCGGCAATAAAAATGGCAATGGTATGCATGCCAATGTTAAAGGTCAACTGCTCCCAGGCTCTCTGGCGTAAAGGGGTGTGGCGGGTGTTAAAGAGCCAGAAGCTGACGCCGGCCAGGGCAACCACCACCACCGCTGCCCAGGGACCAAAAAGAGGAATGGCCGCAAAACTGACGGCCGTGCCCACTTCATAAGCTATTTTGTTTTCGCCTACTTGCACAAAGGTTGCCGAGATCTCAGCCGCTGCCGCCAGCAAAGACAGCAAAATGAGATTAACGCCATCGGCGGTGCCATATAGGCGGAAACTGCTCCAAACCAGCAGCAACATCCCCATCAGGCTGATAAAAACCAAATAAAAGGAGCGTAATGGAAGATGACTGCCTTTGTGCAGCCAGCGAAGATAAGAAGTCATGAGCCATGTTACCTATAAGGCGAGTTTAGAATCTCATGGCTATTTTATCGTGGCTGGCCGCTATTTTCTATCCCCTTGATGAGATTTCACAAGAAGATAACAAAAAGCCTTCACCAAAGGCAGGAGGGCTTTGGCCGTATGAAGGAGTTTGCACCCGATGCAGGGTCCTACCAACAGGACACTATGTAGGGCCTTACTCTTGTGGTACCCATTCTTGCATACCGGCTGTTGTACTATTCCAGGTATTCGTTTCGTCCCAATGATAGTTCTCGGCCCACATGTACCCCCCAGCCCACATGTACCCCCCAGCCCACATGTACCCCCCGGCCCACATGTACCCCCCGGCCCACATGTATCCTCCGGCCCACATGTACCCCCCAGCCCACATGTACCCACTGGTATCCATAATGTAGTAGTTACCATCCTCGTCCATATTGGCCGGGCCACCAAAGTGCATAGAACCATCCAGGTCAGCGGCAATGTCTAGGCCCTGATTGGCACAGCCACTGGCCGTACTGTAGACGGCATCATAGGCATTAATTTGCCCTGCCCCCTGCTGGAAAATGCTGTAAGCCAACGTGCCATCCGGGTTAACGGCCGTGTGTGCTGCCGACATCAGGCGGCACTTCACGTCATCGGGTGTCAGGCTGGGGTCATGTTGTAACATAAGGGCCGCCACGCCAGAGGTAACGGCCGTGGCCTGTGATGTTCCTGACAGGGTCATATACTCCCCTTCACGAAACTGCGGGTAATGTTGGGCCAGGGTTGTGTTAGGGCCGACTATTCCCAGCAGGTGGCCGCCGGGGGCGACCATCTCCGGCTTGATGAACCCTTCCACTGTGGGCCCCACCGAGGAGAAAGAGGTTAAAAAGTCATCTGTCAGGTTACCAGCCGTGCCGTTGTCTGACATGGCGCCCACAGAAATAACATAGGGTACATTACCGGGAACCCCAACCGTCATGGCCGCGGGGCCACGATTACCGGCCGCCACCACCACCACAATGCCTGCCTGCCAGGCACGCATCACGGCCTGGTTAAGCGGATCGTCCCAATAATAGGATTGTGGTGGAGCGCTGAAGGAAAGGTTGAGGACACGGATATGGTAGGTGTCTTTGTAGGTAATGGCCCACTCAATGCCGCGAATCACATCCAGGTAACTGCCAGCGCCATCAGCACCAAAAGCTTTGATGGCCACAAGATTGGCATCTGGGGCAATGCCGTTATAAACGTCGCTGTCACTTTTTTCACTGTTGACGATAATGCTGGAGACATGAGCCCCGTGACCATGGGTATCGGAATCATAGCCGGGGGTGACGTTTGTCTCCAACTGGTCTTGGATAGCGTCATAGTGGGCTAAAACGCGGGTGTTGCCCAGCGCTATCATCGTTTGTAAGCCGCCCAGGCTCAGGGCCAGGGTGCTGGTGCCCGTGGGGTAATCCAGGCCGGGGTGAGACCAATAGCCGGTGTCGATCACCGCCACAGTGATGCCATTGCCAGTAATGCCCTGGTTGTGCAGTTGGTCGGCCCCGATATGGGTGGTGTACGTGGTGCCCGGTATGTCATCCACCAGGAACTCGATCTGCACGTTGTCCACAAGAAAGCTGCTGCCCAGAGCATCCCCAGCGCCAATAAAACGAATCCGGGTGTTGGCAGCCGCATGTGGCGTGATGTCAAAGGTTTGGCGCAGCAGTGTGGCGTCACTTAGGCTGAGGTCAAACAGATGCAGCGTTGTCCAATTAACACCGCCATCTTTAGAGATTTGCAGGCTGATACTGCCGGGGTTGTTTCCGGGCAGGAGCCGTTGGTAGTCAAATGAAAGGGTGGCTGCGGTGGCCCCGCTTAGATCAGCTTCGCGCCAGAGGCCGGTGTTGTTGATGCTCTGCCCCTGGCTGTTGATACTTAAGCAGTTATCCAGGCATAAACTGCTGCTGAGAAGGCTTACCAGGCCGCCTATAGGGCCATCGTTTTCGCCAATCTCTTGCCAGGCGCTGCGCCAACTGACGGTGCCGTTGTTACTGCTGTAAGCCAGGCCGCTGAAGCTGTCACGCAGGGTCATCTGACGGAGCTGGCCGGTATAACTTTGAATTTGCAGATCGTCTACCATCAGCCTGTCTAAAGCACCCAGCGAGGGTGAGGTGCGCAGGCGGAGTATGGTGTTGGCGGCAGTGTAGGGCGTGATGTCGTAAACGGCCGTTTGCCAGTTTTGATCATTGCCTGGCCCAGTGAGACGCCCAACTTCCGTCCAGGCAGCCCCATCATTGGCTGACATTTCTACCAATACGTAATCATTGGCATCGTCAAAGCTGTCACGGCGGTAGTTAATGCTGAGGGTGGCGGCGGTAGTGGCGGAAAGGTCTACACTGCGCTGCAAAGAACGATTGTTGTTTTGTACGACCAGGTGATTGATGGCCACGCGTATATTGCCCAAAAGCGGGCCATTATTTTCGCCGCCTTCGGTCCACGGACCAAGCCAGCTCTGGCTGCCGTTGTTATTGGTGTAACTGAGCACGTTAAATTGGTCACGGATGATGTGGGGGCCGCCTTCTGTAGAGATTTCTAGAGGATGATCATGGACGAGGCGCAGGTGCCCCAGGCGAGCTAAACGGCCGTACTGGCTGGCTGTTACCCGGGCCCCCACGGCGTTAATAACGCCCAACTCATGGGTGATTGTGCCGCCAACCTCGGTCACTGCGGCCACGGCCGTGGTTATATCATTGGCGATGACAATAACCGGCTCTGTGGGCGGTGAAGACCTGGCCCACAAGAGTGTTAGGGCCAAACCCAGGCCCATCAACAACAGCCGTGCTTGTTTATAGCCACAACGGGGTAACAAGGCTTGCTTATTAATGTTCACTGTCCCCTCACCTTTTTAGAATGCTGCGTTTCTTCACTCGTTATACATCACAATTCTTGCAGAAGGTATTGCTATGTTCGGTTTTTAGAGGTCAGATTTACATTAGGTAAACCGCGAAAAGTTTTCAGATGTAAAAAGAGGCGTTTTCCCGCGGTTTACTCGAGTAATCGACCGCAATTCGCTCGCTTTTCTTCCAAAAACTTTGTGCCGATTAGCTAATCATGCCAATAAATCGCCTCCATGGGAATGGGGGAAACTACTGGCCTAATCCCATGAACAACTAGGATAACAGGACACCCTTAAATGCGGCCAAAAATTTTCTTAAGATGTTCTTAAACACCCTGGTTCAGAAATTTTATGATCTTTTGTAGGCGCAGGTCTTGTGCCTGCCCCGCTCAGGGCAGGCACTCGCCGAAGTGGTCAGTTGCTGATAGATGGCTCCGATTTCCCCAGGCGTTCCTATGTTTGAGGGAATGGTTTGTCAAAGCGATAGCCAATACTATGCACGGTCACTAAATAAAGGGGTTTTCTGGCATCTTTTTCTAATTTGCGTCGCAGATGAGAGATGTAGACATGCACATAATCAATGCTTTCCCGGTACTCCCATCCCCAGACGTTTTCCAGGATTTGCTCATAACTAAGCGTACGGCCGGCGTTTTTAAGGAGAAAGGTGAGCAATTGAAATTCTGTGGCTGTGAGTTTGACTGGCTCGCTCTGTACAAAAACTTCGCGCCGTTCCAGGTCGATGGTAAGATAGCCGTCGGCGTAACGGGTTGGGGGCGTGGGCACGGCCGTTTTTGTTACCCGGCGCAAGACGGCGCGGGTACGGGCTAACAAGACCGACGTATTAAAAGGTTTACTGATGAAATCATCGGCGCCTGCGCCTAATCCCCGGATGATCTCTGCATCAGAGTTTAACCTGGTCAACATGATGATCGGCACGTCAGATAAGAGCCGAATCTGACGGCATGTTTCCCAACCATTCATGTGGGGCATATGGATGTCTAGCATCACAAGATGGGGACGCTCTTCAAAGAATTTATGAAGCCCTTCACGCCCATCGTTTGCTGTCAAGACAAAGGCCCCTTCCATGGTAAAGAGGATCTCTAACATCTGGCACATGGCCGTATCGTCGTCGATGACGAGGATTTTTTTACCTTTCATTATCTGTTGGGTTTCATTATCGTTGACTTCTTGTTCATTGGACATTGTTAACTTTCCAATGTTCGATTATTTTAAATGCTGCTCATTATGATAGATTTTGCCGTAATTTGGCGAAACCAATTTTTGATTCTACCCTTACCTACTAAAAAGTAAAAGGTACATTCGGATGCAGATAAGCTGGCAATGATAATCCCAGCAGTATGATCACGACATACTTGTACTTTGGACAAAAAACACCCCCGCCGGCCGGTAAATATGGTCTTGGCTGTGGCGGGGGTGTCTGTTTTTTAAACTATTTTGTTGCGTAATTTTGGTATGTCAGGAAAGTAACATCAAATGTCCAGGTTTCGCACTTCGCTGGAGTGGGTCATAATAAACCGTTTGCGCGGGCCCACTTCGGAACCCATGAGCATGTCAAACGTTTTGTCGGCTACCACAGCATCTTCAATGTTTACCTGCAATAACACCCGGTTGGCGGGATCCATGGTGGTTTCCCACAGTTGATCTGGGTTCATTTCCCCCAGCCCCTTGTAGCGTTGAATATCATACTTCTTGCCATTCTTTTGCAGCCCTTTAAGCAGCTCGCCTTGTTCAGACTCGGTGTATGCATAGAGAAGTTCTTTGCCTGTCTTCACGCGGAACAGGGGGGGTTGGGCAATAAACAGGTGACCGTTTTCAATCAGCTGCGGCATGTAGCGGAAAAAGAAGGTGAGCAGCAGTGTACGAATGTGGCTGCCGTCTACATCGGCGTCACACATAATGATAATACGGCCGTAACGCAGCCGCTCCAGCTCAAACGTTTCACCAATGCCCGTACCCAACGCCGAAATCATGGCCTTGACCTCGTTATTGGTCAGAATTTTGTCCAGCCGGGCGCGTTCAGTGTTCAAAATTTTACCCCGCAGCGGCAGGATGGCCTGGAAGTGGCGGTCTCGCCCTTGTTTGGCGCTGCCGCCGGCTGAATCGCCTTCTACAATGTACAGCTCACATTTGGCCGGGTCGCGTTCAGAGCAGTCAGCCAGCTTGCCGGGCAGCGTCAGGCTTTCCAGCGCGCTTTTGCGCATCACCAGTTCACGCGCCTTGCGGGCGGCGTCACGCGCCCGGCTGGAGGTGAGGCAGCGCTCAATGATTTTCTTGGCTTCCCGTGGATTTTCTTCCAGGTAAGCGGACAGAGCGTCACCGGCGATGGAGGTGACGATACCAGCGACTTCGGCATTCATCAGCTTAACTTTGGTCTGGCTTTCAAATTGGGGATCAGGGTGTTTAATGCTAACAACGGCCGTTAAGCCTTCATGAGTGTCTTCACTGGAAAAGTTCTTGTCCTTTTCCTTCAAGAAATTATTTTTGCGAGCATAGGCATTGATCACCCGTGTCACCGCTGAGCGCAAACCAGATTGATGGGTACCGCCGTCTGGTGTGTGAATGGTGTTGGCAAATGAATATTCAGACACGGAAATACCTTCGGTAAATTGCAAGGCGATCTCCACATCAACAGCGTCTACATCTTTGTGGGCGTAAACCGGATCATGTAATACTTTGCGGTTGCGGTTGAGATAGCGGACAAAGGATTTGACGCCACCTTCAAAGTAAAAGTTCATTTCGCGCAGAGGGGTGGGGCGTTCATCGCGCAGCGATAAAAAGATGCCGCTGGTGACAAACGCCATTTCCCGGAAACGGTTCATGAGCGTTTCAAAACGGAAAGTCACCTCTTTTTCGAAGATAATGGGGTCAAATTTAAAGTGGGTGGTGGTGCCAGTGATATCGCTGTTCTTTAACTTGCGTACCTTTTTTACCGGTTCCTGGGGGATGCCACGATGGTAACGTTGAAACCACAGATACCCTTCGCGCCGCACGTACACTTCCATCCACTCAGACAGGGCGTTTACGGCCGCAGCCCCTACGCCATGCAGACCGCCAGACACTTTATAGGCAGCATTATCAAACTTACCGCCGGCATGAAGTGTCGTATGCACCAATTCCAGCGCCGATACTTTTTCTGTAGGGTGTAAAGCCACCGGAATGCCAACACCATTGTCTGTGACACTGACAGTGTCATCGGCGTGAATGATCACTTCAATGCGGTCACAGCGGCCGGCCAGGGCCTCGTCAATAGAGTTGTCTACAATTTCATAGACCAGGTGGTGCAGTGCTTTTATATCAGTACCACCTACATACATACCAGGGCGGCGGCGCACGGCCTCCAACCCTTTTAGTACTTGAATATTACCAGCGTCGTATAATTTTTCCGCTTCTGATTTCGCCATTGTTACCCTTAAAAACCTGGCAGGTTACGCAACCTCGGCTGCTAACCTGTCAGGTCTATTTGCCAGGATCTATTGCCCATTTTCCTGTTAGGAATGATGGACTAATTTTACCACATCTGTTCTAAACGGGGTAATTTGTAGTCGGGTGACAGGCACTTCTAGAGTGCCTGTCACTACTTATTAATGAGGCGCTTCGTGGTGGCTTTTGTCTTCACCATGTGTGCCATGGCCGCCGTCTTCGGCATGACCGGCGCGTGGGCTAAAGAACGCAATGATCAGGGCCAAGACCAGCCCTACGGCCGCGGCGCCTAACCAGATGGAAAGCGTCTGAGCAATTGCTTCTGTGGAAAACACAATCGGTTCCTCCTTTTCATCATGGTCTGTTTCCGTCATCGTTTCTGTGGTTTCGTGTTCTTCTTCGACCACGGCCGTGCCGGCCTCTTCTGTCTCTGCTGGTGCAGTGGGGTCCGTTACGGCCGTTTCTGCTGCTATGTCCGCGCCTTCGGGCAGCACAAATACGGCCGTACTCCGGCCAGGAACCGTAAATGTACCGGTAGCCGTATCAAAGGCCATCTGCGTATAAAGGCTGTGGCTGTTAGCAGCCAGCACCGGATGCAGCATCATACTCGCCCCCACCAGTTGGGGCATAGCAAATATCTGGGCTTCGTCATTGGCGTTAAAGAGGGCGATGATCAGGTCATGAGCAGGGTCCAGCCCCACACCCACCCGGTCATCCAGGCTCATCACAATCAGGCCGGGAATTTGCTCTGGGCCGGTATTATGAAAGTGCAGGCGTTCTTGAATGTCCACGGCCGTTTGCAGACGGAACAAGGGTGAACTGCGGCGAATTTGCAGCATGTCTTGGAAGTGGTTCACCGTCATTAAGATCGTCTCCCGGTCTGGAGCCAGGGCAGGATTGGCCAGATATGGTTGTTGCAGCGGCCAGTTTTCCCGGTTTTTGTTGGCTACCGGCAGTCCGCTCCCCCAGTTATTGCTGGCATAGGTAAAATCCAGCCGGTTAAACCAATCGCCGGAGTTAAAACTATCCCGATCAAAATCCTTGGAGCGCAGCATGTCACTGCCGGCATGGAAAAAGGGCACCCCCTGGCCCAACATTACCAGGCTCAGGGCCATGTTCTGCATCTGTGCCCGTTCTGCTGGGGTGCGCGTTAGCGGCGCTTTGTACATGATGGCGTCAAACAGCGTCTCGTTATCATGGGCCGAGGCATAGTTGATATTCTCTTGCGGGTCGGCCGTGTAACCGGCCGGGGAGCCGTTATAGAAAACAAATTCACCTGTTGTGATACTGCCATTAGCGCCCATGAATTCATAGGCCGCCAGGTTACCGGCCAACCCCACACGAATGTGGTCGCTTAATTCCAGCAGGCGGGCCAGCTGCACTGCGGCTACGCCCTGGTCCGTCTCATTGGCATCGTAATACAGGCCATTGACAAAGCCCTGTTTCTGATAATCGCCAAACGGATTGCCGCCACGAATAGCGTCACGGATGCGGTCATTAAACACACCAATACCTGTACCGCCAATGTTTAATTGGGTGGCGTTGACGCCGCGGGCATTGTCGGCTACTTCGCCAAAGTTCCACCCTTCACCATACACATAAATGGCTGGCCCATCTACCCCATTGTCAGCTATTGTCAGCGCATCCAATGATTGGCGCACGGCCAGCATATCATCACGCATGTGGTGACCCATCAGGTCAAACCGGAAGCCATCCACCTTGTACGCTTCGGCCCAGGTGAGCACCGAATCCACCATGAGTTTGCGCATCATGTTGTGCTCGCTGGCAGTGTTGGCGCAGCAGGTAGACCGTTCTACCTTGCCGGTGGCATTCAGCCGATGATAATAACCAGGCACAATGCGGTCCAACACGGAAAAGTCACTTTGCCCGGCGGCGTTGGTATGGTTATACACCACGTCCATCACCAGCCGCAGGCCATTCTGGTTAAGTGCCTGTACCATCTGACGAAACTCTAAAATACGCTGTGGGCCATCCGCATCTGTAGCATAACTGCCTTCGGGCACGGTGTAATGAAACGGATCATAGCCCCAGTTAAAACCGTCTTTATCGGCCGTTGCTTCTATCAGGGCTTGTTGTGTTTCAGCATCGGGCGGGAGGTCGGCCAATTCGGCAAATGAAGGGCTTTCCCAGGTGGATTTATCTTCATTAATCGTGGCAATGTCAAAAACAGGCAGCAGGTGAATATGGGTCATCCCGGCGGCTGCCAAGCTGCGCAGATGCCTCATCCCATGAGAATCTGGCAGGGTGAAGGCGGCAAACGTCCCTTTTAATGCATCGGGTACCGTAGCATCGTTGACGCTGAAATCACGCACATGCAGTTCATAAATAACGCTGTCTTCTGGCGCAGCCAGTGTGGGTTTTGGCAATGTGTCCCAGCCCTCTGGTTTTAAGCCGGGGTCGTTTAAATCTACAATCTGGCTGCGGGAGGAGTTCATGGCCAGGCTGAGGCTGTAGGGGTCGGTGACCAGGTTGGTTTGCACGCTGCCTTCAGATGGCACATAGACCTGCACTTCGTATAGATAGTATTTGTTATGCCACGCCGGCGTGCCGGCGAGCGACCAGACGCCGCTGCGGGGATCAATGCGCATGGTTTGTACCTGGGCCTGGGTGTTGGGATGGCTGTTGTCAAACAGGTGCAGCCTGACCATGCGGGCGGTGGGCGCCCACACCTGTAAGGTAGGCACGTCGCCCTCCCAGGTCACACCCAACGGCCCGTCATAGGTGTAAAGACCGTCCAGCACACCGGGGATTTGCAGGCCGGTGGCGTCAAGGACCTGGCCATCAGCGTTTTGGGCGGAAATCGCTACCTGCCCCTTGAGCGCCACACGTACAAAACCTGTATCCTCAGCGTCAAACTGAAAAGCGCGGGCATTCTGTAGGTGAGGGAACCTGGCGGCCAGGTCAGACGGCAGGCCGCCAGGCAGCATAGTCATGGAAATAACTTCACCGCTGCTGATGCCGGTTGGCCCCAGGGCAAAGACATTGCCAAACGGGTCATAATGGAAGAAGTAGCGGGCGTCTTCTGGCAGGTCAACGTCCCAAACAATGATGCTTTCGCTGACCCAATGCCCTCTTTGCTCGGCAATGTTCCCTTTGGGGCCACCTTCGTCGCCCACGGCAATGGTCAGCAGTTTGCTCTGGCTGCTCCAGATGAAGGTTACCAGCTCGCCGTCGGCGGCCACACTAAAGGGAATGTTGGCGCCGTCCTGGGCGCCGCCTTCGCCATAATTCTCATCCCAGCTTTGGTTGACGGCCACTTTGGCTTCATAGCTGCCGGTGGGGATGGAGACGGTCTGGAAGATGAACGTACCATCACCATCAGGGTCTTGCAGCCAGGAGCGTAGGCAGTCTGGCTG
The DNA here is from genome assembly GCA_011525915.1 of Ardenticatenaceae bacterium. Lineage (GTDB taxonomy): Bacteria > Chloroflexota > Anaerolineae > Promineifilales > Promineifilaceae > CAADGU01. The sequence continues at coordinate 26,424 of WYBM01000045.1, read as the reverse complement.
CCAGTCGCCGGGGCAGCCGATCTCATCCTGAAAGTCACCGGGCACGTTGGCAATGAGGTTGTTGACGTTGTCGGCCACCCAGCCGGTGTTGTGGTCAAAGAAGAAGGCCACGGCCGTGGCCGCAGTCAGTGATAACGAGATGTTGGCCCCGCCTGGCTCGGCATTGAGGCCAAAGTTCACGTCCCAACTGCCGTTGAGGGCGGCTTTATATTCGTAGTCGCCCGCGGGAATGTCAAACACGGCCGTCCACACCTGGTCATCTTGGTCAAAGGTCAGAGCCGTGGCTTCACACTCTGGCTGCCAATCACCGGGGCAGCCGAGGGCACTTTGAAGCGTGCCGGGAATAACCACAAGATCGGGAAAAGGGGCCGCCGGGGGTGGCAGCCCACCGCCTGGTCCGCCGCTTTGTGACGGATCGGTGATAACACCCGCAGGAATGTCATCGGTTGTGTCAATGGTAAGCAGGCTGGTGGCCGGGTCAAAGGTAAAAATGACAGCCTGCCCATCCCCCACGGTAAAGGGGATGTTGGGGCCATCAGGTGCCCCGTCTGCGCCATAATTCTGGTCCCAGCTCTGGTTGACAGCCACTTTGGCCTCATACTCCCCGGCGGGGACCAGTGCCGTGACAAAGGTGTAGAGGCCATCCCCATTGGGGTCTTGCAGCAGGGAGCGCAGACAGTCTGGCTGCCAGTCGCCGGGGCAGCCGATCTCATCCTGGAAGCTGCCGGGCACATTGGCCACCAGATTGTTGATGCTGTCAGACACCCAACGGGTTTTGTGATCATACCAGAACGTCACCGGGCCATCTGCGGCCACGGTGAGGGGGATGTTGGGGCCATAGTATTCGGCATTGCGGCCGTAATTATCATCCCAACTGCCGTTGAGGGCGGCTTTGTATTCATAGTCGCCGGCCGTCAGGTCAAAGGTGGCGATCCATAAATCATCATCGGGGTCGTACTGTAACTGGCTTTCAGCACAGGTGGTGTTCCATTCACCGGAGCAGCCAAGCTGAGGTTGAATGGTCCCAGCAATGGTAACGTTTTGTGGGGGTGGAATGCTGGTGGGGTCATCGGTTTGAGCATAGGTGGGGGCCATCACCGTGAGCAACAGCCACGCCATGGTTGCCAGTAAGTGCCATGTTTGGCGGAAGCGGGGAAATAGATTCATTATTTATCTTTCACTCCTCACCCCAAATTTTACGCCATTTCTCCAGAGGCGGCGACGGTTGTATGTGCAACCTTACGAGCGTATCGTTTCTTAGGGTTCGCTGCGATGTGTGTTAGAATATGCCCTGTCTTATATTAGCTCTCTTAACAGTTAAGGGCGCATCTAAATGATGAAAGCAATGCAATTGACGGCGCCGGCGCCGGTGACAGAGAACCCCTTAAGATGGGTAGAAACGGCCGTGCCGCAGCCAGCCCCTGGTCAAATTCGCCTTAAAGTGCGTGTGTGTGGTGTGTGTCACACTGATTTGCACACAGTGGAAGGTGACCTGGACCTGCCGCGCCTGCCCCTTATCCCTGGCCACCAGGTTGTGGGCCTGGTAGATGCCACCAGTGCAGGTGTCACCCGGCACCAGGTAGGCGACCGGGTAGGGGGGGCCTGGCTCAACTGGACCTGCAGCGACTGTATTGCCTGCCAGAATGGGCAGGAGAATTTATGCGAACGTGCCCGTTTTACTGGTCTGCATACAGACGGCGGCTACGCTGATTATGTGGTGATAGATGAACAGTTTGCCTATGCCCTGCCAGATGCTTTTAACGATGCGCAGGCAGCACCGCTGCTTTGCGCCGGGATCATTGGTTACCGGTCACTGCGGTTGAGCGGTATTCAGCCGGGTGGACGGTTAGGGTTGTATGGTTTTGGCGCCAGCGCCCACCTGGCCATTCAGGTGGCCCGGCATTGGGGGTGTGACGTATACGTATTCACCCGCAGTCCGGCGCATCGCCGCCACGCGGCGTCATTGGGTGCCGTCTGGACGGGCACGGCCGAGGAGAAGCCGCCGCATTTGCTGGATGCCGGCGTGACCTTTGCTCCGGCCGGTTGGCTTGTACCGCACGCCCTAAGCCACCTGCGGCCTGGCGGTACGGTAACGATCAACGCTATTCACATGACACCCATCCCGGAACTGCCCTATGACCTGATTTATGGCGAGCGTGTGCTGCGCAGCGCGGCCAATTTCACCCGGCAGGATGCCGCCGAGTTTCTGGCATTGGCCGGGCAAATCCCTATTCAGACAGAGGTGGAAACCTACCCCCTGGCCCAGGCGAATGAGGTTTTGCAGCGCTTAAAAATCAGCCAGATTCGCGGTGCTGCCGTCCTGACCCTGGATAGCTGACAAGGGACACCTGTCCGTTGTCAACGTGCTTATGTTTGCTCGGAATGAATTACGTTTGTTTCCCAAAGTTACCCGGCTGATGTCCCGGCCTGCCCGGCGTCCTGTGGGCCGTACCCTGATTGGCTTGCTCACGGCCGTATACCTGTTTTGGTTGGTTATACGGATAGCCAGCCAGCCGGCCTGGCTGGCCGGCCTGCCTTCTGTCTTGATGGAGCTGCTGCACCTGGCGGAACTGGCCGGGTTTGTCACCCTGGCGCTAGTGTGGGGGGTAGTCTGGTGGCGGGGTAGCCGGGGCACGGCCGTAGCCGTGCAGCCGCTGGACATTGACCAGTTATACAGCCTCACACCCTACGAATTTGAGCAGTATGTAGCCCGCTTGTTCCGGCGCAAGGGGTATAGTGTCAACTTGCGCGGCCGCAGCGGCGACCATGGGGTAGACCTGCTGGTCAGGCAGCCGGGCGGCAAAAAAGCCATTGTGCAGTGCAAACGTTACCGCAAGTCGGTGGGCCCAGACGTTGTGCGTGAACTGTACGGCACCCTTATTCATGAGCGGGTTTCCCATGCCTTCCTGGTGACTACGGCCGACATCTCTGACTCGGCCCGTGAATGGGCCCAGGGCAAACCGATGACATTGATTGACGGCCGTGCCCTGGCACACATTGCAGCTATGCTGGGTGATCGTTAGCCGACTGCCGGTTCAATAAACGATTTATGGAGGGAATGACGATGAAGCACTATGATGTGATTTGGATAGGGACTGGGCAGGCGACAGGCACCATAGTGCCCCGCCTGGTAGAAGCGGGCAAAACTGTGGCCCTGGCCGAAGGCGGTCGTTTTGGCGGCAGCTGCGTCAACTATGGCTGTACCCCCACCAAGACCATTGTGGCCAGCGCCCGCGCCGCCCATATGGCCCGCCGTGGCCCCGATTTTGGTGTCATCACCGGGCAGATTAGCATTGACTTTGCCAAAGTCATGGCCCGGCAAAACAAGCTGCGTCATAGTGCCAGCAATGGTCTGGAAAAATGGCTGCGGGGCATGAATAACGTAACGGTTTATAGTAACTTTGCCACCTTTGAAAGCCCGCACACGGTGCGTGTGGGCGACGAAATCATTGAAGGTGAAACCATCATCATTAACGCCGGCGGCCGTGCCCGCATGGCACCCATTGCGGGCATTGATGATGTTGATTGGCTGAACAACGCTCGTTTGCTTGACCTGCCGGCCCTGCCTCAGCATCTGGTGATTATCGGTGGCAGTTACATTAGCCTGGAATTTGCCCAGGCGTTTCGTCGGCTGGGCAGCGAGATCACCATTTTAGAAGGTGGTCCGCAGCTCATGTTCCGGGAGGATGCCGACATTGCCACCCTGGCTCAAGAGATCCTTGAAGGCGAAGGGATCACCATTCATCTAAACGCCAGGGTTCAGCGATTGGCCCAGGAAGCAGACCAAAAGATTGATGTTTTTTTTGAACGGGATGGTCAGACACACCAGGTACAGGGGACACACTTGCTGCTGGCTGTTGGCCGTGTGCCCAACAGTGATCGGCTTAATTTGGCGGCGGCCGGTGTGGCGGTTAATGAGCGTGGCTACATTCGTGTCAATGATGTTATGCAGACGAACGTGCCCCATATCTTTGCTGTTGGTGACATTAATGGCGAAGGGGCGTTTACCCATACATCGGTCAATGATGGCGAGATTTTTTGGGATTATTACAGCGGCGCCGATGATCGCACCTTAGAGGAACGCATTACGACCTATGCCATGTTTATTGACCCGCCGCTGGGTCGTGTGGGCATGAGCGAGAAAGAAGCGCGTGCCAGCGGGCGCACGGTGCTCATGGCTACCCGGCCCATGCACACCATCTCCCGCGCCAAAGAAAAAGATGAAACAGCCGGCCTTGTTAAGATTCTGGTGGATGCGGATACGGAACAATTTTTAGGGGCAGCCATTCTGGGTGTCGGCGGCGATGAGATCATTAATATGTTTACGCCCTTTATGTATGCCAAACAATCGTATAAGCTGTTCCGCAAAGCCGTGTTGACTCACCCCACGGTAGCCGAGCTGATGCCCTGGATCTTAGATGATCTGAAGCCACTTACCTGACAAGCCACTTACCTGACAAGCCGCTTGCCTGACTTTGACGAATGACAACAACCTTACTCCTTATTCGGCACGGCGTTACCGATTGGAATCAGGCGCGCCGCTGGCAGGGCCATGCGGATGTTCCTTTAAACAAAGTGGGCCACCGGCAGGCAGCGGCTTTGGCCGGCCGGCTGGCGACCTGGCCCATTGACGTTGTGATCAGCAGTGATTTACAGCGATGTGCGCAGACGGCCGTGGCCCTGGCCGCCCCGCACAACCTCCACCCTGTGTGGGACTCTCTCTGGCGCGAACGAGATGTGGGCGATTTTTCCGGGCTGACCAGTGAAGAAGCGCGGGTGCGCTACCCTGAACTGTGGCAAGGTGTGCCGCGTGGCCTGGTAGATCCCCCCAACGGTGAGACCTTTCCTGCACTGCACCGCCGAGCCCTGGCGGCCTATGAAAAGGTGCTGGCTGCGTATGCCGGCCAAACAGTGGCTGTTGTTTCCCACGGCGGCCTGCTGCATACGCTGATCGCCCATATCATTGGGCTTAATGGGTCAGAATACGGCCGTTTCTCTTTGCGGGGCAACACCGGCCTGAGCATTATTGAAGTTACGGAACACGGACCGTACCTGGTAAGGCTTAATGATACCAGTCATTTGGAAGTTGGAGATTAAAGAGGAATTTATGTCTGCCCAAAGTGAACTTTTGCAAAAAATTGACGCTCATATTGAGCAAAACCTGGCGTATTGGATAGGCCAATTGGCTCGGCTGTGCGCGCAGCCCAGCGTCTCTGCCCAAAACCAAGGCATTGAAGCATGTGCCGAACTGGTGGCCACGATGCTGCGTGAGCAGGGGTATACGGCCAACATCCTGCCTTCTGCAGGCTACCCGGTGGTGGTTGGCGAGGGGCGTGGCACCGCGGCAGACAAGACCCTGCTCTTTTACCTGCATTATGACGTGCAGCCGCCCGATCCCCTGGAGCTGTGGGAGTCAGACCCGTACATACTGACTGAACAGGATGGCGTTCTCTATGCGCGCGGCGTCAGCGACGACAAGGGGCACATCATTTGCCGGTTGGCGGCATTGGCGGCTGTAAAGGATACATTAGGCGAGCTGCCTTGCGGCATCAAATTTATTATTGAAGGCGAAGAGGAGATTGGCAGCCCTAATATGCCGGCCTTTGTAGAAAAACATCAAGACCTGCTGGCAGCCGATGCCTGTATCTGGGAGTTTGGTGGTGTGGATTATGACGGCCGTCCACGTCAGGCGCTGGGGATGCGCGGCATTTGTTATGTGGAACTTTCCGTGCAATCGCTTAACCGTGATGCCCATTCTGGCCTGGGGGGCTCCATTTTCCCCAATGCCGCCTGGCGGCTTACCTGGGCGCTGAGTACCTTAAAAGACCGGCACGAGCGCATCCTCATCCCTGGCTTTTATGAGAACGTCTTGCCGCCCAGCCCACGAGACCTGGAACTGCTGGCCCGGCTGCCGGAAGAGACAGCGCAGCTCAAAGAAGCATATGGCCTGGGGGAATTTTTGCTGCACCTGGAGGGCGGCCTAGCGCTGCAGCGCACGGCCGTTTTTGAACCAACCTGTACCATTTGTGGCCTGACGGCAGGTTACCAGGGAATAGGTGCCAAAACCGTCCTCCCGGCCAAAGCCAGCGCTAAGGTAGATTTCCGCCTGGTGCCTAACCAGACACCAGATGAAATTGTAGCCAAGCTGCGGGCCCACCTGGATGCCCAGGGCTTGCATGACGTGAACGTGACCTTGTTAGGTGGTGGCCGACCGGCCAAGGTAGACCCCGATGACCCATTTGTAAAGATTGCCAACGAAACGGCCGTGGCGGTATATGGCTGTGACCCCATCGTCGAACCGATCATTGGGGGCAGCGGACCCAATTACCCTTTTATCCATACGTTAGGGCTGCCGTTGGTGTCTGCGGGTGTTGGCTACCCCGGCAGTAACGTGCATGCCCCCAACGAGAACATGACCATCAAAAACTTCCTGCAAGGGACAAAACACACCGCCCGTATCATTGAGCGTTTTGGCCGCGGCTAAAGCGCCCGTATCATGCTGCTGGCGCGTCAGGCCCGGTGTGCCATGTCTTCACCAAAGCCAAGCAGGGCTTGTACACGGCCGTCATCGGGCGCTTCTGCGTAGACGCGCAGCACAGGTTCAGTGCCGGACGGCCGTATCAACAGCCAACTGCCATCATTTAAATAATACTTTACGCCATCTACGGTCTGCACATCATCCACGGTTACCCCGGCAATCTCTTTTGGCGCCTGGCTTAATAGAAAGTTGACCATTTGTTTCTTTTCTACCGGGCGCGTTAGTTTCATGTCTGTGCGTGCATATTGTGCCGGACCATAGTGTGCCAGCAGCTCTGCCACCAGCCTGTGAAGGGGCATTTTGGCGGCGGCGATTACTTCCAACAACAACAACCCCATTAACACGCCATCCCCTTCGGGAATGTGCCCCTTGACACTCATACCGCCTGACTCTTCCCCCCCCATAACCACGCCATTGGCAATCATCAGATCAGCGATGTGGTTAAAGCCTACAGGCGTTTCTACAAGTTCCAGGCCATGATGGGCAGCAATGCGGTCAATCATGCGCGTGGTAGACACCGTGCGTACCACTTTGCCCCGCCAGCCGCGGTTTTCCAGCAGGTAACGCAGCACCAGGGCAAAGATGCGGTGCGGGTCTACAAAATCGCCGCGGGCGTCTACGGCACCAATGCGGTCAGCGTCACCGTCGGTGGCCAGCCCCACGTCCCAATGGCCGGCCTGAATGGTGGACATAAGCAGCCCCAGATGTTTGGCGATGGGTTCAGGGTGAATGCCGCCAAAGCCTGGGTTCATCTCGTGGCGAAGGTTGTGGACATGCGTACGGCCGCGGGCCAATACTTCACCAATGGCACCTCGCCCGGCGCCGTACATGCCATCGGCTACCACCCGCAGTTCGCCGCTGGAGATGATGTCCAGGTCTACTAACGTGCTGAGATGTTCGTAATAGGTCCAGGCAGGGTCAAACTTTTTTACACGATCCTTACGGATCGCTTCTTGCAAATCTATGAGATTGGGACCGCGTGACTCGGCCAGGTTGCGTTCCAGCAAATATTCTACCCGCTTGTGTTGGGCCGGGCTGGCAGAGCCGCCATAGCTGGCTTTAAGTTTGACCCCGTTGTAACGGGGGGGGTTATGACTGGCCGTAATCATAACGCCAGCCGTTGCTTGTTTATGGAACACAGCATAACTGATGGCCGGTGTAGGTGTGTCGGCGCGAGCCAACCAGGTATCAATATGGTTGGCGGCCATCACACGGGCCACTTCGGCCGCGTATCGGTCAGAGAGGAAGCGAGTGTCAAAGCCAATGACGACACTGGGATCTTGCCCATTTTCTTCCAGAATAAAGTCGGCGATGGCCTGGGCTACCAGGCGTAGGTTGGCAAAGGTAAAGGTTTCGCTGATGACGGCGCGCCAGCCGTCGGTGCCGAATTTGATGGTCATGATTCTCCCTGTTTGACGGTCATCGGTGACGGATTACCGTTCATTGATGACGGATGATAAAGATAAGATCATTGACGTTTGTACCGGTTGGTCCGGTAATAATAAGATGGGGCCCGTACCCGGCAGTGTCACATTTCTTAAAAAAGGTGTAACTGTCATTGTGGTCCAGGCATTGGCGGGCATCCAGGCCAACTTCACGGCCGTATGCCGCTGTTCTGCCTGTAACTACCGCCCCGGCGGCTCCGGTTGGTCCATCATCGCCATCGGTGGCAAAGGTGGCTATGGTCACATCGGCCCAGTTTTCCAAAGCAACGGCCGCGGCCAGCGCTACCTCCAGATTGCGCCCACCCTGGCCGTCGCCGCGTAGTGTCACCGTGGTTTCGCCCCCCAATATAGCGCAGTGGCCGGGTGGCAGGTCTTTGGCAATAGCCGCCGCAAACCGGCCTGCTTCGCGCGCTTCGCCTTCCAAATGGCTGGTGATGATAGTAGTGGCAAAACCTGAAGATGCAGCTTGCTGTGCGGCGACTTCCACTGCCTGGCGGATACTGCCTATGATGATGTTTAGCGGCGAAGGTGTGTGGTGATCGGTGGGTGTTGGGGGGGTGGGGGTGAGGGCTGCTTGAATGTTTTGCCATACGGCCGTGCCTATTTGGGCCTTAATCTGGTAACGTTCCAAGATAGCCAGGGCGTCTTGATGTGTCTCGTCTGTAAAAACTGTAGGGCCGCTGCCAACAGCGGCCAGGTCACTGCCTACTACGTCGCTGAGAATGAGGCTGATCACTGGCGCTGGCGCTGCCTGGCGGGCCAACCCGCCCCCTTTTATGCCGTCTAACTGGCGTCGTACGGTGTTAAACTCTTGAATGGTGCAGCCAGAGGCCAACAAGGTGCGGTTTAGGGCCTGCCAGTCGGCCAGAGGAATGTGTGGTTGTGTTAACAGAGCAGAAGCGCCACCGGAAATGAGGCATAATACCAGGTCGCCGGGGCGCGTTTGCCCCAGCAGGGTGGTCACGGCCGTGGTAGCCAGCACGCTGTTTTGCCCGGACACGGGATGGTCGCCTCTGTAATATTGACACCGCGCCATGGTTGATTTGCCGTTGTCCACTGGCTGTTTGCTAATGATCACCCCTGTGTGTACCGCATCACCTAGAACGTCAAGGACTGCCTGAGCCATGGGCACGGCCGCTTTACCCACGCCGATGAGGAAAAGACGCCCGTCATCTAAATGGTGGGTGGCGGGACCCACCACAAGTTGACGACCGTGGCGGGCGAGGTGCCTTTTGACGGCCTGATCAGGCTGCACGGCCGTAAGTATGTGGTCGATCCATTGTCTGACCTGGGTGCGGGCAGCCGCAAAGGTGGGCGACTTCATGCTACTGTTGCAAAGAGGCGACGGCTTCTTCGGCGGCCGCCTGGGGTGATTTGGCCAGCGACACGACATCAAAGACAGCGCCGGTTAAGGCCAGCATGACAGGGTGACTGGCGGTAAAAGGATGGGCGTCAGCCAGCAGCAGTTGATTACTGATAAAAGGAACGTAAGGGTCATCTTCAGGCCAATAGAAAAAAGCACCTTGGCGGGCCGGAAGCAACTGGCTTTGTTGGCTCCATGCCCCCAGGTTTTCATGCCCCACCAGGAAGGTCAGCAGATCAGCGGCTAACGGCCGTTTGGCTGAGTCTGAAGTGCTGATAGCCCACGCCCAACCGATGACCAGTGGGCGCAGTGGCTGGTTTTGGCCGGGAATGGCGGCCGGGCTGCCGGGCTGCCCGGCAGTTCGCTGCCGCAAATATTGGCTGCCGGTCGTTTGCACAAATGCGGCCTGCCCTGTCTGGTATATTTGCCAGGAATCCTCCAGGGTTTGCAGATTACTGCTTTGGGGCAAGATAAATCCATTGCTGCGTGCGGTGCTTAACTGCTGTAATGCTGCAGCCAGGGGCTCTACTTGCAGCTCAAACTGGCCAGCTTCATTTATGAGCTTGCCGCCATTATCTAGATACATTTCCAACAGAAGGGTAGCACCTGGCGTGCCGCCAGCCGGGAAAACAAAGTGCTGCCTGGGCTGTTGTATAAACTGTGTCCAGGTGGAGGGCACGGTAGTGGTAATAACCGTGCTGTTATAAGCCAGGTGTGGTGGTTGGGAAAGTACAAATGGATACCCTAAGGTCTGGCTTTCTACCGTCACCAATTTTAGCCCGGCGGGGTATAGATCTTCCAGGTGTGTGGGGTCTACGTAGTCATTTAAAGCGTAGATTAATTCCCCGGCCGCTGCTGAAGCGAGCTGATCAGAAGGCAAGGCTACCAGGTCCGGCAAAATATTTGGGGCGATAGTCCGACCTGTGCGCAAATAGTTGAGAATGCTGCCCTGCCCGGTAGCCGCCTTTGACTCCACCCGAATTTCCAGGTCCGGGTGGTTGGCGCGGTAGGCATTTAATTGGGCATTTAAGGTGGCTTGCCCAGATTCTGAGGCCGCCCAAATCTCTGGTGGAATCCAGACAGTCAACATGATGGTTGTCTTGGTGACAGGAGCCGACAATGCTACGTCTGGGGTAATCGCCGGTGCGGGAGTGATGGTAGGCGTGGGTGCAGGGGAGGGCGTTAGCGACACGGCCGTGTCTGGCCTACCATCACTTAATAAGGTGCAGGCTGCCAGAATAAACAGCAAGCAAGAGGTAAAAATGAGTATAGATACGCGCTGCATGAGGTAGAAGTATAGTGTAAAAGTGGTTGGCGTCGAATTCAGGCGTGGTGGCGGTATACTCTGATAATAGCTTCCAGACATTGCAGCGTACGTATAGAAGAGGGGCTGATGCCCTGGTCAGTGATTTCCATTTTGTTTATGAGCTTCTGATAAATATGCCCGGCCAGTGTGGCGCCATTGGCCATGGTGCTGCGCCGGCGTAGAAATTCTTCCACCAAATGGATGTCGTCTTCACTCAGCCGCTCCAACGGCCATGACATGACCAGGCTTTCTATGTCATTGGCCGGTGTTAATTCGCTGCGGGCTGTGGTGTGATGTGTTGTAGAGGCCAGGCTTTCCAGGGTGACGTCTTCCCGATCTCGCACGACCAGGGTGCCGGCAGCCAGATCCCCCAGGCGGCGTGACTGCCCATCGATAAACATGGTGACAACGCCAGCGCCGTAAGCAAATGGCAAAAAGTCGACCAGGCGTACCAGATTACGAATGATCGATTCTGCCAGGGTAATGGGCGCGCCGTCGCGGCGGATCACCCGCAGGCCTACCATCTGCTTGCCGGGTGAACGGCCGTTCCACATCATTTCAAAGAGAATGTAATATCCCCAGATAAAAAGGAAACCTAATAACCCAAACAGCCCGGCCACAAAACTGCCCACCATACTGTTATCGTCTACAAAGTTACCCAGCACAAACACCATGGCCAACACCACAATGAGATATACAATGCCAATGATCACGGAATCTACCAATGCGGCCATAAAACGTGAGCCAATGCCCACAATTTCATAGCCGAAGGCCACATTTTCAGGGGTATGAATGTTGAGAAATTCGTCAGATGCTGCCACGGCCGTGTCCTTTTCTTAAACCTTGCCGCTGATGATGCCTGAGACATTCTATTGAGACCACAACTGGCATGAGGTTTGAGGCGCATTGTACCTCAGCCACCGGGCGTGGTAAAGTTGCGTACATAGCCTATTCGCGCTACCATGCGCCACATGAACGTGGAAAAATTTTACCAATCTCGCCAGACTACCTGGAAACAACTCTCAGATCTACTTGATCGCTGCCAGAAAAATACCAAGCAACTCTCTCCAGAAGAAGTAAAGATGGTAGGCAGGTTGTACCGGGAAGTTACCTCTGACCTGGCGCTGGCGCAGCGCGAAATTCCGCGTCACCGGGTAACAGTTTATTTGAACCAATTGGTAGCCCGCGGCCACGCTGTCATTTACCAGGGAGAGCCGCTGGCCTGGCGGCGTTTAAAACGCTATGTGGTCTATACCTTTCCCGCTACTTTTCGCCAGAATCTGCTGTTTGTGGTTGTGGCTGCATTGCTGCTTGTGGTGCCAGCGCTACTGGCCGGCTTGTTGACAAATTGGCAGCCAGAAGCGGCCAGCTGGCTCTTGCCGGCCCAGGTACAGGAACTGATTCCCCAAATTGAAGACCGGGAGTTATGGACCAAAATCCCACTGAATGATCGGCCCGGTGCATCTGCCTTTATCATGCAAAACAACATCCGGGTATCTTTTATGGCCTTTGGTGGCGGCATGACAGCCGGGCTGTTAACAGTCTATGCTATGATCTTTAATGGGCTGCTGCTGGGGGGATTAACCGGGTTAACAGCCCATTATGACGTGGGCTTCGAGTTATGGACGTTTGTTATTGGGCACGGTGTTATTGAATTGACCACCATTTTTATTGCCGGCGGTTCTGGATTGATGATTGGCTGGGCCATCGTACATCCAGGGCTGTACCGTCGCCGGGATGCCGTGAAGGTAAGCGCCCGCCAGGCACTTATCCTTATTTTAGGGTGTGTGCCCTTGTTGGTGGTCGCCGGCATCATTGAAGGGTTTGTGTCGCCCAATGAGACCATCCCCTGGCCCGCAAAATGGGGTGCGGGGTTGGTCACGGGGATCGTGTTGTACAGTTATTTGCTGCTGGCCGGCCGTCATCAGGCACCGAATTAAGGCCAGTATTCAGTAAGCAGTGGCCAGTATTCAGTAAGCAGTGGCCAGTATTCAGTAAAGATACTGATCACTGAACAGTGACTGACTGTATACTGATTACCTCTCCAGGGCACTGTCAGGTGGCGTTTCTGTGATATTAGCTATAATCCCGCCTATGATGGGCATCAATTGGCCGGGAATTTTTGTTCCTAGTATTCCTGTTCTAGAGATAATCATTCGTGGTACGCTTATGTACCTGGTGCTTTTTGGCTTGTTGCGGCTGGCTTTCCGGCGCATTGGCAGTACATCGGTGGGGTTGGCGGAGATTTTAATGGTAGCGTTGGTAGCAGCTGCGGCCCAAAATGCTATGGCGCGTGACCACCGGTCGCTGGCCGACGGATTGTTGTTAATTGCCACCATTGTCTTTTGGACGTATGCGCTGGACTGGCTGGGGCATCGTTATCCGGCGGTGCAGCAGTGGTACCATCCACCGCCGCTGCTGCTCATCAAAAACGGCCGTATGCTGCCCCACAACATGCGCAAAGAACTGCTCACCGAGGATGAACTTCTAACACATTTGCGCCGGGAAGGGTATACGGACGTGTCTGAAGTGAAGGAAGCCTATATGGAAGGGGATGGCTCCATCACGGCCGTGCCCTATAAAAGATAAACACCCATGATGGACCATGAATTTAATCATCAGCCTTACGCTTATCGTTGCCCTTATCATTGCTGCCAACCTGATCACCAAATCCGCTCATCTTCGTTCTCGCCGCCTGTTTGATGGGGTTTTGCTGGCTGTTAACCTGCCCCTATTTATGATCGGCGTGTTTTTTGTGTTCACCTCTGATGCCCAGATCGCCCAGATGACAGGCCCCACCGGTGAAGCTCTCTTTCCCTTCATCAGTAACGCGCTGACGCTGGGAATGGTTCTGCAAATCACGGCCGTGTGGGGCATAGTGGTCAGTTTACACGCCACCCGCCTTCACCTGTCCCAGGTATTACCTGTGGACCCCAACTCTTCTGTGCATACACTGGCGTTGGTGTGTATAGGCTGGCTGGTGGGGGGCACACTTGTTCAAGTGACCCAAAACAGTGTGACCGACATCGTAGAAGGCATAGGCCCCATTAGCATTCCGGCCATCGTGTTACAGCAGCTCACTTTTGTGCTGCTGGGGCTTTTGGGTGTGGGCTTGTTTACCCGCCGTGATCTGGCACAAACAAGGGAACGGCTGGGTATTAAACGCATGACGTACCGGCAACTATGGGAAGGGGTTGGTTGGGTACTGGGTCTGGTGTGGATACAAACCTTGATTGGAAGTCTGTGGGCACTGGCGAACCCGGAGCAGGCAGAATTGATGGGTGATTTGAACCGGGAGTTGCAAAGCAGCCTGGATACCCTGGGCGAATGGGCCATTCTGGCGTTGGCTTCTGGTATCGGTGAAGAGTTGTTGTTTCGTGGGGCGTTACAACCACTCTTTGGTTGGGTTCCTACCGCGCTTTTGTTTGCCCTGGTTCATGTGCAATATGGCTTTTTCACGCCGGCAACGCTCACGGTATTGATCATTGGGTTGGCCTTTGGCTATGTGCGGCGGCGGCATCATACAACAATGGCTGTTTTTGTTCACGCAGGTTACAACTTTGTCTTGGGGCTGCTGGCGTTGTTAACGTCCTATTTTATTCCCTGATTTGCCCGGCCTGATCCGTTTTGTTATAATGCCGGGCGTTCGGGGCATGGCGCAGCTTGGTAGCGCGCTTCAATGGGGTTGAAGAGGTCGTGGGTTCGAATCCCGCTGCCCCGACCAGATAGGAAAAAGACGCCGCGTGGTTACCTGCGTGGCGTTTTTGTTTGGCCGATAGTTTGATAGGTACTATGAACGAAGTAAACACTCATGGTGACTCAAAATTAGGCAGTGTTCGGGCAATTCTGACACTGTTGTTGTTGGTATTGGGCCTGGCCTCTATTTTGCTGGCCCTGGGGGTTGACCGGTTGGGGTTAGACTTGACGCCGGGTTTTGGCATTGTGCAGATGTTCCAACTGTTGGTGGGGCTAACCTGCCTGACGTTGGCGGCGTTTTTGTACGCACGCCGCTTGCGCCCGGAAGATACCCCCCGTTCTTTGCAAGCAGATATTGGTATGCGGTTGGCCGCCACCGGGCTGGTGTTTGCCTATGTGGCCGGGCTGGCCGACATGATCGGTATAGGCACGCATGTGAATCCACGGTTTGAACGGCCGTTTGTTGGCCCGTTTCAATTTGGCGGCCTTATCCTGGCCAGTGGTATGATCCTGGTGGGGGTGGCCCTTTACGCCACCAGCCGGGGCGGCCAGCGACAAAGATCATCCATGGAATTTCTGGTGAACGGGGATGAAAAGGGGTGATCAGTGGCGTGTTCTTCTGGACTGATGACTGAACACTGATGACTGATTACCCAGCAAAGGCCCAAAGTTATTCTTAAAAGACCTGCTGATAAGGCAGGTTTGCTGAAAAGTACCGGGCATTGTTTTAAGGTAGTTCGGTTATTTGAAATTCCTGGTTAAGCACCCGAAACACGGCCGTACCCCCTTGGGGCCGCTGGTAAGACAAAAAGAATTGCACCGTTTGGCCGGGGGGAGCCGTCCAGGGTAAGGGGGGATTGGTGGAAAGCAGCAGATAGATAGTTCCCTCTGGTGTCTTTAACTGAATATCTGATTCGCTGACGACAAGCGGCTGGGTTCCCAGGTTGGTGATCTGGCCCCCCAGGTTTAGGCTGGTCAGGTCAGCAGAGACTTCTGCCCGGAAGAGCGTGGTACTGGCGCCTTGTGCGGCCGTTTCCCCCCCCGTGAATGGCAGCGTCATAAATACCTGTGCCCCGGTTTCCCGGTTGGTCACCACCCAATTGACGGTTTCGCTGTCCAGGCCCAACGGCACCTGGTAACCGGCGGTCGCATTCACTACCTGGTTGGCATTCAAAAAACCGTTTAATATCGGGTAGTTGCCAGATCGGCTGGCCGCCGGATTTAGAGCGTACCGGTTGCCCAGATCATCTATCAATGTCATCTCCAGGCTGCTGGTGTCCAGCGCTGTTAACCCCACGTTTTGAATGGCATAATCCACCTGAAAGAAGGCAAAACCGGCCGGAATCTCTGCCCGGTCAGCCACATAAATGGCGGCATTGGCGGTGATCTGCACATTATCCAGTTGGGCCGTATCCCCCATTTCTACCACATTGGTTGGTGCACTTTCTACTTCTGAGCTTTTTGCCAACCCATGAACCACCAGCCGGTCATTGCCATCTGGCCCCAGCAGAATCAGGGTAATGCCAGGAGTTCGTTGAGTGTAGACGCTGCGATCATTCACCGGCAGTACATTACGTTCAGCAAAGGTAAAGGTGAAGCTGGTACGGCCGTTGGTAATCAATTGAATCTCGTCCCCCGGCGCCAGTTGCGTCAACAAGGCTTTATTGGCGTCTGAGGCTGGTAAACCCAGTATATAATTCACCACGGTGCCACTGATCCAGGTAGCTTTGCCTTCGCCCTGGATGGTTGGTGCCCATACACCGTCGGCGCCAATAATGTCTGTGGTCACATCAAACTCTTGCCCAGCCAGTTTCAACAGCACCGGTGTACCCAGCGTGACAGTCATGGGGCCGGAATTGCTGACCACGTGAATCTGTGGCCCGCTTGTGGGAATAGGCGCCAAAACAGTGAGTGTGGGCTCTGCGGCTACGGCTGGTGTCTCGTTCTGCCGCCATTCCCGTACAAGTAACACGGTCAGGATACAGACGACACACAGGCCGCTAACCAGGATAATGGTTCCCACAATGCCCAGCACTATCGGCTTATTGGGCAAAGCCGATATTCTTTGGCTGAACGATGCAGGTAAACGGCCGTCAGGCGTGGACAATTCCGGGGTTGTTTCTTCTTGGGGCTCTAAGGACATAAATACAACCTTGTTTTGGGAAGTAAGTGATGCAATGGCCTGGTGTCACTATGGAATGCCAATGGGCAAGGTGCCGGGTGCCACACGAATGAGAACATCATCTGTAGATTGTGTGATGATCTGACTGTAATTCAAATAGGGCACCAGAATACGAACGGTCCCAGTCGCCTGGATGTTTTCAAAGTGAATCATCCCTGCCTGATTGGTTTGCCCATAAGAAAGCAGTTCACCGGTGGCATTGTCAAAGAGGGCTACGTCCAACCCCATAATCCCCTCGGTCAATTCTGGTTGGTAATCGCCGTTGCTGTCATAAAAGATGGTCACATGAATGTTCACTGTTTGTCCACCACCGGCCAGAGGAGTGGCTGTGGGTAACGGCTGCACGTCTATAAGCGGCGGCGGCACAGGGGTAGGAATAAAGTCGGCCGGGTTAATGGGTGTGGAGGTAGGTAATGGGGTAGGGAAGGCAATGGTGGGTATGGGCGTTGGCGTAGAAAAGGAACCGCCGGGCGGCGCTGGTGCCGGGGTAGAGGTATTGGTGGCCGTAGGTGTGGGGGTGGCTACCAGTTGGGTGCAGGTGAGGGTGTAGGTATGCAGCGGCGCTTCTTCTAATGGCGGCACGTTAACCGGCCCTACTTCAATGTAGAGCCAGCCCGTATACGTGGCCAGGTACTCCACCTTACTGCCAAAATCCCCTTGCTCTTTGTCATCATTGCCAATCCAGGGGTTAAACGGGTTGCCGTTTCTATCTAACAAGATCATGTTGGTGTCAGCCGCCGAGCCAGAAGGGATGACGGTTTCACAGGTGTAAAAGATACCCGGCTTTACCCACAGGCGGAACATGTCGGTATCTTGGTGGCTGCCAAAGGTGGGGACAAATGTCAATGACAACGTCTGGCCCGCGACAATCAGGCAAGCAAACTCAAGGGTGCTGTTGTATTCACATTCATCGGCGCCACTGGGGAGGCCCGGCGGTGGCGTCAGCGTAGCCTGCACAAAGCGGCTGACTTCAAAACAATATGTCTTGTCTACCGGATCACCAGGTATGGTGTTGACAACACGAGCATAGTAGTAGCCGGTCACAGAGGCGGTAAATTCAAAGCTGGAGTTACGGCTGCCTGGTGATTGGTCATCATTTTCGCCGATCTGGTTCTGATTGGTGTTGTAAACACGCAGCAAGGTATCTATGCCGGCCTGTAGGTTGCTGGTAGAGACGCGGTAAGAGATGCCGGCCTGAGCCCACCAACGGAAATAATCTTCGTCGCCCGGCGGGTAAAAGGTAAGGTTACAGCGCGCCGCGGCCCCCGCGTCTATCTGGCTGGCCTCGTTAAAACTGTTGTTTGGTTCCAGCGCATCGGCAAAGATGGGTGGGGCGCCCGTGCCCGTAGCAGTGGCCGTTGCATTGGTATTTTGAATGATCACCTGGGTGGACGTGCGTGTAGGGTCAATTGTGGCATTTGTGGCATTAGCAATAGAAAACGTAAAGCTGCGGTTGCTAAATGAACTGTTGTTAACAAATGTCTGAATAGGGATAAATGCCTGTAGGGGCGAGGTATTGGTGAAGGTGATGACACCACTGACGGCCGTATAATCTGTACCCGGTAAAGCCGTGCCCGGGGTGGTGGCGTATTGCACGCTGGCTGGTGAACCGACCGGCGGTGCCGCACTTATTTGGATGACAACTTGAATGGTGCTGCCTTCAGCGCCCGGATAGCTGCTCTGGGGTATAGAAAATACCGGCGTTTGGTACGCAAGTGGGGCGGCGGCGGCTGGCTGAGAGGGAAAATGGTAGGCTCCGGTCATGACCAGGGTCACCATACAAAACAATAAACCGATCAGATAGCGGTGTGAAATTGGGCGACGCTGACGACGTTTCATAAGCAATAAAATCATCCCGCAGGCAAAGATTGACCAACAGGATGATTATATAGTAGGGTAGAAGCCAATAGCAAATTTGCCGCCTCTTGGACACGGGCAGCTAAGCGCTTTCTCACGTCGCACTTCATTTTGGTGAAAAGCGAAGGTAAAGATTATGCTTTTGGGTGCGCCAGCACTTCATCCACCAGGCCGTATTCCATAGCGTCTTGGGGTGTCATGTAACGGTCGCGATCAAAGTCCTCTTCAATTTGAGTGGCGCTTTGTCCGGTATGATGGGCCAGAATGTCATTGATGCTGGTGCGCAGGCGCAGGATTTCATTGGCCTGAATCTCAATGTCGGTAGCCTGACCCTGAGCGCCCCCCAGCGGCTGGTGCATGTGAATGGTGGCATTGGGCAGGGCATAGCGCATTCCCTTTGTGCCGGCGGCTAACAAGACGGTGCCAAAACTGGCGGTAAACCCTACAGCCACAGTGGAGACGGGGCATTCTACCTGGCGCATGGTGTCATAAATGGCCATGCCGGCGTAGACGTGCCCGCCCGGACTGTTGATGTACATGCGGATCGGTTTCTGATTGTCTTCACGGGCCAAAAAGAGGAGTTGGGCAACGGTGAGGTTGGCAATCTGGTCATTGATGGGGGTACCCAGGATAATAATGCGTTCCCGCAGCAGCAAGGAAAAAATGTCAAAAGCGCGCTCCCCTCGGCCAGTTGTTTCGATCACCATAGGGACGAGGGACGTTGGAATGTTCATCATGGTCACTGTTCTCCTAAATGGTAGTTGGTAACAAACAAACCTTACCAGCTACTTGATAAGTAATGAACCGGGAGTTTAGCCAGGCCGTGTTAGATTTGTGTTATTCTGCGGATGTTGTGTCTACGGCCGTGTCCTCTTCTACCAGCTCTTCTGTCTGGTTGTCCTCTATGACGGCCTCTTCCATTTCCGGTTCTTCGGCCGTGGCATCCTCTTCTGAGGTTGTCATTTCTTCTACCGCAGCAGCGGCTGTTTCCTCGCCTGCTTCTAGTTCATCCAACGCTGGCGCCGCACCCTCTAAAATTGCCTTGACGCGCTTACCTACCTTGTCCATAAGAATTTCACTGCTGATCATATCGAGGCCGGCACCCGTTGCATAATAGTCGCGCATGCTTTTGGCTAAGGTTTCGTTATCGCCGAAAGCGCTGGTGCGCTCGGCAATTTTGGCCTCGACATCTTCATCTTTGATTTGGAGTTTTTCGTTTAGCACAAACTGGCGCAAAACCAGTTGATGGCGCACCGCATCTTCGGCTGCTTCCCGGAAGTCTTCACGGAGTGTCTCTTCCGTTGTCGCCTGCAATTTCAGGTAATCATCCCATTCCCAACCCGCCCGGGTGACCTGATTTTTGAAAGAGCGGACACGGCCGTCAATTTCCATTTCCACGGCCGTGGGTGGATACACCATCGTCGCTATTTCCAACATGTCATGTATCATGCCGTCGATAAGCTCATTTTGAGCCTCGGCTTCGGCGGCCACTTGCAAATTCTTTTGCGTTTCTGCCTGCAGCTCAGCCAACGTTTCAAACCCCTCTTTTTGGGCCAGTTCCTCATCTAGTGACGGCACTTCACGGCTTTGTACCTGCAATAGTTCAATACTGAACATAGCTTCTTTACCGGCCAGCTCCTCATCCTCAA
This sequence comes from Ardenticatenaceae bacterium, assembly GCA_011525915.1. Lineage (GTDB taxonomy): Bacteria > Chloroflexota > Anaerolineae > Promineifilales > Promineifilaceae > CAADGU01. The sequence goes on along the minus strand of WYBM01000045.1, from coordinate 6,388 downwards.
AATCATCAGGAAACGTGAAGATAAAATCTTTGCTTTCGCCGACAGACATCCCCACAATGTTTTCCACAAACGGGGTGCCGGGGAACAGTTTTTCGTCGTCTAAAACCAGGTTCATCCGGTCAGAATCAAAGAGAACGTCTTCGTCATCATCGTAGGCTTCTTCGTCATCAATTTCGTCTTCATCCCCCACCTCTTCCGGGGCATCGTCGGAGACGGTGTCATCACCTTCATCCGGCTCTGCCTCTACCAAAATCAATTCACCACGCCCGCTCACGGCTACCTGATCCCCGGCGGCGGCCGGCCGTTCGACTTCCTCTAAAACCTGGTGACGGACGCGCAGGCGTTCCAGCGCTTCTGCTAACGCTTCTTCAGTGATGATGACGGGCTCAATGTCTTTTCGCAACGAACGGTAGTCGCCCAGGTCTACTTCCGGTGTCAGGGGGATCGTAAACTTAAGCACCAGCGGTTCCATTTCCAGGTCACGAAACTGGGCTGGTGCATAGATATCTGGGTTTATTTGCTCCAGAGCTTCTGCAAAGACCGGTTGGATCAAATCTTCTACCGCTTCGCCGCGCAAGGCCTCACGCCCCACCCGGCTTACAATGACGTTGTAGGGCGCTTTGCCGCGGCGAAAACCAGGCACGTTAACATCACGGGCCAGTTTGCGAGCAGTTTCGCGCATTTGTTTTTCAATGCGTTCTTCAGGAACTTCTATTGTCACCAGCAACTGACGTTTGTCATCTTGTTCAGTATGAATTGTTAGAGTCACAGGTTTACCTCTCACGTTAAATTTGACGTGTTTCTCCCTTCTAGGGTTAAGAATCACGGTAACAGCAAAAAAGCGTTGCGTTGGCAACGCTTTAATTTTCTTAAAGTCGCAGTGGGGATGGAGGGACTCGAACCCACACGCCTTGCGGCACATGATTCTAAGTCATGCGCGTCTGCCAATTCCGCCACATCCCCGGTAAAAAGGCAATTATACCATTGGCACGAGAGATGCCAAAGCGTAAATTAAAGTTAGGCAGAGGATTGGGTTTAGGGCACGGAAGAGGCAGACGGCCGTATCAATCCCACGGCTCCCTGATCCACTCAACCAACGCCTGAAAAGCCGCAAAACTAAGCTTCTCCATCTTTTCCAGGCGGCGTGGGTCTTGCAGGCTTTGGAAGAGGGCCGTAAATTCCTGTTCATCACCACCCATGGCATGATCGGCCAGCATCACCAGGGCGGCCGGGCGCGGCGAGATGCCTTGAATGTAACGACTGAGAAGATAAGTATAGGGATTGTTGTTGTGAAAGATGTGGCCGGGGGCAAAACCAGCCTGGGCGCGGCCAATACCGATGACCCCCCTTACCTGCGGTACACGGCTGGCCCACAGCAGCGCCAGACCGGCCGCTACCGGCTGGCCCACAATATAAGGGGGTGCAGGCAGCATTTGGATCAGCATTTTCAGGTCTTCCCATAGATCTTCCGGTTTAAGGCGGTCTTGGGAACTGGCATGGAGCAGGTAACGCAGGGGATCTGCACCAAAAACTTCATAGCCTGCCTGTGCCAGGCGTGTACATACGATGTCATCCGTTCTGCCAAAGCTGCCATAGGTAGCCAGATAAAGGAGGGTTGGGGGGATCACCTCGTCACTGACAGCCGGGTAGTAATAACTTTCCATGACAGACCCAGGGCGTAAAGGCCAGAGGTTAACACGGCCGTACTCCGTATTGGGCGTGCCTAAAAAGCCCAGGTTAATAGGGCCAAAGCGTTCTTTGGCCCATTCACGAATGGCGTGCAAGTCATTATCAAAATTAACGTCGCCCATGGCCCCTTCGCTCTCACCTGTACCCCGCAAATCAAACACCAGGTGGGCGACCCTACGCTGGGCGCCATAAAAGTGGACTTCTTGACGGGCACAGGTTATGACGCTGGTTTTGGTCAGTGGGAATTTAGGCACCCACACGCGCAGCGCCTGCAGACCCTCATCAGGAATTTGGGGCGGGCGTACCAGAACAGAGTCCAGGTACAGATCATCATCTGTTAGAATACCAAATGTTTCTTCAATGTAGGTCTGACTGGACATATCATTTCACCTGAGAGATCAACCACCGCTTTCTGCTTCACTTTCTTCTAATTCTCTATCATACTGATAGTTAGGGATTTCAGCAGTAACCCGATTGTACGCCTCAATTATAGTCTGTTCCACATTAAAATAACCGCTTAACATCTCCTGTAATGTCACCGACAGCGTCAACTTTTCATACAATTGCGTGATCAAAGCCCCATGACCCTGGCGAATACCCCACCGGGGAGCGCTGGCAATGCCCTCACGTAAGTGAGTAACCATCGTTTCCCCATATACATCGGCCAGGCTGGGCCCACCGGCCAACGGGGTGGTACCCCAGGCCCCTATAAACCGGGCAGGGGCTGTGGCTGTCCCCCAACGCATAGGCACCTTACGCTCGCTGTTGACAGAGAGCCATTTCTCATAGCCATCATTAAACCAGTAATCAGCAAAGGCCACGGCCGTGGGCACGTCGGCGGCGCTGGTGATTCCCAGATTGGTCAGGTTGCCAAAGCTGGCTGAACTACCACCCTCGCCCTGTATGTCGGTCAGAATGCCGCTGTTTTCAGCCAGAAAGGTGGGGTTGGTACGGCACTCCGAGCAGGCCGGCGGGAAGGCAGGGTCTAACCCGGCCAACTGCGGCAAGATGGCCGGCGAGGTCATGATCAACCCGGTACGCCCGGCCAGGTACGCATTGCGGGTGCTGGTATCAGTTTGCACGCCAATAGGGCTGAACTGGTTGACAATGCGGAAGTAAAAATCCAGCGCTGCCCGGCAGGGTGGATCAGGCAGCAGCACTTCGCCTTTCTCGTCAATTAACTCGCAGCCGCTGGCCAGGGCTATTTGCTCAAAAGCGCGGTGCGTGCTTACCAGGTTGGATTCCGTGGGGATGACAAAGCCGGCCCGTGGGTTCTGCCGATTATCACGATCTGTGGTGGCGGCGGCAGCGGCTAACATAGCGGCAAAATTGTCTGGTGTGGCCAGGTCGGCGGCGGCAAACCAGTCGGTACGGTAGATCAAAAGCTGGTGATAACCATCACTAGGAACGGCTGCTGCCTGGCCGTCTCTAGTAACCAGTTCCAGGGCCGCGGGATCAAAGGTGTCACGGCCGATCTGGCTTACGGCCGTATCGGCAGCGGCCACATCCAAAATGCCGCGTGCGGCCCAGCCATGCGTGTATTCCAGGGGATGAATGATCACGTCGGGTAATGTGCCAGAAAGAACGGCCGTATTCACCAAATCTGGCAGCAAAAAGGGTGACACAAACATCAATTCCACATCGACTTGGGCCAGAGCCATGAACTCTGCCGCCATGTTACGCAAGGTCGCCTCGTGTTGAGGTGAAGTCTCATTCACCCATACGGAAAGAGAAGGGTTGGGAAGCACACGCGCCGGGGACGTGGCTTCTGTTTCGGGGGTAGACGTGGCAGCTATGGGCAATACTAGCTTTTCTGGTGTGGGGCTGGCCGTTTGGGCCGCTTGCGCGGTGGCCGTGGCCAACCGGGGCGGGTTGGCCATCTGGCACCCCGTCATAAGCAGTAAACTGCCAATGATCAGCAGTAAGCGGCTAAGCACAAACCGTGTTTTGTCGTTAGTCACCCTGTGATCCCTATGCTTCATCACTCTCTTTCCTTTGACCACGCCGTACTCTATCATAAATAACGCGCAAACCGGTTAGCGTCAGCCAGGGATCTACATAGTCAATGACGGCCGTGTGTGGGGTCATCAACCCAATCAGCCCACCTGTGCCCAGAATGCGAACAGGTTGGTGGCGATCTGGGTGCTCAGCCTGCAGCCGAGCTACCAGGCCTTCAATGAGCGACACGTAACCAAAAATGAGGCCCGATTGCATGGCCTGGGTGGTATTCCGCCCGATAACCGACGGCGGCGCTTCCAGGGCGACGTGGCTCAGTTTGGCCGCGCGGCGAACCAGCGCATCGGCGGCCAGGCCCAGGCCAGGGGCGATGACCCCCCCCAGGAATTCTTGCCGCGCCGACACCACATCTAACTTGGTAGCTGTGCCCATATCAATGATAATAGCCGGGCCACGAAAGAGATGATAGGCGGCCACGGCGTTTACCAGCCGATCGGCCCCCACAGCTTCAGGGGCATCGACGCACATGGTCAGCCCCATGTCTAATTGCGCGGTGATGATCAGCGGCTGCTGGCCCAGATAGGTTTCGCTAATCTGGGTAAATGTGGACGTTAGCACCGGCACCACACTGGCAATGACCACGCCGTCAATAGCCGTAGTCAGGCCAGCCGCGTGCAGCAGCGCGTTGAACAGAACGCCATACTCGTCGGCGGTACGGCCGTGGTTTGTTTCCAGCCGCCAATGCTGCTGCCAGGCATGGTTGTTCCATACCCCCACTGTAATGTTTGTATTACCAATATCAATTGCCAGTAACATCTTTTCCTCATAAGTACCAGCCCCTGGCCACATGCCAGACGCCGGGGGATTGTATACTTGCCTCCTGGCCCCTGGCAAACTTACAATGGGGATGTTTACACAGTATTCAGTGTCCAGGTGGTCACTGTTCAGCGAACCAACCCCTGCTTACTGAATACTGCTTACTGGATACTGAAACCATGGAAACCAATGCGGAAAAGCTAAAGCGGCGCAATGCCGAACTGGCCATTCTTAACACCATCGCCCAGGCACTCAACCGGTCAGTAGACCTGGATGAAGCGGTGCAGACGGCGCTGGCTCAGGTGGCCGATTTGTTAGACTTGCATACTGGCTGGGTATGGCTGTTACAGGAAGAAGGTGGCGACTCTTACCTGGCGGCGGCGCAAAATCTGCCGCCAGCGCTGGCCAATCGGCCAGATAAGATGGCCGGTAGTTGTTATTGTCTGGATACCTACCGGGCGGGAGATCTGGCGGGGGCGGCTAACGTGAACGTGGTAACGTGCAGTCGTCTAAAGGGGCTGATCGATGGCACCGATGGGCTGCGTTATCATGCCAGCATTCCCCTGTATGCTCACGGTAAAAAGCTGGGCGTTTTAAACGTTGCCAGCGCCGATTGGCGGCAGTTGGCCCCGGAAGATTTGCAGCTGCTGTATACCATCGGCGATTTGTTAGGTATTGCCGTTGAGCGGGCCCGCCTGTTTGACCGGCAGGCGGAACTGGGTGCCCTGGAAGAGCGGAACCGGCTGGCCCGGGAAATTCATGATACCCTGGCGCAGGGGTTAACGGCCGTCTCTTTGCAGCTGGAATCGGCTGATGCTCTGTTGGAAACGGCCGTCGACCCGACCCGCATTCGCCGCATTGTGCAGCATGCGCTGGCGTTGACACGGGCTAACCTGGAAGAGGCCCGGCGTTCGGTCATGGACTTGCGTGCCGCCCCTTTGCAAGACAAGACTCTGGTGGAAGCGATCGTTTCCCTGGCCGAAGAAGCCGCTGTCGCCGTTGACGTGCTGGTGGTGGGCCAGGTACGGCCGTTGCCCCGTCGAGTGGAAACGGGCATTTACCGAGTGGTCCAGGAGGCCCTCAATAACGTCAACCGCCATGCTCAGGCTGCCCAGGCCACCATTGAACTCACCTTTGCAGCCGGCGAGGTCGTTCTAGTCGTGGCCGATAATGGCATTGGCTTTGATCCCGACACCGTTCCCCCCAGCCGTTTTGGTTTGATAGGCATGAATGAACGGGTGAAGTTGCTTAGCGGCCGTTTTCGCTTGGAGAGCGCGCCGGGTCAGGGGGCGCGCATTGAAGTTCACATTCCCACCTGAATCTAAACCTAGCACCAGTTTTCAGTCATCAGTGTTCAGTTTTCAGTGCTGGCCTACCTCTGGAAATAGCCTGCTGAAAACGGATGACGGACTTCTGATGACTGGTGCTAGCACCAATGGATGGAGTAACCGATGATCGTTATCTTAATTTTGATCCTGGCCAATGGCGTCTTTGCCCTGGCGGAAATTGCCCTCGTGTCGGCGCGTAAGTCGCGTCTACAGCATCTGGCCAATGAAGGAAACCCAGGGGCTGAGGTAGCCTTGCGCCTGGCCGCTGAACCGGAAGATTTTTTATCCACGGTGCAAATCGGCATTACGCTGATCAGCGTCTTAACGGGCATATTTGGTGGTTTGACCCTTTCGGTGCAGTTGGAACCATACCTCCGTGACCTGCCGGTGGTTGGTGCTTACAGCGAGACGGTGAGTGTGGCCCTGATCACGGCCGTGATAACCTACCTCTCTCTGGTATTAGGTGAATTGGTGGACCTGGCCTCATGAAAGGTTACACATTTGGGAAGAAAAACATCGTCACCGAGCAACCCTCAATCTCATAAATTTGCCGGCAAATCCGGGGAAACACCCTCCTTTTGGGCCCATTCGACGTGTTT
>WYBM01000044.1 GCA_011525915.1 Ardenticatenaceae bacterium | reverse complement strand
TCGGTCATCAGTATTGTGGTCATCTTCATCCCTCATGCTGCCATTGGAAGTTGAGGTAATTTACACAATTTATTGATTATGGACAGCTTTTGAACCCCTTTTTGGTTCTGGCTTGTCCAGGTTAGGAATTGAAAGATAAAACGTAGAAGAGGAATGGAACGATGAACGTGGTAGATGCAGAATGCAAAACCTGTAAACGTCAAATTAGATGGTTGCCTGGAACTCCACAGTCATGTGTCAATTGTTTTCAGGTCAGGCAGGGATCACATGAGCATAACGGAAACAGGCAGGCATACGATGAACAACTGGAGAGGCTATTTGGTGTGAGGAAAAAAGGGAAACCGAATAATTCTAGTAGCGATTTTGTTGCTTCATAACTCTCGATTTTGTGGGAGTTGTCACTATTTGGCCTCACTAAAGGAGTTACATAACCATGTGGTTCAAAAAAGGCAAGGATATCGAACGCAATGTCGTGGATGAAATCGTAAACGAGTTCATACATCAATCAGCCCCGTTGATGAAAGCTGGTGACTTAGAGGGATTGCGTTTTTTGTATTCGAATTGTTTAGCCACTGCACGGCTTGAAAACCCGCAGACAGAGGAAGAAATTGTTCAAAAGGTACGAGAGGCTTTGCGAAATACATTGCTTGAACCCTCACGACGAGTAAGACAAGGTTGGTTTGGTGATTTGTAATTTTGAATGACAGCTTGTCATTCGCACACACAAGGAGTGATTCAAATGTTCAACAAACGAGAAGATGCATTCATTAATTTTGTTAGGCAAATTAATGTTGTGCGCCAAGAAATGGGTATGCCTCCAATGCCAATCGAAACGATTCAAGAAGTTTTCAAGAGAATACCGAAAGATATTCGATCAAAATTGGGAGTAGAAGCAGGGCCGTTATTCAAAGAATACCTTGCTGGTTTCATGAACCTAACTCTCGAACTAATCGGAAAGCAAAACCAGGACTTTGGCAAACTAGCTATTGAGCAAAGCCAATGGGGAGTCAATGACATCAAGCTAAAGGAAGCAGGAAAGTATGCTGTCAAATATCTTGAAACGGCTTTGGCAAATGTAGATGAACTTGTAGCTGTTTTAGAAGCGCATGGAGAAGAAGGCGCAGAAGATGTGAGACGGATTTTACGCCGAAGTGCTATGTACCAAATACTAGGTGACTATCATTCTAAATTACCTGGGGCAGAAGAAAACTCAAGGGCGATAGCGGCCGTCCAAGTGAAAGTTCCTTTACTTCCTGTTAACACAGATAACGCAGAAAATGTAATCGAAGGCGAAGTTGTTGTAATGGATCCCAGGGAGAATGGTAACGGGAATGGTTTTGTTTACCAATCGTCCGAATCCCATTGGTTTCCGAACAAAGCGAGGAGATAAGTGATGATACTGAATGAATGCAAGGTCATAGTGAGTTTTGTGCTAGAGCTTTGCTTATAGAGAAATCATTTTAAGGTCGGACAATGTGCGAAGTGAATTGTGATTCATCTAGAGGGTTCGAGAACTATCGTCAGAAGATTGTCCGAAGTTTAATTGTCTTCTCTATTAGTTCTGCTCTTCTTCTTGCTTTTACCTATGCTGCTTCCACTGTTTGGAATCCTTTTACTCACTTACCTTCTAGTTGTCTATTACCACTATCGAAGCTATCTAAAATCAGCCCGATTATCAGCTAGTGACAAGTGATTTGGTGTGTAAGAACCGAAAGGTAACGAATATTTCAAACAACCAACACAAGGAGATGTGAAATGGATAAGGATGGTACTGAAACCCTTATGTGGCTTGCCTTACTGGTATTTGGGATTGCCTTTATTATAACCCTCTACCTCCTTTTTCTTATGGTTACTGGCTTTATCGCCATTATTATTGCCTATCGCCGCTATAAAAAATACCGAAAGGAAGCTGAGGAGGAATTTGACCAGGTAGTACAAGAAACAGGCGTTGATTTGCCATTTGATGATATAGCTTATGCAGTGGGCCTCTTTGGAGTTGAACCTCCCGAAGAAGAGTTTGATACTGTAATGGATTGGATGGCAGGTTCAGCAATTGGAATTTCTGAAGAATGAAGAAAGACAAATCGTTCATCAAAGACTTTTTGCTGCCAGAATTACAGTCAGCTTGGGGCCTCAACGGAGGAAACAAGCACCGAGCTCTTGTAACTTTGCCTGATAAAGCTCGTTCCACTCATATAGCTTTGTATGGTGGAACGGGCGCTGGCAAAACCCGCCTTCTTGAGGGTATGGTAATTCAAGATATTGTGCGCCGCGTGAACGACAAACACCCTCGTGGCCTTTGTGTGATAGACCCGCATGGGGACCTGTTTAACAACCTTTATAACCGCCTTGCATTGGCAGCACTCAAATATCCAAAACTTTATGACCTGGTTTACATCATAGACCCCACGAAAGAAAGCTGGTCTGTCAAGCTAGACCCGCTCGAGATACGCCACTTAAGAAAAGGGCAAACCCCTGAATCACACTATGAGCAGTTAGCCACAGACTTTACATACTTATTTCACGATGACCCAAACATACATGTTCGCCAGCACCTGGTCTCCACCCATTTGTTTTGGACCTTAGGGCTGGCTAGACGGCCGTTAACGGATGCAGAAGAATTCCTCATCAATCCTGAATTCAGAAACTCAATAGTCAAAATACTTCGTGAGCCGAAACTTGAGCGATATTGGTTCCATGCATTTCCAGAAAGACATGAAAAGGCGATGGAGTTTGCAGACAGCACCCTGAATCGTCTATACCCCTTGCTAAGGCAAACAGGTATTACGTTTCTGCTGGAAGGCCCCAGCACCATTGACTTAGGGGAACTGATGAATAGGGGAGCGATAATTTTGGTAAATGCACCAAAGGGGAAATTAGGGGATAGGGGTTCGTCTATATTTTGTGGACTCCTTCTTGCGCGATTGCAGCAAGAGGCGATGGCACGAATTGATATACCACCAAACCAACGCAGACCCTTTGCAGTTTACTGTGACGAATTTCAAACATATACCACTGACACAGCCCGTCAAATGGTGGCCGAAGACCGGAAACTTGGCATTGAGTTTCTTTTTGCTACCCAGGAAATTGCAGGGCTACCTGAACATGCAGAACTTCGAGGTGCAATACGAAAAGTTGTGGGCAACACATTTTGTATGCGCTTGGACAGGGAAGATGCTGAGATTATTGTCAGGGATTTATTTACACCGGACTTGTTGCAGGTCAAAGCAATTGTTGATGACAAGCCGGTTTATTGGAGTTTGCAGGAAATTTGGGAGTTTGAACGACGCAAACTTACTGAGCTTCCAAACCGAAAGTTGTATTGGAAGCAACGGGGGCACTCGGTTTCAGAACAAATCGGAACCTTAACCGTTAAGGATATTGAAGACCTGGAAAACTACAGTCGAATTGCAGAGGCAAGACAATTGCTTGATGAACACGCTTTTCGATTGGCCGGACGGCGAAAATTTCGGTTACTACCTCCACCTTTTAGAGGTGGAGGCACCATGGCTTCCCCCGGCAATGATACAAACATGTGGTCAGATTAGTATGCTAAGGTGAATTATGTGGTTCCAAGAGCGAGATGGTCAGCTTGTAATAACCACCTACGAATATGGCGGGATATTGGCCAGACGACATATTCACAACAAATTTTGGCCGGATAGCACATTGCGCGCGGTGCAAAAACGCCTATCAAAGCTAATCGAAAATGGCTATCTTGCCAGACCTACCAAAAGAGATTGGAGGACAAAGCCCATTCCCGAAGCCATTTACTGGGTTGGTCCACAAGGAGCATTATGGCTTGCAGGTCAGTATGGCGTTGAACTTGACGGAGAGTTTACCTACCCCCTAAACGAGAACCATCAACGAAAACTTGAACAGCAGTTGCGTCAAGGGGGAGTTTCCTGGATTCGGCAACCAAAATGGCATCAGTTAGAACATGATTTGGCCATTGTTGACTTCCGTTTGAGTGTGGAGGTTGCACTTTCTGAGATTGAGTTCTTCGTATTAGAAGACTGGCGAAACGAACATCATTTCCGTTCTGATCCTGATGTTATTGAATTTGAAGTTGTCAATCGCGACGGATCAACAACCTTAACCAAAAAAGGGATATGCCCAGATAGTTCCTTTACTATCGTTGACTGCAAGAGGCAAAGCGCTGGCCACCCAGCCAAAGCAAGATTTCTTTTGGAATTAGACGGAGCAACGCACTCAAATCCCAAGTTTGGAAGAGATAAGGTACTAGCGGGTGCAACTTATATTACAAGTCCCCAATACAAAGCACGGTTTGGAGCAAATTCAGGCCGTTGGCTGATCGTTACCATGGGAAACAAGCGAATGAGAAACCTTATGAACCAAACTCATCAAGCCATAGGTGCAGCATCCCACCTTTTTTTCTTTACTACTTTTGGCCAGCTTAATTCCTGCAATGTACTGGTTGACCCAATTTGGTGGCAGCCAGGAAACGATGAAATGGTGGCACTACTGCAAATCGCTTGAGGAAGTGGGCCATATGTTACGCTAAAGTGTGCCCCTCCTGTCATGGATAAAAAGCGGTAACACGGATGGCCTTGTTTTAGGAAGGCTAGGGCGCACACGGTTTTCTCCGCTTCTTCGTATTCCAACAAGCATTCGTAATGGACACGGTTATGTGGTTGGGCTTTCGGGAAGCGGGAAATCTAAATTTCTTGAACATTGCCTTTTCCAAGATATAGCCGCAGGGCGTGGCGTTGGGTTAGTTGACCCTCATAGTTTACTGGTTGACGATCTACTCAAATACGCCATTACCGCAGGTATTTTGCCGAACTTTAACATCCGACAAAAGCTCATCTATGTAGACCCGGCACGAGAAGACTACGTAATACCCTTTAATGTTCTCTCCTCCCCTGACACACCTTACGATACAGCTACCAGCATTCTTGAAGCCTTTAGGCGCACATGGCCGGAGAGCCTTAAAGAAGCACCACACTTTTCCAACGTTGTAACAGCTGCACTCATTGTCCTTATTGAGAACAATCTCACGCTTATGGACATGCCGCGATTACTCACTAACCAGGAGTTTCGAGAGAGGTGTTTGCAACAAGTTTCAGAGCATAGTGTCATTGAGTTTTTCCATGACCGCTTTGACAAATGGGGAAAAGAAGCCCCGTTGATGCGCGAAAGCACACTCAACAAAATTGGGGCGTTTTCCCTGAATCCCAGGCTTAAACTGATGTTGGGGCAAACTGCCAACCACCTTGATTTTAGAGAAATTATGGATGAAGAGAAGATTCTCCTTTTGGATTTGGGACGGGCAGACGTGGAAACCAACCGGCTGATTGGCTCACTTGTTACCACAGGTTTAGAGCGGGCTATGCGCCGACGGCGAAACAGAAATCTATGGAATCTGGTCATTGATGAATTCGCCGGATATGTGGCCAATGAGGGGTCTGTAAAGTCACTGGCTCATGTTTTTTCAGAGGGCAGAAAATTTAGACTGGGAATGACAGTTGCCCATCAAGACCTCTCACAGTTGACACCGCGAATAATTGGGGCCTTAAGCAACGTGCAGACCAAAGTCATCTTTCGCGTCGGTCGATTGGACGCGGAGTATTTTGCCAAGCTTGTGGGCCGGGTTAATACCGAAGCTATCAAGCGCACGCCCAAGACAAATACGCAGCATGAGCTTTTTGAATCGCTTTCAGAGCAATGGGAACACTGGATTGACACGATTCGCTTCCAACAACCACGCAGAGCAACAGTGGCAATAGGTGAGGGAAGAGTAGAAACCATCAGAACGATCACTATACCTCCCTACAAAGCAACGGATGAAGATGTGGAATCGATAAAACAGGAAAGTTTGAGGCGACACGGAATTACAAATGACATCGCCATCAAAAATATTCGCGATAGTCACCGGCAGATACCTACCCAAGCCGAAAGCGTTCCTATCTTTAGTTGGTGAATTCCATCAGGGTCCGGACTTGATGTGTCGAACTTTAACAATTGAATATTTTCCCTTGATTTATAGTGATTAGAACTGTTTGCTCAAGAAAGACTTTGAAAGTTTGTGCAATCGGTTAAGCGGTACTTCAGCCAGCGAGCTGGTTTTTGCGCTGTTTGTTTCCCCCTGTGCAGGCTGACTACCCAGTCTGCAAGTGGCACAGGCACCTTCGCTCGTCAAGGGTCAAGATGAACTCGCGTACTCGCCCTTGACTTCGCTTCGCTGCCTATGCAAGAGACCTCATAACTGAAGCAGGCAGGCAGCTTCAGTTAAAACTATTTTTCTGAAAGCAAGCCGGAAGGGGGGTGAGGAGTAATGCCACAAGAAAAACTTGACCTATACAAAACAACGGTACGCGAAACTGACGAGGGGAAGACTGAAGTCATTTACTACGAAACGGCGATTGTCACCTTTGATGAGGACACGATTAAACTAAATACCGGTGGGTATTGGACACGCTCAACAAAGATACGAATAAATCAGGCGAGCTGGTTTTTCAAGCTCGGCTATCACGTTTTTCAGAAAAAGGGGACATGGTATGTCGAATATTTGGAAGAGAAACAACCTTTTTCATCTACGTGTATGGTGATTGATCGCGAGAAGGGGTTTATCACTTGAGTCTTTACAGTGTAGCTAGCTGCGGCTAGCTGCACCAATAAGGGCTTAGCCCAGGAAAGGGGGTGATAATTATGAACTATCAAAAGCTAATTCTTGTTGGTAATGCAACCAACGACGCCGAGCGAAAAACGTCAAAGAGCAAAGAGGTTTCCTATACGACCTTTAGTGTTGGCGTGAGTGATGGTAAAGAGAAAACGACGTATTTCCCAGTTACTGTATTTGGCAAGTTGGGTGAATCCGTTGCCGAGTATCTCAAAAAGGGTCGTCAGGTGTTGGTTGAAGGGCGAATACAGGTTGATGACAACGGCCGTTTTAATGTGATTGCTGACCGTGTAACGTTTGGTCCATCGCCAGCAGAAAAATAATGGTGTCTGCGCCAGGTACTAGGTGGTGCCTGGCGCGTATCCCACCCACCCCCGATTGCACTTTTTGGGTTAGCTCTGGAATCTGTTTTTACTTGCATGTTAAGCTGAATTCAGCGTCATTTATGACGGAGCGGAAAACACTCACTATCAAACATGAAACCGCCTTACCACCTGTTAGGGCTGTGCGCAGCTTGGTGTGGAACAGAAAGATGTTGCCGGTTATCCAGGAGCGATTGGAAAGGGCAGAAAGTGTGGTTCGGGCACATCTTCTTCTGAATGGAAATGGTTGCCTACGTGTTGGTTCATATGAGGTTTCACTAAATGGGGAGGAGGAGATAGTCGTGAATAGAATAAAGACAAGCGACTGGTGACAGCTTCCTTTACCCGAATCAGGATTAGCCTCAGTTAATCCTGTTGAGGGAATGATGGGAATTGGCCCATCTGAAAATGGTTCATCTACAAACACAATCGAAGATGATACCGCCTGACAGAGAAGATCAAAGCCCTATCGATTTAGTTGTGGATTTTGTTTTGTCCTGCGTGTTAATCTTGTTTGGACGACGTATATGAGTGAGCGAGACCGACATATCCCAGAACAAACGCCTCAACCAAATAAAGAACAAATGCCCAAGGCACTGTTTAGTTTGGGGCGTGTTGCTATTACACCAGGAGCGGTTATGACGCTTCAGGTGGCCGAATATCACCCGGTTCAATTTCTTGCTAGACATATAACCGGCGATTGGGGAGATTTGCCCGAAGAAGACGTTAAGGAAAACGATTTCGCATTGCAAAGAGGGCTTAGAGTATTTTCCGCTTACAAACTGGATACAGGCAGCACGATTTATGTGATAACTGAGTGGGATAGAAGCGTCACCACACTATTACTTCCAGAGGAGTATTGAATCTTTACACTTTCTTGCGCTTTTCAATTTGAATGATGGTAAGGAGACTTGTTGGGTTGACTATGTAGATGCCTTTGTACTTTTTGAGATCAAGCAAGTGGGAATCACCAGTGACGATGAATTGTGCTTTGCCAAAATAGGCGCACTCAATATATCGGTTATCGCTTTCATCACTCTTGATGGCGTTAATTACAGATGATGGGTTCACTTGGATGGTCTGTTTGGCAAGAAGTCTGGCAAACCGTTTTCCCTCTTTGTTTATACGAGCGTACTTTTTGAGTTTGGGGTAATTTGTTACTCTTGCAACCTCATCAATAATTGCCGGTGAAGTTATTATCTCGACTTTCCCTTTTTTCCATAGTTTCAGTATTCTGGCCGACTGACCGGTGGGGGAGATAAGGGCACTTATAAAAACATTTGCATCAGGTACTACCCTCATTTTTGTTTGCTACGCAGCCCTTGTTGTGCTTTCAATACATCAGTCATTACCTCATCTGGATCAGCATTTTGGTTGGCGACTTGAACGCGATCAATGAGGCTGAATAGTTCCTCGCGTTCTCTTTGGTATTGCTCAAAGATACGAACTGGTACAACAGCCGCTACCGGTTTCCCGTTTCGGCTGATGACAAACGTCTCACCGTCATATTGAACGCTTTCCACTATGCTTCCGAATTTCTGACGTGCTTGAGCAATTCCAACCTGTTTGTCTGATGCGACTTGTACAACTTGCATACTGTGTACATCTTATGATAGTTGTGTATTTATGTCAAGTGATGCTTGTATGGTAGTATTGAAACACCTAGTCCAGGCCATGACAAAAGAAGGGGAGAATCACCAACTATCACTCGAGCACTTACTCCGGCGCAGGCGATCTGAATTACAGCCCTCTTCCAATGCAGAACATCGAGCTAACAGAGAAGTCATGTTTGATTTATTGGGAGACCTGGCCCCGACAGTTAGAACGATATTTGAGCGTATGGAGATTGCTGAAGAGGAAATACAAAGGGCCCAAGTAATTTATCCCCACAAAGCAGACAGGATATGGGATAGCTTTACGTATTTACGACCATCACCAATCTTGATCCCTCACACTTCCCATTTATACCGTGCTCATGTCAGAGAACTTATCACCAGGGTTGCTCTTGCTGATGGAGACTTACGAAAGAAGGAGTTGGAAGCAGCAACAGATGCTGAACTTTGTTGTGTGTTTTGCGCAGTAAGTCAAGCCCTTCCACTCCAAAGTGATGCAGTTGCCGCGTATCAGCGGGTTTTCAAGAAAGTATTTCCTGAAGTTAGCTTTTTGGATGAGTTTGCAAATTCAGAGAGCTATCCAGGACGGGCGGATGAGATCGTCACAAAGTTACGGAGAAAGCATAGGCAGAAACGGGATTGAACCTCAAAAGCAACCCATTCAATCTAGTGGAAAACTAGTAGTTCACTTACAGAGGAGTAAAAAATGCAAGATAAAAAAATTCGATTGAGATCAGTAGCGAAGATTTTCATCAACCATATGATTGATGAAGGTGTATTGAATTTTGATGATGAGGAGGGAAGCAAATCTTTAGGAAAGTCTATTAGGCGTTTTATTAAGCAGGAAACGCCACAAGATGCTTTGGTGCATCCTTCTCTACAAAAAGAGGCCAAAAATGACATTCCTTATGACTCTTCGTGGAATGTTTCTTGAGTTCTATCTCCTATGGTCATCAAAGTATCAAGGTCGGCCTTTTTAACCCTTCTTTGTCGAGTCCCTCGGATGTAGTAAAACGGCAGCCGCCCATCTTTCATGCAATCATACAACGTGGTCTTTGATACTTTTAGATACTCCTGTGCTTCTGTAATCGTCATCCAAACCGTTTCGTCAGAATTTTTAGGCATTTTTCAATCCGAATTCATAAGTTCAATACTCTTGCATACTTAACTTGACTAATACGGAGTAATAAGGAAAATATGGTTAAGTATCGCTGAATTTGTTAACGTGTTCATTGTACCCGCTTCGACAATCCCCAGGTAGGAATTTCGATGGACGAAAAACTTAGACCGATTCTTGAGCCAATTTTTGCTGAAATCGCCGACGGGAGAACAGGAGAACTCGGTAGCCCATATGGAGCTTTAGCTTACGCCTACATTCGTGTCTCTACATCCGGTCAGGCTGAGGAAGGGCGCACCGGGTTACCTCGTCAGCTTAGCAATATTCATGAACTTGCTTGTAATCTCAATCTACGAATTCCTTTTAGGTTGTTGTACGGCGATGACCATACGGGTTTTGAGTTCAAAGATCGCCCTGACTTACAGCGCTTGATGGCTGATATTTCTGATGAGGAGCATAGAGAGTCCGACCACCTCTTAATGGAGTATTTAGATCGCCTCAGCCGCAACGCTAAATGGCATCAAGGATATCTTCTAGAGCTTTTTGAACAACAAGGTATAGCCGTTAGGTTTTGGAAAGAGTTCCATTCCGAAATTGAAAGGGCAGTTATGGGAGCAATCAGCGAGCAGGGAATGCGGCATGAAATTGAGCGCATGACCGAAGGCATGAGGCTCAAAGCAAAATCGGGCAGAATTACTGCGAGAACGCCGTCATACGGCTTTTTATTTGTTGACTCAAAGGGAAGACCAGCTACTGATGTGACGTCAAACTATCGTCAAGATTCTCATTATGCACTAGACCCTGATCAAGCTCCGATTATGAAAGAAATCTATTATCGAATCGTTGGCGGCGAATCGCTTTTTGATGTTTGTGATGACTTAGAGAGGCGAGGAGTACCTACTCCTAAAGCATCAAAGCATTGGAGTTCAGGCAATGTGTCAAAAATGCTGAAAAACACAGTTTACAAGGGGGAGTACGCCGCAAACCGTTATTATTTTCAAAACGAGTGGAGCGAACGCTCTCAGAAAATGGTAAATAGACAACGTCAAAGACCAAAGGAGGAATGGATTATAGTTCCTGTACCGGCCATTGTTTCTCCAGAGGTTTGGGAAGAAGCGCAAAAAGCGCTAAAAAGAAATATTAAAAAATCGACACGAAATGCAAAAAAGGCATGTTTGTTACAGGGGTTTATGTATTGCGCTTGTTGTGGCCACCTTTATAACGCTGGCGGCTCCTCAGGCCCGATTGTTGATGGAAAGCGTACTAGACGATTTTACATTTGCGGCTCATATAACGGCACTCGTACTGTTCGTGAAATTTACTATTGTAAGTCCCCAGTAGTCTACAGCGACGAAATAGACCATCACGTTTGGGATTCAATTTGTGAACTCATAACCGATCCAGAAATTCTGATTAGTTGTCTTGAGGAAGAATATGACAACTTCAAAAAGGGTGAGCTAAATCACCAGTTAAAATATCTGGACAAGCAGTTAAACAAATGCCATAAAGAGGAGGCTCAATGGGATCGGGCATATGGCGAAGGAATTTTTAGCTTGGAAGAGTATAGGGAAAAAAAGGAGGCTGTAAGGGGACGAATACTGGCGCTTCAGGTTGAATGGGAGAAGATTGTTGAAAATATCGAATTAGTAGAGACATTTGAACGGAAACGCGAAATTGTTTATGAGCACCTAAAAAAGCTGAAACAAGCAGGCTATGCCCCTGATATACCTTTTAAGGACAAACGTACAATTCTAGCTATGTTCATAGATAGGGTAGTGATTGACTCCAAAGAAAAGTGGTATAGGTTGGAAGGATTGATTGAAGGAGTGTATCAATACGAAGAAAAAAGCTTGCCGCAGCGAGGTCAAGAGACCGGCAGCGCAGCCAAATTTACATCTACATCTGCCCCATAATGTCTGCAAAGTCAGCCGCATAGGTTGGGTCTGCGCCAAACACATCTTGCATATCCACCGTAAAAGGGGTGATGGGCTTAAGGCCGGTCAGATGCCCCACCAGGTCTTGCAAGTTGTGCACCGGCAAAACTTCCACATCTGGCAGCAGGGCAGCTTCTTCAGCATCGGGCGCAGGCACAAAAACACGGGCATACCCCTGGGCCCGTGCCATAGCCGTCATCGGCAAGATACCTTTGGTGTGCCGGGCGGTGCCATCCAACGAAAGCTCGCCCAAAAAGAGCGCGCCGGCCAGCTGGTCTGGCCAGATTTGTTGCGAGGCGGCCAGAATGCCCACAGCAATGGGCAGGTCATACGCGGGGCCTTCTTTGCGCAGATCAGCCGGGGCCAGGTTAACGGTAATGCGCCGGCCGCCGGGGAAGTCAAAGCCGCTGTTTTTGATGGCGCTGTGTACCCGGTCACGGCTTTCACGCACGGCTGCATCTGGCAGACCTACCAGGGTAAACATGGGCCCGCCGCGCAAGATGTCTACTTCAACCTCAACAATTTCAGCTTCCAGGCCAACAATGGCACAGCTCATCACCTTAGCCAGCATAACATTCTCCTATGATGAGGGCGCGTTTACAATTAACTTAGTGCTTTGAAGTAATCAGTGTTCAGTTATCAGTTCTTCAGTGATCAGTTGGGTGTTCTTCCAGACTGATTACTGGATACTGGATACTAGATACTGACTGCTGATTACCTGGCAAACGTCCAAAGTTGTTTTGAACGAACCCTGAGTATTTACGGTTTCATGACCACCGGCAGGTATACTTTCTCATTAAGTTCCATCACGGAAATGGCCAGGGTGGTCACATCGGCGGCGTCACCCTGGTTACCATTTAGCAGGTCAACGGAATTACCGGCGCCGTACATCGTCACGGCCGTGGCTGTGATTGGTGCCGTCCATTGAAACGTAAATGTCACCGTGCCATCAGGGTTGGCAGCTTTGGGGTCAGTGTGGGTAATTTCACCGCTCAACAGCTGGGTATCAGCGCTTATGGCCGCCAGAACACCATTTGTGACAGAGACATCCAGCCCACCCGCTATCTCCTGCCCACCGGCGATCATAAGGGTATAAAGGTAGGCATTCCCCGGCTCAACCACAGAAGGCCCGGCAATAGATACCTCAGGCACAATACCCGTATTGTGGCAAACATTACAATGCGTGCCATTTTGACCGGAAAAGCCGACGATACCGTCTGGAAAACCATGCACGCTTTGCACGGTGGTCATGACAACAAAACCAATCAGGCCTAAAATACATAATAAGGGGATATTTTTTTTCATGTTGGAAAATCCTTTGGCTTGTTAGAAAATTGCGGCGCAATGATAACGCAGAAACTGGGATACACTCAAATTGCCCTGGCTATTATAGCCGCTTATTTTATATTGGCGATGGCCACCAACCTGGTAAATCCTATCTTTGAAGCGCCGGACGAACATCATCATTTTTTCACGGCCGTCACCATCGCTAATACGCGCAAACTCCCTGTGGCCGGGGACAACCTGCCGCGGCAAGAGGCTGCCCAACCACCCCTGTATTATGGGCTGAGCGCGTTATTGATAGCGCCGTTAGACACGGCCGTGCCCACCGACGCACTCTGGTTTAACCCTTACGCTCAATTGGGCAACGCCACCACCCGGGCCAATAAAAATGCTTTTGTGCCCACAGCAAGCTGGCCCTGGCCGGGCTATGTCTGGGCCGTACATTTGCTGCGCAGCCTTTCTATGGTATTGGGGAGCATTACCCTGGCGGCCATCTACGGCAGCGGCCGCCAGCTCTGGCCACAGAACCCACCACGGGCGCTGCTGGCGCTGGCGTTGGTAGCGTTCCTGCCGCAGTTCCTCTTTTTGCACGCCTCTATCACCAATGACACCCTCATCATTTGTCTGTGTGCGCTGGCATTGTGGCAGGTGCTGCGGCTCTGGGTACCGGTCACCAGGGGGGAACGGGTGATGCAGTCTATGGCCCCAACACAAACTCGCTGGCTGCTCTTTCTGTTGGGGCTGACACTGGGGGCGGCCGTCCTTAGTAAAACAGCCGGGCTGCTGCTGCTGGTATGGGCCATGGCCGCTTTGGGCTGGCTGAGTTGGCGTTACGGCCGTTACCGCTGGCGTGACCTCCTCATCTTCACGTTGGGACCCGCCTTGCTCATGAGCGGCTGGCTGCTCTGGCGCAACTGGGTACTGTATGGTGACCCCACTGCCACCAACGTTTTTATTACCCTGGCCGGGGGTGACCGGGACCTGACCGTCTGGCAGGCATTGGCCCAATTTGGCCGGGTGTGGCAGTCGCTCTTTGCCTTTTTTGGCTGGATGACGGTGCAGCCGCCGTCGTGGGTGTATGGGGTATGGTATGGCATTGTGGGCGGGGGCGCTGCCGGCATTTTATTAAAGACCCGCGCCTGGCGTGGGAAAGCCAGCCCGCGGCCAACACCTCTCACCACCACGGGCCATATGCATGAAATCCCTCTCTGGCTGGCCGGCTGGGTCTTTCTGGTCTTTGCTGGCTGGCTGCAATTTATGATGCGCACCCCAGCCGACCAGGGGCGGCTGTTGTTTCCCGCACTGCTGCCGCTGGCGCTGGGGCTGGCATACGGGTTGAGCCAGTTCCGGTGGGGCTGGCTGGCTGGTGGAGGTGCGCTGATCACGGCCGTGACCTGCCTTGTCGTTGTGATCCCTCAAGCGTATGTTCGCCCGCCCGTGCTGGCCAGCGTGCCAGCGGCGGCCACGCCCCTGGCCGTGCGTCTGGGTGATTTGGAACTGGTGGCCGCCGCGCTAGAAGAGACGGCCGTGCATCCAGGTGATTGGGCGGTGATGACATTATACTGGCGGCCGGCAGTGCCGCCGACGGCACCGCCGGTGGAAGTGATCGAGGTTTTGGGGCGTGAACTGGCGCTGGTTGGGAAACTGCACACTTATCATGGCTACGGCCGTTACCCGGCAACCTTCTGGCCGGCGGCAGGCGTTGTAGCCGAAGAAGTGGCCGTGCAGTTAGCCACAGATATGGCTGTGCCCACAGAAGCGCGGCTGTTTGTGAAGTTGTTGGATGAGCCAGGTGAGGTAGAGGTTGGGCGTCTTAAGGTAACGCCCCGGGAATGGCCGGCAGCAGACACGGCCGTGCTGGCCCATTTTGGCGATGATATTGAGCTGACACGCGCTGATCTGGTTCCCACCGGGAGCGGCGTTGCGGTTCATCTGCGCTGGCAGGTGACGGCCGCACCCGGACAAGATTACAGTGTCTTTGTGCATATGGGTGATCCGGCACAGGCGCCGCTGGCCCAGGCCGATGGCCCGCCGCTAGGCGGCGATTACCCCACGCACCTGTGGGCCGCCGGCGAAGTGATTGAGGATGTGATAACGCTGACCGTACCAGAGGAACTGGCTGGCGGCCGTCTGGCAGACGGCCGTTACCCCATACACGTTGGCTTCTATGACCCGGCTACGGGTAGGCGCCTGCCGGTGACCATCAACGGCCAGCGCCAGCCGCAGGATGCTTATGGCGTAGGCGCGTTTGTGACGACTGCTAACCGGTAGACGGCCGTTGGCCCTCCTGGTGACCAGCGGCCAATGTATATCTCTCCGTTGGCATCTTCGGCAAAGGTGCTGATGTGAAAACCAACACCAAACTCCTCTGTCTCCACCCAGCGTCCCTGACCAGCAGGGCTTAACACCCGGATCACACCATTACAAAAATCGCCAAAGAGGTAATGCCCGCGCAGCGTAGGGTAGGCATTTCCCCGGTAAACAAAACCGCCAACGATAGAACAACCCTGGGATTGATCATATTCATAAACCGGGAACGTGTAATCTGTCATCGGGTTGGGGGCACAGCCACTGGCAATGTCCGGGTGGTCAAGACGCTGGTCATAGGTGCCTTCAAAACAGCGCCAGCCATAATCTCGCCCCCCGGACGTGCCCGCCGGCGCAAAGTCAATTTCTTCCCGCAGCCACTCACCTACGTCGCCAATAAACATGTCTGCCGTTTCCCGGTCAAAGCTAAAGCGCCAGGGGTTCCGCAGCCCTTTGGCCCATATCTCATCACAATTGGGGCCGGGGCCATCGGCAAAAGGGTTGCCTGGAGGGATGGTGTAATTTCTGGCCCCGCCGCATAAGTCGGGCGGTGTGGCACCGCCCCCATCTACGTCAATTCGCAAAATTTTGCCCAGTAGTTTATCAGTGCGGTAACCGTTGTTGTCCGGGTCATGAACATTGGTACTGCCAAATTGCGGATCAGGACCGCCATCACCTACAGAGATGTACAGGTAACCGTCAGGACCAAAGACCAGATCACCGCCGTTGTGCACCGGGCTGTGTGTAAAGTCTTTATCAATGGTCAGGATGACAAGCTGGCTGTCTCGATCGGCCACGTCTGGGTTGGCGCTGACAGTAAAGCGGCTGATATAAATGCGGTTTTGCACGTGGCTGGTGTAACTGACGTAAAAGTAGGGTGTGGCCGGGTAGTTAGGGTGGAAAACCAGCCCTAACATGCCCTGCTCCCAGTTGGTTTTGGCGACCTGCTGTTGAATGTCTAAAAAAGCGGTGGGCAGCACCGTGCCGTCTGACTGTATGATGCGAATGATCCCCTGGCGCAGCACGGCATAAAGACGGCCGTCGCCCATGGCCGCTATATCGGTGATAGCATCGGCGTTCAAACCCTGGGCAAACTGGACTGCTTCCAGGGTCGGCGGCCACTTAAACGCTTGTACCACCGGCAGGTAAACGGGAAAAGCGCCCGCCGTCTGGACCGCATTGTCCCTTCGGGCAAGCAGCGCCAGACCAAGGCATAGAATCAAAAATGTAAGGTGACGGTACACTGAAGAGCGCAGCATCGGGTTTAATCCTGTAAATGTAAGATGATGGGGGTTGAGGGGGTGCCCAGGTAGCCAAAACTGTTTTCAGGCACAGCCACAATGATATTGAGTCCACCATTGGCCTGGGTGCGCCACAGTTGAATAGGCAGGCTGAGCTGACCGCTGTCATTAGCCTGGCCTTCATATTGGCCCACCAGGAGTGCCGTATTGGCTTCGAAGGGGTCAAGGTCATAGCCACCGCCGGGCACGCCGGCGGTGAAGAGGCCGCCTTCTATAACCAGAAGTTTAATGTGCCGGGCGGGTGCCGTCTGAATGTTGATCGTTTGTTGTGTATGGGTGACAACGGCCGTACTCCCCGCAATGCCTTCTGCCTGGATGGTGGGGGCTTCTGGTAAAGCGGCCCGAATGACAGCTTGGGAGCCGCTGACGCTGCCTGGTATGCGAA
Organism: Ardenticatenaceae bacterium; assembly: GCA_011525915.1. GTDB lineage: Bacteria > Chloroflexota > Anaerolineae > Promineifilales > Promineifilaceae > CAADGU01. Next base: position 96,369 of record WYBM01000044.1, on the reverse strand, counting down.
AGGTGTGGCCAATAAGGGCGGTATTATCAGCAAAGTTGACCAGTACGGTAGACCCTGTCAGTTCCAGGCCGGAAACGCTGCCACTTTCAGACGGCCCTGGTGGGTCTGAACCACGAATGCTGGTGGGGTCTACATCAATGGAAAAGGTCATCGTTTCACCAGGGTTAAAATCCGTAAAAAAGAGCTGGAGCACATCATAACCGCCGTCATGCGGGCTGGCAAAGCTGTGCCCGGCAAAGCCGGTGAGTAGGCCATTGCTGTCAATGGCCAGGTTCTTGGCAACCAGATCACCCGCCAGGCCATAGGGGTCAAAGACCATGTCTGGGAAAACGGCCGTACGCAGATCAATGGTCACGGCCATGATATTTTGCTCATTGGCCGCCGCATTTGTCAGCCGAAAGGAACCGGGTTCATAGGTGCTGACGGTATACCACCCCTCTGGTGTGATTTGCAATATCACTTCCGGCGAAGGCGTCAATACCTCCGGACGGAAGATAACTGGCAGGTAAAGGGTGTAATCACCGGTTGGCGTTGCTGCTGTAGCCGGCCAGGCGGCAGGTGAACTGTTGGTGAGGATAGAGATCATAAGCAGGACAAGTGGCGTGATATGGTAATAAACTTTCAATGCCTCTCCCTTTTCCAGATTCTTTCAGAAGTGAAGAACTATAGCCGCCTTCGGGTTGGCGTCAAGGGATAGGCCCAGCCGGGCAGCCGGCCGTATTGATAACGGGCAGGAATGTTTCCGCCATGCCTTGCCGGAGGAACGTGGTCGTGGGTATCTGTTTTAGTAAAACCACCCAATCACCCGTGGGCCGGGAAGGCGGGGAGTTCAGGTCCAGCCAGCCGCCACCGGCCACCGTCACCGTATTGCCGGCAAAAACGCCGTCATGGGGATTAAACCAGCGCATCGTAAAGAGGCCAGGTACGGCCGTTAAATTGAGCTGGCCGCCCACAATGGGCATATAAACAGCATACACTTCGCCCGGTTTGGCAAAAACCTCGCCGGCACCTCTGGTAGCATTGGCTATCTGCAGCAGATGATCCTGGGGAATCATCTGCCAAAACGGCAGGTTTTCGACCATAAAGCGGCGCGCATACCAGGTATAGCGCCACATCGTCTCCCGGGTACGGAAGTTTTCCAGCCGCAGATCGCCGCCGATGGGCTGTTCGTAATACCCCATGTACCATTCGATATTGCCGCCGCTGAAATAGACCGGATACAAGATTTTACGGCGCAAATCGTCGGCGTTTTGATGGGAGAGCGCTTCGGCGTTTTCATCCATGTCCAGCACCCAGGGCCGGCCGGCCTGCACAGACCGCCCACGCCAATACTCAACGTGTGATCCAGCCAGGTCTGTCGTATATTGGATGGAGGTAGCGGAGAAACGGCCGTCACCCAGAATAGGCTCATAATCTGAAAAATCATTCAGCGGCGTGTGCACCGTGATGGGATGTTGGGCCCAATCTAATGCCTGAATATAGGCGGCAAACTCCTGTATCTGATGTACCCAAAAATCATTTTCTTCGCTGATATTCCACTTGATAGCTAATAAGTGACCAAAGCGGGCTACCATTTCCCGGTAATACAACTTCCGTTCCACCCCCAAAACACCATTATCAAACCACTGCTCATTTTCGCTTTCTGTTTCTGCCAGAACAATTTGCAAGGCTACCCCTTTGCGCTGGGCATGATCCAAGACAATGCCCCATTGGTGTAGTTTACTGATGTCATAATGGGTTTTGTCATAAGCTGTTTCGGTGGCGCCAATAAAAGGATAGACCTCCTGTCCATCGCCGCCCAAATTCATGGGCAGGAAGTAGATGGAGTTAACGTGCTGGGCGGCCAGGTAATTTAAAGCGCCAATGATCCCCTTGGCGTCGTAACCGGTGTCTGCGCTGGTGAAATTGGGGTCGCCAGCCTGCCAATCAGCCTCATGTTCTGGGTACAGGTGTAAAAAATTCAGGTGGAGGCCACCCTGGTCAACGGTATTATCAATACCGATGTAAGCCAGAAAATTTTCCGGGCTGTCAGTGCCACCCTTCAGCCAGTAGCCGCCATCAACAAATTTCAGGTAATGTTGGCCCACATAGGCCAGCCGCCCCCAGCGCAGAAAGCCTGGTTCATCACAGGTAAGGTAAGCAATGTTGACACTGCCGCTCAGGCCGTCAAAGCTATGAGCCGAACCGCTGTGAGGGTTCAGGTCTATGGCCACGTCAGGACCAGCACGAAAGGAAGCGGTGTACTGCCAGGTTCCCGCCGCGTCGGGGGCAAAGATAACACGCCAGATATTACCGCTGCCATTCCCTTGCCCATCACCCGCAAAAAAACCGGGCACGTTATAGACACGGCCGTTGGGCCCGGTAAAGTTTACTTGCAGCCGGTAGTCCAGGAAGGGGTTAGGAGCATCATCTGTTTCCTGGGCATAAGGGCCGGTAAAATCTATGATCAGCGGGTGCCACTTTTTCTGAGCGCCGCTGAGTGTGACAGCGGTGGTTGGGGTTTGGTTTGGCTGGGAGTGCGTGGGGGAAACGGCCGTGAGGCCTCCCAAAAACAGTAGCGCCAGAATGGCAACAGGCAATATTCTTTTCAAAAGCATATATGATCTCCATTTGTTGTTGGCTGCCCCTTCGTTTCGCTTGCGGTCATTTGTGGTTTTTCTTAGTGACCGTCTCCACATCCTATGTTGCCGAAGCGGCGGTGATCCTTTACTTATTTATGGACGCTTCCTTAGAAGCGTTGACCGGTAATTCCAGCAAGAAGGTGCTCCCATCCCCGTCACCACTTTCTACCCAAATTCGGCCGCTATGAGCTTCAGCAATCGAGTAAACCAGAGCCAGCCCCAATCCAGAACCCTCGTGTGCCTCAAAGGTTCTACCCCGATAAAAAGTGTCAAAAATATGGGGCATGTCTTTTTCAGCAATGCCCTCGCCGCGGTCACAAACTTTAACAAGCACATTTTGCTCACCAGCCGAAATAATCACTTCCACTTCCTGTTCTTCCGGTGAATATTTAATGGCATTGTCTACCAGATTACTCACAGCGCGGCGCAGCTGTGCCGGGTTACCCTGTACCATGCCAATACCTGGCTCGGCCGTCAACACCAAGGACACCCGCCTGGCCAGCGCCAGGGGTTGGAAGTCATCAACGACCTCGGTCACAATCTCTAACATATCACATAGCTGTGTCTGGTTTTCCAGCCCTGTATTCACTTTAGCTAGCTCCAACAGGCCATTCACCAGCCCCATCATCTTTTGCGCAGCCCCTGAAATCTGGGCGGCTAACCGGGCTTGTTTGTCATTTAAAGAACCGACCTCGCCCAAAGCATGGGCCAGATCACTGATCTGGTTTAGGGGGGCACGCATATCGTGCGATATCGTGGCCACAAAATGGTCTTTTGCTTTATCCAGTTCACGCAAGTGGGTGATCTCTTGCAAAATGAGAATACGGCCGTGGCCGGGAATAGGAGCCACACGCGGCAGCCAGACCGACCCTTCGGCCAGCACCAGTTCATCTGGGGATTCAACAATAGGTCCGGCCAGCAAAGCCACGATCTCTGGTGGTTGAATCACCTGCACGGCCGACCGGCCAATCGCTTCTGGTGTTAGTTTTAAACGCCGGCGGGCTTCCTGGTTGAGCAAATGCACCTTGCTGTCAGCATCGGTGATCAGAATGGGGCTGTTATTGTGTTCCAGCGTCGCTTCCAGATGTTGCTTACGGGCTTCGGCCTCCTTAAACAACAGCGCATTGGAGACGGCAATCGCCACGGCCGAAGCAATCGAAAGCGCCCGCTCCACATCGCGGTCATCAAAATCGCCGTCTAATTTGTTGAGCAGTTCCATCACACCTACCACCTGGCCGCGAAACACCAGGGGAACACACAACAAAGAGTGTGTCTTAAAGCCTGTTAACTCATCTGCCTGACGAAAGTGCAAAGGATGGGAGGCTACGTCATTGGTATAAATCCATTTGCCGGTGCGCGCTACAGCGCCGGCTATACCCTCATCCACAGACAGACGTACGCCATTTAAAATATCAGAGGGTGTGCCCACGTTTTCCAAAACTTTGAGCTGCCTGCCTGATTCATCCAGCCACCACAAGGAAGAGGCTTCAATGCGCCAGCTATCATGTACCTGCTGGATAGTCAAACGCACCACCTCTTGCAGGTTCAGGGTAGAGGTAATGGTCCGCGTGATTTCGCTTAAGATATTCAGTTCCACCAGGCGGCCAGCCAGTGCCTGGTCTGCCGCCTGAAAAACGCGGGCATTCTCCAGGGCAATGGCGGCATAGTCGGCCAGAAATGACAGTAAAAATTCATCTTGTTTGCTGAAAGAGCGAAAGGCCACCCGGTTACTGACGCCTAAGACGCCTAACGTTACACCGCGCAATTTGAGCGGTACAAATAAAATGGCCCGGGCAAAGAAGCCGGTCTGAACTTTAATGCCCTGCCCCGATGAGCGCGACTGGCGCAACGGCCGTCCCGTTTGCATAACCTGACCCACCTGCGAATCAGCTACCGAGAGCTTTAGGTTTCCTTCATCATCCGGCTCTTGTTCACCGTCTTTCATGCCATAGGCCAGCAAATAATCGCCGCTTTCATCAGGCATCCAAATGGTGCTCTCCTCCGCGCCCGTCAACTGCGTGGCCGCCTCTGTCACCCGTTCCAGTACCTTATCCACACTCAATAACGAGGTAATAGCCTTACCGATATTAGACAAGGTTTCCATCTCATGGGCCTGGCGGCTTAACTCCACTTTTGTGCGGCGCAGCTGCTCGGCCAGCTCTTCCTTGTCATGCAGCAGGCGTGTTTCCACCAGTGCCCTATCAATCGTCTCTGTGATCTCATCCACCGTAAACGGCTTAATAATGTAATCTTTTGCACCTAAACGAAAAGCGTCAATGGCGCTCTGTTCTGAGCCATACCCGGTCATTAATACCACAGGGGTGCTTAATGACTCCTGAGTCATTTGTTGCAGCACATCCGTGCCCGTCATTTCCGGTAAATGCAAATCCAGCATCACCAGGTCTGGTTTTTTTTCTCGGATCAGCTGCAGCCCTGTTCGCCCATCAAATGCGTGTAACGTTTCATACCCATTTACAGGTAAGATGTACTCGGTTAGGTGTTTGACTATCTCTTTGCTGTCGTCAATGATCAAAATCGTTTCACCGCTCATAAATCTATCTTTTGGGGTGGCACAACACTTTTTACCGCTCCCTCTCCTCAAAATCCTATACATGCCCGAGCATCTCGTGCCAAGTTAACATAAATAAGTTTTCTTCTGGTTGACAAGGCTGAAAAGTTAATAAAAGATGGTCAATTTGAAATTGATTATAACATAGGCAGGAGGTTCCGGGCATAACTTTGACACCCATCGCACCAATATTATAATCTCTCTATGATCACTTGTAACCTCCCAAATAGAAGCCCACAAAATCAAAACGTACCAATGGTAGTTCACCTCGCTATCAGTTCATCTTAAAAACGAAATGGAGATAACATGAGTCGAATTGTTCGCGCCCCCACAGGCACAAAACTTCATTGTAAGGGTTGGCTGCAAGAAGCCGCTTACCGTATGTTACAAAATAATTTAGACCCCGACGTAGCCGGCGATCCTGAAAACCTCATTGTTTATGGGGGTCGCGGCCGGGCAGCCCGCAACTGGCAGGCATTTGACGCCATTCTAGCCTCCCTTCGGGAATTGGAAAACGATGAAACATTATTGGTTCAAAGTGGCAAGCCGGTCGCTGTTTTTCGTACACATGCTGATGCTCCCCGGGTGCTCATTGCTAACTCTAATATCGTTCCACATTGGGCCACCCAGGAAAATTTTGATAAATGGGAGGCTGAAGGGCTGATCATGTATGGGCAGATGACTGCCGGAAGCTGGATATACATTGGCACACAAGGTATTTTACAGGGCACCTTTGAAACGTTTGCGGCTGCCGCTCATCAGGCAGGGTGGCCTTCGCTCAAGGGCAAGTGGGTACTAACGGCCGGCCTGGGAGAAATGGGGGGGGCACAACCACTAGCTGTTACCATGAACGGTGGTGTAGGCTTGTTGGTGGAAGTGGATGATTGGCGCGCTCAACGGCGTCTGGAACATCGTTACATTGATGAAGTGGCCGAAGATTATGCAGATGCGCTGAGGCGGGTTGAGCATTATGTCAAATCAGGCACGCCGCGCTCTATTGGCCTCATTGGCAACGCCGCTGAGATATTCCCCCGGCTTTTAGCCGAAGGCCATATCCCAGACATGGTCACCGATCAAACCTCGGCCCATGATTATCTGGCCTACTTTCCGCATACACTCAGTTTTGAAGAAGGGCAAAAGCTGCGTGATGAAAACCCGGCACAATTTGCTCGGCTGTCTGCGCAATCCATGGCGGCGCAATGTGCAGCTATGGTGGACTTTCAGAAACGTGGGGCTATTGTGTTTGACTACGGCAATAATTTGCGGCAGCGGGCTTATGATGAAGGGATCACAGAAGCATTTAGCTATCCTGGGTTTGTGCCGGCGTATATACGGCCGTTGTTCTGTGAAGGTAAAGGACCATTCCGCTGGGTGGCCCTGAGCGGCGACCCTGAAGATATTTACGTCACAGACCGGGCCATTTTAGAGCTCTTCCCAGAAGATGCCGCCTTGCGCCGATGGATCACGATGGCCCAGGAAAAGGTTCATTTCCAGGGACTTCCGGCCCGCATTTGCTGGTTGGGCTACGGCGAACGCGCCAAAGCCGGCCTGATGTTTAATGACTTAGTCGCCAGGGGGGCCGTCAAAGCGCCTATTGTCATTGGTCGGGATCACCTGGATGCCGGTTCCGTGGCCAGTCCCAATCGGGAAACCGAAAGCATGAAAGATGGTTCTGACGCCATCGGCGACTGGCCTATTCTTAATGTGTTGATCAACGCTGTCAGCGGCGCTACCTGGGTCAGCTTTCACCATGGGGGTGGGGTGGGCATTGGGTACAGCCTGCACGCCGGGCAAGTTATTGTCGCCGATGGCACTCCTGAGGCGGCTGCACGCCTGGAAAGGGTATTGACAGCAGACCCGGGCATGGGCGTGGTGCGCCACGTGGATGCGGGTTATGAACGGGCTATCCAAATAGCCAAAGAACGAGGGGTCAAAATTCCTATGCTGTCCGAGTGAGCAACCTTTCTCTATCAGGCAAGCCCATGGCAAATGAGCCAACAACCTTTAGCGCCCAACTAAAGCAGGCACTTAAAAATTATGCCAACCCTTATTGGCTGGGCCACCATTCTCCGCTGGCAACCCCTTACTTTTTGGGCGCAGCCACGGAAGAATCACTCCAGGCAATGTCACCATTAAGACGCGGGCAACTGCTACAAGCCGTGTTGTGGCAGGCTGCTGAATTACTCTGGGGTGGGCCACTTCCAGACGATGGCACGCCGGATCAAGCCCAAAGCACCATCCGCCAGGCCGTTTACGATGAAGAACAAAATGTAGGCAAAGGAGCACGTTACTATTTTTTGGCATTAGAACTGCGCTATTTTTGCCGCTATTTTCAATTGTCTAAACGAAACATGATCTGGGAAGACATACTCCTGGTTTCTAAGGCCCAGTTCTATAAGGATTTGACAAAAGCGGAGCAGCAACTGGGTGAGACTCTTCTGACACAAGTACAGCCTCCTTTCTCTTTTGAACAACCTGTGCTGCCGACTGCGCCTGTCGGCCGTAAAGTCATGCAACGGCAATGTCTAAAGGCGCTGGCAGAGCGCCAGATGGTGACGATTGGCGGCGTGGGCGGCATTGGCAAGACAACTGTAGGGGCCATGATTGCTGAACAATGGCCAACAAAGGTTGTATTCTGGTACACGATTCGCCCTAACTTAAACGGCCGTCTTAGCCATGTACTTTTTTCGTTAGCCCATTTTTTACAACGCTGGGGCGCTGCGGCTGTCTGGAAGCAGTTGGTGGCTGATCAGGGTGAAATTAAAAATATGGCGGCTGCTTTGCAACTTATACACTATGATCTGGAAAACTTGCGCCATGTCACCCCCTTGCTTTGCTTTGACGATGTAGATTGTTTGTGCCCTATCGATCCGGAGAAGGATACCAGAGAACTGGCCCAACTGCGGGAATTTCTAGAAAGCCTGCGGGGCCAGGTTGCCGTGTTGGTGATAGGGCAGCGGATCACCCTAAAGGCAGATACCCACTACGTTTTAAACAGCCTGAGCATATCGGAAGTGCAAAAATGGCTGGCTCGCGCGCAGATCGCTTATACCCCCAATGATTTGAAACACATCTACCAACATACGGCGGGCAACCCCCGTCTGTTGGCGCTGTCTATAGCCGCATGCCAGACCAGCGAGCCGTTCACGCTGGCCCTGGATTATTGGCCGGAAACGGCCGCAGCCACGCTCCAACCAACCTTTGACTATCTCTGGCAGCAATTAAACGCTGACCAACAGCGGTTTCTTCAATCTCTGTCTGTTTTTCGCAGCCCGGCGCCGGCGGATACCTGGCAAGCAGAACAGGCATTGCTAAACAGTTTAATCCGAAGCCAGCTCGTGCAGCGCCATCTTCATGATAGGGTGTCTCTGTATCCTATCTTTCGGGAAACCATTTACCAGGACCTTTCCGCTGAGCGTCGGGAACAATGCCACCACCAGGCCGCCGCGGTACGCCTGGCCCACGGGGGCTATACTTCGGCTATGTACCATTATTTACAAAGCGGCGAACCGGAAACGGCCGTGTGGCTTTGGGCGCACCATCATCAACAAGAAATCCGGCGCGGGCAGGCAGCAGCAGCCCTGGCGGTGCTGCGCCAAATCTCTTTGTCACGGCTCAGTCAGGAAGGCCGCAAAACATTGGTTTTTTTACGCAGCCATCTGTACCAATTCACCGGCGAAGCAGATAAAGCCCTGGCGGATCTAGCGGCGATCGACACCTGGCCCGAACGTATCGAATCCACAATTCATCTCCTGCGCGGTAACTTTTTAGACATCCTGGGCCACTCCGATGCAGCCTTAGCCACTTACGCCGAAGGCTTGGAAGTAACCGCCCATTTGCTTAACAAGCAGGCGCAGCTCCACACCCAGCGTGGCCTGGTGTATGTGCGCCAGCGAGAAATGAAACGGGCCTGGGCCGAAGCCCGCCAGGCGCGTTATGATGCCGAAAATTTGCAAGGCATTGTGCAAAGCGGGCGCGGTCATTACGAAAGTGCCCGTTTCCATTATCAGTTGGCACTGGAGATCGCCCAGGAGTTAGAATACGTGGCTGGTATAGCCCACGCACACGCCAATCTGGCCAACCTGGCCGGCCGCACGGGGGATATCGAAGTGGCGGCATTTCACTCCGACAAGGCCATTGCTTATTATGAGCAAATAGGGTATCTCTTTCAGAAAGAGCAGGCTCGCAGCAATCTGGCAGCCATGTACATTCAGGCAAAAGCATTTGCCGCCGCTGTTGAGCCTTCGACCACCACACTGACATTTGCCCGACAAATAAAGTCACCGTACTTCATTGCCGTCAGCGCCACAAACCTGGCTGAAGCCTACTTGGGCCTGGACGACCTAGAAATGGCCCGGGAATTTGCCGACCTGGCTCTGATGCAAGAGGAGCCACAGAGCGCGCCCTACGCCTGGTATGTCTTGGGCCAGGTTGCCCGTAAACAAGGCGCCCAATCTAGAGCCGAGCAGTGCCATCGGCAAGCGCTGGACCTGGCCGAACAAAATGAGGACCGTTATATGGGCGCTTATGCCTGGCAGGCATTAGGAGAAATTTTGTTAGCAATGGGGCAAAGCAAGGAAGGACACCAGGCGCTGAAAAAAGCGTTGGCCTGGTTTGAGGAGCTGCAAAACCAAGAGGCTGTGGCCGAGATCCATACGCTCTTAGTCCAGAGGTGACTGTCACCTGACTGAAACTGGTTACTGGCTTCTGATCACTGGTACCAGGCTCTTAATGTGGACCTGTAGGCCCACAATCTAAGGCCGCCCACCCGTAACCAGTATAAATTGAGCATGTTTATCTCCTTCTGGTGAATATGGGTAAGATGCTGCCAGGGTACCCAAAAGAGATAAAGAGAGGGTCTCATACACGGCCGTTTTGTCTCATTACTTTCTGGGCAGATGCACCCTCAACGTGGACCAACCACCTGCCAGTTCAACGCTTCCATATCAGGCATAAGAAAACGGCCGCAGAGCCTGGTTGTACCGTCCATGGCCCACAGCACCAACCGGCCGGAGATCTGATTGCGCCAGATAATGTCGGTGGCCCCATTGTCATCTACATCCCACAAAGCCGCTATTTGCCAATTGGCGTCTGCTAATTCACCCGGAATAAGGGCGCGTTCCTCAACGCGCTGAATCCCATTCATTAACCAAACGACCAATGCCCCAGAGTTCTGATGCCGCCACAGAATATCTGCCTGATCATCGTAGTTAAACTCACCAATACCAGCAATACGCCACGCTGCATCCATGGCCGGCGGATCCAAAGCAACCAGTGTCCCATTGGGTTTTGTCCCCTCAAAAAACCAGACCGCTGCCATGCCTGATACACTGTGATGCCAAAGAACGTCAGGCTGGCCGTCGTTGTTAAAATCAGCTGTACCAGCCACGCGCCAGTTTAAATCTAACGGTCCATCTAATAGGAGGCCTGAGGTATGGGTAATATTATCCATTAACCAAATCGCTAAACGCCCAGAGGTGTCATTTTGCCACAAAAGGTCCACATTCGCATCGTGGTTAAAATCGTTGATCCCCACAACCTGCCAAGAGGAAGACGGCCATGCCGCCGATACAATCGGAATGGCGTTTAAGCGTGTGGCCTTGTCCATGGCCCACACAGACAGGGTGCCCGATATCGCATGCCGCCAGAGCAAGTCACTTTTACCGTCACCGTTCATGTCTGCGCGGGGCGTACCGGATAAGAAGCTGTATCTTTCCCCTTGACCAGCCCCATACCTGGCGTCTGAAAGGGGGATAATGCCATGATCAATAAAATTTCCGGGATCGATTATCACTTTATCGATACTGCCCCGAAAATAACTATCCTCAACCGGCGAATACCCAATTTGAATTGTATTGTTGAAGTGTACAAAGAACTCAACACCACGTGGCAGCACACCATCACCCAGAAAAGTGCTGTTCGCCCATTGCTGCAGGTAACAACCACCATCTTGTCGCTGGCAATCATATAGGGCAAACACATACGGCGGATTGGGGCTTAAGGCCGTTAAAATATCTGGCATAGACGGTGATGGGGGTGGGGGTGGGGTGGTAAGGTTGTGCTCCACCACAACTTCAGGCGGCCCCGGAAACTTCCAGATAGTACGCAAATAATCGGGCGGCATATCAAGCTCAACATGTGCATGTGTAAATATCGGGTTTGGTAAAGGGTGTGACCCATCCAGAGGCAGCGTCACGACCGGTTCAGCTTCTGCCAACATCCAGAACATACCATTTTCCACAAAACAAACTGGGGCAAGCTGCACCTGACAATTGTCCCTAACTTGCGTTCGAATTTCATCGGCCGTGGGCAACGTACATTGAATATACCCAAGGCCATCAAACCACGCCTTACCGTCGTGAATGGGCACCGTGCCTACAATATGGCAGCTGTTGATGGGCGCCTCATACGTGCAGCTAGACGCTGCTGTCAAAGGTACCTCGGCTTTTAACACGGCATGATGATCATTTTCAAAATCCCAGGTGATCTGCCAGTGAAGAGTGTCGGCTGTCGCCTGAGCCATGCCTGACCAAGTAGAAAAGTACACCACACTACTGAGAACGCCCAGGATGATAAAAAGTTGAAAAAATCTTCTTAAAGACGTTGTCATGGCAACCATCGCTCTTTATTTTGACAGCATTCACTAAATGCCTGGAAATATGCCATGCTGAGCCGCAGGCAAAGGCGTGCTCAGCATGACAAATAAAAAGGTTACGCTGTATTCACACTACTTGGGGCCCACCACTTTGAGATCGGGTGTTCCCGGCCCCATTGGCTCAAAAAAACCGCCAGATACGCGGGTTGGACCGTTCATATACCAGGCCACAAGATTGCCCGATGTTCGATTTTGCCACACGATATCATCTGTATCATCGCCATCTACTTGAAAGAACGATACCACATCCCAATTGGGGTCGATGGTATTAGGGGGATCAACGTCACCAAATTCTATCTCAATACTCCCCTCAAACAACGAGTAGCGCAACATCCCAGTCAATCTGTTGCGCCAGAGAATGTCTGACCAGGCATCATCATTAAAATTGCCAACGGCCGCGACCATCCATTCCGCACTTGGGAAGGGGGTTGTTATCCCCATCTCACCGAGGATTACGGTGTCTTGCATATACCAGAGCCGCACTTCCCCTGTTGTCTTGTGTTGCCACAAGATATCTGGGTAATGATCTTGGTGATCTGGCCCAAAGTGGCCCGTTCCTACTACTTGCCATTCTGGGCCCATCCCTATCACGAGTACGCCCGTAAGTCGATGAACCACATTTGCAGAATTCGCGTGTTTCATATACCAGATGGCCAGGTTTCCGGAATCATCATTCTGCCATAGGATATCAGATCGACAATCCCTGTTAAAATCATTTACCCCAACCGGGGTCCAGTTGCTGTCCACCGGTCTGGTTGGGTGTGTCGTTCCCGTGGCAACACGCACATGCTTGTCAAGAAACCAGATAGCCAAATCCTTTGTTACCTGGTCACGGAAAAGCAAATCGTTACGGCCGTCTCCATTAAAATCGGCCCGTGGACGAGCATGTAAAGGGGGGCAGTTGTTGGCTGGTACCTCATCCAACCCGCCGGCATAAGCCCCGGCCCGCCCCGTCATAAACGCAAAACCGATAAGCGTGCCTATGAAAAACATTCCCATCACAGAGACCCACCAACACTGCCAAAAACTGGTCATCCATTTTGAACATAACACATTTCTATGGGACATCAGCCTCTCCTTATTTGTGATCAGATCCGTTTTTAAAGTGATCTGGTGCGTTAAATCTTATTAAGTCATGTCACTTAGCTATTTCTAGAGATAGGCCAGCACTGAAAACTGTACACTGATTACTGAAAACTGATACCAGGCTTTATGGGGCACATGGCAATTCTGGTAAAGATGCAGCCTGCAACATCTTCAGATGCGGCGCCAACCCCATAAATTCCAAAGGCATCAATGATTGACACATGTCATGGAGAAGATAACAAAAGATGCTTGTGTACAAGTCTCTTTTTTCTGGGCTTAGTCTCAACTTTTATAAACGCCGGGTAAAAGTTACACGTCAACAAAAGTTCAGCGTTACCAGGGGCAGTACCGTAGATACAACTTTACGTAACACGAAAACCATGTTATATTATGTTCACCCTGTTATGTTAATAACAGGGTGTGGTCTATTGGCGCACTGAGGTTATCCGTGCAACATTCATAAATTTGCGGAGGTCAAACATGGTATTCCGGCGAAAGAGTTTTAATTTTCTGGTTTTATTAGCCATTGCAGTGCTGATCTTATCAGCATGTGAGCGACCAGCACCCGGTGGCACGGAATCAACCCCGGTGCCTACGGTGGATCCTAACATCGGCGGCGGTACAGACGGCAGCCAACAGCCAGAGCCAGGCAGCGAACAGCCACAACCAGCGCCGGAAGGCGGTGAGCCAGGCGGTGAACAACCTCAACCGGCACCTGAGGGCGGTGAACAACCTCAACCGGCACCTGAAGGCGGTGAACAACCTCAACCGGCGCCTGAAGGTGGCGAACAACCTCAACCGGCACCTGAAGGTGGCGAACAGGTGGGTGATAAGCAACCTGAGGCTCCTCCACCGGCTGGGGAGGGGCAACCGGCTCAGGGTGGGCAAGCGGGCGTTCAACCCACACAAGAAGTCACACATGTTGTGCAGCCCGGCGAAAATCTATTTCGCATTGGTCTTCATTATGGGTATTCTTGGACGGTGCTGGCACGTTATAACGGTATTCCCAATCCAAATTATATCTACGTAGGCCAGCCGCTGCGTATTCCACCAGCCAGTGGGGGCACCGGCGGTTTGCCCGTAGACGGCAACTACACTTATTATGTGGTGCAGCCCGGTGAAAACCTGTTCCGTATTGGCCTGAGGTTTGGCCTGAGTTGGACGCTTATTGCCGAAGCCAATGGTATTGTCAACCCTCATTACATTGTGACCGGCCAGGTGCTCAAAATCCCCATCTACCCCATCCCTTTTGGATAGAAATAGTATCGTTGCAGCATACTAGACAAAGGGCGAACTTCAGGGTTCGCCCTTTTTTGTTGGCAAAGGCAGCGTGAACTTTCCTTAAAAGTTAAAGCCTCTCTTCACATAAGGGGGGCTTTGGTGTATACTGTGGCCTATTGTGGTAAAAAGTGGGTTGAAGTGGGGCGAAATAGTTAGAAAACCCGGCAAAATGTATGGTAAAATGGGACGATCGGAACAAATGTTCTATTTAATTGCAACGAACGTTATAGGGTTATAAAAGCATGTTTCTAGGCGAATACGTGCACACCATTGATGAAAAAGGACGGTTAACCATTCCCGCCAAGTTCCGGGGATTGTTGGCGTCTGGCATGGTAGTGACACGTGGTTTTGACCAGAACTTGATGATGTTTCCCATGGAAGGCTGGCAGGAGCTGGCACAACGGATTGCCGAACGGCCGTTAGCTGATGAAGATGTACGCATGTTCCGCCGCCGTGTCTTTTCTGGGGCAGTCGATTTAACACCTGACCGCCAGGGACGCATTTTGCTGCCCCCCTACTTGCGTGAATTTGCCGGCATCAACGGCGAGGTCATCGTCGCTGGCATGTTTAACTACCTGGAACTATGGAACAGTGAAGCGTGGGCAACGGTGCGTCAATCTATTGAAAGCAATGATGACACCAGCCGTTGGGAGGATTTGGGAATATAGTGGCGATTGCCGGGAGATAGACACCGTTTTAATCTCTACGCCCCAATCTCCACGCTCTAGGCAATGGATACAAAAGAACATATCCCCGTCCTCTTTCATGAAGTTCTGATCTTATTACAGCCCCACCGCCACGGCCGTTATATTGATGGTACTGTAGGTGCTGGCGGCCATACAGCCGGCATCTTGGAGGAATCGGCGCCTACCGGGCGTGTTCTGGCCTTTGACAAAGACCCACAGGCCATTACCTACGCCCAAGAACAGTTGGCCGATTTTGGCCAACGGGTGACATTCGTCAACGCCAGTTACACCAAAATGGGCCAGTTTGCACCCCATATGGGCTTTGACCAGCCTGATGGCATTTTGCTGGACCTGGGCCTTTCATCCCGCCAACTCAATGACCCAAACCGCGGCTTTTCCTTTATGAAAGAAGGCCCTTTAGATATGCGCTTTGACCCTACCCATGGAGAAACTGCTGCCGACCTGGTGAATACATTACCCGAAGCTGAACTGGCCCACATCTTCTGGCAGTATGGCGAGGAACAACAAAGCCGCAAGATCGCCCGGTTGGTGGCCCAACACCGACCTTTTTCCACCACAACGGAACTGGCTAACTGCATTGCTGCTGGTGTAAAAACGCAAAAACATATTCACCCGGCCACGCAGGTCTTCCAGGCACTGCGCATTGCTGTTAACCATGAACTGGAAGCGGTCGAACAGGGCTTGCTGGCTGCCGTTGCGTTAATGGCGTCTGGTGGACGCCTGGCCGTTATCAGCTTTCACTCCTTAGAAGACCGCTTTGTAAAACAGACTTTTCGCCGCCTGAGTGAAGACCATACACCGCCACCAGGCCACCCACACACCGAAGGGGATGGCCCGCCAACTGTATACTTGCTCACCCGTAAAGCGATCCAGGCATCGTCAGCCGAAATCGCCCAAAACCCACGCAGCCGAAGCGCCCGGCTGCGGGTGGTAGAAAAATTATGATGGCCCGTTATACACGAGACCAAATGCGCCATTTCCGCGCTCTGACAGAAGCCCAGGCTGTGCTGGGTTGGGGCCTGATTTTGGTGTTGGCAGCCCTGGTGGGCACCATCTACGTCAATCAGGCCAGCCGCATTGCCAGTGTGGGCCGCAAGGTACAGGTGATGCAGGCCAACCTGGAAGATATAAAACGAGGCAATGCCGCCCTGGAGCGGCAAATTGCAGACATGCAGCGACTGGACCGCTTACAAGCAGAAGCTGTCCGTCTGGGGTTTATCCCCGCCAGCCCCGAGGATATCGAATACATCATCGTGCCCAATTACCCGGTTGAAGCCCAGGAAGTGTTGTTAAACGCCCAACCCACGGCCGTACCCCTGCCCCCCCCGCCCGACACCATGAGTGAAGCTATATGGCTGAGTCTGCGTGGGCGCATCAGTGACTTTGTTCAGGGAGAAGCCAATGAATAAGAGCCAACAGCGACGTCTCTTTATGGTGGTACTTGGTCTGGTTGTAGCTACCATTATCATCGTAGGCCGGTTGGTGCTTTTCCAGGTTGTAGAGGCCGCTACCTGGGCTGAAAAAGCCACAGATGAGGTCCGTGTTATAGCCCGGCCAGACAGAGGTATTATTTTTGACCGCAATGGGGCGGTGCTGGCCGCCAACACCGCCGATTACCAGGTTGGTGTCTCACCCCGATTGGTGACAGATGCGGAACAGATGGCCACAGACCTGGCCTCTATTCTGCAAAAGCCGCGCTATGAAATTTTAGGTGCGCTGGAATCTGATGAACCCTTCGTTTTGCTGGCTGGGCGCGTCTCAGAAGCAGTGGCCGATCTGATTCGCACGTTGGCGTATGCCGATGAGATTCAGTTAGACCCTTTGCCGCGCCGTTTTTACCCCCAGGGGCAGTTATTGTGCCATGTGCTGGGCTATGTAGATTTTGAAGGCAGCGGCGGCGCCGGTGTGGAAGGGTATTATCAACGGGAATTGGCAGGAGAAGCGGCCACGGCCGTGATCAATATCTCCCCCCTTACTGAACAGCGCAACGTAATTGCCCGCGAAGGGGCAGACCTGGTGCTGACCATTGACCGCTCTGTGCAATATCTGGCCGAGCAGCACCTGGCCCGCGCCTTGCAAGAATACCGTGCCGCCAGCGGCTCTATCATCGTTATGGATCCACGTACAGGCGCCATCTTGGCCATGACCAGTTGGCCTTGTTACGACCCATACAAGTTTTATGAAGAAGGTCGTAACATTCTCACCAATCCGGCGGTGCAGCAGCAGCATGAACCCGGCTCAGTTATGAAGTTGGTGACCATGGCTGCTGGCCTGGACTCTGGTTTCTTTTCCTCCCAATCTACCTACTATGATGCCGGCGTGTTGGAAGTGGGCGGCCACAAAACGTATAACTGGGACCGCAGCGCGCCAGGCATTACCGATATGACAACCTTGCTGGCCCGCTCATTAAACGTAGGGGCCGCGACCCTCGCCACCACATTGGGGCCAGATACCTATTACGCTTATATGCAGAAGTTTGGCTTTGGCCGCCCCACGGGCATAGATTTGATGTCTGAGGCCAGCGGTACCATGTGGCTGCCGGGTGATGAATTCTGGACAGAGGCTACGTTGGCCACCAATGCCTATGGTCAGGGAATCGCCGTCACGCCTTTACAGATGATCACCGCCATTTCAGCTATTCCCAACAACGGGGTCATTATGCAGCCCTATATTGTGCAGGAGATTCGGGGCGAAAACGGCACGTTTGTCCATGAACCCACAGTGCTAAGCCGCCCCATCAAACCGGAGATCGCCCAGGAAGTGAATGCCATGGCTATCACGGCCGTGGCCCGTGAAGTTAACGAAGCCCAAATTACCGGTTATACCATTGCCGGTAAAACAGGTACGGCTCAGATTGCCGAGAACGGCATTTATTTGCCCGATGACACCATCGGCTCTTTTATTGGCTGGCTGCCTGCCGACAATCCGGAAGTTATTATTTATGTCAAGCTAGATCGGCCCAAAACCCAACCCTGGGGTTCGCTGACGGCCGCTCCTGCTTTTGCTGACCTGGCTGATGAGTTAGTTGTGCTGTTAGACATCCCCCCAGACAACGTGCGCTTGCAGGCGGACGTGATGGCGGCGAGGAACAGTAGTCCGTAAACCGTTATCCTTCATGGGCAGCGGTTTGCAAACAAAAGATGCTGACACTGACACACTTTTTAGAAGTCCTGATTCCGCAGTATGAACCCACCGGCAGCGAGCCGGCGATTTCTTCTGTGGTCATGGACAGCCGTGAAGCAGCGCCTGGCAGCCTGTTTGTCGCCCAAAAGGGTGACCGGGTTGATGGGCATGACTTCGTGGCCGAGGCCTTTGCTCGCGGAGCGATTGCGGCATTGGTGGCACGGCCGTTACCGGGCGACCACACGACAATAGATTTACGTGCTGGTCAACCGATGCCGTTCCCCCTGCCCTTAAGCGCGTCCACGCCCGTCTGCCTGGTGGTGACCGATCCCATCGCTGCCTTGCAGACATCCGCCAGGGCGTGGCGTGCTCGCTTCGCGGTGCAGGTCATTGGCATTACCGGCAGTGTGGGCAAAACCAGCACCAAGGAGCTGACACACGCCGTCGTGGCGCAGCAGTTTAATACGTTTAAGTCGCCTGGCAACCGCAACAGCATCTTGGGGCTGCCCATGGCGTTGTTTGGCTTACGGCCGTTTCACCAGAAAGCGGTGTTAGAAATGGCCATGTTTGTACCCGGCGAAATAGCTACCCTGTGCACCATGACCCAGCCAGAAATAGGCGTTATCACCCTCATTGGCGCCGTACATCTGGAACGGGCAGGCAGCATGGAGGCGATTGTGGCCGCCAAGCGCGAACTGGTAGAAGCGCTGCCCGCCCATGGCGTGGCCATTCTGAACCGGGATGATGACCGGGTGATGAGCATGGCCAGCCATACGCCGGCCAGGGTATTTACCTATGGCCTGGATGACCGCGCCGATTTATGGGCCGACAACATTCAATCGATGGGGCTGGGTGGTGTGCGTTTTATGCTGCACCACGGCCGTGACCACCTTAACGTCCATGTTCCCCTCATTGGCCGCCATAGTGTACACACCGCCTTACGCGCAGCAGCGGTGGGCCTGGCTCTGAACATGACATGGGACAAGATCGTGCGCGGGTTGCAGGAGACGGCCGTAGAACTGCGTGTCGTTTCTGCCCCCGGCCCTAAAAACTCGCTCATCATCGATGACAGCTACAATGCTAACCCGGAATCTACCCTGGCGGCCCTGAACCTGCTGGAAGATTTTGCCGGGCGCAAGGTGGCCGTGCTAGGTGATATGCTGGAATTGGGCCATCTGGAAGAGCCTTCGCACCGGCTCATTGGCCGCCGGGTGGCCAGCGTAGCCCAGGTGCTCATTGCTGTGGGCTCGCGGGCGCGCTGGATAGCCGAGGAGGCTGTTAAAGCCGGGCTGCCCACCCACAACGTGGCCCTGGCCACAGATGCCGTCACGGCCGTGCCTGTTCTGGAAGCGCGTATTGAAGAAAACGACGTGATCCTTATCAAAGGATCATATGGCATGCGCATGGACAGCATTGTCACGGCGTTGGGCAGATATGACTAAAGGAGTTGGCGAGTAAAGATTGCCGATGAGACCCATCGTTCATCTCTACTCTCTAAATGATTTATGCCGTTCGCTTTAACTGTTGGTGGATTTACCTTTTTACTGGCTGTCATCTGGGGACGGCCGTTGATTGAAATGATGCGACGTTTACGACTGGGCAAACAAATCCGCATTGAAGGGCCACAGTCCCACATGTCAAAAATGGGTACACCCGCCATGGGCGGCCTGCTCATTGTGGGGTGGGTGGTGCTGATCACCATTGTGGTAAATATTGTCGCCCTGGTACAAACCATTGAGATCGCCGAAAGTGTTATCATTCCGCTGGGTGTCATGATCGCCTACGCTGTTTTGGGTGGCATCGATGATTATCAAGGCTTTCGCCAACGACCAGGTGTTGGTATGTTGGCGCGGGTGAAAATCTGGTTTCAATTAATCATTGCCCTGGCGGCGGCCCTGGCCATCTACTTTGTGGTCAATGACGGGCACGGCTGGATCGCCATTCCCACAGTGCCCTACCTCATTGATATTGGGCCTTTGTACATTCCCATCGCGGTTATCATCATTGCCGGGTCAGCCAACGCCATGAACTTTACAGACGGCTTAGATGGGTTGGCCGGGCTGATTGCCGCCACCTGTTTTGTGGCTTATGGCATTGTAGCCGCCATGCAAGGCCAGCAATTTTTATTGACATTTTCCTTTGTGACCGTAGGCGCATCTTTTGCTTTTTTGTGGTACAACGCCCATCCGGCACAAATGTTCATGGGCGATGTAGGCTCGCAGGCGTTGGGCGGCGCGCTGGGCACGGTGGCCCTGCTCACCAATCAATGGCTCATCCTGCCCATCATCGCCGTCATCCCCATTGCCACGCTCCTGTCAGTGATATTACAAGTGGCGTCAGCGGTGTTGTCACGGCGTTTTTTAGGGCGCGATATACGGCCGTTTAAAATGTCCCCTCTGCACAACCATTTTGTCCTCCTGGGTTGGAGCGAGACACAAATTGTGCAGCGCTGGTGGCTCATTGGCCTGACCGGAGCCATGGTGGGGATGGCCCTGGCCCTGATTTAGTGTTCACTGTTCAGTTGGTTTTACTGAATACTGACAACTGAACACTGACTACTGAACACTGACTACTGAAAAGATGGATGCTTTAACAGGGAAACGTTTACTCATTTTAGGGCTCGCCCGGCAGGGCAAAGCCCTGGCCCGCTTTGCCGTGGGGGTGGGTGCAGAAGTAACGGTATCAGACCTACGCTCGCCAGAAACACTGCACACGGATCTGGCTGAATTGAGCGACCTGCACATTCAAACTGTCTTAGGAGAACATCCGATGACTTTACTGGAGAAAACGGACATTTTAGCCATCAGCGGAGGGGTGCCCTCTGACGCCCCTTTTGTACAGGCGGCACGGCAGCGGGGCATCCCCATTACCAACGATGAGCAGGAGTTCATTCGCCGTGCACCCACGGCCGTTATCGGCATTACGGGCTCGGCCGGGAAGACAACCACCACGGCTCTGACAGGGGTTATGGCCCAGGTGGCCGGGCGGCAAACCTGGGTAGGCGGCAACATTGGCCGGCCGCTCATTGCCGACCTGCACAAGATGGCCGCCGATGACGTGGTGGTGCAGGAGCTTTCCAGCTTCCAATTAGAAATCTGGGAACAAAGCCCGCCCATCGCCGCCGTGCTAAACATCACCCCTAACCATCTGGATAGGCACAAGACCATGACGGCCTATACCAGCGCCAAAGCCAACATTTTGCGCTTTCAAGACGAGGCTGGCGTGGCCGTGTTGTGCCTGGATGATGCCGGGTCTCTGGCCTTACGGCCGTTGGTGAACGGCCGTTTGCGCCTTTTCAGCCTGGAAAAACCGGTAGCTGACGGCGCCTTTTTGCACGAGGGCAAAATCTGGCTGCGAAACGGCCATGAGACGGCTGTGTGCCGGGTAGAAGACGTACCGTTACGCGGCCGCCACAACCTGATGAATGTATGTGCCGCTGTCACCCTGGCTGATGCCGCCGGCATCCCCGCCGCCGCCATGTATGAAGCCATCCGCACGTTTACAGGGGTAGAACATCGGCTGGAGTTGGTGCGGGAACTCAACGGCGTGCGTTATGTCAACGACAGCATTGCCACCGCACCGGAACGGGCCCTGGCAGCGCTGGCCTCTTTTGACGAACCCATTGTTTTGCTGGCCGGCGGCCGGGACAAAGACATGCAATGGGACACATGGGCCCAGGTGGTAGGGCAGCGGGCAAAACACGTCATCCTCTTTGGTGAGCTGGCCGGGCTGCTAGAGCAGAAGCTGGCCGGCTGGCACGGGACCAAAGAGGGCGCTACGCTGACGCGGGTAGAGACAATGACCACGGCCGTCATGGCCGCACGGGCCACGGCCGTGGCTGGCGACATCGTTCTCCTTTCCCCTGGAGGCACCAGCTTTGACGCCTATGTAGACTTTGCCGCCCGTGGTGAACAGTTCAGGGAATTGGTCAACGCGTTATAGTCATGTGGACATTATTTTGAGGAATTATGGCAAACGTAACCGTCGTCCGTAAAAAGAGCAGCCGTGTCAAACCGGCCCTGCGTTTTCAGTTTGATTACTGGCTGCTGCTGGCTGTGGCCGGGCTGTTGGTCGTTGGCCTGTTGATGGTATACAGCACCACCTTTGACTACGGTCTGCGCTTCAAAGAAAATGCCACCTATTACTTTCAGCGGCAAATGATAGCCCTGGGCATAGGGCTGGCCTGCCTGCTCATCATCATGCAGTTTGACTATCACATCCTGCGCCGCTTCTCGATCCCGTTGATGGCTGTCACGCTGCTTGGTTTGGTGATTGTCCTCTTTTTTGGTGAGCGCATCTTTGGCGCCCAGCGCGGCTTTTATGAAGGCTCTTACCAGCCATCAGAAGTCGCCAAATTGGCCACCATCCTCTACATCTCGCACTGGCTTTCAACCAAAGGAGACCGCGTCAGGTTGGTAACGTATGGTCTCATCCCCTTCTCTATCATCACCGGCGTCATTTGTGCCCTCATTGTACAGCAGCCAGACCTGGGCACAGCCGGGCTCATTGCCCTGGTCAGTTTTACTATCTTTTTTGTGGCCGGGGCCGATTGGCGGCAGTTTTTTATTGCCGGGCTGGTTGGCGGCGCAGTTTTCCTGTTCCTGATTTATGCCCTGCCTCATGCCGCTGCCCGCATGGACGCTTACACGGTGGCGCTGCGTGATCCGGAACAGGCCAGCTGGCATGTGCAACAGACACTCATCGCTTTGGGGCGTGGGGGCATCTTTGGTGTGGGACTGGGCGAAAGCACCCAGAAGTTTGGCCCCCTGCCGCTGGCCCACACAGATGGGGTCTTTGCTGTGTTGGGCGAAGAGTTAGGCCTGTTGGGCAGTCTGATTGTGATAGGGTTGTTAATCATGTTGATCTGGCGTGGCGTCCGGGTGGCACGTAACGCCCGCGACAGCTTTGGCTTTTTGCTGGCTCTGGGCATTACCTTCTGGTTGGGGTACCAGGCTTTGATAAATATTGCGGTGATCACGGCCGTGATCCCGTTCACCGGCATCCCGCTGCCCTTTCTGAGCTACGGCGGCTCTTCGCTGGTGATTTCATTGGTAGCTGTGGGCATCCTGCTGAATGTCTCCCGTGATAAAGCCATGCAAAAGCGGCCACAGTCAGCCAATGGCCGATAAGCCATATAAAATGCGTGTACTCATTTGTGCGGGCGGCACAGGCGGCGGCATTTACCCTGCTCTGGCCGCCGCCACAGAATTGCAGCAGAGAGGGGTTACCAGGGAAGATATTCTCTGGATAGGCACAAAAGGTGAGATGGAAGAGAAGCTAGTACCCAGGGCCAATTTAAGGCTGGAAACGATCAGCGGCGGGGCCATTGCCGGGGTTTCTATACCCACAAAGGTAAAAAATGGCGCCCGGCTGGCTGCCAGCCTGCCCAAAGCGCTGCGCCTGGTGCGTCGCTTTCGCCCTGACGTCATGTTGATGACCGGCGGTTACATGGCTGTGCCGGTCACGGTGGCCTGCCGCAGCCAAAACGTGCCCATTGCCATCTACCTGCCAGACGTGGAACCAGCGGCTTCTGTGCGTTTTTCACTACCCTTTGCCCACAAAATTGGGGCGACAACCGAAGGCACCGCTCATTATGTGCCCTCCGAAAAGTTGGTGGTCACTGGCTACCCGGTGCGCCCGGAACTACGTGCGGCCGCCTCATTAAGCAAAGAAGCGGCGCTGGCCCAGTTTCATTTGCAGCCAGGCCGCCCCACCTTGTTTGTATTTGGCGGCAGCCGCGGCGCGCAAAAGATTAACCAAGCGCTGCTGGCCTGCCTGCCGGCGCTGCTAGAGCGGGTCCAAATCATTCATGTCAGCGGTACGTTAACCTGGCCGGAAGTGGCCGCCCATGCCCAAACGTTAACAGATGCCCACAAACAGTGGTATCGGCCGTATCCTTATTTGCATGAGAACATGGGGGCGGCTTATCGTGCTGCTGATCTGGTGGTGGCCCGCGCCGGGGCCAGTATGCTGGGTGAATGCCCGGCCTTTGGTCTACCGGCAATCCTGATTCCGCTGGCCTGGGCCTGGCGTTACCAGAAGGTCAATGCAGATTATTTGGTAGAACGCGGCACGGCCGTGCAGCTCACCGATGAAACTCTGGATGATCAGTTACTACCAACGATCATGGGCCTGTTAGATAGTCCGGCAACCCTGGCCCGCATGAGCCAGGCGGCCCAAGCCATGGATAAACCGGACAGTGTGACAGCTTTAGGGCAACTGATCATGGACGTGGCTAACGTAAAACACACAACATAGCGCCCGCCTCAGGCACGGTCAGTATTCGGCCTGAGACATCCTTAGAAAAAAGGCAGGGACATCGTAGATGCTCAGTTTATCGGTACTATTCTGGATTTCAGTCGGGGCGTTTGCTCTGGTGGGCGCGCTGCGTGGCTGGGCCAGGGAAATTGTAGCCACGTCAGGTTTGATTCTGGCCTTGTTTATTATCAACCAGTTTGGCTTTGTCTTTCTAGGCAGGGTTGGCCAATCGGTGGCTGCTTTAGGCGACCCGGTATTGGCCCAAAAACGGCAGTTTTATCTTTATACGGGCTTCCTGCTTTTCCTGGCCTTTTTTAGTTATCAAAGCCCGCGCCTGTCTGGTACCATTGGCGCCCGGCTGCGGCCGCGTGATACCTTTCAAGACAAGCTGTTGGGGGCTATTGTTGGTGGCGTCAACGGGTACCTGATTGCCGGTGCTATCTGGTCTTTTTTAGAATATCAGCACGCTGGCGCCGGACAATGGGTGCAGCTTTCCCCCGGGGTGCCCTACCCGTTCGACGCGGCGTTGATCGTGCGGCCGGCTGTTGGCTCTACCGCCGCCGGCATGGTGGGCCGCTTGCCTATATCATTGCTGGGGCCATATTTACCATATTTGATGGTGATTATGTTCTTATTTGTCATTATTGTAATGATTTGAATGGAGCGTGAGGATGAGAGAGTGGACATTAGCCATCAGAGATTTAATCTGCAAACACCACTCTTTGATCTCATTATGAAAGATACAACGTTCACTTTAACGTCTGGTATGCATATTCACCTGATCGGCATTGGCGGATCAGGCATGTCTGCCATTGCCCGGGTGCTGCTGGGGCGCAAATTTGTCGTATCGGGGTCAGATATGAAGTTAAGTGAGGTCACGGCCGTGTTGCAATCTGAAGGCGCCACCATTTACGAAGGGCACCAACCAGAACATGTTACCGGCGCAAATGCTGTCGTGACAACCTCGGCCGCCAGCGCCAATAATCCTGAAATTGTGGCTGCCCAAACGGCGAAGATTCCGGTATTAAAACGAGCCGACTTCCTGGGCCATTTAATGACCGGTACCATTGGCATTGCTGTGGCGGGCACCCACGGCAAAACCACAACCACGGGCATGATCGCCCAAATTTTAATCGCGGCTGATCTGGACCCTACGGTCATTGCGGGTGGGGTGATCACTTCTTTAGGCAGCAACGGCCGTTACGGGCAGGGTGACTACTTTATCATTGAAGCCGATGAGTACGACCGTATGTTTCTGGGCCTCAAACCGGAAGTTAGCATCATCACCAACATTGAACATGACCACCCAGACATCTTCCCCACCGCCAGAGCGTATGAAGAAGCCTACCGGCAGTTTGCCAACCTGCTGCCAAACGGGGGGCGGCTGATCACCTGCGCCGATGACCCGGGTGTCATCAAACTGCTCAAGCGGCTCAAACTGCCCAACGCCGAAATAACCACCTATGGCCTGGGTAAAGATGAAACGGCGCGGCTTGATTTTGAAGCGGTAGATTTACGGCCGAATCCACTGGGCGGCATGGATTTCCTGGTAGAAACAGAAGGGCAGATGGTGGGGCTGGCACGGCTGCGCGTGCCCGGTGAACACAACGTGTTAAACGCCCTGGCAGCCATCATTGTGGCCCTGGACCTGGGCATAGATTTTAACGTCATCCGCATAGCGCTGAATGCATTTGGTGGTATAAACCGGCGTTTCCAGGTCTTGGGTGAGATTGGTGATGTGGTGATCATTGATGATTATGCGCATCATCCCACAGAGATTGAAGTGACACTCAAAGCGGCGCGGCAGCGCTACCCTGGCCGCCGTTTGTGGGCTGTCTGGCAGCCGCACACCTTCAGCCGCACCAGGCTGCTGTGGGACCGGTTTGCTGATTGTTTCACGGCCGCTGACCGGGTGGTGGCCCTGGATATTTATCGCAGCCGGGAGAATGAGACGTTGGGCATGGATACGGCCGTTATTGTTCAGGCGATGAACCATCCCCAGGCCATACACATTCCCCGCCTACGCGACGCTGCCGATTACATTCTGGAGCGTATTCACCCTGGTGATGTTGTCCTTACCCTGGGGGCCGGCGACGGCGACCAGGTAGGAAAATGGGTTTTGGCTGGATTATCAGAGAGGGTAAAAAATGCCACTGAGTAGTTGGGAAATTGGGCAAAAACCCAATGACCTCCTATAAGGAATCATGAAAACAACAACAACCATCCGCTTAGCCACTTATAAACTGTTTTATGAAACCTTTGGTGATGATTTACAACTAGACACACCGCTTAGCCGCTACACCTCAGCGCGGGTAGGTGGCCCCGCCGAAATGTTCCTGGCAGCGTATGACGCGGCCACATTACAAAAAGCGGTGGAACTGGCCTATCACCAACAAATCCCTTACTTTATTTTGGGCGGCGGCTCCAACATATTGGTAGCCGACGAGGGGGTACGCGGGTTGGTTATTTTGAACCGGGCTAAAAGCATCAACTTTCGCCACACCGGCGCTCATGTTGTCTGCACCGTTGAGTCTGGGGCCAACCTTTCTTCCCTGGCGCGGCAGTGTATTGGCAAAGGGTTAGGCGGGTTAGAATGGGCGGTAAATGTACCAGGGACGATTGGCGGCGCAGTCGTGGGTAATGCCGGCGCACACGGCGGCGATATGGCCGCCACCCTGCGGGCGGCTACCGTGTGGGAGCCAGGGCGCGGACTGCGTATCTATAACAACAGCGAGATGGAATATGCCTACCGCAGCAGTATTTTAAAACAGGAACACGGCCGTGAAATTTCCCGGCGTGTGGTGTTAAGTGCTGAACTGGTATTGACGCCAGAGCCCGTAGACGTGCTGACAGCCCGCGCCGACGGGTTTACCGCCCATCGCAAACAGACCCAACCTGGTGGCGCTACCGTTGGCTCCATGTTTAAGAACCCCACCAATTACTATGCCGGATACTTAATTGAGGCTGCCGGCTTAAAAGGCTTCCGTGTTGGCGGCGCTCATATTTCTGAAAAACACGCCAACTTTTTTGTGAACGATGAAGAGGCTACCGCCGAAAACATCCGGGCTCTTATTGCTGAAGCCTGGAACTCTGTACGTGAGCGCTTCGAAGTGGAAATGGAACTGGAAGTAGAGTTGGTGGGTGACTGGGAATTTGAACAGTAACCGGTGATCCATCAAACCAACTGAATAGTGAATACCGACGACTGAATATTAAAAATGGCTACAGGAAGACAAGGGATAGAGCAAAAAATACGGGTCGGCGTCATCTTTGGCGGCCGGTCAGGTGAACATGAAGTATCGCTCCATTCAGCGCAGTCAGTGATGCGTGCGCTGAACCCGGAAAAGTATGAGGTGGTTCCCATTGGCATTGACAAACACGGCCGTTGGTTGGCTGGTGATGCCATGGCCGCCTTAACCCAGGGGCATGCTTCCCAACCAGCCACGTTGCTGCCTGATCCCCAATCGGCGGCCCTATTGCAAGTAGAAGAAGTAGAACACCGGGTGGCCGGGGTAACGGCCGTGGCCGAGCTGGATGTCATCTTCCCAGTACTGCACGGACCTTATGGCGAAGATGGCACCGTACAGGGGCTGTTGGAACTGGCCAACCTGCCCTACGTTGGCGCCGGTGTGGTGGGTTCGGCCGTGGGTATGGACAAAGCCATCTTTAAACAAGTGATGGCCGCCAACGGTCTGCCTGTGCTGGCCTGGCGGTTGGTACTGGCCAGCCAATGGGCCAAACAACCAGAGGCCGTGTTAGATACCATTGCCGCTGCGGAACTGGCTTACCCGCTCTTCACCAAACCAGCCAACCTGGGTTCCAGTGTAGGCATTAGCAAATGTCGCAACCGCGCCGAACTGGCCGCCGGGCTGGACCAGGCCGCCGACTATGATCGCCGGATTATTGTAGAACAGGGGATTAACGGCCGTGAATTAGAAGTCGCCGTCCTGGGCAATGACCACCCCACAGCCAGCGTCGTTGGCGAAGTCCGGCCGCGTCGTGACTTTTATGATTATGTGGCCAAATATGTCAGCGATGATTCTGAACTGCTCATTCCCGCGCCGCTGGCACCAGAAGTGGCCGAGGCGGCACGGGCGTTGGCCATACAAGCCTACCAGGCTATTGATTGTGCCGGGCTGGGCCGGGTAGATTTACTGCTAGATAAAGATGACGGCACGTTATATCTAAACGAGATCAACACCATCCCCGGCTTCACCCACATCTCCATGTATCCCAAATTATGGGAGGCAACCGGCGTCAGCTACAGTGAACTGTTAGACAGGCTTATTGATCTGGCCATGGAGCGACATGAGGAAAAAGAGAAGTTAAAAAAGTCATTTGAGGTTTAAAATGCGAGATCGGGGCGCCTGTTCTCAATCCCCGATCTCTGCACCCTATTGATTATGCGACTGAGCCGACGATCGAACCAACCGCGACTACGCAAACAGCCCAAAATGCGACGCATGGACGCCGCTTCTTTTGTGGCCCAACCCCGGCTGCGTGTGCCCAAAACGGCCAAACGGCGCCGGCGGCGGAACTTTCGGCGGGTGCACTTGCCGTTGGGTGGCATTAAACGGGTGGTATTGTCGGCACGTTGGGTCAGCCTGGCGCTGCTGGCCATGGTGGTCTATGCCCTGGTTCTGATTGGCCTGGATGAAAAGTTTTATGTGACCACGATTCCGGTGGACGGCAGCAGCTTTATTCCGGCAGCCGAAGTGGTCACCGCCAGTAGACTGGCCGGCCAGCACATTTTTGCGGCCGATCCCGGTGATGCGGCCGCCGGCATTTTGGGCGTGCCTGGCATTCTGTCAGCCACGGTGATATTACAATGGCCAAACCAGGTACACATTCAGGTGCAGGAAGACACACCGGTGGCTTTGTGGATCGAAGGCAGCCATCAATTTTGGGTGACAAGGCACGGCCGTCTACAACCGGCACGCGCCGATGTGTTGGGCCTGCTGATCATTGAGTCAGAAGTGCAGGCAACCGCCTCTGTACCTGCCACCTCATCGTCTGAAACTGGGCCAGCCACCGAAACGGCCGTACCGGTGGCCAACCAGGCCTTTGTCCCAGATGACGTGTTGATAGGGGCGATGCAACTGCGCGCCTTACGCCCAAACATTGAACGCTTATATTACCAACCTGGCAACGGCCTCAGCTATCAAGATGGCCGTGGCTGGCGGGCTTACTTTGGCAGCGGCGGTGACATGACACAGAAGTTGGCCGTTTATGAAACGATTGTAGAGGATTTGTTGGCTCGTGGTATTACGCCGGCCTACGTCAGTGTCGCCAACCAGGAACGGCCGTTTTACCGCAGCAAATAAAGGAATTGGAGAGGGAAGATTCCATCTCCCCTCTCATTTAGAAGAGGGTATTGGCACATGGCAGACATTATCTTTGGCCTGGACATTGGCACCACCAAGATTTGCGCCGTTGTTGGCGAAGTACGGGAAGGGCAACTGCAAATCATCGGCCTGGGTGTTACCCCGTCGCGGGGCATGCGCAAAGGGATGGTGATCGACGTAGGCGAGGCATCATTGGCACTGGCTACGGCCGTAGAACAGGCTGAACAGACTTCCGGTTATGATCTCTCGCAGGCATTGGTCAGCATGGCCGGTGAACATATCAGCTGCACCAATAACAGCGGCGTTGTGCCTATCGGCCGTAACAACCATGGCGTGACGGCTGATGACATTGAAAAAGCACTGGACATTGCCCAGGCTATCCCCCTACCCCACAACCGACAAATCGCCCACATCATCCCCCGCGGTTACAAGATCGATGATCAGGACGGTGTGCGCAGCCCCCTGGGCATGCACGGTTTTCGCCTGGAAGTAGAGGCCCACATCATTACGGCCGATAAACATGCCCTGCTGAACCTGACCCAATGCACCCGCAATGTGGGCATTAACACCGCCGAATTTGTGCTTAATGCCCTGGCCTCTGGCGAAGCTGTTTTGGAACCCAACGAACGTGATATGGGGGTCATCGTCGCCGACATCGGCGGCGGCACCACGGACATTGCCCTCTATTCCCATGGCAAGGCCTGGTACACCCGTGTTCTGCCCGTGGGCGGCTACCATATTACCAATGACATCGCCATTGGTTTGCGCGCGCCTTATGATGTGGCTGAACAGGTCAAGATTCAATATGGTGACTGTCGCCCTATCAAAATCGACGCCGAAAACGTCTTCACCATTGAGCCTTTTGGCGGCGAAAAGATTCAGGTAGGCCGCCAGGACTTAGCCTATGTGATCGAGGCTCGTGTTGAAGAAGTATTCCAGATGATTTTGCAGGACTTAAAACGCTGCGGCTATGAAGGGCTGCTGCCGGCGGGCATTGTGCTGACCGGGGGCACATCACAATTACGGGGCATCACCGAAATCGCCGAACGTGTCTTAAACGTTCCGGCGCGTGTGGCGCAGCCGCGCAACTTGCTGGGTATGATAGACAAGCTGCACTCACCTGCCTTTGCCACCAGCGTGGGGCTGCTGCGCTGGGCTATGAGCGACAACCAAATTTATCAACCACGTGGTCAAAACCGTGAATGGGGACGGCGCGTGGGCACTTTGTTAAAGACATTATTACCAGGCTAGTACCAGTAATCAGAAGTCAGTAACCAGTTTTCAGCAGACCAGTTCCAGAGATAGGCCAGCACAGAAAACTGTACACTGATGACTGAAAACTGGTCCTAGGTAATCGGTCATCAGTCAATGGTATTCAGTAAGCGGTTTTTTACCGATTACCAGAACAGGGGATGAAGAAATGAAAACAAAAAATGGAACAGCCCAATTACAAAGAATGCCGGTCGCTGAAGGCTCAGCCCTCATTCGGGTAGTCGGTGTTGGCGGCGGGGGCAGCAATGCCATCAATCGCATGATCGAAGCCAACATTGTTGGTGTAGATTTTGTGGCCGTCAACACAGACCAACAGGCCTTACGCGGCAGCCAGGCGCGCACCCGCGTAGCCATTGGCGAACGTACCACCCGCGGCCTGGGTTCCGGCGGCAACCCTGAAGTCGGCGGCAAAGCTGCCGAGGAGTCACTGGAAGAGCTGCATCAGGTTTTACAAGGCTCAGACATGGTCTTTGTTACGGCCGGCATGGGTGGGGGCACCGGTACAGGCGCGGCGCCCATTGTGGCCAGAGCCGCCCGTGAAGAGGGAGCGCTGACCATTGGCGTGGTTACAAAACCCTTCACCTTTGAAGGAACCCAGCGTATGCGGGCGGCAGAAACGGGCATTGAACAATTAAAAGAACACGTCGATACCCTGATTATGATTCCTAACGATCGGCTGCTAGAAATGAGCGACCGGCGTGTATCGCTGCTGGACTCTTTTAAGCTGGCCGACGATGTGTTGCGCCAGGGCATCCAGGGCATCAGCGAGTTGATAACCGTGCCGGGCCTGATCAACCTGGACTTTGCAGACGTACAGGCGATCATGTCTTTGGGCGGCGCGGCTTTGATGGCCGTAGGCGTGGGCAAGGGGGATGACCGGGCACGCAATGCGGCAGAAATGGCCCTGTCTAGCAAACTACTAGACGTGACCATTGATGGCGCTAAAGGTATTTTATTTAATGTTACCGGCGGCACCAATTTAAGTCTGCATGAGATCAACCAGGCAGCGGCTATCATTCGGGAAACCGCCCACCCAGACGTCAACCTGATCTTTGGCGCTGTGATTGATGAAACACTAGACGAAGAAGTGCGCATTACGGTGATTGCTACGGGCTTTGAACACGGTTCACCATTGATGCACCGCATTACACGGCCAGAGGCCCGTGTGGCCAGCCGCCCCACAGCGCCGGCGCGGGTGACGGCACCGCCACAAACAACCATGCCCCCCCCTTCCCCCCGCACCGCCAAAGACACCAAGTACCAGGTCAATGATCTGGACATCCCCGCCTTTTTACGCAAACGCGACACTCAGTAAGTGCAGCAGTCAGTACTCAGCAGCCAGTATTCAGTGGGTTTTTACTGAATACTGGTTACTAATTACTGAATACTGGTTACTGAATACTGGTTACTGATTATCAATTATTAACGGGGCGTTTACGCCGGGGCCGTCAATAGCCAAAGTTTTAAGACTTTTACGGGTTGTCAGGGCCACGGCCGTGTGTTATAATGCTCGCTACAACTGCCAAATATGGGGGAGCCAGCAACCCAAAGCCCTATATATGGTGGATTTACGCCTATTCAATGCTACCAATCCATATCTGGGCTTTTTACCTGACCGGAGGCTTTTTCGTGAAATGTCCTTATTGCAACCACCCCAAAACCAATGTCATCGACACCAGCCATGATGCTCGTGGCGGGACGCGGCGGCGGCGGGTTTGTGAAAATTGCAGTCAGCGTTTTAGTTCCTATGAACGGCCCATATTGGCCACCCCTATGCTGGTGAAACAAGACGGCACCCGTGAGGAGTTTTCGCGTGAGAAGTTGATGGCCGGGATCAAGATAGCCTGCGCCAAGCGCCCGGTGGCGGCAGCCGATATTGAACGCATTGCCGGTGAGGTAGAAGCAGAGTTGCAGCAGCTGGGCAAAGCGGAAGTATCCAGTAAGTTGGTGGGCGATTCGGTGATTGAAAAACTCAAAGATTTAGACGAAGTAGCTTATATTCGCTATGTAACAGTTTACATGAACCTGGATGATCTGGAAGCAATTCGCAAAGAAATAGACCGCCTACGCACCACAAAATAAATCATAGGAATACCCCCACAAACCCACAAACCGCCATATCGGTACTGGCTTTAGTGCGCTTGTTGAGCAATTTATCAGAATCAGGAAATGGCTAGATTTGTAACGTTCACGTGATGGGGACTATCTCGTTAATGTAGCTGGTCCTGCCCATTTCCTTAAAATCATCATATCAGGAGAAGGCATAAAATGTCAGAAAAGCAAAATGCGCAAAGTCAACTGTTGGAAACTACTTCTCGCAAAAAAAATGGTATGAACGGCAAGAATGGCAAACAGGCTCTGGATGCCACCAGCATTTACTTTAAGGTGGCCATCCCTACCAGCATTGTCAAACGAGACGGCCGTATTGTCCCTTTTGATGACCAGCATATCTACAGCGCCCTGGAGCGTTGTTTTGCCAGCCTGGGCCAGAAGCCCAAAACCTCTATAGAGGATATCAACCGCCAGGTCGTGAATGTGGTCGCCGCCAAGTTTGACCTACCCACCGTGGAGGGGGTGCAAGACATTGTGGAGATGGTGCTGCAGGCGGCGGGTGAATATGAAGCCGCTAAACATTACATTCTCTACCGCGCTGAACACGCCAAAATCCGCGCCAAACGGCCGGTACCGCCGGAAGTGCGTGATGCTTTTGCCGAATCTGACCAATTCTTTCCCACCCAACTGCAAAAATTCCAGTTTTATGATAAATATTCCCGCTTTAATTATGACCTGGGGCGGCGGGAAACCTGGCTGGAAACCGTCAACCGGGCCACCGATTATTTGCGCGAATTGTCTGACTACCGCTTACCGAAAGAGGTTTATGAGCGCATTCGCCAAGGCATTTTGCAGATGAAGGTCATGCCTTCTATGCGGCTATTGGCGATGGCCGGCCCGGCCGCTCGCCGCAACAACATCGCCATTTACAACTGCTCTTACATGCCAGTGGACAGCCTGGACTCATTTGTAGAGGCGCTGATCATCTCTATGAGCGGCTGCGGCGTGGGCTTTTCCGTAGAACGACAGTATGTGGAACAGTTCCCACGCATTGCCCGGCAATCAGGCAAACCGGCGCCCACCCATGTGGTAGCCGACACTTCTGAAGGTTGGGCCGAAGCCCTGCGCGCCGGCCTGACCGCCTGGTTCACCGGTGACGATTTGAAGTTTGATTATAGTGAAGTGCGGCCGGCCGGTATGCCTTTGCGCGTCAAAGGGGGCCGGGCTTCCGGGCCAGAACCACTGCGCCAGATGCTGGACTTTGCCCGCAGCCGAATTTTGGCACGGCAGGGCAGCTTTTTACGGCCGTTAGACGCCCATGACATCATGTGTGCTGTGGGCAACGCGGCCGTCTCCGGCGGCGTGCGGCGGTGTCTTCCCGTGGGAACACGCATACATACCAGACGGGGCAGTATCCCCATTGAAGAAGTCATCACCGGTGATGAGGTAATGACGGCCGTTGGCTATAAACCCGTAACAGGTTGGCTAGATCAAGGAGTACAGCAAATTGTTGAATTAGTAACTGAATCTGGCACCATTTTTCGCTGTACACCCGATCATCGCATTGCCGTGCTGACCGACGTGTGGGGAGGGTATACCTTCAAACAAGCCCAGCACATTACCCCTGAGGATCGCATCCTCTTCATAACCCATGCCATAGGTGGTAAAGAGATGGAACTGGCGTCTCTGCCTGCGAAACGAGGAGCAGATCACAGTGGTTCTGTGTTGTCGCAACCAGAACTAAACACAGAAACTGCCTGGTTTATGGGTAAGTTTTTCGCCGATGGCTATGTCAGTGTGACAAAACACGACAATTATGGCAAGGGGGGGAATACCACTTTTTCGGTTGCCTGTCACGAAAATGAGTTTGCCCAAATGACACGCGTCACAGCGTGGATGGGGCAGCATGGCTTGCATGCTCAGGATCATAGTGCGGAGCATGAACACTGCGTCAAACTCCGCTCAAATAATCGTCAGATAGCTCGCTGGATGTACCAGTACAAACAGCCCCACGCGCCGCTTGAAATACCAGAAGAGGTGTGGCAAGCCACCCTCCCTATTCGGGCCGCTTTTATTGCGGGCGTCATGGACGGTGACGGCTGTTACACAGATAGACCAGTTACAGTTGTGGCCACTGTCTATGAGACGTTTGCCAGAGACATGGTTAAACTACTGGCTACCTTAGGAATTATTGCCGAGGTTCGCGTACGGCGACCGGCCACAGAGCAGGGCTGGCAAGCGCAATGGGTTGTTTCTATCAAGGATGCTTTGGCGTTGAACAGAGCCGAAAGCTTGCTAGGCTCATATGCCAGCAGGGAATGGGTATCACGCCACGGAAAACAAGCTGGCTATACCGTACCGGGCAGGTTTGTTAAAAATGACCTACCTCGTGCTACATGGAAGAATAAGTGGCCAAGCAGTCGAGATGCCAACATGAACAGTGCCACACTTACCACGATGGTGGAGGCGACGCATTATGTCCCCGTCCAGGTAGTAGAGATTCGAGATGGCGGCAGCGCCCATACGTATGATCTTGAAGTTCAAGACGGCAGCACCTTTGTAGCTGAAGGCTATCTTGTACACAATACGGCTATGATCTCCCTCTTTGATTACGATGATCAGGAAATGCGCCACTGCAAGGATGGCGACTTCTGGCGCAGCAACAGCCAGCGTTGGAATGCCAATAATTCCGCTGTCTGGCCTGATCGTGAGCTGAACCAGGCAGAAATTACCCGTTTTGTGTTGGACATGGTGGAATCAGGCCGGGGTGAGCCGGGTATTTTTAACCGGCGGGCCGCTGTGGAGAACCGGCCAGCACGGCGGCAGGCGGCCGATTTTGGCACCAATCCTTGTGTGACCGCCGACACCTGGGTGATGACCCAAGCGGGGCCACGGCAGGTAAAGGATTTAGTGGCAGAGCCCTTTGCCGCACTGGTTAACGGCCGTGCTTACCGCTCTACAAAAGATGGCTTTTTCTATACCGGTCACAAACCAGTGTATCTGATCGAGACAGAAGAAGGACATACGCTCAAAGCCACCGCCGACCACCCCATTTTGTATGTGGCTGCCCAGACAGGTAAAAAGCAAGACACAGCGTGGCGGCCTGTTGGTGAATTACAACCTGGGGACAGCATCCGGCTTCACAACCAACGCTCAGCCGTGTGGCTGGCAAACGATCAGGGAGCGGCCGCAGCCTGGCTGCTGGGCTTGCTGGTTGGTGATGGGGCATTTGTCCGCCACGAAACCAAAAGCAATCAGGCCATGCTGCGTTTCCAGGGTGAAAGCAGTCAAATGATGGTAGAGATGGCCCATGCAGTCTTAACCGCCAACGTCCCGGCTCGTAACGATTTGCAACCCTTCTATCACAAAACAAACCAATACTGGCAACTGGCTTCCCCTGGCCTGAATCAGATCGCCGACAGTTACAACATGACGATAGATGCTAAAACGATAACCCCAGCCATTGAGCAAACGTCCAGTGCATTCTATGCCGGTTTTCTGCGTGGCCTGTTCGATGCCGATGGTGCCGTGATGGGCAACCAGGACAAAGGCATAAGTGTGCGGTTGGTCCAATCCAACCTGGAGCTTTTGCAGGCAGCACAACGCATGTTACTGCGGTTGGGTATTAACAGCACGATTTACCAAAATCACCGCGAAGCCGGTTACCGTTCTTTGCCCGATGGCAAGGGCGGCGTGAAGGAGCATTGGACAGAAGCACAACATGAATTGGTGATTGCTAACGACAATATCCAGATATTTCAGCAGCGTATTGGCTTTTCAAATCCGGAAAAGGCTGCCCGGCTGGCAGATAAGGCAGCGGCTTACCAACGCAAACCTGACCGAGAGCGGTTCGTGGCTCACATCAAGTCTATTACCCTGGTTGGTCATGAAGATGTCTATGATTGCACGATCCCTGAGATTCACGCCTTTGACGCCAACGGATTATATGTTCACAATTGTGGCGAGATTATTTTACGGCCGTATCAATTCTGCAACCTCACCAGCGCCATCGCCCGCGCTGACGATACCTATGAAACGTTAAGAGAAAAGGTGGAACTGGCCACCATCATCGGCACCATCCAATCGATGGCCACCTATTTCCCCGGCCTGCGGCGCGAGTGGCAGAAAAACTGCGAAGAAGAACGATTGTTAGGGGTTGATTTGAACGGCCAGATGGACAGCCCTGCCGTCCAAGACCCTGAAAATCAGGCAAAATTACGTGAGGTGGCGGTAGAAACCAACCGACTCTATGCCGATGCGCTGGGAATTAACCAGTCTGTCTCTATTACCTGTGTCAAACCCTCTGGCAATTCATCACAGTTGGTAGATTCTTCTTCCGGGTTACATGCCCGTTGGGCCCCTTTCTACATTCGCAATGTCCGTGTGGGAGCACATACGCCTGTTTTTAAAGTACTCAATGACGCCGGCGTACCCATGGACCCGGAAAATGGGCAGACTCCAGAAAACGCCAACACTTGGGTCATCCACTTCCCCGTAAAAGCCCCGCCAGACTCAGTGACTCGTAATGACCGCACCGCTTTAGAACAATGTTACTATTGGTTGCAAAACAAGACCCATTACACAGAGCATAATCCCAGCGTCACCATCACTTACCAACCTAATGAAGTACTGGACATTATCCGCTGGATTTGGGAAAATCAGGACAAAGTTGGCGGCATGGCATTTCTGCCAGCCTTTGATGCTCAATACGACCAGATGCCTTACATGGAAATAAGCCAGGAAGAGTATGAACAAGCAGCCGCCAAATTCCCAGAAATTGATTTTTCAAAGATTTACCGGTATGAAGAAGAAGACCTGACCACCGCCGCTCAGGAACTGGCCTGCCTGGCCGGTGGCTGCGATGTTTAAGTAAAAGCGGCTGATTTGAGCATTATCTGGCTTGGTACGGCTGGCTTATGTAAGCCAGCCGTTATTTTTCAGCACGTCATGATGTTTGTAAGTTTTTTCGATTATACAAATAGGCGTCTGGTCAGGTTGACACAAACATATAAGTTGAAGATAATAGTTTTACGTTTTTTTTATACACATCACTTATTTTAGCGTGTGCCTTCTCTGTATTGCCTATGTGGCGGCTCTCAACAATACAAGGTACGCCAATCCCATTGTAATACATTCCTTAAGGAGGAGAAGTATGAAAAACTCATGTGGGCATGATGGTCAAAACGAGAAGAAGGACAGCCATGTCCCTTATGAACCCCCCACCATTATCTATAAAGGCAAAATAAGTACCCGCGCTGGTTCGCCTTTGATCGCACCTGATGCAGGGGAGGGGAATGTGGCTGACCCCGCCGATCTGTTTGGTGACGACTAACTTATACACACGCTATAAACTTACATTGTGGTCGACAAAAGCCTGCCTTGCGGCAGGCTTTTATACATCAGGGTAACATACCAGGGTTTGGGAATGCCCACTCACGAAAATCTGCCAGGCAATCGTCAGTGTCACGCCAATGAGGATAACGCTCTAAGCTGATGTTTGCCGATGGCGCCAGGCCACACGAGATAGTGCCAGGAAAGCCGCCATCACCATACGCGACAGCGTCTACCACCAGATCGGTGGCATTACGCAAAATGACTTCATCCCCCATGTTGCCCAGCCGCAAAAAAGCGGCTGGATCGCCCCAGGCAAGGTCATCAATCATATCAGGGACAAGCGGGTCAGTGCTCAGAATTTCAAAGTCCGGGTCAATGCCAAATTCTGCCCGGAAAGCGGTGGCTGCTACGGCTACAACCAGGACCTGGCCAGGTCCCAGCTGGGTGCCCGCCGGAAAACGACGCACATCTTCGAAGTCAGCGGGGCTTACCGCATCTCCCAGACTGTAATGGCTCAGGTCAATAGTCTGGTTGGTGGGGTTCACCAGCTCAATAAATTCTGTATCATCCTGGGCGCCGCCGGGGTTATATAAAACTTCACTGATAAGGACATACTGCGCCGGCGGCACATAATGGTGAAAGATAACCGGTATGTAAACAAAGTAGCCCCAATCTTGCCAGAACATATGCGCCAGATAACTATAAGCGGCGTCTGACTGCACCTGCAAAGCCAGCTCACGGTTCCCTTTGCTGGAGAGCTCAGAGCCGTTAAGACTGCCAACGTGACTGTACCCACGGCCGTTGGCCCGCACCAGTACCATCTTGTTATGAATGCCTTCACCCGCCGGGTTGCCCAGCTTACATATGAGATCTAAAGATTCAGCGGCCGCTGTAGTGTTGACATAATTACAAGTAGCGGTATTGCTGATGGGATTACCCGTATCAAAATAACTATCCAGCATCAGGCGCACCATGGCGCCGCGCCGGGCAGCTGCGATGGCCGCTTCCAGGCGTGGATTGGGATCAGCCGTAGGGTTAGAAAGAGAAGAGCCCCAATACGGCCGTTCTTCCAACTGCTGCATCAAGACCACATCCCCGGCCCCGGCTCGGTTGATCATCCCCAACAAGGCATCCTGGTCACGCAGGCTGTTTTCTGGCGACTGTACCAACTCAAAAGCAAAAGTTCCATGCACAGCCACTGGTACCGGATACCGCACTGTGTATGTTGTGCCGCCAGTGGCGGTGATGGGCACAAAATTGGGTGGTGGCGCGCCAATGACATGTGTGCCGGTGATATCAACGTGGGTCACCGGGTCAAAATCATGGTCAAAAATGGACTGCACATGGCCAACCACCCCCGGCGCATCGGTGATGAGGACCACGCCACGCCGCCCCCAGGTGCCATCGTGTTTAGCATCATCGGGCAGGCTGCGCGGGCTAAGGTTTTCGCTGGAGATGATGACACGTTCACCATCGATGAGGATAAATTTGGCGTGGAGGTACGTGTACCGATCAAAAATATCCAGGCTGCTTTCAGTGAACATGAACCAGCACTGGCCGCCCGCTTGGGCCAATAACATGCAAATGTACCGCTCCTGGTCATGAACACCGCCAGCTGGTTCTGCTTCCATGAGCACTGTTACCGCCACCCCGCGGCTGCGCGCCGCCAACAAGGCCTGGGCAATGGCCAGGTTTTCAAACGTTTGGGTTTCAATTTGAATGGTTGTCTGTGCACTGTTGATCTGGCTGACGATGGCTTCATAGGCATTATCTGGGGCAATGGCAATGGTAAGCACGGCCGTTTCTGTGACCTGCGCCGTCCAGAAAAACGCTTCCAGGTCCCAGCCTGGGTACATCACTTTACGGCCGTTAATGTGATCATCCCTGCCCTGGGCCCAATCGGCGGCAGTATCCGTATCTGGTATGGGCTGGCCCGTTTGCTGATGACGGGCCCGGTAAAGGATTTGGCCCTCGCTGGCAAAGGCCGTGCTGGGGCGATAGGGCTGCACCGCCGGGCCGCTCCAGGCGCTGCCACAATCATTACCCGGGTTGGTCTCATACGCCAGGCAGTCGACCAGGTTACCGGCCGCATCCAGCAGCAGCACCTGGTCACCGGTGTTAGAAAAGCTGGGCCAGGAACCGGCCAAGTTGGGCACGTCAGGCAGAGTGTCATGACGCTCCCAATCAGGTGCAAAGCCAAACTGGCGTTGGAAGGCCAGGCCATTCTTCGCCAGCCAGATGGCCTGGCCGGCCGCTAATGGTGTGGTTATGGGAATCACGGCCGTAGCACTTTCGCCGTCATTTAACTGCCAGCCAGACAGATCAACCTCGCCGTCGCTCACGTTACGCAGGCGCACGGCTTCATCGGCGTCACTCGCTTCGTACCCATCATACAAGACGGCGTCGATCAGCACCGCCGGGCTGCCGGCTGCCTCTATGTGCCGGGCCAGGAAAAACACCAGCACCAACAAGGGCAGCGTCGTACCAATTGTCAAAACAAACACACGCTTAAACATGGCAACCTCCTCCTGGTAATCCGCGATAGGGTTCACCAGGCAGGCAGCCTGGCAACAAAAGTGGATTACACAGCAAACAAAGCACAGAAACACTTATAGAAACAAGACACCCTATTTATACCGGCAATGGAGCATTTCATCAAAAAATTCCCTGAGAATTTATGGCGAATGTTTGAGCGGCATGGCTACAGCCGTTACAATCTGGCCACATGGCACCACACAAAGCGTTTTTCCTGTCACTACTGGGGGTCAGCCTGCTGCTGGCCTGCCAACAGCCACCCACCGTACCCCTGGCCGCGTTTCCCCCGGTGGTCGCGCCAGAAGCGTTCACCGCCGCGCCCCTACCCACGTCATCACCCACGCCCTTGCCGGCTACGCTGACGCCCTTGCCCACCAGTACACCGCCCACCCCTACGGCCACCGCCACGCCGTATTACACCGGCCCGCTCTCCACACCTTGCGGCCAGGGGCTGCCCCTGCTGCCCACCCATACGACGCCGGCAGTCAGCACCCTGGCCCCAGACGCCGTTGCCCTGGAAGCTGTGCGCGCCATCATGCCAGACACGGCCGTGCCTGCCTGGCAGCATATACTTCAGCATCCGGGTAGTGTCGGCCTGGTTGTTTACCGCGCCGGCGATGAGGCCAATGGTGTCTACTTAAACGCCGACATGCAAATGCCTCTGGCCTCGGTGGTCAAAGTGATTTCCCTGGTGGCCTACGTAGAAGCCGTGACCAATGGGCAGGTAAACGCCGCCGGGTACGTCACAACAGCTGATCTTGATGTTTACCATTTACCCGGTTATGACCTGTGGGCACACGACCGGGCCCTGATGGAACTGGAAGACAAGGGGCTTTTGGAGGGTGATCCGCCACAGGTACGTCTGGAGGAGGTACCCTGGATGATGATTCGGCACAGTTCCAATGCTGCTGCAGATTATTTGCAGGGGTTGTTAGGGCAGGAAGCCATAGAGGCCACGGCCGTGGCTATGGCACTCACCAGCCAGACTGCACCCTGCCCGTGGGTAGGCCAGTTTATGGCGATGGGTAATCACACCCGTAACGCCCCCAGCGATGCGACCGCCATCCGGGCTTACCTGGACAACCCGACGGCCTACGGGCGTGAAGCCAGCCGGCTCACGGACGCCTATGTGCATGACACTGCTTTTCGGGAAGAAGAACGAATATGGCACGGCCGTACCCGCCGCCCTTCGGTAGAGGTGCAGCACCTCTTTAGTCACAGCCTGAACGCTCACGGCAGCCCGCGTGACTATGCTAACTTGATGGCCCGCCTGGCCCAAAACGGCCTCAGCAGCCCTGACAGTAGTTTCCTGGCCCGTAAATATCTGGAATGGCCTATGGTCTTCCCTGACAACCAGGTGTTGTTCAGCAACCTGGGCTATAAAAACGGCTCGCTGCCGGGCATTCTCACCACCGTCTACTATGCCTATCCTCAGGGAGAAAACACGCCCGTGGTGGTGGCGCTCTTCTTCCGCGACCTGCCAAACAGCACCTACCGGGCCTGGCGCAGCACCCTGCCCCACGATGAATTTGCCCGCTGGCTGCTGTATGATCCGGCGGCCATTGTTGCTGTTCGGGCCGCCCTGCAGCCGTAAGAAGCGGCCAAACAGGCGCATCTTAATGCTGTAAACCGTGAACCGTCATGGATAACCTGATTATGCAGCTCACCCATGATGGATGTTATAACAAGGAGCACATCATGAGTGAATTAGCCCACTTCCGGCAGCAGATAGATGACTTTATGGGGCATCACCCACAATCGCCGCTAGACAATAAGCAGCAGGCTGCGTTTAAGGGCCTGCCTTATTTTGCCCAGAATGACGACCTGGTTTTTGAGGCAGATGTGGAACGTTTCTCGGCGATGGAGCCAGCGATGGACATGGAGACAAGCACGGGGGAGACACGGCCGTTTCGTCGTTGGGGCCGTTTCACATTCACCATAAACGGGCAGGCGGCCAGCCTGACCATTTACAGTGACGGGCACGGCTTGTTCCTGCCATTCAGGGATGCGACAAACGGCCGTGAAACCTACGGCGCCGGCCGTTACCTGGACAGCCAGCGCCCAGGCCTGGAACAAGTGTTGGCCAATAAAATCCGTGTCGACTTCAACTTTGCTTATAACCCGTATTGCGCCTACCAGGAAAGCTACAGCTGTCCCCTTCCCCCTCGTGAGAATTGGTTAAAAATTCCCATCTATGCTGGAGAAAAAGATTTTGTGCAGTGAGGAACCCACCCCTCATGACTCACGCCCGACAATCCGACATTGACCAGTGAAAGCAAAATTTGTTACAATGCTCGCCATTATAGATTTAGCAGCAATGTGTGTCCAATAGTTTGCAGGCAAAATCCATATAAATATTTAGTTTCTACTACTGAAGCAAATCCCCTCTGTTGGCTTTACCCGATGGAGGTTTGCTTAAGTTAAAGTATCTCACCACCATGTATGTATCTGGCAACACTTGTGGGGTGAAACAATAGTTTTGTCTCACAACAATCGTATGACAGCTTAGATTCTGGATAGTTAGAGCTTCATTTGAGTACACTCCATTCATCCTTATTGGTATAAAACACTCCCTATAGCCTTATGAGTACACCTATTACAGTTGTATGTGTTGACGATCATCCGCTTATTCGCCAGGCAATTCGTTACCAAATTGAAACTGCAGAGGGGCTGTTGTTTCTTGCAGAAGGCTCTGTAGGCGATGAGGTCATTGAACTTGTACGCCAGCATCGCCCTGATGTACTGCTTTTGGATATTGAAATGCCCCAGTCACAGACAGCTGATTCCGAACGGTTCCAACTCATTCCTTCCATTCGCAAAATGCGCCAATTTTTCCAAGAAACCTCGATCATCATCGTTTCCCAGCACCTCTCTCAAGCGCTTCTGGAAGTTGGTATTACACGTGGGGTCAATGGCTATCTGCTTAAGTCAGACGCATTAACCCTGTCATTACCACGAGCGATCCGCACCGTTCATCAAGGGGGGTTTTACTTCTCAAAAGGCATTAGTGAACGTTTATTTGCCCGCGATACAGTCATGAAGGATGGTTTAATTACGCGGCGACAAAAGCAAATTCTGTTGGCCATTGTTGAACAGCCGAACTTGACCTATGCAGAACATGCTGAGCAATTAGGAATTTCAGAAGGCACATTAAAGAATCGCTTAAGCGAACTGTTCAAACGTGTAGGTGTTAAAAACATTACCGCCTGTTTAATCGAGGCAATCCGTACAGGCTTGATCAGTCTACCAGATTAACAGAGACTGATGAATCAAGTTCCACAGGTACACTGAGTTGCACACGCACACCTTGATTGGGAATGGCTTCAATCGAAACCCACCCGGCCAC
Source organism: Ardenticatenaceae bacterium (assembly GCA_011525915.1). GTDB lineage: Bacteria > Chloroflexota > Anaerolineae > Promineifilales > Promineifilaceae > CAADGU01. The sequence continues at coordinate 52,185 of WYBM01000044.1, read as the reverse complement.
CAATTGAGCCCATTGCTGCATACTAATCAAACCGATATGATTATTACGTAACAATGCCACATTTGAGGCGTTAAACGGTTGATTTTGACTTCCATTATCTTGAATGGTCAAAATCGCATGAGCATCACGATACACCAGTGTGACGGAGACCTTTGTGGCATTTGAGTGTTTGGCCACATTGTTCAGCGATTCCACGGCCACATGAAAGATAGCCATGGTAGTCATTCGATCTGAGAGGACGGCCGCATTGTCCTCAATCTCTACATGCACCTGCACCTGTTCCTTCTTCCGCCGAAACCGATGGACGGCTTCGCGTATCGCTGGTTCAATCCCCTGCTCAAGCTCAGGGGGGTGCAGGCCAATGCAAATTCTACGCAGCGAGTCTGTGGCCGCTTCTAACCATTTCTCCGCGTCGTTAAGATGCATGACATCTCTGCTCATTTGATACTGATTAATGCCAACGGCTACCATCGTCAGATCCTGCAGCGGCATGTCGTGTAGTTGAGAGGCGAGCATACGTCGCTCACGGTCGCGCACCTGTTGTAATTGGATGTTAAGCTGCAGGGAAGTGTCAATGAGGACAATCGTTTCATAACCTACCGCCAGAATTTGGGACAGTAATTTAATAGTGCCAATCTGTTGCCAATTAAGATATGGTTCATTGACCACATAGGAAATGATCAAGGCGCCAATAACACGCTTCCTGGCTGACAGTTGAACTGCACATGCCGCCCATGGATATTGCAGAAAGAGGGGATGCTCTGTTTTCCCGTGTGTACGCAGAACAGGTTGATCCAGCGGCAGAGACTCGATCACCGGCGAATCATCCTTGGCGTAATGTACGTATTCACTGTTATGGGGCGGCTGCAGCCATGACTCCCGCGCTACAAGCACAAGCAGTACACGCTCCAGGCGCATCGTTTTACCTGTCTCCTCTAAAATTGCATTAACCGTCTTCATTTCAGGAGCAAGTGCCAGTTGATTTGAGAAGCTTTCAAGATGTCTATCACTCAAGCTGTGGGGTCCATAAACCAGTGTTTCAATAAATGTGCGCAGCCGGCCGCGCAATGTTGGTATGATGAGCAAAAACGGCAGTACAAACAGTACCAAACCCCATGTTGACGTAATGGTGTTGCGATTAAACGTGATAAGATGCCCAACGCCATAGATAACCCAAAGAATGACGGCAATTGAGCTAACTATAGTTATGTTAACAAACAGCGGGTCAATTTGATGATGTGTACGATTAATGGCATAAACGTACCCTAATGGAACAAGCGAGAAAAAGATAAAAGCAACTCGTTGAACCTCGATGACATCATAGAACCATTGGCGAGGAAGAATGACAATCAAAAAAATGGGGGCTGAACCAAGCGTCACAAAATAGAGCAGGGTACGAATCTGCCGCCTAAGGAAGATGTTGCTTGTAAAATTGTAGCGAATAATCAAAATGAAGTAGTGGCCCAGCAAACCGACACCAAAGACGGTGATGCTTAAGCCAACCCAACTGATGCCAAATAATTGTTGTAAGCTTTTTTGTGGATATAGAAAAACACACTCAACCAGGGCGATCGCGGAGGCAAGGGCAGCGGCGCCAAAAAACACCAAGTTTATCCAGCGGGGCGTCTTGTCTTGCCTATCCTCAAAGTGAAAACCAATGGCTAACAGCCCAGCGCCGCAAATAAAACCAAAGGTATGACCAAGCACCCAGCTGTATAAAACGCCTGTTAACGCCAGACGCAAGCTAATAATACCCAGGGCAAGTAACAAAAAAACAAAGCCGCATAAGACGTTGATGTAGAGTGTCGGTTTGCGCAGCGAAATCATGACAACGCCACACCCCCACAATATTATTGAAAGGTAGATCAGGGGAAACCGTTCATTATCTAGTGAAGTAACATCGGTTATAACCTTTAACTGCACTTGTTTTTCACTACCTTCCCGCAGTACAGTCAACATATAGTATGGTTTACCGTGAACAAAGATGGGGGAAAGTCGTTTAACGGGCGAGCCGTCAACGGCCGTAATGATATCATTCGGCTGCAAAGCGTTATCGGCAGCCGCCTCTTCTTTGACCGCGACTACTACCAATTCCAAGTCTGGCCGCCAGGCCAAATCAATGGGGATGAGAGGTAACTGCCAGAGATGAACGGCCGTAAACAGTAGGTAAAAACCGCTGAGCAATCCGACAACAAGACGGGGAAACGATAGCTTAGCGAAGGAACGTTTAAGCAATGATATGACTGGGCGAAACATAGAGCTTCAAAATCTTTTGTGCCATGCCAGATGGCAACTGTGTAAGAGCTTCAATCGCGTAGGATTTGTAATTTTCTGCAACTTCTTGGGCCACTTCAACCCCACCCAGCTGCACAACCTGTGCCGCAATCTCGTCACTAACGCTGCCATCGACACCGTTCTGTGCGATCAATTGCTTTAACTGGATAACACCTTGTCTATTCATCTTATTCGACAATGCACAAACGACAGGTAAAGTGTAATGGCCGATTCGAATATCTTCGTAGAGGTCAAGACAATCATCCTTAATTTGGGCCATGATCCCCGTGGCTGCGCCAAAACTACATAACGTTTCTAAGTAGGGTGAATCCGTATAAGCAACATAGCCGCCCGACCAAAACGCAGTAGCCGTGATGTTGGCCGTTTTATACACTATTTGTTTAAAATAATCAGATTTTGTAGGAACACGATAACGTAAAGGAAACTCATTGCTCTGCGCCCAGCAGAGGGCTATCAAGGCCATTGTACACGCTTTGATGATAGCTAGTGATGATGAACCAGCAGCCCGCGTCAGGAGCATTGTGGCAATAGATTGTAACGAAAAGGCTGTGTAGTTCAGGGCATATGGTTGTTGCGCCTGAGGCATTGGTTCACAGTCTTGTAAATCATCTAAAAGGCGAAAGGCCAGGGTTAAAAGCACCCAGTACCCAGCTACAGGGATGGCACGTTCAATATCCCCACCGACAGCAAGACAACCAACAACAGGCGCAATATCAGAGATCTGGCTTGCCAGGGTTATACGCTGCGCTCTCCAGCAATTAACACGCTCAAGCAGGGCGTCACTGTGCTCAAGCTCCTCAAGTTGTTCCGATAAATAACTGTAAACCCAACATTGCATACGGGTGATATCTTCCTCACATGCACATGTGGTCATGGGAAAGTCTGTTGGACATTGAAAGAATAATGCCAACTTCCCGTCCTTGTGACTATTCTGAGTGGTGTTGTGGAGCATAGCCAGCAGCCCTTTTGTATGTTTATGCAGGCGTATGAAATTTATAGAAAGAATACACTTAGTGCCCTGCTCAACCCCACTTACCCTATGTGCCGTCGCTAAGGACGGGCAATCATTACTATCACAAGCGCCAGCAATAGCAACCCTGGGAGAACGATTGCTATTGCGGCGCTGTTTGTCACTTAACTAAAGAAGGGTTTTTCTGTGGGGGGATGGAGCTTCTAGCTACCACCACCAGCCACCACTGGATTTGTGTGTGTTTTCTTGGCGGGGTTGTTGGTGTTTGCCACTTCCTATACTGACAGTGGGGTGTTTACTAACATTGCTTGCAATCGCAACCTTTTTCTCCGCGGTTGTGACGGCAGTTAAAAATTCACTAAGCATTTGTGTAGGGGAAACTTTAATCATCATAATCTTTACCCTCCGGTTATTGTGGCCCCTTAGTTAGTTATGTAAGGTGGCCTATCATTTCAGAACAAGTTTTCAACAATGACAAGATAGATTTTCATCATAATTAGTCTAAAACGTTTGTCAAGAGCGCTTCAACTTGGTTGACTATAGCTTGTGCCTAAACCGTGACTATCGTCACCCCCCACTGACTTTTAGACCATTCTCACATGACAGAAACTATCTATCGCCGTGCCGGCCGCTTTTTTATGATAAGGGTGTTGACTACAAATTCTAACACTTTGAACTATCTATATTGAGGTTACTGATGAACGAAAAAACTGTTAAACCCAATGCAACCAACTTACCACGCCGTGAAGAAAAAACCCTTAAACATGAAATTATGCTGGAAGAGGGGGTACGTGTTAAGTCAATGTATGACTTGCTGCCACCTATGCCTGAAATGAAGCCGTTCTATATGGAGGGTGGGTTTGGTCTTACCACAGAAGAACTTGTTGGTGCAGAACAATGGCGCCGTGAACGTGAAAACATCTTTCATAAAGTCTGGATTCCCGTTGATCATGTTTCCCGTCTGAACGAACGTAATCGCTTTGCTACTGTTAACATCGCCGGAACCCCTATCCTGCTTGTGCATGGCGAGTCAGGTATTCGCGGCTTCCACAATCTCTGTCGTCATCGTGGCATGCAGTTGGTAGATGAGTGTACAGGCAAACGCGCTAAGTTCGTCTGCCCTTATCATCATTGGGTGTATGATTCCAACGCCGATTTAGTCAAACTATTGGGAACTTACTTTGACCATATGTTTGATCCCAAAATATATGGCCTGGTTCCTGTCCATACCGAAGTACGTGACGGTATCGTTTTTGTCTGCCTGGCAGATGAACCACCTTCACTGGTCAAGCAGTTGGGTGAGTTTAACATCTTCGCTCATGTTTATGAGTTAGAAGATTTGGTCGTCACAAAGTATATGGATTATGAGGTCAACTGTAATTGGAAGCTGATAGTCCACAACGTCAACGAATGTCTGCACTTTCCAGCAGCACACAATGACCTGCACAAAGTAACGGACTACGATGATGCCGGCTCCTTCACCTTTGAAGGAGATATTCTAGGTGCGTGGCAGCAGATTCGCGAGAAATACAACTCTATTTCACTGTCAGGCCAAAGCGCCCGCACCCCACTGTCTCGTGTGCCAGAAGAAGACCTCCAGCGCGTGAATTGGATTGCTATCATGCCCAACCTGCTTGTGGCGTTTACAGCCGATTATGTCACCTTGCAATGGGCATGGCCCATTGATGAACATCGCTCTTATGTGCGCCACTTCTGGCTTTTCCACCCTGATGAGATTGCCCAAGAAGATTTCTCACATGACGAGGTCTTTAATCTGTGGGACAAAGCCAATCAAGAAGATTGGGAGTTGTGTGAGAAAACACACCAGGGCATTCAAAGCAACGGGTGGCGGCCTGGTCCTTACTCACTTGATGAAGAAGTGCTGTATGACTTTGACCGTTACATTCGCCGCATGACGGGGCGCAGCCTTGGTCGTAAAACCCCCGCCAATGTCATTGAGGAGATTTATGGGCCAAACGCTTTTGAGAACCCATTTGCAGAAGCGATCGAGGACCCCAGCGTACCAGCTCTTCAAGAGAGCATCAGTGCCGAGTATTAGTCACTGAATGATTTTGCTCAACGACATTTCGATAGATGACACATAGCGATTAGTCATTTCCATCACGCCTCAAACGACGATGGGATGTAGGTGAGAAGGGGATTATGGTGCGTTCCTACTTTATCGGCAGTACATGGCTGTTAACAAAATGTGCCGACCAGTTGTTGGCACAAGGCGAACAGGTGATGGGTGTTGTCTCCGCCGATCCCCATGTCATCCAATGGGCAAAACAACACACCATCCCCCACTTGCCTGATGTAGAGGCGTTAGCAAAGGCTATGCAACAACAGCCACCTGACTATCTCTTTAGCATAATCAACCACCACGTGCTGCCCCAACTGCTTATTGACCTGTCACAACGAGGTGTCATCAATTTCCATGACGGTAATCTGCCACGTTACGCAGGAAGCTATATCGCTTCATGGGTTATCCTGGAAGGAGCCACAGACCATGCCGTGACATGGCATTGGGTTACTTCCCGCGTTGATGCCGGTGACATTATCTGTCAGCAGCCAGTGCTGTACACAACGGCCGATAATGCCCTCTCCCTCAGCTACCATAATATGGAAGTGGGTTTAAACTTGTTTAAATCCCAGATTGCCCCCCATCTTAAAAAAGAACTGCCGCGCCAGCCACAGGCAACACATGAACGTCGCTTTTACGCACGCAAAAAACGGCCGTCCTCTAATGCAGTACTTGACTTTTACGACGACGCCACCAAGCTGGCGCGCCTGGCCCGTGCCCTTGATTTTGGACATTTACCCAACCCTCTAGCCTTGCCCAAAATTGTGACAGCCCGTGGCCCGCTGATCGTTCGTCGGATCACCGATCACCGTGCCCCTTATGATGAAACGCCTGGCTACATTACCGAATTAAACCATGACAACCTCACTGTTGCCTGTGCTGAAGGATGGACCAAGCTGCACGACTTCATGACACTGGATGGCCAGCCACTTACACCTCAGGCTGCCCTTGCCTACATCGGCGCGGATGTGGGTGATGTCATGCCGATGTTAACCCTTGATGAAAAGCAGCGCATCGATGCCCTACAAAATCAGTTGGCCAGCTTTGAACCGGCATGGCGCAGACAATTACTTAACTTAAAGCCTCTACAAACATTGCCAACCCCCAGCAACCTGCCGACCACACGTTATGATCTGCACGGTGTTCGCCATGAACATGCAGCGGCCGCGTTTACACACCTTGCCACGGCCGTGGCCCACATCACCGGGCAATCAGAATTTACGGTCGCCTTTACATCATCAACTATCCAACAAACAGCAAATGAGACCCTTAACTTGTGTGAAACCCACATTCCACTGCGCTTCCAAGCAGGGGTGACTTCGGCAGAAACATTAGAAAAGCAGCTCGATCAGCCCCTCTTTTTACGCGATCTTTGGGCACGCCTGGGCAAAGATGTACAAGAAGCTTATCAACAATACCGAAAGATTACGTTTGCCGTCACAGAGAATGCATATGCAAACCTCGCCAATAAAACCTGTCTCCAACTGACATACAACCCCACCACCCAACAAGTCTGCGCCTGGGTGCGCGATGAAATGTTGCAGACCTCTTTATGGCAGAAGCTTGCAGCACAGTTTAACGCCACCATAGCCGCGCCCGCTTCTCACAATGAGACCACGACACTGGCCATGATTACGGCCCAGTGCCAACGTACACCTAACGCCATTGCTGTGCAATGCGGCACCAACACAATCGACTATGCTACGCTGGACCGCTGGTCAGATCAACTTGCATGGCAGCTCAACGAGCACAAAGTCATGGTAGGGGATCGCGTTGGCCTTATGCTCCCACGCTCAATAAACATGGTCGTCGGCATATTGGCCATTTTTAAAGCAGGTGGTGTCCTTGTTCCTATGGATGTATCTCATCCCCTGGAACGGCTACGCCACTATGTGGAAACGGCCGACTGTCGGCTGATTTTAGCAACGGCCGAAAGCCATACACAAGCATCTACCCTAGACCGTCCCGTCGTTACCCTTGGCTCGCACACATCGCCGCCAGGCACGGGTGATAAGTCACTACCCACTGCGCAAGCTGACGATTTGGCATACATCATCTTCACCTCTGGCTCCACAGGGCTGCCCAAAGGTGTTGCTGTTGAACATGCGGCCCTGGGCAACTTCCTCAACGCCATGCAGGAAAAACCCGGCATTCATGCAGAGGATAAGCTACTCGCTGTCACCACCATGACATTCGATATTTCCTTACTTGAACTGCTGCTGCCACTTACGGTAGGGGCAACGATCATTGTGGCTACAGAAGACGACCTGGCCACCGGTGACACACTCAAACAATGTATTGCCGCCACTACACCAACGATCATGCAGGCGACACCCACTACCTGGCATATCTTGCTGCGCGCCGGTTGGCAGCCATCGGCCAGCTTCCGTGTCCTGTGTGGGGGTGAAGCCATGAGCCATCAATTAGCCGCACAACTTCTGGCGCGAGGTGTGACATTGTGGAACATGTACGGCCCCACAGAAGCGACGATCTGGACATCCACCCATCAAATCACATCGGCCAAAACTTATATCCCTATTGGTGAACCGCTCCTCAACACCAAATTACTGGTCCTTAATGAAAACCTGGAGGCTGTTGCTGCTGAGCAAGAGGGTGACCTTTACATCGCCGGGCAAGGACTTGCCCGCGGCTACTTTGGCCAGCCAGAGCTTACCGCCAACGTTTTCCTTACCCATCCCGTTACCGGCGAACGCATTTACTACACGGGGGATCGTGTTTATCTGCACGCCAACGGTGATATCGAATGGCATGGGCGCAGCGATTTTCAAGTAAAAATTCGTGGCTATCGCATCGAAATTGGCGAAGTTGAGAACGCGCTTGAAGAAATTCCCATGGTGGCACAAGCCGTGGTCATTGCCCAACGCAGCCAGGAAGAAGTTGGTTCCCCAGCGCGCCTGATAGCCTATCTTATGGCCAATGTACCCCTACAACGGCAGGCGATTGTAGATGCCCTTAGCCAACGGCTGCCTGACTACATGATTCCCTCTGTATTTGTGCAAGTGGATGGCTTTCCAACAACGCTGAATAATAAAGTAGACCGCCGGGCATTGCCTAAACCATCCCGTGAAAACATGCTGGTCGATACACCGCCCCAATCACTACAAGATAAGATCACAGCGGCGTTTGAACGCATTCTGGATGTGCAAGGGGTCTCGGCCGATGATGATTTTTTCCAGTTAGGTGGTGAATCCCTGCTGGTGGGTGAACTCGCCAGTTACCTCTCTGGTAAAATTGGCCAGCGTGTGCCGACATCGCTCATCTTTGCGAAGCCCACACCCCATAGACTGGCCCAAGCCCTGGTTGCCTCACCTGCTGCCGCGCCTGCCGAACGATCTGTTGAAACGGTAGTAAGCCCTGTGGAAGTAAGTGAAACCGGCGCTTCTCCCCAGTCTGTTGACACGTTGGCAAACCGCATTGAGGTAAATGAAACCGTTGCTTCTTCAGCCGTAGAGATCAGCCCTGATGCCCTGGCAATCGTTGGTGTGGCCTGCCGTTTCCCCGGTGCAGATACACCCGACCAGTTTTGGGAAAATTTACGAGGTCATCGTAATCACATCACACCGATGCCCGCCAGCCGCCGCGCGTGGTTTGATTATTGGCAGAGCCGCACTGATGCTAACTTTAGTGCTGCCCTTCGCGCCCAGGGGTGGCTTAACGATATTGAAAAGTTTGACTACGCCTATTTTGGCATTAGCAAGCGGGAAGCGCGCCGCATGGATCCCTTGCAGCGACTTATGCTCACCGTGGCCAGTGAAGCGGTGCAAAGTGCAGGCTATCATCGTGTTGACCTCAGCGGTAAATCGGTAGGGGTGTTTGTGGGGTCCATTGCTCCTGAATACGCCAGTCTGTTAGCAGAAGCAGGCGAGTTGCAAGACGCACATACGGGCACAGGCACGGCCGTTTCGCTTATTCCCAATCGCATCTCCTACTACTTTGATTGGTCCGGCCCCAGCCTGGCCATTGATACGGCCTGCTCCTCTTCACTGGTGGCCATCGACATGGCGGCCAAACAAATGCAAGCAGGTACCATCGATTGGGCCTTGATTGGTGGGGTGAATGCCATTCTCTGCCCCCATAAAACATTAGCCTTTGCCGGGGCGGGCATGCTTTCCCCTGACAATCAATGTCAGACATTTGACGACCGTGCCAACGGCTACGTGCGCGGCGAAGGATGCGGGGCCATCCTCGTGCGTCGTTTTGCCGATGCCCAGGCAGCAGGGGATCCCATTTTGGCGATCATTCGCGGCAGTACCGTCAACCATGATGGTGGCACCAAAGGATTTTTGACCGCACCCAACGTGCTGGCGCAGCAAGCAATGTTGCAACAGGCATGGCATGACGCCGGCATTGAGCCAGCCACGCTCGACTATATCGAAGCCCATGGCACAGGCACAGCATTGGGTGACCCCATTGAAATTGACGCGCTAACACAGGCCTTTGGCGGGCAGCAGTTAGGCAGTTGCGGCATCGGTTCTGTCAAATCAAACATCGGCCATTTAGAAGCAGCCGCCGGCATTGCCGGGGTCATCAAATGTGTCATGGCTTTACAATCAGCCGAAATGCCCCCCTCCCTCCACATTGACCATCCCAACCGCCATATTCTTTTTGAAGAAACCCCCTTTCATGTGGTTGATCGTGTCACCAGGTGGGAGCGGCGAAACAACCCCCGGCGCGCAGGCATTAGCTCCTTCGGCTTCGGCGGCGCAAATGCCCATGTGGTGCTGGAAGAAACCCCGGCACAACCTGTTGTCGCCGACGAAGTGCCAGGTTTGCTTATTCTCTCTGCCCGTTCATGGGAAGGCATGCACACACTCATCGGGCGATACCGCAGGCTGATCGATACCCAGCGCAGCCTTTCATTAACGGCGCTGTGTGCCTCTGCCCGGCGAGCTGATCAGAATGGAACGGTACGGGTGGCCATCATTGTGGCCTCGTTGAGCCAGTTGGTGGACAAGCTGACTCTGTTGTTGAACCTACCCCCTGACCGGCACGATGAAATTCGTGATGTCTACAGCGCCATGAGTGTAACCCCCCTTGAACGCACATTAGACCAACAGCCCGCCACGCTTGAACTGCTGGCCCAGGCCTACATTGCCGGGTATACCATTGATTGCTCAGCTTTCACTCACGAACCCATTCGTGTGCGGGTCCCTTCAACACCGTTTGAGGAAGAAGAGTGCTGGGTTGACCCCCCCGGCCATGCTTCGCTGCCCCCAAGCACCCCGGCCGGTGCCCAACCCTTGTTTGTTGATGCCCATCACCCCCTCATACGCCATCATCAGGTAGCAGGAGACGGCGTATTACCCGGTATGAGCTTGTTGAGCCTGGCCACTACCCAGGTAAACGCTACACAACAGCGGCTGCGGCGGCTCTCATGGGTGCGGGCCGCTATGGTTACTGATAAGCAACCCATCACCTTACGTGTTGTTCAAGAGGAGCAGCAGTTACGCATTGAGGCCGACGGGCCTGGCGAAGAGTTGTATTTTCAATGTGAACTTGGGGAAGCAGCCATGTTGGCCAGTAAGCCGGTGCCCACGATCCCTGCACATGCCCAGGCGGCCTCGCGTACAGACCTTTACCAGGCATTTCACCAGGCAGGGTTGGCCTATGGCCCCTTGTTGCAAACCGTCAAGGAACTTTACCTCACCAGCACCGAAGTGTTTGGCACACTGCAACAGGTTAAACCGTTAGACCCCCCCCTTCAGATGCCCGACCCCTGTTTGTTGGACGGCGCCTTACAATGTGTTCTTGCCCTTTCCCTGCTGCGGGCAGAATCAACCCCTCATCTTTATGTGCCGTTTTTTATTGATGCGGTGCACTTACACCGTGCGCTGCCCACGGCCGTTAACGTTTATGGGCATAGTCGTACACCACTCAAAGGGGATGAAACAAACATCCATGCCGACATTACCCTCTTTGACCAGGAAGGCATAATTCTTGAACTGCGTGGCGTTGTGTGGAAGCGTCTAAGACGTTTTGCATCACCCACACCCACAGTCACGGCTACGATGCCCCAGACTACGGCCGTGGCTCCCCAGACAATACCACAGCCGCGCAGTGGTGATATCTTTGACATCCTGATCGACAAACTGGCCGCGCTCCTTGAAGTGCCTGTAGATGAGATCGACCCACAGGCGCCGCTGGTTGAGCAGGGGGTGGATTCGCTGCTGGCCGTGAACTTTGCCCAGATGCTGCAGGAGACATTTTCAGCCGATATTCCCCCCACCATTGCCCTTGAAGTAGCCCATCTTGCAGAACTGGCCGATGAGCTTGTTAACCACTACCACGTTAAAACAGCAGCCGCCGTGCTGCCGCCTTCTGAGGTGCTTGCCAGCCAACACAACGTTAAGACGGCCGTCTCTCCTACACCGCCACCGCCCATAACAACCAGGCCAATGCTGCCCCCCGTCACATCAACGTCTGGACCAGAACTCGACGACCCGACCATCAACAACAGCATCGCTATCATTGGTTTGGATGGTATCTTTCCACAAGCTAACTCCCCTGATGAACTGTGGGAGAGCCTGGCAGCAGGGCGTGACTGTATCACCACTGTGCCCGCCAAACGATGGGATATAGCAACCTACTATGACGAGGACCCCAACAAAATGGGCGGCATTTATGCCCGCTGGGGCGGTTTTGCCGAAGATATTCACGATTTTGATCCGCATCTTTTCCACATCTCACCCAAAGAAGCGCCCTGGTTAGACCCACAACAGCGACAACTTTTGCAGATCGTCTACCGGGCGCTGGAGCAGGCATGCCTGGCAGGTGGGCAGCTGCGTAACACATCCACGGGCGTTTTTGTGGCCGCCAGCTACAATCACTACCGTGACCAGGTAGTCAAAGATGTGGTACATCCGTCGGCCGGCCTTGGTAATCACAACGCCATTCTGGCCAACCGCATTAGCTACCACTTTAGTCTTACTGGCCCCTGCCTGACGGTAGATACCCTTTGCTCCTCCTCGCTGGTTGCGCTGCATATGGCCATGGAGAGCTTGCGGCGCGGCGAAAGCCAATACGCCATTGTCGCCGGGGCTCATCTTGATATGTCCCCCCAATATTATCAAATGGGGTGCCGCCTGCGTTCCTTCTCCCCACGTGGCCGCTGCCGTACCTTTGATGCCGGGGCAGACGGGTTTGTGCCCGGCGAGGGCGTAGGGGTGCTGATCTTGCAGCCGCTAGCGGCAGCTATGGCCGAGAATCGCCCGCTTGCCGGTATCTTGCTTGGTTCGGCCGTTAACCACGGCGGTACGGCCAGTGGTCTGACCGTGCCAAACAGCACCGCCCAACGCATGGTCGTCGAAATGGCATTAGAGAATGCCGGGGTTTCTTCTGAGACCATCTCTTACGTGGAGGCTCACGGTACAGGAACCTCATTGGGTGACCCTATTGAAATTGATGGTCTCACGGCCGCTTATCGCCGAGATACGGCCAAACGCCAATTCTGCGCCATTGGCTCACTCAAAACAAACATTGGTCATCTTGAACCAGCGGCCGGCATCGCTGGCGTCATTAAAGTATTGCTTGCTTTTCGCCAGCGGCAGCTCCCGCCAACCATTCACCTGACGGAAGTGAACCAACGCATCAACTTTGAAGACAGCCCATTTTATATTGTTGACCACCTCAGCGCCTGGCAGCCCGTAGGCGACACACCACGCCGGGCAGGGATTAGCGCCTTTGGCATGGGGGGCGTGAATGCCCATGTGATAGTGCAAGAGCCACCAACCAGGCCGCAACCGCCGCGCAGCACGCGCCCCGTCACCATTATGCGCCTGTCAGGGATCGATGAAGCAGCGGTACGCCGCTACGCTGACCGCATGGCAGATTACCTGGAGCAACCCCCGGCCGATCAACACCTTGCCGATATCGCCTATGCCGCCAACATCGGCCGGGGTGATTATCGCTATCGCACGGCCGTTGTCGCCTCTGACATTATGGCCATGCAGGCTGCTTTACACGCCGTTGCCGACGGTAAAAGCGCTGTTGGCCGCCGCCATAGCAAGCGGCCTAAAGTGGCTTTCCTTTTTACAGGACAAGGCTCACAAATGGTGGGAATGGGGCGCACGCTTTACGAAAATGAACCGCTGTTCCGCACAACCCTTGATCAATGCGCTGACCTGCTCAAAGGGGTGATGGATGTACCCCTTCATGATCTGTTATTTAACAGCGACCCACAGGTGATCAACCAGACACAGTATGCGCAGCCGGCCTTGTTTACCATTGAAGTCGCCCTTGCCCGGCTGTTACAAAGCTGGGGCATCATGCCAGATGTCCTGCTTGGTCACAGCATTGGGGAATATGTAGCGGCCGTCATCTCAAACATCTTCTCCTTAGAAGATGCCTTGCACCTGGTGGTGCAGCGGGGCCGCCTGATGCAGGCCCAGCCCCCAGGCGGAGGCATGGCAGTCCTAAGGGCATCGGCCGACACCGTCCAGGCTAAACTGGCCGCCCATCCACACTTCCAGCTTGACATTGCAGCCTACAACAGCCCCCTCAGCACCGTACTGTCTGGTTCACTTGACCAACTGCAACCATTCTGCCATCTGTCAGAACTCCCACATACCATGCTTGAAGTATCCCACGCCTTCCATTCAGCCCTGATGGAACCCGTCCTCTCACCATTCCGCCAGATGGTGGAGCGGGTGCCGCGAAGCGTACCGCAAATTCCAATGCTGTCTAATCTAACTGGCGACCTGCACACTGTAGCGAGTGCCCAAGACCCCCATACATGGGCAGAGCATGTGCGTCAGCCCGTGCGCTTTGCCGACAACGTGCGGCGAGCGTGGCACATGGGGGCCCGGGTGTTTTGGGAAATTGGACCGCGCGCCGTGTTGACTACACTCGGCAAGCAGGCGTTAGACGATAAAGATGTGCTTTGGCTGCCAAGCCTCAAACCGAAAAAAGAGTATGAAACATTGTGGCAATCGGTAGCTGATTACTATGCCATTGGTGGAGAGGTGAACTGGCAAGCCATTGAGGAGCTGCCCGGCGCACGCCCGGTACCCATCCCTACCTATCCGTTTGCTAAAGAGGCATACAACGCCAAAACATCGATGAAGCCAAGGGTTGTAAAAGCCCCTGAACATGGCACGAATGGCTTGAGTTTACACCCCTTGTTTGGTGGAACATAAGCCGTTGAAGACTTTAGAGAAGAGAAAATCGTTATGGTCTCCAAAAAAATGATGAACCACTCTGAAATTTCCGTACGTTACCGTTCGTCAGATAAATGGCTAGCCGATCACCAGATCAACGGCCAGCGAGTGCTGCCGGGTGCAATTCAGATCGAGATGATGTTAGCGATACTATCAGGCGGTCACTTTGAAGCTCCGTTATGCCTGCATGACGTGCAGTTCATCCGCTCTATGGAAATGGGTAAAAATGAAGAAGGGACGCTGCATGTACAGACCAGTGTGGTAGAGGAAGGGGTGCGCTTTGTGCTTTCAGCCGAGATCGACACCCAACCTACCCCTACAACCATTGCCACGGCCACGGCCGTGTCCCTTCACGACACCCGCCCGCCAGAAGTACCCACCCTGGCTACCCGGCAGCAGCTCACACCCGCCAGCGTTTACGCCCGTTTTGCACAGCAAGGCATTAACTACGGCAGCTTCTTCCAATCCATGCATACCATTAACATAGGCGAAGGCTGCGCCCATGTGTCCGTTGTGCCCGCCGAAGCACAAAAAAGCAGCCATTGGACCATACACCCATCGATCATGGATGCAGCCTTGCAGGTCATGAGCCTGGCGCTGCAAGCACCAACAACCGTTGAACAACTGACCACATGCATTCCCATCGCCATCAAAACGCTGATCGTCTGGCAGCCCATTCGTGAGCCGGTGCAGGCCGTTGCCTGGCGTACATCTGAAAAAGGGGCCTTTATTACTGGAGATTTTTTGCTAATAGACGAGGCGGGCACAGTCTTAGCCTCCGCCACAGGCGTTCGTATGAAACGCACGGAGACAAAACGGCCGAAGGCCCCATCGCCCACAACACGGTCCACTGCCATCGCCCATCAAATTGAATGGCACGCCGCACCGGCCGCACCGTCGCGCGAACGCCGGATGCTGCCTGACGGCACATGGCTGCTGTTTAGTGCAGAAACACCCCATGATCACTTTTTGGCAGCGACGCTGCAGAATGAAGGCAAACGTGTGCTCACTGTCACTCAAGCCACGAACTATCACTTTACAGACACAAGCTGCACGCTCAACCCCGCCCACGAGGACGACTTTACCACCCTGCTGGCACAGCTTGACCAGCCAGTGCAAGGCATTATCTATCGCTGGGGAAGCATGGCGCTTGATCAGCCGCAAACGCCAGAGGCCCTCGAACAGCAGATTACCTCTCAGCTTTCTGCCTTGTTCTACTGCATTAAAGCCATTGCCCGTCAGCGGCAGATTGAATTTTACCTATTGACAACAGACGCGCAGTGGCTGCCTGGTCGCACCATGGTGCATCCGATCAAGACAGCGATGCTGGGGCTGGGGCGTGTATTGTCCATAGAACACGGCCGTTTTCGTGTACGCCTCATAGACTTTCCCACACACGGGGTGGAAGAAGCGCAGTTGCTGGAAGCCCTCTGCATGGCCGAAGATGACCTTGAAGTTGCTTATCAAGATGGGCAGCGTTTTGTACGCACAGTGCAGCCGATTGCCGAAGAACCCACGCCACAAAAGGAAGTGCGGGCGCAGGGCAACTACCTCATCATTGGCGGGCAGGGGGGCATTGGCCTTGAAGTAGCGCGCCATCTGGCGGCCCATGACGCCGGCAGCTTAATTCTTGTAAACCGCACCATGCCTAATGCGGCGCGTGCCGCAGCCATAGAGGCGCTGCATCAACAAGGGGTAAACGTGTGGGCAGCCCAGGGCGATGTGACCAGCCTGGCAAGTATGCAGCAGGTGTGGGAAGAAGCCGCACGGCGTTTTGGTCAAATTCATGGTGTGTTCCACTGTGCAGGCATCTTGCATGATGGCCTGCTTCGTAACAAAACAAGTGACAACTTCCACGCCGTTCTTAAACCAAAGGTACAGGGGAGTTGGGTATTGCAGCAGCTCTGTGCCCGGCACAACCCTGATTTTGTCATGTTATTTAGCTCCGTATCCGGCGTTTTTGGCAACCTGGGCCAGGGGGATTATGCTGCCGCCAATACCTTCCAAGACGGCCTGGCGCTCTATCAATCACAGGTGCGCCAACAGGCGTGGATCAGCCTGGACTGGGGCTTATGGGGTGAGGTGGGCATGGGGTTAGATGTGGCCGAGCAGTTAAAGCGGCGGGGCATTCAGCCATTAACGACCCATGAAGCCCTGGCCGAACTGGCCCCGGCCATTGCCGCTGGCGGTGGCCAGCGCATTATTGCCCACCGTGAAACGGCGTCACCTGCCAAAACAGAGCCACGCACAGCCGCTCCTGTGCAAACGGCCGTTACGGATACACCACCCGCTTCACCATCATCGTCGGAACACCTGCGCCGGCAAACCATGCAAAACGCCCTGCAAACCTACCTGGCCCACAAGCTGGATGTTGCTCTATCACGCGTTGAGGACGATATTCCGTTTTCTGAATTTGGCATTGACTCTATCCTGGCTGTCAGCATGACAGAGGAGCTTTCCAGCAAATGGCAGCGTGACTTTCCGGCCACGCTCTTTCTGGAATATGCCACGCTTGAAGAGCTGACGAAGGTGCTGGTTGAACAGTACAACCTGCCCGACGAACTGCCCGGTGCTGCCGCTGCGGTTCCTACCACGGCAGCAAGTGTGCCCGACGACATCCCCTCCACACAGCCAGCGCCACACACATTTGAGTTTGGCGAGAATGCAGTGGCCATTGTGGCCATGAGCGGCCGTTTCCCAGATGCAGCTGATCTAGATACCTATTGGCAGCTGATCCGCCATGGGGACGTGGCCCTGCGTGAAGTGCCGGCCGAACGCTGGGACGTTGCCCAATGGTATGAAGCGCAACGCCCCGACATGCAAGGAACCTACGCCCGTTGGGGCGGCTTCCTGGACAATATAGACCAGTTTGACCCCAGCTTCTTTCGTATCTCACCACGCGAAGCACGTGAACTAGACCCACAACAGCGGTTGATTCTGGAGCAGGTATGGCAGGTATTAGAAGATGGCGGCATGGTGGGCCAGACAGACATAGGTGTCTTTGTGGCTGCCACCTATACACATTACCGGGACACACAAGGGCTGGAAACCATCACACCGTATTCTGCATTAGGTGGTATGAATGCCCTGCTCGCCAACCGTGTTTCGTATACGTTTAATCTGACAGGCCCTTCGATGGTTGTGGATACGCTCTGTTCATCATCCCTTGTGGCCATCAATCAGGCGATGAAAAGCATTCGGGCAGGGGAGTGTCAATCGGCCGTCGTTGTGGGGGTACAGGTTGGGCTCACCGCCTGGTATTACCGCAGCCTGAGCCAGTTGGGGGCATTATCCACCACCAGTGCCTGTTCTCCGTTTGACCAGTCGGCCGACGGTTTTGTGCCTGGCGAAGGGGTGGCCGCCTTACTGCTCAAACCACTCCCGGCCGCTGAGCGCGATGGTGATGCCATTTTGGGGGTCATTCGGGCATGTGCCGTTAACCATGGTGGACGCGCCACTGCCTTAACCGTCCCACGCAAACAGGCCCAGGCCGATGTCATTCGCACTGCCCTGGCAGAGGCCGGAATCACTGCAAGCGAGATTGGCTATCTGGAGGCCCACGGCACAGGAACGGCCCTGGGCGACCCCATTGAGATCGCCGCACTAATGGAAGCGTTCGCCGACGCTCCCTCACAGCGTTGTGCCCTTGGCTCTGTGAAGGCCAACATCGGACATCTTGAACCGGCGGCCGGGCTGGCCAGCATCATTAAGGTACTGCTCGCTTTCCGCGCACGGGAAATTCCGCCGCTGGCCCAGTTTGCCATTCCCAACGAGCGCATCGCCTTTGAAGAGACGCCGTTCTACATTCCCAGCACGGCCCAGCCATGGGAAACGACACAACCACAGCACGCTGCCGTCAGTTCGTTTGGCATGGGCGGCACCAACGCTCACCTGATCCTTTCGCCGTACACAGCCGAACCACTTCCCCATCGGGCAGAGACAGAGGCCCATATCATCACCTTCTCCGCTCGCAGCCACACGGCCCTGATCGCGCAGATTCGAGCCTTTTGCTCCCGTTTGGAAACGCGTGATGATGCCCTGATAGACATGGCGTTCTCCCAAAACGTAGGGCGTGGGCACTTTAAGGCACAGCGCACGGCCGTCATGGGGAACAATCGCGCCGAACTGATCGCCGCCTGTAAACAGGCAGCCGCACAAGGCGCCGGCGTCTATTGGGCAAACCACACCATCGTGCTGAAGCCGGCCCGGCATGAACAGCCAGATGTATCAGCCTTTGTCACCCTATCACCAGAAGAGGTTCAGAAGTTAACCGGTTGGGAAATGCCTGTGCCACCGCAGATGCGGCGTGCCATCACGCTGGGGCAGCTTTATGTACAGGGCATACACGTTGATTGGAAAAAGCTGTACACAAAGCAGCCAGTACGGCGTGTATCACTGCCCACTTACCCGTTTGATTATCGGTTAGTACGCCCTGCTCAGGCAGAACAGCCAGCCGCCAAAACAGAACCCATTCCGGCTGACAGGCACCATCCTTTGTGGGCAGACCACTATATTGATGGGCAGCCGCTCTTCCCGGCGGCGGGTCTTATGGCCGCTGTGTTACACGACCAGCCAATCCCTGTGCGCCTGGACGAATTAACGCTGCTGCAGCCGCTGCCCTGGTCGGCCAACTTGCCTCTCATTCAGCACCGGCAGGGAGGAGAAGTAACCATCGGGCGGGAGGGCACACTCTTTGCCCGCGGGCGTATGAGCGCCATCACACCACCAGCCACAGCGCCGGGGCAGCCCATTCAACTTGCCCAGCGTATGGACAGTACGGCCGTTTATGACTGGTACGCCCACATGGGGAGTGCGTACGGCGCCTCACTGCGTGTCATACGCTCATGTGCTTTCTCGGCTGAAAAAGTTCTCACCCATCTTCATTCTGATGCGCACCACGCTACGGCGGCCCTGCTCGACGGCATATTACAGTCGGCTGCCGTGTTGACCATGCAAGCCGCCACACCGTCTAGCTTCCGTCCCTTTGCCATCTACGGCCTGGAACTGTGGGAACCGCTGCCAGATGAGGTGTATTGTCTCTTTGAACGCACCACGCATACACCACAGACGTTAGAGGGACGCACGACGCTGTTTGACAGCACCTGGCGCCAAATCGGCCACATTGAACAGCTCATCTACCGCAATGCTGCTGCCCCAGAACTGTCGTCGGGCGATCCTGTCCGCACCCAACTGCAAGCCGCCCAATCCACGAAGCTGCTGCTGCAACCTGTGCGTGAGACCATTGTCCGCCATCTTGAAATGGCGCTGGACGACCTGGCGCCCAATGTGCGCCTGGCAGACATTGGCCTGGATTCGATTGTGGCCTCAGCCATTTCAGCCGATTTTCAGGAGCAGTTCGGCATTCGTATTACCCCGGTGGATATCCTTGATGAAGTGACACCCTTGTCACTGGCAGAAAGACTTCTGGGGTATGGGGCAAAAGTAACCGCTGCTGCCCAGCCGGCCATTGAAGTTTCTACCACACGAACAGACAGCCACGAAAGTGTGGAAGCTCACACAGACGACATGCCCGCCACGGCCGTGGCCATTATTGGCGCCGCCGGGCGCTTTCCTGATGCCGACACGCTGGAGGCATTCTGGGAAAACCTGGCCGCCGGGCACGACAGTGTGACGGACATTCCACCAGGCCGTTGGAACGTTGACGAATACTTCAATCCTCACCAAGGAGCGCGGGGCACCACATACTCTCGCTGGGGAGCGTTTCTGGAGAAGCCTGATCAGTTTGACGCCGCATTCTTCGACTTGTATCCACGTCAGGCCTCGCTAATGGATCCGCAGCAAAGACTGCTGCTGGAAACGGCATGGCATGCCATTGAGGATGCGGGCCTGGCCGGCGGGCAGCTAAGTGCTGATGTCACGGCCGTCTACATCGCCGCCAGTTACCAGCATTACCGCGAATACAACATCAAGCCAGAACAGCTTGACGCCTACAGCGGCCCTGGCAATCAAAACGCTTTTCTGGCCAACCGTCTCAGCTATGCCTTTGACCTTAAGGGGCCGTGCATGACCATTGACACGCTCTGCTCTTCCTCGCTGGTAGCGCTGCATATGGCCATAAAAAGTTTACTGCTGCATGAGTGTGCCCACGCCCTGGTCGGTGCCGTACAGGTTGGCATTTCACCCATTCATTACCAATCTTTAAGCCGTTTGCGGGCGCTTTCACCCACCGGGCGCTGCCGCACCTTTGACGCCGCCGCCGATGGCTTTGTTCCCGGTGAAGGGGTTGGTGTGGTCATCCTCAAACGGCTGGCAGATGCCGTAGCGCATGGTGACCCGATTTTGGCCGTCATACGGGGTAGTGCGGTGAATCATAACGGCCGTGCACAAAGCCTTACCGTGCCCAATAGTGATGGGCAGGCTGATGTGATTCGTATGGCGCTTAAACAAGCCGAAGTACCCGCGGCCACACTCTCTTACGTAGAAGCACACGGCACAGGTACGGCGCTTGGTGATCCGGTTGAAATTGAAGGATTGGCAAAAGCATACCACACCGACAGGCAGCAATATTGCGCCATTGGCTCGGTCAAAAGCAACATTGGCCACCTGGAACCGGCTGCAGGGATGGCCGGATTACTGAAGATAGTGCTGGCCTTCAGGCATGGGCAAATTCCGCCTTCGTTACACCTCACGGCGGCCAACCCGACGATCTCATTCGAGGAGACGCCGTTTTATGTCAACGACCGGGCAGTCGCCTGGGAAAGAGACGAACATCCACGCCGGGCCGCATTAAGCGCCTTTGGTTTGGGCGGCGTCAATGCCCATGTCATCCTTGAAGAGCCGCCATTACAGCCGCAGCAGGCACCCAGCGAGGGCGCAGCCATCTTGCGCGTGAGTGCCAAAAGCAAACGAGCGCTGGGCGACCTGGTAGAAGCGCATGTCACCGCGCTGCGCCAGCTTGATGATGGCTTGCTAGGCCACTACTGCTATACAGCCAACACAGGCCGTGGTGTGTTTGCCTATCAGTTGGCGGCCAGCGGCAGCAGCGCGGCCGGCATTGCCCAAAACCTGCTCACGGCTTATGCCAACTGGCAGCCTGTCTCGGCCACAACGGCCGTTGAAACCCGCTTTACCTTTGGCGACGCAAACGACCATTACCGCCATATCGCCAATAGCCTGTCTGATTACGCCCCCTTCTACAACATTTACCAGCAGTACGCTATTAACCACGATGATAGTCGCGTTATCACATTTGCGGTCCAATACGCCCTGGCGAGACTGCTCATGCACTGGGGGATCGTGCCAGACAGTGCGTATGGCCGCGGTGTGGGCGAATATGCGGCCGCCTGTTTGGCCGGGGTAGTAGAACCAGAAATAGCGCTGGCTGCATTAACCAACCCTGCTCATCGGCTGACATTAAACGCGCCGCTTATTCCCCTTAAAACAACAGGTAACTATGTGGCAGTGGCCCAGGCATTACCCCCGGCGACCACAGAATGGTCATTGGCCGCTGCCGCCTCAGACACACCCAAAACGTTGGCAGCCTGTGATCCTACCGTCGCCCCTAAACAAGCGTTGTATACCGCCCTGGCACAGTACGTAACACTGGGGGGTGAGGTTGATTGGCACGCCGTTGAAACGTCACCACGTCGGCGTAGCCGCCGGCGGCTGAACAATGTGCCATTATACCCGTTTGTGCGTCTTGCCTACTGGCATGAGGTGCCCTCACACACAACGGTACGGCCGATCACATCTACCCCAACTGCCTCTCAGCCCAGCGTTGTTGAACTGCCGATGTGGGAGGTTGTGTGGGAACCAGCCGAACATCTAGACAAGCTGCTGACGCTGCCTCGTGGCAATGTGCTCATCTTTGCCGATGCAGGGGGTGTGGGTGTCATGGCTGCCCGTGAACTGGAACGCATTGGGATGCGCCCCTTGCTGGTCTATAAAGGCAAACAATGGTCACAACGCACACCCACAGAAGTTGAAATGGCCCGGCAAGATAGTGAGCAGTTGGAACGCTTCTTACACTCACAAACGCTGCCACTGGCAGTGGTCATGAATTTGTGGCCGCTGGATGAAGCCACAGACGACGATACATTTAACATGCTTGAGCATGATCTTCCCCTGTGGCAGCTGTTAGGTCATCATCTACAAAAAACAACAACCAACAAACCACCATGCCTACTGTTGGCCACACGCCAGGCGCAGGCGGTCACGGCCGTTGAAGCCAAAACCCTTAACCCTTACCGGCATACACTGACCTGTTTTGTGCAGCTGTTGGCGGCTGAGCTGCCGCATGTGCGCGGCTTCACCATAGACCTGGACGGGCAAGATGCACAAACCGCCGCCCTTACCCTGATCGGCGAAATGGTTCACGATGCCCCCGCTACCGAAATTAGCTGGCGCGGCAAACAACGTTACACCCGAACCATTCGTCGGGCCCAGGGCGGCGCGCCATTCACACCACAAGCCGATGATGTGTTTATGGTAACCGGTGGCCTGGGTGGTGTTGGCCTTCAGCAGGCACAAGCGCTGGTTGAATCCGGCGTACGCCACCTGGCTCTGACGGGGCGCAGCGAGCTTGACGCTAAAAAAGCAGCACAGTTGCAGCAGTTAAATGCCTCTGAGTGTGAGGTAATTTACCTGCGTGGGGACGTGACAGTGATGGCAGACGTGCAGCGCCTATTGGCCGAAACGGCAGCAGCATTCGGCCATATAACCGGCATCATTCATACCGCCGGCGGTAGCGCGCAGTTTGGTTCTATCTTACGAAAATCATGGTCCCAGGTTCAGGCAACCCTTGCCCCCAAACTGCAGGGCAGCGAACTCCTTCTACAGGCAGCGCGCGCTTATTCCACGCTGCGTGTCGTTGTGTTGACCTCTTCCATTGCTTCTCTGGGGACGGCCGCTGGCTTTGGCCTGGCCGAGTACGCCATGGCCAACCGTTATCTCAACGGCCGTGCCCTCCATCGTGACCCCCACTTACAAATCCGCAGCCAAATTTGGCCCGAGTGGCATGACACAGGGCTGGCCCGCGGCTTGACAGACACATCACACCTGCTGCCGGCCGTTTCCGCCGAAGAAGGGCGCGCCCTCTTTGTCCAAAGCTTAGGGAGTAAAATCAGTATGCCCCTATTGTTACAAGCGGAGACGGATGAGACCCTAGTGAGGGCTATCTTAAACGGGACGTATGCTGCCCCTACGGCCGTTGAAACGGAGGATGTCCAGGTTAACAAACCAGCACAGTCGGCTGAGATCGACACGTTGATGAGCGAAGTAGCCGACGTCATCCGCGCAGTGCTGCACATCGAAAGTGACGTTGACTGGACGCGATCCTTTACTGATTTAGGCATGGACTCGCTGGCCATTGCTGACGTCATTGCCCGGCTAGAGCGGCAGTTTGGACAGACCCTCAATCCCACATTGCTGCTGCGCCAACCGAATCTGCAGGCATTGGCCACAAAACTACACACGCTTGGGATGGACATGGCTCATCCCCCACCACAAACGACGCTTGAAACCACATTTGCGGCCATGTTGGAAGCCTTACGAACAGATGATATGTCGTTAGATGATGCGGCCAGCCATTTATTAGCCCAGCTATAAATGGCACCGTCAAGAAAAAAATTATGTCACTCATCAAACAACTACTGCAGCTTACACGGGATAACGTCATCCCCGAATCGGTGGCCATTGATTTGCTCCGCACCGTGCGCCAAGAAAACATCACCCATGATGTCAACGCAGCGCCCACCGAAAGAATGCCTGATAACGAACCGCTGGCCGTCATTGGCATGGCCGCCCGACTGCCGGGTGCAGAGACGCTCGAAGAGTTCTGGCACCACCTGATCCATGGTCATACGGCCGTGACCGACATTCCGCCCATGCGCTGGCCCAAAGAGGCACTCTCGGGGCCGCAAAAAGGGGCATTTTTGCAAGGAGCCTTTGACTTTGACCCTGAACTATTCGGTCTGCGTGAACAACAGGCGAGCTACCTTGACCCGCAGCAGCGATTAATGCTCACCGTCGCCCATGAGACGCTGGAAAACGCCCTCATCACACCAACACAGCGTCAACAACCCACCTCGGTAGGTGTGTTTATCGGCAGTCGCATGAAGTCATATGGGTTTGACCATTACCGGGATTTGCCTGAAGGGGCCGCACCGATGGTGAAACAAGAACTAGAAGCAACCGCGCTCTGGGGGCGTAGTCAAAACTTCATCGCCACGTGGATTTCAGACCGCTTTAACTTTAGCGGCCCTAGTTTGCTTGTCGATACGGCTTGTTCTTCGTCATTAACTGCACTCTGGCTGGCCTGCCAGAGCGTACGGTCAGGCGAGTGTCACCTGGCCATGGCCGGAGGGGTAGACCTGCTGCTTGACCCATTGACGGTTAAACTGCTCCACAAAGCAGGGGCGCTTTCCCCCGATGGCAAATGTTGGACATTTGATGAGCGCGCCAATGGATATGTTCCCGGTGAAGGAGCAGCCGCCGTTATGCTCAAACGACTGAGCGCGGCCGAGCGAGACGGCGACCACATCTGGGGCATCATTCGCAGTGTCGGTGTCAACAACGACGGCTACACGATGGGCGTCACAACCCCTAACCTGGAGGCACAAATTGAACTTCTGCGACGGCTGCACCGCACCGTTGGTTTTGAAGGATTGGGGCTGGTTGAGGCCCACGGCACAGGAACTGCCATTGGCGATCCCATTGAAGTGAAGGCCTTAAGCGAGGTACTTGGCCACCATTATCCAACCAACTCGGTCGCCCTGGGTTCGGTGAAGACAAACATTGGTCATTTACATTCGGCCGCAGGCATCACCTCGGTGGTAAAAGCGCTGCTGTGTCTTTACCACAAGCAAATCCCGGCCAGCCTAAACAGCACCCGTATCAATCCGCGTCTGGGTCTGGCCAGTTCACCGTTCCATGTGCCACAGGTAGCACAGGCCTGGCCGCGTCAGGGCGCGCCACGCCGGGCCGCCGTCAGCAGCTTTGGGTTTGGCGGCACCAATGGACATGTCATAGTAGAAGAAGCGGCAGTGTTGGCAAAGCCCACACCGCCAGACAGTACACAGGAAATGCCTGATCTGCTCGTTCTTTCTGAGCGCGCCGGTTGGATGCTGCGTCGTCGTGCCGTTGATGTCCTGAATCTGCTGCAGGAGTCGCCGGCTGCGTTAAGCGACATCTGCACCACAAGCCGGCTGGGGTCTGCCCATTACCAGGAACGCCTGGCCCTCATCGGCCAAAGCAAACAAGCGATGATCGATCAATTACAGGCATGGATTCAACAGGAACCAGAGCGCCATAATGCCCAGTTGGTGCAAGTGCCGGCCGATGTTGCCCACCAACTGCAAGCGTGGGACGTTCCCTCACACACCGTTCACATTGATGCCACCAGCATGCTCACCCCCTTAGAAGCGATTGCCCAGTTGTATATGGCGGGTCTTACCATCAACTGGTCTGCCATACAAGGGGAGCGCAGTTGGCACAAGGTTGTTTTGCCACCCACACAGCAACACCGCCGCACCTTCCACCTGGAAGAACCACAGCGCTCGCCTATGCCAGGGGTACGCCAAAATGACCGCCCTCATCCGATGATTGACAAAGTGCAAACAATGGAAGGCCATACCACGTTTCATCGCCACTTTAATGCGGATGATGTCTTCCTGCAACAGCACGCTGTTTATCATCAATTTATGTTACCTGGCGTCGCCTGGCTGGCTTTGCTTGATGGGGTCTTGGTATGCATGGGCAAACGCAGCACAGCCACAATGGAGCGCATTGTCTTCCACCAGCCGCTGATCTATCGGCAGGGTGGAGTGACGGCCCGTGGCGAGATCGAAGCAAGCGGACAGTTTAAGATTCGAGATGCAGAACGGGGCGACTTGTTTGTGACGGGGCAACTCCAGTTTGGCGAACCTGCCACTTTCACGGAAACCGTCCCTGTTAATGCACTGCTTTCGGCCAGCAAAAAGTTCATCTCTGGTACAGCACTTTACCGCTGTCTGCGCCGGATGGGATACTACCATGGTGACTACTATCGCAACATTGCCTGGACAAGCAAGTCTGGTGATCAACGTGTGCTGGCTCGTATAGAAGGAGGCCGCCAGGCGGAGTGGAACGAACCTAATGTCGCCCTTTTCCCCGGCTTGCTTGACAGCATCACCATTGCTGCCTTAGAGCCCAATAACCCTGCCCTGCATGTTGGCCGTGGTGTCGATGCATTTGTGCCCATTTCCATTGAGCGCGTAGAACACGTGGCCGCCCTGGATACGGCCGTGTATGTTGATACGGTGATTCATAAGTGGACAGACGAGGTGTGCCGCTGCACACAAACCGTCTGTGATCGCCACGGCAACATACTGCTGCGTTTCCACAACATCGCCTCCAAGCGCGTGCCACCCCATGGGTTTGGGGCAGATGCAAGTGTGTCTGTACCCCCTGCCGCCACGACGCCACCCGTTAACACGTCACCACCCATTCCCACCACACAACAAGCGGCGACACCGGCCAACACGCTACAAGCGTTAGATGAACGGCTGTTACATTGGTTATTGGCCTTGATGGGCCGCTCAACCGACATTGCTGACACCGAATTTTTGAGCGCGGGATTAGATTCCATGCAGTTGGTGCAGCTTAGTGAGCAAATTGCGGCACGTGCCCATGTTGATCTGTACCCCACCGTTTTCTTTGAATACCCTACACCACGTGAATTGGTTGCTTACTTTGTAGAGGCACACCATGAGGCGTTTAAAAACCTATTAGCCACAGAACAGCCTGTTGATTCTATTCAGCCTAGACCAGCGCCGTTACCTTCACCTGAGCCTCAGCCAGCGGCCCCAGCCATAAGCGACAATACGCCCGAAGTTCATGAGAACGCCCTGGCCATTATCGGCATGGGAATGCGCTTTCCGGGGGCTGATTCTGCCGAGAAATTTTGGCAAATCCTGACCGCCGGCGAAAGCCGTGTAACGCCTCCACCACCTGATCGCCGCGCCGCCTTTAGCGATCCCAACATTAAAGGTGGTTTTCTGGAGCGTGTTGATCAGTTTGATTCATCGGTCTTTGGCATCTCACCCCGTGAAGCCCCCTACATTGATCCCCAAGCCCGCATCTTCTACGAAGTTGCCTGGGAAGCCCTGGAAAACGCCGGGTATGCGGGGCGCTCACAGGGGACAAACACGGGCATTTGGGTCGGCTACAGCCATGATCATTATTATGAAGAGCGGTTGAGAACCGGCACCGTCCGTGAACGCGGGTTGGGTCTGCAGACAGCCATTCCTAACCGCCTTTCCTATTGGCTAGACTGGCACGGCCCCAGCATGGTGGTCAACACGCTCTGTTCCTCATCACTGGTTGCCCTCCATCAGGCGGGGCAAAGTCTACTGGCCGGTGAATGTGACATGGCCCTGGTGGGTGGTGTGCATCTGGCCCTCAGTGACAACTACTATCGCTCGATGAACATCATGAATGCCTTATCACCCACAGGCTTATGCCGCACATTTGACAAATCAGCTGATGGGTACGTTCCTGGTGAAGGGGCAGGCGCCATTCTGGTGAAGCGCTACGCCGATGCACTGCGCGATGGCGATAATATTCAAGCCCTTGTTTTGGGGTCAGCCATCAATCACAGCGGGCGGGCCAGCCGTCTTTCTGCACCAAACCCGCAGGCACAGCGTTCTGTGCTGGCCCAGGCCTGGGCAAACGCCGGTATCTCCCCTGATACGCTTGGCTACATCGAGGCCCATGGCACAGGGACAAAACTTGGCGATCCTATTGAGCTCACCGCTCTAAAACAGGCGTTTGGCGAAAAGATGACACGTTATGGCTTTTGTGGCATTGGATCCGTCAAGAGCTTGTTTGGTCATCTGGAATCGGCCGCTGGTATCGCCAGTTTGCTCAAAGTTATCCTCTGCATGCAGCACAACTACCTGCCGCCGACACTGCACGTTGTTGAGCCCAATCCAAGTTTTGACTTTGCCGAGTCGCCGTTTTTTATTGTCGATGAGGGGCAGGCATGGCAGGGGACACCCAAACGGGTAGCTGTGAGTTCTTTTGGGATGCTGGGGGTCAACGCGCATGTGGTGTTGGAAGAAGCACCCAAGATCATACCGAAGAGGCTTGACGCTTCTGCACACATCATCAAACTGACGGCCACCCAGCCTGAAGCGATGCGCCAACTCGCCCTGCGCTATGAACAGCGTATCAACCAGGTTAGCGACGCCACGGAACTGGCCCATGTATGCCATACATTAAACGTCGGCCGCGCCAACTTTCGCTACCGCACGGCCGTGGTGGGGAGTGATGCCGCCACATTAGCCGCCAAACTACGCGAGGTGGCCCAAGGGCATGTCGAGGCACATCGCCTCTCCGCCAACGTCGGCCGCACCGCCTTCCTATTTACCGGGCAAGGGGCACAATATGCCAACATGGGGCGCAAACTATATGACAGTGAGCCCACTTTCCGCCATACACTGGACGAATGTGCCGCGCTGTTTGATGCCTACCTGGATGTGCCGCTGCTCAACCTGCTTTATGGTCAACACAGCGACCAAATTAACCAGACCTGCTACGCCCAGCCAACATTGTTCGCCATTGAGTATGCTTTGTTTAACCTGCTGGCATCCTGGGGGGTGAAGCCCGACGTGGTGCTAGGTCATAGTTTGGGCGAATAT
The DNA here is from genome assembly GCA_011525915.1 of Ardenticatenaceae bacterium. Lineage (GTDB taxonomy): Bacteria > Chloroflexota > Anaerolineae > Promineifilales > Promineifilaceae > CAADGU01. Next base: position 23,022 of record WYBM01000044.1, on the reverse strand, counting down.
GTGGCTGCTTGTGTAGCGGGAGTCTTCTCCTTAGAAGATGCCGTTCGCCTGGTGGCGCTGCGTGGTCAGCTTATGCAGGCACAGCGTCCTGACGGAGCTATGGCCGTTATCCGTGCGTCACACACCATGGTGGAACAGCACCTGCATCGTTTGGCAAGCCACCCCGTTGAGATTGCGGCGATCAACAGTCCACTCAGCACGGTGATCACCGGCTCAGCCCCAAACGTCGCGCACGTTTGCCAATCGCTGTCGCTGCCTACCGTTCCCCTGCGTGTCTCCCATGCGTTTCACTCCCAAGCAATGACACCTGCTATACAGCCGCTGGCAGAAGCTATCGGACAGGTGAGACGCCACGCGCCGACCATTCCAATCATTGCCAACGTTAATGGACAGTTTCATTCGGACGAAAGTGCGTGTGATCCCCACATGTGGGGTTATCACCTGCGCCAGCCCGTTCTCTTTGCCGACTGTATCCAAACGGCGTGGTCAGCCGGGGTGCGCATCTTTTGGGAGTTGGGGCCACGTGCCATGCTGCTGACACTTGGTAAGCAAACCATTCAAGCAGATGCGTTGTGGCTGCCCTCCCTACATGGCGGCACCCACGATGATTATGTCACCTTACTTGATTCGGCTGCTCGTTACTACAGCGCCGGTTGTGGTGAACTCAACTGGAGTGCGCTCTCATCACAGGGTCATATTGTCCCGGCCCCAACCTACCCGTTTGCACATGAACGGTATTGGTTAGAAGAAGCATCAACCTCTACATCGCCATCCATATTTATTGAGCGGGCAGAGCATTCTGTCCACGATATAGGAGGATCACTATGAGTGAACACAAATTACATTTCGGAGCAGAAACAGCTGCTATTTTGGGAGAACAGATCATGTCTGTCTATCCGGTCTTTGACCTGGACGGGTACGTAAACGAGGTAGCTGTCGAGGTGGAAGGGCTGGAGCTTAAAGACCGGGTGATGAAGATGACCCTGGCACTGCAAAAACGGCTGCCGCAAGATTACCCCACGGCCGTGCAGATTCTGGTCAACAGCCTGGGTGACGAGATCGCCGGTGGGGAAGGAATGTTTACCGAAGGGTGGTATCTCATGCCCGTGGCCCGCTTTGTCGAGGAGTTTGGCCTGGATCATTGGGAAGTCTCTATGCAAGCGCTTAACGCCATTACCCGGCGGCATACGGCCGAGTATGCCGTGCGTCCCTACATCGAACAGTATCCCCTTGAGACAATGGCCTTACTGTGCGAGTGGGCACATTCCGCCAACTTCCACGTACGTCGCCTTGTGAGTGAAGGAACACGCCCCCGTCTGCCATGGGCTTCCCAACTGCGTGACTTTGTCAAAGACCCCACGCCCGTGCTGCGGCTGTTAGAAGTCTTGCGCAACGATGACGTCAGTTTTGTCCAGAAGTCGGTGGCAAACAATCTTAATGACATCACGAAAGATCATCCTGACCTTGTGCTGAAAACCGTAGAACGCTGGTTACAAGAGTCGCCAACGGCAAACACCCGCTGGATCGTTAAACACGCACTGCGGACCTTAGAAAAAGAAAATGACCCCCGCGCCCTGGCATTGCTGGGGTACACAGGGGGGAAACATATTGAGTTGGTCAACTTTGATCTGAGTACACCTGAAGTAAAAATTGGCGACGCCATCTCCTTTGATGTGGAGATCCGCAACACTGACAACCGGCCCCATATGTTAACGCTCAACTACAGTGTGCATCTTGTTCGCAAAAACGGAGCGCGTAACCTGAAGGTATTTAAGCTGGGCACGCAGGAGATCACGGCTCATGGAACGCAGACTTTTGTTAAATCACAGTCGTTTAAGCCGATCTCCATCCGCAACTATTATCCGGGCACCCATCAGATCGACATTGTCGTCAATGGATTGGTGAAGGGCAGCGCGGAGTTTGAGCTATTACCTGCATGATGCAAGGAGAGTAATGGTAATGACCTCATCTGAAAAGCAGATCACGTTTGAGATGCTGTTCGACCCAAAGATGGAACCCATGTTGGCTGACCACAAGGTGGACGGCATGTGTGTTATTCCCGCTGCCTTAATGCTGGATACCGTCCTCTCAGTCGTCAAGGTGGACATGCTGGAACATGCCGTACGACTGCGTTCGGTCAGCTTTCAGCAGCCTATCCTGGTGCCACCAGATGGGCAGCACTCGGCCGAATTTGCGCTCAAAGATGGCGTGTGCCACATCAAAGGAGAGGACATTACGCACTTCACATGTAAGGTCGACAAACAACCAATCGGCGCACCAATCTACCGGGATTTAGCCCAACTTAAGCAGGATTGTCGGATGCCGATATCCCACACCCAGGTGCAGGCATGGTACAAAACGTGCGGCATTGACTACGGCACAACATACCACACCATTCAGCAGCTTAACATCGGCGAATGTGCGGCCATTGGCTTGCTGCGCATCGTCCATGATTACAACAACGATAATCACTGGGTATGTCCCACCACACTTGATGGCGCGTTTCAGGTGCTGGGGATCGCGGTTACCTTGATGCGCCCGCAGGGGCAAGGGGTGTTCTTCCCGTGGTATGTACAGTCCATTACCGCCCGACGGCCGATCCAGGGGCCTGTCTGGTGCCGGGTCGATTTTGATAACACAGACGGTGATGTGATCAGCGGCCGCTGTGCACTTTATAGCCCCCAAGGGGAGGAATTAATTGTAATGGAAGGGGTTCGCCTCAAGCGCGCCCAAACATCGCTTACCCCACCGGCAGGTAAACAGGCAAACTATCTGCAAACGTTCAACTGGAGGCCTAAACCGCTGCAAGGCAGCCCCATTACCCCGGAACAAGGTACCTGGCTCATTCTACGCGACAACACGGCCGTGGCTGATCGGCTCTGTGAATGGTTACATCAACAAGGGCAGCAGGTCATAGAAGTATCACGCGGGGAGGCATTTGCGCAGATGGACCCTGAGCAGTTTGTGGTTCGCCCGGGTGACCCGGCCGCCTACCGCCAGTTAATCGACGCCATCAACAGGCCGTTACAAGGAATCGTTCATCTCTGGAATACAACGGCTCCCACAACAGACAAGCCAGACCTGGCCATGGAGGCCGGTGTCTACAGCATTGCCTACCTCATACAAGCCCTCGCCCCAAAACAGCGCCAGGTTGCTTTGTGGCTGGTAACAACAAACGCCCAACCGGTAGCTGATACGGTGGTGCAACCGGTACACGCAGCGATATGGGGGTTGGGGCGTGTCATTCAAGCAGAACATCCACGCTATGCCGTTCGCCTGGTCGACTTACCGGCCGATGCCAGTGCATGGCCGGCCCTGCATGACGAAATGACTCATACTTCGGAGGATATTGAGACCGCCTATCGTCATGGCAAACGGTACTGTCCTACGACTGAAATCGCACAACTTGACCGCACCAAGACAGCACTGCCAGTGCGCGCCGAGGGTTGCTATGTCATCATCGGTGGTTACGGTGGCATCGGCCAGGCAATGACACACCATCTCGCCAAACGCGGGGCAACACAGTTTGTACTGGTGCATACGTCGCCACTTTCAGACAAAAAAGTCGCTTTTGCCAGCGGCCTGCAGCAGCAGGGCATCACTGTACGCTCCGCATGTGGTGACGTGGGAGACATGTCGTTTATATCCACACTGCTGGCCAATGCCCAACGTGACTTCAGGCGCATCAATGGCATCTTACATTGTGCCGGGACACTGCGTGATGGGCTGTTAAGAAGTAAATCAACCGATACGATCCGCCAGGTACTGCACCCTAAAGTCCGGGGGAGTTGGGTGCTATCCCAGTTTGCCTCCCAATATCAACCCGACTTCATCATACTTTTTTCTTCAATATCCGGAATTTACGGCAATTTCGGTCAGTCAATCTACGCCGCCGCCAACACTTACCAAGACGCCCTCGCACAGCAGCAGGGGTTGCCATGGATGAGTCTCTCCTGGGGTCTTTGGGGTGACGTGGGGATGGGCGCGGAGCTAGTCGAAAAAATGAGACAACGCAACATCTATGCCTTTTCGACGGCCGAAGGTCTCGCTGCGTTTGATGAGGCACTGCGAGCCCCCAATCCGCATTGGCTTCTCATAAAGCAAGAATCTAATTCAGTAAAGGAGGACAATATGTACTATTCACAACCCGCGCCAACAACGCCAGCGGCAACCAACCCGCTCGAACAACGCATTGTCACACTGCTGCAAGATACACTACGCACCAGCAACGTCACACCCGATGATACCTTTCTCGAAATCGGTCTTGACTCCATGCTTGCCGTTGAGATTGCCGCGAAGATCGGAGATTGGGGCTACACGCTTGATCCTGCCTTATTCTTCGACCTGCCCACGATTCGGGCGCTTGTCGAGTACCTCACGGCAAACACCCCCCTACCGGTGCATGAACTGACACCGATACAGGAACCACACCCGCCATTTGCGCGCCAGAAGGCGTCCGTGCCCGAACCAAGCTATGCGGCAGTTCCTGTGCATCAACAGACGTCAGTACGCGCACCAAGTTATGCGGCCGTATACCAACAGGCACCAGTGCGCGAACCAAGCTATGTGGCAGCCCCCGCATACCAGCAGCCGCCAAATCAACAACCTATCAATGAGATTGCATCACGCCAGTTTACACCCAGCGATGATGCCTACCGCCCTGACTCTCCATCCCATGTCTGGCTCAACCGGTCTTCATCAGCGACGATGCCATTTACAAAGACGTTTGACAATCCCCCCCCTAGCCATCCAGCTGCACCACGAAAACCGTTTTTGCAGCAGCGACTAGACAACCTTAATGCGGAAGATTATGAAATTCGTGACCGGGGAGATTACTTCTACGAGCCCACCATTCTCTCCGCGCAGGGTGGGTGGATCACCACCACAGAAAAGCGACTGCTTAACTTTGCCTCCTATAGTTATCTTGACCTGATCGGGCATCCTTACATTAACGCCAAGGCACACGAGGCCATGGCCTTGCACGGTACGGGCACACACGGTGTAAGGCTGTTGGCAGGGACAACACACGTTCACCGCGAACTGGAGCAAACCATCGCCCGATTTAAACACACAGACGATGCGGTTGTCTACTCCAGCGGCTACATGACCAATTTGGCCACGATTGCTTCGCTGGTGGGCCCCGGTGACTACGTAATTGGTGATGTCTATAACCATGCCAGTATCATCGACGGCTGCAAAATTTCAGGAGCCACGTTTTTACAGTTTGCCCATAACAATATGCGCAACCTGGAACAGTGCCTGAAACAGGCAGGCAACGCCGGCAAACTGGTTGTGGCTGATGCCGTGTTTAGCATGGACGGGGATGTTATAGACCTGCCCGCTATTTCTGAGTTGTGCAAGCAGTATGACGCTGCGTTAATGGTCGATGAGGCCCACAGCGTGGGCGTCCTCGGCCGAACCGGGCGTGGTATCGAGGAACACTTTAACCTTCCCCCTGACACCATACAAATCAAGATGGGGACGCTCTCCAAAACCATTCCTAGCGCCGGTGGTTATGTGGCGGGTAGTCATGACCTTGTCTTTGCCCTTAAAAACAATGCCCGCGGTTTTATGTTTTCGGCCGCCATCACCCCTGCCCAGGCCGCTGCGGCCAAAGCCTCTTTTGAGGTGATTCAGGCAGAACCGCAGCGCGTTGAGCGGCTCAATAATATTGTGCGCTACTACATCTCAAGCCTTAATCACCTTGGCTTTGACACCATGCAAAGCGAAACGGCCATCGTGCCCATCGTCTGTCAAAGCGATAAACAAGCGTATGACCTGGCCCGCATCTGCCAGTCAGAAAACCTTTTTGTTCAGCCTATTATTTACCCAGCCGTCCCGCGGAACACGCCTCGTCTGCGTACCATCGTGACGGCCGCTCATGGTGAACAAGAGATCGCCACCGCCCTTGACATCCTTACACGAGCAGGGCGGCAGGTGAAACTTATTCACTAAACAAACTGGAGGATTACGATGACAACAAACCCGAATTTTTTTGGAACCGTCTTAAAAGCCATTGCCTGCACGCGCAATCGCAATTTTGACAACGCAGCGTACGAGCAGGGAGTAATTCAACCCACCAGACGCATTCGTGTCATGATGAACGAATGTGGTGAGAATCACCCCAGTGAGGCACAAATCCACGAATCGTTTATGCTGCTTAAGCAGATATTCGAGACGAAGGGTGTCGACGTGCCAGAACAGCAGATGCGCCTTAACGAAATTATAGAGCGCAACGGGTTGCACTCGATAGTAGCCGGACTTAATGTTCCCGCTCCTACACCAATGACAGTTGCCCGTGTGCCCGCATTCGCTTAAAAGATGACACCCATCTGGCACAGTCACGAAAACTGCTATTGGCATGGACCCGGATCCGGCGCCGGCTACCTGCCTGTTGGACCAGACATTCAGCCAATGCGGTCCTATCAGGTTGATCCAGACCTGCGGAGTGTCGAAGGGTTTCTGCGTGCGTCAGAAGTGCTAAAGCGGTTTGAGTGCCAAAATGCACGTCCGGCAACAACAGAGGAGATGCTGATGGTGCATTCTGCTGAACACATTGCCCACATTGAGCACATCGCCGCATGTGGTGGTGGTGAGGGTGGCATTTATGCTCCCGTCGGCTTTCACTCCACATTTGCCTCGCGCCTTGCCGTTGGGGCAACCGTGGAGGCAGCGCAGCAAGCCATGCAAAGCGAAGCGCGTCGTCACTACTGTTTTATACGGCCGCCAGGGCATCATGCGGAAGCAGAGCGGGCAATGGCCCTGTGCCTGTATAACAATGTCGCTGTGGGTGTGCGGGCAGCCCAAAGGTTGGGCGCACAACGTGTGTTGATCATCGACTGGGATGTGCATCATGGGAACGGCACACAATCGATCTTCTATGAGGACCCTCACGTTTTGTACATCTCCGTGCATCAAGATGGTTTATTCCCCCCTATGGGCGGCAATATGCGCGAAATGGGTCATGAGGCCGGCTATGGCACAACGATCAACGTGCCACTGCCGGCTGGGTCGGGTCATGGCGCGTATCTGGCGGTGATGCAAGAGCTTGTCGTGCCTGCGGCTGAACAGTTTCAGCCTGACATCATCTTCGTATCGGCTGGTCTTGACGCCTCAGCGCATGACCCGATGGGACGACAGCTTTGTCATTCATACACCTTCTACAAGATGACAACACTGGTGTGCCAACTGGCAGATACGCTGTGTGAAGGGCGGCTGGTGGTGGTCCATGAGGGCGGATACTCACAATGGTATCTGGGTATTTTGGTGCGTGCGGTGGCGGCAGCATTGGCTGGGCTGCCTTTACCAAGCGACCCGTTTCTACATGCGCTAAAACACCTGCCAGGTCAACAGCTGCAGTCCCATCAAGAGCAGCGTATCAAACAAGTCGCCAAGCAGCACCCGTTTTATAGGAAGCGAGTCGTATGACGATGATGATCACGCTTAAGATGTGTGCCAATCCGCGACTGCGCCTGATCTGCGTTCCGCATGCTGGTGGCTGGCCCTCCAGTTTCCAGGCGTGGCGCCATTATGTGCCCAATGATGTGGAGCTGATCGTGGCCCAGCTGCCGGGTCGGGGATCACAATTGTATGAAGCACCGTTGCGCTCGATGACCGCGCTGGTAGAGCGGCTCATGGACGTGTTAAAGCCGTATTTAGACACACCCATTACGCTGTACGGACACAGCTTTGGCAGCATCGTTTGTTACGAACTTGGCAAACGCCTACCGCAGTTGGTGAGCCTGAACGTATCGGCCATGCGTGCGCCGCACGTGGTAGCAAGTCGTCCGTTTGTACATCTGATGGACGACGCTGCCTTGCTGTCCAATTTACAGCGAATGGGGGGAATTTCAACCCAACTTCTCGACAATGAGAAGTTACGCCCCTACGTTTTTAACACGATTCGCGCTGACTTTGAAGCATTGGAAACGTATCGGTGTGTTTACAGTCAACTAACAGACGCCCCTATCAACGTTTTCGGGGCAACCGACGACCCTGCTGTACCAAACGATGTTCTGTTCTCATGGCATCGTTACAGTCGTTCACAGGTCACATTGCACTGGTTACAAGGTGGCCATTTTTATCCTTATAAGGAAGCGAATGCTGAAAGAATTTTGGCATCCATAATTATGTGAGGAAAAGATCATGTCAGACCAACAAAATTTCACAACCCATCAGTATGACGTCGTCATTGTCGGCGCAGGCCTGGCCGGCTGTGCGGCCGCGCGTTTGTACGCGGAAAATGGCTTAAAAGTAGCCCTGCTGGAACGACGCCCGCACATTAAGGATTACAAAAAGTCGTGCACCCATTACATTCAGGCAAGTGCATTACCAACAATGCAGCGTCTGGGATTAGCAGAACGGATAGAAGAAGCAGGCGGCCTGCGAAACAGCATCGATACGTGGACCCAGTGGGGTTGGATCAGGCACGAGGTAGATGCACGGTACCCTAAGTATGGGTACAGCATTCGGCGCGAAGTGCTTGACCCAATTATGCGTGAACTGGCAGTAGAGACAGAAGGGGTGGATCTACTGCTGGGGCATAGTGTCAAAGCATTACAGCGCAATGCGGAGCGCATCACCGGTGTGGTGGCCCAAAACGGGCGAAGCAATGTGGTGTTTGAGGCAAAACTGGTTATCGGCGCAGATGGCTATCAGTCAACGGTTGCCAAACTGGCAGATACAGCTGTAAAAGAACGGGACAATAACCGCTTCATTTATTGGGCATATTATAAAAATGTTCCTGCCTCTGGAAAGACGGCGCAAATGTGGCTTGTTGATCCTGACGTGGTATACCACTTCCCCAGCGACAATGGCATTACACTGCTGGCTGTAATCATCACCAAGGACAAGTTGGCGGCATTTAAGGAAAACATTGTCGAGAACTTTGAAAGCCTTATCGCCCAAATGCCAGACGCTCCCCGTTTTGACGTTGGCGAACGCATTACAGACGTGATGGGGATGATCAACTACCCCAACTTTGAACGGCAAACATGGATGCCAGGCTTGGCCCTGATCGGCGATGCGGCCGTGACCAGTGACCCGATCTGGGGTGTGGGGTGTGGTTGGGCCATGCAGTCGGCCGAATGGCTCGTTGATTGCACATCAGAAGCGCTTTTAGCGGGCCAAGACCTCAATCGCCCCCTGAAGCAGTATCACCGCAAGCACAGCTTTATCCGTACACACAACTCAGTGATCGCTGATTACTCCAGCGGCCGGATGCTCAACGGACTGGAAGCGCTTTACTTTAAGGCGGGTACGCTGGATCGTCGCATGGCACGTCTTTCACACAATCTTGGCTCACGCCATATCAACCCACTCGAACTATTCTATCCAACCAACCTGATTCGGGCGATGTGGGTGACATTTAAGCATCGGAAGAAACCGATGGAGCAGCACCAACTGAACTTCCGACCAATGTCAGTGACGGTTCAAAAATAGAGTGACTGCACTCCGATGCCCCTAAATGTGGGCACATTTAAAACAAACTTGATCAAAAAGGAGATTCACATGATAAAGCAACCTTCTTACGACGTGACGATAACCGGCGGTGGTCTTGCCGGGCTATCGTTAGCGATACAGTTAAAGCGACAAAACGCCGATATGCGCATTCTGGTGCTCGAAAAACAAAAATACCCTGTTGAAGAAGCAGCGCACAAGGTTGGGGAATCAACAGTTGAACTGGCAGCTTTCTACTTTGCTAACATTGTAGGTATGAAGGAACACCTGACAGAATATCAACTGCCTAAGCCAGGATTGCGTTTCTACTTTACAAATCACGATAATGAGGACATTGCGCAGCGTATTGAGTTTGGGCACAGCTTCTGGCCACAACATATCTCCTACCAGCTTGATCGCGGTCGATTTGAGAATGCACTGGCGAAGAAGTGCGTAGAGTTGGGTGTAACGCTGGTTGACAACGCCCGCGTGACGGAGATCGAACTGGGTAAAGAGGCCCACTACGTTGATTTCCACAAGCGTACGGAAAAGACAGACGAGACGGTGATGACACGCTGGTTGGTGGATGCATCTGGGCGTGTAGGTTTGCTCAAACGGCGACTGGGGTTACAAGAGTCTGTTGATCATCATGCCGATGCAGTCTGGTTCCGTATTGATGAAGAGATCGACATAGGTAAGTGGTCAGACGATCCCGCATGGGTAGCGCGTACAGAGCCCAACATGCGCCGCTTTGCGACCAATCATCTGCTTGGTGAGGGATATTGGGTATGGTTAATTCCCCTTGCTTCAGGCCCCACAAGCATCGGCATTGTCACTGACCCACGTTTCTGCGCACATGAGGATGTTAACACATTAGACAAAGCGATGATATGGCTGCACCAGCATGAGCCACAGTTAGCACGAGAACTAGAGCCAAAGCTGGAAAAAGTCGTTGATTTCCGACGCATGCGGGACTATGCTTACAATGCAAAGCAGGTGTTTTCAGCCGAAAGATGGGCGGTTACGGGTGAAGCAGGTGTTTTCCCTGATCCATTTTACTCCCCCGGTTCTGACTATATCGCCTTTAGCAACACCATTATTAGCACTCTCATTAACCTGGAGATGGCCGGTGTGGACATCAGCGAACTTACGCCCATCTACGATGGTTTCTACCGCGGGCAGTTTGAAGGGACATTGCTTGTCTACCAAGATCAATACCCTGTGATGGGCGATCCGCAGGCAATGTCTGCCAAAATCATTTGGGATGGCACGGTTTACTGGGCGATCAGCGCCTACCTGTATTTCCGCGGCAAGCTGTGCGACCTGGAATTTTTGAGCAATCTACAGGAGGAGTTTATCGCGTTTGACGCCGTCTCACGTGGTATGCAAGCACTGTTTATTGCATGGGCTAAGCATAACCCGGCCAGAGCGCAGGAACCGGTCTTTATTGACCAGTTTAAATTCACCTTTCTCTACGACCTGCTGCACAAGGATCTGGCCGTACCCTATGAGCATGAGGAATTATTGGCCAAGGTGCAGCGTAACCTGCGTCTTGTAAATGCATTAGCCGTGGCCATTGCCCAGAAAGCCCTGCCCTGTTTGCCGTTTGATGAGCAAACGGCCGTTTACCAATGGCTGCCCGACGCAGATCCTGAACTGTTTAATATTCAAGCTGAAATAGAAGAGTTGTTGATACTGCCCCTAAGCAGCTTGGAAATGGCAGGGCTGATGGCGTGATAATAACCTGGCAGATTAGCAGAGCCGCTTAAGTGGCTCCCTTTGTGAGGTGACTGTCACCTTAAAGGTGACAGTCACCCGGTGGCTTTACTGTGGTTGTTGCGGCGCTTTACGGTGTAACCATCAGCGGTCGTGACACCAGCGGCAAAAAGGCCCGTTCTGTGGCTACCAAGATCATCTGGCTGGTCATGTTATTCGTTTCATTGGTCTCTGTGAAACTGCCCTCCGGGTCAACAACCACATAGACTTCATGTGCCCCAGGGGGGACATTGGGCCACATCACCTGTACCACCTCATTACGGCCGCAGCCAGCCAGCGTGACGGACTGATCAGCACCTATAGGCACGCCGCCAGCCTGGGGATGGCCATCATAAAAGCGCACGGTGACCGGCCCGACGGCGGTGGCCAGGTTACCACTGTTGGCAACCCGAGCTTTTAAAGTGACTGTTACAGGATCACCCTGACTAAAAGCCGCATCGGCAAAAAGCCTGGATGGATAAAAATCCAGCGCATCGGGAATCACGGCCGTGTAGTCACGAAAGTTTTCCCCCATCTCAGACAGCACCCACATACCTCCCGTTTCTTCATACAAAAAGCCGTTGTAAGGATCCCCTGTATGGCCGGTGCTGTACCATGACCAGGTTTGCACCAGGTGGAAATTGTCGTTGGGGTCTCCTAATTGGGGATCAACGGCCGTTTCCATAAAATCAAAAGTCGCTGACATAAACTGATTAACAACTGCCGGTGGAAAGCCAAAATCCGCCGGCATCAAAACCCCATACTCTGACACCGTCAATGGCAAATGGCTGTAACCTCTGGCCTTCATCCACTGCCGGAAATCGATGATACGCTGCTGAAACACGGTAATATTGGCATTATCATCTACAGAAATAATCTCCCCAAAAGGCTCATCTATGCCTGGTGGCACTTCTGCTCCCCAACAGTTGGTGGGATCATAATCACAACTGACTTCGTTCAGGATAAAATTATGAATGCTCCAACCGTCTACGGGCATGGGGGTGCCATAATTTTGCAGGTAGTGGAACAACACCAGGTCCAGGTATCGCAGGCGGATGGGCGTAGGCTGCACGATGGTACCGGCATACACTCGGGCCGTCTGATCAGCGGCTTTAATGGCCACATACAAATCATGGTAAGCGGTAGCATAGACATGCGGTTCAATATCATCCTGATAGTCACGCCGGTCTGGCTCATTACTAATCAGCCAGATAGCGCCCGGATTGGCATCAGCCACGGTCTGGATAGTAGCGTTGTTACTGTTCAGCCGGTAAGTATAACCATTGCTGCCAACCTGGGTCAGGCGGACGGTCAACACATACTCCATGCCATTGGGAATGATGGGCATATCCTCAGCCCGGTAGTCTAAATACCAACCCGCATGCAATAAGCTCAAATCTACATTCCCAATCGGTTGGATGACGTTAACGCCATAAGCACATAACAGCCCTGTACCCTGGCTGATCTGGTTCTCCAACGGCTTGGCCATCGGTGGCCCGGCATTCACCAGGTTCCTGCCCCAAAGAGCCAGCATCAGTACACTGCTTACCAGAATAACCGCAGCAAACAACAGACGATAATAGCCGAGGTCAGAGCGCATGGGCATCATTGGTTAAATTCCACGTAAATGGGTTGTGCTCCCACTTGAACGGTAACATGACCGTCACCATTGTCATCGACAATCGTTTGGGTGTTACCGTAGATGATGTCCCGCACCACAGCGTGGGTGCCCGGCAGCGTTAAAGGTTTCACGATGGTTGTATCTACCGGATTTAACCAGGCCACATAGACACGGCGGTTGTAAAAGCTATCATTAAACTTATACACTTCCATATCGGTGGCCCCGGTCTGGGCCGGTGTCAGGCGATATTCAAAATCAGCCGTTGTCAATTCAGCCACGGCCGTTTGGTATGCCCAAAAAGCCAGCTTTGGTTGTGCGTTACCCTCACCGGTCACCAGGCCATTAGCATAATAAAAACCACCAGGATCATGCAGCATCCACCAGATCATAACGTCTACATCCGCGGCAAGGCTCTGTGTAAAGAGCTCCACAACGTAACGCGCCTGAATCTGAGGGCTGCTGGGCTGCTGCGGTGGGCTGTCACTGTGCCAGCCAGCCTCCGTAATTACAATAGGCTTATCACCCACCCCATATTCAGCCAGCTTGCTGCGCACCGCCTGAGTTTTTTCCAACAATCCAGGGCCTTGTTGGGCCCAGGCGTGAGAAAACGCCGGGTACGAATGAAAGTTCATGACATCAAAATGTGCCCCACCACCGGCGGCCAATACGTCATCTAAAAACGAACGCACAAAAGGCCCATCCTGATCTTCAAACCAATCATAAGCAATACCACCCATGACCACCTGGGCATTGGGGTTGGCACTTTTCACTGCCGGGTACACTACAGAAAGCATTTGAGCATAGTGGCTGCCAAACTCGCCCCAACCCGGTTCAAAATAATCGGAATTGGCATCTGGTTCATTGTAAAACTCCCAATAATTTACAACCGGCGAACCAGGCGCGTCGGCCAGGCCATCACCATCATACCGTTCGACAATAGCGCCCACAAATTCAGCAAAGTCAGGCAAAGCGCTGACATAAAGAGGGCCTCGTGGTGAAGCAGCGGCCCAATCAGGCGCGTGATGGATGGTGGCAATAAAGTGAACATTCCCGGCGTCTGCCCTGGCCGCACTTGTCAGGGCATCTGAGGAAAGAAAATTATATGCTTCTGGAGACACATCTACAGGCTCTACACTTTCCCAATTCAACTGTGCGCGCACCCACGTTGCCTGGCTTTCCATAAGAGCGGGGTAATAGGCACTCTGCGGTCGTGTACTCCCATACATTTGCACCCCAAATAGTGAGGGGTCTGACAAAGCAGCATGCTGGCGCAAAGCTACGGGTAAATAAAGAGAATGAGTGCCCACTTCTCTAGCCTGCGTTATTTGAATCACAAACAACACCAGATAGGTCAGACTCAGGACAAAAAGGGTGAAACCACCCATGAAAGCATATCTTGATAACCAATTTTTCATATGTCTACACTGTCACTCCCATGTTAAGGTTTTCCTATGGTCGGCAAGAACACACGGTAAAAACTTGTAGGGGGGCGCCACTCCGCAACTTTGCCGGCGCCCATTTCGGTGATCCAGGCATGTCCATTGCTAGCTACAGCAATCCCCCGGGGCTGGCTGCCCGTGGTTGGCAGGGGATCAGCCCAATGGTAAAAAATTTGCCCCTGGGGGTTGGTAACAAACTTCCCTACCCACCCGGCCGCGGTTTGTACATACCAGATATGGGTCAAACCATCGGGGCTGCTAAACGCTAATCCCCGGGGCTCGCCGCCGGACACCAGCAAAGGTACCCAACGCCAAAAACTGAGCGTGCCCGGAAAGTGGATTCCCGCCCAATTCCGGGAAGGCGATGAAATCCATACCTGGTTATTGCCGGTCACAATATCACCAGGGGGGAAAGGTGTACCGCCAGGGCCGGAATTAACCGGAACGTTTACAAAATCATCCAGGTCTACCCGGTAATTACTGGCTCTGTTGAGGGCAGGCGCCGTAAACCAGATGCTGTTGTTGTTCAAAACAGCAATATCCTCCAGCTGGCCACCGGTGGTCTCATACGGAAATTCCTGAAAACTTTCTGATGTAGGGTTAAAGCGTCCCAACTTGTTCCCGTCCCGCTCCAGGAACCATACAGAGCCATCTGGGGCTACACCTATGCCAGTGGGGGCACTGTTTGGGGTGGGGATCACATATTCGGTTATACTGCCCCCTGGTATGGTTAAACGGCCGAGCTTATTGCCTGTGTTTTCAGTAAACCATATGAAAGAAACACCATCATATGCCAGGTCATAAGGTTGACTGTTGGCCGTGGGTATAGGATATGTTTCCGCCATATAATTTGTGGTATCAGTCACCACCAGATGGCCAATGGCATTGATATCGGGCAGGGTATACCACACGCTGGCCGGAGGGCCGGCCGTTTCCACGACAATGTTAAAGGGGGCGCCCGCGGGAAGATCATACTCCTGCAAAAAGCCAAGGTCCGGCGGCCCAGTCACAGCATCAGATTCGGCACGAGCCTGCCAACCAAGTAGCGCAAAGAGCGATAATAAGCATATGAGCATGCCTGGCACATACAAAGTTTTTCTTATCATTCTACTTTTCCTGAGGCAGTTGCCCCTCTGTGACCAATGCAAATGAGTCAAATGGAAGTGTGGCAGAAGAAAGGTGCCAACGCCACGAAGCAGGCATGGCTATCAGGCCATCCAGTTCTGTGCTGCCGCCAGGTGCCACACGAAAAGCGTACGCTTCTTTATGGAAATCATAACAAAAATGAGTGTGCCGATCATGCACGGCCGCACTCACCTGATAGCGCGCAGGCAACAACGGCAGCCGCTCAATATGATACTGCACCACACCCGGCCCTTCGATGATACCCATGTCTACACCCGCCAGGTTGGTGTTGGGACCGTTCACCTGCACCCCATCTTGCCGATAAATGGCCAGGCCAAATTCCGGATTATCCACAGGTTTGTGCGCTGCGTAAGCCATTTCAATAATCATTGGCTCGCCAGTCTGAAAGGTCTGGCGTTCCTCACCCTGGGCATCTAAAAAACGCACGGCCGTGATCACCACATCTCCCGTCCCCCGCGGCGCAGGCGTGTCACCAGCCAACTGCTGCCCTTCTCGTTCATAGGCGTATGCCTGGTACAGCGGGGCAATCTCGGCCACCGGACCAATGGCCCGTGTGACCCCTTGCTCAACCCACAACAAGTGGGTACACAGGGTGCGCATCACGTTCAAATTGTGGCTGACCACAATAATCGTCACCCCCTGGCGACGCAATGACATAATTGCATCCAGGCACTTTGTCTGGAACGCCTGATCACCCACCGCCAAAATCTCATCCACAATCAGCACATCTGGCTGCATGTGAATGGCCACGCTAAAACCCAGACGCATATACATGCCCGATGAGTAATGTTTCACCGGCATATCAATAAAATCACCTAACTCGGAAAAGGCAACGATACTCCCATAACGGGCTTTGATATCATCCTCTTCCAGACCCAACAATGAGGCATTCAGGAAAATGTTCTCCCGCCCTGTCAAATCTGGGTGGAAACCAGCACCCAATTCCAGTAAGGCACTCACACGCCCCCGAACGATGATACGGCCGTCAGACGGCCGTAGTATCCGGGCAATCAACTTTAAGATCGTGCTCTTGCCGCTGCCATTCCGCCCCACAATACCAAAACATTGGCCGGGCATCACGTCAAAACTTACATCTTGCACGGCCCATAAATCCTTCTCTTCAGCTTTCTGGCGGGAAAAAGCAGAGGTCACCGTTTTCAAAACCGACTGTGACTGCTCGCGGGTAAAGGCGAACCGCTTACTTACACTTTGAAAACAAATGATTGGCTCTTGGCCCATGCGCAAAATACCCTCTTCTTGTGTACACAAGCGGCCATTTTAACCGAAAAGCAATATTACACCAAACGACGGTCTTCTACCCGCTGCAGCTTTCCCCCTTCACTGCGCGGGCCCTGGCCAGGAGCCAGCAGCGTTACCTTGGTGTTTAAGCCTAACGTTTCCCGTAACCTCTGCTGCACATGCGCTTCCAGCGCCTGCACGTCACCTATCCCTTGCTGGCGCTGGCCAGAAAACATCTCTTCACCCACATGCCGGAAGAACGTTTCCGTCACTTCCACCGCCACTTCCAGGGCATCTAGCCGCCCCTCACGGGTGAGGATGATGCGATGATGCGGCGTAATCTGTTCCAATCCCATCAACGCTGCCTCAATTTGCGAGGGGAAGACATTAACGCCGCGAATGATGAGCATATCATCAGCACGGCCCAAAATACGACTCATACGGGCATGGGTACGGCCGCATATACACACTTCATGGGTCATAGAACACAAATCACCGGTGCGGTAACGAATCAGGGGGATGGCCTGTTTGGTGAGGGTGGTAAAGACCAGCTCGCCCACCTGCCCATCTGGCAGCAGTTCCCCTGTATCCGGGGCGACAACCTCCGCCAGGAAATGATCTTCCATGATATGCATGCCACTTTTGGCTTCCACACACTCATTGGAGACGCCGGGCCCTATGATCTCGCTAAGCCCATAAATATTGACGGCATCTGCGTGTAATTTGGCTTCAATTTCTACACGCATCTCATCTGTCCACGGCTCGGCGCCCAAGATAAAAACACGCACCGGCAAGTCAGCCGGGTTCACCCCCGCCTCTAACAATTTGTCGGCCAGAGCCAGGGCGTAAGAAGGGGTGCAGGCCATCACATCTGTGCGGAAGTCTTGCAGCAGCATGATCTGGCGGGCGGTGACCCCCCCAGAAACAGGGATCACCGTTAACCCCATGCGCTCCGCGCCATAATGCATGCCCAAGCCGCCGGTGAACAGGCCATAGCCGTATGCGTTCTGGAACATATCACCTGGCCTGGCCCCGCTAAGACCAAAACAACGTGCGCATACCTCGGCCCATACCTCCAGGTCCTGCCGTGTATAACCCACTACCGTCGGCTTGCCCGTGGTGCCAGAAGAGGCATGCACACGGATAACCTGATCCATGGGCACGGCAAAGAGGCCAAAAGGATAATTGTCACGCAAGTCAGACTTTTTGGTGAAGGGCAGCCGGGGTAAGTCATGCAGGTCTTTGACGCTGGCCGGGGTGAGGCCCAGCTTGTCAAACTTCTTTCTGTAAAACGGCACACGCTCATAGACATAAGCCGCCAGGGTGGCCAGCCTTGCACTTTGCAGCGCCGCCAGATCAGGGCGTGGCATCGTTTCGATGGGTTCATTCCAGATCATAGTGCCCTCCTTGGGGATAGGGCATTTTGGCTAAAATACCCTATGCTTTTTCATAGACAACACGGCCGTTCACCACCGTCATGTCCACCCGCACATCGACGATGTTTGCCGGCGGCACCGCAAAAATATCGTCCGTTAACAACACCAGATCGGCCCATAGACCCACTTTAATTTGTCCCTTTTTGTTTTCCTGAAACTCAGCATACGCTGCCTGGTGGGTATAGCTGGCAATGGCCTCAGCCAGCGTTTGTTTATGGGATGGATAACCCGGTTTCCAGGGCTGGCGGTTCAGCGTGGCTGCTATGCCCAGCAGTGGGTCAGGGGAAGCCACCGGCCAATCGCTGCCAAAAACCAGGGTAGCGCCGGCATCTCGCAGCAGGCGCCAGGCAAAGGCACGGTTCCAATCTGCCACACGTACCCGGTGGCGCCATACATCAGGGCCATCTGCCTGTAGAGGGGTATGCAGCGGCTGCATGGAAGCCACCACACCCAATTGAGCAAAACGAGGCGCGTCATCCGGGTGGATCAGTTCAATGTGTTCCACCCGGTGACGGCTGTCACGTTTACCATTGTGCTGCTGTGCGGCCGCAAAGCCATCCAGCGCCCGCCGTACCGCGCCATCACCACAGGCATGAACAAAAATTTGCAAACCCAGCCGGTCTGCCTCTGTGACCATACGGGCAAAGTGTGCAGCATCAAAAAGTGGTTCACCCAGATGATTTGGCCGGTCAGGGTAACCGTCCAGGGTCACGGCCGTATAACTCTCAAACACCCCATCCATAAAAAACTTCACCGCGCCGGCCCGCACCATCTGGGTTTTGAACCATGCCCGCATAGGCAAGGCTTCTGACGCCAGTGCCGCTAAGGGCGTCTCTGGCGTCACACTGTAGGGTACATAGACACGTACTGTCAGCTCACCCAGGTCTTCCAGGGCGGCATAAAAGGCTGCGTCTGCCGGGTTGCCGTTCATATTATGCACACTGGTGACCCCTAACGATGCCAGGCTTGCCTGCGCTTCAGTCATCAATTCACGCAGGCGCGGGGCATCTGGCGGGGGGATGAGGTCAAACACAGAAGCATAGGCAGGCGATTCACGCAGTTCGCCCGTGGGCAGGCCATCGGCACCCATGATCACGCCGTCACGGCCAGACAGCGACCCAGACCCAGGCAGTATACCGGCTCTTTCCAGGGCAACGGTATTCACCCAGACAGTATGCATATCATAGGCCACCAGGATCAACGGCCGTTCGCTTTCCAGGGCATCCAGATGGTGGCGGGTCAACGGTTCATCAAGGGTGGGCAAACCATAACTCAGGCCAATGCCCCGCAGCACGGCCAAGTCTGGGTGTGTTTTGGCATAGTGGGTCACGGCCGTACGCAGGTCAGCCAGCGAGGCAACGTCATGCAAAGAGATGTCAGCCAACCATTCGGCGCCATGCATCAAATGAAAGTGGCTGTCTATAAAGCCGGGAAGCAGCGTGCGGCCGCGGCCGTCGATCACCCGCGTCTGCGGCCCGCACCACCCTGCCGCCGCCGCTGCACTGCCCACAAACACAATGGTGTTGCCGCTGACAGCGACCGCTTCCGCATGGGGATTTGCCTCATCAACGGTATAAACCGCCGCGTTGGTAATCAGGAGGTCTACCGGTTTGTCCATCACGCCTCGCTTTACGAAAAAACAAGGCCCATCTTACCCAATTTTCCACCATATGCCGAATTTCCCGCCGAACATTATAATCCACCCCGGATATCCACTGGGTGCGTGTATGATTCGGAAACAGTTGCTAAGTCCCAAATGGAGGCTTTCTTACCAGGGGCGGCTGCGCCTGCTGCTGCTGCCTTATCAGCTAGGTATTGTGGTGCTGGTGGTCGTACCGGTATTACTGGCGTTTGGGCTGGCTTTTTTTCATTACGATGCCCTCAGCCCACCCCAATTTGCCGGGACGCTTAACTTCCGCCTGATCTTCACCGACGAGTTGTTTGTGTTAAGCGTGCAAAATACGCTGGCGCTGGTCATCATTCCCGTGCCGCTGCGGGTGTTGGGCGCGTTTTTATTGGCGCGCCTGTTGCGGGGGAACGGCCGTCGCGATAGACGTCTCATCGTCTGGGTGCGTGGCATGGTTTACCTGCCCAGCGTTATCCCCGGCGCAGCCTATGCCCTGGCCTGGCTGTGGATACTCAACCCGTTGTATGGTCCTTTAAATTTGCTGCTGCAAAGTGTAGGGTTGGCTGCCCCTGCCTGGCTGGCCGACCCGGCCTGGGCTAAACCAGGTATTGCCCTGGCCCTGCTGTGGCCCATCGGCGAGGGATTTCTGGTAAGCCTGGCCGCCCTGCATGATGTGCCGCCAGAACTGGAAGACGCCGCTTATGTAGACGGCGCCGGCAGGGGTGCCACACTGCGCTATATCATTTTGCCCCTCATGGCACCCATCCTGCTGCTGCTCACCTTTCGTGACGCCATTCTCATTCTCCAAGAGTCGTTCACCACCATCTGGTTGATGACCCAGGGCGGGCCGTACTATGCTACTTATACACTGCCCCTACTTATTTATGAACAGGGTTTTGGCTTGTTCTCCTTTGGCACTGCCAGTGCTGCGCTGTGGGTATTGTACCTGCTAACGGGGGGCATCGTCCTGGTGCTTTATGTTATCGCCCGGCAGTGGGACGTGGGCACGACGGAGGAGCAGTTCCTATTATGAGAGGCTGGGGGGTCACGGCCGTGCGCCTGGTTGTAGGCCTGCTTTTTTTGCTGCCTGTCTTATGGCTGGTAAATGCTGCTTTTTACCCGCCGGCCACCCCGCTGCCAACGACGCTGCAGCTCTGGCCCGCCACGCCTACGCCGGCGAACTTTGGCCGTGTCTTTGCCCTGGTACCGATGGGGCGGTTTACGGTCAATTCGCTGCTGGTGGTGGCTGCGGCCGTGCCCCTGACCTTGCTTACCGGCTCCTGGGCAGGGCTGAGTATGGCCCGGCTGCCCTCAAAAGCACAACGCCGCTGGGTACTTATCTCCGTGGCCGTGCTGATGGTGCCGGGCATCGGCCTCTGGTCTACCCGCTTCCTGGTGTATAAATGGTTGGGCTGGCTGGATTCTTATTGGGCGCTCATGGCCCCAGCCTGGATGGGCACCAGCCCCTTTTTTGTGTTGATGTTCTACCGGGCCTTCCGCCGCCTGCCCGCAGCCATCTACGATGCTGCCCGGCTGGATGGTGCCGGGGTATGGCAGTTGTGGTGGCTGGTAGCCTTGCCGCTGGCCCGGCCCACGGCCGTGGCCGTGGCTCTGCTGGCTTTTATCATGTATTGGGGCGACTTTATCAGCCCCCTGCTCTATCTTAGCCGCGAGCGCTTATATACACTGCCCACAGCCCTGCAGCTCTTACAGGCCATGACCCCCTCAGACTATCCTCTGCTTATGGCCGGGGCATTATGGTCGTTAGTGATCCCCGTTTTACTCTTTGGCACGGCGATGGTTTACTTTGGCCGCAAATCTCTTTAAGCTACAGTTGGCAACAACATGGAGGTTTTTATGGGTAAACGATGGTTGTTTTTTGTCTTAGTGGGCTTTCTGCTGGTGGCTTGCACCCGTCCCCAACAGGCTACCACCACCTTTTTGGTGTTTGGCGACCCAGCCGAACGACAGGCTTATCAGACGCTGGTAAACACTTTCTCAGAGAAATATCCGGCGATCACTGTGCAAATGACGCATGTTCCCTCTCAGGGCGATTATCGCACCCGCCTGGCAACCAACTATGCCGCCGGGACACCGCCCGATATCTCCTTCATGAATTACCGTCATTACGCCGCGTTTGCGGCCAAAGGGCTGCTGGAACCGCTGACGCCTTACCTGGCAAAAAGCGACGTCATTCAGGCTGATGACTTTTTCCCTATCGCTATGGACGCTTTTACCTGGCGCGGCCAGCTTATGTGCCTGCCACAAAACATCTCATCGCTGGTGGTGTATTACAACCAGGATTTGTTTGACGCGGCCGGTTTACCTTACCCGCCAGATGCGTGGACGTGGGCTGAATTCCTGGCCACGGCCGTGGCTCTGACAAAAGACACCAACGGCGACGGTCAGGTTGACCAATATGGGCTGGGCGTGGAACCTTCTATCCAGCGGCTGGCCCCCTTTGTCTGGCAAAACCAGGGACAGGTGGTTGATGACCCGGCCAACCCCCTTCGGCTGTTTATAGACGTGTTCCCGGCATCAGAAGCATTGGCCTGGTTTGTGGCCCTGCAAACGGAGCATCATGTTGTGCCCGACCGGGTAGCGGAGGCCGCCCAAGACAGTGAAAGTCGCTTTATCGCCGGAACGACTGCCATGTTCTTGAACAGCCGGCGGGCGACGCCCAGCTTTCGCGAAATTACAGCCTTTACCTGGGATGTAGCCCCCCTGCCGCAGGGCAAACAGACAGCCGGGGTGCTGCACAGTGATGGTTACTGCCTGTCATCCACCGCGCAAAACAAGGATGCAGCCTGGACATTTATTGAGTTTGCCAATTCGCCAGAGGGGCAGATGATTGTGGCCCAAACAGGGCGAACAGTGCCTTCGCTGACGGCCGTGGCCGCCTCCCCTGCCTTTTTAGACCCCACCCGCCCGCCCGCCCGCAGCCGCGTTTGGCTGGACACGGCCGATACCCTGCGCCTGGTACCTATCATCAGCACCTGGGAAGAAATCGAAAGTATCGCCAATGAGGAAATTGAGCGCGCCTTTTACGGTGACACCACTCCCCTGCGCGCCGCCGGAAGCGCCCGCGTGCGCACCGAAGAATATTTCTTGCTCGGTGAAAAACCTGGCAGCCCATAAAACTGCTTGCCACCCTGCATACACCGATGTAAGCTACAATGAAAATGACCGTTTTAGCTGATTGACTGACAGATCTTATAAAACAAAATGAAGCGGTCTCCTGAAGTTGGGGTAACATTGTGAGTTTGCAAACTTACAAAAACCAACCCAGGAGACACCATGAATAATCATAACACGCTCTTT
>WYBM01000043.1 GCA_011525915.1 Ardenticatenaceae bacterium | reverse complement strand
ACGGGCCTTATGCCGCTACCATACTTTTCCTGACTGGGATGCACTCTGGTTATTTATGATCAAAGCCTTGGATGAGGATGATATTCCACCTAACATCGCCGCTCTAATTTCAAATTGAGAATTGCTGTTTGAAGAAGGCCAGGCGTTAGCAAACGCTATCTTAAAAGATAATGACGTACCGCCAGCCTGGATTATGGAACGTAACCACATTCTCGAAGAACAAACGACATTGCGGGCAGAGATACGGCGAAAGTGGTTGTGGCATGAAGCCAAGTTTAATGCCGCAGATACGGCCGAAGCCCGCGGCCGCCTGACCATTAGCTGGGATGACGCCTGCCTGAAATGGCACGACCAGATAGTGGCGCTGAACAAGCGTATCACAACGTATAATTTAAAACGGCCGTTGGCCAACCTGGAGATTTTTAAACTTAACTTTGAGGAAGAATTGAAGCGAGCGGCAGCTTTGCGCTGGCTTCGTTAGAAGTAGCAGGTAATTTTACCCCCCCATCACCTCGTCTATAGGAGCGAGCACTCGCTCCTTTTTTGTTCTCTGGCGGCAACGCTTGACAAAATGTGTACAAAAGATTATAATTAGTTCATGTTTTGTATCGTTTGTCCTAAGTCAGAAAAAGGTGATACCCATGTCATATCTATTCTTCAATGAAGATACTGCCTATGACGAATCTGAAAATGATGATGATGATGTCTTGTTAACAGACACCATGAAAGATCTGGGCATGGACTTCTTAAGCATGTACCTGGTGGAAAACCGCAGCACACCGTTGTTGACCGCTGCCCAGGAAGTGACGCTGGCCCAACAAATGGAGGCAGGCCGCCAGGCAGCCCATACCCTGCAACAGGGTAAGCGTAGCCCGGCAGAATGGGAACATTGCCAGCAGCTGGTACGCCAGGGGGAAGAGGCCAGGGCCGCCCTGACTCGCGCTAACGTACGGCTGGTCATTAATATTGCCAAAAAGTATCGTGATCAGGGGTTAGATTTTTTAGACCTTATTCAGGAGGGGAATGTGGGCTTGCTCACGGCCGTTGATAAGTTTGACCACACATTGGGCAACCGCTTTAGCACCTATGCTACCTGGTGGATTCGCCAGTCTATTACCCGGGCCATCGCCAACCACGGCCGTACCATTCGCATTCCAGCCAACAAAGGAGTGGCCATTCGCCGCCTTTACCGGGCCAAACGAGACCTGGAACAGGCCAACGGCCGTCCCGCTACCGCCGAAGACCTGGCTGAAGAGACCGGTATGCCCCTCCATCGGGTGCGCTTATTATTAGAGATCACCCTGCCTTTGCTTTCGCTGGAGCAGCCGGCTGGCACAGAGCCCGATTCGGAACTAGGCAGCTTTGTCGAGGATGCAGATATTCCGCCACCCAACGAGGTGGTTGCCGGTAAATTACTTACCGAAAGAATCGATGAATTGCTCGATAAGCTCTCACCCAAAGAAACCAACATACTTTGTTTACGCTACGGCTTGCGGGGCCACCAGTCACATACCCTGAAAGAGGTAGGGCAGTTATTTAACCTGTCACGCGAGCGCATTCGCCAGATTGAGCGTAATGCCCTGCGTAAACTGCGCCAACCTCAACTTGGCGGCGATTTGTATTATTACCTTAATTGATGTTTCAGGTCAGTTAGTGGTTATTTCAGAGTACAAGTGTCTGTAAGGCTTTTGTATCCTTTTCTGTTTATATACTGTAGAGACGACAGGGCAGGGCGTGCAATGGGCCGGTTTAGGGTATAGTTTGTCCGGAGGAAAAATTTATGAACCGGATGCACATTGGCATGTTTACCAATACCTATTTGCCATTTACCAATGGCATTACCCGCTCTATCCTCAGCTTTCGCCAGGCGCTGGAGGCAGAATTAGGGCACAACGTCTTTATCTTTGCTCAGGGAGCGGACGATTATGAGGATAAAGAACCGTTTGTGTTCCGTTATCCCAAACTGGAAATCCCTTTTCAAAAATACCCGCTGACCATTCCCGTCTCTCGTTTTGTGGACCGTTTGCTGCCGCGGCTGAAGCTGGATGTCATTCACGCCCATCACCCGGCCCCCATGGGCACAGAAGCCGCACGTCATGCCCGGCACTTAAAATGCCCTCTGGTATTTACCCATCACACCTATTATCAAGAGTATGGTCATTACCTGGGGTTGTCAGAGGAAATGTCACGCCGGGTGATCGAGAGCTGGATCGCCGACTATATGAAGCAGTGCCAGCACATTGTTGCCCCCAGCCCCAGCATTGCCCAGATGATCCAGCAGACGTATGGCTTGCATGATCGATTGACGGTGATTCCCACCGGGATTGACACAAAGCCGTACCTGGCGGCCGACGGCCATGACATGCGGCAGCGGCAGGGCTGGGGCGATGATACCGTTCTCATCTCTGTAGGGCGTATGGCCGAGGAGAAAAACTGGCCCACGTTGCTGGAAGCCGTCGCCGTGGTCTTTGCCCGGCGTCAGAAAACAAGGCTGGTGTTGTTAGGAGATGGCCCGGCCAAAAGCGATCTGGAAAAATATGCCCAAAAGTTGGGCATCGCGGAGCGGGTAACGTTTATGGGCAATGTGCCTTTTGATGATGTGCCCGCCTATTTAAAAGCTGCTGATCTGTTTTGTTTTGCCTCGATCACAGAAACGCAGGGGTTGGTAACGTTGGAAGCGATGGCAGCCGGGCTGCCGGTGGCCGCTGTGGCCGCCACCGGTACGTCTGACGCCGTTGAGCATAACGTGGAAGGGTTATTGACGCCAAACGAAAGCCAGGCGTTGGCCACGGCCGTAGAACAGATATTAACTGATGAGGCATTGTACTGTCGTTTACAGGCGGCCACCGCCGCAAAAGCAGCTCAATTTGATATCGTTACCCTGGCCCATAAAATGACCGACATTTACCATCAGGCCATTGAAGACAAGCTGGCCGGCCGCTCTATGCAGATGGATGAGAAGAAATCTATCTTCAATGTTGATTGGAAAAAACCGCTGGAACTAATTGAAGAGAAGATTGCGGAATTGGAAAGCAGGGTGATGAAAATAGGGTAGCTTATAAAAAGGATGCTCAGGGGATGCACACCCCCTGAGCACCCCCTTACTACCACTATTTGACAACCAAAGGCAGGTAGACGGGCCACATAGGCTGGGGGATGGGGTCAGAAATAGTATAGGTAAAGGTGTCGGTGATTGTTTCCCCAGGATTAAGGGCTCCATGATAGTGTGTGGTGCCTGATTGACTGACAGATCTTATAAAACAAAATGAAGCGGTCTCCTGAAGTTGGGGTAACATTGTGAGTTTGCAAACTTACAAAAACCAACCCAGGAGACACCATGAATAATCATAACACGCTCTT
>WYBM01000042.1 GCA_011525915.1 Ardenticatenaceae bacterium | reverse complement strand
TTACAAGGTAAGCCTGGAAGCTTATGCCCATCAGGGGGTGTCCCTTGACCAGATCATTTCTGAGCTTCAGCCTAAACGTAACCCTGGGCAAGACCGCCCCATACGCATACTATTTGACTGGCAAGAAGACATCAACCATTTGCCTACAAATTTACATGTCCCCTCTGATTCTTTAAATAAGTTTGTCATAGACGGCGAACAAACGTATGCTGATGCCGCCAGGTTTGATATATGGATGTCCATACGAAGAGTAGATGAGGATTTGGTATTGTGGGCGGAATACAACACTGATTTATTTGATAGCAGCACTATTTCTCGCCTGTTCGGTCACTTTCAAGCGCTGCTTACCGGATCCCTGGCCAACCCAGACATGCGCATTTCGGATTTGCCCCTATTATCGACAGAAGAACAACAGCAGTTGTTGGGGGCCTGGAATGAAACAGCAAAGGATTATTCACTCGAGCCATGTATCCACGAACTGTTTGAAGCACAAGTGCAGCGCACGCCAGATGCTGTTGCGGTTGCTTGTGATGAGGCCCACCTGACTTATGAACAACTGAACCAGCGGGCTAATCGTCTGGCTTCAGCGCTCGTAGAGCGGAATGTTGGTCCGGATACCATCGTGCCTTTGTTTGCTCACCGTGGCTTTGACTTTTTGCTCGGTATGCTGGCGGTTTTTAAGGCTGGGGGTGCTTACCTTCCCCTAGACTTGCGTGACCCGGCACAACGTACCCACCAGCTGCTTAAGCAGAGTCGAAGCCGCTTGCTGCTGACCGCCAAAGAGCTTATGCCTGTGCTTTCTGACATCCTGGAAGACCTCCCTGTTGAAGAGCGTCCCTTGATCTTGTGTGTATCTGATGCTTTAGAACAGGATTACGCTGTAGATAATTTGCCCACACGCTGCACACCTCAGCATATGGCGTATGTCATCTATACTTCCGGCTCTACCGGTGTGCCTAAAGGGGCTATGGTGGAGCAGCGTGGTATGATCAACCATTTGTACGCCAAAGTTCATGATCTTCAGCTGACAGATAGCGATATTATTGCCCAGACTGCCCCCCAAAGCTTTGACATCTCCGTCTGGCAATTTCTGGTGGCTCTGGTTGTTGGTGGGCGTGTTCAGATTTTTCGTGATGAAATTGCTTTTGACCCGACACGTTTACCAGGACAGGTTTCTCTACATCAGATCACTGTTTTGGAAACTGTACCCTCGCTGTTAAGGGCTGTGCTGGCGTTAAGATCACGTTCTGGTTTCGAGCATGAGAGTTTGAGATCATTACGTTGGCTGATGCTTACTGGTGAAGCGCTGCCGCCTGATTTGGCTCACCAGTGGCTGCATTGGTATCCTGATATACCCCTTATCAATGCCTATGGGCCTACTGAATGTTCTGATGATGTCACTCACTACCCCTTTGATTCCCTGCCAGATGCCAACGTTTCTCTTATTCCAATTGGCCGCCCTATCATTAACACACAGCTTTATGTTCTTGATGCCTGGTTGCAGCCAGTTCCTGTAGGGATCGCGGGAGAACTCTATGTAGGGGGTGTAGGTGTTGGCCGTGGTTATTTATATGAGCCGAAGAAGACAGCCCAAACCTTTATTCCTGATCCCTTCTCATCAAAGCCGGGTGCACGTCTCTATAAGACAGGGGACCTTGTTTACTATCGTTCTAACGGCAACCTTGAATTTGTGGGTCGGGTTGATCATCAGGTAAAAATACGTGGCCAACGCATTGAGCTGGGCGAGATTCAGGCAATCTTAAACCAGCACACGGCCGTACGAGAGGCCGCGCTTGTGATGCGGGAAGATAAACCTGGCGATAAGTATTTAGTGGCTTATGTGGTTCCGGATCAAGGTCAGCTGCTGGATACACATGAACTGTACCATTTCTTACAGGAAAAACTGCCGCCTTATATGGTGCCTTCTGCCTTTGTGCTGCTGGATGAAATGCCTCTTACGTCTAACGGCAAGGTCAATCTTCGCCTCTTGCCCACTCCGGAGCGTATACGACCTGACTTAAGGAATGCTATGGTTCCCCCGCGCACTGAAACTGAGGAGATGCTGGCTGAGATATGGGTTCAAGTTTTGGGCATTGATGCCGTAGGTATTTATGATAACTTCTTTGAATTGGGCGGTCATTCGATGTTATCCATTCAGCTTATGGCTCAGATCCAAGATACCTTCCAGGTAGAGTTATCGCTGCACCACTTTTTTGAGCGGCCTATGATTGCCGAATTGGGGTTGATCATAGACAAAATCCTTTTGGACGAAATAGAAAATCTTTCTGAAGAAGAGGTTTTACAACTTTTACAAGACGAAACCTGACAAGCAGGTTATCTCACAAAACGTAAAGAATGCCGCAAGCAGACGCGCCCTAACCTTTTAAGCACTCCAATTCTGACTCTTGCACCAACAAATAATGAAAAACCACCCTTCTGATTTAATGAGCGAGTTTATGACATTAGTAGAATTGCTTCACTGGCGCGCCGTGAACCAACCCGATCAGCGAGCTTACACCTATCTGGTAGACGGCGAAACAGAAGAGCTTCACCTCACTTACGCAGAGCTGGATCAGTTGGCGCGATCTGTCTGTGCGTTGCTGCAGAAGGAAGGTGCTGCCGGGGAGCGCGTTTTGCTGCTGTACCCGCCAGGCCTGGCGTATATCGGCGGCTTTTTAGGGTGCCTGTATGCTGGGGCCACGGCCGTGCCTGCTTATCCACCTCATCGCAATCGGCCCGATGCCCGGTTGCAGGCCATTGTAGAAGACGCACAAGTGGCCCTTGTCCTTACAACATCGTCCATCCTGGCCAACATTGAGAGCCGGTTTGTCCACATGCCGGAATTGGCCACCTTGCGCTGGTTTGCCACAGACAATGGCGCTCTTGACCTGGCTGAAGCATCACCTAATCCTAACGTTACCAGTGAAACAGTAGCATTCCTGCAATACACGTCAGGTTCTACGGCGATGCCTAAAGGGGTAATGCTTACCCATGGTAACCTGCTTCACAACCTGGCTCTGATTCATGATTACTTTCAGCATACAGCCAACAGTGTAGGTGTCATATGGCTGCCGCCTTACCATGATATGGGTCTTATTGGTGGCATATTGCAACCGCTTTATGGAGGGTTTCCCGTTGTGCTGATGTCGCCGACCGCGTTCTTGCAAAAACCTGTTCGGTGGCTGCAAGCGATTTCGCACTACCGGGCTACCACCAGTGGTGGGCCAAGTTTTGCCTATGATTATTGTGCCCACAAGATCACGCCAGAGCAGTTAGCAGCGCTTGATCTCAGCAGTTGGGATATAGCCTTTAATGGGGCAGAACCTGTTCGGGCTGAGTCGTTGGAAAAGTTTGCCAAAACCTTTGCTGCTTGCGGTTTTCGCCGCGAGGCTTTTTACCCTTGTTATGGACTTGCTGAAGCCACGCTTATTGTTTCTGGCGGTTTAAAATCAGCCGCACCCGTTCTGAGGACGGTTCAAGGAGCAGCGCTGGGGAAAAACCAGGTCGTGGTGGCGTCTGCAGACGAAGTGGATGCCAAATGGCTTGTGGGGAACGGGCAGGCCCGCTCCGAGCAGAAAATCATGATTGTTGATCCTGACTCTTTGCACCCATGTGCCCCTGATCAGGTAGGGGAAATTTGGGTGTCAGGGAAAAGCGTCGCTCAAGGCTACTGGCATAAACCTGAAGAAACCGCACGCACGTTTCAAGCCTATCTGGCCAATACAGGGGAAGGGCCGTTCCTGCGCACGGGGGATTTGGGGTTCTTAAAAGAGGATGAATTATTTGTCACCGGCCGTATCAAGGACCTACTTATCATTCGGGGACGAAATCATTATCCTCAAGATATTGAATTTACAGTGGAACGGAGCCATGAGGCGCTGCAGCCAGGGGGTAGTGCTGCGTTTACGCTAGACAATCATAGCGCACCTCAATTGGTGATTGTCCAGGAGCTTAAACGTACGCACCGACATGTAGATATAGATGAGGTTGTCACGGCCGTGCGGCAGGCGGTGGCTGAGGAACATGATTTGCAAGTGCAGGCTGTGGTGTTGGTCAAACCGATGAGCATTCCTAAAACTTCGAGCGGGAAAATACAACGCTATGCCTGTCGCATGGGGTTTTTGGAAGAGAGCCTGCAAGTCATTGGGCGCAGCGTTCTTGAGGCCCCATCTGAGCAGGTGCCGACCAGCCAGGCTAAAGACAGCTCCTTTATTCATAAGGCACTTATGGCTGTGAACGAACCAGCCTCACGCCAGGCTTTATTAATGCTTTATTTACAGCAGGAAGCAGCGCGTGTTTTGCGCCTGGCTTCTTCTCAAATTGATCCTCAACAAGCTCTGAATGTGTGGGGGCTTGATTCGTTAACGGCCGTGGAGCTGCAGCATAAAGTTGAAACAGACCTGAATGTGGTGCTGCCCATGGTAGATTTTCTACAAGGGATCAGCATTGCCCAACTAACCGCGCAGATCCTCGCCGCCCTGGCTGCTGCATCCCCTGAACCTTTACCGCTGCTTGTAGCCCAGCCCCAGGAGAAACCGACAGAATCCCCTCTTTCCTACGGCCAACGGGCCCTATGGTTTTTACAGCGCCTGGCTCCAGAAAAAACGGCCTATAACATTGCCCGCGCCGTTTGCATACAGACAGAACTAGACATCGCTGCCTTGCGCCAGGCCTTCCAAACATTGGTTGACCGCCATGCCGCCTTGCGCACCACGTTTCCCGCCCCACATGGAGAACCTGTTCAGCACATTCACCCTCAGGCCGAGGTGTATTTTCAGGCGGAAGATGCTTCAGCATGGGGTGATGCAGCCATCCATGAGCGGTTGAGTGCCGAAGCCCATCGGCCGTTTGATTTGGCCCAAGGGCCCCTCTTGCGCGTTTATCTGTTTAGTCGCTCACCACATGAACATATCTTGCTTTTGGTGGTGCATCATATCGTCGCTGATTTTTGGTCATTGGCGCTGCTGGCACAGGAACTGGGAAAACTGTACCAGGCAGAACAACAAAACGGTTCGGCAGCCCTATCCCCGTTACCTTTAACCTACACTGACTATACACGCTGGCAGGCAGCATGGTTGGCCCACACAGATGGGGCTCGCTTGTGGCCCTATTGGCAGCAGCAGCTCGCCGGTGAATTACCTGTGTTAGACCTACCGACGGATCACCCACGCCCATCTATTCAGACGTATGGTGGGGCATCCCTGCCCCGTCGTTTAAGTGTGGTACTGACCCAGGAACTTAAGGCACTGGGTCATAGGCATGGCGCCACGCTTTATATGACGCTGTTAGCCGCCTTTCAGGTGATGCTGCACCGCTATACAGGTCAGGACGACATTCTGGTTGGTTCACCAACAACGGGCCGGCAGCGAGCGGCATTAGCCGGGCTGGTGGGGTATTTTATTAATCCCGTTGTTTTACGCGCCAACCTTTCTGGGAACCCGCCGTTTACAGCCTTCCTTGACCAGGTAAAACAGACGGTGCTGGCAGCCTTTGCCCACCAGGATTACCCTTTTGGTTTATTGGTAGAGCGGCTGCAGCCCAAACGAGACCCCAGCCGCCCGCCCATCTTTCAGACCATGTTTACACTGCAGCAGTCGCCGCTGGCCGATAGCCAGGAATTGGCCTCTTTAGCACTAGGTGAAGCAGGGTCTCAGATCGAGCTGGGGGGGATGGTGTTGGAATCTGTTGCCTTGGAACAGCGGGCGGTTCAATTTGACCTGGCGCTGGTGGCCGCAGAGACAGCAGACGGTATGGGGATCTCCTTACAGTACAACAGCGACTTATTTGAGGCAGCCACCATCAGCCGCATGCTGGACCATTTTCTGACCTTGTTAGAAGGCATTGTCGCCCAGCCAAATCAGCGCCTGTCAGACTTGCCGCTGTTAACGGCCGTTGAAAGACAGCAATTATTCATGACCTGGAATGACACGCAGGCAGATTACCCTGAGACGGTATGCCTGCATACGTTGTTTGAAAACCAGGTGCAGCAAACACCAGACGCCGTAGCTGTTATTTTTGAAGAGAGACAGCTAACTTATCAGCAGCTTGACCAGCGGGCGAATCGCCTGGCCCATGAGTTGCAGGCCGCTGGTGTAGGGCCGGATGTTTTTGTGGGTCTTTGTATGGCACCCTCACCCGAGATGCTCATAGGGCTGCTTGGGATCCTAAAAGCGGGTGGTGCTTATCTTCCCCTGGACCCCTCACATCCAGCGGATCGGCTGGCATTCATGTTGGCAGATGCCCAGGTGCCCCTCTTGTTGACCCAACAACAACTGCTTCAGAAGCTGCCTGATCACCAGGCGCAAGTGATTTGTCTGGATGCGGCCTGGGGTGTGATTGGCCGTGAAAACGACACGAAACCGGCAGGCAGAACAGCTGACATTCATAACCTGGCTTATATGATTTACACGTCGGGCTCCACAGGAACCCCCAAAGGTGTGCAGATTCCCCACCGCGCCGTCGTTAATTTTATGCATGCCATGCGTCGGCAGCCTGGGTTGACGGCCCAAGATATCCTCTTGTCAGTCACGACGCTGTCCTTTGATATTGCCGGCCTGGAATTGTTCTTGCCCCTGATGGTTGGGGCTAAGGTTGTCTTGGTCAGCCCGGAAGTGGTGGCTGACGGCAACCGGTTGGCGGCGCAGTTGGCCGAATTTGCCGGCACAACCATGATGCAGGCCACACCAGCCACATGGCAGCTGCTGCTGGAAGCAGGGTGGGCGGGCAGCCCCAGCTTGAAGATGTTGTGTGGGGGTGAAGCTTTTCCTCGTGAGTTGGCTAACCGCTTAGTCCCAAAAGGGGCTGCTCTCTGGAATATGTATGGGCCTACAGAGACAACCATCTGGTCTGCTGCCTGCCAGGTTCGGGCTGGTGATGGCGCCGTGCCTATTGGATCCCCCATTGCTAACACCCAGATTTACCTCTTGGATCACTATGGAAGCCCCGTATCCGTTGGTGTACCAGGCAACCTGACCATTGGCGGTGATGGCCTGGCCCGAGGATATTTTAACCGCCCCTCATTGACTGCTGAAAAGTTTATACCAAACCCTTTTAGCCATGAACCAGGCGCACGCCTGTACCACACGGGTGATCTGGCCCGCTACCGGCCAGATGGCAGCATCGAATTTCTAGGACGTATGGATCATCAAGTTAAACTGCGTGGCTATCGGATCGAGTTGGCAGAGATTGAGGCGATACTCATCCAGGCTACGGCCGTGCAGAACGCGGTAGTAATAGCCCGGGAAGACATCGCCGGTGACAGGCGGCTGGTGGCTTATATCATCCCTGACCAACAGCCAGCGCCCACGGTGGGTGAACTGCGGCGTTTCCTACAGAAAAAACTGCCCGATTACATGGTGCCTTCTATTTTTATGATGCTGGAAACCCTGCCATTAACCCCCAATGGCAAAGTAGATCGCCGTGCGCTGCCAGCGCCTGAAGGGCTTCGTCCGGAATTGGATTCTGCATATATTGTGCCCCAAACTCAGCTTGAACAGCACATTGCCGGCATATGGCAAAAAGTTCTACAGGTGGAAAAAATAGGAATACATGATAACTTTTTTGAATTAGGGGGACACTCTTTGTTGATGGCTCAAATTCAAACCCAATTGCAAGAAACAATGCTGGAGCAAGAATTATCCATTGTAGAACTGTTTCAATATCCTACCATCCATGCTTTGACCAAATACTTGAGCGAAAAACAACATGAACAGCCGCCTTCATCCTCAGCCTCTGAGCGTGTGAATGTTCGTAGTGCCAGGCAAGCGGCTATGCAGCAGCAAAGACAACAGAGGCGGCAAAGCCGTGACATAAAAAGATAGGAAGTTATTCAATGAATGAAGCACCATCATTAACTGATTTGTCAGATATTGCGGTTATCGGTATATCCTGTCGCTTTCCGGGAGCAAAAGATACAGACACATTCTGGCAAAACCTGCGGGACGGGGTGGAATCTATCTCGTTCTTTTCCGATGAAGCATTGGAATCTGCGGGCATTGATCTAGCCCTACGGGAAAATCCTCATTACGTCAAGGCCAGTGGTGTTTTATCTGACATCGACTTATTTGATGCCTTCTTTTTTGGGTATAGCCCCGGAGAAGCATCCACGATGGATCCCCAGCACCGCATTTTTCTGGAATGTGCCTGGGAGGCCATCGAAAAGGCTGGTTACGATCCTGAAACCTACCAGGGGTTGATCGGTGTTTATGCGGGTGCTGGCATGAACACCTATCTTTACAATAACCTTCATTCAAACAGGGCTCCGTTAGAACCGGCCAGCGACTATCATGTCATGATCGCCAGTGATAAAGATTTCTTGTCTACCAAGGCCTCCTACAAGTTAAATCTGAAAGGGCCAAGCATCACCGTGCAAACAGCGTGCTCTACTTCGTTGGTTGCCGTCCATCTGGCCTGCCAGAGTTTGCGCAATGGAGAGTGTGACATGGCGCTGGCAGGCGGCATTTCAATTCGTGTGCCGCACAACGCCGGTTACTTGTATCAGGAGGGCATGATACTTTCTGCCGATGGGCATTGCCGTGCTTTTGATGCCCAGGCACAGGGGACAGTTATTGGCAGTGGTGCGGGCATTGTTGTCCTGAAGCTGCTGGTGGATGCCCTTGCCGATGGTGATCACATTCATGCTGTTATTAAAGGGTCAGCCATTAACAATGATGGGTCGTTAAAAGCCGGTTATACGGCGCCAAGTTTAGATGCCCAGGCCGCTGTCATTCAGGAAGCGCAGGGGATTGCCGGTGTCACCGCGGATTCAATCACTTATATAGAGGCACACGGCACGGGAACCGCCATAGGGGATCCCATTGAAATTGCGGCGTTGACCAAAGCCTTCCGTGCGCACACGCCTGAAAGGGAGTTCTGTGCTGTTGGCTCCGTAAAGACAAACATTGGGCACCTGGACGTAGCAGCCGGTGTAGCCGGCCTGATCAAGGCGATTCTGGCACTGGAACACAAACAAATTCCACCCAGCCTGAATTTTAAGGAACCCAATCCCCGCATCAAGTTCGCCAGCAGCCCCTTTTATGTAAACACCGCGCTGTCCGACTGGGAAACGAAGGGTGCACCTCGTCGGGTTGGCGTCAGTTCTTTTGGCATTGGGGGAACCAATGCCCATATTATCCTTGAGGAAGCGCCTAACGTTCAACCTCCTGGTGAAGAAACCAGACCCTGGCAGCTGTTGCTGCTGTCGGCGAAGTCGGCGGCGGCACTGGATGCCGCCACTAGCCGGCTGAGTACCTACCTGGAACAAAACGTTAACTGCCGTCTGGCGGATGTAGCGTATACGCTGCAAATTGGCCGTCGAGCGTTTAGCCATAAACGTTTCCTGGTTTGCCGGAGCCGCGAAGAGGCTGTAGCTGCGCTCAACAACCCCCAGCAAACTGTTTTTGGCAGTCTACAAGAGGCAACAGAACGACCAGTTGCTTTTATGTTTGCCGGGCAGGGATCACAATACGTCAATATGGCGCTGGAACTTTATCAGACTGAGCCAATATTCCGCCAACATGTGGACATATGTTGTCACCTGCTGGAGCCTCACCTGGGGTTTGATTTGCGCACCGTCTTGTACCCGGATGAAAAAGAAATCAAAGAGGCGACAAAGCAGCTTGAGCAGACGGCAATGACCCAGCCGGCCCTCTTTGTCATTGAATATGCCCTGGCTCAATTGTTGATGGCCTGGGGGGTACGTCCGCAGGCAGTGATCGGGCACAGCATTGGTGAATATGTGGCGGCGTGTCTGGCGGGTGTGTTCTCTTTGGCAGATGCACTGGCATTGGTTGCTGCGCGTGGCCGCCTGATGCAGCAGCTGCCCGGCGGCGCCATGCTGGCGCTTTCTTTGTCAGAGCAAGAAATTCTCCCCTTTCTCAATGAAGAATTGTCGCTGGCGGCGATGAATGGACCATCGCGCTGCGTGGTTTCAGGTTCTATAGAAGCGGTAGAAGCGCTGCAGGCGCGTTTGACAAAAAGGGGCATCATGAATCAACGCCTGCATACGTCTCATGCCTTCCATTCGCCCATGATGGATCCTATTTTGGAACCGTTTATGGAGAGAGTGCAGCAGGTTTCCCTGAACCCGCCCCAGATCCCGTGTTTGTCCAACGTAACCGGTACCTGGCTGACGGCCGTAGAAGCGACAGACCCAGGCTATTGGACCCGGCATCTACGCCAGCCGGTACGTTTTGCCAACGGCATAAGCGAATTATTGCATGATCCCCAGTTTGTGCTTCTGGAAGTGGGGCCAGGGCGGACGTTGAGTACCCTGACCAGGCAGCACCCAGATAAAGAGGATCAGCAAGTGGTGCTTTCCTCTATACGCCATCCCCAAGATACCACGTCAGATACGGCGTTTTTGCTTACGACATTGGGCAAGCTCTGGCTGGCCGGTGTGCACATAGATTGGCCTGGATTCTATGAGCATGAACAGCGGCATCGCCTGGTTTTGCCCACATACCCCTTTGAACGTCAGCCTTACTGGATTGAGCCCAAGAGGCAGGCAGGTCACCACCTGGATGTGCCCAAGCACACGGCCGTTGCCAAAAAAGCAGATATATCAGATTGGTTTTACGTCCCCTCATGGAAGCGTTCCGTCCTTGCGCCCCACGCTGAAATAAGAGATGTTGATCGATCTGGTTGGCTTATATTTGCAGATGAGTACGGTCTGGGAACAGCATTAGCAGCTTGCTTGAGAGAAAAGGGTCAAGACGTCGCGATAGTGAAGCCTGGTTCAGCGTTCATGAAGGTGGACGATCACACATACACCCTAAACCCAGCCCAAGCGAATGAGTATGAAGCGTTGATCAGCGCGTTAGCCCCCCAAAAAGCACAACTGCTAGGCATGGTACATCTTTGGGGGGTTACAACCAATGAACCACCAAAACCAGGGCTGGATACAGTTGACATAACTCAGAGACTGACATTTTATAGTTTGCTATTTTTGACGCAGGCCCTGGGGCGACATAACTTTACTGACCCGCTTGACCTGACTGTGATTTCAAATGGCATGCAAGAAGTCACAGGCGAAAAAGCTTTACACCCGGTAAAAGCAACCCTCTTGGGACCAGTAAAGATTATTCCCCATGAATATCCGAATATAACCTGCCGGAGTGTTGACATCACGCTCCCTCAATCGGAAACTGGCATCGATCAAACATTGACAGATTTATTACTCACAGAGATCATCACAAAATCTGATGACACGATGATTGCTTATCGGGGGAATCATCGCTGGGTAGAAACCTTCCAACCAGTACGGCTGGGAAAACCAACAACAACAGCACCAGGGCTGCGACAGGGGGGTGTTTATCTCATTACTGGCGGTCTGGGCGGCCTGGGTCTTGTGCTGGCAAAATACCTGGCTGAAACCGTACAGGCCAAACTGATCCTGGTAGGTCGGTCCGCTTTCCCCAAGGCAGACGAATGGGCCTCATGGGTATCTGCCCATGGCACCGAGGATCCCATCAGCCAAAAAATTACCAAAGTTAAAGAACTTGAGGCTTTGGGGGCTGAACTCTTAGTGATCAGTGCTGATGTCACCAACACGGGCCACATGCAGCAGGCCATTGCCCATGCATTAGAACACTTTGGCCAGATCAATGGTGTTGTTCATGCGGCCGGCGTTCCCGGTGGTGGTATGATGCAGCTCAAAACAGGAGAGGCAGCCGCCAGTATCATGACCCCCAAAGTTGAAGGCACCAT
This sequence comes from Ardenticatenaceae bacterium, assembly GCA_011525915.1. Classification (GTDB taxonomy): domain Bacteria; phylum Chloroflexota; class Anaerolineae; order Promineifilales; family Promineifilaceae; genus CAADGU01. Next base: position 8,984 of record WYBM01000042.1, on the reverse strand, counting down.
CGTGCTTGATATGGCCCTACGAGATGTTGCACTCGACTTCTTTATTCTTTGTTCATCGCTCAATTCAATTGTGCCCAGAATAGGGCAGGTAGACTATTGTGCTGCCAATGCCTTCATGGATGCTTTTGCCAACACCGCCAACGGTACATTAAAGGCAGCTATCAATTGGGATACCTGGAAAGAAGTGGGCATGGCTGCAGAAGCGGCCAAACAATTAGCCCAGGCCCCTGGGGTTTCTAAGGCAGCTGCCCATCCTTTGCTTGATCGGTGTGTTGCCGCTTATGATGGTTGGCAAGTGTACAGCACAGACTTTCGCGTAGACAAACATTGGGAGCTGTATGAACATGGTGTCATCGGCAAAGCAACCTTGCCGGGCACAACTTACCTGGAAATGGTGCGGGCGGCTTTTATGAACGACGCCGGAGATAGGGTCATAGACATTCAGGATGTCCATTTTCTAACCCCCTTGATTGTAGAAGATCACGAAGAAAAGCAAGTTTATACGATCCTGAAGAAGCAAGACGATGCTTTTGAGTTTCTTGTTGTCAGCCAGCCAGACCCAGAAAAAGATGTATGGCAGGAACATGCCAGGGGTAAGATTGCCATTTTAGAGGCAGCAAATTCCCCCAAACACAGCCTGGAAGACATTGAACGCCGTTGTCATGAACCCAAAGTTACCAACCCCCTGGATATGGACAAATTAGGTGACTTCAGTTTGCAGCGCCGGCCCATTGTGCGTGGTGTCTCCGGGCATCACGAACCGCTTGTGGTGCCCTCAATCATCATTGCCGAAACAGAAGAAGATCATGGATCACAGGCACGCTTTATGGAGTTTGGCCCCCGATGGCACAGTTTAAAGTGGGTCAAATTGGGAGCAGATGAAGGCCTGGCCTTTTTTGAATTACCGGAAGCGTTTAGCGCAGACATGGCGTTTTATAAACTGCATCCGGCCTTGCTGGATTTTGCTACCAGTTTCTTGAGGTTGTTTAAGACAAATGGTAGTTATTTGCCGCTCTCTTATAAAAGGTTAAAAATAAAAGGGCCTTTGCCCGAGAGAGTGTACAGCTATGCCAGATATTCAAAGAACCATCCCACCCAGGGTGTGACATTAACTTTTGACATCATCCTCTTGGATGAACAGGGGACGGCTTTGGTGGAGATTGAAGAGTTTGCGGTGATCAAGGTCCAGGATGTGCGTAAACTTGGCACATTTTCTCGATCACGGCTTACATCTTCTGTGCTCTTTCCAGACGCGGCCGGCCCGGGCAACAAATCCGGTGCCGGGATATTGAAAGATTTCCAAGAAGGCATGTTATCTGCGGAAGGGGTAGAGGTTTTCCGCCGTATTCTAGGGAGCGGATTGTCTCGTGTTATTGTCTCTTCTCATGACTTGTTGACCCGCATTGAGCAGGCTCAGGCCCAACGCCTCTCTCTTTTTACAGAGGATATCGAAGATGCCGAAAGCCAAAAGCCGAAACATCCACGGCCGTCTCTGGTGACGGCCTATGCTGCTCCCCGCAATGAGACCGAAAAAAAGCTGGCTGACATCTGGCAAGAAGTGTTGGGTATAGACCAGGTAGGGATTCACGATAATTTCTTTGAACTAGGTGGTGACTCGCTTCTCATCACGCGCATTCACAGCAAGTTTCGTGAAAGCCTTCACAGCGACTTGTCCATAGCCAGCCTCTTACAATACTCAACGATTGCCGACTTGTCGCAGTTCTTAGAGAAAACAGACGATACAAAGCAGCCTTCTTTTGAGAAGGTGCAGAACCGTGCTGACAAGCAAAAAGAGGCGTTAAAACGTAAACAAGAAGCTATGATGAAGCGCAGAAAAGGGGAGAAGTAAACTATGAAACGAGTTCGTCACTGGCTCATCCGCGGGGGGCTGATAATGTTGGCTATTTTGATTATTGCTGCAAGCGCAGGCACGTGGTTAGTGCGCCGGCCCTGGCCGCAAGTTGAAGGCACCATATCGGCACCGGGCCTTGTGTCGCCGGTGCAGGTGATGCGTGATCAATGGGGGGTGCCCCAAATCTATGCTCAAAGTGAGCATGATCTGTTTTTTGCCCAGGGTTATGTGCATGCACAAGATCGGCTGTGGCAGATGGAAATTAACCGGCGTTATGGTAGTGGTACCCTGAGTGAGATTATTGGTGAAGATACTGTAGGCTTTGATCGTTTTATGCGTACGTTGGGTCTGCGCCGCGTGGCCGAACAATCCTGGGCAAACATGGATGATGAGTCTCGCCTGATCTTGCAGGCTTACGCTGATGGCGTGAATGCTTATGTGGCCACACACAACGGCCGTTTGCCGCTAGAATTCACCATCATGGGTGTAGACCCCGAACCCTGGACGCCTATCGACTCTATTGTATGGGGGAATGTCTTGTCCCTTAACATGGGGCTAAATTACTATGTGGAACTCCTGCGCATGCGCATGATAGCCTCTGTAGGTACAGAGGCCACAGAGAAGCTTTTGCCCATTTCTGACAAAGATACCCCTATCATCGTTCCCACCGAGTTAAACAGCTACAACGGGCTGCAGGATATCAGTTTTGAGGCGTTTGTGGACATGAACGGGTGGCAAAATAATCCGGCTCTAAGCTGGGGGAGCAACAATTGGGTCGTTCATGGCAGCCGCACCGCCTCCGGCAAGCCCTTGTTGGCCAACGATACGCACCTGGACTTTGCTATGCCATCGGTCTGGTATGAGAACGGCCTGCACGGTGGCCGTTTTAACACGGCTGGTTTTAGCCTGCCAGGGGTGCCGTTGATCATCCTTGGTCACAATCAGAACATTGCCTGGGGCATTACCAATCTGGACCCTGACGTTCAGGACCTTTACATTGAAAAATTGGACGATGTGCAAAACCCAACACAATACGAATTCATGGGTGAGTGGCATGATCTGGACGTTATTCAGGAAACCATCATTGTCAATGAAAGTGATCCGGTAACGCTAAACGTTTACTTTACCCGGCACGGCCCCCTGGTTAATGATATTTTTGACCTGCCAGCCGATGAACCAATGTCGCTGCGTTGGACGCTCTATGATGGCAGCGAAGTCTTTACAGCGATTATCCAACTCAACAAGGCAGCCAATTGGGATGAATTTCGCACGTCGCTGCAATATTGGGATACACTAAGCCAAAACTTTGTATACGCCGATGTTGCCGGAAATATTGGTTACCAGGCTGCCGGCCGTGTACCCATCCGCGTCCCCAACCACCAAGGGATTGTGCCCGTGCCAGGATGGACAGGCGAGTATGAATGGCAGGGTTTTATCCCCTTTGATGAGTTACCAAGATTGTTTAACCCCCCTGCCGGGTTTGTCGCCACAGCAAATAATAAAGTAGTGGACGACAACTATCCTTACCTGATCGCCTATGATTGGTACTACCCGGGGTACAGAGCCAGGCATATCACCGATTTGCTGGCGGCTAACGATCAGGCCACCGTGGCGGATATGCAAAACATCCAGAACGAGACATATTCATTACCGGCTGAGGCCCTGCGCCCATATCTTTTAGCCATTGAGCCAGAGAACGAGCGCCAGGCTGAAGCGCTGGCTTACCTGGAAGCATGGGATTTACGCTTTGATAGGGATTCTATTGGGGCCACGATTTATGAGGTCTGGTATTTATGGATAGTGCACAACACCCTTCTGGACGTGTTGGATGAGGAGCTGCTGGGCAATTATGAGTCCTATGCCAATAAGTTCACCCCTATGATGATTGAACTTATGGCTGAGCCCGATCATGCCTGGTTTGATGACGCCAATACGCCGGAGAAGGAAACCCGGGACGATGTCTTGCGTGGTAGTTTAACAAACACATTGGATTGGATAAGCGAGCGGCGTGGCGAAAATATGAACGAGTGGACATGGGGTAGTTTACATACCATAACTTTTGTTCATGCGCCGTTTGGTAGAAGCGGCATCCCGCTTCTAGAGCGTATCTTTAATAGTCAGACAATCCCCCTATCAGGGACCCAGATGTCTGTAAATGTGGCCTGGTATGACGAGCCGTTTGAGGTGTCTTATGGCACAGCACAACGAATGATTGTGGACATGGCTGACCTGGACAACATGTTGGTGGTGAACTCAACCGGCCAAAGTGGGCAGCTTTTTCACACACACCGTGAAGACATGATCGAAGCATGGCAGACAGGTCAATATCATACAATGCCGTTCACAGAGTCGGCAGTGAATACAAATACGGTGTCAACGTTAACGTTGACACCATAGCAGCTGGCACTGAAAGTGGTGCTCTGTATCTGGAAATGACAATCATGAGTATGTGGGCACCTGTCATGAACCCACATGATACGAGGAGATAGTTGTTAATGAAGCCTATGTTTTCTATTGACGAGTTTGAAGAGCGTTACGATGGCAATCTTTCGGAACATGTCGCCATCATTGGCATGACCGGCCGCTTCCCTGGAGCTGAGAACATTAAAGCGTTGTGGCAGAATCTTCACGGGGGTGTAGAGTCTATCTCCTTCTTTACCGCCCAAGAGTTAGCCACTTCTGATCTCGATCCCGCTCTCCTTAACAACGACAAGTATGTAGGCGCCGACGGGGTGATAGATAACATGGATATGTTTGATGCCGAGTTTTTTAACTATACCCCTAGAGAGGCTGAGTTGATGGATCCTCAGCACCGGCTTTTTTTAGAGTGTGCCTGGGAGGCGATGGAATGTGCGGGGTATGACTCTGAATCCTACGACGGCCGTGTTGGTGTTTATGCCAGCGCTAACCTGAGTAGTTATCTGATTAGAAATATCATGTCAAACCCCCACCTTCGGGCCACAGCCACAAGTTTCCATACCATGCTGGGGAATGATAAAGACTTCATCGCCACACGTGTCTCTTTTAAGTTAAACCTGATGGGCCCCAGTATTAATGTGGCGACCCTCTGCTCCTCTTCGTTTGTAGGCATTAACCTGGCATGCCAGAGTCTATTAAATTATCAGTGTGATCTGGCTTTGGCCGGCGCTATTTCATTGCAAGCATCACGAAATGAAGCGTTTTTCTATCAGGAAGGGGGGATCGGCGCTCCAGACGGGCATTGCCGTGCTTTTGATGCCAGGGCCAGCGGCACCGTCAGCGGTAGTGGGGTGGGCATTGTGGTCCTCAAACGGTTGGAAGATGCTCTGACTGATGGCGACTGCATTCGGGCCATCATTAGAGGTTCGGCCGTTAATAATGACGGTTCGTTAAAGCTCAGCTATACCGCCCCCAGTGTGGATGGCCAGTCAGAAGTTATTGCCGAAGCGCTGGCCCTGGCAGGGGTAGATCCGGAAACAATCACCTATGTGGAAACCCATGGCACAGGCACACGTTTGGGTGATCCTATCGAAATTGAAGCGCTGACCAGAGCGTTTCGGGCCGGAACCCAGAAGACAGAGTTTTGTGCGATTGGATCAGTGAAAACGAATATCGGGCATCTTGTAAACGCGGGTGGTGTCGCCAGCCTTATTAAAACAGTTCTGGCACTTGAGCATAAACAAATTCCGGCCAGTCTAAACTTTGAAGAGCCCAACCCTCAGATTGATTTTAAAAACAGCCCGTTTTATGTCAATACAAAGCTTTCAGAATGGAAAACAAATGGGGTGCCGCGCCGGGCGGGTGTCAGTTCCTTTGGCATAGGCGGCACCAATGTGCATGTGATTGTAGAGGAAGCGCCTGACATAGGGCCATCAGGTGAATCAAGGCCATGGCAGTTGCTGGTATTGTCTGCGGTTACCCCGTCTGCGCTGGAAAAACAGACGACAAACCTGGTTGAATGCTTACAGGAATCGCCTGACATCAACCTGGCCGATGTAGCCTATACCCTCCATGTGGGTCGCAGGGCGTTTAACTATCGCCGTACAGTGCTTTGCCAGGATGTATCAGATGCATTAAAAGCGTTAAGCATCATGGATCCGCAGCAGGTGCATACCCAATTTCAAGAATCCAAGGATCGGCCTGTGGCTTTTTTGTTTCCGCCCACGGCCGTCCTGCATGTCAATGTAGGGCGAGACCTCTATGAACATGAACCGACGTTTCGTGAGCAGGTTGATCTCTGTGCGGAGACAATAAAGCCCACGCTCCAGGTAGACTTGCGTCAGGTTCTATACCCACAAGAGGCCCACGCTGAAGCTGCCGAACAGCAGCTTCAGCAGCCTGGTGTGGCCCAGGCCGCGCTTTTTACACTAGAGTATGCCCTGGCAGCATTGTGGATGGCCTGGGGAACCCGCCCCCAAACGATGCTGGGCCAGGGTGTGGGCGAGTATGTGGCTGCTTGCCTGGCTGAGGTGCTTTCATTAGCAGATGCCCTGACACTGGCCGTTGCCCGCGGACAGGCAGAAGCTGATAATACCGCTGCGGAGAAATTTGCGAACCAGCTCAGGCAAATTACATTGGGCTCACCACAACTCCCCTACCTGTCAGGTGTTTCCGGCGCCCTCATAACGGCCGACCAGACCATGGATACAAATTACTGGCAGCGGCAGCTTGGTGGGGGGGAAGATGCTGAGGTGGGTATCAGGCAGTTGCTCAAAGAACCTGAACAGATACTACTAGAAGTGGGGCCAACGCAACATTGGCATTTGTCTATTGAACAACATCCGGCCAGGGCCGCGCACCAGACGATACTATCCTCGGCCGGTCAACAACTAAATATGGCTGGCCTGCTTACGACATTGGGTAACCTATGGCTTGCCGGAGCGCACGTAGACTGGAATGGCTTCCATGCGCATGAATTCCGGCACCGGCTTCTCTTGCCCACATACCCTTTTGAACGCAAGCGATATTGGGTTGAGGCGCGCAGTGAGGGTTATGCCACCGGCAGCACGCAGCAGCAGTTGCTTACCACCAAAAAGCCAGAGATCGCAGATTGGTTTTATATCCCATCATGGAAGCGATCTTTGTGGCCTGCACCCCAGACAAAAGAAACGGCCGTTCCTTCCTCCTGGCTCCTCTTTGTTGATGACTACGGATTGGGTGACCAGTTGGCAGCGTCGTTGGAACAAGACGGGGCCAACGTTATTATCGTAAACAAAGGGAATGCATATGCACATTTGAGCCATCATGTATTTACCCTGAATCCCAGGCACCAGGCTGACTACGAAGCGCTGTTACAAGAATTAAAGAGAAGCAAAATGGTTCCACACAAGGTTGTCCACTTGTGGAGCCTGGGCACAACGGATAGTGAGGCTGTGCCAGAGCGCACGAACCAGGCCCAAAGCCTGGGATTTTACAGTTTGTTATATTTGGCCCAGGCTCTTGGCCGGCTGGGTTTTACAGAAGAACTGCAAATAAATGTGGTGTCAAACCATTTGCATGAAGTGACCATAGCCGATGATCTATGCCCCGAGAAAGCTACCCTGCTCAGCCCTATTAAGGTCATCCCACAAGAATACCCAAATGTCACTTGCCGCAGCATCGATCTCGTATGGCCGGCATCAGGCACTGTACAAGAGCGTTTTCTTCTGAACCACCTGGGGGCTGACCTTGACAGCGATAACACCGATTTAATTGTGGCTTATCGAGGTCGTCACCGCTGGGTACAGGCATTTGAGCCCGTTTCCCTGACTGAATCGGCCAAAACATCCTCATATCTGCAAAAAGATGGTGTCTACCTGATCGTAGGCGGGCTCACCGATATGGGTTTTGTACTCGCAGAACGTTTGGCGCGCGCGTTCAATGCCCGCCTGGCTTTGACGGTAGACACAGAATTACCGGACAGAGATGCCTGGGACTCCTGGTTAAATACCCATGATGAAACCGATAATGTCAGCCGCCAGATTCAAAGGCACCAACAGCTTGAAGCGTTAGGCACCCCTGTCATTACCTTTACCGTTACTGCATCGCAACCACAGCAAATAGAAACGGCCGTTGCCAGGACCGAGGAACACTTTGGGCAGCTCAATGGTGTTGTTTATGCTGCCGCTGATTTTGGCAGAACCTCTCTTGAATTTATTGAAGAAACAGACCATCTCAGCTGTGAACAACAATTCCAAACGACCATGCGCGCGGTGTTGGCGTTGGCCGAAGCCTTAGCAGATAAACAACTCGATTTCTGCTTACTCGCTTCCTCGCTCTCATCCATTCTTGGCGGGTTAGGGCTGGTCGCTTACGCAGCTAGGCACAACTTTTTAGATGCTTTTGCGCAGCAATGTAACCAGAAACACACATTTCCCTGGCTGACTGTAAACTGGGATAGTTGGCATTTCGACCAGGGGTTAGGCGCTCCTCTTGGGGCATCACTAGAAAACCTGGCACTTACGCCCGAAGAAGGTGCGGAAACTTTTGAACGAGCCCTCGCTTGTAACAACATCGGCCAGGTGGTGATCTCGGGGATAGATTTGCACGCCAGAATTGACCATTGGGTGACGCCCGGTTCCATACTGCACCACACTAAATCACATCAAGATCAGCACATTACATATCATGAAAGGCCAAGCCTGGCTACGCTTTATGTAGCCCCTCGGAACGAAACCGAACAGGTGCTGGCCAATATTTGGCAAAGGTCTGTGGGTATAGAGTCCATAGGCATTCATGACAACTTCTTTGAACTCGGAGGCGATTCCCTGCTGGCCGTCCAAATCATCTCTCAGGCACGAGAGATATTTAATGTAGACCTTCCCTTAAGCAACCTGTTTGAACGACCAACTGTCGCTTTCTTAGCAGAATATATTGAAACAGTGCGCTGGGCTGCCCAAGATCACCAGGCATCCTCTACTGTGCATCAACACGGCCGTGAGGAAATCGAAATATGATACCCAACGGTTACCGGCAAAAGCGCAAATAATCAAGGCAATGACAAAAGATTCACATTCCGGAAAACAAGCATCGGCGTTAACCCGTAACCCGCTGTCATGGACCCAAGAGCGGTTGTGGTTCCTGACACAGTGGGAAGGGGAGGCGGGCGCCTACGTGCACGTCGGGGTCATCCGGCTGGAAGGGGTCTTAAACAAAGAGAGGCTGCAGCAAAGCC
>WYBM01000005.1 GCA_011525915.1 Ardenticatenaceae bacterium | reverse complement strand
TGAAAAATTAGGGTTTTTTGCGAGCAAATTTCGGCCGTTTATGTGCGTTTGAATCCAGTGCGGAAAGTGTTGGTGTATGACGGTTTATTGCTTCCCAAATGTGTAACCTTTTATCTGGCCGGGTCCATGAATTGGTGCCCAAACAAATTGCCCTCAATAACCCCGAACGCATGGCCAGCCTGATCGCCTACCCCATGTGGTATCTGGCGCGGGCCACGGCACCCCTGGTGTGGATTTTGAGTGCCTCGACCAGCAGCCTGATGCGGCTGTTGCCCATTCAGCCCTCGTCTGGCCCGCCGGTGACGGAGGCGGAACTGCAAATCATGATGGAACAGGGGGCTGAAAGTGGCGTGTTTGAGCCCATTGAGGAGGAGATCGTCGAGCAGCTATTCCGGGTGGGTGATCAACGTGTCAATGATTTGATGGTGGATCGCACGGAGATTGCGTGGTTAGACCTGGATGACGATATAGATGACCTGACCACCAAGGTGGAAAATGGTGGCCATTCACGTTACCCGGTAGCCCGGGGTGATTTGGACAACCTGGTTGGGCTGGTTTTTGTCAAAGATTTGCTGGCGCAATGTCTGAGCGGTCAAGGACCAGACCTGGAAGTCATCTTAAAATCTCCCTTGTTGGTGCCCTCTGGGCTGCCGGTATACCAGGTTTTAGAGCATTTTAAACAGGCACGCGCCCAAATTGCTTTTGTGGTGGACGAGCATGGGGGGATTGAAGGGCTGGTGACGTTTAATCACCTGCTGGAAGCCATTGTAGGTGACGTACCGGAGACGGGAGACCCAGAGGACCCCACGGCCGTGCGCCGGGCGGACGGTTCCTGGCTGATTGATGGCAAGCTGCCCATTGATACCTTTAAGCAGCTTTTTGATATTAGGGCGCTGCCGCAGGAAACGGAAAATTATTATCAAACGGTGGGCGGGTTTGTGATGACGTATTTAAAACGTGTGCCCAATACGGGTGATACGTTTGAATGGGCCGGTCTGATTTTTGAAGTGGTGGATATGGACTGGCGCCGGATAGATAAGGTGCTGGTCAGTCCCGTGGTGCCCGAAAACAAATAGCCGGCGCTATTGGCCCTCTATCCCACACCGGTGTCCGCGCCCTGAATTCGTTTCCCCTTCATTTGTCGAAAGATTGAGTGACATCTGTCACTTCGTTTTTCGGGGCTTTTTACGTATTCTCCGGGCAACTACCTATTTCATAGAAGGAGACCCAGCATGAAACGAACCATTCTTCTTTTGCTTGTATTAGCCGGGTGGGCCGTGGCCTGTGCCGCCCCCGCCGCCGAGGCCCCGCCTGCGCGCCAGGCAGATGCCTCTGTGATGAAGGTGTACCGGGCCCCCACCTGAGGCTGTTGTGGTGACTGGGTCAGTTATATGGAGGAACATGGCTATACAACCCAGGTTGAAGATGTACAAGACCTGGCGGCCATAAAAAGCCAATACCACGTTCCCCCACAGCTCCAGTCTTGCCATACAGCCATCGTGGATGGCTACGTGATTGAAGGGCATGTGCCCATAGAGGATATTCAACGGTTATTAACTGAACGGCCGAACATCGTTGGGTTGGCCGTACCCGGCATGCCTATCGGCTCACCAGGGATGGAATCACCGGGGGCAGCCCCCCAACCGTACGACGTCATTGCCTTTGACCAATCAGGGAACACGCAGGTTTTCAGCAGCTACAAGTAACCTTCCGGAGGTTCAAAACCTCCGGAAGGCAGCCGGCCAGGCCGTCTATGGCTGTAAGGCCTGGCCGGAATCTGGGTGAATCATCAGCGAGGACACGTCGACGACCTCAAAGTTACCCCCTGTGACCACATCTAGTTCATGTAGTACATCGTTGTCCCAACGTTCATCGGGCACACCCGAAATGTACCAACGAGAACCATTATCGGCCAGGATCATACCGTACGTTTTTAAGCCTTGTAAAATGACCTGGGCCTGGGGCGAAAAGCCTGAAATATTATAGTTGGCGCGCAGGCGGACGCGCAGACCCATGGGCGGGTATTGGGCGCCGGTCAGGTCAGAAGCATCATGGCGGGCAGGCCACCAGTGGGCCTTTTGGGTCTGGGGGGCCGTAAAACGCAGCGCGTGGCGAATCTCGCCGCTGGCGACTTCGTCGTAGCGTACCAGTCCGGGCAGAATGGGCAGGCCGGCGGCGTCAGCCGATGTCCAACCGTCGGGCCGCAAGGTGTGGGCGTTCAGGTCATAGACCGCGCCGTTGCCGGCTTCCCAACTGCCATCCTCCTGGGGATAGGCCGCATAAAGCTCGTATAAGATGCAGTTATCACTTTCCAACACCAGGACGTGCCGGTCACCGTCGCTATCTGGCCCGCCTTCAATGGGGGCATCTGGAGGCACGGGGTAAGGGCCAGGGTCACTTTCCTCTGGCCACCAGACAAAATCAATGGGTACTTCCGGTTGGCTGCCGGGCACCACCACAAAGGGAATGCCAATAGGGCTGTTAGAGCCAGGTGGCCAGACGCCTGAGCCAAAATCCATATGCAGGCCGGCCGTGACGCCAATCGTGTTGAGGAAAGTATTAGAATCGGGATGAACGGGCAGGGTATCTATGGGCGTGTTCCAGATATTATCGCCGGGAAACAGGTTGCACCCGGCAATTTGTGGCGGTGGGGTACCCGGTTTGAGAACCACAGGCAGGTAGGTGATGCCGCCGCCACCAGGAGGGATCACGGCCGTGGCCCGCCGCACCCAGCGGTTGGCCAGGACACTGCCAGCCACAAACACGCCGCATAGAAGTATGATCTTAAAGGCTTTCATGGTTTTCCTCCAATTGCTCATATAGATTGGAACTCCCCTTAACTATACTGGAAAGTTGCCCCTGGCGGGTAGCTTGGAAAAGCAGCAAACGTCGTGGTAAGTTTCACCCTCTCAATCCCTTTACCTAACAAGATCATGATCGCCTGGTGCCTGCCCTACCATCGGGTAGGGAGATGAAGTAGGATTGGGTTTATGGCTGATTGGCAAACGGAATGGGTTGACGAAGGCGATCAAAGGCTACACATTGACAGGCGGCGGCAGGTAGTGATCACGGCCGTAACCCTGCTCATCCTCCTATCCTTTTTGGGAGGTATCTTCATAACCTTCTACACTCAGGTAACCGGGCAGCAGACGTTATCTTTAGCGCTGCCCCCGGTTGCTTTTTTAAGGGCGGATGCCGAAGGTACATGGCAATTATTTGTGGCCGATGCCCCTGACAGCCAGGCCGCTGACCAGCTCACACAGGAAACAGGGGATGTCCTGGAGTTTGCCGTGTCGCCCAAAGGCACGGCCGTGGCCTATATTACGGGGCGCCCAGACGGCGGTACGGACGTAAAGCTATTGGATTGGCACGGCCGTCAGGCCCGCAGCCACCGCCTGCTTTTAGCCTGCCCGGCTGTGACCTGCTCCCGTTTGGTGTGGCATCCAGACGGCCGTCGCCTCATTATTGAACGGCGTGAAGGTAACACGCCCCGCCTGTGGTGGGTAGACACCCAAACAGGTCAGACGGCCACCGTCCTGTCCGACGATACGGCCGTGAGCCAGAATGCGGCCATCTCATCAGATGGCCGCTGGTTAAGCTTTGCCGATCCCCTGCACCAGGAGATGGTGCTCTATGCCTTTGGCGCTGATACCCCAAAACGCCTGACAAATATGCTGGGCAATACGGCCGTGTGGCACCCCGCATCTGCCCAATTCCTCTTTAGTGACATTGATTTGCTTGTTTATCATGGTGACGACAACCAGACCAGCCACCAGGAACACAGCCATGACTTTGCTCAATCCATACACCTATACCTGGGGGATACCAGCGGCCACTGGACCCCATTACTCGGCGACAGCGGCAACGTGGATGATGCCAACCCGGCCTGGTCACCGGACGGCACCTGGATTGCTTTTGGCCGTAAGCCCATAAAAACAGCGGCTGGCCGCCAGTTGTGGCTGATGCGCGCCGACGGCCGTGAACCACGCGCCCTAACCCATACATTGTCTGAGCATCATGGGCCACCGATCTGGTCACCGGACGGCCGTTACCTGCTCTTCCAACGTGTGGACACCACCAATTCAAATGCCGCCCCTGGCATCTGGCTCTTGGAGATCACTACCGGTCACCTGGCCCCGGTGGCTGAAAATGGCATTCTGCCTGCCTGGCTCCCATAAACTCGACAGTGGAAACTTTATTTTTTCATTTGTTGCAGCATTTGGTAAGCCAGCCGGGGGGTTAGATCGGGCTCTACCAGACTATAGCCGCTCATTTCATCGGAAGGAGAACGGCCGTAGACCAAATTCCATACGGTTAACATCTCCACCCAGGGCCACTCGCGCCGCACCCGCTCGAACGATCCCAGCAAATAGAGTGCCTGGTGTTCAGCAGAGACAAAGGGATGATCGCCGGGTTGTACCGTGTAACCGAGTTCCGTAATCCACAGCGGTTGCCGGGCATCATGAGCCAGCATAATATCGTGTAAATCCAGAATGCGGGCCAGATTCAGGCCGTCTTGCGCTTCCCGATCCGCTTCAGGCGAGAGGCCGTAACCGTAATCATGCACAGCTAAAATGTCAAAACATTTGGCTGCCCCTGCCGCCAGCATCTGCTCAAGAAAGTCACGATCATCCAGGGCGCGGACGGAAACTTCGTTGGTCGGCGCCAGTCCACCACCGATGACCAGTGCGTCTGGGTCAGCAGCACGAATACGTTGGAAAGCCACACCTAGAACAGCCACATAATCAACAGGATCGGCCACCCAGCCATCGTAGGACAGCCAGTGGTCAGGCGAATTGCTGCCGGAGCGGCTCCACTCGGCCGCCAGGTTGGGTTCGTTCCAGATGATATAGCCGAGGATGTGACCCTGGTAGCGGGTGGCCACGGCCGTTACAAAATCAGCATAGGCTGCCAGATCAAAAGGAACCCCCGACTGCACCGGTAAGATGGCCCAATCAGGCGGCATATCCAGGCGGACAACCAGGTCCAGCTTGTATGTGTGCGCCATCTGCACCATATAGTCTGTTGCTGCCCAATCGTAATAACCGGGCCTTGGATTGACATCACGCCAGGGGAAAACCTGAACGACAGTGTCAAAGCCGGCAGCGGCCGCAAGAGGGGCAACATGTTCATCGAGGAAGAGGGTATGGACGGCGTAACGAAACGGCCGTTCCTGGCGGTCAGGCGAAGGGAGTAAATCGGGTTCAGGTGGCTCGTGCCGGGCGCCTGGGTTGGCAGGGGAGAGGGGAAGAAAATGATCGCAGGACCCGGCCACGGCCGTTGCGGTGGGAACCGCCGTCGTTAACACAGAAGGGGCGGTAGGAAAGCGGATACGATGGGTAACAAAGCCGGCCATCATTACCAGCAGGGTTAACCCGCCCACCCAGGCCAACCGCCACCCCTTTACTGCTTCCATTTGCCAATCTCCATTGGATTCGTTGGATCTGATATATCAAGAATGATCAAACCATTGTCCCAATCCAACAGGTATATAAAACCATTTGCCTGTACGATGCCGCTAAAGTAAGCGTTTGGATACAGCGTACTGGTCAAACTCGGCCTGAAACGATCAAGCACATCTATAATGTAAAGTCCATCTGAGGAAGCTAAATAAACGTAGTGGTCTATCGCGGCCAATCTCCCAGCCTGAATAAAGGTTTCTGGAAGCTCCAAAACTAACTCCCCCACCACATTGTAGTACGAGCTTTCGCTAAAGATTTCTGGAAGTTCCGAAACTAACTCCCCCGCCACATTGTAGTACGAGCTTTCGCTGGCAAGGTCTAATACTTGAAAAGACACTCCATAGTGTGTGGCAAACGTATAGACATCCTCACCAACAGCTAAGATAGGGCCACTACTAGTTGGATAAGCGAACCTCTCAACGATTTCAGGGTTTAGGGGGTTAGAAACATCATAAACATTAACATAGGTATGAGATACACGATTAAGATAATTAGATAAGTGAAGATATCCCTTTATCTCCTCCAGGTTACGGGAACATCTAGAGCAAAAAATGCCGGTATCTATCATGCCAATCATTGTGGGGTCATTCGGGTTTGAAATATCTACAACTGCCCAATAATCCCAGCCGATGACATGAGCTGTATCACCTATCACAACTGCGTCGGTTGCCGCAGCGCCTGGCCTGTAATAACCCTGTTTAGACGGGTTTAAGGGATCACTGACATCTACGATCTGTAATTCGAGCTCTGTTTCATTCGCATTGTTTGGTTCCAGAACAACATAAACTTTTTGGCCTATGGACTGTATCCGTTTTACTTGTTTTTGGAAGAGTATTTCGCTCAACAATATTGGCTGGCCGGGGGTAGAAATGTCTAAAATAATCAAGCGCTTTCCATGACTTAAAAAAGCTATATCTTCCTGGATGGAAATGTTGGTGAAATGATCTTGGGGACGGGCGGCAATTGTTGCTCGTAATTCAGTGGGCGAAAGAGTCTCCCCGGAAACAGAGACGAATGGATCACTAGGTATTGTAGAGGGTGTGGGGGCCACGGCCGTTGCTGGTGGAGGCTTAACTGTGCGACCACACCCCATCATCACCGTCGAGAGAATGACCAAAACACCCCACCATCTAAACTGCTTAGATATCATGTTCCTCCTTGGGAAATGGCGATACACTAATCTGTAACGGGCCTTAGGGCGCGTCTGCAAATGAGTTACTGAGTTGGCAAACGCCCCGTAAGTAGCCTTATTATCCCCAAACCGGCAAGTTGTTTTTAGACTTAGTACATAAAATTCGGCATTGCCACTCCTTCCACAAGCAGGGTACCACAAACTGTCCGAGCCAAAGTGATGGGAACCCTACGCTATTATTATTTGGGTGACGTTTATAGTACGGAATGGAAAAATCTTTCGCCAGCCCCAATTGTAGCGGTTGACCTGGCTGCCGCTGGAAAGGGAAGTGCGCCTGATCGTTGGCGTTTTTGGCGTTTCCGTGTTTAATTAGGGCGTCATGCGCACCTTTTATTCGCCTCACCATATTGTTCATGACCCGGCGGCTCTTCATGAGCCAGATTCTCCCCACTCTGTTGTTTATTATTCAGAAATAGCCAGGCGCGGCCTGATCATGCATGATGCCGTCCAGGCGGCCGGGTTGGGTGACATCTTACCCCCCGATGATTTTGGCCTGGAGCCGATTCTGGAAGTACACCGCCATGACATGGTGGCTTTTTTGCAAACTGCACATGAACGCATGGTAGCTGAGACGGGACGGACGGTAGCCCTGCCAGAAACGTTTAGCGTGGGCGGCCGGCCACGTCACAAACCAGTTTCTTTGTGGGGTCAGATGGGACTTTATTGTTTTGACGCGGGGTCACCCATTTTTGCCGGCACGTGGGAGGCCGCCTATTGGAGCGCCCAAACGGCCCTGAATGCGGCGGCATGGGTGCTGACGGGTCAGGAGCGGTTGGCGTATGCTCTCTGCCGGCCGCCCGGCCACCATGCGGCCGCTGATCTTTATGGCGGGTTTTGTTATTTAAATAACACGGCCGTGGCCGGCCAATGGCTGGTGGAAGCCGGGCAGCGGGTGGCTATTTTAGACCTGGATTATCATCATGGGAACGGGACGCAGGAGATTTTTTACGGCCGTGGTGACGTCTTCACCTGCTCCCTGCATGCTGACCCCTTCCATGAATATCCCTTTTACTGGGGGTTTGCTGACGAGTATGGTACAGGTGCGGGTGAGAACCATAACTTTAACTTCCCCCTGCCGCTGGGCACGCAAGAGCCGGCCTATATGACCACCCTGGCCGAAGCCCTGCGCCGCATCCGTGCCTTTGTGCCCGATTCGCTGATTGTGGCTTTTGGCGCCGATACGCTGACTGATGATCCGGTGGGGGGGTTTAAGCTGACGCCAGCGAGTTACGGCCGTATGGGGGCCAAAATTGCCGCCCTCAACCTGCCCACCATTATTATTCAAGAAGGTGGTTATTTGTTGTCGCAGTTAGGTGAGTGTGTCGTTTCCTTCTTACAAGGAGTGGAGGCCGGTTGACCGGCCGGTTGACCTATGCAAAAGTCACAAACTTTCAGGCTCAACAGCCGCAACGGTATTCTCTTTTTAGCGTTTTTTGGCGCATTCTGGACGCTTTGTTCCCTTACCTCCTTTGTGCCGGGCCTGCTTAGTCAGGAACCGCTGGCCATTTTATTTGGCTGCCTTTTTATGGTGCCAGGTTTATTGATGCTGGGGTATGCCAGCAGTGTCTATTACAGCCGGGCTCGCCTGGGCCGGCCTGAGGTGCTAATCTCCAACACCACCTTGTGTGTGGGTGAAACGTTTTCGCTCACACTGATGCACACCTTTAAACGTGACGTCCAGCTTGACAAAATCCAGGTGCAGCTCGTTTTCCGCGAAACGGCTACCTACCAGCAGGGCACGGACACACGCACCGTGACGCACAATGAGGTTGTGGAGCATTACGAACTGCCGGGCGGTCACTATCGTGCCGGGCACTCCCTGCAGGAAGCATATACCATGCAAATTCCAGCAGATGGCATGCATACATTAAACGTGCGGCGCAACCAACTGCAATGGTTTGTGCGTGTGGAGGCGGCGGTGCCCAAGCTGCCAGATTATGTGGATGAATATGAGTTGACAGTGCTGCCGGAATTAGCGGTAAAGGAAGACAGCCATGGCAAAAGTAGACTTTGACCTGACGTTGCAGGGGGGTAAAACCGGGTATACATTCCAACAATATGCACCCGGCGACGTACTCAAAGGTTCATTGACGGTGTACCCGGACGGGGATGTGAACTGTAAACACCTTTATCTACGGCTGCAGTGGCATACGGCTGGCCGGGGTACACCTTATTCGCAGAATGTGGCCGAGCAAGACTTGTTTCAGGGCACGTTGTCTGGGGGGATGCCCCGCTCATTTGACTTTGAGTTTGTGGTGCCCTACCAGCCCTGGAGCTATGAAGGACATTATGTAAGTACCGTCTGGAAAGTACAGGCCCAAATAGACGTGGCCTGGGCCACGGACCCCAAAACCGAGGTGGGGTTTGTGTTACGGCCGTAGCTGGTATCAGGTTTTAGTCATCAGTGTACAGTTTTCAGTGCTGGTTTGCCTCTGACAATAGTCTACTGAAAACTGACGATGGACTTCTGGTTACTGGTACTAGCCGTTATCTGGAACCACCCGGGTTCCCTTGAGAAAACCGAAGAGTTCCCTTGAGAACTTTCAAAAGTTCTCAAGGGAACTTTTTCATCTTCTCAGGTGCACTGAAGCACCGCCTATGATAGGCCCTACGGCCATGTGCCCGGCCAGGGTTCTGTCACAGCGGGAGTGGTTTGCTCGAATGCCTCATTGTAAAAGGAAGTGGCTGCCCATTCCCCATTACCTATCTGGTAGAAGTTCCAACCCTGTTGCTGGATCTGATTAAATTCATAAGATGTAAAACGCGTTCCTCCAAAAAACGAAGGTTCAGGCTTTGCACTCCTATGGGTAGCCCTTGCAGCCGGATTAGAGCGAATGAGGATGGTGTCTGTACGTTCAAGTGCGCCCTGGACATAAGCATAATTAGCAACCCACGTATACGCTTCTTCCGGTAACTGCAATACCTGGTATCCATCCAAGTCCCTCAGAAGGTTCCCCTGTTTGTCAAACAAATCTTCAAAGTTTCCCAGAGCCACAGGTTTGCCTGACCTGGCCTGCCTATAAACCTGGTCTACAGCATTCATTTGGACATGTGTGGTAATGTCGCCCCTTTCAATGGCCCGTTTGGCATGAATTCTGATGTTTTCGGGAAGTGCTGCCCAGTGATGATCAACATCCGCAACTGTCATACCGCCATTGGTCCAGACCTTAGCATGGGTATTGGAACTGTGTATGGCGCGGGATGGCAGGGAGATGTCATCATTACCTGCACGTATAGCCGGAGCGGCGGCGTCTGGGGTATGGGCATTTGGTGTGCCCGCGCCATGAATGAGCTCATCAGGGCTCTTGGCCGCCCGGCGCATATCATAGGCCGCATCCCCCACCTCATCAACCTCGTCAAGATGGCGGGCAGCGTCACCGGCTTCGTCAAACGCCTCGGCAGCGTCATCGCTCAGGTGCCTGGCGTCATGGGCGTCTATATCATCCAGGCGGCGTAAGGAACTGCTGCTGGCAGCATCGGCAATATCATCTATGGCGTCGAACACATCGGGCAGCAGGGTGAGCGCCGTGAACATTTTCTCTTCATTGCTCATTGGTTTACCCGTCCGGATATCTATGCCGGTAGCCAGCGAGTAAATATCAGCCGCCATGAGCAGGGTGGCGCCGGTGGGGGTCATTAACAGGGCTATTTCCAGACCAAGTTGGATGGTTACCTGCACTATAGGATTGTTGACAATGTTGACCACGTTCCCGCCCACATCTTGCAGCCTGTTCCAGGCATGTGCCAGATGCGTGGGGTCCTGGTCTACCAAGAAATAGGTGGCCAGGTCACCCGTCAGTTCCGCCAGATTTATGGTCAGGTCAACCAGTTCGTTTGCCAGGTCAACCACCGCCGCGGGCAGGATCTTTTGCAACTGGCACCAGTTGGGGCCGTGGCCGCTGCTGCCGGCGGTTGTGCCCGGGTTGGTCTGGGCCAGACGGCCGTTCACCGAGCGCGCCGGGCTGGCGCTGGCCACGGCCGTGGCCGCACCCTGCCCCATCGACCCCATGCCAGAGCGGCTGCTGCGCGGTGCCGAACCCTCACTTATGGCCGGCATCTGGCCGCTGGGGTCAGTATAAGAGAGCGGGTTGTTAAAGGCATAGGCATAACGGTGCAGGGTACGTGGCTGGGCCGGGCTGCCCAGAACCGTATCTTGCTGTAAGAACCGGCCCGTACCTGGCTGGTAAGTGCGGGCCCGCAGGTAAAGCAGTCCCAGGAGGGGATCTTGCTCTTCCCCGGTAAAGCCATAAGCCGTACCGGCGCTGCCATGCCGGGTCAGCAGGCCACCAAAGGGGTCGAAATCCTGTTTCAGGATGATCTGGCCATCCATATTGGCGATCTGACGCACCGAACCAAGCGCGTCTGGCAAATGGTACTGCCAGGTGGCGGTGCCCGTCTGTTCGCCCAGCAGCCCTAGCCCATGCAGGTAACGAGAGACAGCGCTGCCCTGCCGCGCCGCCAACACTTGAGGCAGGGGGCGGGCCACATCTTGCACGTAATCGGTGCGCACGCCGTTTCTGGTTTGTGACAGGCGCACGCCATCACCGTTGTAGGTGTAACTGACACTGGTTGTGCCGTCACTGACGGCCGTGAGCCGGTTGGCAGTGTCATAGGCATAAGTGGCCTGGCCGTCAGACAGCAGGTTGCCGCTGTTGTCGTAGCTGTATGCCTGGCCGTTCACCTGCACCAATCGGTTGGCAGCATCATAGGTGTAGGTGGTGGCTGCACCATTGGCGCTGGCGCTCACCCGGTTCCCGGCGGCATCATAGTTGTAGGCAAAGGTTGCACCGCTGTCATACGCTGCGGCTGTCAGCCGGTACAACGGATCATAGGTGTAGGTGATGGTGGTGGTGGTGCTCCGCTGCGCCAGTGTCACCAGGGTTTCATGTGTTTCTGATGTGGCCGGGGTGCTGCGGAAAGGGTTCAGGAAGCTGCCCCCAGGCAGGTCAAGCGTGGCCCCTGGGCCGGCGGCGGCGCCGTGGGCCAATGCCCAGCCCACCCCCAGCAGCATCAGTACCGCTAATACGCTCGTGACTACCTGGACCCGGCGACGCTGGCGGTGGCGTTCATTCAGTGCCGTTAACATTGCCAGCGGCCCCATCATCAACATGCCCGGGGCGCTCAACAGGTTAGCCGCCAGCAAATCCCGGTTATGGGCTGCCTGGGCGGCTGCCGGGTTTGGTGGTGTGACCACAAACCAGGAGGTTACCGGTGAATCCGGGTCAACAAGCGCCGCCTGGTCCAGGCCGGCGCGGGGGCTTTCGGCCGGTCCCGTGCCGGTGGGTACGTACGCATCATTGTGTGTCAGCAAGATGCGGTCCAGGCGTAAGCCATCTTCCCGCCCCCAGATGTTGAGGGTGTAAATGCCCGGCGTGGGAATGGTGAGTGTGGCCGGGACGGCCGTGGTCGTACCACCTGCATCTGTGAGGGCCGACCAGCCCCACGCCTGAGGCGGCAGGCCGGTGATCGCCTGGCTGGCAGCACTGTCCCCCGCCAGGCCCACATAGAGTGAGTCACTACCGGCATTGTTGGCCGCACCGCGTACCCACACAGTGTAAACGCCAGGGGTGGCGAAGCTGATACTCACCTGTAATTCAGGACTATTGGTCAGAGGGAGGGTATACAAAACACCCTGATCCGGCAGCAGGTGCACATAGCCTTCACCGGCGTACCCGGCAAAATCCGTGCGGGTCAGCCAGGACTGGCCGTGGCGGGGGATGTTGGCCGCGGCATGTTCAGCATCAATGACCACCTGGCCATCCACTTCCTGGTAGACGCCAACGGGCAAAACCTGAATGTAAGTGGCCCGCTGTTGGGTATGGCTGTAGTTGCCGTTCACGGCCGTGAGCGTGACGGTGTAAGCTCCGGTAGCTGTATAAACATGGGTCAGCGAAAGCGTTGAGGTGGTTGTCACCACCTGACCATCACCAAAATTCCAGATGAAGGTGGTGGCGTTGGCGGCGGCGTTGTGGAAGGTGACGCTAAGTGGGGCGACACCGCTGCGGGGGGCAGCGGAAAAATCAGCCGCTGGCAGGACGCTGGCGATGGCCAACGTTTCCGTAGCCTGGAGGCGGTTGCCCACCTGGTCATAGCTGTAGACGTAGGCAGCCAGTGTGCCTGTGGGCCCTTGATATTGCAAACTGGTGAGCTGGTTGACGCTGTCGTAGCCAAACGTGCCGGTAATGTGCTGCGGCAGCACCACCTGAATCAGGCGGCCGGCGTTGTCATAGGTGTAATGTGTTTCGCCGTTGGCCCAATCGGTCACGGTGGTGAGCTGGTTGGCAGCGTCATAGCTGTATGTCACCGATTCGCTGCCAGGGTAGGTGAGGCCGATGCGGTTGCCGGCCGCATCGTATTGGTATTGTACTGTTTGCGCCAGCGCATCGGTCACGGCCGTCAGCCGGTTGGCGGCATCATAACTGTACGTGGTCAGCCCACTGGCATCTGTCATACTCAGCCGGTTACCGGCGGGGTCATAAGTGAACTGCACCAGCTCATCTGGTCGGAGGATGGTGGTGGGCCGGTTGAGTGCGTCGTGCTGATAGCTGGTGGTGTGGCCGTTGGCATCTACCATGTTTACCAGGTTGCCCACCGGGTCATACTGGTAGGTTGTGGCCAAGTTGAGTGGGTCCCGGCTGCTGGTCAGGCGGTTCAGCGCGTCATAGGTGAAGGCGTGGCTGTTTCCCAGGGGGTTGGTCACGGCCGTCAGGTTGCCTACGGGATCATAGTTAAACTGGGTGGTGACGTTGGTGGTAGCATTGGTGGGTCCACCGGTGACCGCGTTTTCCGTCACCTGTGTCAGCCGGTTTAAGGGGTCATAGGCATAGTGAGTGGTAATGCCTGCGGCATCTACCTGACTGACCGTATTGCCCCGGGTGTCATAAGTATAGGTTGTCACCCGGTTGAGCGGGTCCACGATGCTTTGCAAACGATCCCGTGGATCGTACACGAAGTTGGTCTGCTGGCCGAGGGGGTTGGTGACGGCCGTGTTGTTGCCCACGGCATCATAGGCATAGTACTGCACCCGACCCAGGGGGTCTGTGATGGTAACCAGGCGGTTGAGGGCATCGTAGGTCATGACCGTACGCTGCCCACGAGCATCTGTGACGCTGAGGATATTCCCTACCGCATCATAAACTGACGATGTGGTGTGATTCAGGGGGTTGGTGACGGTGATCGGCCGGTTGAGAGCATCATAGAAAGTATGCGTTTCATGCCCTCGTGGATCACGCTGGCCTATGAGGTTGCCCACGGCATCATAGGTCAATGTTGAGGTGCCGCCTAGTGGGTCTGTCACCCGGACGAGCCGGTTCAGGTCATCGTAAGCATAGGTGGTAAACCGGTTGAGCGGATCGGTGGTCCTTACCAGATTGCCCAAGGCGTCATAGGTATAGATAGTGTTGTTTTGCAGTGGGTCCGTGGCCACAATCAGCCGGCTCAGAGCGTCATAGGTGTAGGTAATCGTCCGACCGGCTGCGTCTGTCCGGTTCACCGGGTTGCCCACGGCATCATAGGCCACGCTGGTGGTACCGCTCAAAGGATTCCTTGTTTGTACCGGCCGGTTGAGGGCGTCATAGCGTACGGTGGTGGTGTGCCCGGCGCTGTCGGTCACGGCCGTGTTATTGCCTACACGGTCATACGTATACGTGGCCTGGGCACCGGTGGTGTCCGTGATGGTTACCAGCCGGCTGAGGGCGTCATAAGCATAACGGGCGGTGCGCGACAGGGGGTCAGTCAGGCTAATCTGGTTGCCCCGGCCATCGTACGCCAGGTGTGTCATCTGTCCCAAGGGGTCTACCAGGGTCACCAGCCGGTTGAGGGCATCATAGGCATAGTGCACCGTACGGCCGTTGGCGTCTGTCCGGGCAGTCTGGTTGCCGGCAGCATCATAGGTATAGGTGGTGATGCCGCCCAGGGCATCGATCTGCTGCGCCAGGCGGTTGAGCGGATCATAAACAAACAGTGTGGTGCGGGACAGCGGGTCGGTGACGCGTATAGGGTTGCTGAGAGGGTCATACGTGTAGGTTGTCACCTGACCCAGGGAATCAACCATCTGCACCTGGCGGTTGAGATCATCATAGACGTAGTGGGTGATCTGCCCTAAGGGGTTCATTTCCGCCACCAGGTTACCAGCCGGGCTGTAGGTGTAGACGGCCGTGTGGCCCAACGGATTGGTGGCGGTGATCAGCTGGTTGAGGGGGTCATAGGCAAAGGTCGTAGCCGCATCGTTGGCCTCTGTCAGGCGCACCAGATTACCCACAGCGTCATAACCGTAGCTGGTGGTTTGGTTGAGTGGATCAGTGAGGCTTACCTGGCGGTTAAGGGCATCATAAGCGTAAGTTGTGGCCCGGCCCTCGGCGTCTGTGTGGTGCAGCAGGTTGTTCAGGGCATCATAAACATAAGTTGTGGTACCGCCGCTGGCGTCTACCCGTGTCAGGGGGCGGTTGAGGGCATCATAAGTGTAGTGGGTCGTCCCCCCTTCGGCATCGGCAGCGGCCAGCACGTTGCCCACAGGATCGTAAGTGTAGGCGCGGGTGTAAACCAGAGGATCGGTCAGCTGCACCAGGCGATCCAGGCTGTCATAGGCGTAGTCGGTCACCCGGCCGTTGGCATCTGTGACGGTTAACACATTGCCCACCCGATCATAGGTATACACGGCCGTGCCACTGAGTGGATCGGTCACGGTGATCAGTTGATTCAGTTCGTCATAGGCGTAGGTTGTCGTTTGCCCAGCGGGGTTG
Source organism: Ardenticatenaceae bacterium (assembly GCA_011525915.1). Classification (GTDB taxonomy): domain Bacteria; phylum Chloroflexota; class Anaerolineae; order Promineifilales; family Promineifilaceae; genus CAADGU01. Next base: position 241,224 of record WYBM01000005.1, on the reverse strand, counting down.
GTTTCTGCCAGGACATTGCCATTGGCGTCGTAGAGGTAAGTGGTCTGGCCGCCGGCAGCGTCGGTGATGTTGATAACCCGGTTGAGGGCATCGTAGTTCATGGTCGTTTGCCGGCCCTCCTCGTCGGTGATCTGCACCAGATTGCCCATAAGATCATAGGCGCGGCTAACCACGCCGTTGGCCGGATTGGTCAGTGTGATGGGCTGGTTGAGTTCATCATAGGCCACGGCCGTGGCCCGGCCCAACGGGTCGATGATGAGAATGCGGTTGCCCACGGCGTCATAGAGGTAGCTGGTGACGCCGTTCAGGGGGTCGGTCACTTGCAGAGGCCGGTTGAGTGGATCATAGGTAAAGGTGGTGGTGTGATCATTGGCGTTGGCCACGGCCGTGCGGTTGCCGGCAGCATCGTAGGTGATGGTGATGGTCCCCCCAGCCGGGTCTGTGATCTGCACCGGTCGGTTCAGGGCGTCGTAGGCGTACAATGTCCAGCGGCCGGCGGCGTCTCTGACACCGGTTTTGTTACCGGTGGCATCATAGGTGTAGATCGTCTGGCCGCCGGCGGGGTTGGTTTCGGTGATGACCCGGCCCAGGTTATCATACACGTAGGTGACGGCCCGCCCCTCGCCGTCAGTCACTTGCCGCAGGTTGTCGGCTTCATCATACAAGTTTTGCATGGTGCTGCCGTCTGGATAAATGGTAGTGACCAGACGGCCGTTGTCATCATAGACATAGTGAGTGACGTTACCGTTGGCGTCCGTTTCCGAGATGGGATTACCCAAAGCGTCGGTGACGGTACGCACCGTGCCGGAGAGAGGGTTCGTGGTGATCTGGGTCAGGCCGTTAAACTGGTAAGTGGTGGTACGGCTGTGGGCGTCTGTTTTGGCGACTATGTGGCCAAGGGCGTCATAGGCAAATGTTTGCACACCCCCGGCCGGGTTCACCGTCTGTACCAATTGATCCCGGGCATCAAAGGCGAAGGTCGTCACCCGGCCCAGGGCATCTATGGACTGCACCCTATTGCCCTGGGGGTCATAGGCAAATGCCGTTGTCCCGCTCAGAGGGTTGGTCATGCTGAGCAAATTATCGGCATTGTCGTAGGTGTATATGGTGGCATAGCCGCGTGGGTCGGTGTGTCGCAGCAGACGGCCGGCCAGGTCATAGGTCATGGTGGTGACGTGGCCCAGCGCATCAGTAATGACCGTCTGGTTGCCGTAAAGGTCATACCCATACTGCGTGGTATGGTCGTTTTCATCGGTTTCTGACAGTTTTTCGCCATGTGGGCCGTAGGTCATGCTTTTTACACCACCGGCCGGGTTGGTAACGGTCAGCAGGTTGTTGTGGCTGTCATAGGTCATGGTAGTAACGTGGCCGCGTTCGTTGGTGATGCTTACCGGCTGTTTCTGACTGTTATAAGCCATGACGGTGTTGTTCCCCATGGGGTCTACCAGCAACGTGATATTACAGTGACACTCATCCCATTCGTAGAGGGTAGTACGGCCGTTTTTGTCCGTTTGCCGCAGCATGTTGTAATGTTCGTCATAGGCATATTGTTCGCTGAAGCCCAGGGCATCTTCCCGCTGGATCAGCAGCCCTTCATGGTTGTAGCTGTCAGCGGATGTGTTGCCATAGGGGTCGGTCATTTGTGTCACCCGCCCGCCTGTTTCCGGGTTTACGGAGTAGACAAACGTGGTGCGGTAGCCCAGGGCATCTTCCTGCCAGGCCACACGCCGGGCAGTGTCATACTGGTTGGTCACTTCCGTATGACCATTGGCGTCGGTGATGGTGGCCAACTGGCCGGGGCGTTCGCTGGGGGGCGTGTACGTGTAGTGGGTAGTGTGGCCGTTAAAGTCGGCCACGGCCGTCAGGTAGCCGGCAGTGTAGGTGTAGACGGCCGTGCGGCCCAAGGGGTCTGTCATCTGGGTGATATGGCCATTGGCGTCATAGGCAAAGCTTAGTGTGCGGCTGGATGGGTCTGTGACCTGGATGAGGTTGCCGCTGATGTCGTAATCCAGCGTGGTGCGGTTGCCGTTGACATCTTCAATGGCTGCCAGCTTTTGCTGGGCGTTAAAGATGTAAACAGTGTCATCACAGGCATAGGTCAGCCGGTAGGTATCAAAGCTGCGGGTCAGTTGGGCACGCACCCCGGGAAACGGTGTAATGGTGGTGCCATCGGTGCTGACTTCAAAGTAAACCTGTGACCCATGCGGTAGGCGGGCGATAAAATAGCTTTGCTGCCCGGTGACAAGGTCCACACCTTGTGGCCTGAGCCCCTGATTTTGCCAATATCGCCGCATGCCAATGAAGCTTTCGTAGCGCAGGTCAAGGTTGTAATTATGGGTCCAGCCCGGTCCCAAGGGGCCATCTTCCGCATCTTGTGAGTTGTAGCTGCGCTCCCATTGCAGCGGCATGCTCCAGGTAGGAATGGTCAGGTCCACTGTGCTGTAAGTGAAGTTGCCGGAAAAAGTGTTTACCGGGTCGCTGTCAAATCCCTGGAATTTGCCAGCCATACAGGAATCCCCCTTGCCCCACTGCTGCGCTTCGGCCAGATAAGAGGTATCAATCATGTGCATGCGCGGCTGGCAGTGCACCAGCGGCGGCAATTCCACACCTTTGTAGTTTTGGTGCCCGCATTTGGCCGACCAGCTTACAAAAGAGCCGTCGCGGCTGGGTTTAATCCGCCAGACGCCCTGCACCTGCTGGCCCGGGGCCAGGTTTCCAAAATTCAGCGTAGACGGCCCGATCAGGGTGAAGTCGGTGGGGTAACGTTCGCTTTGCTTGAGGATTTTGGGCTGTGGTGTCTCCACCCGGAAGTTATGGGCGGTGCCATAGCCCACGTTGGTGGCCACCACTATCCAGTCAAACGTTTGCCCGCCCAGGACGTAGTTGGGCACAAAGTAATCAATGATGATGCGCGGCTGCGGCTGGATGGTGATGGTGGCTTTCTCTGTTTCCAGCACTTTATCCTGGCCATTTAACTTGTAACGGATAATGGCCTGCACCTTAAAGGCTGCCGGCGCGGTCAGGCCCATGGCATCAGGGATAAACGTCCAACTGGCGGCGTAATCCTGGCCGCCGGGCAGGTCGGGCAGGGCGGTGGGTGATTCCGGAATCACAATGAAGTTAGGCGGATAGTTTTGGCCCCAGCTGGGAAATTGCTGGCCAAAGAGGCTGCCAATAGGCAGCGGCACGACGGAGGTAAGGGGTGTGACCGGGGTAAAGGTTCCGGTAGCTGAGAGGATGCCGCCCGGCAGCCGCATGCTCACCGGTTCTCCCTGAGCGTTGGTGAATAAGATCTCTACTTCCAGGTCTGTCAGAGATTGATTGAGGGCATTACCCAAATTGAGGTTGGCCGTAAACGCCTCGCGTTCCAGCGAATATTTTTGTTGTAGTTGTAAAATGACCAGGTTGTCTTTGAATTCGGCGGGGGCCGGGCTGATGGTGATGTTCCCACCGGGGTGAGAGCCTCGTTGACTGTAGATCAACTGATTACCTAACCGCTGCCACCCCTCGTTGGCAGTGCAAAAGCAGCCGACGGCAATATCCCAGGAATTGACGATGGTGTCAGTATCGTTCAGGGCATTGGGGTTTAGTGAATTGAGGAGGCGGGTCCAATCAGGCGGTTGTTGTTGATCTGGCGTCGGCGGTGGCGGTGTGCCGCCCTGGCTTAGCGGCGTCACCAGTTGGGTGTTGATGCGCAGCCCCTGACCGGTCATTTCTGCCTCAATGCCAATAAAGGCGGTGATGCCGTTGGTGGCATTGATCAGGATGTAATCGTAATAAAACCCTATGGGAAGCCACTGGGGAGGGGTCACAACCAGGTCAAAGCCCACCTCTCCACCTACCGGAATGGCCGCAATGGTGGTGGTGCTGACGTCTAGCCAGGTCAGGCTTTGGGGCGGCGTCAAGGTGATATTTTCCATCGTAGGCGGAATGCCATTGAGGTTGCTGCTTTCTGGGAAGCCGTCATTGATGAGTTTTAAGGGGATGGTGGCCGGCTCCAGGGGTAATGTTTGTGGCTCACCAAAGAGATTATACCAAGAGGTGGGGGCATAATGGCCGTGTTCAGCTTTGAGGGTGATGTGAATACGGCCGTCTTCCCCTTCCTGGCAAGCCTGTGTGTTAACGGCGGCGGTCAGTTCCAACGCCACATCGGCATTGGGTGGAATTGTACCGATGTTCAGGTGCCCCTGGCTGCTTTCTGTACCGTCGGCGCGCCGGAGAGAGGCGGTCACGTTACCGGCGGTGTTCATGGTTACGGCCGCTTGGGTGAGGGTCACCGGATAGAAGTTGTGAATATAGATGGTCTGCGTGGTCATGCCGTTACCATTGCACAGGTTGATGCTGGTGGGCGACAGCGCCAGCTGCGGCGGTTCGTGAGGAATAAAGGTCAGTGTCAGTGTCGTGGTATAGACGTCATCAAACGGGTCACGCACCACCGACCAGTTGGCTGTAACGGAAGGTTCATCGACGATGATGGTTTCTTCCTGGGTGCCTTCACCAGGCACGACCTCCAGGGTTTCTTCACCCAGGCGTATGACGCCCCGGATCACCTGGGCTTGATAGGCACCTGGCGCCAGGTTTGAGAAGCAGGCATAACCAGGGCCATCTTCGTCTGAAGATAGGGTATACAGTTGCTGGATCGTTTCTGTGACGCCGCCGCTGACCACAATTTGCCCTTCCATATCGTTCAGTTGAACCAGAGCGTTGGTCACCGGTTGGCCGGACTCTGTTTTGATGGTCAGGCAAAGCGTGCGGGCAGCCGGCGCTGGAAGTTTAACGGTGACGGGAACGCTGGCTGCCTGGCCGCTCACGGCCGTTACATGAACAATGCCATTGTAAATATCGGCTGTTTCTGTAAGGGTTGGGGCCACATTAACAGAAACCTGTATGGTGGCGCCTGGCGGCACGGCCGTGCCCACCGGCGGCTGCCCCAGGAAAAGAAAGGGAATGCCTTCGGCGGTCAGGCTGATGCCGGTGAGGGTGACCACACCCGTGTTGCGAATAGTCAGAACCTTTTGTGCCAGGCTGCCGCGCACCGTGTCAAACGCCAGGCTTTCAGGCATAACCGCCAGGCCGGGACGGCCGTTGAGGGTCACCCCCCATGCCTGGGTGCCGGCGCCTGCTGCCAGGGTGACACTGCCGCTTTGCGACTGGTGGTTGGGCGCGGAAATAGAAAAGTTATAAGCCTTGTCTGTTTCTAAAAAGAAGAAGGTTGCTTCCCCGTTTTCATCCGTAAAGGCTTCATGGTAATACGTGGTTGAGCCAGGCACCCCCTGGGTTTCCACGTAAATGGGTTCCGTTAAAATGACACGGCCGTTGGCCACCACGCCACCCACGTTATTGATCAGCGACAGGTGTAGATCACGCAAGGGTGAGCGCACATGCACATCCAGGTAAACATCTTTATAACCAGCATTACTAGAAGTCACCCGCACCACGTCACGGTAATGGCCGGCCTGGGTGAGGGCGGCGGCGTTGGCGATAAGGGTCACGGTCACGGCTTCACCTGGCTGTAAATCTCCCAGGTTGGCCTGGGAGAGCGTTACCCAGGGCAGGAAAGCCGGAGGTTGCAGCGCCGCACCGGTTAGCGGCGCTGTGCCCTCATTACGCACGGTGATGGTCAGGCTTTGGCTGCCGCCTTGTGGGGTGACCAACGTAGGGTAAAGCGGCGTGACACGCAGCCGGGGCTGGGGTGTCTCTACCAGCGTGGTCACGCTGTGATGGTTGTTGGCCGTAGTAACTTCGGCTTCGGTGGCAGTGGCCCGCACGGTGTTCACTTTCTGGCTGCCAATCACAGCCTCGGCGGCCAGCAGCGCGTCCAGGTTCCAGGAAACGCTTTGCCCGGCCGGCAGATCACCAAGGTGCCACACAATGGTTTGTCCGCTTTGCGTGTAGGCATAAGGGCTGGTCTGCGTAATAAAGGAGGTCTGGAAGGGTAGGGTATCGGTGATGATGACATCGATGGCGGCCAGGTAGCCCTGGTTGGCTACGGTAATGTTGTAGTGAATGGGGTAACCGGCGGTTACGGCCGTGGGCCCAGATTTGCTTATGGCGAGGTCAGGGCCCATAAAAGTGGCGATGGCCGTGTCGGCGATGAGTACGCCATTCACCAGCGCCTGCACCACAAACTGGCCGGCGGTGGTGCTGGTGGCTCGGCCTATGGTTTGCCCACTTGAATTGGTGGGCCCTATGGGCTGGATGAAGTGCAGGCTGTGGCTGCCGGTTAAGACGGCCGTGGCCCCAGCCACAGGGTTGTTAGACCCATCACGGACCGTTATTAAAAAGGTAATGGCATGCTGGCCGTCGGCGGCGGCCGTGCTGGCCCCTAAAACGGATAGGTCTGACTGGTTTGGGTGCACATTGGCGGCGATAAAGCCGACACTGCCGATGGGCACCACCACATTTCCGGTCACGTCACGCAGGGAAAGCTGCTTGCTGCCGGCCTGTGAGGCGGTGACGTAAAAGGTGATGTTCCCCTGAGCGTCCGTGTGTTGGGTGGGCGCGGGCGAGATCTGGTAGCCGCTGCCGCTCACCAGCAGGGTGATGGGCCGGTTGGCCAGCGGCCGTTGTAAGGCGTCTCGCAGCACGGCCGTGATGGTGACGGGATGAGCGTTGTCAGCTGCCACGTTGGCGGTGGGGGTGATGGTGAATTGGGAATTGGCGGCCACAACCGGCGCCGGCGTAAAGGTGATGGTCTGCGTCTGGGAAAGGGTGAAACCATCCGTCTGGTTATAGGCAGACACGGTGACACTTTGCATGGCCATGGCCCGCACAGTGGCCGTTACCTGCCCCTGGTCATTGGTGATGGTGGCTTCCTGGGTCAGCGTCATGGCCGTGCCCGTCACTTGAATGTACACCTGTTTACTAGACAGGGGATGAGCCTGGCTGTCTAACAAGGTGGCGATGATAATGGCGGCATCCTGGCCGTCGGCGGCGACCCTGGTCTTGTTCACCGCCAGTTGAGAGACGCCCGGGTCGGCCGGGCCGGTGGTGAGGAGAATGGTGGCCGTCTGGTGCAGCAGTTCGCCATCTCTGGTACGGGCGGAGATGGTTTTAAGGCCCAGCGCCGTGCCGCTGATGACGGCCGTCACCTGCCCGTTTGCATCTGTTGTGCCTACCAATACGAAATCGCTGGCCGGTTGGCCGTTGAGGGCCATGTCGGTGCCCGGTGTCACTTGCAACTCTACTTCCCTGTTCGACACCGGCAGCCCGGCGGCCGCCAGCAATGTCACTGTAATGGTGCCGGTGGCCTGGCCGTCGGCCAGAATCTGAGGTGGCGCCGCTGCCACCGTGGAGGCCAGGGGATCTACGGTATCCAGAAAGATGGTGCCCTGGCAGTTGCTTGTTGGGGGGCAGGTGCCCCCGCCAAAGGCGACGTTGTAATCACCACCGTAGCCGGTGAGGTCAATAGCCTCCACCGCAATCCGCCCGCCGCCGCCGGACTGGCTGCCGCCAACAGCGGACATGATGCCCATCCCCGTCAAGACGTCGGTTTGCACCCAGAGCGACCCGCCGCTGCCGTCGGCGATGCCGTTGGCCCGCAGGGCGCCATCGAGCCATAGAGTGTGGGCCACAATGAGGCGGATGGCACCGCCGCCACGGCCGTCATTGCCGCTGGAGCCCAACGTTACCGGTTCATATGCAGAGCCATAGGGGGGCAGCCCGCCGCCGCCTATACCGCCGTGGCTGGCGCCATTGGCGTGGGCGCCTGCACCTTCGTTTAGGCGGTACCCCTGACCATTGGCGTCCAGGGCAGACGCTGCCGCGATGGTGATGTCCGTGGCCCGCAGGGTGAAGCCCGTGCCATTGACTTCATTGCCGGCCAGGGTCAGTGTGCCGGCCGGGATGTTTATCTGATCAAAGGTGGCCGTGCCGGCGGCGTAGGATTGAGCATAGAGGTGTAGACGGCCGTTACCGGTGATGACAATATCATCCGCGCCTACCAGATTACCGGGTACGTTTACCGTGACGCCGTCTATCTGCAGCGGGTTGGCGACCAGAAGCTGGTCGTGCGCAGTGATGTTGATGTTTTGGAGCACAGGTACGGCCGTGGCTGTCAGGAGACCTTGAACGGTCAGGGTGCTGCTGTTGTCACCGGCCGTTGCGGCCAGGGTCAGCGCGCCGGCCACTTCCAGATGCCCATTCTGGGTCAGGGAAAGTGTGTCAAAGGCATAGGTATCGGCGGGCAAAAAGGCGGCGGGCCCGGTGGTACGGCCGTTGTTGCCCACCCGTAATTCGTGGGGTGCCGCGTTTGTATGCAGGTAGATGGTGCCTGGCCCGCCATCCTGAGGATTATCACCGCCCCAGGCTTGCAAGGCATTTGGTCGTGACGAGAAATGATCAGCGGTGGCGTAAAGGGCAATGCGTCCGCCCGCACCACTGGCGCTGAATACGGTGCAACGGCCGCTGCCACACCAGCGTGGATCGCCACCGCCAGCGCCGCCGTTGGCCTGAATCAGGCCGGTGCCTGTCATGACGTTGGTTTCTATCCAGATAGCGCCGCCGCTGCCGCCGCTGCCAGCGTCTTGGATGTAATTATCGTCGGGCCCATCTGTCCCCCGCTGCCCATTGGCGGAGAGCGTACCGTTCAGGGTGAGGGTATCATCCACCACCAGATGAACGGCGCCACCACCCCGACCGGCAGGTATGCTTATGCTCCCGCCACCACTGCCGAGGAGTGTGGGGTGATAGGGATCGCCGTAGGGCGTGGCGCCGCCGCCGTAACCGTAACCGCCATGGGCGGCCCCATTGGTGGGGCTGGTAGAGGCGCCTGGCCCCTGTTCTTCGTTGTAGCCCATATAGTCGGCCGACACTGTGCCGGCGATGGTCAGCGTGTTCAGGCGCAGGTGAACGCCATAATCGTCGGTGTAAACGCCGTTGTTGGTGATGGCCGGATGCAGTACCAGGCTGGTGTTTTGACCGACGGTCACGGCCGTGTACGTGTAAACGCCACCGGGTGTGCGGTCAGCATACAGGTGCAAACTGCCGCTGTTGGTGGTGGTAATGACGGTTGGGCCGGCAAGCTGACCCCAAACATACAGGTTTACCCCCTGCAAAGTAAATTGTGAAGGGGCCTGGAGGAGCCCTTCTTGCTCGAAGTTAGCCGTGCCATCACCTACGATGGTGTTGTCACTTAGGGTGATGACAGAGGTAGTGCCCAGCATCCGCAAGTGCCCCTGAGCGGTAAGACGAATGGCATTAAATTCGTAAGCGCCAGGCAGCAAAACAGCTTCCGGGCCGGTGGTGCGGCTGATGTTGTCTACTCGTAATTCATGGGGAGCGGTGATGGTGTTCAGATAGATTGTACCCGCGCCGCCATCTTTGTCATTGTCGCCACCCCGGGCTTGAAGGGCGTCGGCGCGCTGGGAGAAGGTGTCTGCCAGGGCATAAAGGGCAATGCGGCCGCCGCTGCCGCTGCCGCTGTGGTAGCGCCTTCTAAACCCTGTGCCATACCCGCCGCGGCCGCCATTGGCCTGGATGGTGCCGGTGCCGGTAACGGTCCCTGCTTCAATCCAGACAGAGCCACCGCTGCCGCCGCTGCCACCGTTCCGAGAATAGACTGAGCTAGGGGCATCCAGACCATTAAGACCATTGGCCGAAAGGAGGCCGTGAAGGGTCAGTGTATCGGTGACGATCAGATGGATGACGCCACCCCCACTGCCGCCGCTGACGTACCCCGCCCGCCCGCCGCTGCCCTGAGTTAGGGGGTGATAGAGATTGCCGTAAGGGGTGGCCTGACGGCCGTAGCCAAACCCACCATGCGCCGCCCCGTATTCCACATTGGTGGGGGTGCCGGGGCCGCTGTTTTGCGGGAAGCCCTGGCTATCGGCGCTGAGGCGGCCTGTTGTATGGATGGTGATGTTGTTGGCCGTCATGGTGATGGGTTTGGCCAAGAGAAGCTGGGCATTGTTAGTGATGACCAGATGGCCCACGGTGACGCTGGTTTCATTCCAGGTGGTGTTTTGGTTGATAATGACGTCGGCGGACAGGGTGAAGGGGGTGGCGGCCGTTAAAGCGGGCGTAAGCACGTCGGTAACGGTGAGGGTCTGCGGGCCGGGCGTGCGCCAGATAAAACCATTGGTGAAGGTATGACGGCCGTTGTCGCCAGCGGTAAAGGTATAGTTTGCCGGCAGTGTGGCCTGAGGATCGCTGGCGGTGAACTGAACCTGGCCGACATAGCCGGTAGCTACGTTGCCGTCGCCGTCATAGACGGTGACGGTGACGGTGGCCGGTGTATAGAGCTGCCCGGTTGAAGGCGCTTCCAAGACGATGGATGGGTCTAAGATCAGCCGATTTCCGCTAGCAGCCGGGTGCGCCGCAGGGGTGAAAACCTGGCGCTCAGGCAGGAAATGATTCTCGCTATGCAGTGGGTGCTTGGGGTGGGCCGGTAGAGGGTTCGGGGCGCTTTCTTCAGCCCGAACCACGGCCGTTTGCCCGGCAGCGAAGATAAGCAGGGCAAACAGCATCAGGCTGCTCATGAAAACAGTGGTCAAAACGGCCGATACCTTCTGCCAGTTTCGCTGGTGAGCCAGTGGTGTGGTGATGAGTTTTGTGTGTTGGTTCATGGTTATATTCCGTCCTGAGCGAATGAACAATGAAATGATGCCCGTCGAATAAGAGCCTGCCCTGCGGGGGTGGGCTCAAGCGACCGGTACAGGTTACCGGTAAGCCCAAAGTTGGCCACGGCTAAAGGTGAGAATACGTTGTTGGTCGGGGTCGTAAACGGCCGCATGGTAGGCAGTGTCTGTAGGTAACGATGTGGTTTGCTGCCAGGCAGTCACGGCATCATAATGCCAGACGTCGTGCTGCCAAACGTTTCCATGTTGTGTGCTGCCGCCTACGAGAACCAGCCCCAAACTGGTTGGCTCATATACCAGGGAAGCCGCCGCCCGGGCGGCGGGGCCGCCACTGGCCGCTGCGACCGTCCAATTACCTACAGCCGGGTCCAATACCCACCAATCGGCCAGGGGGGTGCCATCGGCTGCCAGCCCGCCAAAAAGCCAAAACGTATCATCGTGGCCACGATGAGTGAACGCGGCCAGCATGCGCCCGGCAGGCGGCTGGTTGGTGATCATCTGCTGCCAGGATGTGCCATCAAATTCCCAGGTATCGTTGTAGAATGTTTCACCGCCCAAGCCGCCAAAGAGAAAGGTGTGTCCGCTTTCAGCGTGGTAGACCATGTTGTGAAAGGCGCGGGCGGGTGGTGACGTGGCCGGGGAAAGCTGTGTCCAGCTGATGCCATCATAGACCCAGGTCTGGTTCACGGCCGTGTCTGTGTGGTCACTGCCGCCAAAAAGAAGCACCCGGCTGTGGGCGGCATCATAAACCATAGCTGCGCCATAAAGGGCGGGCGGATGTTGGCTGGTGTTGATGCGCTGCCAGGTGACGCCGTCATATTCCCAGGTGGCGTTTTCATAAGGCCAGCCCGTGGCGTTGCCGCCGTACAGCACCAACACGTGGCGGTTGGTGTCATAAGCCAGGGCATATTCGCCCTGAACGGAGGGGGAGACGGCCGTGCTGACCATCTGCCAGGTGCGGGGCGGGGGCACCACTGCATAATTCACCACCAGCCGGGCGGCGGCGGCCGCATTACCGTTGTGTGCCCAGAAGCGGCGCGAGCCGGAACCGGTGAGAATGAAGGTTGCCGTATTACCGGCGGCCCAACCGGGCCGGTTCACAATTTCCTGCAGCACCGGCCCCAGGTCTGGGGTTTGGTATACCTGCCCGTTTGTCCACGCTGGGATGGTGAGCCATTCAGTTACGGCCGTGGTCTGGCTGCGAGCCAAAATATTATTGGTTGTTGCCTGGAACGGCGCGGCGTTGTCGCTGGCCTCACCGGCAATGGTATAAGCGGCTGCCCCGGCATCATTACGTTGGGCGGTTAATGCCAGACGAGCATCGATGATGTGGGCCCCCTGGGGGATAGTGATGTTGTCAAACTGCAAACCAATGGCCACCCGGGAAGCATCTACATATAAATAGCCATGCCCCAGTGAGACGCTGCCAGTGGAAAGCTCGGTAGCATCATCTGCCCCCTGGTTAATAGAGACGGTCAAGGCCTGCGGCGCCACACCGACGCCGCTCAGGGGGATGTGGGGCAGGCTGTGCCTGGGGTCGGCGGCCAGCATGGCCAGGGTAGCGCTTTTCTCCCCGGCGTTTTGGGGGGTGAAGCGAAGGCTGACGGCACAACCTGCCCCCGGCGTGATGGTCTGGCCGGTGCAGGTATCATTTTGCCAGGCAAAATCCGCCGGATTGGCGCCAATGAGGGTAAGGGTGGTCACGGTCAGGCTGACACTTTGGGTATTGCTCAGGGTGATGGTCTGCGCCGGTGAGGTGAATTGGGCGATGGTGCTGGGGAAAGTAAGCAGGGAGGGTGTCAGCGGAAAGATAGTGAGGCCGGCCTGGCTTTCGGCGCCCAGTGTATAGGTGGTGAGAGAGGTTTTCTGGCGGGCAAAGATGGCATCAAGGTAGGGGGGTAGGTGGTTATTGGTGGTTGAGGTCAGGTTGTAGCTGTGACTATGATTGTCATAGGACGAATGGGTACAGCAGCTGTTACGGGTGTGGTCACCGCCATCGGCGTAGGCGGTTTGCCCACTGACGGCGTGGTTGTGGCTTGCACCGCCGCCGGTACCGCCAAAGGTGTTGCTGCCGCGGGGGAAACGGCCGTCTAATGCTGTGTAACGTTCCCAGCCCAACGGGGGCAGCTGTGTAAACAGCCCCACACTACCGGGGGGCAGCGCGGCATTTGCCGTGGCCGGCCGGGCCATGAGCATATCCAGATAAGGGGGAAGATGGTCCCTGGCGTTGGTGGTACCACTATAGCTGTGTCGGTGTGGTCCCCCGATCCCACGGTTGTTGGGCCCACTGTAGGTGTTATTGCTGGATGAGTTAGGGCTGACATAGCTGGTGTTGCCGCTGTAGGTGTGGGTGTGCGTGTTCGTGCCCCCTGTCCCCCCGGCGGTGTCGCTGCCGCGTAGGAAACGACCGTTAAAAGAAGCGTCATGGCTCCACCCGGCGGGCAGCGTTTCAAAAAAGCCAATAAACGCTGTGGACCCTGCGCGGTACGGTAACTGGCCGACCATAAATTGGCAAAACACAACGTCTTTATAAGGCGGCAGATGATTGGTGCTGCTGGTGGCGCCGGACATGGTATGCCCGTGGTTTGGTGGATGGGTATATTGGGGGGCGTCCGTTAGCGTGAAGGTCTGGTTGGCAAGGGAGGTGTTACCGGCATACGTATGATAATGTGTCTCGCTGCCGCCGGTGCTGCCAAAAGTGCCAGCCCCACGAGCAAACCGGTTTTCCACATTAAAGGAGCTGGCAGCCTGCCAGCCCAGCGGGCAGGTGCCCACAAAGGGGGCCATAAACTGCCCATTTGCCCATTCCCGGCGGAAAGTGCTGGTCACATGAGGCCCGTACATCATCTGGAGGTGGTTTGTGCCGCTGATAAGTGTGGGGATTTGTATCCAGATTTGGGTGGTGGGTGTATTGCAGCCGCTTTCCAGAAAATAAGCAAATTCTGTACCCGCATTGTCTGTAAACTTGAGGTTGTGACAGTCTGGTGCCATTTTTTCTTGGGCGATGAGCGCTTGGGTGTTTAAGGTCAGTTCAAACTCATAGGCGCTCTGATTTTCCCCCGTGTAGGCAATGGTAATGGTACGGGTGAAGGCGGTGTTTGTATTCTGGGGCGAGGCGGCCCTTAGGGCCTGGGTGCCCGAAACGGCCGTCAAGAGCAGGCTGATGAAAAGGATGCTCACAAACCGAGAGAGGCGGGGAGTACGGGGCCAATGGTTCATTCCTCTTTCCTTCTTCTGATAAGTTCATGTCATGCGGCCTGGGCGGTTTTAGCGCTAACAGTCCGTGCATGACAGCTGATAATGGGGAAAGACAGCCCTCACAAGTGGTTCTTATAGACCAGCGCGAGCTGCTTAACCATGATAAGAATTGTTAACGACGGAATTGTAGGGGACGGCCGTTACGGCAGGCGTTACCAGCCGTTTTTAAGGGGATTTAATCGGCCGGGGAGAGGGAGCGAATGAGATCATCCAGGTGGCGTGTGGGTGCTTGTGCTTGCAGGGCGGCCAGGGTGGCGGGGGCAAGATGGGGGGTGATCTGGGCTAGAGCTTGGCGGGCTTCTTCCTGGGTTTCATGGTCAATGGCCGGGTGCTGGAGCGAAAACAGAAGTAATTCTGCTGCCTGGGTGGTGTCACCGGTCTGGTGCTTGAGTGTGGCTATACCCACCAGGACTCCCAAGGCCAGCCGCGGAATATGGGCTGTGTGGGCTAAAACCAGGGCCTCATCATACTTTTGCCGGGCCTCCTGGTAGGCGCCCAGGGTATAAGCGATTCCTCCCAGGTAAGTCAGAGCCAGGACGATGCCCCGCTTGATGCCTGCTTCCCGGCCTATGGCCAGGGCGTTCTCATAAAAGTTTTGTGCTTCTGCTATGTTTTGTTGTGCCAGGGCCACATGACCTAAATTTAGAAGGGCATAGAGCGTACCAAGCGTCTGGCCGATGTCTGTAAAAGTCAACAAACTTTCCTGAAAACATTGCCGGGCTTCCTCGATGTCGCCCAACTGTAAGGCCACGACACCAGAATTGATCAGCGAGACGGCGACATCGTAAGGTAAGCCAATTTCTCTTTTGATCTCCAGGCTCTTGTGAAAATAGCGCTGTGCTTCTTTTAACAAGCCCTGAGCTAAGGCCACGTTGCCCAGGTTGTTGAGGCAGGTGCCTACACCCCGTTGCCTATCTATCTTTTGCTGGATAACCAGGCTGCGCCGGAGAAATTGGTTTGCTTCCTCATACTTACCTTCCTCACAAGCCAGGTTACCCAGGTTGCTCAGGGCGGTGGCCTCGCTGGCTAGATCACCAATTTCTTGGTTGAGGGCCAGGCCTTCTTGCAGATAGTGCCAGGCCTGTTCATGTTTTCCCTGGGAGAAGGCTACCTGGCCCAGGTAGTTCAAACAAAGTGCCATCTCTGACAACAGACCCCGGTGACGGCAGAGGTCTAAGCATTCTTGCAAATGGATAACGGCCTCTTCATATTGAGCCAGCCGCAGCCTGAATCTGCAGACACAATTTAAAAGGAGCGCCATCATCTCTTCCTGTTCTGGTGCTGCTTCCCGTTGCCTCTGCTGGGCCAGAGCCTGAGTAAATACGTCATTCCCTTCGTAAAACAAACCATAGGCATCGTAAAAAGTGGTCAAACCCTTCAAGGATTGGCGCAGCATTTCGGTCTGGTCTTTGCCCGAAGCCCAGTTCCAGGCTGACCGCACATTGTCGATTTCCCGGCTCACCTCGGCCAGTGTTCCCTTCTGTTCCTTGCCTTTTAGCAACACCTCCCTTTCCTGGAGGAAGCGGGCAAAATAACGGCCGTGGTTTGCCTGGGTGGCCTGCCAGGTGGCGGCATCGGCTTGCAAAATTTCCAGGGCATATTGGTGCAGGATTTCATGCCATTCATAACGAGGGCCCGGCTTTTCCACCAACAGCGAGTGGTCAACCAGCCTGGTAAGGATTGCCGGGGTGGCGCTAGCGATCTCGGCGGCCGCCGGCTGGTCAAAGCTGCCGGGAAAGATGGCCAGTTGGGTAAAGGCACGTTGTTCTTCAGGTGTCAGCCTGCGCCAGGAATGGGTAAAGACGGCGCGCAGGCTGACGTGCCTGTCTGGCACGTCACGCATTGAGGTGCTGAGGGAATCAAGGCTGTCCGTTATCCTGGCGACGATGTCCGGGCAGGAAATTGTACGGGTCAGTGTGGCCGCCAGTTCCAGGGCCAGTGGATTGCCGTCCAGCAACTGGCAGATGCGCCGGATGGCAGCCATGTCCGCTGGTGTGGGGGTAAAGGCCAGGCGCATTTGCCGAGCACGCTGGATAAATAACTGTACAGCTTCATCATTTTCAGGGGGGTGAACCCGGGGCGGCGGATATGCCAGCTGTGTCGTTCTGCCAGCCGGATAAGACAGCCCTTGCAGTTCCAGCAGCGATTCAGCCTGAAAGTCCAAAGAGGTTCGTGAGGTCACCAGAAAACGGACGTAGGGTGCCTGCTGCAAGATCTCTAGCAACAGTTCAGCCTGGGCTACCAGGTGTTCGAAGTTGTCCATAATAAGGAGCAGGTGTTTATGCTTCAGGTAACGCAGCAATTGGCGGCCTGGTTCTTCCCGCCCGTAAAAAGAAAAGTTCAGGCAGGCAGCCACGGCCGTTATGAGAGCATCGGTGGAGTGGATGGCCACCAGCGACGCAAAGTAGATGCCGTGCCGCACCAGGTCTGTGGGCGCTGCCAGGAGCTGGCGGCCGGCCTGAATGGCCAGGCGGGTTTTGCCCACGCCGCCAGGCCCCAGAATGGTTAATAAGCGGGAAGAAGAGGTAGAAAAGTATGTCAGTAAATCTGCCAGTTCGGCGCTGCGCCCAACAAAAGACGTTAACGGTGTAGGTAAATTATGAGGAAGCAAGGCAGAGGTGAGCGGTGCCGGAGAGTTTTCCAGGTTGATGCTGGTAATGCCCCCAACCGGGGGCGTTACGCTTGTTGAAACTGTGGAGCTTACCCCCTGCACTTTTTCCCGCAAAATGTGCTTATACAGTGCCAACGTTTCCTTATGTGGTCCCAAGCCAACCTGTTCAGCCAGCAGGGTGGTGCATTTGTCATATTGGCGTAAGGCGGCGGCATAGTCACCAGCCTGAAAATAGAGCTGCATCAACCGGCGGTGACCTTCTTCGTGTAAGGGGTCTAACGCTAACCAGCGTTGGGCACAAGTAATGGCTTGTGCCGGGTTGCCCTGGTTCTGATAGGCCGACACCAATATCCCTAAGGCGTCAGCACATTGGCGGCGCAAGGTCTCTTCTTCAAGGAAGCGCCAGTCATCAAAACCGGCACAGTCACGCAGGTGAAGGCCGGCCAGGAAGTCATCCCGGTAAAGGTCAACGGCCGCTTGCAAGTGATTTAAGCAGGTATGGCAGGTTGTGGGGTCAGGACAATGGTGGCTCCGGCTGGCCCGCAGATGGTCTTGGAACACCTTAACATCAAACCAGCAATTGGCGCCCGGATGAAAACTAACTCTGTCTTCGGCCAGAAGGAGCCCATCGGCGACCAGGCTTTTGCCCAGCACAGACAATGTTCGGCGCAAGGCGCCCCGGGCGCGGGAGGGCGTATTGCCGGTCCACAGCAGCGCTGCCAGGCTATCACGGCCGTGTTCCTTTTGGGTAACAGCCAGGTAAGCCAGCAGGGCTACAGCTTTGCGGGTGTCAACTTGCAAAGGCACACCATCTTGCTCTATAACAGGAGGACCAATGAAGGCCAGGGTAAGATGGGGCATGGGTGTTTTCTCTATATACCTGATTGATGGTGAATGGTTGATCGTGCTAGAGATTATAACACAGGCCTTAATTCTGCCAGCGCCTGCGCCCCAATGTGTGCCTCTGTCCAATCCTTTTGAAAAACTTCATACAAAAAATATTCCGCCGCGCGCATATCGGCGCCAAAGGTCTGGCAAAGATAGGCGATGGCTTCGTCAGTTAATGTGACTGGTGACGCGCCGGGCAAGGAAAAATAAGCCAGCCGCCGGTCAATCCACGTCTGGTAATGGGTTAAAGAGATGGCCGCGTCTACCTGCACACTTTGCAGCGCCTGGTGATGGGCGAACGATGATGCCAGGTCTTTATGGCTGCTGAAGATGAAGGTCACGGCCGTTGCCCCCTTTAACCACCGGCGTCGCTCCCGCCGACGCAGGCGTTGTGCCTCATCCAACACAAACACGTCCAGGCCGGCCAGGCTGGTGGTAAAGTGTGTTTGCCCTTCGGGGATGTACTCGTAGCGCACTTGTTGCCCCTGAGAGGCAAAATGTTTGGCCAGTTTTAACAACGTGGTTGTCTTACCACATCCCTTGGGACCAAGCAGCTGCAGGTGGCCCCCCCCCACATCCAGGATATGCTGCACAGCCGGGGGGATAAATGCCACGGCCGTCCACGCTTCGGCTGTCAGCGCCCCAAATGGATTAGCCTTGTATCCCAGCCGGTGATGAAAAAAGAAGCGTCTCAAACTCATCTCTTATTGGAATCCCCGCCTCAAATATGACATAATATAACCATGCGCACGGGTATTTACCAACAGCCTGCCTTTGGGTAGCGTGTTGATCAATCTGTAAAATGTGTGTCTTGTGGTGACGAATGACATGTAGGCAAAGGGTAGGTCAACGCCGGAAGTTCAGGCGCGGAGCAATTGTATGACCCATTTTGGACCAGGCTGGGTCGGCCAGACTCTGGGCAACCGCTACAAAATTGAAGCCATCCTGGGGCGGGGCGGGATGTCTTCCGTGTACCGTGCCCACGACCCCAATCTTAACCGCAAAGTAGCCGTTAAGATCATCCACCAACACCTGACCGACAATGCAGAATTTATTCAGCACTTTGAGCAAGAGGCGGCCCTCATTGGTCAACTGCGCCATCCCAATATCATTCAGGTGCATGACTTTAACCACGACGCCCAAACCTATTACATGGTCATGGAATATATCCCCGGTGAGACACTTTCTCATCGCCTGGAAGCGCTTAAAAACGCCGGGATGCGCCTGCCCCTGACCGATACCGTACGTATCATGTCGAAGGTTTCCAGCGCAGTGGATTATGCCCACCAACGGCGTATGATCCACCGTGATCTGAAACCGGCCAACGTGATGCTTGACCTGCTGGGTGAGCCATACCTGATGGATTTTGGCATCGCCAGAATGATAGGTGCGCGGTCACCGTTGGCCAGCGCCACACCCATGGGTACGGCCGCTTACATGGCCCCAGAGCAGATACGCGGTGAAGAAGCCGATCATCGCTCTGACATCTATTCACTGGGCATTATGCTCTATGAAATGCTCAGTGGCGACCCCCCTTTTCATGATGATTCTACTTACCAGGTAATGATCAAGCAGGTGAATGAGCCGGCGCCGGACCTGCAAGCGGTGGAAATGAACACCCCGCATTCGCTGGTAGCTATTGTCGAGCAGGCACTGTCTAAAGAGCCCGACGGCCGTTTCCAGACCGCCGGTGAGATGACTATCGCCCTCAATACGGTGGGGCTGCAGCTGCAAGGCCCGGCCGACAACCTGGCTTCACGCCATCTGGATAGGCTGGCGTTGTTATGGCAGCAGGCGCGCGATCTGTTTGACGAACGTCATTGGACCGACTGCCTTGACAAGCTAGATGAACTGCACCGTGCTGACCCTGACTACCAACGTCATAAAGCCAGCGCGATGCGCCGCGATGCCCTGGAGCGGCTAAATAAAGGGGCAGAACGAGAGTTTGCCGCCGGTAAGTTTGCCGAAAGCCTGGCCTTCATCACCGCCCTGCGTCAGTATGACCCAGACTACCCCGTCAATGAGCTGGAATTTAAGGCACGGATAGGAATACAGCAAGCCGATCTACGCAGCAAGTTGGATAGATTGTATGCAGAAGCTGTGGGTCACCTGGAAGTGCGAGAATATGAGCAGGCGCTGACCAAGTGGGAGTCTATCCAACTGCACAAAGAAAATTTAACCTTCCCTGACCGCATGATGGTGGAAAAACGATCCAGAGAAGGGGCTTGTACCACACTTTATACGGCCGCGCTGGCCGCACTGACGCAGGGTGAACCAGAAACAGCACTGGCCAGCCTGGCCCGTATTCAAGACATTGATCCGCGGTTCCCTGATTCACAGTTGGTGGCCGAAAAGGCGCAAGCCATGCAAAGCCAGAAAAGAACGCCCTCCGCGCCGCCTGCCCGCCGCCGCTGGGTATGGCTTGGCGGGGTGTCTCTATTGTTGCTGGTGATGGCTGCTGCCGTCTTGCTGACGAGTCGCTGGCGGGGGCAAACGGCCGTGGCCGTCACCCCCACTTCAAATCTGGCAGTTTTACCACCGGCGGCTACGCACACAGCCACCTTTACACCATTACCCACCGTTACCCGCACGGCCGTACCAGCTACCCGCACGGCGACACCCGCAGCTACCATAACCCGAACCCCTTCGGCTACCCCCACGATGACGCCTACGCCACGGCCGTCAGACCGGGCCGCGGCGCTGGAGAACGTTTCCATTTTTGCGGCGCCAGACGCCGAAGCGGCAGAACTGGCGATCATTGCCCAAGGGGAAGAGGTGTGGGTGTTGGGCCGTTCAGAAACGGGCAACTGGCTGTATGTCAGCAATGATGCGGGTGAGCGGGGATTTGCCAGTCTGACGCGTTTTGACTGGATTGGCGACATCAAGACACTACCTGTTCGTGCCCCCATTGTGGCCATCATCGCGCCCACGGCCGTGCCCGCCCCTTCGGCCAGCAACCTGGTGTTGGATTTGTATCAGTTAGAGGGGACCCAGCAATGTAATGGCAGCGCCTGGACGATGCGCATTTTTATCTCTGGGCGTGGTGGCAGCGGCGTTTATAGTTATTTTTGGAATGGTGATTTGCTGGCAGCCAATCAGAGCGGTAGCTATACCTTTGTGGTCAGCAGTGGGGGCGCGCCAGTTATTGGTACCGGACAGGTGGCTTCCGGTAATCTGGCAGCGGAAAAAGAGCTGTTTATCGGCAGGCCAACGTGTGAGTGAGTATGAATACGGCCGTGACCACGCATCATCTTGCCAAAACGTATGAGCCGTCAGTGGGCTGGCGCCGCCGGCGGCAGCTGCCGCCGGTGACGGCCGTACAGGATGTCTCTCTGGCCGTTTCCCCCGGTGAACTGTTTGGCCTGCTTGGTCCCAATGGTGCGGGCAAGACCACCCTGGTGAAGATGCTGTGCACACTCATACGCCCTACGGCGGGCACGGCCGTGGTGGCCGGGCATCCCCTGCCACAATCGGGCGCTATTCGGGCCACAGTGGGGCTGGTGGTGTCTGATGAGCGCAGCTTTTACTGGCGGCTGTCGGCGCGGCAAAATCTGGACTTTTTTGCCGCCCTTTATGGGCTGCGTGGCCAGATGGCATATGACCGGGTGCAAACGGTATTAACGGCCGTGCAGTTGGCAGATGTGGCTGAACGCCGCTTTAGCAACTTTTCCAGCGGCATGAGGCAGCGGTTGGCTATTGCCCGTTCCCTGCTGCACCAGCCGCGCATCCTTTTCCTGGACGAACCCAGCCGCAGTCTGGACCCCACTGCCACCCAAAAGCTGCATGACCTGATTTTGTACTTACGCCGGGAACAAAATATGACGATCTTTCTCATCACCCATGATCTGGGAGAAGCCGAAAAGTTATGTGACCGGGTGGCGTTGATGCACAGGGGCCACATTCAGGCGGTAGGCGAGCCGGGCGCCTTACGGCGCCAGCTGCGCCCGCAGCGGGCTTATACCATCCAGACGACGGGGTTAGATACGGCCGTGGTCCAGCTTTTACAGAACCGCTTTGCCACCCAGGTGGCCGGCCGCCTGGTGCAGTTTCAGGCAGAAGAAGATGATGGCGTGTTAACGGCCGTGTTAGACTGCCTGCGCCAGCACGCCATCTCTATCCAGACCATAGACAGTACCCCACCCACCCTGGAAGAAGTCTTTGCCCATTATACCCAGGAAGATGATGAGGTGAGTGGGTGATGCGGTGAGTAAAATCACCCATTCACCTTAACCCGCCATGACACTCACCCGCCTGCTGGCTTTTCTTCGCCGCGATTTTCAAAACGAAGCCAGCTACCGTTTTGCCTTTTTGATGACCATTGGCGGCGTCATCTTCCGTTCGCTGCTCTTTTTTTTCCTTTCAGAATTTATTGGCGTGATTGCCAACCCCTTCTTGGGGGATTATCAGGGCGACTACTTTTCTTTTGTCATTATTGGCATTGCCCTGGGGGGCTATTTTAGTGTTGGGCTGACCGGCTTTGCCCAGGCATTACGCCAGGCGCAGGTGACAGGCACGCTGGAAGCGACGATGATGACCCCCACACCGGTCTCCCTGGTGATCGTCGGCTCAGCGCTGTGGAGCTACACCTACACCACGTTTCGCGTGTTTATCTACTTGCTCTTTGGCGCGCTTTTCCTGACATTAGATCTAAGCCGCGTCAATATCCCGGCGGCGGCCCTCATTCTGGCCCTGAGTGTAGTCGCTTTTGCCAGCATCGGCATTGTGGCCGCCGGTGTGATCATGGTCCTCAAGCGTGGTGACCCGGTGACGGCCGTGTTAGCCAATACGGCCAACCTGTTAGGGGGTGTCTTTTACCCCGTCGCCATTTTGCCCGGCTGGTTACAACTGTTCTCCTACTTCTTGCCGCTCACTTATGCGCTGCGTGGCATGCGGTTGGCAGTTTTAAAGGGGGCTTCCTGGGCGGAATTGGCACCTGACATTCTGGCACTACTGGCTTTTTGTGTGATCTTGTTTCCCCTCTCCCTGTTTGTCTTTCGCTATGCTGTAGAACGCGCCCGCGCCGAAGGCACGCTGGCCCATTATTAGAAAGCCACACTGCGGCCCTTAATTATGGGCCAAATAAGTGGAAGTTCTGAGGGTCTACTTGTCCGGCCTGATGTATGAGGACGGCGTTGAGCAGCTCAATGGCCATGCGTGACTCTAATGTGACCCCGGCGCGCACGCCCACGCAGGGATCATGCCGCCCTTTTTCCAGTTCGAAATCTATTTCTTCCAGGTTTTTGCGCACAGACTGCTGGGGTTTGTTGATAGTAGAAGTAGGCTTAAACCCCACCCGGCAAACCAGGGGCATGCCCGTGGTGATGCCCCCCAGCAGGCCGCCGTGGCTGTTTGCCTGGTAACCTGTTTGCCGTATGGGATCGTTGTTTTGACTGCCACGCCGGCTGATGACCTGTACGCCGTCTCCTATCTCGCAAGACTGGGCGGCGTGCAGCCCTCCTAGCACACCCATCAGCCGCACTTTCAGGCTGTGGTAGAGGGGGTCGCCGGCCAGGGCCGGTACGTTGACGGCCACCACTTCCACGGCCGCACCCAGTGAATCCCCTTCCAGGCGTGTTTGTTTGATCAATTCACCTGCCGCGTGCGCAAAGTCGGGGTCCAGGGAATGGATTTCAGACGCGGCCAATTGGGCCTGAACGCGGGCAATTTCTTCCTGGGGAATGGTCTGACGGCCGTGCTGCTGTATCCACCCATTAAAATGATCACTTAACGTTGTGCTGGTTTGCAAGGGTCCTACCTGGCTGATTGAAGACAGAAAGACTGTGCCAAACAGCTCTTGTAGATAAAGCCGGGCAATAGAACCGCCTATTACGTCTGAGATGGTGCTGCGGTAGCTGGAACGGCCGCCGCCACGGACGTCTACAAAGCCTTTGGACTTATGGTACTTGACCAGGTCTGTATGACCAGGACGCACCGCCCCTTCTGACCCCACAAACTGCGCGTAGTGACCGGATTTAGGTGTGGCAGACAGGACAATCGCACTGATTGGCTCGCCGGTGGTGTAACCTGCTTCATAGGCGGACGTTTGGAAGTGGGCGCCAGCCACCGTGATCTGAAGGTCTGGCCCGGCGGTGAGGGCGTCGTGGTCATCCTGATAAAGGCCAGAGAGAAGAATGACCTTGTCTTTCTCGTTCCGTGGCGTACCGTGCCGGTTGCTGCCGGGCCGTCGCCGGTCAAGGTACGTTTGAATCTGTGCCCTGGTCAGTTTGAGGCCGGGCGGGCAGCCAAAGACAATGGTCGTCACCGCCGGGCCGTGTGATTCACCTGCGCCGGCAACAGCAAAGAGGGGGCCGCCGAGGATTTCCATGTGCTTTCCTTTTTGTCATAAGTAAACCGCAGCCTTTAGGGGTCACGGTTAATAGGTTAGGCTCGTTTACGAGCCACGACGTGGAAAATATGCCAATGTTTGGCATCACCGCAGGCGGTAGAGCCATCTTCATCCCGCTCGTCGAGCATCTCAATCTCAAAGGTTTGTAAAAGTGATTTGACCTGGGTTTTTGTGTGTACAGTTTTGTCTGGATCATGGGCCCAACTGTCATTTTCACCAAAGAACTGCCCAGCAAAACGGCCGTTAACCCGTATAGCCTGCCTGATGTTAGCCCACAGTGTATCAAAATGGGTCGGGTGGCAAAAGGGCAGGCTGAAGCTGGCATTCACCAGGTCGGCCGGGGGCAGAGGGGGAAGTTCGGCAAAGACAGCTACCCTGGTTTGGAGCCGGGATAGGGCCGCCAGAGGAGTTCCCGCCCGTACATGTTGAACTGCTTCCGGTTGTGCGTCAATGGCCAGCACGTGCCAGCCAGCCTCCAGCAGCGCCAGCGTATCACGGCCGGCGCCACAGCCCAGGTCTATGGCGAAAGGCTCTGGCGGCCGGTTTGAGGCAAACAGGGCCAATGCCTGTACCAGGGTTTCATGGGGTGGACGGCCGTGAACCTGTTGGTAATAAGCAGACCAGCGCTCAGCTTTGTTTTGGTGCTCGTTCATCTCTCCTTGCAACCACAAAAACCTCCTGGCCAGACATATAGGCCAGGAGGTCGACTATATCAGAAAACGGTAGGGTTAGGAAACGCGGGCCAGCCCCAAGCGTGGGGAGGTGGTGACGTACAGGCCGCCAACTGCATTTTCTGGTGTGCGCGCAATAGCGTCCAGGCCCTCCACTTTGCCAAAGAAGGAGGCATTGTCTTGCTTGAGGCGGGAATCGTAGACGGCCGTCATCGCGGCTTTGTCCTGGCGGATTCTCAGGTTTTCTGCGACACGCTGTGACATTTCTTGCAAAACCAGGTCACGGGTGACTGCTTCCGCCCCCTCACGTACATCTAGCAAGTCTTCGACACCAGACATGAGGGTGGTGAAGGCCAGCTTGATATTATTTTCCGGCACATCGTGAGTCGTTAACCGCCGGGCAACCCAAAAGATAGATTCTTTGCCATCGTACTGGTGGTAGAATGCTGTAAGAAAAACCAGCAGCCGCATATAGGCGCAGCGGAAGCTGTTTTCATAAAATTCGGTGGCTTCTTGAGGAGCAACATCGTTGCGGAGGGTGGCGGTAATGCTCACGGCCGTCAACATGGCGCTGAGCATAGCCAGGTGAACGCCGGTAGACAATAGCGGGTCCAAAAAACAGGCTGCGTCACCGACCAAAAAGTAACCAGGCCCGGCAAACTCATTGCTGGCATAGGAGTAATCGGTTTCTACTTTGAGTTCGGAGATGCGCTGGCCAGGGGCCACCAGGGCGCTGACGGTAGGGGACTCGGCCAGGGTTTCGCGGTAGATCTCTTCCAGTTCCTGACGGCCGTGTTTTTTCTTAAACGAATCTTTATGCATCACGACGCCGACGCTCATGGTGCCATCATGCAAGGGAATGGCCCAAATCCAGCCATGGGGAATAGAGACAGTGGCAATGGCCCCCTCTTTTGGTTCGGGTAAACGGTTTGTATTTTTCCAGTAACCCCAAACGGCCACATTTTTAAAGGCGTCATGATAGGTGCGGTTACGCAGGTAGCGGTTGGCCATAATGCCCGCTCGCCCGGAAGCGTCTACCAGATAATCAAAAAGAATATCCCACCGTTGATCGGCCTCACCTACCCGTGATACGGTGGCCGCATAGGGGCGGCGTTTATCGGCAGTGTCAAAATGAATTTTTTGTACCTCTACACATTGCATAACCTTAACACCCTGGCTTTCAGCATGATCTAATAATATCTTGTCGAATTCGGAACGAACAACTTGAAAGCTATAGGTATGATTGCCGGTCAATTCATTAAAATAAAGGTCCCACTGCTGCTTGCCCCATTCAATATGGCCGCCTGGTTTGCGCTGGAAGCCGTAAGCCTCTACTTTCTCGCGGGCACCAGACATATCAAGAAAATCCAGCACAGAAGGGAGCAGCGATTCGCCAATGTGATAGCGGGGGAAAGCATCTCGCTCCACCAGAGTAACATCAAACCCTTCGCGGGCAAGCATGGCCGCCGCCGTACTACCGCCTGGCCCCCCGCCAATAACTAGAATTTGTGTCTGTTGAGAATCACGCACCGTCATACTATTCACCTCGTTTTGTTTGCACTTCAGGAAAAGGGTTTTTGAATTAAGGCACAGATTATTCATCAGTGCCGTGGAGATAGTGTGGCACGGCTCTTAAAAAGACCCTTACAATGTTTACTGGTTTACAATATCCAGTCTCAAAGCACTGCCTGGGCGAAGCGGCGTATGGCCTGGATGTGATCAGCTGCTGTTTGCAGCCCAGCGCCCATCGTGTTGCAGGTGAGGTGCGTAGCGCCGGCGGCCTGCCACTCTGTCCTGAGTTGGTGCCAGGTGTCTGGATGGCCATCTTTTAACTGCAGCCGGGCCTCAATACCAATGTCGGCGCGGCCACGGCCGTGTTCGGCCAGGTAGGCATCTAGTTTATCTAGCGACGGGCGTGCCTGTTCTGCTGTGCGATAATTAGGAAACCAACCATCTCCCAGGCGGGCCACCCGGCGCAGCACAGGGTCGGCGTGGCCGCCCAACCAGATGGGGATGGGGCGCTGCACCGGCAGCGGCTTGATGCCCACGTCTTGCAGGTGATGCCAACGGC
The DNA here is from genome assembly GCA_011525915.1 of Ardenticatenaceae bacterium. GTDB lineage: Bacteria > Chloroflexota > Anaerolineae > Promineifilales > Promineifilaceae > CAADGU01. The sequence goes on along the minus strand of WYBM01000005.1, from coordinate 214,802 downwards.
CGTTAAACAGCACCAACTTTTCTGTCCACAGCCGGCGCAGCACCGCAATTTGCTCTTCAATGCGCTGGCCCCGGGTGTGAAAGTCTTGCCCCAAACTGGCCATCTCTACCTGGTTCCAACCTACGCCTACCCCCAGGCGAAAACGGCCGCCACATAAGATATCCAAACAGGCCGCCTGCTTGGCCACGACGGCCGTCTGCCGCTGCGGCAAAATGAGAATGCCGGTGACAAAAGCGATGGTGGTGGTGACGGCCGTCATGTAACTATAAAGAACAAAAGGATCAAAAAATGGGTCCTCATGGGTGTAAGGTCCGCGCCAGCCGCCGGGGCGGTCTGGGTTGGCGCCCAATACATGATCATAAGCCAGAATGTGGCTGAATCCTAGCGCCTCGGCCGTTTGCGCGTACTCGCGAATGGCGACGGGATCAGCCGGAAACTCCGTTTGTGGGAAAATAACACCAATGTTCATCATTTACTCCCATACATGTTGCAGATTACCATAGACAGCCACAACGTAATCCTATAAATCCTGTTGGTTTCAGGCAACTATCAGGAATTATAAGCTAAATGAGCAAAATGGCCTGTTGGCCTGCGTTTGATGAGGAGTCTGGTATAATATGGTCACATACATTGAAGGTTCAGGGCCATGGCTTGTGCTGCATCATATCACGGCAAAACAGTGGTTGTGGCCAGGCAAAACAAAGGCACTTGATCGCGAGGAGATAAAAGCTTATGGCAGGTTTAGGTGTACCTGAATTGTTAATTATTTTAGCCGTTGTACTTGTTTTATTTGGTGTTGGCCGCATCAGCCGGATTGGCGGTGAATTAGGCAAAGGTATCAAAGCTTTCCGCGAAGGTGTGCGTGATGGTCGGGCAGAACCGTCCGAGAAAAACGAAGAAGTAGAGTCAAGCCTGTAAGACTGTATACTGATTACTGAAAACTGCTGCTAGTAAGACTGCTCGCTTTTACCATACCCGTACTGGAGAGTAGAAGATCGCGGGGTGATGGGGCGATTGGGTAATTACTGTGGATAACTTCTTTGGCATTGGTATGCCGGAACTCATTCTTATTCTGATCATTGCCGGGGTGGTAATGGGCCCGGAGCGCATCGGCCATATAGCGCGTTGGTTAGGAAGGACAACCGCCCAACTACAGATGATCTCTCGCAGTTTTATGCGGCAGTTGAGCAATGAGCTAGATGGGGTGGATGACGGCCATGCCTTGCGAGAAGCGATGGATGAAGTTCAGGCATTACGCCAGGAATTACAATCCCTGCGCAGCGAGTTTACCTCGGTTACAAATAGTGCCGCCACCGAAGGAAAGGCTGCCCTTGATGAGATTGAACATTCCATCAAACCACCTACCTTAAACCCTGTGGCCGCCGAAAAGAAAAATGGGGAAGACACGGCCGTAGCTGCCAATGGCCCGGCCAAGACGCCGGCCCCTAAACTCCCCAACCCCCTTAAAATCAGTGACGACCCCGAATGATGACAACCGGTGAAGACCCCGAACTGGAACTCAGCGAAGCTCAGATGACCCTGCTGGGTCATTTGAATGAACTGCGAATTCGTCTCACCTATGTGGTGGCGGCCTTGTTTGTCTGTACGTTTGTGGGCTTTGTGTTGGCCAACCCCATCATTACTTACATGACAGAGCCATACGCCGCCAGTGTTTTGGGTGAAACCGTCAAACTAAAACTGCTCAGCCCTACAGAAAGCATTGAAACTTTTTTTAAGGTATCGTTGTTGGTGGGGTCTATTCTGGCCATGCCCGTGATTCTTTACCAGATTTGGTTGTTTATTTCTCCCGGATTAACCGCCAGCGAAAAGAAGTACATCTTCATCTTTATTCCCGGTTCATTGACATTATTTAGCCTGGGAATCCTTTTTTCTTGGTTTATCTTGATACCAGCGGCTATTAACTTTCTGGCAAACTTTATGTCGGCGACGTTTGATACAGATTGGACCAGCGCTGAGTATATTAGTTTTATTGTGCGTATGCTGTTTTGGATCGGCGTCAGTTTCCAAATGCCAATTGTTGTCTACGTCCTGGCCCGTGTGGGCATGATCACCGCCCAGGCGATGCGTGAGCATTGGCGTTATGCTGTAGTCATCATTGCTGTGCTGGCGGCTATTATCACGCCTTCGATTGATCCTGTTACCATGTTGTTGACCATGGCTCCTTTAACCGTTTTGTATGCAATAAGCATCTTGTTAGCCAGCGTGGGCCAACGCCAATTTGAACGTTCTGTTTCCCTTGACGCTGCGTAAGCGGCTGTGTAAGCGCCGGAGATCTTTAACATCCCCAGCGCTGTGTATTCGTTTACCCACCTACTAACGCATTTGCGGCTTCAATGGCCGGGATCAACCGCTCCAGGCTGGCATTGATGCCCTGGCGACCGGCGCCATAATTTTGTTGTGTTACGCCGCCGCCACCGGAACTACACAGGCTGTTTAGCCCTTCATTGGTAGCAATGGTATTCTCCACGGCAAAAATGTAATCGTTATAAATTCCCTGCCACTCGGCCGGGATGCCATCATAGGTGGCGGAACGGATGAGGTTGTTGTAATACCCCTGATACTCGGTGCATTTGCCTGATTCACCGTTATAAAGACGGTCTAAGACACCCCCCATCTGCTCAATTTGTGAACGCACGTAATGCATATTATCGTGCAGAGCGGCTGCCTGAAAGGGCACGGGCGCTGGCCGCGCCGCGGCTGCCGGTAGTGGTGTGGCCGTGGCGGCCACAGGGGCTGTGCCCAAGGCGGCATCATCCCAATAGGCTTCATTGTGTTTTGGTCGGTTGGGGCTGCTGTAGCCGGTCTGAAAAATAATGGCTATCCGGCTGTTTGTGGCTACGGCATCGACAGAGATATATTGCCATACGTCCAACGGCCGTACCCAGCCAGTGCATACGCTGGTAGGCAAATTGGGGTCACCGTCGCCGTTTGTGTTTAAACAAACGCGGCCTATAAAGTCGCCGGGGTTTTCGGAAATGGTACGATCTTCACCTGAGCTGGACCAGATTTTGAGCCAGGCGCCGGCTCTATAGGTGGTGCCAGGGGAAACATTGTCAGCCACACGCTGGTAAAAAATGCCACCCGTGTTAAAAGCTGAATAACTACCAGAATGAATAAATTGAGGTTTGTTAGGATCATTAAGAAGAAACAAGTGGTTCACCCGGTAAGCTTCATAGGGTAAAGTCCCCCCTTCAAAACCGGGATTTACCAACAAGTTTGGCCCGGCTGGAGCCGGCGCGGCCGGCGGGGCGATGGGTGCGGAAACGGGTACGGCCGTTGTGGGGGTTGCCGGGACGGCCGTGGCATGCACCGTAGGTGCCGGTGAAGGTGAGGGAGTAGGTGTGGCTGTGGGCTCTGGTGTGAGCGTGTGGGTGGCTGTCGCTGTAGGTTCTGGTGTCGCTGACGCCGTAGGCGCCAGCGTGGGGGTGTGACTAGGGATAGGTGTGTTGGTAGGTACGGCCGTGTCTGTGGGCACGACTGTTGCCGTATGTGTGGGCAAAGGTTCGTTGGCTAACGAAGAGACGGCCGTTGCTGGCGTTTCCCCATTACCACAGGCAACCAAAAGCCAAGCAGCCCCACAGGCGGCCAGCCATAAATATAATCTTGTGTTCATGTTTCCTCCTTGAAGGCATGGGTTCTGTGCCTAAAACTGACAGTAAAAAGCACGTTATGAATTTTGCCGTATAGGGTGTTAAGTATCGTAACTATCATGCACCACAATCTCCTCTTCAATAGAAGATGTGGCGACCGCTTCTTGTTTGCCTAACAAATAGGCAGCCATGATGCCGCCGGCCAGCCCAAACAGATGTGATTGCCAGGAAATGCCATCTTTTGTTGGCAAGACACCCCAAACCAGCCCCCCGTAAAAGAAGAAGACTACCCCAGCTACCACAATTGCCTGGCAGCTGCGTTCAAAATAAGCCATGAGCAGTAAAAAGCCGAAATAGCCAAAAACCAGGCCGCTGGCACCAATGTGTACAGAGTGGCCGGGGCCAATCAGCCATGTGCCTAACCCGCTGATGATCATGACAACACCCGTGACCAGAAAGAACTCCTTTAATCCCCGAGAGACGATGATCAACCCTCCTAAAATTAAGATGGGTAGTGTATTGGCCATAAGATGCCCAAAGCCGCCATGCAAAAATGGCGCATACAAAATGCCAATCAGTCCGTTTACCGTGCGCGGCTTCACGCCATAGGCATCTAGTGAGCCATGAAAAAGAACCCAGTCTAATATCTCAATAAACCACAGTAGGAAGATAAATCCGCCCAATACAGCTGCCGGAACTTTTGCCTTTTCCCACAAAGCAGTGACCTTTTCATTAGTCCGCATAGTGTGCACTCCTTTTGACCCATTGGCCAGAATGATACCTCACAATACGCAAACACGGCCGTCTTGTTGTACGGCCGTAGGCAGCCAGTATACCCTCCGATAGGTTAGCGTGCCTTGAACAAGTCGGTTTCTCATGTACAATGTAATGGTTTCTTGCCTATACTGCTTACCAATAACAAAAGCTTCTAAATCATATGATTTTTCCAGTGTCTCTTGCGTGGATGCTGGGCCGGGGATTAGTATAATGATCAGCAAGGAGGAAAATGTGTGAAAGGTAAAAAACGATGGCTCTTCATGCCTGTTATCTGGCTCTTACCCCTTATCATCATGATATTGCCGGTCATAGGGCGGCTTTCGGTCACAACAGCCGCCGCGTCTCGTTTGCAGACAAAAAATGAGACACAATTGGAAACAAACCTGGCTGACATTAGCGAGATGACGGGTATGTTAGCAGTAACCGCACCCCAGGGGAAGGATTGCATCTACAGCACTGAATTTCATGTATACTTGTGTCCTCCTGCTGGTCCGGATGTACGGCCGCAGCGGGATGTGCTGGCAGCGGTACAAGCTGCCAATTTGCTTTATGGGGGTGCCGGCCTGCTGCTGATCCCTGATTGGACCAATGATCGGGTGATGGCCTTTGACCCTACAACGGGTGACCTGGTGGACGCTAACTTTATTCCCACCGACTCTACCAATCTTTCAAGCCCCAAAAGCGCCATACTTAGCGCCAGCGGCAACTCTATTCTGGTGGCTGACCAGTTTGAGGATGTGGTTCAGGAATATGACCTCAACGGGAATTACCTGGGGGTGTTTGCCCCGGCTGGGGGGGCCAATACAGCTATCCTGGACAACATTTTAGGTATGGCCTTACGGTCAAACGGTCACCTGCTGGTAACGGTTACCGGAGGCAGCAACCAGGACTCGGTGGCTGAGTTTGACCCAGCCGGGAATTATGTGGGCAACTTTATTGCTAATGGCGCCGGTGGCATAGATGGTCCATTCGACGTGTACCAGCGCGAATCAGACTGGCTGGTTAGCAGTATCACCAGCGATGATATTAATCGGTTTGATCTGACAACCGGTGCTTTTATTGCTGAGTTGGCCCTCATTAACGCCTTTCCGCAACAACTGGCCCAGGCCAGTAACAGCAACATTCTCGTTGGTAATTTTAGCGGCACCCAAGAAGGTGTGGTGGAGCTGACGCCGGCTGGTGTGGTGGTAGATGTATATGACCCACCCGGTTTAAGTGGTTACCGTGGTGCCTATGAACTGCCTAATGGCAATATCCTTACCACCAACGGCAGTGGTGTTTATGAAATTGATCGCTCTGGCAACCTGGTGGACACCAAAATCAGTGGTGTGAGCGCGCAGTACATTGAGCTGGTGCAGCCCGGGCCAAAGATTCGTCTGGACAAGACGGCGGGGACCGACCCCAGTGCTTGTGCCCCAACGGATGAGATTACCGTCACTATGGGCACGGCCGTGACCTACTGCTATGAAGTCACCAACACCGGCTCTGTGACCCTGACGATCCATGATCTGGTTGATAGTGAACTGGGTCCTGTCTTTACGACTTTGTTTTATCCCTTGGTGCCCGGCGCCAGTGCCTTTATCACCCAAACTGCGCCCGTGATGACAACGACCGTCAGTACAGGTACGTGGACCGCCTATAACCCCGACTACACCGATGTGGTAACGGCCACCGACACGACCACCGTCACGGTGGTTTCTCCAGCCGTGGCGCTGGTCAAAACAGTGGGTACTGACCCTTCGGCCTGTGCCCCCACCAACAGTATCACCGTACCGGCGGGCACGGCCGTGACCTACTGTTATGAAGTCACCAATACCGGTGACGTGACGTTTGCCGTGCATACGCTGGTAGATAATCAATTGGGCCTGTTACTGGATAATTTTGCCTATGACTTGGTCCCCGGCGCCAGCGCGTTTATTACAGCGGCCGTCACTATCACCCAAAGCACAGTGAACACCGCCACCTGGACGGCGCAGACCGACAGTTTTGAAGCTGCCGCTACCGCCGCGGCATCAGTTCTCTTAGAAGGGGATGCCGGGCAGATCATTTACCTGCCCATGATTGTCAGCGAGCCGCCAGGCACGGCCGTAAACCCTGCCGGCCAGCGCCGGACCTGGTGTGGTTTATGGTTCTGCCGCTGAGCAGCTTCTAAAGTTTCTCTTTGCGCAGGGCTACCACAAAAGCCCCGGCTAATGCTGTCAGCCCCACGGCAAAAAGAACGGAACCAAGCAGCCACGGCCGGGCCATGGACAGTGATCCCATGGTTGTTGTTGGGGTAGGAATGACCGTGCCGCTGATTGCCATGTTGGCAGCCACGGCCGTGGCCCGGTTTCTGTCCAGCGGGAATGATATTGAGGTAGGGGTCAACGTCATGGTAGGGGTGGGGATAGGTGGTGTAGGTGTGGATGTTGGCAGTGGGGTGGGGGTAGGGGTGTCTGGGGGCCGAATGCGCAGCTCATCCCCCGGCTTAATGATGGCGTTGGCAGCCATATTGTTAAACGCCTGCAGTTGTTCCAGTGTCAGGCCATATGTCAGAGCAATTTCCCATGGCGTTTGCCCTGACTGCACAATGTGGTAGATGAGGGGGGTGGGCGTGGGTGGTGGCAGTTCGCCAGGCGCCAGCCGCACTTTGATCTCCTGCCCTGGCTGTAAAAAAGATTCCTCAGTCAGATTATTGTACCACATCACGTCGCCAATTTTTACGTTATAAGACGCCGCAATGGTCCACAGTGACTCCCCTTCACGCACCAGGTGTGTGGTGGGCGGTGTCGGTGTTGGTGGAAGCGGCGCACCTTCGGCCAGCCGAATGATGATCTGGTCACCGGTGTGCACAAACGCATCGGCTTTTAAGCCGTTGTACAGCAGCAGATCAGACAGGGGCACATCATAGTGCGCGGCTAATGACCATAACGCCTGCCCCTCTTGCACAATATGCACAATCGAGCCATCGGCGCCGGGCTCAGCCAGGGTGATGGGGGTGATAAAAAGTGGTTCCGGGTCATTGTTGGCGCTGGTAGCTGGTTGAATGCTGGCATTGCCCGGCTGCCCCACCACCAGCACGTAATAACTAATGTCACCAGCGCGGGCAAAACCGGCGCCGGCTTCTGTATAGCGTGTGGTGATCAGGGTGTTGTAGTGGCCGGGGCTGTTGACCCACCAGGTCAGGCCGCGGGGGGCTGTCAGATTTGTACCGCCGACGATATTTTCTGACACCTGGCCGCTGTAACCGGCTGCATTGGCCCGGCTTTGCGGCCAGGACCCACCATACCCCATGTGGCTGCTGAAAACGCCAAATTCGGCCATATAGTTGGCCTGGTTTTGGGCGGCGGCGGCCAGAGCAGCATTATAGGTAAAAGAAGGCAGGCCATTGTTCAGGCGAAACTGGTTTACCTGCTGCAAAATGGCATCGGCCGATTGTGCTTTGGTGGTTTGTGGTCTGGCCGCTGCCAGCAGACAGAGGCACATACCTATGGCAAGAAGGGTGCGTTTGGTCATAACGCGGAACTATAACCGAGACGGCCGTGACGACCAAACGCACACATTTTCACTTCATGTTTAAATGAAAAAGATTTGTTACGGTAAGGGCGCTAACGATTTTGCCAGTTGCCAAGCTCTAAGGAACTGTCCCAGCACGTATTGGCCGTCGTTGATTCGCACAGTGTATCCATGTTGGCTAAAGGTGTAAAGGGTGCGTTCAGTGTTTCACTGTTTAGCCGGGTGATCCGGTAATTATCGAAGCGCGCGTCGGCTGTGGGATCGTTGTTATAGGCACTGACAACCAGCCCCGCATCTGTTTTACCAGCGATCACGGAATCATACCATGTGCCCAGGGTTGTCCCATTGACAGCCAATTGAATTTGGGCGCCGTTGCGAGTAACAACCAGATGATTGGTGTTCATGCCTGACTGAATTGCCCCGGATACCGTTGGCGGCACAATTTCTGTGAAACCCTCCGGGCTGCGCCGTAACAGCCGGTACATTTGATAGTCACTGTTTACGTCGAATAGATAATAATATTGGAATGACCCCACAATCCCAAAGAGCAGGCCATACCCGCTTCCCGGTTCATCTTGCCAGCGGGCATCTACTTCCACGATATAGTTATCCCATTCACACGCCGGCGCCCGGAATAGGAAGAAGTAGCCAGATTGCCTGGTGTAAACCCGATATTCACCACCCAGGTATTCTCTGCGCACAAAACTGTCATCTCCTACCGACCAGCCACTTGCCGCATTGCTAAAATTGTCAAAAAAGTCAGGGCAGTAATGATAAAAGGTAACAGGTAAGAATACACTTTCAGTCAGGTCAATAATTTCCAAAAAGTATATCTTGTCATCATCCGTATTGACAGCTAAGAGATTGGGGCCTATTTGCACCATCCGCAGCGGCCTGCCAACCATATCCGGCAGCTCAGTTTCATAGATTGGTGCAAATGTGGCCAGATCAAAAACCTGTAACCGGGACGGGTCACCAATAAAAGAGTAGTTTAGAAAATAAGTGCGCCCGGAAGTGATGTCAGGTACTACCAATGACCGGTAATTTGTGTTTATGGCATAGCTGCCTACCAGCGACAGGGTTTCTGGGTTAATAACGGCGCCACTGGAGGCGTAAATTAGCCCGTTGACATAGTGAATACTCACCCCAAAACCAGAAATCAACCCTTGTGTTAATGAGGTAGTTGTGATGCCCGTGGTGTAAACAGACATTACCCGGAAGCCAAATTTGGTAGATTCGCTGTTGTAGCCGTAAAGGATGTTGGCGTTATTGGATGGCTCAATGCTGGTGCTGCCTGAATGACCAGGTGTGCTGCCAGGACGCGGCACGCCGTCGTCATAAACAGCAAGCCCCTCATGGCTTGGACTGCAACTACTGTTGCGCCGGGAAACAACAACCGCGTGTGGATCGTTCTCAAGCACTACCATATCTGCCGCCCTGAATGAACCACAGAAACCGGACCCCAGGGTAAACTCGATTTCTGCCGTTTGTGAAATCAAATTCACCCGGCGTACAGCGTAATTACTATCAAGCCCGGCATATAGGGTAGATCCATCCGCAGCCATAGCCAGCCGATTAGGGTCTGTGCCGATGGAAATGGCAGAATCAACCGTGCCGGTGGGTACGTTGATTGAGACCAGGCTGTTAGGCAGGGTGCTGTCCCAACTGGGAACAGAAGCATAGAGAAGATCGCGGGTAGGATCATAAAGAAGATCCTGGGCCGTCAAATTGATTGTTCTCATTCTCACGGCTAATGGCGTTGTTGTGGCTGCCATTGAACCTGGCACTTCCAGGGCGTTGGTGGCGCTGGGAGCGTTGCCCAGGAATAATGATAACAAAATTAACCCGGTGAAGACACAGAGAAGCAAAAAGAGGATACGTCGTAATGGGTGCACTTTCATTTTCCTTGTGAAATGGATTGGTTATGCTCATAGTTTACCCGTAACATGAAAAATTGCTCTTTCTTCTTCGTTTTCCCCAAAAATGAGGCTACAATAAGCACATAGTAGTGCTAGAAAGTAAATGACGGTTGTTGTCCCTTGTGTGTGGGCAAGCGTCTCGTATTTATCGCCTTCATCCTCCCTATTGAGACCCATTTTTTGTTTTACAACATGATTGATTGTCACGCTGCCGGGCACAGGAAAACAGCCGGACTGAGGTGCTTGGCATGATCGATCAACATCTATTAGAAAAACAAATTATAACGGTTCCTGTTTTAACAGAGGCCGTGCCCGACGGCTTTGTCTTACGTCATAAATTACGCGGCCACCATAACATTATTTATGAAATTGCCTGGTCACCAGACGGCCGTACCCTGGCCTCTGCGGCTGCAGACCGTTCTGTGCGTCTGTGGTCTTTACACCATGACCACCTGACCGAAACGCCCATCAGCCATGCTGATTACGTTTTTTGTGTGGCCTGGTCGCCAGACGGCCGTTTGCTGGCTACCGGCGCGAATGATGAAACCATTCGCCTCTCTGATGGACACACCGGAGATCCACTCAATGACCTGACAGGGCATACCGGCCCCATTTACAGTGTGGCCTGGTCGCCAGACGGTCGTTTGCTGGCTTCGGCCTCTTTTGACGGCACCATTCGCTTGTGGGACAGTGAAAAAGCGTGGGAGAGCCAGGTACTCTCTGGCCACCAGGATTGGATCATGAGTATAGACTGGTCACCCGACGGCCAGATTCTGGCGGCCGCCTCGCGTGACAAAACCATTTCCTTTTGGGATACACGCCAGGGCAAGCAGTTCCGCAAGCTGCGCGGGCATCATGACATTATCAACCATGTGGCCTGGTCCCCCGATGGCAGTCTGGTGGCCTCGGCGTCTGATGATCAGACGGTGCGGTTGTGGGATGCCGGCACAGGGCGGCTGCATACTGTTCTGGAGGGGCACACAGACCTGGTGCTGTGTGTGCGCTTTTCACCCGATGGTCATTTGTTAGCTTCTAAATCCCGTGATGGCACGGTACGGTTGTGGCGCTGCGACACCTGGGAAATGGTGGCTACCCTGGCAGAGCCGATGCGCTCTGACTTTAACGCCGGGCTGGCCTTCCATCCACAAATGCCCTTGCTGGCCACGCTGGGGGCAGGTGACCGGGTCATCCGCATCTGGCATCTGGATGATATTGCCCTGCTGGGGGCGCATGCTACCAGTGAAACATGGCATTACCGTAATGCCAAAGTGGTGTTGGTTGGCGACACGGGGGTGGGCAAATCGGGCCTGGGACTGGTCTTGTCTGGCCGTCCCTGGGTACCCACCGGTTCCACCCATGGCTGCAAGGTATGGACGTTTGCCAACGAGACCATGACGCTGGCCGACGGCCGTCAGGAGACCCGCGAAACCCTGCTGTGGGACCTGGCCGGGCAGCCCGGCTATCGGCTAACCAACCAACTGCATTTGAACGAAGTTGCCGTGGCTTTGGTGGTTTTTGACGCCGGCAACGAAGTAGAGCCGCTGGCTGGTGTGCGCCATTGGGACCGCGCCCTGCGCCAGGCGGCCCGCCGCCAGGGAGACACGGCCTTGCCCATGAAAAAGTACCTGGTAGCTGCCCGCGCCGACATTGGCGGCGTCTCTGTATGGCACAGCCGGCTGCGCAGCCTGGTACGCGAGATGGGTTTTGATGGTTATTTTGAAACCAGTGCCAAAGAAGGATGGCAAATCGCTGAACTGCGAGAGGCTTTGCGCAGCGGCATTGATTGGGAATCACGGCCGCACGTCAGTTCCAATGAACTGTTCCAGGCGATAAAGCAGTTTTTCATTGAGCAAAAGAAAGGCGGCCATGTGTTAGCGACCACCGACAACCTGTTTCGCCTTTTTTGCCAGACACACCCTGACCATACGGCCGCAGATTTGTCAGCTCGTTTTGAGACGGCACTCAGCCGCATGGAAAATCGCGGGCTGGTGCGGCGGCTGCGTTTTGGTAGTTATGTGCTGCTCCAACCAGAACTATTAGATGCCTATGCTTCTGATCTGGTAACGGCAGCCCAACACAGCCCCGATGGGTTGGCTACCTTGTCTGAAACTGAGGCGTTAAACGGCCGTTATCTCTCTGCTAACCATGCCAGCTATGTAGACGCGCAGCAGCAAAAATTGCTACTTATTGCTACCGTGGAAGAACTGGTGCGCCATGAAATTGTTCTTAAAGAGCCAGGCGAAACAGGGGCAGACCTTATTTTCCCCTCCAAATTTACCCGCCCTGGCCCAGAAGTGCCAGATGTGCCCGGTAAAACGGTGCGCTTCACGTTTGAAGGGCACGTGCGTCATGTTTATGCCGTGCTCACCGTACGCCTGGCCCACAGCCGCCTTTACGAAAAGAAGGAGATGTGGCAAAACGCCGCCACCTTTGCTGCCACCGTAGGAGGCACCTGTGGCCTCTATTTGCGTGATCTAGAAGAAGGGAAGGGCGAACTCATTCTGTTTTTTGACGAAGCTGCCAGCGAAGCCAGCCGTTACCAGTTTGAAGATTACGTAGCCGTACACCTGGAAAGGCGGGCGTTGCCTGGTTCTATTGTCCGCGAACGGCTCTTTGCCTGTGCTGCCTGCGGTGTGCCGGTCACGGGACAGCAGGTGGCGGCGCGGCGGGAACGCGGCCTGAAGCAGATGAACTGCCCTGTTTGTGATCGCCCTATTTCTTTGCTAGATGGTAAAGAGCGGCTGGCTGGGCCAGCGCCTTCGGTCGTGGCTGAAATTGACCATGCGGCAGACGCCCGTCGTGACCGGGATGTGGCTGAATTGATCCTCAAGGGCAAGATGACAACCAACGATTATGATGTCTTTTTGTGTTACAACGATGCCGATGGCCGGGCTGTAAAGGCCATTGCGGATCAGTTGCGCCAGCGAGGCATATTACCCTGGCTGCTGCCGCCCACACAAACCGTGACGACAGAGACACTGGCCCAAATTCGTGCGGCGGCCATTTGTGTGGGGCAGGGTAAAGTGCCCTGGCGTGATAGCGAGACAGTGAGACTGTTACAGCGCTTCGTCAGTCGGGGGGTGGGGCCATTTATTATCGTGGCTTTGCCCGGCTGCCCAGAAGGCATGCGCTTCCCCGATGGCATTTTGCAGGTAAACTGGCGTGACCAAAAATCGGCAGGGGTAGATTTACTGGCCTCTTTTATTCAGGCCAAACCAAAGTACGAGTTAAAAAAATAAGGCCTGGGTGAATCCCATAACAAACTCATTATAAATGAACCCAATCTACTGCAAATTGCTGTCCTTTTCCTAGTTAGATGGTTTATTTTTTCTTATGCTCCTTAACTCCGGATAAAGCGTTTCGGCGCAGCCTGGACATAGACTGTGACTAAACTCGGCTTCAGAATGATCCCGAATATAAACTTCAACCTGATGCCAGTGACCCTGCGTATCACGAATTTTCTTGCATGAGGCACAAATTGGTAGTAATCCACTGAGAAGCTTTACTTCAGCTAATGCTGTTTGAAGTCGCTCAATAAGCTGTTCGCGTGTTATGTCAGCCTCTTTGCGCTCAGTGATGTCTAAAAACGAGCCTACTAATTTTTGAGGCTGTCCCTGAGCATCAGCTACAATCTCGCCAATTGATTGTACATAACGAACATTGCCATCTGGTCTGACAATCCGTTTTTCTATATTGTATGTGCCGCCTGCCTCAATGGCCTGGCTTACTGATTTAGACGCTCGCGGCCTGTCCTCTGGATGAATAAGCTTAAACCCTTCTTCAGCTGAAGCCTTGACCGCACCAGGTTCAAGCCCACAGATTCGGTAGAATTCATCTGACCATTTGCTTTCCCCTGTGGCGATATCCATTTCCCAACTGCCCAGATGCGCTACTTTTTCAGCCTTGAGCAGGCGTTCCTGGCTCTCACACAGCTCATGTTCTATCTGTTTCCATTCATTCTCCGCCGCTTCCATTTCAGCTATTCTCCGGCGCAATGCCTTAAGCTCTTTTATTAACTGTGTTTTAGATGTTGCTTTGGTGTTCATGATTTCCCATCATCTTATTTAGGATAAACAAGGGCACCTCTGGCGGGGAACACGCTGGTAATAAATCATCACACTGAGGGCCAGGCTGTAACTTCCTCAAGGGCTGGGGAAGGCATCTAGCTAATTTTGCAAAGTCACCCCTTTTACTGATCATACATTGGGAAGTGGTTTTGGGGCGCTTATAGGAGAGATACCCATCGTAGATGAGTGTCTTTAATAATATTATAGCAGATTAAGCACGGCCGTGTACCTTCCTGGAGGATTTCGCTGCGCCCTCAGATGCTTTGTGACCGCCACCCAAGCGGAAGTGTCAATGTTTATCTTTTGCCCGCTTGACCAGGCTGGCCAGGGGGGTGCGCTGTTGCCCCTGGGTGTTAAAGTTGCCGGGGTCAAGCCACGCCATAAAAGCCATCTTTAACGCCGGCCACGCTGTATCGATGATAGAAAACCAGGCGGTGTCTCGGTTACGCCCTTTGTAAACCACTGCCTGCCGGAAAATGCCTTCAAAGGTAAAGCCCAGGCGCAGCGCCGCCTGCCGTGATGAGGCATTAAGGGCATCACACTTCCACTCGTAGCGGCGGTAGCCTAAGTCATCAAATGCCCGTTGCATTAGCAAAAACATAGCCTCGGTGGCTGCCGGTGTTTTCTGCAACTGCGGCGCATAATGAATACCGCCTACTTCAAGGACGCCGTGGGCAGGTTGAATGCGCATATAGCTGGCCACGCCTGCCGGGACCCCCATCTTTAAGTTGATAATGGCGTAAAATAGAGGGTCATCACGCTGAACGGCCGTTTCTACATGGGCCTGAAAATCAGCCAACGAAGCAAAAGGCCCATAGGGCAGATATGTCCAGTTACCGCCGGTGGTATCTTCACTGTAGGCCTGGTAAAGATCGGCAGCATGAACATCTGGCTGTAACGGTTCCAACCGGCAATAATGGCCGGTCATGGCCGTGCGTGGGGGCCACGGCCGTGGCCCCCAATCTGGTACCGGAAACCCAATGGGCTGCCCTAACTCGTTGATGTGGTCGGTCATAAAAATGATCTCCTTCCAGGTTTTATAATCCTAAAAACCTGGTCAGACAACCCTGTCTATCCATGACAGTGGCTTCACTGCCAGCAGCACCCCCATGCCTAAGGCATCCAGAAGGTGGGTTTGTACCTGTGCCGTGGTGTGATTTACGGTCGTAGGCGCCTCGCCGCCAGTGGCCGGGTCTACGACGGTGCGTAACGGCCGTTGGCCTGGTGGTGTTTCCAACAGCGTCAAGACCGCATCAGCCACAGCCTGGGGGTCGGGGGCGTTGTCGCCGGCAAACATCTGGCCGAGGTTTCCCCACATCATACGCTGTGGCAGGTCAGCCAGTGGGCCATAACTTTCCAGGCGGCTGCCATCACCAGGGGCGAACATGTTTGTCCAGAACTCGGTACCAAAGCCCCCTGGTTCTACAATGACCACATCGACGCCAGTTTGGGCCAGTTCATAGCGATAGCTTTCTGATAAGCCTTCCAGAGCATATTTGGTGGCAGTGTAGGAAGCGGCAAAGGGCAGTACAATGCGTCCCATGGTGCTGGAGATGTTGATGATGAGGCCGGCCCCCTGCTGCCGCATCCCCGGCAAAACGGCGCGTATGACACGCTGAACGCCAAACACATTGACGTCAAAGCTATGCTGAAATTGAGACATGGTCAGGGCTTCAGCATAATCACCCAGGCCGTAACCTACCCCGGCATTGTTGATAACCACGTCTAGGGGTCCGGCTAACGCGATGGCGTGTTGTACGGCCGTGGTCACAGAGTTATCATCGGTGACATCTAGCTCCACAATGTGGAGTATCCCTGGCTGACCGGCGGCAAAGGCCCGCAACGCATCGGCTGCCGGCTTATTTTGCTGGGTGCTGTTGCGCATGGTAGCCAACACGGTATGCCCTTTTTGCACCAATGTTTGGGCAATGAGCCGGCCAAAACCGCTGCTGCTGCCCGTGATAAGAATGGTTTGTAAGTTATTCATAACGACCTCCATAAGATGTGATGGTGGTCTGCATTCATCATGGGGAATGCAAACACGGCCTTGATCAAACCATAGTCACGGCCGTGCTGCCTTATCAAATGTTAAGATGGTACCTATGAGACGGGAACGGGTGCGTTTTTTAGGCGGGAAAGGGAAACTTCCGTAATGCCCAGGTAAGAGGCGACGTGGTATTGCGGCACACGGTTTAAGAGATCAGGATGTTGGCGCGAAAATTCCAGATAGCGGTCTTTGGCCTGCTGCTGCAAAAAGCTACGTGCCCTTAACTCTTTGCGGATGAGCAAGAACTCGGCAAACTTGCGCCCTAACCGGTCAAAATTTGGGTGCTGATCATAGAGACTGGTGAAGTCGGAAAACCGGGCAACGAGCAAGGTGGTGGGTTCCAGTGCCTGGACGCCGTATAGAACAGGTGCATCCAGGGTAAAGGCGGCCAGCGAGCCAGCAAACGTATTTTCCGGTATAAATGCTTTATTGGCTTCATTACCTTCTTCGTTGATGTAATAAAAGCGCAGCAAGCCCTGGCAGACAAAATAAAGTTCGCGCATTTTGGCCCCGGGCAGCAGCACGTAGTCACGGTCATGCACCGACCTAAGGCGAAAAATGGCAGCCAGCTGCTGCCACTGTGTTTCGGCTAGGTCCACCCAGGCGGCCACGGCCGTACGCATTTGTTTAAAGGTGTGAGAGTCTTCATTCATCCGTAGCTGGGGGCCCTTTTTCTGGTTCATGGTATGCCTGCCATTGGTCAATGGCCTCTTGGAACGCCTGGCGCAGTTGTTCATTAGGTATATCTGCTATCTCAGTATAATGCTGCCCATCTACCCAGATCTCCAGGCTGCCATCGTTGGCCGTACCCAGATCCACCTTCAGGCCAGCCATTGCCGGATCAGCTTTTAACTGGGCGTGAAGAATGTCTTCTATCTGCTCGGCAAAAGGGGCAGCTACACGTTCGCCTTCATCATAATTGTAGAGTGTGATCCCTTCGCCGTCTGCCTGGGTGGCGGCGACGGTTTCCGGAGGGGGTATACTCTTTAGCCAGTCTGGCATCTGGTCTGGTGAAGTGGGCCGGGTCAGGTTTACTTTGCGTGCCTGCCAGTAATACAGCCCTACAATGGCGATGATGATGCCCAAGACGATCACAATTAGCATGCCCATATTGTCAGGTAGCGCCATGAGTTTGCCTCCTAAAACATGCCTCATTTTCTGAAAAAATCAGGCAAAAGACGATATTGCTACCCTAAGTATAGAGACCCTGGTGCAATAACTCAACCGTTTCGGCCAGTTTTTGTGTTACTCTTCCAGGCCATAGACCAGTGTATGGGGATGCCAATCTTTCCAGCCAAACCAGAAGGCCGTGGTGTGTTTTACGTGGGCCAGGGTTGTGCCCGCCAGCGGGCCGGCGATGGCAACGCCAGTGAAGGCTTGCCAGGTACTGCCTGTTTCGGCGTCTACCAGAGTGTCTGATGACTGGTTGACAGCGCTAAAAGTGAGTGTTTGCCCGGCCACGTCACGGTTGTACACGGCCGTCGCCGCCTTCTCTGCGGCAAATAGTACCAACAGATGGCTCTCCCCGACCGTATCGTTGATCACCGGTTCATTGTTGAGAACGCTAAATGGGTAAGCCACGGCCGTGTCTGCCAGTTCCACCCCCACCACAAACTCCTTTACCGGCAGCCGGTCATCACGAAACGTCTCGCCGATGACCCCTGGAGCTGAGCCGGCGTAGTAGCCTTCATAACTGTCACGCGCCCCCACCCGCCCGAACTTATCCAGCGCTATGGTGTCTGGGTGTAAAGTCTTCCACTCTTGCCAGGTCATCATCCAAGAGGGCACAAATACCAGTTTGGTGCCTATCATTTCGCCGGCTACTGCTTCGCCCAAGAGCTGGCTCCAATAGCTTTCCGTTTGCCGGTCAACCATTACCAGCACGTTGCGAATGAGCTTGCCAGATACGCCAAAGGTTAATTCTTTGCCCTCAATGTCACGGTCATACACGATGCCCGTAAAACAGAGCGGTCACCATGTCACCGCAATCTTGCGGCCACCAACGGTATCATTGACAATTTCATGGCTGCTGAGCAGAGGCACAGAGTAGGCACGGGCTTCGCCGCCAATAGCCACGCCAATGATCAATTCGTCGGGATCATAAAAGCGGTCAGCCGCTGCGGCCGTCAGGAATTCCGGATCGTCAATGGCCGGAATAGCGTCACGCGGCAGCAGGGTGATGATCTCATAGTCGGCGTAACGGGCTGCCAGTGTGACCTCATCGTGTTGTTCGTTTGTGGCCGATGGGGGCACGGCCGTTTCCTTCCCCTTTGTTTCTTCAGCCGGGTTTGCCGGTGAACAGGCGCCCAGCAGCATCAGCCCCAGTGCCAGCCAATATCTCCAAGATCGTTGTGTCATCATGTCACCTCGTTTTAATGTTGGTAAATGACGGTCTCTGGTTTGAAGGCTGCCCAGGCGAACCAGAAATGGTCACCGTGAATGATTGGTTCCAGTTGGGTGCCGGCCAGCGGGCCCTCGACCGCCTGCCCCACAATACTCCAGGTAGTGCCGGTTTCGTTGTCTACAAAAACGTCGCCTTGGCGGGTAAAGGTAAGGCGTTGACCATCAACGACGGGGTTAAAGACGCCAGTGGCGCCTACATCATCGGCGGCGGCAATCTGGGCTGCACCTAACGCACTGACCGTCCCTGGTTTGTGGAACACCACCAGAGGTTGGCTGCCCTGTTCATCATTGATCACACCGCGGGCAGACAAGACGCTGTAAGGATAGGCCACCTCAAGACCCACCTCTGCCAGGGAGACGGTAACCACACGCTCTACTGCCGGGAGACGGCCGTCAAGCTGGCCCCGGAACAAAAACGGATCAGCCCCGTCGATGGTATCATACCCTGCGTAAGGGTTTTGCCCATAAGGTCGGTTGATGCCGGTCTCGCGTGACAATACCATCCCCTCTGGGTAGGCGGTGCGAAAGTCGTCAAAGCTGATCAGGGAGGAAGGCAAAAAGGTAAGGCGGTTGCCTGCCTGGTCGCCGACAATTGCTTCGCCGGTGAACTGCTGCCACAGGCTTTCTGTCTGGCGATCATACATGATCAGGTCAGAATGGCGCAGCAAACCAGAGGTGCCAAATGTCACCGGCTCCCCGTCTACCAGCCGTTCAAAGACAATGGCTGAATTACACAGTGGGCAAAAGGTAACAATGACCGGCACACCACCGATGGTATCATTCACAATTTCGTGCCAGGTGAGAATTTGTAACGGATAAGCGCGGGCCTCACCATTTAAGGCCACCGCCACGATGGGTTCGTGGCCGGCCAACCATGCTGCGGCTTCATCCTGACTGATAAAGAGAGGATTGTCAATGGAAGGTATGCCGTCTCGCGGTGGGCCGCCGGAAAGGATGTCATCGTAGTCAATGGTATGCAACTGCCAGTTGGTGTTCCAACTGCTTGTTAATGAACGAAAGCTTTGTGAACGATCATCCTGGGTGAAGATCACCACGCCATTTTTGCTGACGATCTGCCCTTCCGTATCTGTAGGGAAGTCAGCCTGGTCAGTCACGGTGGGTTCTGAGGGTGAGGTCTTGGTGGGGGGTGGTTGAGGTGTAAGTGTTACAGGGGTGGGTGCGGCGGTTTCTATGTTCACGTTGGTGTTTCCGGCCACTGGTTCATTTCCGCCAGAGAAACGGCCGCAGGCGGCGAATAGAACAGTCAGCAGGGGGATAAACAGCCACATGATTCGGGTGGGTTTTAACAGATGCATAGGTCATTCTCCAGGCATTGATTCAGTCATTATCAGATCAGGCGAAAAGCCATTGCTTATGTATTATCACGTTTTTGGGCACAAAACCGTGAGCAAGGTCACGAAACGGCCGTTTGGCGCTGTTTCTGTTTGTAATCTGCCCCTTCCGTCTGTACAATGCCCATTTGTATGGATAGAGAGACGTTCCATCGGGTGGGCCGCCCTGCGGGCCTTCACCCAGTTCTGAAATCTACGCCCGTATGGGTGCAGCCAATATTTTCTTGATGATCGCTGAACTATGACCACAAAGTTACCAATCGCCCTTATTGTGCCTCACAGCGGCCTGGTTATACCGCCGGAACTTAACGGCCGTGTAGCCCTCACCCCTGCCCAAATCTTCAACGAGGCCGATGCTTACATAGATGACATTTTTGATTTTCGGGAACAGGTGCTGGCTTTTGAGGTATTTCCTTACAGCCGGGCCCTGTTAGACATGAACCGCCCGGCTGATTCCCACCTGCACCACCGCAACGGTGATGGTGTGGTCAAACGTATTACCAGCTATGGCGCCCCCGTTTATCGTTCGCGTCTGGAGCCTGAGCCAGAATTAGAGCGGTATCTCATCCACCATTATTGGCAGCCGTGGCATGATCGCCTGCATGACATTGAACACGATGCGCGTATTCAACTGGTGATTGATTGCCACAGCATGGCCGCTGTTGGCCCGGCTGCCTATGATGACCCGGCCCAATTGCGCCCGCGTATACAAACGGCCAACCTGGGTGATTATCGCGCCGAAGTATACCCACCACGAGGCCGCCTTTCCGCACCACCGGACGTGACGTGCTTCCTGGCTGAAAAACTGGGTGCGTTATTGGCCGATATACCGGCGTTAACTGAAGTGGGGGTAAACACGGCCGTGAACCACCCCTTCTGGGGCGGTTGGGACATTTGGGCGCACGGCCACGAGCGCCAACCGTGGGTGATGATCGAACTGAACCGCGGCCTGTACATTGGCCGCCAGGATGGCGACACACCCATTGTGCCGCCCGACCCGGCATGTATTAAACTATTGCGCGAGAGGATTTGGCAGGGACTGACGGCCGTGACCAACTATGTCTTAAAGAAGAATGATTCTGTTTCATACATGTGGAGGAGTTCATGATGTCCACGCATAAGTTTGTATATTTAGTGTTATCGATACTGACATTACTGGTGGCTATCATGTGGCTCCTGTCACGGGGTGCTGTGCATGCCGCCCCGCAGGGATCCTACGGTGAGTCTACCGACCAGATTATCGTCAAATTTGAGACAATGGCTGATGAAGTCAGGTTATTAGAACGAGATCAAGCCAATTATCTGACTCTTCTGAGCCAGGCGGGCGATGCCAATCTATGGTATGTACGTCCCATGTCTGGTGATGCCCACATATTAAGGTTGGCAGCTCCCCTGAAGACCTCAGAATTGGCCGTTCCCATTGCGAATTTGGCAGCATTTGCTGGCGTTGCTTACGCCGAACCGGATCTCATAAAGCAAATCATTGGCAATCCTCACCAGACACCTCGCATGCTAGACTTGATACCTAACGATCCGCGCTATGCTGATCAGTGGCATTATGCTTATACCCCCAACACATCTGAAGGGCTTAATCTGCCACCGGCCTGGGATATTACGACGGGTACACCTGATATTGTTGTGGCCGTTATTGATACCGGTATTCTGAGCCACACGGATTTAGTGGGGCGTGCTGTGCCCGGTTATGACTTTATCAACGATCCTTTTGTGGCTAATGATGGTGACGGCCGTGACCCGGACCCCTCAGATCCCGGCGACTGGTACGCGGCCAATGAGTGCGGTGGCTTCCATCCCCCTTCAGATAGTTCCTGGCACGGCACCCACGTCGCCGGCACCATCGGTGCGGCCACCAACAACAACCTGGGGGTGGCCGGTGTTAACTGGCAGGCCAAGATACTGCCGGTGCGGGTGCTGGGTAAATGCGGTGGCTATACCTCTGACATTGTCGATGGCATGCGCTGGGCCGCCGGCCTGGCCGTGGCCGGTGTGCCGGCCAACGCCAACCCGGCCAAGGTGTTAAATGTGAGCCTGGGTGGGCCCGGGGCCTGCTCTGCCACCGAGCAAAATGCTATCAACGCCATTGTGGCTGCGGGCAGCACGGTGGTGGTGGCTGCCGGGAACGGCAATGCCAATGCGGCCGGTTTCTCCCCGGCCAGCTGCAACAACATCATTACGGTGGCTTCCACCAACCGCACCGGCAGCCGCGCCTTTTACAGCAACTTTGGCAGCGTGGTGGAGGTGAGTGCCCCCGGCGGCGAAGTAGATGTTTTTCAATCAGATGGGATTCTGTCTACCTTGGATGGAGGGGCAACTGTACCGCTGCACGACAATATATATGCCTACTACCAGGGCACCAGCATGGCCACACCGCATGTGGCCGGGTTAGCTTCCTTGATAAAGGGGCTGTTGCCAGAATATACACCGGCGCAAGTTTCAGATGCCATACAATCAACGGCGCGGGATTTTCCGGTTGGTAGCAGTTGCAATGCCAGCCTTTGCGGGGCAGGGATTGCTGATGCATATCAGATGTTGCTGGGTTTGGATGCTGTCATTCTTAATCCGGCAGCGATGGTAAATGATGGTGGCCGTGGTCAGATGGCAACCCATACAGTGACTTTATATAACCTGACCGGGTCAACAGATAACTTCACCTTATCACTTGGGGCGCATAACTGGGAAACGTCACTTTCAACAGAGAATGTTGGTCCCCTAGCTAATGGCGAATTTATGACATTGACAGTGTCCGTCACCGTGCCGCTGAGTGTAAGCTGGTATCTGACAGACACTGTCAATGTTGTAGCTACTTCTATGACCAGTCCTGGTTTATATACAGATACAGCTACTCTGATAACCCGAGCCTTTGCGCCTCCGGAAATCACTGTGATCCCAAACGCATTGACCACAGCACAGGTTGTGGATGAGGTCGTCACCAGAACGTTAACTATTCATAACGGAAATGGGGTGACGGGCACATTCTCATTTCAACCCCTTCTCTCAGGCAGCTCCCAGGGTGGCTTCGATCCTGTACCCTGGCTCTCCGTAACACCGGTATCTGGTACGGTTAGCAGTGACAGCAGCCAACTCGTTTACTTTGTTTTTTCTGCTCAAGGCTTAACGCCGGGCGTTTACCATACTGATGTCGATCTCTATACCAACGATCCGAATAGGCTGGCCATCACTATTCCAGTGACGACGACTGTCTCGGCCACACGTCTTTACCTGCCGGTGCTCTTAAAGCCGGGTAGTTAGCCATGAGGCGTTCACTCAGCGGTTTCATGCTTTGCAGCCCCTCATGGTAACGGTAAGCCAGCTTTTAGCGAAAGAGGGGTGAGCGGGAATGAACGTGGTACTGCTGCGTGTAGGCATTGATACCGGCTCTGGCGGCATCCACGGCCCGTTGTTTGCCGATGGCACGTTTGAGTTTATGCCTATTCCCGATATGACCGGGCTGGATGCCCGAACCTACGGTAATACACCTGGTAGAAACGGCCGTCGCCTGGTTGAGTATTTCCCCCCATCGCGGCAGGCAAAAGCCCAAGACCAATCGATGCACTGCGACCCGGAGTTTAAAACCTTTACCTATGGCGATCCCTCCCGGCCCAAAGCTGGGCTGCGCCGGTTGGCAAAAGGGGATTTGCTCATCTTTTATGGCGGCCTCCAGGGATGGGACATTCATTCAGACCCGGCGCTTTACCTGTTCGGCTATTTTGAAGTGCTGGTAGCTGGCAGGGCGGCTGACTTTGCCCCGGAAACAGTCCGGCAGCTCTTCAGCCAAAATTTCCATGTACGCCATCCGCAGCTTTACGCCCAGCAAAAAGAGAAGCTTGTGCTGGTGAAAGGCTCGGCGCAAAGCCGCCTGCTGACCAAAGCGGTGCCCATCAGTGCCGTGGGCCAGAATCGGGCTGGCAAACCGCTCAAAGTGCTGTCACCGGAGATGCAGGCAATTTTTGGCAGCTTCGGGGGTAAAGTTAGTATCCAGCGCAGCCCGCCGCGCTGGGTTGACCCGGCGTACACCAAACGTGCGGCCGCCTTTATGCGTTCACTGACATAAAAGAGAAGGGCTTCTTTCACCGCCGGGCCAATGTTTTAATTCGAGAGCCGAATGGCCTCCAATACCTCAAAGGTGATGGGTTCACTGCTCACCCGACGGCCGTCCCCATCTACGCCTTCTGCCCACATGGTATGTACGCCGGGGGTCAACGGCCACCAGATGCGGTACGGTGGGCTGGTAAGCGTGGCTAACGGCGCACCATCCAGCCAGAGCGTGATCGCCTGCATATTGGCGGCAGCGACAGCTTCTACAGGTAGTTGTTGGGCTGTGGGTGGCACGGCCGTTGATAGACGGTATTTAGTGTTTGGATCGGGGGAGATGAGGTGTATGGGCGCCACGGCCGTGTCGGCATCAGCCGCGCTGGCCAGCAGCAAATCATCCAGCACCAACAGTCCTTCCTCGCGGGCCCAGGGATGCAGTTCGGGGGGCAGAGCTAACGCCAGTTGATGAATGACCTGGTCTGGTGATGTTGTTTCATTTGCCAGCAGTCCTGTGCTTTTGTCCATGACCACCCGCCGATAAAAGGTGTCACCCTCCCGCGGTTCTGTCCCTTGAATAAACCATTCATAACGCCGAAACGGGCAGGCATCCGTTGGTAAAAGGCCAGAGAGGCGGCATACCTCCACCTGCACCAACCCTTCTGGCTGTGGGAAAGGTTTATCAGGTGTGCCTCTGAGCACTGCCCGCATAAAGGTGTGCCAGATCGGTCCGGCGCCGCTGACACCGGTGACGTTAAACATGGGCGTGTTGTCGGCGTTGCCCACCCATACCCCTACGACGATGTCTGGCGTGTACCCCACTGTCCAGTTGTCATGGAAATCGTTGGTCGTACCCGTTTTCACTGCCGCCGTACGGCCAATGTTCAAAATGCTGTCCTGACCAAAGGAGAGGATACGCGCCTGATCATCACTGAGCATATCGCTGATCAGCCAGGCCACCCGTTCATCCAGCACCCGCACGGGTGTAGCCGGTTCTGCCCGGTACAATTCATTACCCTGCACATCGGTTACATCCAGGATAAGTGAGGGAGTGATGCGTGAGCCACCGTTGGCAAAGGCCGCATACGCTGTTGTCAGGTCAAACAGACGCACCGGGCCACCTCCCAGGGCAAAAGAGAGATCATACTCATTCGGTTCGCCCAGTGTGCCGATGCCCATCAGCACCGCCTGGCGCATGGCTGTGGCTACTCCCACCGTATCCAGAGCGATGACCGCCGGGATGTTCAGGGAAGAAGCCAGCGCCTGCCGCAGCAGCACCGGGCCATGCTCCGTGCGTGAGAAGTTGACAGGCACGTAAGGGTCTTGTTCATGTGTAATGAAGACGGTGCGCACGTCATGAAAACGGGTAGCCGGGGTAAAGGGGAAACGATTCTGTGACAGCACCGTGTCTTCAAGACGTGGCTGCCGGGGATCCATGCCCGCCGCATACACAATTGGCTTTAAAGATGAACCTGGCTGCCGTGGCATCAGCGCCATGTTAATGGCCCCCTGGCGAGCTTCGTCAAAATAATCTACATTACCCACCAGGGCCATCACCTCGCCTGTTTGCGGATTCAGGGCTACCAGCGCCGCATTGCGGGCAGCGTGGGTGGGTGCGCCATTGCGTGGGTGGTTGAGCAAATCAATCTGCTCATCTACGATGTTTTCAGCATGCATCTGCCAGTTTAAATCCAGCGTCGTGCGCACGGTGACACCATCACCCGCGTATAACACCTCTGGCGGCAGCAGGTTGTCTAGTTCCGCCCGCACCATCATCACAAAATGGGGGGCCAACACCGGGTAAGGGGTAGCCGCGTATTGCAGCGGCTCGCGGGCGGCCAGGTCACGCTGCTCTGGTGTGATGTACCCTTGCTTCAGCATCAAGTCCAGCACGGCACCTTGCCGTGTTTTGGCCGCTTCCGGGTCTACCAGTGGGTTATACAGGGCTGGTGCCTGTGGCAGCCCGGCGATAAGAGCGCTTTCGGCCAGGGTCAGGTCTGCAGCTGACTTGCCAAAGTAGGTACGGGCAGCGGCCTCTACGCCATAGGCCATGCCACCGTAATAGCTTTGGTTCAGGTAAAGGGCCAGGATGTCATCTTTATGAAGGCGGCGTGTCACCTGCCAGGCCAGGGCCATTTCACGCAGCTTGCGGCGAACGGTGATTTCGCGGCGTTCGTCGCTGTTCAGCAGCAGGTTGCGCACCACCTGCTGGGTAATGGTACTGCCGCCAGAGACAATAGCGCCGTCTTGAGCATTGGTCCACAGAGCACGCAAAATACCCGTGAAGTCTACGCCAGGGTTGCTGTAGAAGCTTTTGTCCTCAGTGGCGATGGTGGCCTGTTGTAAAGCCAGTGGTATGTCTGCCAGGGGCAGGACGGTATTGCGGCCGGTTTCCTGGTCAATAATGTCATAGAGGGCACGGCCGTGCCTGTCTACAATCCTTATGCTTGGCGGCGTCACCTGGCTGCCCAGAGCGTCAGCCGACGGCAGGTCAGCAAACAACCAGGCAGTGGCCATGACACCCACGCCACACAAAAGCACCATACAGATCAGGAACCAGTTTCGGTAACGTTTCATGTTTATAATCCCAAATCATCCTTGGCCAGAGGTGACTGTCACTTTTGAGAGTGACAGTCACCTGAGACGTCTGACGTTAATTCCTGGGTAAAACGGCAAAGATGGAACCGGCGCCACGGCCGTAGACTTCTGGGAAATAGAACTCCTGTGCCGTGGGGGGGATAACCCGGTATTCGCCGGGGAAGGCGGCCCGCACCAGATAGACATATTCATACGTGCCCGCTGGCAGCACGTCGGCTGAAAGCACTACCTTTTCGTCACGCAGTTCCACGTGGTTAAACACCCACCAGCCCCAGCCTTTCTCCTGGGCTTCCTCCCAGGTATACCGCTCTGGCGCCCCTACCTGCTGGCTGGTTTGCAGTGATTGGTCTACCGCTTCCAGCCCAGCCGGCAGGAAATCCTCAATGACCACATAATGCAGAGTGTTGGGCACGACGATGGTCAGCCGGGCCAGGAACGTTTCCCCCTGGGTGATCTGGGTGATGGGGGTGTCCCGGTCGGCGGGGTCAAAGTAACTGCGAGAGATGATGATGCCCTGGTCCAACGGCCGTACCTGTTCCACCGGTAGATAGGCTTCCAGGTGGGTGGTGTAATAGAGGTTGCCAGGGCCGTCACTGCGACCAAAGGCCACCCGGTTTAACTCGTCGGTCAGCAGTTCGCTGATGTCAATTTGCAGCTGCTGCGTTTGGCGCAGGGTGTCTGCCTCCGCTGTGCCTTGCAGCTTCAGGGCACCGTTAAAGGCTACTTCGTAGGTATAATCGGCTTGCAGTTCACCGGAAGCGACCATGAAGTTCGTCAGGGCCATGAGCGTCCAGGCGGTTTCCTGGGT
The DNA here is from genome assembly GCA_011525915.1 of Ardenticatenaceae bacterium. GTDB lineage: Bacteria > Chloroflexota > Anaerolineae > Promineifilales > Promineifilaceae > CAADGU01. Next base: position 187,678 of record WYBM01000005.1, on the reverse strand, counting down.
GCTGGCCCAACGGCCGTCGGTACGATGTGCCATTAACCAGCGGACAGCGTTGGCCACCAGCGGGTTGTCTGGGTCGAGTTTTACCATGGTGTCCAGCACAATGGCCGTGGTGCGTGTGTCTGTGTTCCAGTTCCAATAGTCGCGCTCTGCTTCTTCCCAGTTGGCGCCAGTAGCCGAGAGGATGGCATGGCTGATGAAGTCACTGGCCAACGTGCTCAGGCGCGGGTCTTGGGCATCGGTGAAATGCAGAGCCTGGGCCAGAAACCCTTGAGCGTACAGGTCAAGGGAAGAGCGGCGGTTGTACAGGCTGTTCATCTGCTGGTTGTTGGGTTCCCCGGCGCGGGCCAGGACGTAGACCAGGAACGCCTGACGGTTGTGCTTGTCACGGCCGCTCAAGCGGTCTACTTGTGATAGATGGCTTTTCAGATAGGCCACGCCGTCGTTTAGTACATTTTCGCTGACAGCGTAGCCGCTTTCCTGGGCTTCCAGCAGTGCCTGCACCACATAAGCTGTTACCAGCGTGTCACTGCGGCTGCCTGCCCACCAGGGCCAGCCGCCATCTGTTAGCTGACGGCTGTAAAGCCGCTGCAAAGCCACGTTCACCTGGGTGTCCAGGTTGGCTTGCAGAGCCGGGTCATCAATGTTGGCCGCTTGCAGGGCGCGTACCGTCAGCAAGTTGGGCAGGAATTTGCTCACAATTTGCTCGGTACATTCATAAGGGAAATGTTCCAAATAATCCAGGCCGTCTGTCATGGCGGCAGCCAAAGAAGGGGCCACCTGCACGGTTACCGTGCCCTCGGTCAGCTCGTAGTCACGGTAGATGGGCAGAGCAATGGATTCAACAATCGCGCCGCCGTCAAGTAACTGGCCTGAGGTGCCTACTGTCTCTGGTACTTCATATTTATAAACGGGCAGGCCGCCGCCTTCAAGGGTGGCCAGCGGCGGGCGGGTGGCATCGGCATACTGCCCGGCGCGAGTACGGAAGACCAGGTCCACGCGGGTCACGTCTTGCACCACGGCCGTCCAGGCCACAAACGCCTGCTGCTGGGGCGGTACAGTTACCACCTGATCGTTATCACCGTCCAGAGTAACCCCTTCAGCTTCCAGGGTCACAATGGCTTCAATGGCTTCGTCGGTGTTATTGTGCACGGCCGCCCCCAATGACACCTGGTCACCTACTACAAAAAAGCGTGGTGTTTGCGGGCTGACCAGCACCGGCAGTGTGGAGATGATATCTGTTGTAGCCTGCCCTACTTTGGTGTCCAGCGTCACGGCGCGGGCATCCATGCGCCATGTTGTCAGGCTGTCTGGCAGAAGAATGGCAACGGTGGCTTCCCCGTCCGGCCCGGTTTGCACCTGCCCTTCCCAGAAGGTGGTGTCCGGGAACTCTTCGCGGATGGTCAGCACGCCGTAGGCGCCAGCGCCGCCGCCGCCGCCCTTGATTTCATCTTCCAGCTCTTTGTTGTAGGCATCCATGTTGTGGGCCAACAGGGTGGCCGTGTTTACACTCAGGTAGCGCTCAGAGTAGAAGTGATCAAGCAGGGGCAGCTCTTTGCGGCTGGCCAGCGTCAGCACAGCCAGGTCGGTCAGTGATAGGGAGAGTTCGGCGTCGACGGGTTGGCCATTGTGGTCGGCCACATTGACGGTGAAGTTGACGGTGTCGCCGGGGGAGACGGCCGTTTGGTCCGGTGTAATCGTCACACTAAGCTCTTGTTGTTCGCGGTCTACGGTAAACTGAGTCATGCCCAGCTTAAAGTCTGGGGCCAGGCTGGTATCATCCACCCCTTTAATGACCATGACAGAAACAAAGATGTTGGGCGCCATGTCAGCGGTGATAGGCAGGCGGTAGATGGTGCTGTTGCTGGCCAGGCGGATCACTTCATGCTGCTTGATGTGACCGCGTTCCACGGTGACCAGGGCTGAGACTTCACCCTGGAAGGGTGAGGCGATGAGGATTTCAGCCGTCTCTCCGGGCTGATAGCTGCTTTTGTCGCTGATAAGTTCAAAGCTGTGGTCGTTGACCTGCCGCCAGGAGACGTAGTCGTTGCCAGAGACCCAGAGGTAAGTAGAGGAGCGGCTGGTGCTGCCCTGCGCATCTTGGGTGGCGGCGTAGGCACGGAAAACGCCGCCGTTGGGGGGGATAAATTGGAAGCGAGCCCGCCCATTGGCGTCTGTGACCACGTCACCGTTTCCCATGACGTCTACGGGAATTTCTTCCACCTCAGAGCGCCAGATGGTGCGCCCCTGGTCGTCTTCTTCCTGTACGCTGTACCAACGCCGTTCGACGACAGAGACGGTAACGGGGTGATTGGGTACAGGACGGCCGTCCCAATCCACCACGATCACGTCCACTGCCGCCGGTTCGCCAGCCTGGCCCACAGCGCGCACGGGGGCCACGCCAGGGTAGACACGGCTGCGATGGACGATGACATTGCTGCGGCCGCTGACCTGGTTGCCGGTCAGGTCGGTAACAGTCGCTTCGACGACAAAGCGGCGGCTGCCGTCCCCCTCTTGCAGTTCAGCCGGGATTTCCAGCAGCAGCAATCCCTGACCGTCTGTCTGGCCTACACCTTCAGCAATGACCTGGGTGGGACGGTAGTCATTGTTGTAGTAATAATAGCCCAGGTCTCGCTCCTGGTTGCGGAAGTCATAACGGCGCAGATCAGGCCCGGCCTCAAAGATATAATCTTCAGAACGAACATGCCAGGCCACGTCACCGGCCACCACCGCGCCGCCAGAGAAGAAGTGGGCGTCTATGGTGATCTGGATGGTATCACCGGCGGCCACATCACTTTCATCTGCCGAGACGGCTACCTGAAACGTGGGTTTGCGGAATTCAGCCACTTCAAAGTAGCCGTTGCCCACGGTACGGCCGTCGGGGGTGGTGACGCCGATCCAGTAATTGCCCAAGGCGGCTTCATTATCCAGGGTGATCTTCTCACTAAATGAGCCAAAGTCATTGAGGGGCAGGGTGGTGGTATAAATTGTCTCGTCATAGGAGGCAATTTGCACGTTGACAGTGTCGAAGTCTGGTAGGTGATAGGTCAGGTCATCGTTGAGGCGGACGATGCCTTTGAAGTAGACTGGCTGACCAGGCCGGTAGACAGGGCGTTCTGTGTAGACGTAGCCGGTGGGTTCGTTTGGCCGCAGGTAAAAGTCGGTGTAGATGCCGAAGTCGTAGGTGCTGATGCCCGCGTTCCAGTTGCTGATGGCCAGGCCAAAAAGGTCACTGCCCGGTTCACCGACAATGGCATAGTAACGGCCGTCCCACCCCGGTTCCAACTTCAGGTTATCACGGTAGGCCAGGCCAAATTCGTTGGTAGTGCCCTCGAAGACCAGCTTAAAACGGGTGTCGTAAAGAGCCACCGGCACGCCAGGCAGTGGCTCGCCGGTGTTTAATTCGGTGGCCCAAATCATGGCTTCGGTGACCGTGGTTTTTAGGGTTACGTTGGCGGTAGCCATGGCCAATACCTGCGCTTGTAAATGGGGTTCTGTATGGCTGATCTGCGGCGAATCCAGGGCGACAAAGTAAAAGCCGGTGGGCAGAGGGCCTGTGTCATCCTGGCTGAGAATGAAGCGCTTATGGGCCAGGTCGTTCAGCGGCGTGTTCACTTCAAGGGTGCGCTGCCACAGGCGTTGGTCGGCCTTTGGTACGTAGCCGTGGGGAGAAAGATCGTAGTGCAGCAGCCGGCCAAATTCGTCCAGAGATAACTGGTACAAATCCATATCTAGCCTGGTGACATTTTGGTGTGTTACCCAAAGCGAATTGGAGCCGCCACTGCGGTAGAGGGCCACGGAGTAGGGCAGGTTGAGGCTGGCGCTGGGCGGTAGATCACCGGTGGTGAAGGTGATGGTTTGCCCTGTTGTAATTTCGTTACCATACCGGTCTTTCATGCCTGGCAGAATTTGCACGGTGTAGACGGTGGAGGGATGGAAACCGTAATAATTTTGGCTCCAGTCCCAGGGCGAATAAAGCCCGTCAGGGTCGCCGATGATGTCTGGCGTGATGATGACCTTACCGGCCATACTCTTTTCGCTCATCGGTGAGGCAAACTGGATGCGGAAGACGCTGGAGTAATATGTTTCGGTCTCGCCGTTGGTTGGTTCGGTGCGCACAATGGCCGGGTATTTGACGGTGGTGGCCGTCCAGGTAAACGGCCGGGCCAGTGTGCCCCCCTGCGCCGATTGGGCTGTATCGGCCAGTTGCAATGTGTAGTGAGTATCTAATGCCATCAATTGGGTGGGGGTGAGTGTCAAGGTAAGGAAGCTGTCATCCCAGACGAATTCAAAGGGGATCACATTGCCGCCGTCGGTGGGCTGTAAAGTGACGGCCGTTTCTACACTGGTCTGGTCCATGGGTTGGTTAAAGTGCAGGCGGTAGACCTGGTCCAATGGTAGGTCTTTCCAGTTATTGTGGGGATTCCAGGCGCTGTCTACCAGCTCCAAAAAGTCAAAGGTAGGTGGCGTCACGGTAAAGGTGCTGACCACGTCGGCCGCCATTTGGGCGCCGGTGGCGCTGATGGCGTTGACCTTGTCGGCCGCCACGCGCACAGTGTACTTCTGCCGCCCGATGAGGGCATCTGTGGGCCGGTAGACGTAGACAGAGGTATTTACCCATTCACCTCGCCCCGGAATGGCTGGTTCGATGGTCAGTGGGTTGGGCAGGTTGGCCGCGTCTTCACCCACCATCAGGGGCACTACCGGCCGGTTAAAGATGACGGTGATGACCGAATCTACGGCGACATCGGTAATGCCATCGGCCGGAGCTATTTGGCTGACGGCCAGGTCGCCAATGGTGTAAAAGTCCAGGGTGAGGCCTTCCAGTAGGGGGACGCCGTCTATAGAGGCGACCGTGTCATCCAGCGTCACCTGATAACGGCTGCCCGGCTGCAGCGTTTTGGCTGGCTTAAAGCGGAGGACACGCGGCTGTGGCCAGGTGGCTTCGCCGTCAATAGGGTCGCCGTTATCATCGGTGACCAAAACGGCCGTGTCCGGCTGCATGGGTTGGTCAAAGTACACTTCAAAGACGCCGTCGAGCGGTGCTTCTTGCCCCTGAGTTGGGTTTTGGCCGATGACCCGGGGGTGCAGTGGACCGGCGTTTCCGATGAGTGAAGGAGCCGGGGTGTTCGTGGGCTGGGGGACGGCCGTGCTGGTGGGCGAAGGGGTTGGGGTCTCCTCTTCACGGCAGCTCACGGCCAGGATGATCAGGATACAGAACAGAATCAATGGAAGTCGCATATTACGGTTCATAGTTACCTCATTTACCAACGGTTAGAGAGTTTCCCTGACTATATTGTACGTGAAATGGGGCACGGCCGTACAACTGCTTCTGGATGGGAAGGCGACGATTGGCCTATGAGGCACACGGCATGGCCCTAGGGCCATTTGTTGGCGTTCTTCATGAGCCTTCGGTAGACTCTTCTTTATGAATGTACAATCACCCAAACAACCCTACCCTCTCAAGCGATTGGCGGCGTATACCCGCCAGTATCAGCGGCGTGTCACACTGGCCATCATTTGCTCTGTTCTCAATAAACTGTTTGACCTGGCGCCGCCGGTGCTGATCGGCGTCGCCGTAGATGTGGTCGTCTCACAGCAGAACTCTTTTATGGCCCGACTGGGTTTTACGGCCGTGCAAAGCCAGTTGGTAGCCCTGGGGGCCATAACCCTGGTTATCTGGGCGCTGGAATCATTGTTTGAATATTTGTTTGCCGTATTATGGCGTAATCTGGCGCAAGACATTCAACACGATTTGCGCTTGACTACCTATGACCACGTGCAAACGCTGGACATGGCTTACTTTGAAGAGCGCAGCACGGGTGGCCTGATGGCCGTACTCAATGACGATATTAACCAGTTAGAGCGTTTCCTGGATGTGGGCGCCAATGACATCATCCAGTTGATCACTACTGTGGTGGCTATTGGGGGGGCGTTCCTGGCGCTGGCACCTTCGGTAGCCTGGATGACGATCTTGCCCATGCCTTTTGTTATCTGGGGCACGCTCAAGTTTCAACAGCGGTTGGCGCCGCGATACACGGCCGTACGGGAACAGGTAGGGCTGCTTAACGGCTTTCTGGGGAATAATCTCAGCGGTATTGCCACCGTCAAAAGTTATACGGCTGAAACCTACGAAGTGGGCCGCATCGGCCATGAAAGTGACACCTACCGCCAGAAAAACGAGGCGGCCATTAAGCTCAGTTCCGCTTTTGTGCCTCTTATTCGTATGGTTATTGTAGTAGGCTTTGCGGCCATCATGGTTTTTGGCGGGCTGCTGGTGACGCAGGGGCGGTTAAATGTGGGTGTGTACAGTGTATTGGTCTTCATGACGCAGCGGCTGCTTTGGCCGCTGACCCGTCTGGGGCAGACGCTGGATTTATACCAGCGGGCGATGGCTTCAACAAACCGGGTGTTTGATCTGTTGGATACCCGGCCCTCCATCCAAGATGGTCTGGAAAGCTTGCCCCTGGCTGATGTACGCGGCGAAGTAACCTTTGCTCAGGTCAACTTCCACTATAAGTGGCGTGATTACGAAGGGTATACAGACAATCGGCCCCATGTGCTGCATGAGCTGTCGCTGCACATTCCCGCCGGAGAGACGGCGGCGATTGTGGGGCCAACCGGCTCCGGCAAGACCACCCTCATCAAACTGCTGCTGCGTTTTTATGACGTGGTTGAGGGGCAAGTGTGCCTGGACGGCCGTGACATTCGCACGCTCAACATGCATGACGTACGCCGTGCCATTGGCCTGGTGAGCCAGGACGTGTTCCTGTTTCATGGCACCGTGCGCGAAAACATTGCCTATGGTACGTTTGATGCTAGTCTGGATGAGATCGTAGCCGCGGCTAAAGTGGCGGAAGCGCATGACTTTATCATGGCGCTGCCTAATGGATATGACACAATTGTAGGTGAGCGCGGGCAAAAGCTTTCCGGCGGGCAGCGGCAGCGTATTTCCATTGCCCGCGCTGTGCTCAAAGACCCGCCAGTGCTCATTTTGGATGAGGCCACCTCATCGGTAGACAATGAGACCGAAGCGGCGATACAACGCTCGATGGAGCGCATCTCTGTGGGGCGTACCATGATCGTCATCGCCCATCGCCTCTCCACGGTGCGTAATGCTGACCGCATCTTTGTGCTGGAAAACGGTGTCCTGCGCGAGCAGGGTACCCATGAGGAACTGGCGTACCAGGAGGCGGGTATCTACGCCGGTTTGTGGCGGGTACAGACGGGGATGCGCTGATCAGTAGGGCAGTCGCCAGCAGGTCAGTAATCGGTAACTGAATACTGACCCACTGAATACTGCACCCTGACTACCAACTGGCGGTGGTGTGGATTTTGCGCAGGAAGCGGCTGGGGTAGGGTTTATCGTTATCCGGGTGGGGGGACGGCCGTGGCGGTGATAACGGGTAATGCTTCTAGCGGGTGGGGCCATTCCAGGCGTGGGCCATGTACAAACCCCTCTACGCCATGGTCGTCCCGAACGTATAACCACTCACCAGATTCTGACCGCCCCAGGACGGTAACAACATCACCAACAGTGACAATACCCAACTCTGCCGAACGGCTATCTGGCTGGGCAAATAGGGTGGACGGTAACAAAACGGTAGCGCGCAGCAGTGGCGTTGGTTCCGGCGTGGCTGGCTCTGGGGTTTCTGTAGGCGCGGGTATGCTGGTGGGCGTAAGCGTGGGTGTGGGCGGGGGGGGCACCAGGCGCGTGGCCAGAGGCAGCTGGGAAGGGGAAGCCGCTGGCGAAGAAACATCAGCCACCGGTAGGGCTGCCGGTGCATTTGCAGAAGGCGAAGACGACACGGCCGTACTGGCTGCCAGGCGCGTGGAGGTAGACACGAGGTCATCGGGCGGTTCAGAGGAATGCGGCCAAAACATTGCCAGCAGCAATAACAACAGCAGGGCTACCGCCCCGGTGACCAGGTAAGGTAGAGGCATACGGCGATGAGGCCGGCCAGGCCGTGGCAGCGGGGTAGGCGGGGCAGGGAATGGCAGGGTTGATGGCTCTACCGGTGAGGCAATTTCATGGCCAATTTCCTCGTGGGCTATGGCCTTGTCTAGCTGTACCATAAAAGCAGACAGATTGGGGAAACGCTCATGCGTGTCTGAGATCAGGCATCGGGCTATGAGCCTATGTGTTTCCAGGGTAAACGCCGCCTGCCCTTTGGCCAAAGGTGTTGGCCTGGGAATATCTTCCAGGCCAAAGGTGGCTACCTGCCACACCGGTAAGTTAGGGCGATGGCCAGATAGTAGTTCGTATAACATCACCCCCAGCGAGTAAATGTTGGACTGAGCGGTCACTGGCTCGCCCATATACTGTTCCGGGGGCATATAGCCGGGATCATGGGGGTTGGCGGCGGCCATATCCAGCATGGGCGGTACAGGAATTTCCAGGCCAATGGTCAATGGCAAAGCGTCGGTTTCCTGGACGATGATATTTTCCGGTGTCAGTTCCTGGTGCAGCAGCCCGGCCCAGTGAGCCACTTCCAGGGCGGCGGCTACTTGCCGGATAAATTTAAAAGCCGCCAACACAGGCAACGGGTTGGTACGGTTTGTCCAGTGGGGCAGCATCTGGGCTAACGTTGATCCGGCTGCAAATTCATAGGCGGCAAACGGCCGTTTGTCTTTGGTGTAGCCAGCGTGGGTCAGGCGGGCCAGGCCGCCGTGGTGAACTGATTGCATGGCTTGTAGGCGGTCTTGGAAGCGAGCGGCCAGCTCAGGATGATTTTGTGTTGTAATCCGTAGCACTGTCAGGCTGACTTGTTGCTTATGTACGGTATCATAAGCCAGGTAGCGCTGATAAATTTGCTGCCCGGCGGGTTGCCCCTCTCGTGAACCTTCACGGCTTAACAGGTGTTGAATCTTGTAACCGGGAACCTGAATAGAGACAAACGCCTCCAGTTCAGAAGGGAAGCGCACTCGGGCTTGGGATTGATGGTCTTCTGCCCGGGCCAGGGCGTGCCGAAACGCTACCATCATGGTGTCGGCATCGGCAAACCTGTCTTCAGGTTCTGCTGCCATAGCTTTGAGAATGACCTTTTCCAGGACTGATGGCAGGTGGGGATTGTGTTGGGAAGGGGGGATGACCTGTGTGTGGTGGCTGTCAGGTGACGGCCGTTGTCCTGTTAACATCCGATACAAAACTGCACCCAGCGCATATACATCTACAGCCGGCGCCGTAGATGAACCAAACATTCGTTCCGGCGCCATGTAGGCCAGGGCTGCCTGGCGTACATCTGCCAACGGGTTTTCTTGAACGCGAACAATATGTGCCAGGCCAAAATCAGACAAAAAAGCATTTTCCTGCTCATCAATAAGAATATTTCCCGGCTTCAGGTGGCCATGAATCAGCCCTTGTTGATGCAGGTAGTGAAGCCCGGCACCAATAGGTGTTAACAGGTGAAAAGCCTTCACTGGTGATAGGGGAGCAGCAAGTTGGGTCTGATACTCAACCAGTGAAAGCCCATTAATGTATGGTGTCACCAGGAAGTACAAACCTTCTTCCGTGGCACCAAAATCGATCAGGGGGATGATGCTGGGGTGCACCAGGGAGATCGCCGCCAAAACGTCACGCTCAAAATAACGCCGAAATCGGGGCGTCTGGCCATAATAAGGGTGCAGCACTTTGATGACGACGTATTGTTGTAAATCAGGGTGGATCGATTTGTAGGCGTCACCCACCACGCCCCGGCCCAGGCATTGTTCAAGCTGATACCGTTTAATCGTGTGACCTTGCAGGTCATCGTTTAGCGGTGGGTCAATCATGCGTCACTTCTAGCGGATTAGGTAACAAATAGTTGACAGGTATTGTAACCTGCTTTTGTTCAAAACATGAGAATCTAATGAATCGTTTGCCGGATAACATGATCGCAATATAATGCCACTCCGGAAGACCATGGTAAACGGTACTTGTTGGGACACCCTACTCTCTGCACCACGGAAGCGTATTGTGCTCCTAGTACCAGTAATCAGAAGTTGGTTATCAGTTTTCAGTAGACTATTTCCAGAGATAGGCCGGCACTGAAAACTGCACACTGATTACTGAAAAACTGATACTAAATAGTTCACCAGTAATTGATAACATGAGACCAGAACACATGAGCCAGACGTATAAGGTTCCTGATATTTTGTGTGTGGCTGGTTGTTGGGAGAGATTGTATGACTGGAAGGAATAATTTTATCTGGCTCATTGTCATTATGGCGGCTGTTGCGGGGTCATTTTGGCTGGTGTTTGATCCGGGCCATCCCATCCGACGCGGGCTAGACTTGCAAGGAGGGCTGCAAGTGCTGCTGGAGGCAGACGTGCCTGAAGGCCAGGAAGTCACCAGCCAGGAAATGGACACGGCCCGCCAGATTATTGACCAGCGCGTTAATGCCCTGGGTGTGGCCGAGCCCCTGGTGCAGGTAGAGGGCGAGCGCCGTATTTTGGTGGAGCTGCCGGGCATCGACAACCCAGAGGAAGCGATTTCCCTTATTCAGGAGACGGCGCTGTTGGAATTTGTGGATACTGGTTCACAATCGTTGCCTGAGGGGATGTGTGTTCGTACCTCACTTAATGAAGAGCCATCGCCATGTGAGACGACGTTGGGCGGCACGGCCGTGCCTACTTTTGAAACGATCTTGACCGGTGCCGAACTGGAAGAGGCCCGCGTAGAGATAGACCCTACGTTTGGACAGTCCTATGTCGCTTTTAAATTGCATTCGGAGGCCGCCGACCTCTTTGCTGACTACACTACCCGCAATCAAGGCCAATTCTTGACCATTGTGCTGGACAAACAGGTGATTTCCAGCCCGCGGATTGAATCGGCCATTACCAGTGGGTCAGGCAGCATCACCGGCCAGTTCACCCGTGAAGAGGCCGCCCGCCTGGCTTTACAGCTTCGCTACGGCAGCCTGCCCATTCCCCTACGTATTGAAACTACCCGCCAGGTGGGGGCCACGCTGGGCCAACAGTCGGTGGATGACAGCATTCGTGCCGGGGTTATTGGTGTGGCCATGGTGCTGCTCTTTATGATGATGTACTATCGCCTGCCGGGGCTGCTGGCCGATGTGGCCCTGCTCATTTACGTCCTGTTCAATTTTGCCGTTTTCCAGGGCATGCCCGTAACGCTTACCCTGCCCGCTATCACTGGCTTTTTGCTGTCTACGGGCATGGCGGTGGATGCTAATGTGCTGGTCTTTGAGCGCATGAAGGAAGAGCTTAGGGCAGGCAGCCGGATCAATGATGCCGTACCTACGGGCTTCAGCCGGGCCTGGACCTCTATCCGCGATTCGAACATCGCTACCCTGGTCATCTGCCTGATTTTATGGATGTTTGGGGCCAGTTTTGGCGCCAGCGCTGTGCAGGGTTTTGCCCTGACACTGGCTATTGGGGTGCTGATCAGCATGTTTACGGCCGTGGTCATTACCCGTACCCTGGTTTACCTGATCATTGGCGGGGCATCTGGCTGGCTGCAAAAAAACAGATGGTTGTTGGGGGCATAAACTATGTATGAACGCTTTATTCAACGACGACGTTATTATTATCTCTTCTCGGGTACCGTTATCTTGCTGGGCCTCCTGGCGATGGTTTTTTCTTATGTGCGCATTGGCACACCACTGCGCCTGGGGGTGGACTTTCTGGGGGGCACGCGCTTTGAACTGCAGTTTAGTGACCAGGTTACAGAAGATCAGATCAGGACAGTGTTTAGCCGGTTTGAGGTAAGCAACCCCCTGGTAACGGCGCTGCAAGGGCAGGGGTTGCAAAACGCCTGGCAGGTGCGCGCCAAATATGTTCCCCTGGAAACCTCGCAGCAGATTGAGGATGGGTTGGCCGATCTGGTGCCGTTAGTGCCAGGTACCACGGCCGTGACCACCATCAGCCCCACCATCGGCGGCGAAGTGACACGGGCGGCGCTGGTGGCCGTCTTGTTCTCGGCTGGGGTGATCCTGATCTACATCATGGCTGTCTTTCGTCAGGTGCCTCACCCGTTTCGTTACGGAGCATGTGCGGTGGCGGCATTGTTTCATGATCTGATGGTCATTTTTGGTTTTATTGCCATCATGGGTGTGGTGCTTGGTTGGGAGATTGATGCCCTGTTTTTAACGGCCGTGCTCACCGTCGCTGGTTTCTCGCTGCAAGATACCATCGTCGTCTTTGACCGCATCCGTGAAAATTTGGGTAAGCGGCAGTATCGTGGCCAGGATTTTGAGATTGTGGTTAACGCCTCTGTACAGCAAACATTTAAGCGATCAGTCATTACCCAATTAAACGCCATGTTTATTATGGTGGCCATCTTGCTTTTTGGCGGTGACTCAATTAAGCCCTTTATTTCGGTGCTGTTTGTAGGCCTGCTAAGTGGTACATACAGTTCCATCTTTTTTGCTACGCCGCTGCTGGTCTCTTGGGAGAAGGGGGAAATTCCCTTGCTCAAACCACGCCCGACCTAGTACCAGTCACCTAGTACCAGTCATCGGAAGTCAGTAACCAGTGTTCAGTAAGAGCCAGGCCAGCACTGAACACTGCCCACTGATGACTGAAAACTGATCCCAGGATTAGGTGCTGTGCTACACGGCCGTAATTTCCCCTTTGGCTGTGCCTATTTGTGTTGCCTGATTAAATGACAACTGAGCGGGTGTCAGGTAAATAGCCGTTTGGCCAGGGTGGGGTGTGAGCTGGCTGGCGGCTGTGGACACAAGCAAATGGCCGTCGTCGGTAGTGACAAACAATAACAATTCTGCTGGCTCGTAGAAAATATCTCCCTCATCTTGAACTATCTGGCTCATGACGCCAGCTCCCTTGTAATAAAGTGTATCCAATAAATTATACGTCACCTCTGGACCAAACAGAATATGACCGAGCAGGTTTTCATCGATAGTTTCTGGCGCGCCCCCGCGCATGGGCATTAACTGAAAAACGTTATCCTCCCCTAACCATTCGGCAAAACGCAAGGATGCCAAGGCATTAAGCTCACTGTTGGCAGTTAGGGCCAACAGCCGCCCAATCTTTTCCAGCGGCAGAGCGTCCAACACACCATCAGCCAGAATACTGTCCTGAATGGCTTCCAGCCCGGCCTGCTGGGCAGTTGCTACGTGGCTGCTGTTGGTGTCTATTAACCACACCTCAAACCCCAGCCGCTGTAAAGCCAACGCCATTTGCCGTGCCCAGTGATGGGCACCAACAATCAGCGTCCCCTGGGGTTGCTTCTGGATAAGCCCCAGCCGGCGTGCCAATGGCCCAGCGGTTAGCGAGTAGATAATAACTGTAGCTACTACCACCAGAAAAGTAATGTTGGCCAGTTTCTCGGCGGAAGCAAAGCCAGCTTCTGCTAGGTCCAGAGCAAACAGCGAAGCGACAGCCACGGCCACAATACCCCGTGGTGCCAGGGCAGCCAGGAACAGTTTTTCGCGCCAAGACAGCCAGGAACCAATGGTTGACACCCATACTGACAGCGGCCGGGCGACCAGAATGAGGACCGCCAGAAAGGCTACCTCAGACCACGCCACCCTTACCAGGTTTGGCAGGTCTACCCGCGCTGCCAGCACAATAAATAGCACAGACAGCAACAACATACCTAATTCTTCTTTGAATGATGTAATATGGTTGATGTTGACCTGCTTCTGGTTGGCCAGGATGATGCCCATGATGGTGGTGGCCATGAGTCCAGACTCGGCCCGCAGTTCGTTGGAGACGGAAAATGCGATCAACACGGCCGTCAGGGCGACGGCCGTTTCTAGAAACGGCGCGATCCATTTCCGGGCTAATAAAAATACCAGCACACGGGCGGTCGCCGCCCCAATGACGCTGCCTACTAACAAGGTGATGAAAATGCCTCGCAAGATGTTTAGCAGGGTAACCTGCTGCAGTGTGCCCCCCTCAAGGATGGCTTCAAATACTAGGACAGCCAGGGTAGCGCCAATGGGGTCAATGAGAATGCCTTCCCATTTCAGAACAGAGCTTACCCGGTTAGACGGCCGTATCTGCCGCAGCAGCGGAATAACCACCGTTGGCCCGGTAACAACCAGGATCGCCCCTAGCAGAACGGCTAACAGCGGCTCTAAACCCAAGATAAAGTAAGCCGCCAGTGATGCTATCACCCAGGTGATCAGCGCGCCCACGCTAATAATCAGGCGAAGAACGCTGCGCACCTCCCGAATTTCACTGATTCTCAGGCTTAGGCCACCTTCAAACAAGATGATGCCTACCGACAGTGAGACAAAGGGAAACAGTAAGTCGCCGAACATTTCGTCCGGATGAATGAGCCCTGTTACCGGCCCGGCCACAAAACCGAACAACAATAACAATAAAATGGACGGTATCTTAAACCGCCAGCCTAACCACTGGGCGGCGATACCGGCAAGCACAATAACAGCCAAACCAACAACAATCGATTGATGCATGAATGCCTCTTTGTTCCTTTATAACATAAGTGAATTTGTTAGCCATGATGGCGAGCTGCCTCTTCGCCACTGGTTTCTGGGGCCATCTGGCGCCAACCAAACCTGGGCAACCACGGATTCTCTTTGCCTTCCACGGCGTCCGCAATCAGTGTTCCCAGAATGGGGGCAAACTTAAAGCCATGCCCACTGCCGCCGGCGGCCACCGTGAGGCCAGCCACCTGCGGATGATGGCCTAACCATAAATGTTCATCCAGTGTATCGCAATACAGGCAGCGGCGAGTGTAGACAATAGGTGCGTCTACCAAAGCGGGGAAGGTGGTGGCCAGGAAAGCGCGTAGATTATGTTCGTCTTGCGGGGTGACCCGCCGTTCATCATCACGAGGGTGCAACAGTTGGCCAACGCCATGATTGGCAATTTTAACTACCCCTTCACGGGGATGCAAGGGAAAACCATACCAGCCGGTGCGGGCCACATCGGCGGTGAAGACGGCAAAGTTGGGCGGCGTAAACAACGCCGGATGGGCTGGCTTCAAGTGGAAAACAGGGTGACCGGTAGATTTCATCACCGGGGCCAGCTCCGGGACAAGCAAAGGGGTCCACGCGCCGGCGGCAATGACTACATGAGCGGCGGTGAATGTTTCTCCTGTTTCGCTGCGCACGGCCGTAACCCGGTCTGCCACACGCACTATGTCGTACACCGTCTGCCCGCTCAGCACGTTGACACCATGCTGCTTCGCTTTTTTAATGAGCGCCGTTACAACACGGCCGCTTTCCACAAAACCACCGCGTGGGTGGTAGAAGCCGTCTATATAGGCATCTGGTTTCCAGGCAGGAAAGCGGCGGCTAATTTCCGCCGCATTCAGGCGCTCTGGTTTGTGACCGCGCTGCCGGAGCATCCGGTAGCTTTCATACTCAAAACTACCGGGAGCCATGAGTGTCTGGGTAACCATGGTCACGCCGGTTTCGTGGTAAAGGGGTTCTGCAAATTCCTCGTTCCACTGCTGCCAGCCATCCAGAGCGGCTTCAACCAGGGCCATATAGTGAGCATCACGGCCGTATTCCATGCGCACAACTTTGCTGATGTCTGTAGAGGCGGCCAGAGGATGGGGCAGGGGGCCGGGATCCAGGACGGCCGTCTTATACCCACGTTGCTGCAGCGCTAAAGCCGCAGTTACTCCAAAAATACCACTACCGACAATCAGGATGTCATGACGCATAAGGCCTCCGAAACAGAATAAAATGATCGGGCGAAACATGGGAAAATGAGAAGACCATCATGATTACGGCCTCAATTTTAGTATGATTGGGCACGGCGTCAACGGTTGGGTGGCGTAGGATGGTCGCGGGAAACGACCCCGGCCGCCAGATATAATCAGGCGATGTCTAAAAAACGGGAACTTTTATGGTTGGTTGGCATCTTATGCCTGGCGGCATGCCTGCGCATAGTCAATGTGGGTGATAACCCCGGCTGGTTCAGCGATGAGGGTACACAGTTGGAGATTGCCCGCCACTGGTTAGACGGCCGTCAGCAATATCTGGCCATTAACCAATCTGTTTTGCTCTTTTCACGGCTGCCGTTGTTTACGGCCGTGTTGGCCCTGGCGGCCAAATTTGGCGGAGTAACTATGGTCACGCTGCGGCTGCTAACGGGCAGCCTAGGGGTTTTGTCCGTAAGTCTGTTATATGTGATGGTGCGGTCTATCAGCCGGGATGGCCTGCTGGCGCTGCTGGCGGCCTGGCTGCTGGCGTTTTACCCTCAGGCGGTGTTATACAGCCGTTTTGGCTTTAGCTATAACCTGCTGCCGCCGTTGGTGTTGGGCATGGTGTGGGGGTTGTGGCGTTGGTCAGAGCTGCCAGATAGAAGTACGGGCGCCCGGTGCAAATGGTTAGCCATAGCCGCCACCTGCCTGGGTCTGGGTATGGTGTCTGATCTGTTAATGATCACGTTTCTGCCGGTATTTGTGCTGTGGGTGGGGTGGCACCGGTGGCAGGCATTGTGGTGGAGCCTGATGTTGGCGCTGCTGCCGTTTGCCATGTTCACGGCCGTGTCCTTGCTGTCTGCGCCTTTGGCCTTCTGGTTTGACTTAAACTTTGTTTTCTTTCGTCTGTCTCCGCCAGTGGCAACTCAGGTGCGGCTGCTGGTTGATAACCTGAACATGTTGGGGCACAGCAGGTGGCTGGCCTGGGGTGTGGTGGGCGTGTTGTTGTTACGGCCGTCATCCTTGCGCCATCTTCTGCTGCTTTGCCTGCTCCCCTTGCTGATTCTGGGACGAACGACCGCGTTGTTTAACCTGGGTGCCTATTACCTGATTCCATTCTTGCCCTTTTTTGCTCTGGGTGTGGCCGCACTGGCGCGGTATGGTCCCCTAAGCTTGTGGGCATTTTGTGGCCGGGTACAGAAGATCATAGCTGACCGCGGTTCAGGAAACCGGGAGTGGCTTCTACAGCCGGCCTCCCGGCTTTTGTCTGCCGTTATGGTTGCCGTGCTTTTTTGCATGCACATAATGCCGTTCATGCAGCAAACCAGGGGCGGTTACCAGACAGACATTGACCCGTTTTTGCTAAACCCGGCATCGGCGCGAGCCACGGCCGTGTTTGTCAACCAGCATGTTAGACAAGGTGACGTTGTGATTGCCTCGCCGGGGCTGGCCTGGCTGCTGGCGGGGCAGGTGGCTGATTTCCAGATGGCCGTAGCCGTGCAAGGGGTGGGCACGCCTCACCTGCCAGCCGATTTACCCCTGGAGCGTTTTGCCTTTAACCCAGACTACCGGCAGGCTCGCTTCGTCATCACGGACAACCTGTGGCACAATTGGGCAGCGGTCAACGTGCCCGGCGTGGCCGCAATGACGCAGGCGGTGGCCCTGTGGCCCCTGGTTTATGAAGCTGGCGATTTCCGGGTTTACCAAAATCCTAATGAACTCAAATCACCTGCGCACTGTGCGCATTCAACCCATTCCGGCCGATAAACAGACGCAGTTCCCGTTTAATATTCCGGCGATTCAGGGCAACGTGAACATTGAATTTACGGCACCGGTAACCTTTCTGGTAGGCGAGAATGGCTCTGGGAAATCTACCTTGTTAGAAGCCATCGCTACGGAAATTGGTGCCCATACGGTAGGGGCAGCAGATTTGGCCCGTGATCAGACACTGGTCCATGCCCAGGCGCTGGGCCGCTATTTGCGGTTGGTCTGGTCTATCAAGAGCCGCCATGGTTTTTTCTTGCGGGCGGAAGATTTTTTTGGCTACGTCAAGCGATTGGCGCAGATGGAGGCCGAGATGCAGGCGGAAATCCGGCAAGTAGACAAAGAGTATGTCGGCCGGTCAGCGCAAGCCAAGAAATTGGCCAAGATGCCCTACATGCGGGAATTGCATGATTTACACACCCGTTACGGCCGTGACCTCAATACCTATTCCCACGGCGAGAGCTTTTTAGAACTGTTTCAGGCCCGTTTGCAGCCAAACGGCCTCTACTTGCTTGACGAACCGGAAGCGCCGCTCTCGCCCACGCGTCAGTTGACGCTGCTCTCTATGCTTAAACAGATGGTTGGGCAAAACTGCCAGTTCATTATTGCTACCCATTCACCTATCCTTATGGCTTTTCCAGGGGCGTCTATCCTCAGCTTTGATTATGCCCCTGCCAGGCTTGTGGCCTATGAAGACCTTGAACATGTGACCGTGATGCGCTCATTTTTGCACGATCCGGAACAATATCTACGGCATCTCTAATGACCACTCTCCACTCCTCACCGCCCAGCTTCACATTATCTGTCATCATTGTCAACTACAATACCTGCCAGCTTTTGGATGATTGCCTGGCATCATTGCAGGCGGCTGCCCAACCGGCCGGTGGCATGGAAATCATCGTGGTAGACAACGCTTCGGCTGATGGCAGCGTGGCCATGGCTCGCCAAAAGTACCCGGACGTAAAGGTGTTGGCCAGTCAGCAGAATGTAGGTTTTGCGGCGGGGAATAATCTGGGGCTGGCCGCGGCCCACGGCCGTTACGTGTTGTTCTTAAACTCAGATACCCGTGTGGGTCAGGAGGCGCTGGTGCAGCCGCTTGCCTACCTGGAACAACATGCCCATGTCGGCGCCATCACTGTGCGCCTGACGTACCCAAACGGCCAGCGTGACCCGGATAACCATCGTGGTTTCCCTACCCCCTGGAATGCTTTTTGCCATTTTACGGGTCTGGGGAAACTATTTCCACATAAGCCCCGGTTTAATGGGTACTTCCAGAGCTATGTCAACTTTGCCGCAACCCACCCAGTAGAGGTTATTGCTGGCTCGTTTATGATGATGCCCATCTCTTTGTGCCGCCAATTAGGTGGTTGGGATGAGGCCTACTTTTTCTATGGTGAAGATATTGATTTTTGTTACCGTATCCAGCAGGCTGGCTTCCAGATCATCTACTACCCGCACGTGGAGGTGTTGCACTACAAAGGGGCCAGTTCGGGCTTGCGTAAAGAGTCGGCGAACATTGCCCGGCCGCCGAAAGAGACGCGTGTGCGGGTGGCCAGGGAATCGGTGCGCGCTATGAAGATTTTTTATCAGAAGTTTTACCGCGACCAATACCCCGGCTGGGTCACGGCCGTGGTCCTGGCCGGTATCCAACTGCGCGGCTGGCTGCGCATTCTGAAGCACCAGCTCATGTAGGGGACTTTTTATGCTTTTCAAAACCAGCACCCGGCCATTGCTTTCAGGGGTTATCATGGCGGCGCTGTTGCTCACGGCCGTTCTTCGCACCCTGCATCTTCAGGCGCAGCCTGCCCCTTTTGGTTATGGCTTTAATGTGGCCGAATGGGATGTGGCCCAGGTTCAGGCCATGGGCTTTACCTGGATGAAGGTGTTTAATGGCCCTGGCAGCCGCCTGCCTGTGAACGTCTTGCTGCGGGTAGATGCCCAGGCCAGTGACTTTAATAACCTGAATGCTTTTGGTGACTTTGTAGCCCAATTGGCCCAGGCGCAACTGGGTTACGTAGATGCCTATGAAATTGGCAACGAACCGAACCTGGATGCCGCCTACGGCTGGAACGCCCCGCCCATAGCTGCCGATTATGCGGTGCTGTTGTGTGAAGCTTACGGCCGTATTAAAGCCGTTGACCCCCACGCCATCGTCGTTTCCGCCGGGCTGGCCCCCACCGGCCGTGTGCAGGGTAATTGGAAGGGGCATCCCGGCCATAATGGTTTTTACCAGGATGAGCGTGAATTTTTCCTGGAGTTTGTGGCTGCCGGTGGTGGTGACTGCCTGGATGTTGTCGGTTACCATCCGTATGGCTACAGTGCCAACTATGATGCCGCACCTGACGTGCCCTCGGCTGATCCGGCCCAAAATTGTGCCAATGGTTTCTGTTTTCGTGGCGCAGAAAAGCTGTATGAGCTGATGCAGACCAACGGGCTGGGTGGCCAGAAGATGTGGGCGACGGAGTTTGGGTGGATCACCACACCACCCAACCACTGCCTGGATGATCCTGGCTGGCAGGGGCGGCAGTGGCAGATCGTTTCAGAAGCCAAGCAGGCCGAAAATCTGGTGGGTGCCTATGAATATGCTGCAGCGAACTGGCCCTGGATGGGGGCCATGTTTATCTTTAACCTGAACTTTAACCTGGCACCCATTTACCCTGAATGTGAGCAGATGCGCTTTTATAGCGTTATGGGGCGCCCGGCGGAACAGGCGTTGACAGACATGCCTAAGGTAACGCCGCCAGCCACCGGCCTGCTGGATGTTACCCCCCCTTCTTTTACCGATATTATCACGCCAGGGCAGCAGCCATATACGGGCACGGCCGTGTTCCAATTCCGCAATGCCGGACCACAGGCGCTGGTTTATACGGCCACGGCCCAGACCGGTACGCCCCTGACCGTGACGGTGCCGGTGACGGTGGGCAGTTTGCCGCCTCATGTAAGCACGGCCGTGACGATTACCCTGACGACCATCACACGCCCCGTTGGCATATACACCGGCACTTTGATGATCACCAGCGCATCAGCCGCAGTGACAAATACACAAACCATTCCAGTAACGTTGTACGTCTGGGAAACCGTTCACCGGGTATATCTGCCAACGGTGGTACGCCCGTAGGCAGAACGCCCGGACTTTTCACGAAACCTTTAGCACGGGTGTCAGGCCCCGCGAGTAAACTTTAGCTATGTCCAGGCAAACCGAATCACCATCCGAACAAATAGCCCGGCTGCGCGCTGAAATTAACCAGATACAGCGCCAGATTCGTGACGCCGAGAACGACCTGCTGCAGCGTGAAGAAGACCTGCGCGCTTTTGAATTGGAGTTTGAGATCAGTGTGGGCTACTTGCTGGAGCATCTGGTGCAATTGGAAGCAGAAGTCAATGATTATCTGCAGCAGATCAAAATTCGGCGCGTGGAAAAAACTTTTGGTGAAGGTTACCGTGCGGTAGAAGATCAGTTTGATGAGAAGTGGAATGCTCCCCGTCGGCCATCCCCAAAAGCGCCTTCCGCCAAGCCGCCGCCGCTGACGGCAGCGCGGCTTAAAAAGGTATACCGTGAACTGGCTCGCCGTTATCACCCTGACCTGGCCGTAAACGAAGCCGATCGCGCCCGCCGTACAGCGAAGATGACGGCCGTCAACGATGCTTACAAAGCGGGCAGCCTGGTAGAGCTGGTGGCACTGGCTGAAGAAAAGGATGCGTTTGTGACAGAAGCCATGACCATCCCTCAAACACCAAAGCCTGAGCCGCGGCCACAAACAGAGATGGCTATGGTGCAAGTGTTAGAGGATGAATTAGAACGCCACCGCCGGCGTTTGTTCCAGGTGCAGGATGCGCTGCAAAATTTCCACCATCGCCCGATGGTAGAGCTGGCATTGGAAGCGCGTTTTGCCCGGCGTGACGGCCGTGACCTGCTGGCTGAAATGGCGGCTGAAGCCCAACGCAAAATTGCGCGTAAAGAAGTTGAGCGCGAAATGATTCGGGTGCAGTTTGAAAACCTCCAGTAACCTGTGTCGGGGGTGCCTATCGGTTTACAGATGATAGACGATGGGTGACATGGGTAACGCTTGTTTTTTACTTCGTTCCAGTTGTAAAATGCCCTTTGTAGACCAAATCTGGCTTGTAATGTGGCGACAGATGGATAGCAAGCATTTCTTCCTAAGTTAGCTGTTGAGGCAGCAGTCATCGCTAGCCGGTTTTACTGGTCGGTGATGGGTACCTGGTACAAATTGGCAGAAATCATTTTCACATATTGTCACTCCATGCCAATCAGTTTGAGGATGACGCAGTTTACCAGGCTATTGGAAAAGGGATCTATGCTATGCAATGCTCGTGTGATGAGGAGAAGATGTCATGAGTAAATCCGCAGATGTGGAGTTGGCCCACTTAAAAACCGCCATCAAATACCTTATTGGTTTGTTGGAAGACGGCACCTTGATTGCCCGTTATGACAAAGCCACCCGGGTGGAGATCGGTATAGCGCTTAACCACCTGTTACATAAAGTGGAAGACCTACCCATTAACGTGCCGGAACGACTGGTGCAGGCTGCGGCCGTGCGCTCGATCATTGAGGCTTCTGAAGGCTATTACGCCGCGGCCCAGATGGAGATGCAAGAAAACCTGGAACTGCACATGCGCCAGGCAGAGGCTGGGGCCAGTATTCATGGGCATACACTGAGTGAATGGGAACGGGTATCTGGTTCTGACCTGGAATATCAGGCTACCTGTAAAATGTGTGGTGGTTTTGTCTACGTCAGCCATAACAGCACTTATAATTTGCTGTTAGATATGTGCGAACGGATTCACATTGCTGAAGAGCCCCAATAAGAGGAACTTAAGCCTTTAGCCCTCGAAATCTGGCAGTTTTATGGAAGGAGCCTGTCAGGTCTGCATAGCTGTACTTCTTGAGGTATGACCTGTTAGTACTGGATTTAACCCGACTTGTACCTATTACCCACTCCAGGTACCTGTTATCAACTTACCAGAAGTTGTAAATTATGATAACGTTTTTAGCCTATGGACGCATTTTAGCCTATGGACGCATTTTAGCCTATGGACGTACCAACTATCAATACCGGGGCCCCAGTTGTTGACTCATTCATCATGACCATGCTTACTTCTTCGCCCCAGGTCAACCAGCAGATCATCACCTTTAAGCTCTTGCGGGCTATTGGCGAGTCCTTAGAGCCGGAAAATGTGGCTTATCTAGCGGTGGAAAAGGTAGCGGAACTCACGGGTTGGTCGTCGGCGGCCATCCTGACGCCCAATGCCCAGGGGATGATGGTCGTACGGGCCGCCATTGGCAACTTGTTGACGGACGTGGGCATTCACGGCCGTACGTTTCGCACTGGTGATACACAGCATATTACAGATTTGCTTGGTGATTCCGATGAAGGGCCTACGTATCAAAAGTTGTATAGTACCCTTTCTATCCTCATCTCCCGTGGCCGGCAGCGGCTGGGTGTTTTTAATGTGGAAAATGACGCCCCCTTCAGTTCTGATGATGTCTTATTAGCTGAGTCCATGGCCGAGGTCATTGCTCTGGCTTTGGCTAACGCTGAACTCTATACCCAATCGCAGCGGCGGCTGGCGGCCCAGACGGCTTTACAAGAGGCCGTTTCCACCATCTCTTACTCTTTGGAACTACCTGTTGTCTTAAACCGCATTGCCGAGCAAATGTGCCGGACTGTTGGCGTGACCAGTGCCTACATTTGTAGTTATGAAAAAGAGACGGGCACCTCCACCATATTGGCCGAATACATCGGTGAGGAGGCTGCACCTGCAGAGCGGGTGTCCGATTTAGGTGTTACGTATTATCTGCCTAAAAAATTTCCAGCCGAGATTGCCTTGTTAGAAAAAGGCGTGTTGTCTATCAGACAAGTGGATGATCCGGATTTGACGGATATGAGACGAGCCCACATGCAGCAGTATGGTGCCCAGACAGCTCTGATCATTCCGCTGAAAATGGGTGGGGACACGGTGGCTTATGCCGAATTGTGGGAAAGCCGCCATCGCCGCACATTTACCGATAGTGAGAGAGCGTTGTGTCAGGGTATTGCCCAACATGCCGCCATCGCTATTGAAAACGCCCGACTTTTTCAGGCTATTCGCGAGGAACACGGCCGTTTTCACGCGCTCATTCAGTCCAACAAGGATGGCATTATCCTCGTAAGTACAGACGGCCGTATCATGCTGATGAACGCCCCTGGGATTGCCTATTTACACCTGAACGGAAGTTCAGAAACCTGGGCAGGCCACACTGTTCAAGAAATGACGCGCTTGTTGCAACCGTATGCCCCTCAGGCGGCCATCATCCTGGAAGCTGAGACGACCCGTGTGAACCTGGGCAACCAGGAAGGAGGCGCCGGGGAATTTGAGATCCCGCCGCGTATACTTAGCTGGCGAAATCTACCGGTGATGATTGAGGGGCAAAGCATAGGCCGCCTAATACTCTTACGGGATGTTACCCAAGAACATGCGGTGGAAAAAATGCGGGCAGATCTCACCCATACGATGGTGCATGATTTACGCGGCCCGCTGACGGCCATTGCCCTCTCGCTGGAAGTGCTGCAAATGTTAGAACAGACACCCCAAGAAACGGCCGTGCGTCGAAGGCAGGCCATTGACCGGGCTTATGGGGGCACGCAAAAATTATTGGGATTAGTAGAAGCGATCTTGGAATTAAGCCGTCTGGAAAGCGGCCATTTGTCCCTTAACATTCAGCCTATTGTTCTGGCTGACATGGTAGCCGGCATATTAGACGTGCAGCTGCCACTGACCCGCGAAAAAGGCATTAGCCTGGTTTGCAACGTAGCCCGTTCGCTGCCCCCTTTGTTTGCTGATAAAAGCCTGATAGAGCGTGTATTACAAAACCTGGTGGAAAACGCTGTGAAATTTACCCCTACCGGCGGACAGGTAAGCATCACAGGACAGTTAACCGTGGATGAGCGCATGTTCTGTATTGGTGTACGTGATACGGGGCCAGGTGTTCCAGCGGAGATGCAGGCTCACCTGTTTCAGAAGTTTTCGCGCGGCTCGCAAAAAGAGCGAGGCAGCGGCCTGGGGTTGTATTTTTGCAAGATGGTGGTGGAAGCGCACCACGGTTTTATCTGGCTGGCCCACAGTGATGACAATGGCACAAACATTCAATTTACGCTGCCCGCTGCTCCGGTTGAGGCCCCTGCCCCTTAGGGCTCATTTACAATTAACTTGGTATTTTGAAGTCATCAGTGTTCAGTTATCCCTGTTCAGTTGAGTGTTCCTCTGGACTGATTACTGATGACTGATGACTGATTACCTGGTAAAAGCCCAAAGTTATTTTTGAGCAAACCCTTAGGGCTCGTTCGCGGCCGTATTTGCCCGAATTTCAATGGGCCCAAACATCTCTGATTGATAAGCAACTATCTCCTGACGCTTGATCAATTCTAAAACTGCCAATAATGTCACCGATATTTCCACCCGGTTGGTCACAGCCGCCAGCAAATCTCGAAACTGAAATGGCTGCCCCAGGCTGGCTTTGCTGCGCAGGCGGGCGATCTGCCCTTCAATGGTGACACGGCGTGGCTGGATGAGAGACACACTTTCTTCGCGGCTTTCCACGCGGGCCAGAGCCGCATGTACGGCCGTGAATAGGGTACTTACCGTCACCCCGCTCAGGTCTAACCGGCTTTCTAGTTTAGGCGGTGGCGCTACGCGCAAATAGGTTCGCCACCCCTGCGCCTCTCGTGTTTTTAGCCATTCTGCTGCTTCTTTAAACCGTTTGTAGGCCTGCAGCTGGCGCACCAGCGCTGCCGCCGGGTCTTCTTCCTCTTCTTCCCCAGCAATGCTCACCGGCGACTGCGGCAGCAGGGCGCGGCTCTTTATCTGTACCAGCCGCGCCGCTATTACCAGAAAATCAATCAGCTGCTCCATGCGGCTTTCCCTCATCTGCTCAATTTGCGCCAAGTATTGTGCTGTCACCTGCACCAACGAAATGGCCGTGATGTCCAGCTCATTGCGCTCGATCAGGTGCAGCAGCAGGTCCAGCGGGCCGGCAAAAGCAGGGAGGTCAATTTTGTACTGGTTAATCATAAAAAAAGAACATGGGAGATCAAAAGTTAGAGAGTTACTGTCGCCAACGCTTAATCAACCACCCATGGCTAACCTCAAAAAAATGCTACCACCAGGATAACCATAATAACAAGTAAGACCACAAGGCCCAGCAGTTGGAAAAGCAGCCGATCTTTTCGGCGCTGAATGGCACGGCGGCGGGCCAGTTCTTGTTGACGCGCCGCTTCCTCAGCCATCATTTTGGCCATGCGTTTTTCTGAGGCCTGCCGTTCTGCTTCTTTTATCTCTTTCGATGACTCCATTTGGGCTTGCAGCCGGTCGGCCGTGGTCTGAGCGTAGCTCTTTTGCAGCAGTTGGAAAATGTCCATGGCCGCGCCGCATTGCTGGCAGTATTCGTCGCCAGCCCAGTTAACGGTGTGGCACTTTTGGCAAACACGGGTCAGTGCCTGGCCACATTCACTGCAAAACGCCTGCTCCTGCCGATGGTAGGCGTTGCAGGTGGGGCAGATGCGCCCTTCCAGAATAAACTGGCTCTGGCAGGCGTCACAGGTTACATGATGGCCGTGCTGCCGCACGTCAATAGGATTCAGGCAGTTGGGGCAGGCAATTTCTGTCAGGATTTCGTTGCTCATGGTTCCTCCCGCGGGCGCATAATGCAGTAGACAAAGCCGTTCATTTGAATAAGCGCTTGTGTTTCATAGCGCTGGCCGATCATTTCTAAAACCGGCGGCGGGTAAAACTGCGCCCGTAACACGATGGTGTCGAAGGCTTGTTGGTTGAGCATGGCCACCATTTCCGTCAGGTCAACTTCGTTGTTATGGTATAGGTTAAGGAGCTGGGTGGGGTTGGTGACCACATCGCGCCCGGCATAAAAATTAAATCCGGCATCTTCGCCGAATGCGGCCGTTTCACCCTGGAGAATTTGGGCGGCTATCGCTTTGCCTGCCGCTGTGTCTGCCGCGTTGGGTGGGCGACCAAGCAATGAGACGCCAGCGGCGTCTACATAGGGAATGCGCTCTGGGGCACGGGGCGCAGAACAGGAAGTTTGAGGGGCGATCCACACGGCCGTGGGTTTACCCAATGTGCGCGCAACCGTTTCTAAGGCGGGTGTGTGTGTTGGCAGGTGGAAAACAAGGTTAGCCTGAACGAGAAAGAGCAGCGCAATGGTGATCAGGGCCAACGGGTAAAGCCAGCGTCCCAAGTAATTACGTATAGTAAACGATGTCTGACGGATGATGCGGTTAACATGCTGTGTAGGGTCGTGGGTCTGGCTCCAGTTGAGGAGACGGCCGTAAGCCAGCCCGGTCAAAAGGCAGCTGGCGGCTATGGCCGTGGCAAAGTAGGATTCACCCGCTCCCCATTTGCCGGCGGTAACGCTGTTCACCGCCGCTACCCCAAACCAGATTGCATAAACAGACAGCCGTTCAAAGTAAAGTTGGTAAATGACGTAGAGTACGGCCGTGACCACCAGTACCTTATGCAGGCTAAACCACTGCCGGTAGAGCGCCTGTGCCTGCCCGGGCACAAAGGGATTCAGATTGGCCGTGACCGTGTTTAAAAACCAGTAGCCGTCTGTGGCCCAATTGATCCACAAAAAGATAAGACCAGTGACGGCGGCAAAAGGGATGGCCCATACAATGGCCCTTCTGGGGTTACGAATAAACAGAAAGATAAAAACGGCAGCCACGGTGGCGTAAGCCAATTGTTTGGTGTACCCGGCGGCCAGCAGCAGCAGCAGCACCATGAACAGCCGTTTGGGGTAGGTACGGCCGTTATGCTCTTCTTTCTCCACAGTCAGCGCCAGCCACACTACCGCCAATGTCTCAAACATCACCATAAACATGTGCTGGCGAAACAGGGGGCCAACATGGTAAACGTAATTGGACGCCAGAAACGCCAGCCCAGCCAGCGCCGCCAGCCACGGTCGTTTGCTTTGCCGCTGGACACCATATCCAATCGCCAGAGCGGTGATCAGCGTGCCCAGATAAGAGACCAGCCGCCCCGTCCAGTAGTGCGGCCCAAACACCAGCACCAGCGGGGCAATGATGACATGAAACAGCGGCGGGTAATTGGAGGAGTAAAATGGGTAATGATCATTATCCCGGTACGGCCATTCCCCCTGGCTGAACAGCACCGTGTCCATCAGCTCAAAGCCTTCCCCCTGGTCATAATCAAAAGGAAAGCGAAATAATTGCACAGCATAGATGGTGTACACCACCAGGTAGCCTACAAAAGCCAGCAGTGCCAGCCCAATCAGCACCCGTGCCACACCCAGCGCCGCCTTTTCCAGGCGGCTGTCTGTTACCGGTTTACTGGCCATTGGCAAACCATCATTCATGCTGGCCGGTTCCCAAGTGGCAGCAGAGTCAGACCCAGCATAACGACCACGCCGGCGGCCAGCATGGCCTGCTTTTGGGCCGGGCCAATGCCCTGATGCTGCCCGGCGCGCATGAGATCAAGTGCCAGCAAGCCGGCCACGGCCGTGACCCCCATCATGATTAATAAAATACCTAATTGCCGTTTTGTCATCGTTGTTGTAACTCTCATAGGGCGCTATCGCCCAGATGTTTTTAGTCACTTCGAAAATAATTTAATAATGCGGTCAGCCCGGCCATATTTTGGGGCCAGTCGGTGGATTCATGGTTGATAAGTTCCACCGTAAAGGAAGGAATGCCCTGAGTGGTCAGCCAATCCCCGGCATCACCCGTGACGGGGTAGCTGCTAAAACGTTGATGCACCGGATACCCAGCAGCCTGGCCATAAATGGTGGCCAGTGTCACCGAAGGCAGGTCAGTGGTGGGGCAGCCAGCTGCAAAAACCCCGTTGGCGGCGCTGTGCCAGAACACCACAACTGCCGGGGTTTGGGCCAGTAAATAATCACGTAGGGCGACCGTTTCCTTTTCAGAAAACGGCCGTGTTCCGCCGCTGACCTGGCTTTCGCGCCAGACGGCCGCCTCGGCCCATTCACAATCCCAATTTCGGTTCAAATCGACGCCATTGGCGTTAAACCGTCCAGGGACAGTGTCGGTGACAGCGATTGGTGGTGTAAAACGGCCGTTGCTTTGCGTGACCAGATATTGCCCATCGGGGTTGGCCGAAGGGATGATGTGCAGGGTTACATTTTTGGGTATGGCTTCTGGGTGAGTGGAGAAGTAGTCGATGGCCTCATATGCTAGAGTGATAGTGTTCCACTCGTACCCACCGTGAATGCCGCCAACAAAGATAATATGCTGGGGGCCATCGTTAAAGCGGTAAGCTACCAGCGGCCGCCCCTGAACTGATGTGCCAAATGGCTGGATGATGGCGTTTGGCGGTGCAGGCACGGCCGTGGGGGTAGCCGTTTCTGTGGGCAAAGCCTGGTCAGGTGGCAGTGGCATAGCCAGAGCGCCAGATGACGACCCCGTGTAATCTGCCGTAGAAGCCGGTGGTACAGCCGTGGCCACCTGGGTAGGCAGCGGTGAAGACATCGCTGAAGCCGTGCACCCCGCCAGTAATATGAGTAAAAAGATACCGCTAAACTTAAGACCTTGTCTCATCATGTGCCAAAGTATAACTACCAACACGCCCAAAACCCACCCGTAATCTTAAGAGCCGCCCAGCCTCCAAAGGGATAGTGCTGCTTACCTTGTGGTTGGCGGCGGATTCCCATCGAACTCTGACGCATGGAGCCGATATCAAGGGGTTGATGTCGGCTCAATGCCTCCTGACCCTGGCGTACTGGTTGGCGGTGGCAGCGGTGTATTGGTTGGCGGTGGCAGCGGTGTATTGGTTGGCGGTGGCAGCGGTGTATTGGTCGGCGGCGGCAGTGGTGTATTGGTTGGCGGTGGCAGCGGTGTGTTGGTTGGCGCCGATGTTGCCGGTTGTGGTGGTGTGGCTGTGGGCACCGATGTGGCCGGTATATTTGTAGGTGTGGTGCCTGGCCGCGGGGTGTTGGTAGGTGGCTGGGTAGCACCTGGGGGTGGCGTTGGCCCTGGTGGTTGTGCCCCTGGCGTGTTGGTGGCTATGACCGTTCTTGTAGGTGAAGCAGTAGGGCTGCCAGCCGTGGGCCGTGGCCCAGACCGTGTGGCGGGTTTTGTGGCCGAGGGTTCTGCTGTGACGGTGGCGGTTTCCGGCACGGCCGTAGGCGCCGGTACCAGACCAGGGGCTAGCCCCACAAATTCTTCATAAGCAACCGGCAAGATCGCGCCCACAATAGGGCAGCCGGCGCCAAAGCAGATGGCTTCCCCGGTTTGCAGTTCAGTGGGTTTCCCATCATACAGCACCTGGCAGGAACGCTCTGTCTCCAGGCAGGCAACCATAAAAAGAAATGGATCTTCCTGGTAGCGCACAACCATCAAGCCCTGACTTTCTATCCAGGCTTCATCGCTCAGGGGGTTTTCTATTACCAGGCGGTGATTATACCCTTCTGGCAGCGCTGCCAGGAGCCTGCCCTGGCTCAACCGGACGCGGGTTTCGGCGCTGTCATCGACGCCCTCTACGGCTTTTAAGGTGGCTTCGCTGTCGCCATCCAGGAACAAAAGGACACGAGCGGGCAAGATCAGGTTGGTGACGTTCGGCCGGTCTGCAACGGCCGTACGGCCGTTGACCACTGTCAAGACATTATCGCGGGTAAAGGTGACGGCCGTCTGGTCTTTACCGGCCTGGGCAGTGTTATCATCTAGAAACCATTCTGCCCCTTCCGGCCCCGGTATCAATAGAAGCTCGGCCCTGCTGGTTTCCACTTCTAACAAGGGTACGTCTGTTGGTGTAGGCACGGCCGTGGCGGTGGCAACTGCGGCTATAGGCACTGCTGTTTCGCTGGGGCTTTGCCCGGAAAAGATCACAGAACCCAACCCAGCTAGAACGGCAATCAAGACCAGTCCTATTACCCCATACAGCAGGCCGGGGGGCAGGGAAAAGGCACGTTTGCTGCCCGGCATCTCCAGCACAATGGCGCTGACATTATCATCTGCTTTGCGTGAGACGGCTTTTTTCACCAGCATTTGCGCCGCTTTCTCTGGCCGGTTATGGAGCACAATAGATGCCATTTCCTCAGGCTCTACATAATGGCCGCTTCCTTTGTGGCGCTCTTTGATCAGCCCATCAGAACACAGAACCAGGCGATCATTGGTCTGAAGAGGGAACCCCTGGCGGGCTTTGGCGCTGTTTTCGTCTTCGTCGCCGTTGACGTAAATGCCCAGGTCTATTTCCAGGCGTTCACTGTAGCCAATGGAGCGTACCAGGGCTTCCCCCTTGGGGTGAACGGCCGCTTCTTCTGGCTTGAGGTGGCCCAGACGCACCATTTCTCGGGCCCAGGTATGGTCAATGGTAAGCTGCTGTGCCCGGCCGTCTCTAATAAGATAAGCCCGACTGTCACCTACATTTGCCAGGTATAAACGCCCTTCATGCACGGCAGCTACAGTCGCTGTTGTGCCCATCCCCTCTTTTTCTTTGTCATTAGTGGCTTCTGTGAAAACAGCTTCGTTGGCTTTTTTCAGAGCATAGGCCAGCAAATGGGGCAGTTGGTTGGGGTTCTCCATGGTTGCTGCCTGAATTTCCTGAAAGGTTGTGTCGATGGCGATCTGGGCGGCGACTTCGCCGCAGTTATTTCCGCCGATGCCGTCGGCGATCATGGCTACGGTCAGGAACAGGCCGTGTGACGTGTGTACGGGCCGGGCTTCGGCGCGGTCTTCCATATTGGACCGCCCGCCCTGGTCCTGAGTTTTGCCAATGAGAAGTGGTGTGCTTATCGTCTGGTTGGCCATGCTGTTCTCCACAAACTCCTGTTTGGTAATCGGCAACAATAATTCAGAAATAAAATCGCTTGAGGCGTTGCCGATTACTCGAGGAAACCGCAAAAATCTGGTCGGTGGATTTGCGAAAACTTTTTGCGGTTTACCTTACATTACGTGGTGTTGCCGGCTAATTGTTGTAGGCGTTCAGGATGGCCTGAATTGCCGGCATGTGCTCGGTCGCTTCGGCCTGCGCCGGGCTGTTTAGCAAGACAAATATGGTTGGAATACCCATGTCAGCAATAGAGTCGGTAACGTCGCCGGAAATGCGCTGGCCGGTGTCTGCCTGGTCAGCGGCGTACCCTTCTATCTGCCCGGCGTACAGTTCAGCCAGGGTCAGGGAAGCGGCCGTTTGGGTCTGGGAGCAGCGACCTGGTGAAACCAACTTGTAATTAAGCGGCTGGGTGGGTGTGTTCCAAAAGATGACGGCCACCGGATTGACTTCATTGATAAAGTTGCCCAATGCCTGTGACTCTGGTTCGGAGAGGGGGCCGGTTCCAGCACGGCCGTCATCGAGTGCCTGCCAGTTGCAACCCCAGTTGCGGTTTAAGTCTACCCCATTCCCATTACGGCGGTTATTGCCGCTTTCACTGTCTGGGTTCCAGTTGGGTACAATGTAAACGGTCACGTTTTCTGGCACCAATGAGGCATCTGCCGCCAGTTGGATCACAACTTGTTTGCTCAAGGAGACAGACGCCGGCGAAAAACCAGCGTACACGCCCCCCACAAAGAGGATGGCGTTTGGCCCGTTGCCCAATTTGACGGCTTCTATGTCTGTGCCGTTAAACGATTGACCGATGATGATCGATTCAGCGGCCAGGGCTACCGGCGGCGTTGTGGGGCGTAACGTGGCCACGGCCGTAGCAGATGCTTCTGTAGGGATTTCGGTAGCCACAACCGTGGTACCGGGCACGGCCGTATCGGCGCTAACGACCAGGGCGGTGGGTGGCACTTCCGGCGACAGAGTAACGTCAATACACGCCTGCTCTAAATCGGCGGCCTTAAAATATCCCTGGCATGGTTCGGCGTAATCGGTGCCGCCATAATAGGCAACAAAAAGAAAGAGCAGGAGTATGGGCAGGGCCAGCAGCAGTAAAATGGGCCAGGGAATAAGCGGTGGCACAATAAACCGCCCTGGCTGGGTCACAACCAGGCCACCGCTGACGACGTTGACTTCAAAAGGGATGATGTCGGTGCGCAAAAAGAACGGCCGTTTGCGTGCCCGGCCCACCATAGACACTGACTGAGACTGGCCGGGCAGCACTTCTACATCACGCTGTGGAAGGTCAAACACGATCTGGTCGCTAACATCCGCGGCCGATACGGTATAACGGCCAGGCGTATTACCTTCGTTATGTAAAATAATGCTGCCATTTTTCCCATGCCGCAGGGAGGCTGGCTGACATTCCACAAAAAACTGCTGGAAAGGGTGTAGGGTGATCTGGCCAGGGGAGACGGCCGTGCCCATGGTGCCTTTGTCGGGCCGGGCTTCCATCTGAAAGGGATGGAGCCCCGCAGTGGCGCTGCTGTGCCGCGGTGGTTGGATGGTGAAAGGCACCACCACTTTCTGCTGTGGCGACAGGCGAATAGGTTCTGGTTCAACAACTACCCACGCTGCGGGGATGCTGCTGGCCGCCAAGGTCACCATAGTGGTGGCGCTTGTCTGGTTTTCCACTTCTAACACGGCCTGGGCTGGGCTGCCGGGGTGGGTTGCCAGCTGGGTGGGGTTCAGGCTCATGTACAACCGGCCGGTATCCATAACAGGGGCCGCGGCTGGTTTTGCTGGCTGCTCAGCCGCCACCTGTGCCGTGCCTGAATGCCATACCAGGCCATATTCACCCAACCGCACGCGCTGCCCGGCCTTCCACGGTTCAGGCAAGTCGGCCAATAACTGGCTGTTTTCCAGATAGGTGCCATCCAGGCTGCCCATATCAATGACATTCCAGCCCGTATCGGTGCGCTCCAGCCGGGCGTGTTTCTGGGCCACACCTTCCCCCGTCAGCACCAGGTCATTGTCTTCACGCTGGCCGATGGTGATCAGCCATTTGCGCAGCGGGTATGTTTGTTCGGGCAGGCGTGGATGGCTGATGATAAGATAATCGGCGTCTGATGAGGTAGCCGGGGACCGGGCCGGCGCAGCCTGAGCTGGTGGTGATGCGGCGGGCGGTGGTGATGGTGCCATGGGTGGTGGTGATGGCGCATAAGCGGGTGTATACGCGGGGCTGGGCGCGGCAGCCGGTGGTGGTGGTGTGGTCTGGGGCATGACCCCTGGCCCTTCCATGGGCAGTTTATCTACTTCACGGCGTAGAAACAGTAAAAATTCTTCCATGGAACGGTAACGTTCAGCATTGCTGTGGGCCATAGCTTTAAGCATGATGGCTTCGAAGACGTTAGAGATGTCCGGACGTAACGAACGGGGAGGGGCTGGTGACCCACTGGCAACCACTTCCCGCGCTGTTTGCGGCTGGAAGGGTAACTGGCCAGTGATAAGCTGGTAGAGCATGACACCCAGGGTATAAATATCGGAACGGCCGTTGGCCCGTTTGCCATCACATTGCTCAGGTGACAGGTACGGCAGCAACGGCCGTGGTGGTTCCCCTTTTATCAGGCTGGCCTGCCGAAAATCAGTAACCAATGGCTGCCAGGGCAAATCACCCCCCCGCAGCTGCAGCAGCACGTTGCCAGGATGCAGCCCGCCATGCACGGCCCCCTGGCGGTGGGTATAAACCAGGGCTTCGGCCACCAACTGCACCAACCTGGCGCCCAGGCGGGGCGCCAGGGGCGGCCGGTTGGCTAACACCTGGGCCAAGGATTCCCCCCTGATCCATTCGCTGGCCACATACAACATGCCGTCACTTTCGCCGATGCTGTAAACCCGGGCCATTGCCTGATGGCTGAGTCCGGGTAGGGTGGCCGCATTGGCCAGGAAACGCTCCCGAAAGTCAGCCTGACGGGCCAGATGGTCATGAATGATTTTGAGCGCGGCTGTCTGCTGGGTTTGTTTGTCCTTGGCCCGGTAGACGTGGCCGACATTACCCGAACCCGCGCTTTCCTCAATGAGGTAGGCAGCAATTTGTTTACCAATGAGATCGTGCATGAAACTGTTCCTACTGATTATCCTTCCCCCGGCCACGGCCGAAGGGGGCGCTACTTACTAATGCGAGCGGCAGGCATGTCTGCCCGGCAGTTGTGGTCATCTGATAATTGCCCGGTCAGGCCCTCGGCCGGGCCCACGGGTTGTAGGAGGAAATTATCCAGGAACCAGCCATTGTTGTTAATGGCGAAGTTGTTGCGAAACTTGGCGTAGAGCGTGACGTTTTGATGCTGGGGCACAATAAAGATCAGTTCCCGAGAGCTAACCTGCCCAATTTCTACCGGCTGCCAGTCCTGATGGTCATATTCAGCCTTTTCGATGCAAAGCTGAATCTCGGCCATGCCTTCTTCTCCCCATACCTTCTGGCCGTCCTGGTAAAACTGCACGGTATCCGCAAAAAAATCAATCTTAAAGCGGTAGACCCCTGGCTGCAGTGTCACATCTTTATACAAGGCAAAACGAATGGGCAGGCCGCCTTTAAACACTTTAAGAATCTGGTCGCGGTTAAAAAGGGCGCATACGGGGGCAGGCACGGCCGTGTTGCACTCATTCAGATGTTCCATACGGCGGGGAATCATCTCTGGGTAGACGTATTTTAAGTCAGGCTCTTCTGCCCGTACTGGGACGTTATCATCGACCATCAGCTTCCAGCCAGCCGGAACCATTAACTCTATCTTTTGAACGTTACTGACTATGTCTTCAAAAATGTTTGCGTCAGATTCAAAGGAGGGATTATCGTCGCCTGTCAGTAAATTAACTTCTGGTGTGGGGGTGGGCGTAGGCCATTGTTTGGAATCCGGATCAAAGCAATCCTTCTCACCATCACCGTCGGTGTCTGCCTGGGAGGGATTGGTGTATTGGCCCCGGGCGTTTTCACAGTTGGGCGGTGGACTGGGGTTGCCCCGGGCTTCCTGGCCGTCCAGCAGTTCGTCGTCATCAGTATCCGGCACTTTGGGGTCGGTGCCCAGCAGCTTGACGCCGTTATGGTCTATTTCTTCACCATCCATCAAACCATCGCCATCGGTATCTGCTTTTAGGGGGTCGGTGCCCAGTTCTTTTTCTACTTGATTGCTAAGGCCGTCCCCATCATCGTCGGCAATGGCCCAAACCACGGTAGCCTGGGCAGTGGCGGTGGCCGCTTCTACCCCCACGGCCGTGACCTGAGCCACCACGGTAGCCGTTACCGCCGCCCTGGTAGAGGAGCGATTTTCGGCCAGCTGCGTGGCCTGGACGCGGATCTGCCCGGTGGCAAATTGTTTGAGGTTGTTCACCCGCAGCATAGAAAAGACCATAGACACACCAAACATGATGGCCAGAAATGAAAGAATACGCTTGTGTATCCAGGGTGACACTTCCAACTGTCCCGCCTGGGTTTTGGGTTCGCCGGCGGTGGGCAGCACCTGAAGTTGAAAAGGATGGGACTTTTTACCACTGCCGGTAAACGGCCGTTGGGCCGGCCTGAGGCTAAAATTGACCCGCTCTTCGCGCCCGGCGGGCACCATGACACGCTGCGCCATCTGGTCAAAAAGAATGGCTTCGTTACCATCCTGAGCCAGCACGGTAAAGCGTTCATTGGTATTGCCGGTGTTTTGCAAAACAAGTTGGCAGTTGCCCCGGTTTTTGACACGCGGTGGGTTGATGCTGGCGGCAAAACGGGGTGCCGGTTCCACCAATAAGTTGCCGAAGGCGTGGCCTTCTACCCGCTTATCTACCTGGGA
Organism: Ardenticatenaceae bacterium; assembly: GCA_011525915.1. GTDB lineage: Bacteria > Chloroflexota > Anaerolineae > Promineifilales > Promineifilaceae > CAADGU01. The sequence continues at coordinate 151,701 of WYBM01000005.1, read as the reverse complement.
GCGTAAGAGCAGCCGGTAAGGGTAGGTTTTGGCCTGGGTATCTTGTTGGGGTGCATGAATGGTAAAGCGAAAGGTGGTTTCGGTGGTAGGCATGAGCCGGACGCTGGATTCTGAAAAGCGCACCCAGTCACGGGGCAGCCCTTCTACTTCTACGGTAAACTCATCTACCCGCGCGGACTCATTATACATGTGCGCCTGGATGACAGTTTGGGCACCCGGCTTCAGGCTGACGCTCATTGGTTCCAGGCGGATGCTGCTGAGGTGGGTAAGTTCGGCCACGGAGGCATAGACTGATTCGCGTGGGCGGGGCGGTGGTGGCGCAGCCATGATGACGGGGCGGTCGGGCGGCGGCGCTGGTGGCTGGGGCGATGGTGTCGGCGGTGGCGGCGGCTGGTAAGTGGGGGCTGCGGCCGTTTGCCAGGTCAGCGTGTAGGGACCAATCGCTAACTTGTCGCCTGGCGCCCAGGGGTAAGGGACGTTGGGCGTCAGCTCTACGCCGCTGATAAAAACGCCGTTTGTGCTTTGCAAATCGATAACCTGCCAGCCATTTTCGCTTTTTTCTAGCCGGGCATGGCGCGAAGAAACAGACCCTTCTGGCAGGACAATGTCATTCACGGCCGTGCGGCCAATTGTGAGCCCGGGCTTCAGCAAGGGATGGGTGCGGGTGCTTTCCCCTTCGCTGACGATCGTTAATTGGTCTGGTGCCATGTTTGCCGGCTTTTTCTGAGGCGGCGGCTCTGGTGTGGCTGGTGGCGGTGGCGCTTCCGGCAATGTGGCGATGTGTGTCACCCCCTGGTTGCTGGCGTTGGTCGTGTTCAGGCTGCGTGCGGCCTGGTATAGGGCGGCGGCCATCTCAGCGCCGTCTTGGTAACGGTGGCGGGGGTCTTTGGCCATGGCTTTTTGAATGATGGCGGCTACGGCCGTGGGCACTTCAGCCCGAATGTCTTCAGGGGGTGTGGGCGTGCCGTGCCGGTGCTGCTGAAAGGCTTCATCTACATTACGCACATCAAAAGGTAGTTTGCCTGTGACCAGTTCATAAAGCACAATCCCCAGAGAGTAGAGGTCGGTACGGCCGTCAGGCTTTTTGCCTTCCAGTTGTTCCGGTGAAATATACGGCAGTGTACCCAGCAGCATAGAGGCTTCCGTTTGCAACAGCGCCCCTTCCTTTAGCTTAACCAGGCCAAAATCGGTCACAATGGCCCGCAAAGCCGGTTCACCGGCGCGTTCCGGGTGCAGCAGTTCTTTGAGTAACACATTGTCTGGCTTGATGTCCCGGTGCACGATGCCCCGCTGATGGGCATAACTCAGGGCATCGGCTACCTGGGCTACCAGGTGCAAGGTCTCGTCCAGCGGCATCCACTGCCTTTTTTGCTGGCACTGTTCCATATAGGTGACCAGGTTACCCTTTGTCACCAACTCCATCACCATGTAAAGCCAGCCATCATCGTTGTTAAAGTCATAAATGCGGATGATAGAGGGATGGTCTAAGTTTGCGGCCGTTTGTGCTTCCTGCAAAAAGCGAGATTGAAACTGGGATTCATGCATCAAGGAGGGGTGGATGATTTTGATGGCGACGGCACGGTTTAGGGTTTCATCTTGCGCCTGGTACACGCTGCCCATGCCCCCTTTGCCCAGCAACCGGCCAATGCGGTATTTATTAATCGTTGTGCCTTCTAAATTATTGCGCATAACGTTATCACCCTGTCTGATCGTAAATGAACTGTACCCCTTCTTCGCCAGGGGTGATGGTGATGCGCGTAGGCGCATCCTGATTCATATTAAGATTGTCGGTAAATTCAACGGTGAAGGTGCCGTTGCTGTTGGGTATGACCCGTTCTATATAAGAGACATGGCCATACGTTTCATCGGCGTTATGGACGCCGGGCTGCCAGACCATAATGGCCCCTTTCACCGGCACATCGCCCACTTCATAACCAGCGTTGACGGCCGTATCACCCCAGACACGGGCGTCACCATGGATGTCATAGCCCACGTTGCGGCGGGAGGCGACATACCAGGTGCACTGGCCTTCAGGGAAGTTGTTGGGGCCGGGTCTGGCATCGGTGATACCGGCATTGACTGCTTCACGCAGGTCGCCGCGCTCAGCGTACAGTTGGTTCAGGTGGCGGGCTTCTTCCGGTGACAAGCTGCTGCTAGAACGAGACTCAAATTCCCTGATCTCTTTATCAATGCGGCTCAGATTGTTGACGCGGTGCATCCAGCCTTCTTCACGTGGCAGGAGGGCTGGCTGAACGGCCGCCATACCAGCCAGCACGTCCGGAGCAGGCGTCGTAGGCTCGGGTTGGGGGGTGGTGGCGCTGTCCGGCGGCGGGGCTGCTGCATGGTCTGGGGCATCGCCGGTAGGGGGGCTGGCAGTGGCTGGCACGGCAGATGGGGCCGGGCGCACTTTAGGCATGACAGCGACCAGGTCTTTCTCGGCGATGGGGCCCAGGACGGCGCAGACACCGTTAAATTCCCGTGCGCCGTCCTGGTCGGCCGTTTCCCACTTTGCCGCCTCTTTGCTCAGGCGCAGACTCAGAGTGTCCCCTTCGGCGGCGACTTCTTTGCAGACGTCTAAAATGGCCCGTAATTCGTTGACCAGGTTCAAGGTATGGATGTCTGGGGCATTGGTTTCCAGGGCATTGGCGGTGTTGATGAGCAAAGGCAGTTCTGCCTGTAACAGGCTGATCAACTGGCTTAGTTCCCAGGCGATATTACGTGTTTCGTCTGAGTCCATGTGCAGCAACGACATTGTTTACCTATTCCTCCCCGTTGGTTTCGCGCGTGCCATAAGGTTCAGCGATCTCATGTACCAGTTGCTGGATCTCTTCTTCATAGGGCTGCCGGGAGAGATGCTGTGCACCGATGCGACCAAATTGCACAATTTTGGCCCGACCATCATAGGCAAAGATGGCCCGCCCTTTACCCATCAGCGGCCGGTGTTGGTTTAGCACTGGGTTGCTGATTTTGCCGGTGAGGTTAAGCAGCCCCAGGTCATTGGGATCCGTGGAAAAGGTGACGCCGCTGCCAAACCGGCAGGCCGATTGAACATATTTGGGTGGGTTAAAGCCTTGGCGGGCCTGGTTAATGCTGATGCTGGAATCGGCAATAAAGAGGATGACTTCCAGACTACGGCCGTAATCCATGCACCTATCCAGTAACACATTCAGTTCATCATAGTGGCTGAACTGCTGTAAATCATCTACCAGGATTAACGTGCGCTTGGGCAGGATGCGGGTGATGTCTGACAATGTACTTAATGTCTGATCCTGGTACGCTTTTTGCTCAGCCAGGCGATTTTCCAGAATGCCCTGTAATTCGCCCAGATGTTTTTTGGCGCCGGTGAAGTTGCCGGCAAATTGCACGTGCGGCAGGCCACGCAGCCGGCGCAATGGCGAGCCAGACGTTTTCAGCGTAAACAAGTAGATGTCAATTTGGGTGGGCGCCAGGCTCACGGCCGTGCTCAAACAGAGGTTGATCAGAAAATCGGTCTTTCCACTGGCAGCCGGGCCCACCACCAGGTTAAATTGCGGCAGCTTGCTGAACTGGATACGCACCGGTTCCAGAGCGTCATAATCCAGCCCCATGGTAGCGGTTTGGGCTTCAGCTATGCCACCGGGAAGCAGGCGGTGCTCTTGCCACAACGTTTGTAGTTCAATGTAGGTGGACAGCTCGCCAATGGGTGGCAGGGGACGACGGCCGTCTGCCCATGACCAGCTCTGGTTTACGGCCGTGACCCACGCCCGCAGATCTTGGGTGGCATCCTCTGGTGCTGTCTGGCGCAGTGGTGCGGCGATCTGGCATTCCAGCAGCTCCTGCTCCTGCAGGATGTAGCCGCGCCCTAAGATTTCTGGCAGCGGTTTGCCCCGTTTACCTAATGTGTCCAGCGTGTCAGAGCCCATCTTGATGCCCAACGCCAGGCGATTGAGCGAACTTTGCAAATTTCGGGCATGAGAGCCGCGGAATGAGGTCACGCTGAAAACCAGGTGAATATCTACCAGGCGTCCTTTGCTGATCAGGCGATCAATCACTTCCATGTGGTTGTTGTAGTCGGCTACAAAACTGGCAAAATCATCGAATACGATGACCAGGGTAGGCAATATCTCACCTGGCTGTTTGTCCCGCAGCGCAGCCATAGATTCCAGGCGGCTGTCCCGCATGCGCCGTGAACGCTTTGCCTCTTCCTGGGAGAGAAAAGCGATCAGACGGGAAATCCGCTCACTCTCATTGGCATGCACTATTGCCTGGCAGTGTGGCAGTTCTTCAAAGATAGCCAGCGTGGGGCCGCGGCTGACAAAGTAAAAGAGCAGATCATCTGGGGGGTGAGCGGCGGCCAGCGCCATGACCAGGCTGCGTAAGACCATGCCTTTGCCAGACCCCGGCGGGCCAGCAACCACAAAATGGCCGTCATTACCCGTCAGGTCTAGCAGATGCGGCCGCTGCTCTTGCTGTTCCGGTAAGTCCAGCATTCCCAGCGGAACCTTCAGGTGGCGTGCTGGTAACTTGCGGGCCGCATCCCAGCCTGTTTCTGTCCACAAACAGTACACCGGCTCCTCGGTGAGCAGCTCAGCCAATGGCAGTTTCTCGGCTTCGAGCAGCGGCGGCAGGCAAATAGTGCGCGGCGGTTTGTACTTGCCCTGGCAGTGCAGGCGAATGTGCTCCACCAGCACTTCGGCCTCTGAAAGCTGGCTTAACTGGTACTGTGCGGCCTGAGATTGGTTGGCCGCTTTGTGATGGTACAGGGTTTCACGACGGCCGTCAGGCAGCAGGCGGCGAATGGTAAAATCATCCAATAAATCGAGGTTGCCCCCCTGTTCCCGGTAAGCAGTGTCGGCCCGTGCCACCTGGAACATTTCAAAAATCTGGTTATCCCCTACCTGCAAAAATGCCTGGCCGGCCCGGGTTAACTTCTTGGCGGCATCATCCCGGTTAAAGATAGCCCGGCTGTCTTCGGCCGTTTGCAGCTGCATACTCATGCGCACTTCAATGTTGGGCCGTACAGACATAAAATCAATCGCCTTTTGGGAACTAAGAATCAGGTGCATGCCCAGGGCACGCCCCTGCCGGGCGATCTGTTTTTCCATGGTGGCCTTAAATTCCGGGTTCACCTGCATGGCATTGGCAAACTCGTCAATCACAATGATCAGATGCGGTAGTAAATTCTCTGGCACAGCCTTGTTGTATTCATAGATATTTTGGATTTGCCGCCCCAATAATTGTGGCGTGCTGTCAAAGATGCGCTTGCGCCGCATCACTTCACCTTCCAGCGACAGGCGAAAGCGCTCAATATACGCTTCGTCCAGGTCGGTTACAAAGCCCACCACATGAGGCAAATGGCGTAACCGGGCCAGCTCTGACGCACCACCCTTAAAGTCAGCCAATACAAAGTTCAGGTGTGATGGTGAATTGGTGGCCGCCAGGCTCAAAACAATGGAGAGCAGTGTGACGCTTTTGCCTTTGCCGGTGGTGCCTGCCAGCAGGGCATGATGGCCATAACCACCCTGGGCGCTTTCACGCAGCACCACCAGTTGGGGGCGGGCGTCTATGTTCAGCCCAATAGGGAAGGACATGATCTTTTCGGGATCATACCGGTCACTGTATAACGTATTCAGGTCAACTTCCAGTGGTTGGGTGGCACCCAGTAATTCTACCAGGCGTACGTTGCCAGGCAGGCTGCCGGGGACGTTTCTATAACCGCCCTCCAGCCGCAGAGGGGCCAGCCATCGCGCCAACTGGCTTATGCTTTCTTCCGAGGTGAGTTCGGGTTTGCAAGTGACGACAAGCTGGTTGGCGTCAGCCAGCCAGCGTTCGCGGTATTCGCGGTATTCCAGCGAGGCGTCTCCCAGTTCAATTTGGGCATTGACCTGGGGGGGGACATTGCCAATAAAAACGGCGCTGGTTTGCAGCTGGTTCTCATCCCGGCCAGGCTTGTAATTTAGCAGCATGCTGATCATCTGATGACGCATCAGCCCGCTGACATTATCAAAAACAATCACAATGTGGGGTTCCGGTTCGCTAAAACGCGGTCCCTGACGGTAGGGTGACTCCAGGCGACGGCGCAAGCGCTGGGAGAGTGGGGTGAGGACATCATCGTCGCTTTCCGGCATATAGGAGATGCAAGGTGACTCTTCTTCCTGGTTACGCAGAATGCCGGCGTGCGGCAGCCAGCGCACCCATTCCCAACGCCGCGGTGCGTCAGGATGATGGCTGATGACGTAGAGGTTGACAATTTCCGGGCTGTGGTGGGTGACCAGGTGGACTAACATGGTAAAGGCGAGCTGTAAGGTGGTTTCGCGGTTACGGCCGTGCAGCCCCAGGGTGCCCAGCATCTTGAGGTTGGTACTAAAGGGGGTGTCTGGCACCTGGGCATATCGTTTTTGCAGGGCGACGATACGGCCGTGCAGGGGATCATCGTCGTTCAACGGAGGCGTTTTAAAAGGGGCACAGAGAGGAGTCACGGCCGTGCCAATGCGTAATGCCAGAAAATCATCGTCAGCTGGCAGGCGTTCCCACAATTGATGGCGCGCTTTTTCAGTACGCTTTACCATCTCAGCCACTGGCGGATGTTGTTCCCATAAAATGCTGGCCTGATGTTGGCTGACGCGGTGTAACTGCTCTTCTTTTTCTGCCAGATAGGCGTGGTATTCTTGCTCCCGTTGTGTTTCTTCAACCAGATAAGCGGCATGGGCTTTGCGGTACTGCCACATCTGGAAACCAAAGGCTACCAGACCGGTAATAATACCGGCCGCGGGCATCACAATAAGATAAGAGCTGACGCCCGCTTGTGAACTTAACAAGGCAAAGGAGACAACCACCATGATAGTGATCCCTGACCCAATCGTTTTGGCCCAAAACCCGGCCATGCCCGGGCGCGCTGGCGCTGGCGGCATCTTCCGTGGCGGGCGGATGTCAATGGGGTCGGTGGGCAGGGGTTCACGCCGCCGGGCCTGAGGCCGGACAATGTATTGGTTTCGGGTGTTGGCGCCGTTTGTATGCATGGTGTTTGTGTACCCAAGCAGTGCCGGGCACTGCTCGATCTTAAGGTGTAAAGCTGGCCGAGGTGTCAGACCAGTTTTGAATGTGGGTGCGCAGAGCAGTTTCTAGATTTTCCAGGGCGTTTAATTGTGGCAACAACTGATAATTGGCCCAATCGTTAAACTCGGTGCGGAAGGCTTCTGCGGCTTGTCCTTGCCATTCCATACCCACAAATTGGTTGTTAATGCGTGCCGAGAGCGCACGTAACTGTTCATGCATGGTTTCCCGGAATGTCTTTAACTGGTCAGCCGTTTGATAGCCTGCTTCAACGTCGAAATGCAGTGTTGCCATTTTTGAATCTCCTCATTAAAGTTATGTCATGGATTATGCAGTGATTACTTTAACTTACCAGCAGCACCGGACAGATTTGGAAGTGCCGGTGAGCGTGCCTTTGTTTATGTTGGCGCCCATTGTGTTGGAGACGATGATGTGGCCGACGGACGCCCAAAGCCAGGATGCCCCGCGTTTTGTGGGGCGGGTACAGGGTTCCGGCCTGATCATTCGCCCGAATGAAACCCTGGCCCAGGCCGGTGTGGTGGATGGTGATATTGTGGAAATCACGGCCGTGCAAAGCAAAAGCATGGACTTTGACAAAACAATGCTGCTTCAACCAATGCCTGGCATTCAAGGTGGCAAAACGTACCTGCAAGCGGTAGCCACGAATGACGTTTTCCTGTGCCGGGGCAAGACGATGTTGGTGGGCCGGTCCCCGGAATGCCCAATTAACCTTTCGCCTTTGCCAGATAGTGACGTAGTGTCGCGGCGACACGCCAACATCGTGCGCCGGGATGATGGCTACTGGATCAATGATCTGGCCAGTGCTAATGGCACCATTGTGGATGGCTTCTTTTTGAAGTCTGGCGAGAGCGTGCGCCTGCGCAACGGCTGCCAGGTTCAATTTGGCCAGGACGGACCGCTGCTGGTGTTTTATGATGGCGAAATAGCGTAAACGCTTACGGGTCCACATGTATGCATCCTCTGGTAGAGCGCGCTAAAACGCTGGGTGTGTTATTAACGGAGCGCACCAGTACCACTTCCCATTCATAATCAAAGAAGTTAAAGTCAAAAAATTGCCCGGCCGGCACATTCATGATCCACTGATCCCCACGTTGTTCAGCATTTGAGCCCACACTGCGCATGAAGGCGCTGGAACTGCCTTTTGGTCCCACACGCACTTCCAGGTATTCGTTGGTCCTTAACTGGTCATTCCAGGTCCAGGCAAAGGGGATAATCTGGGTCTTGTTAAAAGTGCCAGGTGCGCTGCAGGTGAACTGCACCAGTTTGGGAGCGGCCCTGGCAATAAAGACGATGGTTGCCGTGGGGGTGATGGTGGGCGTCGCGGTGGGCAAGGGGGTGCGGGTAGCCTTGGCGGTGGCTGTGCTGGTCGGTTGCTGGGTGGCGGTAGCCGTATCCACAGGCAGCAGTGTGGGCGTGGCGGTAGGGGGGGCCACGGCCGTGGTAAAGCCATACAACTCATGCCGGGCTGGCTCTGGCGCGGCCAGCTCTCCCCCATCCAGATAGCTGCGCTCATCTGCCGCCAGTTGAACTGTGGTGTCCAGGTCGGTCACATGGCAAGCGCCGCTAAAGCAGTCCACGTCAAATAAAAAGGGCGTCTCTGAATAGCCCACTCCCATCAGGCCGCCTTGTAATTGGGCGGTTGAATCTAACGGTGTTTTGATGGTGACGGGCTGGCTGTTGGCTCTGGCCACCAGCCGCCCCTGGTGAATTTCCAGCAAGAATTGGGCGGGTGTGGCGGCGTCTGGCACTCTGAGAGCCACTTCGGTATGAATATCCAGGTGTAGTTGGGTGCCCCCTGGCAGGGTCAGGGCCAGGGGATCGCCGGAGGTGAGGATGCGCAAAGGATCACTGCCGGTGGGCCAGGGTAAAACGCCATCTTCTGCCAGGGGCCCACCCCTTTCACCCAACTGCCAGGTGGTTTTACGAGACGGATTGATCACGGAGATGACCAGCCCGGAAAGTGTAGGCGTGGGGGTAGGTGTGTTGGCGGGCACGGCCGTGCCCGCCAATAACCCCCGCTGCCAGGCAAACCCCAGGACACTAAACAGGATAACAACCATTATGATCACGGCGGCATGCCATGCCTTAAACGATCGTTTTGCTGCTGGGGTGATTTTACCCCCCGCGCCCGGCCTGACGGCCGGCCCGGCGGCCGTGTAAGAAGGTGGCGGCCATTCGGTGTCGGCTGGTGCCGGGGGAACATCGGGCCTGCGGCGGGCGGCAGACAGCAGTTCCGGCGGGGCATCATCCGGCAGTTCCACCACAAACGTGGCGTCTGGGTCTGCTGGTGGGTGTGCCTGGCGGCTTTGGCCCCAGTCGGCCGGCGGGGGCTCCACAATAAAGGTGGCGTCTGGTTCAGAGGACGTTTTTGCCAGGGGTGTGGCCTTCGTTTCTGGGGGTGATGGCTCGTCTGGTTGGGGGTCTGGCAGCGTGGGTCTCTCTACCACAAAGGTGGCATCGTCAGCGGCAGGGATGGCAGATAGAGGCACGGCCGTGGTCATGCCCGGTGGTGTGTCTGGTTCTGCCACGTGGGGCCGTTCCGCTGTGGGCGGCTCTTCAGGGGCAGGTGTGGCAGCGACGGGGCTTTCTGGCACTGATTCTGGTGTTGAAGGGGTGGCAGGCTGCTGCGGTGGCCTGATAATCATCGTGGCATCGGCATCGGCATCGGCATTAGTTGGGTCTGGGGCCGGGTGTATGGTGGGCAGCCTATCCGCTAACGGCGGAGGTGGACCATTGTGTAAGATAGTGGCGTCTGGCGGCTGCCCGGCAAAAGCGGCCTGTTGCAACGCCTGGGCAAAGGCGGTCACGCTTTCATAACGGTCTTCCGGTTTTTTAGCTAATGCTCTGGCCAGAATGGGGGTCATTGTTTCGTCTGGCAGCCATTCTAGCGGTGGCGGGTCATGCACCTGTTTGTACATGATCTGGGCTACATTCCCCTGAAAGGGTGGTCGGCCGGTGAGCGTCTCAAAGACAACAATCGCCAAACTATATTGATCAGCACGGCCGTCTGCTGCCGTTCCAGCAAATTGCTCAGGTGCCATGTATGCCAGGGTGCCGGGCATTCCAGACGCGTGGATGGTGGTGTCTAGAAATTGCATCAGGCCAAAGTCAGCCACAAAGGCGCTGCCAGCAGCGTCAAACAGGATGTTGCTGGGTTTAATATCCCGGTGGATGATGTCAATGGCGTGTGCGGCATCTAACGCCGCGGCAAGTTGGCCAAAAGCCTGCCACAACTGCGCTTGCGGCAGCGGATCACGTGTCAGCCGGTCACGCAGTGTACCCCCGGCCATAAAAGGTGTCACCAGGTAAAGCGTGTCATGGTGAATTCCTATGTCATAAACGTGCAGAATATGGGGGTGGTTAAGCTGGTTCACGGCCGTGACCTGCTGCTGTACCTGTTGACGATACTTTTCCTGGTGGGCAAAACGTGCTGAGAACACCTTCACGGCCAGGGGGTCATCACGGCCGTCACTCACCGCACGGTAGACGGTAGCCATGGTCCCCCACCCAATCTCTGCCTGTAATTGATATGGGCCTATGGTTACTTCTTTCACTTAATCCCCACTCCGAAAAAACCAACGGCTCTTGCGAGATTTGCCGGACTGCCCACTTTTTTGGGCCGGTACCCCATCGCCACAAATACGTTTTAGCTCATGCCCAAGGCGCAGCAGCGATAAACGCTCTGCCGGATTTTTGGCCAGACAACCATCAATCACAATTTCATCCAGCCCGGCAGTGATCAACGGGGAAAAGCTGCGCAAAGAGGTAGGGCGAGACTCTCGAATACGGTCAGTTAAACTCTTTTCATTACGGCCGCTGAAAGGCAGTTTGCCCCCTAACATCCGGTACAAAATGATGCCCAACCCCCATACGTCTATCTTCACAGAATCTGTCTGACTTAGTTCCGGGGCCGAATGTATACTGCCTTGGGGTAACTGCTCTGGTGACATGATATAAAGGGTGATGCCCGGGGGCGGCATCACCCGCGTGGCAATGCCGAAGTCTACCAATACAGGCGTAAAGGCATGTCCGGCTTGCACCGGTTCGCGGAACACAATGTTTTCCAACTTTAAATCATTGTGGGCATACCCTTGCAAATGGATATGGTCAAGGGCACGGGCGATCTCCACCGCAATGGTGGCCGCTTCTGGCGGGGTCAGCTGTTCTACCTGCCGCAAATACTCATCCAGGGTGCCCCCCTTCAGGTATTCCATGACAAAAAAGACGGGGTTATTGGGCAGATCTACCGCATTAGCATAAGAGACGCTGGCCTTGCCCATGCGCGGAATGGGGTGGAGCTTCACGATGTTGCGATGGTGAAAGCGCTGGATCAACTCCGCTTCACGCACGATGGAGCGGGAATAGGATATATCATCGTGTTTGTTACAAATCTTAATGGCTACTTCTTCGTCGCGCCCTGTTTCGCTGGCTTCATAGATGATGGCAAAGCCGCCAGAGGCTATTGGGTTGCCCAGCGTATAACGGTCGCGGTACAGTTTGGTACCTTTCAAAACCGATCTCCTGGCTGCTGCGGCCGTTTAACCACACGGGTTTGCCGGGTCGTGTGAAAATCATCGGCTGCCCCGTAAGCGCTGGCTGCCGGCTGCAGGCTCTGGAACTGCAGTTTAACACCGCCGCGTTCTACACGTCCTAGTTCAATTTCCGCGCCATCCTGCAATTCTCTGGCCACCATAGGCTCCAGGCGTACGCCGTCAAGGTAGGTGCCGTTGGCGCTGTCTTCGTCACGAATTTGGAAGTGATCTTCTTCATCAATGATTGTACAGTGGCGGCGGCTGATGGGGCTGGTCTCATCGTGCTGCTGAAAGAGCAGTTCGGCATCCTGTTTAGAACGGCCGACGGTGGTAGTGCCATAGATTTCCAGACTTTTACCCACATTCACGTCGCCATCGAGGACAATGAGGTAAGCACGGGGAGCCGATTGGCGTACAATGCGCTTGGTGATACGGTCTACCTGCTTGTTGATGGTCTGGCGCATGGCCTTCACCGGACCTTTGTCACGGGTCAGGACAACAACGATCATGACAATGGCTAAAAGAGCGATACTGATGGGCAGAAGCATATCCCCCAGGCCAATGCGGCCAGTATCCACAATCGGGGTGCTGCTTCCAGTGGCCCCCGGGGTGGTTATGTCGGCTGGCACCGGAGTTTCTGTGGGCACGGCCGTCACTGGCAGTTCTACCCGTACCTTTAAGATGGCCGGCCGTGATACCAGGTTAAACTCATCTTTTACTTCCACCGACAATTCAACCTCACCCGATGCCTCAATGCTTTCCCAGGGAAAGGGGAATTGTATCTCCGTGGGATCAGGTATGCTGGTGAGTGGTTCCAGGGCAATGCCATTTACTTTGAGCGTAGCACTTTGCAATTCACGCGCATGGTCGTCTGTAAAAACCACTTTAGCCACTACCATTTGTTGTGTTGATTCGGGGGTGAGACGGGCATTTTCTGACGGCCGTTCAATGGTTACCCGGGGAATAGCGATTTCGGTGACATCATAGCTGCCTTCACCTACAACACGCCCCTCGTCAGCCGTCACCTGGACAATACGGGTACTGGCAATGCCATTGGGGGAGCGATAGGCCATCTCATATTGTGGGCGCATTTTACCGGTAATAACCCGGTAAAAATCATCGATTGATTTGGCATCGCTGTATGTCAATGACTGGCCGCCGCTGTTGTTGCCTATGGTTTGCACCTGGTCAACGGCACCACGGCCGTCTACCAGCACGGTGTAAATGGGTATGCCCAACGACTGTGCCTTATTGGTCAGGGTAGATGCCTCTCCCTGTTCATATTTTTCCAATTCGCCTGTAAAAAAAACAATGAACTTTGGCTGGTTGTCAGAGCCCGGGGCAATGTCCAGCCCATCTAAAATCTGGCCAAGCGGAGCCAGGGGGGCAGACAAACATGCTTCCGGGTCTGCACAGGAGGGGGGACGGTAGCTGTCTATGACGGCCGTGATGTCGGCCGTATTTCGTGTAAACTCTACCAAAGGAAATATTTTGCTGCCCTCAATGGCACTCACCGCCACGTGATCATCTGGCAGCATCCAGCTTTCGGCAAACTGGCGCAGGCTCTCTCTGGTTTTTACCCAGCGGTCTGCCTGGTTCATACGCAGACCACCGTCAATAACAAAGTGGGCCCATACCAGGCCATCACTGGCTACCGGCCCCCGCACCAGTTCCATCACGTCACCATTTTCTAATACCTGCAAATCTGCCGTTGTCAGCCCGGAAACTGGTATCCTCTCACTGTTTAAAGCGCGCACAGATATGGTGACTTCCGGAAATTGTGAAGCATCAACAGCGGAGATATTGATAGCCCTCACAGGCCCGCTGCCTTGCGCACCGGCCTGAGTGGTTAATGTTAAGATAGCAAACAAAAACAATAGCCCGAAGAAGCCTCTTACTTGCAGCATGTGTCTCCTATACCTGTGTCGTAGATTCGTATTTTACCAATAAATTTTGCAATTTCTCGCTGGCAATTTGCAGCTGGAAAACCGCCTCTTGCAATTCGGCGTTCAGAGGGTTGGGCGTTTCATCTTTCTGTTGAATGCCAGACGTATGCTCCGCGGCGATCTGGCTAAACAAGGTGATGGTTTCGGGCATGGGCATTATTTTTAGTTCCGTTTGCAGCAGCCGGGCGCACAAGTGAAATTGGTGAATGGCCTGGGCATAAAGACCCAAATGCCGATAACAATGCATAAGTGCCCGATGCACCTCTTCTCTTAAGGGATCTACCTGGAGAATATGCTGCCCGATGTCTACACTCTCGGTGTAATCACCACGCTGCATGGCGCAGTGCATAAGCTGGCCCAATATGCGCAAGTGTAAACGTGCCAGGCGCTCCCGTTCCAGCAGGCACCAGTCAGCATAGATACCTTCGCAAAAATCGCCCTGATACAAGGCAGTAGCCTGGCGCAGCCACTTCTCTTTTTGGTCTGCGCCTGATTCTAACCGGGCCTGCCGTTCATACAACTCAAAGGCCTCAAAGTCAGTCCAGATAGCTGGTGAGGGGGTAAAGCTCACCCAGTCGCGCGCCGTCAGCAAGATACCTTCATCTGAGAAGCAAAGTGTATGAAAGACAGCCCGCAGCCGCCACACGGCCGTGTTTAAACGGCCGCGCCCCTGTTGTTCCGGGCATTCTGGCCAGAGCAAATCGATAATTTTTAACCGGCTGTGTTTCACACGGGGGTACAATACCAGAAACCCCAGTAATTCTGCCACATGGCGCGTGGGGAAACTGGTAACGATCATACCTTCATGCTGAAGTTGAAGTTTACCCAAAGTTCGTATGTGAAGATAGGTCACAATGCGCCCCTCATCTACTGTGTCAACTTACCAGGGAACCAGTTTTATGATTATGTTGATAATGGGCAGCCTGGGGGGGAATTATCTATCAGGCTGCAGGGATAGTCTAATTTTAGACCCGGTTTCCAACAACTTTTTCTGGTTGGCACACCTATTTTTTTGTTCTACTCAAAATCTTACTGGATGAGAAACGCAATGTCAATTTTAGCTGACTATGAGGGGGTGTAAAATAGTTAGCAGCTGCTCCTTAGCCGGCTGAACGGCCGAAAGCCCGGCTTAAGAAACCAATGGGGTCAGCCACTATGTCATTAACAATAGCCTGAGCAACAGGCCGGGGGCTGACGGTATACCCCTCCACCTCCATGGGGTCTAGCGCCGGGCCGGCCAGGGCATCGGTTGCATACTGATTGATGTAATGCTGGATCCAGGTGGCCATTTGGCTGCGGAACGACGCCGGTATGGCCCCCCAGTGCCATTCTGGCAGCTCGTTGTTTAACCCGGCAGCAGCATGGGGAAAATGGGCTTCAGCGGCATAGGCGGGCCCAATCTGGGCCAACGCTGCCTGCTGCGCGTTTTCATAGGCTGTATTCTCTGGCCCGTGATCGTCTATGTCTGCGCCGGTGGCATAGACAAACTCCACCCGACGATTGAGGTGATAGTGAGAGCGGCTGGTGGTTACCGGTGCCTCCTCACCCATGCTTTCCACTTGAAGCCGGTCACTGTCTACACCCCGGCTCAACAGGCGGTTGGCTACCTGATGGGCGCGCCTTGAGGAAAGATCATCGTTGTAGGGATTATCGCCAATAGGATCGGCATGACCCATCAGGGTGAGCAGTGTTGAACGGTTATATTGCAGATAATCGGCCACAGTATCTACCAGTCCGGCGGCCTCTGGCGTCAGCGCATCGGAATCAAACCCAAAGTAAACGGTTTCAGGCAGCCACGCCAGGTCAACCAGGTTGTAAAGCGCCTGGCCCTGCTCCAGGCCAATGTCGTAAGCGGTTTGTAAATCTGCCAAGGATGCCGCTACGGCTTCTTCCACACGCCGTCTGTGTTCCGGGTTTTTATCCAGTTCATCGTCACCGTAGGCCAGCCAGGGTTCGGGGTGGATACCACTCACGACCCATAACCCCTGCTCATTTTCCATATCATGCATAGCACCAGAGATGATGCCGGCAATGCCCAGCCCCAGGTAACGGATGACCTGCTGCCGGCCGCCAGCGGCCGTAAATGCCTCATCTAATTTGGTGTTGATGGCATTTCTGATTTTGCGCCGGATATAGGCACGCACCCCCAACCCACCAACAATGCCCCCTAGTACCCAGGCAGCTTCGTTGATGACGGTTTGCCCTTCTACCTGGTCATAAATGTCATCAACCAGGCGCTCGCGCAGATGATCAATGAGGTGATCTACCACGCTGGGGGCAAATTCGTTTACGTAGTAGTCGGTGATTGCTTGCCGGGGAACACGAATGTGCCCGCTGGAGAAGGCGTCTGTGAGGAAATGATCGCCAAAGGCTTCGGCCATATGAGCTTCGTTGAGTAGGGTGTTGTCCATATACAGCCCGGCCTGGATGGCTTTGTCTATAGCCTGGGCATGATGGCTGAGCCAGTTTTCCACGGCCGTGCCGCCGCCGGCAAAATGCTCGCTGTTGTCCATGGCCAGGGTAATGTATTCACTGCTGGCCTGGCTGCGCTGTTTGTCTGTGGGGGCGGGCAACATGGCTGCGGCCGTACCGGGGATGCTGGCGCGTTCCAGGTGAGCGCGGATCATAGCCCGACCATCATCTGTTTTGGTAGCGGCCATCAGCTCTTCCAGGCTGCCAAACTCGTCACCGGCCAGGGCCACCACCTGGCCAAAGGTAAGCTGTACACCGTCACCAATGTCTATCATGACGCCCGTGGTGTCACCCAGCCGCATATGTTCAGGGCTGTCCCATTTCTGGATGGTATGGGCTGGATTCAACGCCGAACTGTCTACTGGTCTGGTGGCCTCATTCTCTTCAGGTAGGCGGCTGATCAGGCGTTGCAGGTATTGGTTGCCGCCTACCTGCCCAATGTGGGCGGCCATAGCCTGGCGCTGAGCGGTGGGAATACGGCCGTTGCTTAAGATGGCCGCCTGATTTTCTACCGAATGACTGGCGGCAGTGACGGCCGTGTCCGATTGGTCCAACATTCCCGCCGGTTCAGCATTTGTGGCCGTGGTTATGGTCGGTTTGGGGCCAGCCCCTTTTTCCTTGTGACTGTGGTTCCTGGTGTTTTTTCGTTTGGTCATGGGCTCACCCCGCAAAATGAAGGGCATAGGTAGTGTAAGCTGGCTTGTGCGTATTAATGAGTTGTTCAATGAGGGTGGCGTTGATCTCAGATTTGGCGACCGGAATAGTCACGGTAAATGTGAAGGGGTCTAAATCTTCACCGGTATCCTCAATCTCTGGTTTGTGACCGGTATAAATTTCTAACACCCGGCTGAGCGCCCACCGGGTACCCCGTCGGGCGTAAATTAAGTGCGCTTCCTCAAGTAAAGCGCGGCGTTGTGCCTCACCCCAGCTATGGTCAAACGTCAGGTCAAACCAGTTTGCCAGCCAGGGCAGAAAACCGGCAGGGACTGTACCCGGACTTAAATAAAGGTCAAAGTTATCAACATTCCATTCAATGGGCGCATAAATGGATTCAAACAGTGCCAGAAATCGCTTCATGAAACTAGTATGGTAGATACCCGGTAGATATTGGACGTAACGACTTTCGGTCACTGATAAACCAGGTGGCGGTGTGTAAGCTGGTTCTGGCTCTTCTTCCGGTTCTGTTATGGCCGGCGGGGGCACTGCTGGCGGGGGTGGTTCTTCTGCCTTTTCTTTGGCCTGTGCCTTTGGTTTTCGCCTACTTTCCTGTTTAGGTGGTGCCTCTGATTCGGGTGGGGCCGCCTGTTCCTCTGGGGCCGCCTGTTCTGATAAGGCAGTCACCCGTATGGGAGGTAAGGCGGGCTCCGGCTCAGGCGGTTCAGGTGTGGGCTCTGGCGGCGCGGGCGGTTCAGCGATTGGCTCTGGTTCGGGAGCAGTGACAACTTGTTCATACGTCAGTGCAAAAGCGCCCACTTCAATCACATCACCAGGGTGTAGTGTCATGGGATCGTCAGGTTGCAGGCGAACGCCGTTGACTTTGGTGCCATTTGAACTTTTCAGGTCAGTGATGGTGCAGCCGGCCTCCGTGCATTCGATTTGTGCATGTCGCCGGGAGACAAGCTGGTCATCCAGCACAATCTCCACACCTGCCTGCCGGCCCAACGTGGTAATGCCTGCTGGGATATCATATGTTTGGGCCCCAGAGGGGCCGGAGATGTTTAATACGTGGGTTACGGCTTCAGGCATCATATCCTCCTACAATATAGCTGCTACTGACGATCTATTTCTGCCAGCAGCGCCGTCTGATGCTGGGGGTCTTTTATCTTATTTAAGATGGCATCACGGAGACGGTCGTGTAACGCGGGCGCTTGAGCCAGGTTGTGTACCAACTGTTGCATACGGGGCCAATCCTGGCGAAAATTAAAAATCAAAATATTCAGGCGTGTGCCATCGGCATCTAATTGGGAAGTCACTATATCGGCTGCGTGGGTCACCGTCCAATCTGGCTCTAGCCGGGCCAGGGCTGCCAGGACGTGGAGGCCGTAGACCGGGTCTGTGGCCATGGTGTGGCGAAACTGGCTGCCTGATGATCCTGTGGCTACGTTAGCCGTTAACTGAACAAAGTCCCGACCTCGGTCTACTTGCACGGCATCATCCGCACGGCGTAAACCACGAAACAGGTCAAAATGGGACTCAGCGATGGCCAGCAGCACTTCAGGGTCGGCCATCTTCGGGGCCATGTCCAGCACGCGCAGTGCTTCTACCCGTACTGGTGGTGAAGGGTGTTTGAGCGCCTGGTTGACCGCACCAGCCAGTTGTTCCCGCGTCGGTGAGGGAAGGGCGTGCCACGCCCGCACCAGCCAGTCGCCTGGGGACAAATCGTTGTAACCACGATATGCCCCTGTCGCTAATTGCTCAACGACCAGTTTTGTTAAGTTGTCGGCTGATAAATTAATGCCCTCAAATTGCATCTGCGCTGTCCCTACAATCAATAGCCTTTGCAGTTTATTTGTCCGCTCACCAAATAGTTGCGGTATGAAACCGTTATTCAACCCAGGCTGTAAATGGCTTACTTAACCTTTTTGACTCTTGAAAAACGGCCGTTACTGCTTCTACCATACGAACATGTTCATCATTTGTAAAATTCTCTGGTATCCTATCTGTTGGTTCTGGTACTAAAGGATCAGCCTGCTTGATTTCGCTCTGCAAACGACTGAGAAAATCTAACATTGTAAACATTTGCTCGGACGTGAGATGTACTTCATGGTCTTTGAAGTTTAAAGAGTATTGTATCCTGGAATAAGCTTCCAGGGAGTTGGCTAGTTCCAAATCAATTGAGCGTGCGAACTGTAAGACAACCAACCAATGCTCAAACGGCAAACGTGCCTGGCGCTCAATGTGCCAGGGGGATGGGGCTGTTGGCAAATTCTCGGGGCCGTTATCGGGAGCCAGAAATACCTGATATTGTCTTCCCATAGTAGAATCTCTCTTGAACAAGATTACAACAATTTTCTAACTTCATTAGCCAAATACCGGATAAGTTGAGAAGTAGTGGCTGTTGTCTTAATATCGCCTGTTAATCCATCTTCATTTTCGGAGGCTGGGGTCAAAGATTTTACATTAATGGTATCCACAATAGCTTTTCCTAAATAAGAAGACCGGAAGCTTGCCAGGGTCATACTCTCCTCACTGCCACCTTCATTGTAATTAACCTGTACATCCACAACATCATTGTATCTGGGCATATTCCCAAAATTAGCAAAGAGGTATTTTGTTAGATCCTGGAGGCTGTTTAACGGTAAATCTCTGTAATGTCGTAAAGCAGCTCTATCAACCGAAGGCCTGAACTGAGCTGGGTTCAATTTAGCACTGATGATCTCGACGGCTTGCGTTTCGCTTAACAACAAGAAATCAAGCTCGGCCTGAGCGCCACCAACAGTTTGCCCTTGATTGTTTAAGAAGCGCAGATGGACATTGCGCAGTACCGTTAAATTTTCTGCATACGCCAATACGTCTTGGAATCCTGCTACCTCTACAACTTCACCCGATGTAACCCTATTTGGATTAAGTAAATATGCTTCAGGATCATTCAAGAACTCAGCTTGTTGACCACGCTGCCGAATCTGAGTACTTATGCGCTGGGCCAAGCTTTTTATATCTTTTTGCTGCTGTCTTGTAAAGAGACCGAAATTCTCGCTATTTTTGTGCGGGTTTACTTCCCCTTCAACATGATAGCTAGATTCACTATCCTCTACCAGCGTCAATGATTTTAAGCGATACCTTTCTTGAATCTCAGGCAAAGCGGCTCTAACGTCTTCCACCGTAGTACCCTCTGCCGACATGATCTGCTCTACCTCCGCTATCGCGCGTTCGAGGTCAGCCTGTTTTTGTGCAGGAGATCTATCATCATCACTACCTGGTAAATTACCGGGCAGGAACTCTTTTTGGGTGACATCGCTGAGAGCAATTCGCGGTGCCACAGCTTCCAGGGAGCCACCCGCGGTGACACCCCATACATTGTCTGGTGCCGGCGCGAATTCCGTAAAGAAAATGCCGTCCAGGGCCGTAGGTTTGCGGAAACCAGCTGTCTGGCTACCCTGCGCACTGACAGTCACGCGGACGCAGCCGCCTTCATAAGTGGTCGGGTTTAGGGCCAGCTCTTCAATCAGTTCAGCCATCGTGTTCCCCTGCTGCTCAGAGCGTGGCGCCCACCAAGCAGTGGCATAACGGCCGGGCACGGTGCTGCCGGGGTCGAGATGAGCGTTGGGGTTAAAGATAGTTATGTCTGCCGCCAGTGCTTGCAACCAATCCTCAAACGTGCCAAATTGGGCTTTGTAGGCCGGGTCAAGATTATCAGCCCAGATAGTACGCAGAGGCACGGTGCGGGTCATGCCGCCTTTGCTTTCAATTTCATTGGTCGGGATGGACGGCCCTTTGGCGAAATAGTCACCCTGGGCAACCACACTCTTAAGGATGCCGTATTGGTCAGCGTCTGCTCCGGCCTGCATCAACTGCACAAAGATGGCGTCACGGTACTGGTTGCGCAGGGCCAGAGGGATGTGGTTATCGGCTATCACCTGATCTAGTTTGGCTTTGGCGTCTCCCTTGAGTTCAGGTGGTGTTTCGCCAAATAGCTGGAACAGTTGGGTGAGGACATCGGCCAGGTTTTGCTCTGCTTCTTCCGCCTGGTTATCGGCCGTTTCAAATTCTGCCTCCTGGCGGTCGTCCCCTGGCGTTTTGTCGGCCTCTTCTTTTTCGCGGGCGGCCTCTTCGCCGGCGCTTTGGGTCAGCCCCAGCATATTTTTAGCGGTGTTGATGAGTGTGCGGGCTCGGTTGGCGTCTTCACCCATCATGTCGGCATTGTTTTGCAGGCTGGTTTCCCACTGGGCGATTTTGGCTTCCAGGGGCGTTGTTTCGCTGGCCACCATCACAGTCACGGCCGTGCCCTGCACGTTGTACCACAGGCGATGCCCCTCACCGCCAGCATTAAAAGCAACCGTTTCACCCACTTCGCCGTCCCCAGTTTTGCCGTCCCCCGGTTTTTCCCCGGCCTCATCGTCACTGACCAATCCCAACGCCTTGCCAATACGCCGTGCTACTTTTCGGGCCTGTTCCAGCACCCAATCAATGGCAGCATTAATGGGCTCCTGTACCTTGTCGATGATCTTGCGTACTTTTGGGGCCAGGTCACCAATGCCCAGCAGACTGGCCAGAAAGCCAATGGCTGTGGGGATAAAACGCGCCAGGGACTCTTCCACGTATTGGGCGGCGGCACTCAGGTTGCCGCTGGCAATGGCCGTGACCGATTGCATAATGGATTGCAGCAGGGAAGCGATGCGCTGGGCATTGTTCACGAACCACATGACGATGTCGATGATCGCTTTGGCTGCTTTGATGAATGCCCCGGCTGGCCCCCCCAGTATGCCAATGAGCCACTGAATGCCGGCCTCAATGACCTCTGTGATCAGCATTTCCTGAATGCCTTCAATGACAATTTCTTGCAAGTTGCTGATTTGATCCTGGATATAGTGCCACAATCCTGCCAGCCCTTGATCTTTAATGATCTTAAAAATCTCAAAGGCTGTTTCCAGGGCGTTGACCACCGGTTCACCTAACAGGCGCACGGCGCGGGCGCGAATGCTTTCCCAGGTGAGCCCCAAAATTTGCAGCACCAGGTCAAACACCCCTTCGAGTGAGAAGATGTCTGCCGGCATCTGGATGCCAGCGCCACCAAGGGTGCTGGTGAGCCATTCGATGAAGCCCGTTTTGAGATGGGTCAGGGCGTTGCTCACAAAGTTACGCAGCCCCTGGCCAATGGCGCTGATGAGGCTGCCAATAAAGCCAATGGGGTCTTTAATAATGGCCATGACAGCGTCAGCCGCACTGGATAACACACTCAGCAGCAGGTTTTTCAATTCCAGAATAATTTTGATGACGCCAACAATGGCGTTGAGGGCTTTGTCAATCAGGCCGGCATTGGCCGCCTTCATCTCTTCAATGCGGGCATCGACTGCCTGCAAATGTTCCTGATATTTATTGGCCAGGGTGTCGATCAGTTCGTTTTGCTTGTTATCAACGCTTTCTTCCAGGGAATCAAATTTGCCCTGAATAGTTTCGGCCGCTTCCTGACCTACAGATTGCAAATCTTCCGGCAGTTGGGCGATGTAATCTTGAATTTGTTTACGGCCGTTGGCAATTTCGGCCTTGGCTTCGGCCATACCACGGCCAATGATGGCCACCACGTTGTCAATCACGGCATCCATCTCGCTCAGGAATAGGTTGCGCCCTTCGGTATAAAAGACATTGACCTCAGACGGCATACCAGCCAGCTTGTCTTTGACCCAGCGGGCCCAGCCAAACCAGCCGCCGTAACGCTTTTGTTTGTAGGCTTCCATTTTGGCGTCTACGTAATCTTCAAAGGCTTTCTTGGCGGCTTCTGCCCCTTCGCTAAAAACACGCGCTACTTCGCCATCCAACCGTTCCAGAATCCCGTCGACTTTGGTTTTGGTGTCGTCGTAAATGCGGTTGATGTCGGCGGCAATTTTCTGACGAGTCTGTTCATCTTCAGATTTGGCCACATCCTGGCGGCCTTCTACCTGGCCGAGCAGGCTGGTGCGGTCGCTGTGCATGGCCTGGGTGTGTTCCTGGGCCACGGCCGTAGCCTCAGCTTCGGCATTGGTGATGTGTTCTTGTTCAGTTGTGCGTACTTCTACGGGCGCCTCTTTGGCGTGGGTTTGGGCTTCTTCTTTGGAATCTAACGCGGCCGTAAATTCCGGCTCATTGGCATTGGTCAGCTGGTCTTCGGTGACCTCTGCCTCAGCCATCTTGTCATCAAGGGAGTGGCTGCTTTCGGCCAGCGGCTGTTCCACTTCCCCTATACCGTGTTGTTTAGGGGCTGCCTGCTCTGCGCCCACAGGTGGCGGCATGTCACCTGGCTGTGCTTCCGGAATGGGCGTCACCGATTTGGGGGGTATGGCACTGGTATCTGGCGCGGCATTGGCCGCCTCGGCCATCGGTGTTTTACTCGTCTCTTTTTCCGCCGCCACCTGGTTGTTCATCTCCCCCTTCATGCCGTCCAGCTTGTTGCTTTCTTTAAAATTGTCGGCCTCTGCGGCATTCTTAGGCGCCAATTCCTGAATGCGCTGCATAAGCCGCGCTTTAAAGGCCGCGGCGTCAAAAGGTGGCGTTTCCGCGCTTTCCATTTTGCCCGCCTGGTTGTTTTGAGCCCGGGCTTCAGTTTCGCTGGCCGGCATGGCGGCGGCGGCAGCAGCTTCATCTGCTTTTGCCGTCGCTGGCGCATGATCTTTTTCGCCTGCCGCTACTTTTTTGACGCGACTGCCCACGCCTTGAAAGGCGGGGTCTTCTGCCGGAGATTTGGGGGCGACGTAGTCAGGACCTTTGTCACCAGGGGTCGGGGTTGGTGGAGCCACCATGTCACCACTGGTGCCATTGGGTGATTGTTTGGCGGTAGGCGCTTTGGGGGGTGCGGGTGGGGCGGCTCCGTTGGCGGCCGTGGCGCCGTTGGTGGCGATGGCTTTGGCTTCCTCTTTGGCTTGGTTGGTTTTATCTTGCGCGGTGTTGCTGGCCTGCTTTTCCGTTTCTTTGGCGGTTTGTGACTTGTCTACTTCCTGGTGAGCTTCTGTAGCGCTCTGGTTGGCCTGGGCTTCAGCTTCTTGAGCGGCAGCCAGGGCGGCGGCCTTTTCCGCCTCGGTGGGGGTATCATCTTCGCCGCCATTCTCTTCACGCTGGATAGCGGGGGGGCGGGCAGCCGGATGGCTGCCGTTTGGGCCATTGTCAGGGGCATCAGGCGGTGGAGCACTTGTCAGGGTGGGTGCGCCCGCGCCCAGGAATTCCTGGCTTTGGTCACTTTCGGTTTCAGCGGTTGATGTTGTGTGGTTATGACCGTTGTGGCGGTTAGTGCGTGTCAGCAGGCGCTGCACGGTTGTATTCCCCTGCTGCTGCTGCATCCGTAAAACCGTAGCCTGACGGATGGGGCGGGCGGTGGGGTGCGCCGGCAAACCTGGCAGCTGGTCGGGGTTTTGCAGGCCGGTTTGGGCCGGCGTTAATTCGGCAACAGGCGTGGTCTCCTGGACGGGCGACGGCCGTTGCGGTGGTTTTTTGCTTGGTTGCTGTGCCTGCTGTTCCTTACTCATAAGCAATTAAACAATTTCACTTAAGGCGTGCTGAAATCGGGATGTGGGTGTTTTTGTAAAACGAATGTGTCCTTTAAAGTTTGTGGGCCATCACCCAGGATAGGGTTAACAAAGGTGGCCTCTATGTCCGCTGTGTATGTATTCCCCTGGCCTTGCTTCAGGGTTATCGTGCCTGTAACCTCGCGTGAAATGTATAAAGATGCCTCGCCGCCATATTCATAACTCACCTGTAAGGGTGTCGTGGCTAAGTCAATTGGCCGGTCTAGGGGCGGAAGGGCGGCAAACTCAATAAAGACCGTTGTCTGTCGACCGCGGCCACTTACCGGCCCACCGCTCTTTTGAAACGAACTCAACCATACGATCCAGTGGTTGCCGCTTTCCAGTTGGGATGGGCGGCGAGCCTGAGGGTCAGCATTGAGCACAACCTGGGCCCTGTCTAAGTAGAAAGCTTCAATGTGTGGTTGTGTAGACCCCACGGTACAACCTCCTGATGTCCACAAAATTATTAACAGTGCCAATGACCCTAGAATGTGAAACGGCCTCATGCCACGGCATCCACAAATTGCTCATAAGTATCGGCATTATCCAGCGCGTCCGCTGTGCTCAAGGAGAAGATGGCCCCAAAATAGGCATGGTCATTGGTCCAGGCATATTTGTGTGTCGCTTCGTGTAAAACCACCAATCCAATTTCCCGTTCCCCTTTGGTGTTAATAAAATCCGCGCAAAAGTGCAGGCTGACAAAAGGAACGGCATTCCATGACGTGTACGCATTGGCGCCCTTGCATTGCAAGCTTCCCGGCGGCTCACACTTCATATCGGTGGGGTTTGATTGCAGCCCGGCCACGGTTTCTCCCAAGCGGGAACGTGCCAGGGCTATATGTTCTGGCGCGTCACTCATAAAGAATTTCTTAAACTGTGTTTTTGTCGCCGCATCCAGGGGGGAGACAGACAATTTAGCCAGGGCAGCGTTGCCCATGAGTACGGCCTGGGTGGTAGATCGCTTGAGTTTTTCTTTTTGGGCGTCGTCACAACCGGCAAAGTCACCGGTCAGGGGATCAAGCAAGAAGGTTCCTATCATGGCCAGTGTTTCACGTAAGGATTGCAGCTTGTCTTGCAGCCAGGGCCAGCCGCCAAACCAGCCGGCGATCCAGTTCACAATGGTCAGAAGCAGGTTGACTATCTGGCCCAATACCCAAACAACGGCAAAAACCACCCAGACAATGACCCCCCAGATGAAGGTGAGGATGGCCAGAAGTAAGTCCCACAAAAAGCTGAGAATGCGGCTGACCACATCTATGAGCCAGACTATCAGGTCCGTAATCAGCCCCCAGACAAAGTCAAACACCGCTGCCAGCACACGGCCGATGATCCCCAGGAAGCCGCGCAGGAAGCCGCTAATGAACCCGCCAATGCCGCTAAAGAAGTCGCCAATGGCGTCCAGCCAACTGGCGTGTTCAATCTCTTCTGCCTTTTCATCAATAGCCCGGGCCAGGTCAATAAGGGCACGGTCTTGTTCGGCCAGACCATCGTCAATTTTCTGGCGCAGCGTGTTTTGGCCCTCGGTCAGTTCTTTATCCCATTGAGATGTATGCTGGTCAATGGTTTTTTGTATTTCCGCTTCCAGGTCTGTGCCTACTTTCTCGATGTTTTTTACGCTTTTATCGGTGGTGTTTTGGGTCTCTTCCAGGACGTGAGCGACAATGTTATGGATTTCTGTCTCAAAGGTGGTGGTGACACTGCCCACCTGCTCCGTAAGGCCGTCTACGTAGGCGGTTACCTCTGCGTGAACTTCCATCGTATGCTGCTGGTAAGATTGCTGCGTGTTGGCCACGGCCGTACCCATCTGGCTGATGAAATTGTCGGTGTTCTGGCTGATCTGTGTACAGACGTTGGCCAGGGCTTCTTCCGCGGCTGGGCCTTGCATCTGGCTGAGCTGTGGTGCCGCCTGGTTAAAGGCAAAGGATTCTATTTGGGCGATGGCTACGGCCGTGTCCTGGTCAATGCGGGCACACGTGGCCTGGGCCAGTTGATCATATTCCGGCAGCGCCATTTGCCCTACCGTAGCGAGTTTGGCCATGGCTTCCTGTTCATTCGCCCGCAGTTGTGCCAGAATTTGGGTGGTCAGGGTGGTTAATTGCGTCAGGGTATTGTCTGTCACCTGGTTAATGGCTTTGGTTGCTTCGTCACGTTCACGGGTGATTTCGTTTTGCGCATGACTTAGCATATTGCCAAAGTCACCGGCGGATTGGGCGGCATCCTGGCGGAATTTGGCGGCCAGCTGGGCCATGTCCTGGCGGGCCGTGTTGGCCATATCCTGGCCGGAATTGGTGATGCCGTTGGCTACGTCTCCGGCCATCTTGCGGGCCGCGCGGGCAATATCTGCCGCTTCATCATAGCTGCTGTATTGGGTGGCCTTATCTTCGCCCAACTGCCGGGCCGCCGCCGCTTTGGTAGCGCAGCCGGTGATGGCCCGCTGTGCTTCTGCCTGGCCAAACGTTTCGGCGGCCACCGCTTTTTGTTCGCCGCTCTGGCGCAGTTCGTTTTTCTTTTGGTCCACCAATAAAGGCAGGTTAATGAGTTGGGTTTCGGCGGCGGCGTTAATGGCAGCAATTTGGGTGGTGCGGTTACTTTCTAATTCTGCCCGGGCGCTGTCGCCGGCAATTTGCACCTGTTCACCCGCCCGTGCATACACTGCTTGCAGCCGGGCTGTTTCGGTTTCGATGGCTTGCAGCAGCGCCATTTGTTCTGTCTGGGCGTCAGCCATGACCTGCTGCCGGCTCAGGCTGGCCGTTAGCAGCAGGCGCTCGCGTTCCACGTCCACCTGGGTGGTAAGCGGATCAAGAGACAGGGGTACGGTGCTTTCTTCCGGTGTGGGCGGGATGCGGCAATCTTGCAAGATGTTGCTTAGGTCAGGCGACTCCACCGTCAGGTTGCCAGGTTCATCGCCGCCTTGTCTGGCCTGTTGGGCCAGCTCTAAAATGCGGCTGCTGGAGTCTGGTGCTTGACCGGAAGAAACCAGGCTGTTCAGATTTGCCTGTGGCGCGGGTGTGTCGGCCCCGGAGCCATTGGCCACGGCCGTTGGTGCGGGAGCATCGGCCTGAGTGGTTGGGGCTTTGGCGCCGCTGGCGGTCGTAGGCGCTGTGGCGGCCGGTTTTTCGGCAGCGGCGGGTATGTTGGCGGCCGCCGGGTTTTCATTGGCGGCTTCTGCCGGGGAGGGAACCTCTTTTTCTGATGGGCTTTCGGCAGCCGGATTTTCATTGGCTGTTTCGGGCTGCTCTGCCGTGTTGGCTGCCTGGGGTTGGGGCTCTTCTTTTTCCACGGCGGCTTCTTCAGTCTGGCGCTGGATGGAGGGCACGGCCGTGGCACTGCCCATCTCTTCGTCATCGGAACAACTGGCACAGCCGCAGCCGGCGTGAGTTTCGCCGCCACACCGTTGAATTGCTGGCGTCTGCGGGTGAGCCAGCAGCCGCTGCACGGCCGCATTACCCTGCTGCTGCTGCATCCGCAGCACCGTTGCCTGGCGAATGGCGCGGGTGGCATGAGGGGGCAGCGCCTGGAGCTGGCCAGGGGTTTGTAACGTGACCAGGCTCGGCGCCAGTTCAGCAGTGGCGGCTGTTTCCTGAATGGGAGACGGCCGTTGGGCCTGTTTTTTGGCGGTCTGTTGAGCCTGCTGTTCTTTACTCATGATGTTGTTTAGCCGTACAAGCGATCACTCATGTCGTCCAGGGAATCTGACGGCTTTTATAGCCGCCATTCTCTGGTAACTGATCTTCATAGTCACAAGCGGCCACGGCCGGAATGTTTTGTGACCAGAGATGGTTAAGGAGAGCAGAGATCATGGTAAGTTGGTTTTCTAAAGAGATATTTTTTGACTCATCAGGAAAAATCTCCACACGTAAGCGGAAATGTAAAAAGCCATCAGGGAACTGCTGCCGTCTTACCACGTCAAAATCTAAATTTTTGAGAATTTCGATTTCGTTGTTATAGACATATAACGGAAAACTATTGGCAGGCCATAACTGTTGCACTATTTCTGTGAGTTTAGGTTCTTCGGCATCGGCATAAATCACACAAGCCAGGTCAATAGACATGAGAGCCTCCTGTGATCATCTAAGTGGGATAGACGGTGTAGAATCAAAACTACCGCCAATATTGACAAGTGTCACTTGCACTTGATTTTCAGGTATGCCCAGGGCACTGGCAATGGCTCTTCGTATAGAACGAAGATTGGGCCTGGCATCACCAGCAAAAATTCGGCCTTGTTCGATAGCTGTTTCCATGGTTCTGGCCTTGGCTGACCCCGGGGCCGCCGAGCCAAAACTGCGCCGAATAGCCTGTTCAAAAACGTCCTGAGACACTCTGACGGCCACATCAACATCTGTTCCAGCGCCCACGGGGGGAACTTGTTTGATAACTGGCTGCAACACACCATCTACCCAGTCCAGGCTGTACCCGCGCACCCGGCTGCCCTGGATGACAATATCGTCGCCATACGGCAAGCCGGCAGCAATGGCTCTGGCCTGTTGGGCTGCCTGAATGAAGAGCTCCTCCGGTATGCCTATGGGCACGCCGGCGCTGCGCGCCTGTTTTGCTTCTTCCAGAATATTGAGCAAATCATCAGGCGTCAGGCCATAGCGCCTGATCTGTTGTAACAAGCCGGGAAGATGTTCGATGTTCGAATCTTCCAATGCGTTCAGCAAGCGCAGCAACAAATTGGCGTCACCAACATCATCAAGAAGTTGAGAAAGGCGGTTAACGTCAGTGACTTTGTCCAGCAATTGCAGAAGCTGCCCGGCATCTTCAACTTTGTCTAACAACCGCAGCAGCTGGCCAGTATCACTGACTTTGTCCAGCAGCTGCAATAACTGGGCGGCGTCAGTTACTTTGTCTAACAATCGCAGGAGCTGGCTGGCATCACCCACTTTGTCTAGCAGTTGCAGCAGTTGGGCAACGTCACCCACCTTGTCCAGCAGTTGGATGAGTTTGGCAGCATCACCGACCTTGTCTAACAGCTTGATAAGGTCAGCCACGTTGTCTACTCTCTCCAATAATTGCATCAGTTTAACAATGCCACCGGCTCTTCTGATCAGGCTGAGCAGTTCTGTTGGCCCTCTGGCAATGCCCAGCAGCCGGCCGAGCAGACCAATAAATTTGAGCGCGGCAAAAATCTCCACTAATGACAAGAGGACGTCGCCAAAGGCATACCCGATGGCGTGCCATTTTTCACGGATAGAAAGGGAGTCATCGCTGAAGACACGCACGGCCGTAATGATCAACACCACAATAGCCACCACGGCCATAATGATGCCAATGACCAGCAAGATTTTGCCGATGACGGCAAAAATGGCGGCCAAGGCGGCCCCCAACGTGGCAAAGACGCCGGCAAACACTAAAATAGCGGCGATGATCAGGATAACGGCCAAGACAACCAGCACAACGAGTAAAATAATACCGATGTTGTCTACAATGACGTTAAACAGGTCAACCAGTTTGTCCCAAAGGCCGGAAAAGAAGCCGGCAATACCCTCCCATATCTGCCCCAGAATGCTCTGGTCTTCCTGCCGCGCTGCTTCAGCGATTAAATCATTAACCTGACCAGAGGCTTCTGTCAGGAGAGCGGCCTGTTCTGCCAGGCTGTCAGACACTTTGCGGCTGATTTCCTGAATGCCATCCCGGAGTTTTTGCTCCCACTCTGCATCACATTCGCGCACTTTTGCCGCCAGTTCTGTGTCTACATCGCTGACAACCTGCTGCATGGCGGTACGGCTCTCTGATTCTGCCTGGGCTATTTGGTCTATTGTGCTGGTGGTAATCTCCCCGGCATAAGAGGCAAAATCGGTCCCTGTCTGCTGGATGGGGTCGGTTACCTGGTCGATCTGGTTGGCCGCTTCTTGCACGGCCGTGTCGGTCACCGTTTGCAAAGAATCATCTAGGGCTGTGGATATTTCGGCCAGGCTCTGCTCACATTGCCCAATCGTGTTGTCAATTTCCGTGTCGGCCGCGGCAATATTCTCCAGAATCAGCTCATCAGGGAAGATGCCAATGTCACTGCTCAGGAAGTTGACACGTTCATCGATAAAGGTCATCACCCGCTGCGTGTTTTCGTCTACCTGAGCCACGGCCGTTTGGCCGGCTTCGTCCAGCGCCGCCTCCGTGGCCGGTAACAGGTCTTCTAACTGCTGCCGTGCCTGTTGGTAACCTTGCTCCACTTCCCGAACGGCGTCTTGCTCGGCCGTGTTGATCTGGTTGATATTTTCACGCACCAACTCATGGATGTCTGGCAGGGCCTCATCCCGAATTTGCAGGATGTTCTGCTGACCCCGATCATAAACCTCCACGAAGCCGTTGGCGGCTTCGTCGCCCTCCCTTTGGAACTTGTCTGCCAATTGCTGGCCGTCCTGGCGGGCTGTGCGGGCAATATCGCTGCCGGTGCTGGTGATTCTGGCTGCGGCCTCGTTGGCCATCTGTGACGCCTCGCCCTGAACATCGGAGGGGGCATTGGCCGCCAGCGTTCTGGCAGATGCGGCCTTGTCGGCGCTGTCATCCAATGCACGCTGCGCTTCTGACTCACCCGCTTCCCGGGCGGCCGTGGCTTTGGCGGCGGCGGCCTGGCGCACGGCGCTTTGCCGTTCTGTCAGGCGTTGCTGCAGGTTTTGCAGTTCTGTTTCGGCCGCACTGCGGATATTTTCCAGGGCCGCATCACGCCGGGTGGTTATTTCGGCACGGCGGCTCTCGGCCGTCTCCCGAATTTGGGCTAAAGTTTCTGTACGACTATCTTCCAGGCGGGTTAACTCTGCCTGCAGGCGTTCCCCCGCCTGTTGTTTTTGTGTCTCCACGCGGGCCAGCATCTCTTGCTTGCGTGTTTCGGCGTTGGCCGTAATGGCTTGTTTCTTGGCGTTTGTCCGTTCAACAAAGCTAGAAAAGGCCACGGCCACTTCTCCGCCAGAGGCGGCCGCCTCCGTCGTCGGGGCGCTGGCGGGCGCCGCCGGGACGCTGGCGGGGGTGGCCGGACCGGGCCCTGGCGTCTGCGTGGGTGAAGATTGAACCGGCCCGTTGCCAGATGGGGTGTTGGGGGCAGGCGGGGTGACCGTGCCGGCCGCTGTTGGTTGCCCCCCCTGTGGGGGTGGCGGCGCTTCTGGCGGCGCACTGGCCGCCGGTGGTGGTCCTGTTGTTGAGGGCGGCGGCGGTGGGTTTTCTTCCTGGCGTTGTATGGTGGTGGCTCCGTTTGTGCCATTGGCGGCGCCGTTGTCACCAGGAAGCGGCGGCGGGAAGGGAAGCAGCGTCGGTGGCCCGGCGTCTAAAAAATCTGCTTCTTCGACCGTATCGGGCTCTGTATCCGGTGAATCTTGCCCATGAGCCTGGTTCGTTTGGGCTAAAAAGCGCTGCACGTAGGCGTTTCCGTACTTGTGCTGCATTTGCAGCAGCGTGGCCTGGCGAATGGGATGGGTAGCGGCATGGGGGGGCAGTGCCTGGAACTGCTCAGGGGTTTGCAGCGCCGTGAGGACAGGCGCCAGTTCGGCAGCAGAGGCGGTTTCCTGCAGGGGAGACGGCCTCTGCGCTTGCTGGCTCTTCTGTTTTTGCTGTCCCTGTTGTTCCTTACTCATTATTTCCAATATTGCAAGATGTAACTCAAGCGGTTGGACCGGGTGTTACCCCGGCCAATAAAACATTGTTCACTGTAAGCTTGCGCCAGCAGCAGCGCATCGTTGGCATCATCGGCGTTGTCCAATATTTCCATAGCAGATGTGCCATCGGTCAGGCGCCAGCCATCTGCACCCAAATCCACAATGCTTAGCGTGTTCTCGTTGTAATTGATGCAGTCTTCGTTGGCGATAAGGGTGTTTAGGCCGGAATCGCCGGCCCAATATTGCACAATATAACTCGCCCGGTTGGACCGGGTGTTGCCCCGGCCAATAAAACATTGCAGCGTATGCCGTTGGGCTAAGGCCAGCGCCTTCTGGGCGTCAGCCTGATTATCTAGCAGTTTCATCCGTGAGGTGCCATCAGATAACAACCAACCATTGGCTCCCTCATCGACGATGGTCAGATTTTCCGGGTTGTAGGTAATACAGTCTGGGTTTTCAATAGGAATGTCTGGGGTGGGCACAAGGGTTACGATCAGGATGGGGATGGTAGGTGTGGGGGTGGGCGAGGGCGTGTCGGTAGGCAGTGGGGTGGCCGTATCTTGCGGTGGGGCCGTGGGTGGCGGCGTGGCGCTGGGCGGCGGTGTATTGGTGGGCAGGGGCGTTGGCGTTGGCAGTTGGCCAGGGTCAGGGTCTACGTTGTCCGGCAGGCCGTCGCCATCGGTATCTGGATTGATGGGGCTGGAGCCTATTTCATGAACTTCACGGCCGTCTGACAGTGTGTCTCCGTCACTGTCAAACACCAGGGGATTGGCTCCCCACATTTGTTCTTCACCATCCAACAGGCCGTCGCCATCGGTATCTGGATTGGCGGGGTTGGTGCCCAACTGCGCCTCGGCCTGGTTGCTCAGGCCGTCGCCGTCGTCATCGTTGGCGGCCAGCGTGGCCTGGGCGTCACTATTTGCCTGGGCTACGGCCGTGCCCTGGGCGGCAGCTGTTTGGGCAGCCACGGCCGTGGCCGTTTGTTGCATCCCGACGTTGTAACCCAGGTATGCCCGCCCGCCCAAAGCCAGGCTCAGGCAAAGCAGCAGGCCCATGACCGGAACCAAAGCCACCGCCCACGAGGGAAAACGTGGCCTGACTTCAATGACGCCCTGTTTGCGCTCGCTGTCGGTGGTGCTTGTCTGCACCTGTACCTGAAACGAATAGGCGCGCACCCGGCCGGTGAATGGCCGGGTCTTTGGCTGTACGCCCAATAACGCCTCGGCCACCTGGCCCGAAGGGATGGTCAGGGCGCTTTGTTCACCTGAGAACAGGAGCGCATTGGCGGTGTCCCTCGCCTGCACCCCTACCGTGGCCGGGCTGTTGCCTTGATTGTGTATGGTGACGCGGCAGACGCCCCTATTCACCAACTGGGTGGGCTGCGCCTCCACCACAAACCGGGCAAAGGGCGCCACGGTGACACTGCCATTAATCGTGGCCACTTTCTGTTTGGTAGAAGCGGAAAAAATGTTGAGCTCATAAGGATGGCGGCCAGCACGGGCGCTGCTGTCACGTGGGGGATGTATTGTAAACGGCAGGGCGGCGTGACCACCGGGCATCAACTGTACGGGCTCCGGCGTTAAGGTTATCCACTCGGCTGGCAGCCCAGCCAGGCGCAGTTCAAAATGATCTACCAGCACGCCCTGGTTAAACAGCTCTACCTGCACCTCAGCCCGGCCACCGGGCGTCACATCGGTGTGGGTGGGGTTGACCATGATGCCCAGCTGCCCATCCATGCTCAAAATCTGGGTAACGCCGCTCTGCCCGGCGCGTATGGTGTGTGACCATTGGGCCACGGCCGTGCCCGCGGCCGGCTGCCAGCGAATGAAATAAGGGCCCAGCCGGGCTACCTGCCCCGGCTCCCATGGTTCTGGAATATTAGGTAAAAGCTGGCTGCTCTTCACAAAGGTGCCATTGCTGCTGCCGGTGTCCAGCAGTTGCCAGCCGCTGGTGGTACGTTCCAGGCGCGCATGCTGCCGGGAAACACCCGGCGCGTCCAGCACAATGTCATTCTCCTTTGAACGGCCGATAGTCAGTTTTGTCTGCGCTAGAGTGACAGTCTGGTCTGCCGCCCCCTGGCGTTGGATGATCAGGTAATCGGTATCGGTGGGGGCGACCAGGTTGGAATCTACAGCCGGCGGCTCCAGCTGGCTTAATTCCGGCATTAATTGGGTTACCAGACTCACCACGGCCGTGGCTGCCACACCGGCGGCTTCACTTTCCGGGGCATTTGTTTCTATGGCCGGTGCGCCCAGCCGGGCCTGTTCACGTAACACACGCGCCAGTTCTTCACCCGTCTGAAAACGCTCGTCGGGCTGTTTGGCAATGGCCTTGAGGATGATCGCTTCTAGCGCCGCCGGCAGGCCGGGGCGAATCTTATGTGGCAGTGGTGGCGTTTCCCGGATGTGTTTTTCAGCGGCTTCGGCTGGGGTGCGGATGTCAAAGGGCAGGTGACCGGTGGCCAGTTGGAAGAGCAAAATACCCAGGGAGTAAATATCTGAACGGCCGTCAATGTGGCGGCCGCGGCATTGTTCCGGTGACATATAGGGCATGGTGCCCAAAAAGGTGCCGGTCTGGGTTTCTACACCACCTTCCAACAGCTTGGCCAAGCCAAAATCTGTCACTACGGCGCGTATGGGCGGGTCGCCTTCGCGGTCAGGCTGTTCTAGCGGTTCTAGCAAGACGTTGTCTGGCTTGACATCGCGGTGTACCACCCCCTGGCGGTGAGCATACCCCAGCGCTTCCGCCACTTGTGCCAGCAGGGCCAGTGATTCCGACAAACGGATTACCTGGTGGGCCTCTTGCAGGCGGCGCACGTAGACGCCCAGCGTGGCCCCCGGCACAAAGGCCATGGCCATGTAGAACAATCCCTGGCGGTTGCCAAAATGGTAAATCTGGACGATAGAGGGATGTTTCAGGCGGGCAGCCGCCTGGGCCTCTTGCAAAAAGCGCTGTTGGAATTCTGGCTGCTGCGCCAAACTGCGCTTCATGATCTTTAACGCTACCACACGATTCAGATGACTATCTCGTGCCCGGTAGACAGACCCCATCCCCCCTTCTCCTAAGAGGGCTTCAATACGGTACTGATCAATTTGCTGTCCGGTCAAGTCAGTCATAAGTCTGGTTTTAGCAAGCTGTTGGCTAAAGGCACGTTGGCAAAATAAGCTTAGGGCATGGCGTACATGCTGTCAGTTGCCTTGTCGCCAGAAAACCGGGAAGTTGTTTATGATGGCAGTTAAGGTACACCGGCATCCATAGCGGGCACGCCGGCCGGTAGTGGTATGCCGGCATCCAATTGCTCATCCGGTAGGGGTGAGGCAGGGGTATTCATGGCGTTTTCTATAGCCACAATGCCGTCAGAACCCAGGTGGTCACAGAAGGCATTAAACGCCTGGCGTACATGCAGTGTCACCGCCCCGTCAGGATCATCGCCGCCGCGCCGGTTCAGCCGCATCACTTCGGGCACAGAGGCTGCCTTGCCGCGCAGCGTGTTGGCGACCTCCCCTTTCACGGCCGTGTCAATGGCTGTTCGCATTTCTGGATTAATTGACCCCCATTCCCAACTCATAAAAGCATTGCCGGCCGTTGGGTCTTCACGGGGGATATATCCTTCAGCGGCATAAGGCTGCACGGTAGAGAGCGCCAGATGAAATTCAGTTTCCAGTGCTTCTGGGCTCAGACACTGGTTGGCCGTAGCCCGCTGCCCGGCCACACGCATCAATTCCAGATCATTAAGCGACGTGCGTACGGCCGCCACGGCCATCTGGCGCGTGATGGGTGAGTCTGCCAGGTGAGAATCTCCCTTGGCTGTCCAGTGATAGCCCCCGTCGACAGGCTGCCCCTCCGGGTTAACATCGGAAATGACACCCAGGGCGGCGTTGTCATGGTCATGGTAGGCCAGCGAAACCACGTCCCCCAACGAGAAACTGTCTATGGCGCTGCCGCCCAGATCACGAATGCGCCCACGAATGCGGCCGGCCACAGACGAGTTTGGCCAATACCAGGGAACATCGCCATTTCTGTCCATCGTTTCCGTAATGGTGTTGGCTGCGTAATTCACGAACTGGTCTACCGAGTTTGGGTAATGGCTCTGGTACCATTCCCTAATGGCTGCACGTGGGGTACGAACATGACCGGCCGAAAACATGTCGGTCAGGAAATGGTTGCCAAAGGCTTCCGTGGCTATGGCGCTGCCCCAGGTAGCCAGATTTTCGTTGGCGCCGGCCATAAATGCCTCGTGCAGTGCCTGGGCGTGGTAGTTTTGGTATTCAGTGCGGGCGGTACCCCCGGCGCTGAAGTGGGAGATATTATTGGCCGCCAATCGGTAATAGCGGTCCATGACCCGGTCTTTGGCCGCCTGGCTGACGTCTGGTTCGCCGCCGGCACGCATGGCCTGCCACCTGGCCCAGCGCAATTCTTCTTGCCCGGCAGGGGTGGCCGCCAGCGTTTGCATCTCACTGATGCTGCCAAAATAATCCCCGGCCAGGGCAACCATCTCGCCATAGGTCAATTTTGTGCCGTCGCCCAGGTCAATATCCAGGGTGGTGTTGCCAGAGCCTTCGGCGCCTAATTGCCGGTGTTCTTCACTGCCAAAACGCTGAACAGCGTCGCTGTGAGCCGGGGAAAGGGGGGTGAGGGGCGGCTGTGAATGGCGCGAAGCCAAAAACCGGCTGACTTCGGCGTTTCCTACGGTTTGTTGGACACGCAGCAGCGAAAGCTGGCGATTGGCACGGGCGGTGGTGTGATCAGGCAGCTCTTGGAGCATATCGGTCCCCTGGGTAAGGGACGTGCCTGCATGGGCATGATTTTGGGCCGTTTTAGGGGGGGATGACGGCCGTTGTCCCTGTTTTTTTTGCCTTTGTCGCTTTTGCTTCTTTGCAGTCATGGCGTGATCTCCTCAGGAAACTAGTACCGGTTTTCAGTAATCCGTGACCAGTTTTCAGTGCTGGCCTACCTCTGGAAATAGTCTACTGAAAACTGATGACAGACTTCTGGTTACTGGTGCTGGTGTTTCGGTCTTAAATAAACGCCACCTCATGCCTGCCAGAGGCGATGATGCCGTGTGCCACCACTTCCACGGACTCTACCGGCTCACTCTCCGTAGGCGGCCCGCTGCCTGGCTCAACGATGAATAACTCCACCGAACGAATAAACTGCACATTGGGTGTGCCTTGCAGGCTCTGGTATACGTCTGACAGGAACAATTCCCGGCCAAATGGCCACCCTTCGCCCCTGGGTCCACCGGTCAGCGGATTCAAAAAACGGTAGAGGCGCGCCAGAATCTCTTGTTCCACCGTCGTTTGTGGTGCGTCCGGGTTGGCCCGCAGGCGTACACGTGCGGCCACCCATCGGTAAGCGGGGGCGCGTACAAAGAGCCGGGTGGTCAGCAGACGACGTTCATCCAGAAACGTGGTCAACTTCTCAATGTCAGTTTCGTCTGGCTGCAGCATCTCTGGCGTCAGGTAGCCTTCCGGTTTGCGGGTGCGCGGAATGATCAGCACATAGACCTGCCCAGGGGCTACCCGCCCCCCTTCTGAGGGTTCCGGCTGTAAGCATTTCACCCGGCCGACGGTGACACCGGGCGTTTGCAGGGCCAGGTCTTCATAATCGGCGGCGGTGACGGCCCGGTCTCGGTGGCGCATGATTTTGGGGGCGCGTACCATAGCGTCTTCCAGCGTTTCTTCATCTAGGCCACCCCAGGCCGGTTCACGATTACTGACCCGGCTGACGTAAGGGATGGCTGTCTTTAGCGTATTGATAATGCCGGCTTCCACGTTGCCTTCTTCGCCGCCGCCATACCGGTATTGTTTAAAAATGAGGTTGGCGCCACGTGGGGGAATAGCCCCATACAGCTTCATGGCACCATCGGGCTGGCGGATGGCCGGGCCAAAACGCAGTTCGCCGGTGACGTTGTCCAGGGTGTAATGGCGGTTGTCGCTGTAGGAATCGGCAAAGTCTTTTACTTCCGTCCACGTCTGAGGCCCTTCGCCGCTGACGTAAACGAGTAAGTGCTCCCCAGGCCGCCGTTCTAAGATGGGGGTCACTTGCAGGTGAAAGCGCTGCCCGGCAGATCCGTCGCTTTGTCCCAGGAATTCATCACGAATGGCCTGGGCGTGGGTGGTCATGATGATGCCGCCGTGAGTGGAGACGTTCACTTTTCGCAGCAAAGGTGAACCGGTGTAGGGCTTCATACCTTCTTCTCGTTCGGATCTGGTGATCTCCTTGACACGTACCCGCACCCAGTGCAGCTTTTGACCATTGACCGCTTGCTGACCCATGCGTGGTAGATGAATTTGCACACGGCCGTTGCCGTTCAGCGCCCTGGTGGTATCTGTTTCGGCAAAACAAGGCAGCCAGGGGCGATCTGGATTACTGGTGGCGGCTTCCCAGACGTAGGGCGGCAGGTCTGGGTTGGGGCCACGCCCCCCAGCATTATTCCACGCCATCTCAAAGCGCAAAATGTGGTGGCTGAGATCATTTTCAAAGCCAAAATACAGGGCATCACCCACTTGCGGCGTCTCTGAAAATACACGGAACTGCTGCTGTTCCGTCAGCCCCATTTCCAGTGCCCCCAGCCGTGGCGCCAGCCGAAAGTCACTCTTCCCCTGCCCCATAGTCTCTGAGAGAACTTGCTTAAAGAGTGGCGCGGTGATCGTAAACTCATCATCCGTGGTGAAGACGATGGACTGCTCTGTTTCCGTTTGGGTGCTGGCCACTTCGGTACCGGCCGGAATGACCACGTTCGCTTCTACCAGGGCTGACAGCCAGAACGTGACTGGCGCCTTCGCGGGCACCGGCGCCTTTAGTGTGACACCTAACATCTCCATGAATTTGACGTAGTGCCGCTCCGGGACGCGATTAAGCCGGTATAACGTTGTTTCCGTGAGCCAGGCAAATAATTCGATCAGGGTGACGCCCGGATCACTGACATTGTGGTCTGTCCATTCACTGGTGTAATGGGGAATACGCTTTTTGGCTTCATCAACCAGCTCTTGAAAGAGCCTGTCATCGAGTTTGGGTGCTGCCAGTGGCATGTTGCCTCCGTAATCGGTTATGAGCACTCGGTAATCGGTTGGCTGACTGCCGGTTACTCTTCTGGTATTAAATAAAACGGATGTACCAGGCTGCGCTTATCATGGGTGGCCTTGACTTCATAGTCGATCTTAATGACCAGGCAGTGACCTCGATCTGGGTCTGGATAGGCGTCTACATCCAGCACGTTGATCCGTGGTTCCCACATGCCCAATGCTTCTTCCACATAACGCCGGGCCAGGCCGGCCGTATGGCTGTCATTAGGGGCAAAGAGCAGTTCATGCAGGCGGCAGCCAAAAACGGGGCGCATGACACGCTGGCCTGGTGCAGTTGTTAAGATAATCTGCATGGCCTGGTTCAGCTCTGTGTCACCTTGGGCCAGCGCCAGGCCACCTTGACGGTCTATTTGTGGGGGAAATGCCCATCCTTTGCCGATGATGTCTTGTTTCATAGTTTTCTTTCACGATTTATTTCAGACATGCGTTTTGTAGGGGCAGGTTTTTACCTGCCCTAAGGTACATTGGTGGTCATCTGGCCGGGTGAAACAACAGAAATCACCCCACCCCAGGTACACATCAGTTTGCAGGTATTATTAAGCGCCGGTTTATTGCCGATCAATACTGTGGGTGAACCCGGCGCCCAGGGAGCAGTCGTTACGGGAATGCAGGGTTGGGGCGTCAACACGCCCATGGCCGCCGAAGTGGCGGCCGCCACCTGCGGATTGCTAAGCGTGATACACATGCCAAAGGGCATGACATTTTTCATAGGGATGTTATCCATAATGGTAGCGCCGGGCAGGCTGCTGGCATTGGTGCGGTTTTCTGGCGTGATGGTTAGCGTGCTGGGCGTCGTGCCAAAGCTGCATTGTAAACTGGCGCTGTTTGTGACCATTTGAGACATGATTTTTCCTTGGATAGGATGCCTGGAGCAGGTGTCATCCTTAATTTAAATTCACCGTTGCGCCTTTGACGCTGACGGGGCCAGTGGCCTGCAGGTTCATATTGCCATTGGCTTTAATGTCCATGTTGCCGCCGGCCTGTAAGGTCATATTGGCGGTTGACTTAACTTCTACCTCGCTGCTGCCTTCGATGGTGAGTTTGTTGCCACCGTCGTCCAGGTTGACGGTAATGCCATTTTTGCTTTTGATTTCAATTTTGCTGCCGGCGTCGTCCAGGGTAACGATGTGGCCGCCGGCCGTTTTAATTTCCACCTTGTTGTCTGCATCATCATGCATGGTGATGGCATGGCCGGTACGTGAATGCCAGGTGCGTACTTTGGGTTGTTCCCCGGCGGCGGCGTTAGCCGCGGTGGGGGGGATTTTGTGTTGGCCGTTCCACAGGCCACCGATGACAAACGGCCGTGAAAAGTCGCCATGTTCAAACACCACCAATACCTCATCGGCTACATCTGGTACGGCAAAAAAGCCGGCTTCCGGGCCGCCGCCAGGGCCCATAAGACGGGCCCAGTCACTTTCAGCGTCATCGGCCATCCAGGGGAATTTAACTTTCACCCGACCCCACTTGTTGGGGTCATCGGTGTTGGTGACCACGGCCGTGACCACCCCTGGCCATCGGGTTAACGGCCGTTGGTGATGGGTGGCTTCCAGCAGTGATCCTGTGCGTGCCCCAAACGCCAGAAAGCGTGTACGCAGCCCTTCTGGACTGTAGACATGGGTAGCGCTAGAGACCAGGTACTTACCGCTAAAACGCTCCCCCAGCGATTCCAGCTTCACCCACTGCCCGGCTTTAATTTCTGGCCGCCGGTAGGCCAGCCCTTCGGCCTGTACAAAGGCGCCGCTTCGTTCATTCAACCGCGCTTCGGCCAGTGTGTTCGCCTCTGCCTGGCTGATCACCGGCTGATCCACAATTACCAGTTTGCCGGTGCCAAAACTGCTGGCCCAGGCAGCCCCGTTTTTAGATTCTTGAATCTCCGGATACAACTTTCCTTCATTGGCCCGGCCGATAATCGCCTGCTGCTTGTCGGCATCCCATCCTTTGACAATGACCTCATCCACTTGCTCTGCCAGGGTCATGCGCGGATAAAAAGTGAGCAAATCATCACCCCAGGTCAGGGTAACAGAGGCGCTGCCGGTGGGCGGCTTGCGGAAATAGAGCTTGCCATCCTCTACAAAACATTCATAGCCAATGCGCCAGGCGCGCTGCATTAAAAACGCCAGATCAGACTGGTTGTGCTGGTAGATATGTTCATAAACCGTACTGGTGGCTTCTACCTGTGCACTCAACCCCGCCCCTTGTGCCAGTTCGCTGGCCAGGTCACTGTCCTTCTTGTTCAGAAAAGCCCGGCTTTTTGTCTCCCGATATAAGCGATGTGACCGATCATAACCGCGTATCACTAATTCTGACACCATCCCTTCCTGGTAAATGGGCTCCAGCGCCGTCACTTCACCCTTCACAAGTGTTGTGGCCACTTCTTGAGTATTGGCGGCTTTGATCGTTACCTCTTTTGTCAGGTCAAAGGGGCCATTATCCAGCAGTTCCAGATGAGGATTATGCAGACGAATAGTAAACATATGCGGCAAATGGACATGCTGATCTACCGTGATTTCGGCCACTTGGGCCAGCACATCTTCCTGAATGGGACTGCCGCCCACCAGAACTTGCACTTCAGAGGAGAGAGGTTGTGTGTCAGGCATTGTTTTAAAGCACCAGTTGCGAGCCAACGGCCCGCTTAACTGCCACTATCTCCAGAGATTTCAGGAATCACAATGCGCTGGCCAGGGCGAAGGGCCAGCGGGTTATCCAAGGCATTAAATTCAGCAATTTGCCGCCACCTGGTGGCGTCACCATACACATTAGCGGCGATGTTATCCAGCCGATCACCACGAATGACTTGCCATATGCCCATCACTGGCCCGCCGCCAGAGGTGGGGTTTTGGGCCGGGTAATCATTAACATCATTATGCTGGGTGAAGGTCACGTCTACTTTGGCGCGCACGGGCGTGCCATCTTTGGTGAACAGGGTAAATTTTTGTGTCATATTGGTGATGACGGCCGCAAAACGAAAGACACCCCAATGAAAGGCCACACGCGGCGGCTCTTTTTTACGCGGATTGCTGCGTGACTCCACCGGTTCCATAAATTTCCACAGCTTGTTTGTTTGTTTGCTGACATCTTCGCCGGATTCATACGTATCAAATGTCAGCGCCAGCTTCAGGGTTTGGGCGCCCGCTTTCTGAAAATCCATGGCCGGTGCGTCGCTGCGGTTCTTTGATTTTTCAGCATACGTATTGGTTTTGGAAACGGTATATTCAAATGGATTAAACATGCACGGCACTTCCAGGCCACCAATCTCGTTGCCATTTTCATCCGCCTCGTAAATTCTGGCTGGAACTAAATTGCCTCGTGTATTGCTCATAGTTGACCTTTACCAGTGATGTATCCTAGTCATGACCGGTTTTACCAATGGGGTGCGTACCGGCCACGCTCGCGTTCCATATCGGCTGCCAGGCGTCGCTTCAGCTCGGCATACACCTGACGAGATAACTCTTCGATATCAACGTCTTCTTGCTCTGGCCCAGCGTCAGCTGCTCCCTCACCAGGGGTGCCTTCACCCGATGGGGCCATGGCCGTCTCCGCGGCCGGTTCGCTTTCCGGTTCTCGTTGAATAAACTGATGGGTGACGGCGGTGGCCGATGCCGGTGATGCTGGCGGCTCAGCGTCCTTTTCACCGGCCGGCGCCGGTGGCTGTTGGCCGATGAGATGCCATAAATCTTCCGGCAGACCACCAATTTCCGTAGATACCAGCGGGGTGGTGGTTGGCTCGGCCGTGCGCTGAATGAAGGGGATGGGTGGGGCCATCACGGCCGTATCCACCCTATCATCTGCCGCTGAGGCCAAGGGTGGTGCCGGTGGCGCTGCCAGACCACTGGGGCGCGGCCGGCGTGGGCGCATCAACGGCACGGAAGAATCTGTGGGCATGCCCGGCGGCACATCAGACAGGCGCTGCTGCACCCAACTGTCTTCGGCTGTTGGCGGCTGGGGCGGCGGTTCCAGGGCCGGTACAGGCGGGGAGGGCGGACCGCTGGCGGGTTCGCTGGTGCGTTGGATCGTTTGCACGGGCCAGGCCGCTTCCAGCGGCGTACCCTGATCCATCACCAACGTCTCATCATGAACGGCCGGGCTGTCGGTGGAAGCCGGTGCTGGTGGGGGGGGCACGGCCGTGTCTGTTGGTGTATCAGGAAGGGGCGTTATTTCTGTGGGTGGCGCTGGGACGGCGGCCGTCACCGTGTCAGACTCATGACCAGTGCCTGTGCTGTCTGCTGCTGGTGGTGGTGACGTGGTTAAGGTTTCGGCCGGTGGTGTAGGGCTAACGGCCGATGGTGTTGCATCGGGTACTGGCGTTTTGTCGGAGATAGGCGTGGGCGGTTTGCGGCCAAAAAAAGCGTCTGGCTTGCGGCTGATGGCAGGTGTTGCTGCTGGCTTCCTGGTAACGGTGGGCGGGGGCTCTTTGTGCCATGATGGCTTGATGCTGCCCGTTTGGCGTTGAACCACGGCCGTGTTGGTGGCGCTGGCCGGCTGCCTAGTGTCTGCTACGGAGGTCCCTTCTTCAGCGGCTTGTTTTTCTTTGTGACGCTGCATGATCGTTTCCAGCCGCTGCCAGTTGCGGTCTTGGCTTTGCGGCGCGGGTTGTGGCTGGGCCGCCGAGGAGACCTCTACGGCCGGTACAGCGGCGGGCAACGTGGGCACGGCGGCCGGGGGGGCAGCGGCCGGGGGGGCAGCGGCCGGGGGGGCCGGCGGTGTGTCTGGCTGACGCTGAATGGGTGATGGTGTGGCCGGTGCGACCGCTGCCGTAGGCGGCGCTGTTTGGCTGGAGGAAGGTGTCGTGTCAGGCAGGACGGGGCCAGCCGCCCCTGCTTCTGCCTGGTAATGAGCGGGCGTGGGCGCTGCCGGTTGGCGCTGGATGGTCGGCACAGGGTGCGAAGTGGACGCGGGGGTCGATGGTTGGGGTGGTGGTGAACCGACTGCTGCGGCTGATGTGGTTGGTGGCGGCGATGGCATGGCTGCTTCCGGCTGGTGCTGGATAGGTGTAGGTGGGGGCAGTGATGCCTCAGCGCCGGATGATGGCTGAAGCGTGGCTGGCTGTGGGGGTGTGCCTGGTTGTGTCGGTGCCGCATCTGCTTCTGGTAGTTGTTGGCCGGGCTGGGTCACTGTCGGTTGGCGCTGGATGATCGGCGCATCGTGAGAAATGGAAGCGGGGGCTGGTGATGGGGGGGGCGGTGAACCGGCCGCTGCGGCTGGCGCGGTTGGTGGTGGCGATGGTGCGGCTGCTTCTGGCTGGCGCTGGACGGTGGGCGCATCATGGGAAACGGAGGTAGGGAGTGAGGGGGGTGGGGGCAGCGATGCACTGGGGGCCACGGCCGTGTCTGCTGGTGCAGCCGGTGGCACAGATGACGTGGCCGCTTCTGGCTGGCGCTGGACGGTGGGCGCATCATGGGAAACGGGGGTGAGCGCTGGTGGTTGCGGGGGCTGCGAACCGGGGACCATCGTTTTTTGGGGGCCCACCGGGGTAACCGGTTCAGATGCTTCTGCCTCCGGCTGGCGCTGAATGGGCCGGGCCGGAGATGTTGTAACGTCTGGTGCTTTACCAGCGGTTGGGATGGTCGGTGGTTCCTTTTGCCGTCGTATTAGCCCCCCTAACCGGCGCAGGTAGTGGCCCACGCCGCCTTCTGAACGCGGTTGGGTCTGCTCTACAGGCGTAACGGCCGTGTCTGATGAGGAAGCTGACGAGACCGTTGATGAAACGGGCGCTGATGAAGCGGGCGCTGATGAAGCGGGCGCTGATGGCGTTTCCGGCTGCCGCTGCCGCGGTGATGGGGCAGGGGTGGGCGGTGTGACGGCAGTGCCGGAAGCAGACACCAAAGTTTCAGCGGCTGGTGATGGGGGCGGCTCTATGGGGGATGCCGCCGCCGGCGCTTCTGGCTGGCGCTGCACAGGGGATGTAACCTGGGAAGCTGGCACCTCGCTGCTCGTTGTGGGTGTGCTGCTTGTCACTGTTGGGGGCAGGGCAGGGGCAGTTACCGGCTGAGAGGCGACGGCCGTGCTTGTTAGGGCCGGGCGCGCATCGGGGTCAGCACTTGTTGTCGCAGCCGCCTCCTGTTCCTGG
Source organism: Ardenticatenaceae bacterium (assembly GCA_011525915.1). Classification (GTDB taxonomy): domain Bacteria; phylum Chloroflexota; class Anaerolineae; order Promineifilales; family Promineifilaceae; genus CAADGU01. The sequence continues at coordinate 106,765 of WYBM01000005.1, read as the reverse complement.
TGGCGGTGCATAATCGTTTCCAGGCGCTGCCAGTTTTGATCATCCACACCTGGTGTGCCCACACCTGGTGTGCCCACATTGGGGGTAGCCGGGGCAGGTGGCGGTGACCCACTGCTGGCCATAGGCTGCCGCTGAATAGGCGGCGCTGCTGGCGCAGGTGGTGTGGCTGCAAGGGGCGCGGCTGCCAGTGTCTGGCTCGCCAATGGGCTTTCCCCGGCGCTATCCTCAGCGTCAGTTGTTGGTGTTACCGGCCAGACAAAGGCTTTGACAACGGGGCTGCCGGGGGATACGGCCGTGGGCTGATCATCATCGGCCGCTGCCCGAAATATGGTGGACATCGCCGCATGACGCCGCAATCGGCTTACCAAAGGATTTGCCCGGGTCAATCGATTCTCTGCCATTACCCTGTTGATACCGTGACTTCGCCACAAGCTAGTTCCAGCGATTGAATGGCCACATTGTTATCGCTAGATTTTAACTGCGGCCCCGTCCATTTAATGGGATAAGCGGCGGCTAAATCCCAACTCATCACCTTTTTTTTCATCGAATCCAACAGCGTCACTGTGACCTGTTTGCGTTCAAACGTCTCACCCATGGTTTTGACACACCAATCGTACAGGTCGCTGCTGCCGACGCCGTTTTTTAACGTCATCTTAGCCCCTTTACGCCGGCCGGGAAGTTGGTGGGTAAAGGTGTTAAGGCCACCTTCTTTTACCTCTTCAATCTCCCATTCAATCACCGGCAGGGTACATTCGGTAAAGGCGGCTTGGGGCGTGCCGCCAACTTCCACGACGTAACGAAAAGCAGGATTAGATAGTTTCCGTAATTCTTCGATGCTCATCTTGTTTGTGACCCCTGTCCAAATCGTTGCCTTTCACGGTCAATGGTCAGGTCGCGCTGCCACATGGCCGCGACTTTATCGGCTACCTTACGCACCAATTCAGGTGTGAGTTTGCCACTTTCTGCCGCTTGTGTCTGATTGTTTTGTGGTGTATCTGCCATACCATGTTGGGCTGCCGCCGGTCAGAGACCGGCCTGAGCCAATGAATTACCCCAGCGGCGCCACCTGCACCTGGAACGGCGTATGGCAGGTGGGGCAAACGGCGCCAATGGTAACATGTTCGCCGCTGTTCAGGCGCAGGTACAATTCCTGCAAGTAAGCCAGGTCGGAGGCAAACAGCCGTTCAATGAGGGTGGGGGTCACGGCCGTGACTGTGCCCACCTGAGATACCACCCGGCTCAACAGCAAAATGGGCAGGTAAGATTCGTTGGCCCGTACACGCGGGTCGTTCATGGCTTCCACTTCATCAATCGCCAATGCCAGGCGCATACGGCCGTGTTGGTGAACCTGACCATGCTCATCTATATATCCCCTGGGGAGTGAAAATTCTGCTTCGGTTTGCATAGTGTCCGTTCAACCTCCCGGAGGTGGGTTGAACCTCCGGGAGGTTGACGTTGATTTACTGTACGCGCACGATGTATTCGTGGGCGATGGTCAATTCCTCAACACCAATCTCGTTGCTATCTGCTTTCGGCTGCGGGCCGCTTACTTTTACCGGCCACGCATTCTCAAAGTTCCAACGGGCTACCGGGGCCAGATGCTGGTCATACATCACCACGGATCCGTTATGACGGGCCGCATCCACCTCACCATCTTCCACTTGCTTACGCCAGTTCCAGATGTCCATGGTGCTGGTAATGCCGCGCTTCAGGGTGATATTTTCCCACTTCAAACGGCCGGGTAGTTTCATGACTACTTCCTGACCGCTTTCCGTGATCACCTTGTGCTCAATGATTTCCTGTTCTGAACCCAGGCCAGAGCATTCGGTGAAGTAGCCGCTAACCACGCCTTGAATTTCTATGCCGAAATGAAAACCAACAAGAGGGTCTTCACGATCTGCCATGTGGATCTCTCCTTTTTAATATCCCGGCACGTCCTATTGCCGGGATATTAAAACCTAAGCTTCTGCATCTGCGCCAGCCCACTGGCTCAGGCGCAAGATAACAAATTCGGCCGGTTTCACCGGCGCCATGCCGACTTCAATGATGAGCTGCCCCAGATCACGGATCTCGTGAGGGTTCAGTTCTGCGTCGCACTTAACGTAGAACGCGGCGTCGGGCGAGGACCCAAACAACGCGCCGCTGCGCCAGATGACACGCAAGAAGGCGGTGATGTCACGCCGTACCCGGGCCCACAGGTTGCTGTCATTGGGTTCAAACACCACCCACTGCAGACCCACGTCCAGAGATTGGCCCACCTGGCTAAAGAGACGACGCACGTTGATGTAGCGCCAGGAACCATCGCTGCTGAGCGTGCGTGCGCCCCATACCCGAATGCCACGGCCGGGGAAACTGCGGATGCAGTTCACGCCGATGGGGTTGAGCGTGTCTTGCTCACCCTTGGTCAGGTCGATCCCCAGGTTGGTAGCGCCCAAAATCACTTCGTTAGCCGGTGCTTTGTGTACACCACGCTCGGCGTCTGTGCGGTTGTAGATGCCCACCACGTGGCCGCTGGGTGGCACGAACTTGCTGGTTTGTGGGCTGTCAGACAGGTCGGCCACTTCAATCCAGGGATAATACATGGCGGCGTAGGAGGTATCAAAGTTGACGTAGTCACGCCATTCTTTGGCTTCCTGCGCGCTGAGGTTGGGTGGCGTGTCTAACAAGGCGAAACGGTACTGCATGTTTTCGCAGTGAGCGATCATCGCCGTTTGCACTTGCTTGACTCGTGATTTGGCGGCCGGTGAGCCATCGTAGCCATAGAAGACATCTGGGCAAACGAGCAGGCTGATATTGCTGAATGCTTCCAACCCGCCAATGCCAGTACGTTCGGCCGTGTCGCCAATGAATTCTTTGGCCGTCAGCGGCCCACCAACGGATTCAATGATCGGGGTGAGACCGGGATCTTCGCCTTCTTTGGCTTCATCCTCTTTTTTGGTCGAGGTGGCTTTTTTGGCCGCTGGCTTTTTGGGGTCCGGCATTTCGTCCACCGCACGCAGGCTGGTGATGTAACAAGGACCGCCGCCGTTGTTAAAGTAGCCATAGACAGCATCGGGCATAAAAGCGCCTTCCACAAACCCACCAAACATGTTGGTGTATTGTGTCCAGTTGGTGACAAGCATGGTTTTACCGAGGACGGAATTACGCGCCTCGTTGCCGCTGCTGTCAACCGACTTGATGCTGGCTTCGGCTGTAATGCCAATAAAAGCGGTGATGGAGGTACCGGCCGCTTCTATTGGCTTGGTGCCTTTGTCTACTTGTTCGACATAGACACCAGGAGTTGCATATGCTACAGCCATATTTCACTCTCCTTGTGTAGTTGGGGTTGGTTTTGTTTGAACCATACCTCCATAATCAGGAATCAGTAAACAGTCATCTGGTAAACAGTCATCAGTCATCGGTAAACGGTAAGCAGACTGCAATCGTTTACCGATAACCGATGGCCGGTTACTATCAGGGGGTGGGGCACGATATTGAATGAACGAAGATGGTTTCATAAGAGGATCTCTCCTGTTGTTACAATTCAATGTTATAGGTGCCCTTAGCTGCGGGAACGGTCACATTGATCTCCTTGGGTTTGCCGCTTTCCGGCCAGGCCACAAGGGTGTATTGGCCTGCAGAAAGACCGCCCAGGCGAAAACGGCCGTCTTCGTCTGTGGTGTCTATAAACCCTGTGCCTTTTAACGCTACCTGAATGCCGGCCTGGGGTTTGCCTTTTTGCAGCACATAACCGCCGATGTACAACTTTTCCGTGGCCAGGCTGGTGCCCGGTTCCAGCGATTGCTGGCGGGGGTCAGGCGAGAGACCGCTGCGTAAGGTAAAGGTACGCACGGGCGGCCCGGTGACTTCTGCCCAGGGATCCATAGCAACGGTGACCAGGTAAGAGATGCTGGGGCGCATTTCATTGTCCAGGGCACTCCATACCTCAGCCGGGTTGGTGAGCTTGTCATGATTGGCCACACGCCCCTGAATTTCAAACGCCTGACCTTGCATCTCCCCCACCAGGAAAGTGTCTTCAAGGATGGGGTTGCGGAAAAGGGCCATAAGTACCCGTGATAACAGCCGGTGTTCGTCATCTGGCTCAGCGGCCCAACTGGTGATCATGTAGTAACAATCGACGCGAAAAGGGGTACGTTTGAGGCGAGACACGTCAAGCCGGGCGTTTCCATTTTGCTTCAGCGCTTCCCATTGATGCTGCCGCAGCGTGACGTTCTCACGCACATCATAGAGGAAGAAGTTGATCGTTGGTTTGGCCAGCCTGGCACTCCATTCCCGCTTGGGCTGGTCAAACTTGATGTCAATCTCTCCATTTTTTACGGGGAGCTCGGCCACCAGCAGCTTTTTGATAGATTCGTCCAGATCAGCAAGCATGGCTTGATTTCCTTAAGATCAGAGATGAGAGATTAAAGAGTACCCTGGCCTCCAATCGGCCATCTCCCATCTTTTTGCGCTATTAGGTAATCGGCACAAATTTTTTGGAAAAAGAGCGAGCGAATCACGGCCGATTACTCGAGTAAACCGCGAGAAAACGCCTCTTTTTACATCCGAAAACTTTTCGCGGTTTACCTAAGCGGCCACTTCCTCTTCCTCTTCCATTTCCTGCATTTGCAATTCTTCTTCTTCCTGCATCTGCAACTCTTCTTCTTCCTGCATCTGCAACTCTTCTTCTTCTTGCATCTGTAACTCTTCTTCTTCTTGCATCTGTAACTCTTCTTCTTCTTGCATCTGCACATCGTCCGGTTGGGCCATGACCGTTTCGGCTACGTGGTCGGCCTCGGCTTCATACTGGTCGTTGGGGTCGTTGACCGCCATCTTGCCCTGAACGGTGGGGGCGGCTGCCCCTTGTTGGGCCACATGGGTCAGCTCATGGGCGATCAGCTGCTGGCCGTCTTGGCTGGCAGGGTTGTATTCACCCGCCTTAAAAAAGACATCATTGCCGGTGGTAAACGCTTTGGCCCCCAACTGATTGGAAAGCTGGTCAGCCTGGCTGTCTGTATGCACGTTGACGCTGCTAAAATCCTGGCCCATGGTGGCCCCGGCTTTTGTGGCCATGCCTTCGTCCAGTTTCTGGCCGCTGCCCCGCTGCTGGTTGATGGCATTGGCGGTGTCATCGTCTATTTCCGAAGGGCCGCTGCCGCTGCGTTGGGCCAGAAAGCGCTGCACGGCCGTGTTGCCCACCGTTTGCTGCATCTGCTGCACAGCAGCCGGGTTAAGCTTGCCCTGCATCTGATCGGTGGTGATAGGGGCATTCTCTTTTTGGGGCCCGGCCGTTTCCTGAGAAGGTTTTGGCTTGACTTTCCCTTTTTCTTCAAAAGCATGTTCAGATGTCATGGATTCCTCCAAAAGCAGGCTGGAGATGAGCGCGTGGGGATTACCTATACCCCAATCTCCACTTTCTCATCTCTAACAGGCATGGCAAATAATTTATCGTCAATCAACCGGCCAATTTTCTGGTACTCGCGGCGGGCGGCGTGCAACAAATGGACCATGCCCACCGGTTCTTGCTTTTCTGCGGCCAGGAAAGCGGCCGCCAGGATAATGTTGCGGATATTGCCGCCGGCCAGCGGGTAACGCTGAGCCAGCAGGTGTAAATTGACGTCGGGGGCTAGGGGTGTCTCGGCCGGGAAATTTACCTGCCAGATGCGCTGGCGGTCGGCCACTTCCGGGAAGGGGAATTCGATGGCAAAGTGCAGGCGGCGGGTAAACGCCTCATCCAGGTTAGCGCGCAGGTTGGTCGCCAGGATGACCACCCCCTCATACGCTTCCATGCGCTGCAGCAAATAGCTGATTTCGATGTTGGCGTAGCGGTCGTGGCTGTCTTTGACTTCAGAGCGCTTGCCAAAAATAGCGTCGGCTTCGTCAAAAAAGAGGATGGCATTGCTGGTGGCGGCTTCGGTGAAGATGCGGTCAAGGTTTTTCTCGGTCTCGCCGATGTATTTGCTGACGAGGGTGGAAAGGTCTACCTTGTATAAATCCAGCCCCAATTCCCCGGCCATGATATCGGCGGCCATCGTTTTGCCGGTGCCCGAATCGCCGGCAAACAGGGCGCTAAGCCCTTTGCCCAGGGCCAGCTTGCGGTCGAAGCCCCAATCGCCATAGACGGTGGGGCGCTGGCGCACCATATTGACCATCTCACTTAACTGGTCAAGTGTATCAGCCGGCAGCACAATGTCTCCCCACTTATAACGTGGCTGAATTTTGGCGGCCAGGGTGGCCAGGTTCTGGTTGGAATGGGCGCGGCTGGCGGTAAAAAGGTCAATGGTAGACAGCGGTTCATTGCGCCAGCGGGCCAGGTCACGAGCGGTGGCAATAGCGTCTTCGATCTGGCCGGCGGAGAAGCGAAAATAGGTGGCCACGGCCGTCAAATCCAACGCTGAATCTTCGCCTAAGTGAGCCTGCCAGAGGGCCAGCCGTTGGCCAAAATCTAGGGCCGGGAAGGAAATGGCAAAAACGGGCCGTCGATGTAGGGAATTGGCCGGCTGCCATTCCGCTTCACTGGCCACAATCACCGTGTGCGGGTAAGCCAGTAAATCAGCAAACAAGGGCTGCGGCGGGCGGCCATCTTGTAACATGGCTTGCCAATGGGTGAGGTAGAGGGTGGCCTGGTAAAGACGGCCGTCACGCAGCACACGCTGCATGATGGCGGCGCTTTCTTCACCCTGGGCGGTGATGGCCGCCAGGTTAGCCACTAGCAGCGGCTGGTCATTGGCCTGAGCCAGGTGCCAGGCGGCCTCACGGCGGCCGGCGCCATACTCACCATAAAAGGCAAAAAATGGGGGCAGGCCTTCGCCGCTGTGGTTGGCTTGCCGCAGTTGGGCCATGAAGTCTGTTGATACACGCTGCAAAGGGGGCAAGTCGGCACAGGGCAGCAAGCGGGCCAGGCCATCAAGTTTGGCATCCAGACTATCGTTTTCTAACAAGAACTCCACAATATGCGGATACGGCCGTACCGTGTGGGCCAGGAACTCTTTCTCACTGTCACCGAGGCGCTGCAGCAGGTGGGCTTGCAGCAGACGGCCGTTGTCACTAAAGAGCCGCCGCAGGCGCAGCTTATGAGTGAAGCTGTCCGTGAGTAAGTTAAGGAGCAGGTCTACAGACGGCCGTTTGCGGGTGACGTCATCTTGCAAATAGGCCACGATCTGAGCGTAGCGGGGGTCAATCTCTGGGGCCAGGGCCAGCAGGAATGCTTCAATTTCTTCCAGTGTCAGGGCAAACGCCTGGGCCATGTCATCCAGGCGCATGACGACCCCTGCTTCGCGGCTGGCACGTGTTTGCGCCTGCCAATGGGCCCGCGCCTGGGTGATGAGGTCAGGCCAGGCACGGCCGTGGCCGTTTGGCCCATGCCCATTGGCGGTTGACCACAGGTGTTGGCCGATGTCATAGCCCAGCAGTTCATCGACCTGATCATCGGAGATGTACAGGCCACGAAATTCATCTTGGGGATTCAGGCCATTGGTGCGGGCCCGAACCACGGCCCACTTGACCCGCAAATCTACCACTGCCAGTCCGGCTAGTAAATGCGCCTGGCTGTCGGCGAAGGGGATGACAGCCTGTCCGGTGACAGCCCCACTCATCGTCGTTCATCCTCTTGCTGTACCGGCTCAAAGACGTTATCCAGTTCGGCGTCATGCGTGGTAAAGTGGGCTACGATGCGGCTGATGTCGGCCGTGTCACTGAAGTAGGTAAGCTGGTCACTCTGCACATGCCGGATCCAACCACGCCACACAGGGGGTTTGCTGGGGTCATCCCGGTTTTCTTTCCAGATACGGATAACAAAGGAGTGGGCTTCTTTTTCAAACTGGGACATGATCCCGGTATCATGGTGTTCATCCATCGCTGACCTGCTTTTTTACGAACCATTCACACCCTGCGCTGGAAAAAGTATAAATGGCCGTCTCACAAAACTCTCACAAGCTGGTCAGTGGGCCTACGTTTATGGTCTTTTGGGGTAGGTGATTGGGGGAAGGGGTGACGGCCGTGGAAAGTGCAGCTAAGGAACCAACCGAAACCAGGCTAACAACAGCCAAGAGAACAGGATTTGGCGTAGCGCCTTAATCCTATTCTCTTAAGAAGCCCATACCTCAACGAGAAGTGTGGATAATGACCTGTCACAATCGATACTGATCCACTATATCCAGCTCTTCCATTAAGGAAACATCAACAGCCAAACACCTGAAGTTTTCTGATTATCAGATAAGCCATAATAGTCTGAACTACCACTAAATAAGAGTACTTGTTTTTGATCAGGGGATATGTATTTTGCTCTAACCGATCCTTCTATTGTATCGATTAATTGCCAATCTGTTTGGTCCAAGGGTGAATATAGAACTTCAGCCTCATACCTACTGTACCAGAAGGTAAAATCTAAGAAAACAGGAGCGTCATTGTATCGAGCAATTTCATTCCCTCGATTTGAGAAAACGGTTAGTTCTTGACTCTGCAAATCAAGTACTGCTGAAGGCTCACGTTTCAGGTATGCGGTCAATAATAGTTGTCTATTGGGCAAAATTGCAGCTACGTAAAACCCAGAATGCCCCTCTTCCCAAGTTTCATCAATAGGAGCAACTGAAGATGTTTCCAAGTCAATTAGCCAATTTTCCCAAGCGCAGGCTGTAGCAGAAAATGCATTCAAAGTAGCAAGTGTCTCAGAGGGTGACCATAAAGCTTGATATAAATTGATAAGAAAACAGGAATCAACCGCCCCTAACGGGGTGTTCACTCCATCTTTATAAAGCCACAACTCATTATCTAGAGGCACAGAAAATGCTCCCCGCTCCAACCGCACGGGCTGAGAGATGGGAACTGTATATAGAACATTTTGGTATCGTGGTGAAATCTCCCATACACGGGCATTCGCGGGCAAATCGGCTGTTATTTGCGCAATGATTTGGTCATCTGCTTTTTGTGACAGCGTATTGGAAATCAGTTGTTGGGTGGCAATGGCGTAGCTAAAAGCAACCCCCGCTTCCGGATAAGCAAAATAGACAACCTGGCTATCCTCTGAAAACCAGCCGTAAGCGGGCAAGTTTTCTGTCTCCAAGGGGACTTTAATGTTAATGAGTGTAGGCGTAGTGATGACCTTCGTCGCCGTGGACGTGGGCACGGCCGTGTGCGTTGCTGCCGGCAGCTCTTCCGTAGGCGAGGTATCCAGGGTTGCCGTCGAAGTGGGTGTCAACAGTGTCAAGGCTGGCTCTGTTAGAGCAGGTGGCTCCGTCGCTCGGGGAACGGCTGTTTTTATGTCACCTGTTGCGGCAGTGCAAGAGGCCAACCCTAAGCCAAAAAGCACAAGCCAAAAGCGTGATAAAAGCCGGTATCGCTTGAAGGGTCGTTCTGCAAACATTTCTGCTCCTTGTTGATTTGCGGGTAGATAACGGCCGTGCACTCGCTCAAAAGTAGTAACTGATAAAGTGGCGACGGCCGTCCACCCATTTATCTGCTCTCTGGGGAAAGTGCATAGTTGAAAGCATGACCCAGTTCGTGCGCCGCCATGCGTAGACCATGATCGGCATGCAAAATCTGGTTGAGCAATGTGGTTTTGCCCGCACCAAGAAAGCCTGTCAAAATGGTACCTTCGTTGCCAGCCCTTACTGAATGCGGGTCAATGCCTGCTGCTGTTCCTGACGTTTTTTCGCCTTGTCCATCACGATGCCTCTCCTGCACGAGCTGCTGCGAACGGATTCTCCAGGTTTAAATTTCCACTCTGCCATAGCGCCATTTCTGCCTCCGTCAACAGGCAGGTATCTAGCTGAGACATCAGCGTATCTTTCTTTAGCCGCTGGCCAATGCAGGCAATTTCCTGGCGTCGGTCACCGTAAGGTTCAACCCAGGCATGGTTGATTTCTAACTGCACTTCGGCATCGGTAGGCCAGTTTTCACGTGGTGCAGATGCCCACCAGCGGCCCGCTAATTGGAAGTACCCCTGCCGCGCCACCTGTGACCAGTAGTAGACCATATCATGGTCGCTGGCCAGCCAGAGAAATCCTTTGGAACGCAGCAGTTGCTTAAAACCGCCGCCTTGTACAAAATCGAGCAGCCGCCGGGGGTGAAACGGCCGTCTTGCTTGATAAACAAAACTGCTGATGCCGTACTCATCCGTTTCCGGGATGTGATGACCTTGCAGCTCTTCAGCCCAACGGGGCGACTCGGCAGCGGCTTCCAGATTAAACAGGCCGGTATGTAGTACGCGGTTGAGGGGAATACGGCCGTAACTGCTTTCCAGCACCGCCGCATCCCGGTTAAAGCGGTGCAGATAGCTTTTTAATTGCGCCAGTTCATCGGGTGTCACCAGATCGGTTTTGTTGATCAGGATGACATTGGCAAACTCCACTTGTTCTACCAACAGATCAGCCAATGTACGGCCGTCATCATCAGCCACAGCCATGCCCCGCTCCAGCAATGTTTGCTGGTTGGTATACTCATCCAGCCAGGTTTCCGCATCGACAACAGTGAGCATTGTGTCCAGTTGAGCAATTTCAGAGAGCGTACGGCCGTTTTCATCCAGCGGAAAATCAAACGTAGCCGCCACCGCCATCGGTTCAGAAATACCTGTTGATTCAATGAGTAGGTAATCGAAGCGGCCTTCATTTGCCAGTTTGCCAATCTCAATTAACAAATCTTCACGTAAAGTACAACAGATACAGCCATTGGTCATTTCGACCAACTTTTCCTCTGTACGGCTGAGCGTGGCATCGCCGTTGCTCACCAACTGTGCGTCAATGTTTACCTCGCTCATATCGTTGACAATAACCGCCACGCGCAACCCTTCTCGATTGTTGAGTACATGATTTAATAGGGTTGTTTTTCCCGCCCCCAAAAAGCCCGAAAGGACGGTGACGGGCAGAACCTTGTTTCCTGTTTTGTGCTTATTCATACGGTTCCTTCCTTTTTTATATATGATTTGATTGACAGCCCCCGGCTTTGTTCGGCCAGCGTTTGCCATAGCGTAGGCAACTGTGCAACTGCTGCCGGTTTGGTAATGGCATGATTAAACGCTTTCAGAGCCGCTTGCCGCCAGGCAGCGCCCACCGTCTCCAGTACCCACGCTTCATATCCGGCCAGCCAAAGGAGCAAGTCGCTCCACAGCCGCCGCATGGTCTGCACTTCTGCCTTCATGCCGACACGGTGTACAAGACGGGGTAGATCTTCTGGCTGGTGAATGGTCTGGTTGAGGATGGGAACGGCCGTAAACTGCGGTTTGGCTTTGTACCGGTTCACAAAAATCGCCCCGTTCTCCACCTGTCCAAACCAGATGCCCCACCCCCACAGCACAATCTGCAGGTTCTCCTCCCAACGGGTGTACATTGACCCGCCGCGCTTCTCGGCGGGTTGGTGGGTGAATTGGTAGTGATACAACAAGTTGCCTTCAGGACAGAGAATGTCCTGCCCAAACAGCCACATCTGCTGGTGCAGCAGCGGCTTGATTTGCTTTTTGTACTCGGTTGGATAGCTGATCCAGTAACTTGTCATCGTGATTGGTATTTACTATCAGTAATACAGCCCTAAAAAGAGCGCCTAACTGCGCATCTATCAATTCCGTAATTTATTTATGGACGCGCCCTAAGTGACAATTGCCACGCATCGTGTACCCAGTTGATGGCTGATTGCAGCGGCGGAACAGGCAAGCCTCAAACGGGGCGGTCAATTCTGAGGCCGACACACCATCGGCCAGGCCAATAAAGACTACGCTGGTATACGGTTTTGTGTGGCCCCATGGTTCACCGACAACCAGCCTGGCCCGTTTGCCCACCACTTGCAGCGTACATTTGCGCTCTGGTGCTTCGTTAACATCAGCTTACCATTCATTGTTCTTCTCCTTTTTTTCACTCTTTATTGATACAAAATATCAATGATATTTTGTATCAAATATAGCGCCACAATTTTATTCGTCAAGTCTTTGGATTTCGATTTCATACCAGTTGGCAGCGCGGATTTATCTGTACTAACCAACGCAGAGGTGTTGCAAAGAAACCATCGTCTGGAACAAACAGAGATGTGCTGCTTACATATTCGAGAGTTACGTACGAGGGACTATGGTAACCAGGTTGGTTGGATTGCAGGAGTGGCAATCTCTACTGTTTGACCTGATTTAATATCAATGATCCAGACACTGGGTTGGGCATAAAGCTCTTCTAGATTATAGCGCTGGTAAATAATAGATTGACCATCGGGGGACCAGGCAAAATCGCTGTGGTGAATATCTGTATCACCTGTAAGTGGGATTCGGTAAGAACCGTCAGCGCTCATGAGCCAGATTTGGCGTCCCATCCCTGTTCGAGCCATTTTGCTACCAAAGGCAATTTGCTGACCATCGGGTGACCAGACGGGCCCACTATCATCCGTTTGCACACCTTCGCCAAGATTGACAGACGCTTCTGTATTCACATTAAAAAGTGAGAGGTTGACGCCCCAGTCCTGTTCCTGAGTAATAATATCAGCCATGGCCACGGCTTGACTGTCCGGACTCCAGTTTACGGCCGTACCCATCCGGTTTGGGATAAGAATTGAGGTACCGTTGTCAAAGTTGTAAAGCTGGATACCCTGATCTAAAGGTGAGACAAAACTAAGCCATTCGCCATCTGGAGAAACGGCTGGAAATAAACCTAGCAGTTGGCTATCTGCAAAAACAGGTACTGTCTCTCCCGTCAGCACATCTAGCCAATATAAACGCGGATTGCCAGGGGCTGCACCAGGCACAGGAATGTGGCGTCGCTCATAAATAAGACGATGACCACCAGGCAGCCATTCCGGGTTGCTGCAGACGGCATCAATGCAGGCCAACAGCATCTGTGCATCTGAACCGTCACTATTCATCAACCAGATATCTGATGTACCCCCCTGACCAAATTCATATGTTGTTGCCGAATAGGCAATTCGGGAACTATCCGGAGAAACGGCAAAAGCTGTTATGGGAGATGGAGATTGACTCAACTGTTTTAGTTCTATGGTTCCAGATGGATCGGCCACATATATCTGCTCGGGGCCATCTTCATCTGGCTTGATAAACAAGATTTGCGGTTCGGTGGTACGAAACTGCCAAGCAATGCTTTCTTTGAGGCGACGGCCGTTTTTAGCGGTTATCCCTTCACTCAGGGTTACCTGGTAATCTGTATTGGGTTGTAATGCTGTGCGGGGCTGGAACGTAAGTGTATTGCCCTCTATCAAAGTTGTACCGGAGACAGGCGGGGAGAAGGTAACGGCTGGATTCGGAATGGAGGCCAGATCGTCGGCAAATGTTACCTGGATATTAATTTTTGTGGAAACGGTAGCGGCATCAAGTCCCGGCGCTAGTTGCAGCACATCCAACCCTACCTGGTTGCCCGATAGAATAACCAGAAGTGTTAGACCTGCCAGCAACGCAACAATAGACCAAATAATGACATCAAATCGGGAAATTGTCATTGGAATAAATACGGTTGGTTGGGTGGATCTATTGGTGTCACGCTGCCGGCAATGAGTAAGGGTATGTCCAAATCATTAAACTTTCCCATTTGCAAGGTGCCTTCTACCTCTACCCATTCGTCGGCTTGCAGTTCGGCCGTTTCAGGCCACTGGACGATCAGACCAATGGGAGCAGCATCAGCCACACAGCAACTAACCGTAAACCGGCTAACCATAAATTGTTCAGAATCAAATCGTTCATCCTGATATACGAAGCCAATAACATGCACTTCTTCGCCATTAAATTGAGACATATCCTCACTCTGCTGAAACAAATATAACCAGTCGAGGATGTTGCGTTCACCGGATGTAGCGATAACGGTCAGTTGACTGCTCTCTGGTGCCTTGGCAGATGTTAGCGAGCCGACATTGATCTCCCGGTTTGCCAGTGCATTGGCTCCTAATGGTTTGGGTTGCACAAGCACCCCCAATAGGATTGGCAGGGACAAAATAGCCAGGCCCCACCAGGAAAGGTCATGGGAATGATGTTTATGGTCATGATGGTGAGAATCGTTATGTGAAGCTGCTTGCCGGTTTCGATGAGCATAGGCGATACCCACCAAGATTAATCCAACGGCCGTTAAGGCTGTCAAACTATTAAAGCGTGGGTGAATATAGTAACCCAGCGTTCCATTGAGTAAACGACTGCCGAGAAACAGACCTAAAGAGATAAAAACAACAACTTTGGCAATGGTTTTTGTATTCATCATAATCCCAGGTTCAAATTGATAAAGATAGCAGCCAGCAGTGTAAAAAGCAGTGGCAGCAAGATAATGTACAATACAATCCGACGGCGAAAAACGCCTAAAAACATCAGCGCACTTTTAATATCTACCATCGGACCAAAAACCAAAAAACTAAGAACCGATCCAGTAGTAAAAACATTGGCAAAAGAAAGAGCCAGGAATGCATCCACGGTGGAACAGATAGACAGGACAAAGGCCAATACCATCATAGCCACCACCGATAAGGTGCTATCACTGCCAAACGTTAGCAAAATCCCTTGAGCGATAAACGTTTGCATACCTGCTGCCAGCAAGGAGCCAACAATTAGGTAGCGAGACATATCCAAAAAGTCATCTGCGGCCGTGATAACTGCCAACAAACCACGCTGCTGCCCCTGTCCATCTGTCAATGTTAGCGTGTTGTTATAGTTGTTGACTAAACCAATACCCGTTTCCTCTGCAGGCCGTAATACTTCTTCTGGCTTCGCAAAGTGAAAAATAATCCCGATGACAAAAGCAATGAGAAAGGTGAGGAGGTAACGTCCGATAAGTACGGGACCAAAACCAAAAGCCACATAAGTGCTGGCCAAAACGATTGGATTGATGACCGGCGCGCTGAGTAAAAAAGCAATACCGACAGAAAGCGGCAACCCTTTATGGTACAAGCGTCTGGTGACAGGAACGACGCCACATTCACAAACAGGAAAAGCAAATCCCAGCAATGCCCCTGTAAAAGCAGCCGGCACAGCCCGGCGAGGTACATAATGGGTGATCATGTCACGGTCTACAAAAACGGCAATGAATCCAGACACCAGTGAACCGGCCAGTAAAAAGGGAACGGCTTCAATAAATATGCCCAAAAAGATGGTGGTAAAGGTTTGGAGTTTGTCGTCCAGGAAATACCACATATTTCCTGGTAAAACACCTGCAAAGATGAGCAGAACGAGTATCCCAGTTAGCAGCCGAATGATGTTGACGGCATGAGAAGATGATGGATGGGTAACGGCCGTTTCTGTTGAAAAATCTTCGCCGTCCAGACTTTCTACCGGAGAGCGTTGTGTATCCAGGTCTGTTGTTTCCATAATATAGTTTCATGATGCAAGTTGGATAATAGGATCTCTATAATGCAATCCCCTAACCCTCAGACAATTTCTACGCGTTAGCCGGCAATTTGTGAAATAATATCTTTGAAAACGTGGACATGGGTATGGGGTCTGGCGCAGGTTTCATTTCCTGACCAATGATCCGGGAATGGGCTGTAAAGATACAAGAACACCCCATCACCAGGAAAAAGTGGAGGCAGGTTTTCCGTTTCCACACAAATGACGCAGTTTGTAGTCCCAATCCTTAGTTTCTCTCGTTTATCATCAAAGCAAAACTGTATCTATACACCATTTCATTGTCAATCCTCCACCATGTGAAAGTGGTCAACTCTTATAGCACTCCAATAATAACCTCAAAGTAGGGCGAAAGGGAAAACAGATACATGTCAACAGAAAATGGCGGCCATCAGGGCCACGGCCGTGGCCCGCCCATTTGTCTGCTGTTTATTTGTTGGCTGTTGGGTTGACGGCCGTCCACCCAGTCAGAAGTGGTAACTGATGAAGAGGGAGCGACGGCCGTTCGCCCCCTGCTCATTTAGGGTTGGGCCACGGCCGTCCACCCATTTATCCGCTCTGCGATTGTTGTCTACTGGTGGACGGCCGTCCGCCGGGTGGTGGTGGCCCCGTTCACCTCCTCATCATAACCAGGGAAGGGGAAGTACACCGTCTTGCCCGTAGGCAGCACCGTCTTCACCCGGATGCCGGCGGCGTCATAGGTAAAGGTGGTGGTCTGGCCGCTGCGCACTACACTGGCCAGCTCATTCTCCACGTTAAAGTTCTGGGTGGTGGTCACCCCACCTTCCACCCGGCTGGTCATGCTGCCGTTGAGGTCGTAGCCATAGGTAGCGCTGCCCACACTGGTGACAGCGTGTTTGTGGGTGGCGCTGTAGGCATAGCCCACGCCGTTGTACGAGGTGATGTTGCCCAGCTTGTTGTAGACATAGAAATGGTTGTACTGGCCGGCGCCAACAGCGTTGGTCCCGGCCGTCAGCAGCCGGTCGCGGTGGTCGTAGGTAAAGGTCTGCACCTGGTCGCTGTTAACTTTGTCACGCAGGTTGATGAGGTTGCCGCCATCATCATAGGCATGGCGCATGTCCAGCACCTGGCCGCTGACGGACTGGTCCTTGTTGTCCGCCAGGCAGCGGGTGTTGGCATCCGGCGCGGTGCAAATGCGCCACAGCCGGCCGAAGTCCTCACCGGCCCCCCAGTTCCAACTCACCTCTTTGGCATCATAGGCATCATGGTTGCCCGACGCCTGGTAGCCGCTGGTGGTCATGGTGTAGGCCCGGCTGTCCACATGACGGGTGTGGGTTGTCAGCCGCCCCAGCGTGTCATAGCCAAAGGCCTCCCGGTTCTGGGTATCACTACTGCCCCAGCGGATGTCCGAGAGCTTGCCTGTCTTGCCCGTGCCGGTGAGATTTCATAAAAATTACCGAAGATATTAGGCAGTGCTAAACCCTGGATATACAACATCCTACGCTGGCTCTTTTAACCTGACCATGCTATCCTTGCACAAACGTCGGCTTGGTGCATAATGGCACATCATAGGGATGATCTGATAATGGTTTGCCTTGTGTTCTTGCAGGTTCAACATCACAACAAACGAATAAGGATAACACTCTTGTGACAGACCCCAATGCCTTCATCAGACAACAAATCGGTCAATACCAGATTTCCAGCCATATCGCACGTGGGGGCATGGCCGATGTGTATCTGGCTGTTGACGTAGACTTGCAGCGGCAGGCTGTCCTTAAAATAATGCTGTCCAACTTTGCTCAGGATGATGCTTTTGTAGAGCGTTTTCGCCGCGAAGCCCAGGCAATGGCCATGCTGCACCATCCTAACGTGGTGCAGGTCTATGCCATCGGCATCACCACCTCTGGCCAACCATACATTGCCATGCAGTATGTGGCCGAAGGCACGCTGGCCGAGAAGCTGGCAGAATTGGGCCAGGAGTCACAAATCCTTACCACACCCTTTGCCCTGGCGCTGGCCCGGCAGGTGGCCGATGCGCTGGAGGCCGCCCACCGCAAAGGCATTGTTCATCGTGACTTAAAGCCCAGCAATATTTTGTTGGAGGCCAATGGCAAGCCGCTGCTTACTGACCTGGGCATTGCGGTCATGGAAAGCAACCCCCGCCTGACGCAAACCAATGTGCTGTTGGGCACACCTCATTACATGTCGCCGGAACAAATACGCGGCGAACCAGTAGACGGCCGCAGTGACCTCTACTCTCTGGGCATTATTTTGTATGAGCTGTTTGCCGGGGCACGGCCGTTTACCGCTGATGTGCAGTGGGGTGTCCTGCATAAGCAGTTGTATGAAAAAGCCCCGCCACTGGCCCAAATTCGCCCCGATTTACCGGCTGAGGTGGTGGCCATCGTGGCCAAGTGTATGGAAAAGCTGCCCGAAGACCGTTATCAGACCGCCGAAGAATTGGTTATGGCCCTGGATCAATCGCTGGCTGTTGTTGGGGCACCGGGCCAGTTAGCCATTTCTGGTACGTGGACGTGGCGGCCGGCAGATACCGGCCATTATGCCACCGGACGCAGCATTATTGTGCAGCCACCCCCACCTACCGTGACCCCTGAACCGGCGGCAGAGACGGTGGTGAGCGGCAGCGGCCGTCGCCGCTGGCCCTACGCGCTGCTGCTTTTGCTGCTGCTGCCGGTATGTGTGTTAGGTGGCTGGCAGGTGTGGTCACGCCTACAATCGGCCACGCCCGTACCCCCGCCCGTAGAAACAGTGGCGCAAGTGGTACCGGTGGCCGCCTCTACCAATACGGCCGTACCTACGGACACGGCCGTGCCGGCTACGGCTACGACCACGCCTTCCCCCTCTCCGTCCCCCGTGATGGGTGAGATAGCGTTGATGCGCCCGGAGAGCAATGTGACCCATGCCCTGGCCGATGAAGTGTCCTTTGTCTGGCGTTGGCCGCAAACCCTGGCCTCTGAGCAGTTCTTTACCCTTTATTTTGAGCTTGAAGGTGAGGAAATGCGGGCCATGTCCATTGATGCGCCCAGCTCTGGCACCCTTTACCGGCTGCAGTTTGTGTTACAAGACATTATAGAGGCACCAGGGCGCTACCGTTGGTATATACGGTTGGAAGCCAATGGGGCCGGTGAGCCATTACAAGAAAGTGGGCAGCGTGTCCTGATCATTGAAGCACAGGCAACGGCCGAACCCACAGAAGAAACAGCAACACCCACCTTACAGGCAACGGCGACAGCTTCAGCCACCGCACGGGCTAGTGGGACCCCCACACAGCGTGCCACCAATGCACCCACCGCGCCGCCAACCAATACGGCCGCTCCCCCGCCACCACAAAATCCCACAAACACCCCGGCCCCACCCCCTACGGTGCTGCCTACGGTGCCACCCCCTACGGTGCCACCCCCTACGGTGCCACCCCCGACAGCCCCACCCCCTACGGTGCCACCCCCGACAGCCCCACCACCGACGGCCCCGCCGCCCACACCACCACCCACCGTGCCACCACCCTGACGCAGAACATGGTAAGGCCGCATAAATTACTAATTTGTCTGGCATGTATGAATAAGGAGGCATTATGAAAAAGCAATCATCTCACTTCCGTCTGGGGCGCTTAGTGTGCCTGGGAGTGTTTATTCTGCTGGTAGGGATGGTTCAAATGGGAGGGAACCGTGACCCCCATGCCCTGGCGCTCCAATCGCCTGGCCCTGTGGTTAGCTCGGCCGCCGATTGTGCGGCCTACGACAATTATGTGGGTGCCGAACCACCAGGTTACGCGCATTATTGCCTGAAAGATCGCCCTTCGCCGACGGTTATACATGCTCCCTCTGACCCCACAGACATGGGTTTTGCCCACGATATACGCTCCGATGTGAATAACGTTGTTGAGTTTACGCTCAATAACTTTCCCGGCCAGACAGTGTTAAGCAGCAATGCCGAAGCTATTTTCGCTTATGATTATGATAATACCGGCACCATTCTTTATGCCTTAAATAATGGCACACAGCAGTTGGGGACGTTTGACAAAAACAGCGGCACCTTTAATGCTATTGGATCCACCATACCCAATGCCGGCCATACCTGGACGGGCATGGCCATTGATCCGGTCAGCAATACGATCTACGCTTCCAGCACAGATGGAGCAACGGGGACGTTGTATACGCTCAACGCCACCACCGGCGCGGCCACGGTGGTGGGAAATATCACCAATTCAGCGTTACCGATTTCCATTGCCATGAATGCCCAGGGCCAAATGTTTGCCCATGATATTGGCACAGACTCTATTTACCAGATTGATCCCGGCACGGCCGCCGGCACGTTAATTGGCGCCACCGGTTATAATGCCAACTTTGCCCAGGGCATGGATTTTGATAATAGTGACGGCACGCTATACATTTTCTTGTATATAGGTGGCGGCGCTAACGTGTTTGGCACCGTCAACCTGACAACCGGGGCCGTCACGCCGTTGGCCCAAGACAACCCATTAGGTGAGTTTGAAGGCGCCACGCAGACCACGGTCCCCAGTGCCGGTACCGTTTTGCTGGATCAACCGCCCAATCAGGTCAACGGGCTTTTTAGCGATCCCCACTGTGACATCTGCGCCGCAGGCCAGCAAGCGATGGCCGATAACTTTACCTTGAGCGGCTTTGCCACCATTGAAGAAATCACGCTATGGGGGGGCTATTTCCCCAACAATGTGGCCAATGCCACGGATGATTTTACCGTTATCTTTCGGGAAGATGCCGGCGGCCTGCCTGGCGCCGTGGTGGCTTTAGAAGAAGAGGTACCTTATACCAGAATGCAAACGGGGGTCATTATTTTTGGGGTGAATGAGTATGAGCATACACTCACACTTGACCTGCCCATATCCTTAGCCCCCGGTAGTTACTGGTTGGAAATTTTTAACGACACCCTTGGCAACCAGGATTCTTTCTTTTGGGAAACAGGCAACCTGGACCCCATTCATGGTCTCTCAGGCAGTGCGTATGCACAGGAGACAGCAGGAGGCATATGGAATTCTGAACCGACTGATGCCCTGGCCGTCTATATGGAAGCAGCGACAATTCCTGCACCGGCCCATGATCTTATCGCTGGTGCGGCCCCTGTTTCTGCGCTGCCGTATCATGATGCGGTCAACGTGGCCGCGGCCACTGTGGCCGGGGATGATCCCACGTATCCATGCGGTTCCCAGGATACTGGTGGGGCCACGGTCTGGTATCATTACACGGCCGTGACCAACACCCCTCTGGTTGTGCACACCCAAAGCAGCCGTTACAACACCATGTTGGCCGTCTGGCAGGGCAGTGCTGGCAGCCTGACAAACATTGCCTGTAACGATAATGCCAGCGGCACCAACCAGCAGAGTGAAATTAAATTCATGGCCCAGGCCGGCCAGACATATTATATTGAAGTGGCCGCCTATGGCAGCAGCAATGCCGGAAACCTTATGGTTTCTGTGGTTGAGGCTGATGAATGGTCTTACCGTGGCCCAGAACGGCCGTCGCCCTCTATCAATGAAATAACCATTGACCCACAAAACCCAAGCACCGTTTACGCAGCGACGTCAGAAGGCGTCTACAAAAGCACCAACGGCGGTGACAGCTGGGCCGCTAAATTAAATGGGCTGGGTACCTTTGGTGGCCTGGAAGTGACCAACCTGATCATTGACCCCAGCAATGTGCAGACACTCTACATTTCAACCTGGGGTGATGGTATTTACAGAAGCACGGATGGCGGCGAAAACTGGATCCTCCTCCCTTCGCCTGTACCGGCGCAGGCCGCCGAGTATCCCGCCGAAGAGATGGAATGGGTTCACGCCGGCGGCCAGTCTTTGGCCCCGTCAGCCCCCCTTTCTGATCTACTAGAAACAGCACCTGAAGCCTTTGATCTTGCCGCCAATCATGGGGTGGTAGATAAACAAAAACTGCCGGAAATTTCACCCTCTATCATGATGGCACCGGACGTACCAGCCGCTCCGCAGCCCATTAAGTGGGCGCCCACACGTAATCTGGCGATTCATCCCACAAACCCCAACCGGTTGATTGCGGCCGTTTCTGACAATTTTGGTTTTTTCATCAGCGAAGATGGCGGTAATGCCTGGGCGCCGTTGATCATGCCTTCCACGACCATCACCAGCGGGCGGGCCATTGCCTTTGCCCCCTCTAACCCCAATATTGCTTACGCTTCCACCGGGGACTGGGGAGCAAACGGCGGCATCCTCCGTTCGGCCGACGGCGGACAAACGTGGGCGCTAACCGCCGGCAGTGGTTCTGTGGCCAGCGCCGTGACCCGCTTTGCCATTGATCCCAATGATCCAAACCATGTGCTGGCAACAACCGCAGGCCACTATGTGGTGGCCACAACAGACGGCGGCGTCACCTGGAATTCAAGCAGCAGCGGCATTTCCAATGAAGGCACCATGTACAATATTGAAATATCCCCGGCCGATGCCAATATCGTTTATGCCACAGGATATTTGTGGATCTGGCAGAGCAGTAATGGCGGCGCCAATTGGACCATTGCCGACCCCACGTATCTGGATTTCAGCAATCATGGGCTGGCACTGCACCCCACCAACAGCAATATTGCCTATGCCGGTTCCCAGCAGGCTAATATAAGCACTGAATACTACCGGGGTGGCGTCTATAAAACCACCAATGGTGGTAGTACATTTTTCCAGCAAATCAACGGCATGGAAAAGAGCTACGTTCTGGACATAGAGCCAGACCCCAACAACCCCATGATCGTCTATGCCAGCACCTGGGGTTCCGGCATTTTTAAAAGCACCGATGGTGGGGTCACCTGGTCGCAGGCCAATGCCGGCCTGGATTTACCCTTTGTCTACAGCCTGAAAGCCACGGAGGGCCCCGCCGGCACAGTTTTGTACGCTGGCACGTTTTACAGTAATCGGGCACTTTTTGTCAGTTACAATCAGGGAGCGTCGTGGCAGATATTGCCTTTTCTGTCATTCACCTGGCAGGCACGCAGCATCTTTGATGTAGAATCAACAGATGGGTCCAGCAGTAACCTGGTCATTGCAACGGGGAACGGTATTTACCGCAGCAGTGATGGTGGGTTGAACTGGACACGTGGCTTACTGGCGGGTGAAGACACCATCAATATGATTTTAGACCTGGAACGGGTGCCAGGCGTGACCAATCGTTTGTTGGCCGCTACGTATGGCGATGGCATCTACTATACCAGTGACAATGGCCTGAATTGGACGTTGGCCAGCGGTGAGCCGTCAACGATTGTGTTCGGCTTAAGTGCGTCACCAGACAGTGCCCAGGGCACACATGTGTATGCGGCCAATGCCGGGGTGAGTGCTTTTACAGGCGGTACGGCCGTGGCCGGTCTGTCGAGAAGTGTGGATGGCGGCGTCACCTGGCAAGCAGCACCGGGTGCCGGGCTGGTGGGCCTTTCTTTCCGCTCAGTTGATCATGTTCCCGGTGATACCGGTGATATTTTTGCCGGGAGCATTGGACAGGGGGTTTGGGTGTCGGCCGACTACTCGGGGCATTGGACCCGCATGTCGCAAGGCTTTACCCCCACCCGGGTGCGGGCCGTAGACGCGGGCTTTACAACGCCAGACAGGGTATATGCGGCCACAGATGGCCAGGGTGTCTGGTGGTTCCACATGATGCAGGAGCCATCCATAAAGACATTGTACCTGCCAGTTATTACCCGGCCATAACCTGTTTCCTGCAAACGGCGTCACACCACTACGGAAAACGTAGCGGTCACGCATAGAAAAAGACCCGGCCTCTCCATAAAGGAGGCCGGGTCTTTTTCCAGACTCGGGGGCGACTTTTATCTCAGACAGCAAGTTATGAATGTGCTGGATGTTAAGATAAAATTGGTTACCCAAGGTGGGCAGCGAGGGATATGATGCGTATGCAACTTGACGGTAGGATGGACAAAAGACGATTCTGGCGTGGGCCAGTTGTGCTTACCGTCCAACCAGACGTCGAATGGGAACATAAAACTGACCTGGATCAGCTGGCAGAGCAGGAAGAAGAAAGCCTGTGGCGCGTGATCATCCACAATGACGAGGTAACACCTATGGAGTTTGTGGTGATGGTTTTGCAGCGTATCTTTGAACTGCTGCCGCTTCAAGCCGAACATGTCATGTTTGTTGCCCACTACACCGGCATGGCCTACGTCTGTACGCTGCCCCTGAGAGAAGCACAGGAACGGGTGGGCAAAGCGCATTTTGCCGCCCAATTAGAAGGGTATCCTTTACGTTTTACCATTGAACCAGAGTAGCTGGTCGCCTATGGCAGGTATCGGCAATACCCTCTGTTATTTGCGACCTGCCACCGGCGGCCCCAACATTTAGTACAGGAGTTGAATTTGATGGAACTTCATTTGCAGCAAGCCGGGCCAAATGGCCGGTCTATTATTGAACGTGATCTGGTGGCCCTATCACCTTCCTATACCCGTGAATATGGGCTGGTCGTAGACCATGCCGATGGGTCTGAGGTGTGGGACGTTGACGGCCGTCGTTACGTAGATTTTATGGCCGGTATCGGCGTCTTAAACGTTGGTCATCGCCACCCCAAAGTTGTGGAGGCGGTCAGAGCCCAGGTGGACAAATTCTGGCACATTTGCCTGAGCGACTTTTACTACCCTAATGCCGTGGAACTGGCTGAAAAACTACAGGCAATCGCGCCAATTGATGATGATTCGCGGGTGTTTTTTAGCAACTCGGGCACCGAAGCGGTGGAAGCGGCCATCAAACTGGCCATGTACAAGACGGGGCGTACCCGGTTTGTGGGTTTCCTGGGTGGTTTCCACGGCCGTACCCTGGGTGCCCTCTCCTTTACAGCCAGCAAAGCGGTGCAGCGGGCCAATTACCTGGCCGGCGTGAAGGTGTTTCATGTGCCTTACCCCAACGCCTACCGGCCCGTCCTGGTGCAGCAGCCAGGCGAAGGGCACGGCGATGCGGTTATTAATTTTCTGGAAGAACAACTTTTCCGCACCACCATCTCGCCGCATGACGTAGCCGCCATCCTGGTGGAGCCCATTCAGGGTGAGGGCGGGTACATTGTGCCTTCGCCCCACTTTTTGCCCCGTTTGCGGGAGCTGTGTGACCGTTATGGTATCTTGCTGATGGTGGATGAGGTGCAGAGCGGCATCGGCCGTACCGGGAAATGGTGGGCGGTAGAACATGAAGGTGTGGAACCAGATGTTGTCTGTTTTGCCAAAGGCGTAGCCAGCGGCCTGCCGCTGGGCGGCATCATTGCCCGCAAAGATGTCATGGATTGGAAGCCGGGTTCCCATGGCAGCACCTTTGGTGGCAACCCCATTGCCGTGGCCGCGGCCACAGCCACCCTTGACGTGATCGCCGAAGAGGGGCTGCTGGCCCAAGCCGCCAAGACCGGCCAATTTATGATAGATGCCCTGGCAGAAATGGAGATGCGCCATCCCAGTATTGGTGAAGTGCGCGGGCGTGGCCTGATGGTTGCGGCCGAATTTGTGAAAGACCGGGAAAGTAAAGAACGGGCAGTAGAGCTGCGGAATCATGTCATCCAGTCTGCTTTCCGTGAGGGACTGCTGCTGCTGCCCTGTGGGTCCAACACGATCCGCTTTATTCCGCCGCTTAATATTACGCGTGAACTGGTAGAGGAAGGTCTGCATATATTTGAAGAGGCGCTGACAGAGGCCGAGGCTAAGTTTTTGTGATGGGTGTGGTGGGAGGCCCCGCCCCTTAAGGAAAGGTACGAAGCATTGGAAACCAACATAGCAACTTTAAAGTCAAAGCTGGCCGGAGGCGTAACCCCAGCCATGGCCACGCCGTTACAGGCAGATGGTTACACGGTCAACACGGCCGTTGTTCCCTCGCTGGCCGATTTTTTAATTGCCGCCGGGGTCAAGGGGCTGTTTGTGGGGGGCACTACCGGTGAAGGGGTGCTGCTCACACCGGGCGAACGCCTGCGCCTGCATGAAGCGACGATGGCGGCAGCCAACGGCCGTGTGCCCGTGCTGCTGCACGTCGGCACCAACCGGCTGGATACAGCCATAAGCCTGGCCCGACATGCGGCGGAAGTGGGCGCAGCCGCCATGGTAGCCGTTACCCCGTACTTCTACAGTTTGGGCGATGATGGCCTGGCTGCCTATTTCCAGGCATTGGCGGCGGCCGCGCCCGATATGCCCCTGCTGGTGTATGATATTCCGCAAATGGCCGTGAATGGCATTTCGCCTGACCTGCTGGCCCACCTGAGCCGCACCATCCCTTCCCTGGCAGGCATCAAAACCAGCCGTACCGATGCCCAAATCATCCGCCGTTTGCTGGAAGCAGCGCCGGAACACCTGGTGGTGCTGGCCGGCAATGAACCTATTGCCCTGGGGTCGCTGGCGATGGGCGCCCACGGGCTGATCAGCGGCCTGAGCACGGCCGTGCCGGAACCATTTGTGGCCCTGACCAATGCTTTTGGGGCTGGTAGCCTGGTCGAAGCCCGGCATCACCAGCGTCAGATCAACCGGCTGCTGCCCTGTTTGCCGGCCGGGGCGCGCATTGGGGCTATCAAACAAATATTGGCGGAACGGGGTATTGCCGTGGGCCCAACCGTGCCCCCACGCCCCATGCCGCACGAACCAGTCTGGCCCCGTATGGAAGCTGTGCTTCATCCTCATGCACCAGGATGTTGAGGCGACGGCCGTTTGTGGCCACCCATAACTGACTATGAAACTGCTCCTGTTTGATATTGATGGTACACTCATTCGCAGCCAGGGCGCCGGCCGCGAAACATTGGCGTATGCGTTAGAACAGCTTTTTGGCACGGCTGGCCCCATTGCCGAGTACAATATGAGCGGCAAGACAGACCCACGCATTATTTTGGACTTGTTGACGGCCGTAGGCCTGCAAGCGGAAGAAGTCACGCCCAAATTATCCCAGATTTATGAGCTCATGGCCGCTAGAGGGCATGAGATATTCCCACACCGAGATATGCATGCCTGCCCCGGTATTCCTGAACTGTTGGCGGTGCTTACCCAACGGTCAGACATTGTGCTTGGTTTGCTGACAGGTAATTCTCAAAAGACTGCCCCGGTGAAGCTGGCTGCCGCTGCTGTCGATCCCGGGTTGTTTAAAGTGGGGGCCTATGGTTCGGATGCGATGGACCGTAACCAGCTGCCGACCATTGGTATTGAACGGGCAAATCAGTTGACCGGATACGAATTCACTGGTTACAATACAGTTATCATAGGCGACACACCTGCCGATATATTGTGTGCCCGGGCGGGACGGGCAACGGCTGTAGCTGTGGCCAGTGGTTGGCACTCCATAACCACCCTGGCCAAATACCAGCCCGACCACCTTTTTGAAAATCTTTCAGACACACAATCTGTAGTACAAGCTTTATTGGCAACATAAGGATGCCGGCTATAACTCAGCCGTTAACGGCCGTCACCTAAAGATGATGTTTGTGATGCTTGCCCGATAATTGCAAGCATATCAAGGACATAATGAAGGAGGGACAATGGCCCCCACTCCCGAACAACAGATGGTTGCTGGTATTGCTCTCAACAAAACTCGCCCTACCAAACTAACCTATGATGAACTTTACACCTGGGTCATTTGGCAATTTCCCCGGCAGAAAAATGGTGGACTGTGTGGTGCTGTTCACCCCCCAATTCCCCAACATGGCTGGATTCCGGCGGTTATCCTGATCCATAAAAAGTGTGTTGAAGTCTACGCACACTTAAATGAACAGTATCCTTCTCCCGAAATGGCCGCTGAACACCTGGGAAACCATAACAATGAATAGTTGATGGACCGCAAATGGCCAGATGGCCGCACACCCGGCCAACAGGTATTGCCATCTACCCCAATTTTTGTCTATAATCTCTGGCATAATTGCATAAACCAATTCTCCAGGAGGAGTAGGTGGGTGGCTGTTCGGCAGATAGCAGATAGTGGCCGAATGGCTTGAAACTGACAGAAAAGGCGAAGCCATAGGTTGAAAGCTTCCACGGATTTCCCCCACTGAAGGTCGCCTGGTATGGCTGCCGAAGAAAGTACATGGTATTCAGTAACCAGTGTTCAGTAATCAGTAAATCACTGAGCACTGAGTACCAAACAGTGATATGAGTAGACCGGCACGGGGTGCGCCCGTTATAGCGATGACCTGATGATTGTCAGGAAAGGGCGACAGTGTTGCTATCATAATGGTAACCTGTCGAATCGAGGTGGTACCGCGGAGTCAAGCCTGCTTCGTCCTCAGGGATGAACGGGCTTGTTTTATTTCTGGGGTAATGATGTGATTGCCCATAACCCATGATATGGAGGTATATCATGACTCTGCCTAAACGGTACCATCCACAAACGGCCGAACCCGGCCTGCAAAACACCTGGCAAGCACAGGGCGTCTTTTATTATGACCCGGCGTCGGCGGCGCCCCGTTTTACCATTGATACACCACCCCCCACCGTGTCTGGTCATTTACACCTGGGGCACGTTTATTCTTACAGCCACACAGACTTCATCGCCCGGTTCTGGCGGATGAACGGCCGTAATGTTTATTACCCCATGGGCTATGATGACAATGGCCTGCCCACCGAACGCCTGGTAGAAAAAAGAGAAGGCTTGCGCGCTGCGGACATTGGCCGTGAGGCGTTTGTTGCCCGCTGCCTGGCCGCCAGCGAAGCCGCGGCCAAAGAGTACCGCCATTTGTGGCAGCGCCTGGGCCTTTCCATCGATTGGCGTTATACCTACCGCAGCATTGATGACCGTTCTCGTCGCACGGCTCAATGGTCGTTTATTGATCTTTACCGGAAAGGGCTGGCTTACCGGCAGCAGGCGCCGGCCATCTGGTGCCCAGAATGCCAGACGGCCATTGCCCAGGCAGATGTAGATGACCTGGAACGCGAGACGATCTTTTATACCCTGGGTTTTCGCCTGCCAGATGGGGCCACCTTACCCATTGCCACCACCCGCCCCGAACTGCTGCCGGCCTGTGTGGCCGTGTTTGTCCATCCTGAAGACGGCCGTTACCAATCCTTTATTGGCCAATCGGTTACCATTCCCCTTTTTGAGCGCACCGTACCCTTGTTGGCTGACCCGGCGGCCGATCCCCATAAGGGTACCGGGGCGGTGATGTGCTGTACCTTTGGTGATACGGCCGATGTGACCTGGTGGCGCACCCATGACCTGCCCCTTATGGAGATCATGGGGCGTGACGGCCGTCTAACGGCGGCCGCCCATGCCTTTGCCGGGCTGACCGTCAAAGAGGCGTGGCAGGCTATTACCCAGGCTATGGATGAGCGAGGGGAGCTGCTGGACGAAAAGCCCCTGGCCCAAACGGTGCGTGTGCATGAACGGTGTGACACGCCGGTGGAATATGTGGTCACACCGCAGTGGTTTATCCGCGTGTTGGACTTTAAAGATGAATTTCTGGCCATCGGTGCCCAAATTGCCTGGCGTCCACCCCATATGCAAACTCGCTACCGGCAGTGGATAGAAACCCTTGGGTGGGATTGGTGTATCAGCCGTCAGCGCTATTTTGGGGTGCCCTTCCCCATCTGGTACTGTGCCGACTGTGGTCAGACTGTGCTGGCCGATGATACAGATTTACCCATAGACCCATCTCGGTCACGGCCGTCGGCCCCTTGCAGCCACTGCCAGGGCACCCGTTTTACACCGGAAACGGATGTGTTTGATACCTGGTTTACCTCCTCCCTCTCGCCGCAGATCGCCGGCCAATGGGGCCATGATGATGCCTTGTATGCCCAGGTTTTTCCGTTTACATTGCGGCCGCAGGCACACGAGATTATTCGCACCTGGGCATTTTATACCATTGTGAAATCCTATTTGCACTTTGGCACACGGCCGTTTGATAACGTAGCCATCTCTGGTTGGGGATTGGCCCCCGAAGGCATGGGTAAAATCAGCAAAAGCCGCGGCAGTGGCCCAATGGATCCGCTGACGATGATTGAGCAATACTCGGCTGATGCGGTGCGCTATTGGGCCGCCAGCACGGCCATCGGCAAAGATGCGACCATCAGCGAGGAAAAGATACAAGCCGGGGCGAAGCTGGTAACCAAACTCTGGAACGTAGCCAGGTTTGCAGCACGCTTTTGGGGTGATCAGCCGTTAACACCCGGTGATTTAAATGCCGCACCCCCGGCTTTGTCTCTGGCTGACCGTTGGATATTGGCGCACACTCAGCAGCTTATTGAGCGGGTAAACCCTTTGTGGGAGGCGTATGATTTTGCTACCGCTAAAAGCGAAACAGAGTACTATTTTTGGCGTGTGTTGGCCGATAATTACCTGGAAATGGCCAAACTTCGGCTGTATGCTCATGATGGCGAGGGAGAAGGGGCCCGCTGGACGCTGCACCATGTGTTATTGACGACCCTGAAATTATTTGCACCCATCTTGCCCCATATCACGGAGATGATCTACAGTGGGTTATTCACGGCCGTAGATGTGGATTCCATTCACCGGGCGCCCTGGCCCCAAGGCAGCCCGGCCTGGTTAGATGAAGCGGCGCTGACCGCGGGTGAAGCGTTGGTGAAAGTGGCCACGGCCGTGCGTCGTTACAAAAGCGAACACAATCTGGCTTTGGGTATGGAACTGACCACCCTCTACCTGGGTACGTCAGATGCCCTGTTGGCTGCGCTGTTACCACAAGGGCGGGCGGATTTGATGAGTATAACCCGGGCAAAGGATGTGGTGATTGACGGCCGTACCCCGCCTGACCTGCCCCTCATTGCGACTGAGCCGATTATGGTGGCCCTGGCTGTCTGAGCCGGACACTTGAAGTAGGTGCGTGTTGGTTGCGTAGGGAAAATATCATGAAGACGGAACTTTTCCGCCAAGAACCTCGTCTTATCTTGCAGCATACTTACACCATTGACAAGGTGACACAGTTAGATGGAGATACGAGATGATGACCCAACCAGAAACCTTTCCTTACCAGTCTGAAAGTGAAAGCCGCGGGCCGGCCAGTGGGGCCACGGCCGTGGCCCTGGCCTTACCCTTGATATTGTTGGCTTCCCTGTTGTGGTCTGGTGTGGTGCTGGTTGGCGTGGCATTCCTGTGCCTGGCCGTGGGGTTATTGGTAGCCGGACTGGTTTCCCAGCGGTATTATGGCGTTTCGGCGTGGGGAACAGTGATCATGGGACAGCTTGTGGGGATGGGTGGTGTTGTTGTTTTGTTGCTGGCCGCTCTGTAAGCCCCTGCCATTGTGTATCCATCTAACGGCCCGAAGATGCCTTCCAGCTGTTTTTGCCAGGCCATATTAGGAGGTGTTTCTTGACAGGCGTGGGGAGGGTGTGTTAGATTGCCCCTGCATCAACCATATCAGCAATCAAATCGTGATAAAACATGCCCGAAATTAACTCACTTCCGGAAGGTACTTCCTTACAGCGTCATAACTTAAATCATCAGGCCATTGAAGATTACCTGAAAACTATCTATACCCTGGCATCGGCTGAATCTCCGGTATCCACCTCACGCATTGCGGAGGCCCGCAGTGTCAAGCCAGCATCAGCTACCAGCATGATCCAGCGGCTGGCGAAGTTAAATCTGGTGAATTATGAAAAACATTACGGAGTAACCCTGACGCCAGCCGGTGAAAAGCTGGCGCTGGAAGTGATCCGCCATCATCGCCTGATTGAACTTTACCTGATTGAGGCATTGGGTTTTACCTGGGATGAGGTTCACGAGCAGGCTGATATTCTAGAGCATGTCATCAGCGAAAAGCTGGAGGAGCGTATTGCCGCAGCCCTCAATCATCCTAAATTTGACCCGCATGGCGACCCCATCCCCACAAAAGAGGGCAAAATGACACGGGTAGACGCACGGCCGTTGGTCTCTATTGGTGCGGGTACCCAGGTATGTGTCAAGCGAATCATGGATGATAGCAACAGCGAATTACTGCGTTACCTGGCCGACCTGGGGTTAGTGCCGGGCGCTGTGGTGCGGGTAACGGAGGTAGCTCCTTTTCAAGGCCCCATTACCATTGACGTAGATGGCCGGCAAAGAGTCATTGGCCAGAACGTGGCTGCCGGAATCCTGGTAAGGGTACAGGGTTAGGTAATCGGCAACAATAATTCAGAAATAACATCGCTTTAGGCGTTGCCGATTCCTCGAGGAAACCGCAAAAACCTGGTGCGGTGGATTTGCGCAAACTTTCTGCGGTTTACCTAGTTGTTCCTGTCGCTGAGGCCAGCCTGTTTGTAGAAATCACGTGAGAGCCAGAAGGGATAACTGCGCTTTAGCCACTTTATTTTGTTGATAATTTCACCTCTAACCAGCTCTGTCAGTTTGCCTTTTTGCACTTCCCAAAAAGCCGGCCCTCTGGCTTTGAGCCCATAGTGTAAGGGATACCCCAGATAGGTGAGATAATCACGGGTCTGGTTTTCAAAGATTTCGATCTGACGTGGTGTGAGTTTTTGCTGCCACCGGCTGGTTAGCCTGGTGTCTGGCTGTTGGCCAACAAGGGTGTGCTGGTTGGTGGTATAACGGGGGGGGGTGAAGCCGGCCGCCTGGGTCATTTCGGGTTGGTAGGTTATTGCCAGAAAGTCACACAATGGCCGTAAAACCCCCTCTGGATTGGTGACCAGCTCTTCATACTTTATCCGTATCACCTGTTCCGGCCCCAGGGCAGATTCCGCCGCCAGGCCAAATGATACCATACGCATCCACCAGCGTGACGCTTTGATGATGGAATTGGGTCCCCAGTCCAATGCCATGATCGAGGCGGCTACAGCCCGGCCATCGCGCACAATGTGAATGATTTTTGCCCGGGGAAATTGTGCCAACAGGGTGTGGGCATAGCTGATGTTTTCCGGGGTGTGGTCTGCCCAAATGGAAGCGGCTGGCTTATGGTGCTGGGCAGCATATTGGCTGACCACATACCCCATCAGGCAGGCGTAAGCGCCATTCATGGTGGCTGCGGGCACGGCCGTGATATCTAGCGGCGTTTCCCAAATCTTAAAACGCCAGTGCCGGTTAATGAGATCGACGGCTGCCACGATGTCTGTGCCTTGCGCGTTCATCAGAGGCGAGCGCAGTATGTCAATCTTAAAGTGCGATTCCGGTGTACAAATGATCTCCTGATGGCTGCCCAACATGGCTCCCAGCAGCGTGGTGCCACTGCGGCTGCACCCACCAATAAAAATTTGCCGCCGAATGTCGCTTGCAGACATTACTTTCTCCGATTACCGGCGATCAGCCATGCTTTCCCAGACAAAGGATTTGTCTACCTGGCTCAACGGCGGCAAGTGACTGTCTCGCCTGGAGAGGATGGGCTCAATGACCGGCCAGTTGATGCCAATGTCCGGGTCATTCCACATGATGCCCTGCTCAAAATCAGGCATATACACTTCGGTCACTTTGTAGGTGAGTGTGGCGGTCTCGCTCAGAACACAAAAGCCGTGAGCAAAACCGGGTGGAATGTAAAGCATACGGCCGTTGGTGGCGGAAAGCGCCCGGCCAACCCACTGCTTGTAGGTGGGCGAGCCATGACGGATGTCTACGGCCACGTCAAAAATTTCTCCTTGCACGGCTGCGATCAGCTTCCCCTGGGCAAACGGGGGTATTTGAAAATGCAAACCGCGCAAAACCCCACGGGCTGAGTGTGAACAGTTGTCCTGGGTAAATGGCCCCGGAATGCCATTGGCGGCAAACTCAGGTTGTTTGTATGTCTCCATAAAAAAGCCGCGATCATCACCAAAGCGCCGTGTTTCAACCAGAATGACGTCAGGAATGTCCAGGGGGGTAAATTGAAAAGGCATAAAATCTCCCATCTCCAGCGTTAATTTTATCATTACCAGCGTCGTGATTATAGCGGAAAAGCTGCTCAATAGCCGTCTAAAACCAACTTCCCATCTTTTGGACAATAAGACCACTTACAGCACGTACCACGTATATTCCCAAGATGTACCGGGTTTTCCCAGACTTCAGATACAATTTGCCTATGATCTTGTCACTTTATTACCAGCTCCAGACCATGGCCTTACGGCCGTTGGTTCACAAGCGCAGTGTGCAATGTTTTATTATCTCCTACCCCAAGTGCGGCCGTACCTGGCTGCGTCTCATGATTGGCAAAGCATTGTGTGATCACTTTCACCTGCCGGAAACACAGATGATCGACACCTATGCCCTTACGGCCGTCCCCGGTGTCTTACGGTCTCACTTTACCCACGACTATGCTGACATCCGTTTAGGTTATCCATACAACCGGCTGCCTGCCAATAAGGCCCCCTATGCCCCGGCCAAAGTGATCTTCCTCATGCGTGACGTGCGTGACACGCTCGTTTCCAGCTACTTTCAGGCGACCAGGCGGGTCAACCGTTTTCATGGCCCTATCTCAGACTTTGTGCGTGATGAGCGGTATGGCGTTAAAAAAGTTGTCGCTTTCTACAACTTGTGGCACACCAACCGGGGGGTGCCGCGTGATTTTTTGCTGCTGCGGTACGAGGATTTACATCATGACCCGGTGGCAGCACTGCGACGGGCGCTGTATTTTATGGAGGTGACAGATATAGACGAGGCGCTGCTGACCACGGCCGTGGCCTTTGCCAGCTTCGACAATATGAAAAAAATGGAGGGTAAAGGTACGTTTGCCGATGACAAAATGCAGCCCGGTCAGAAACAGGACAAAGAGAGCTTTAAAGTCCGTCAGGGCAAAGTGGGGGGGTATGGTGAACACTTATCCACCGCTGATCTGGCCTATATTGATCAGGTGATAAGGCACATGGGTTGTCCTTTTACCGAACCCTATGATGCTATCTAACCACCTGTCTGGTGTTTAGTTTGGCCTATCATGTTTTCTGGGCGCGCATTTCCTGAGCCAACAGGGAAATAAGAACCCCCAACATAAGCATGATAATGAAGGCAACAATGCCCAACATCATGCTGATCGTCGTGGTGACATTCATATATTTGTGGGTGATGGCCAGAATGCTAAGAACGCAGAGCATAAAACTGAAGACCAGCATGACAAACCCAATGATCATCCATTTGCCTTTATCTACAGTTGCCTGGCCAGGTTGTAAGGTAGCCTGTTTGGGGCGCTGGGGGTTGTAATAAAGGCGCACGGCCGTGTCTGGCTTGTAGTTAAGTGTTACCTCACGCGCCCACTGCTTGGGGCCGTCGGCCAGCCCTTTTTCATCTACCGGCTGTTGGATAATGTTATAAGCCATCCCATCTACACGGTAAGATAGGGCTACCTCCGGCCGGTATAAAGGCTGCCCCTGGTATTTTTTACCCGTAGGTACAATCTTTACCTCGGTGATGGTGGCCTGGGCAACAGGCCACTGCTTGCGGGAGCCGGCACGCTTTAACTCATCAAGTTTTAAAGCAATGGTTGCGGCGCTGATGGCCGGTGTCATAAGCATAAGAAGTTGAATGATTAAGGCGATCATACCTACAGGATTTTATTCATTGATTTGTATTGTGCAATATGTCAAACGTCCCATCGACTTTTTTCTTCTTGCTGACCCAGGTGACCGGCATCTCAAAGATGCTGGTCACTTGAAACACGAAGTTATTTTTAAGCACAAGACCTACCCTACCAAAGGGTGCGTAACTTCTGTTACAGCGTACTCAACGTTCTCCGGTGTAGAAGATACGGTAGATAAAACCACCCTTATCATCGCTGACGTAAAGAGCGCCGTCAGGACCAACTGCCAAGCCTACGGGCCGGCCGTCGACCGTGCCATCTTCCCGTAACCAGCCGGTGACAAAATCTTCAGCAGGGCCAGTAGGCGTACGGCCGTCCAGGGGCAGCCGCATGACCTTGTAGCCTACAGCTTCACGGCGGTTCCATGAGCCGTGCAAAGCGATGAACAAATCCCCTTGGTAAACGGCGGGGAAGGCATCGCCGGTGTAAAAGGTGATGCCCAGCGGCGCCATGTGGGCCTGCATTTCAGCGACGGGTGGCTCCACGCCAGCGCAGGCATCGGGCTGACCCATGTCTGGGTCTATGATGTTCCCATTGTGGCAGGTGGGCCAGCCGTAATGGGCGCCATCACGCACAATGTAGATCGTTTCGGGTGGGGTATCATCCCCCATCAGGTCACGGCCGTTGTTGCTGGCCCACAATTCACCGGTTTGCGGCTGAACCGCCAGGCCCACCGCATTACGTAAACCGGTGGCCAGCACACGTTCACCGGTAGCTGTGTTTTGCCCTACGGGACTGTCATAGATGGTGACGGCGGCGCGGCGAGGGTCTGCTTCTTCGCAAACGTTGCAGGTGGAACCGGCAGCCAGTACCATACGGCCGTCTGGCAGAAATTCAACAGTGCGGGTGCTGTGCTGGCCGGGTGGAGTGTAGCTGTCAATGAGGGTTGTGCGCTGGTCAGCCACGCCGTCACCGTCTGTATCGGCCAGGCGCACCACACCTGCTGGCACGCCCACATACCAGGCACCTTCATGATAAACCAGGCTGTGGGGGCTATCCAACTGGTCGGCAAAGAGTTGTACCTGGTCGGCACGGCCGTTGCCATCAGCATCTGGCAGGGCCACAATACGATCATTGCCCCGGTCAGCCACATACAGTACACCATCTGGCCCAAAATATATAAAACGCGGTCCGGTTAAGCCACTGGCAAAAATTTCTACCTGGAAGCCTGTGGGCACTTGCAAAGACGCCTCGCTGCCGCTGCCCCGAAAGCCGGCAAGGTTTACCTGCCGCCCCACTGTCAGGTAGACAACAATAACGGCAGCAATGCCCACGATCAGGAAAATAAGCAACAGGGTGAGAATAACTTTGCGGTTCATCATGTGAAGTGTATGTCCTCAGCGATCTAGTTTTGAAGTATTGTTGCCGATTACCTCAGCCCGATTCTCATAGAGGTCGGGTATAAACGTCTGCTCCTCGTAAGGGGGGCGTACATAGCCGGAATCAGGGGGGCGCTCAGAAAGGGTCATGGGCGATGGCGCAATGTCTTTGTAAGGAATGCTGCTTAAGATGTGGCAAATGCAGTTAAGACGTGCACGCCGTTTGTCATCAGCGGGCACCACATACCAGAGGCATTGTTTAATGTCAGTATAATCAAACATGCGATCTTTGGCTTTGGAATACTCCACCCATTTTTCACGGGCTTCTAAATCCATTGGGCTGAGTTTCCATCGTTTTGTTGGCGTCTCTAACCTGGCTTGAAAGCGACGTTCTTGCTCCTCTTCGCTAACAGAAAACCAATATTTGAGCAGAATGATGCCCGAGCGCAGTAACATGCGCTCAAACTGGGGGCAAGAGCGCAGGAATTCCCAATATTGCTCTTCGGTGCAGAAGCCCATCACCCATTCCACCAGCGCCCGGTTATACCAACTGCGGTCAAACAGCACAATTTCCCCAGCCGCCGGCAAGTGGGCCACATACCGCTGAAACCACCATTGGGTCTTTTCCCGGTCGCTGGGGGTGCCCAGGGCTATCACCCGCACAATACGGGGGTTGGTGCGCTCGACAATGCGCTTGATAACACCACCTTTTCCGGCCGCGTCACGCCCTTCAAAAAGAATGACCACACGTAACCCATGTTCCTTAACCCAGTATTGCAGTTTGACCAATTCTTCTTGCAAACGGGACAGTTCACTTTCGTAGAAAGTGCGCTTAAGTTTGCCTTTACGGGTAAGGTGAGAGGTACGGCCGTTGTCTTCAGATGAGTGATTTGACATGGTTCTTCCTCCTCTTGGTAGCTGTTAGGGCGATATTCCTGATTATAAATGATTTCAGGCTTATAGTTTTATGATTAATGTCATGTTTGCCCCAATTGCCTCTTGTGTCTGGCGGCTGAATATTTTATATTATTTTTATTCTTCATGATGTTTTGCATAACCACCATCTGGAGCCAATGTGATAGCCTGTGGGTATCACCGTGCAATGTGGTGAGGAGGAGGTCAAGATGACCATAGTGGCTACAAAAACCCCACGAGGAACGGGGCAATTAGCATTAGTTCCTTGCCTGCCTTTGGATTCGGTGCAACGTTTATTGACGGCTTCAGATAGGTACCCTTTCCAGCGACTGCTCTTGCCTTTTGATGATCGTTTTTTGGCGAAGCCCGTTCTGGAGAAGCTGTTCGATGTAGTGCAACAGGCGCAGGGCGAGTTAATTTTGCTACACGTTGGCCGTGCCAGTGGGCTGGACGAGGAGGGGTTGTTTTCTACCCTTCGCGGATTACAAGCAAACGCCCAGCAGCTGTTGGCGACGGTCAGGGTGGACAGCATGGGGGCCGACACGGCCGTATCGCTGTTGGACTACGCCCACGAACACCACATCGATCTGATTGTGTTGGTAGATGAACGGCTAGAGGCTTGAACATCCATAGCAGTTTCCTCTCATTTTCACGACCGTGTCTTTGCTCTACAATTCTCGGCGACGAAGTATTGTAGGGTACACTATGGATGAACTTTATTGCCTATTTTGCCAACACAATAATAAGCGGAACACAATTCTATGTGAACAGTGCGGCGCGCGCCTTATTCCGCAGGATAAAAAAATCACCGCCGAACTGGTAAGCCAACAGCAAGCTATTGTGGCTGGCCTGCCTGATAAAGAGCAATGGCTTCCGGGGTTACCCGCCGGCGGTTTTGTTTTGTTTATTGCCGGGCTGAAGGAGCCCATTGTGCTGACCGATGTACCCACCTGTATTTTGGGGCGTGATGATTCCCATACGGGTGAGTT
Organism: Ardenticatenaceae bacterium; assembly: GCA_011525915.1. Classification (GTDB taxonomy): domain Bacteria; phylum Chloroflexota; class Anaerolineae; order Promineifilales; family Promineifilaceae; genus CAADGU01. The sequence goes on along the minus strand of WYBM01000005.1, from coordinate 68,874 downwards.
TGTGTTGGACTTGTCCCGGTTTGGTAAATTGGCCCAAAGCATTTCTCGGCGGCATGCTATGATTTCGGTAACGCCTGGCGGTTTTGTGCTAAATGACCTGGGCAGTGCCAATGGCACCCGGCTTAATCAAGAATTGTTACAGCCAGGCAAAGCGTATCCGCTGCAAAATAATGATCAGATCAAGTTGGGCTTGTTCACCTTGATCATTTGTTTTCAAGCACAGGAAACACCCCGCCAAGCGGTCAAGCTGCTGCTGCGTGAACGCAATACCCTGGTAACGCTGGATCATTTGTTTGGCCCCACATTTATGCTGACGCAGTTAGCCCCCTATTTGCATGCAGTTAATGAATTACAAGAGATCATTGCCGCTTGCCGGGAACAGCCTGTCCACGAAATTTGCATTCACAACATCGAGGCTCGTGGTGCAGAAGTGACCGTTCACCTGGAGATGGATAGAAGTATCTTAGACACTATCTATAGACAGATTCTGCCCTGGCGTAACAAGTACACTGAATTTATGGGACGGCAGAGCGATTACGCCGATGTGGCATTGGAAGAGGCAACCAGGCAACTGACAGTCCTTATCCTGACCCAGTCTGCCCCTACTAGAGCCATACCAGAAAGATTGATGGTTAAATTTCAAAAGGCGTTATGTGTGCTGGCAACCAGCCGGCTTGAGCCTTTCATCAGTGGTTGACACGCCCTTATTTATGCTGTTAATTGGGCGGCGGCAGCTTCATCTACCAGCCAGGTGATACGGCCGTCACGCGGGCGAATGCGCTGCGCCGGCCATGTTTCCGGGTCAGGGGGCCCTTCTAAAACAGCGTGAAGGGCCCTGGCCTTTTGGGCACCGGTGACCAGAAGCAGGATGTGGTGGGCCTCATTGATGACCAGGGGGGTAAACGTGATGCGCTGGGCGGGACGGCCGTCGTACTGTGCGGTTACAGCGATCACCGGTTCGTCCTGCTCCAGGGCAGTGATGGGGCCGGGGAAGAGCGAAGCCGTGTGGCCATCATGCCCCATGCCCAATAAAAGAAGGTCAAAGCGAGGCCAGGGGGAGGGTGTGCGGGCAGCTTGGGCCAATTTCTGCGCGTAGTCAGCTGCAGCCACAGCGGCACCTGTTTCTCCCCGTGCCCGGTAGATGTTTGCCGCCGGTATGGGCACATGGTTGAGCAGCAAAGCTGCCGTCATACCATAACTGCTTTCTGGGTCGTCGGGTGGCACAAGACGCTCATCACCCCAAAAGACGTGGGTGTGCGCCCAGGGTGCCTGGTCAGCGTAAGGGGGCTGGCTGAGCAAGCGGTAAAGGGGTTGAGGCGTGCTCCCCCCGGCCAGAGCTGTGAGGAAACGGCCGTGATGGGCCACCGCTTCTTTGGCTGTTTGCACATAGAATGCGGCCGCTGCCTGATTCAAATCATCGATAGCAGGGAAGATGAGTACGGTTGGTTTCATAGCCGCAAGCCACAACCCCAACTACGGCTGACTTTTTCCCTGTAAACCAAAATAGGCGGCCCCATACAGCCCGGCCAAGGGTTCTTTGATGATGTGCACCGGCATCTGGCCTACCATGTGGGAAAAGCGACCTTTAAGGGCATAGCGGCGCATAAAGTCACCGTCAGTCAGTTGGGGCACAATACGCGGCGGGATGCCACCACCCAGGTAAATGCCACCCGTTGCCAGCAGGCGAATGGCCATGTTGCTGGTTTCGTTGGCCAGGATGTCTACAAATAGATCCAGGGTGGCGGTGCAAAGCCCGGCTTTTTCTTCTTTGGCCGTGGTCAGGATGATGGGCGTCCAATCTTCGGCAGCAGCCAGTTCTTCGCGAAGCCAGGCCGGTTCTTCATAACGGCCGCTGTCACGCAGAAAACCATACAGGTTAGGGATGCCACTACCGGAACAGACGCGCTCAAAACTTATGTGATCAAAGCGCGGTTCCAGGTAGGCGAGCAAATCACGCTGCAAGTCGTTGACCGGAGAGAAGGTAGCATGCCCACCTTCGGAGGGGAAGGCACGGTAACGGAGCCCGTCATGTACCAGGAACGCTTCGCCCAACCCGGTGCCGGGAGCGATGACGGCAATAGGGCCGGTAGGGTTGCGCTGTCCTTCATTAACCGATATCAATTCATTCTCGGTCAGATGGGGTACAACGTTGGCAATGGCTTCCAGATCGTTCAGCAGGTAAACGTGTGTAATGCCTAGGGTTTGTTTAAGTACGGCCGTGTCTACGACCCAGGTAAGGTTGGTAACACGGGCACGGCCGTTAATAACCGGGCCGGCTACACCAAAACTGGCCACGGTCGGCCGCATACCACACCTGGCAACAAAATCTGTGACGATGGTTTCAAGTGACGGGTGATCGTCACTGGCATAGGTATGGCTGAAAGTAGGATGGGTTAAAGGGGTGCTGACGGGGTTCAGGGGAAAGAGGGCCAGGACAGTTTTTGTCCCGCCAATATCGCCAGCTAATAACATAAGTGTATTTCTCCATGAGGTTCAGCTCAGTATTCAGTGATAGATGTGTTGTATTCGGTTCAAACTGTTGACTGAATACTGGTTGTATGACTGAGTACTGGCCTCAGGATTCTACCTGAACCCCACGCCAGAAAGCAACGTATTCCTTGATTTGGGCAGCGGCTGGCTTGGGATCAGCATAATACCAGGCGCCACCCTTGTTTACCTGGCCATCTACAACAATATCATAATAGCTGGCTTCCCCTTTCCAGGGGCAAGTGGTGTGTGAGCTGTTTTCCCGAAAATATTCGCGCTTGATCGTCTCCGGAGGGAAGTAATGATTACCTTCAACAATTTGTGTGTTGTCGCTTTCGGCCAGTACAATGCCGTTCCAAATAGCTTTTGCCATGGGTTTAACTCCTTTAAGTTAGTAGACTTGTTGACTGACAGATCCCATTTTTCAACCGCGGAGGGCGCGGAGAATTTGGTTTAATGACTATCAGATTCAGCCGCTTCAGCTTTAAGGATATTCAGAAGCGTTTCAAATTCTTCGCGGCAGTCCGAACATATTGTCATATGGTTTTTAACCAGAGGCATTACCTGTGACGCTCGTTCATTAGAGGCAACCAATTCTACATATTCATCCAACAGGGCAAAGGCTTCATCGCAAGAGCAGGCATCTTCCATGGTGGCTTCCAAGCATCGCATGAGCTTGATCAGTGCGGCTTCGTCCAGGCGCAACGGCTGGACAGTGTTGCCATCTGCCTCATTCGGTTCTAGTGGGTAGATTTTTTCTGTATCGCTCATCTTTCTAGCACAAACATCTGTCTGTGCGCCCAGGTAAATTTTATCGTCTGACAACTTGGACGCATTTAAGTTGGGTGTTCTTACAAAACTACGGCCATCTTATTCAAAAACTTCTAAAATGTCACCCGGCGTCAGCCCTTCTTTGTCCAGCGTTTTCTTGAGCCGAACACGGGCATCGTGCAGCAGTTTATAAAGTGCGTTGGGTTTCATGTTCATCTTTTGGGCTACTTCTTCAGTCGTTTCCCCTCGAATGACGGAAGCGATAAGTGCGGTGCGCTGTTTTTCGGTCAGATCTTCCCGGATGAGCCGTTCAACCCGGGTGATCATTTCGGCGCGTTCGGTGGCTTTTTCTGGGGTTGGGGCATCATCGGCCATAAACTGAGGGGTATAGTCGCCAGATTCAGTGTCGGTGATGCCTTCTAGGGAGTTATCTTGCCAGCGTTTCCGGCGCAGTTCTGTCAGGGCAATAGAGACAGCCACTTTATGAGCCCAGGTGGTAAACTGGCTGAGACCGGCGAAAGTGTCTTTTTTGTCCAGAATTTTGAGGATCGCCTCCTGAGCAAAATCTTCAGCCTGGGTCTCAAATTCTGGGGCAGACGTCTTCACCTGGGCCAATAAGCCGCGGCGCAACCCCCTGACAAGGATTTGGTGCAAGTCGGCCAATGCATCATGATGGTTAGGGTGGCCGGGTTCAAGTTCAACTAACCATGCTTCGTTCGTTCGTTTAGACACGGCCGTGATTATACCTGAACTTTAGATCATATAGGGAACAGTCCCATTTTGATGGACGCACTCTTGGGGTCTTTGTGATAAAATTCACGTGTTGGCGCTGGAACTTTCCTGAAACTATCGGTGGTTCGCTGCCATTTTGGGGAAGATAGACATTCCCCTGAACATAACATGAGCAAGAGGACAAAATTGATGAATCAAGAAACAACGGAAACGGCGAGCCTTGTGGTGTACACCACGCATTGGTGCAGTGATTGTCATCGGACGAAATTCTTGCTAAACGCCTATGATGTTCCGTATAACGAGGTTGATATTGATAAAGATCCGCTCGCGGCGGCTTATGTGATGAGTGTGAATAACGGCATGCGTCGTGTACCGACAATTATCTTCCCAGATAAATCCATTCTGGTAGAGCCATCCAGCAAAATATTGGCGGAAAAATTAGGGCTGGCACTGGAACACCTGTAAGGTAAAGGGCGCAGGCTGTTACCAATCCAATCCCCGCTGGTGGAAATCAGCACGCACCACCGGTGGTAAGTGTGTGCGCAGTAGTTCGGCGCGGGCAATGGCCGGCAGCAGCCAATGGTCAGCTGGTAAAAGTTCAGTGATTTCCCCGGCCGTCAGCCAGCGGAACTCGCTGTGTTCGGCACTAAGTTGCACGGCCGTCGGGTTTGTCACTGTACAGCCACAAATCAGGCCCAACAGCTCATTTTCTGGCAGGCGCTCACCGCGATAAAAGTGCGTCGCGGCTACAAAAAACTCTAACCGCACTGCCACGCCAATCTCCTCTTGTACTTCACGCATAAATGCCTGGCTAAAGCTTTCACCCTGGTCAACACGGCCGGTGACACATTCCCAACTACCCGCGCCAAAATCTTTGCTATCGGCGCGGCGCAGCAGCAGGTATTTACTATTGGCTGGGTTCCAGATGAGGGCGGCAATGCCCGCCAGAAAGCGGCCTACGCTCATGGTTTCGCCCTGCCCAAAAGGGCCTGCCCGGCGCGCAGCCAGAACACGTCCACGGCCGTAAACCCCGCCCGCTCCAACCACGTTAACTGGTCAAACAAGCGTGAAGGCTTGTCAAGATCAGGGTCCGGGTAGCGGAACAGGTTCCATTCTAACCGTTCAAACCCGGCAAAGAATTTTAAATGGCCGTCAAGTTGTTGGGTCCGTTCCTTAACGGCCGTGTCCCAGGCAGCGGCCGTCACAGCATTGGCCAGGGCATCTTCGCTCCAGGTAGGTTGTTCGTTTACGCCCATTTATACTCCTTTTGTGGCCTCACCAGCGACTTTGGTGAGTGTGACTGTAATTTGGCGCATGAGCAGCCCAAACACGGCCGTGGCCGCTACCAGGCATATAAAAATGATGGTCATGGTGGCCAGGGGGCCAACGGCCTCAAAGCGCTGGCCGATGAACCAGGGAATGGTCATGCCACCCAGGCTGGCTCCCACAAAAAAGTAGCTGGTCGTTTTACCGCTGACATGCAGATGGCGCTCTGCCAATGAAAGCGTGGTAGGAAAGACCGACGCCATAGACAGTCCCAGGCCAATAGTGCCCAGCCACACGGCCGTGAGCGATTGGGGCCATAGTAAAATGATGGCTACGCTCACCAGGCAGCTGGTCAAATCGGCAAAAATGATGGTGCGGTTGCGGTACCGGGTAGCCAAAGGAATAGACAGCAGACGGCCGGCTGTCAGCGCCCCCCAAAATACAGAAGTCAACACGGCCGCCGCTTCGGCGCCAGCTAACTGCTGCCTGGTAACATAGGTGGCAATCCAGCCGCCATAGGAGACTTCCGCTCCAGCATACAGGAAAAAGAAAACGGCGATCAGCCCCACAAGCATCCAGTTGGTTTGTTTGCCGGTCTCATGCTCTGTAATGGCTGGCATGGTAGGGCTGGGCAAACGCATGATGGGCAGCGCCGGTAGAAAGATGAGCAGCGCCAACAGCCAGAAGGCCCATTGTACCCCTTCACTCATGGCCATAGCCCAGGCCACAATCAGGGGAGACAAAAACGCGCCTACACCAAAGAAAAAGTGCAGCCCGTTCATGTAGGGCCCTACCTTATCACGGTGCAGCCAGACGATCAGGGTGTTGCCGCCCACGTCCACACCCGGCTCAAACAGCCCCAAGAGGAACATGATCGCCGTCAGCAGCCACAACATGGGCACAAAGGGCACGGCGGCCATCATCACGGCCATCATGATCACGGCCAGGGCCATGAGCCGGTGGCCAGGTAAGCGATCATAAAGCTGCCCAGCCAGGAGCGCGCCGATCAAAAAGCCGGCTGAGCGCGCCGCAAAGAGGATGCTGATCGCGCCTATCTGGACGCCGGTCTGCTCTGCCAACCCCAACAAAGTGGGGCCTAAGGCGGAAACGGCCAGCCCCAAAGCGATAAAAGCGGCGTAATAGCCGGCAGTGATTTGTATTTTTTTGTTCATATTTCCTGACAAGAAAGACCCCGCCAGCTTTAAGATTGGCGGGGTCTGCTTTAGGCGGAGAGGGTGGGATTCGAACCCACGGTGACCGCGAAGCCACAACGCATTTCGAGTGCGCCCCGATCGACCACTCCGGCACCTCTCCAAGTTAATAAACGATAAAAAGTGGTCGCCATTTACCGTTTATGATTGACGAAGATCTTGAAAGAACTGCTGTAACAGCGCCGCCGCCTCTTGCTCTAAAACAGCGGGTGTCACCATGACGCGGTGGTTAAAGCGCAGCTCGTCCAACACGTTAACAATGCTGCCATGGGCACCAAACCGGGTGTCTTTGGCCCCATATACCAGCCGCGGCAGCCGCGCCTGAATCATGGCCCCGGCGCACATGGGGCAGGGCTCTAAGGTACAGTACAGAGTCACCCCGATCAGCCGCCAGTTATGTACTGTTTGTGCTGCCTGGCGTAAGGCGATCATCTCGGCGTGGGCAGTGGGATCCTGAGAGGACTCTTTCAAGTTGTACCCACGGCCGATCACCTGGCCATCTTTGACGGCCACGGCGCCAACGGGAACTTCTAACCGTTCAACGGCCTGGGCGGCCAGTTCCAGCGCTATACGCATCCATTGTTCATCTTCTAGCAGGTTGGAAATGTTCCTTTCACTCACAAGGCCAGGATTATAACAAAAGCCACGGCCGTTGGCATCTGTTTACGCCCTCCCTTCACCATATAATGGTATAATAAAAACGATTAGCGGGAAACCGGCAATAACTAATGTGTTGACCCCGACGCCTATAGCTCAATTTTGCGCAAAAATACACAATATCCCCCGTAGTACACTGTTTCAGAAGTTTTATGACTTATGGTAAGGGCCGGTCTTGTGCCTGCCCCGCTCAGGGCGGCCACAAGGGTCGCCCCTACCAAAGTGTGATTTTTTTTGTGAAACAGTGTCATAGCTTTCTATACTTTAAGAAAGTATCATGATCATTGGCCATGATCTTACTTTTCTGCTATGACTACCATATAGGCCAAAAAAGATGGCACACATGTGAAATAACAAATCGCTAACAGGCGAATTGGAGAAAACGAGACTATGCGTAAGCGCTACCTGATTTTTCTGACCTTCTTGCTCATCTTTTTCCTGGCAGCATGCCGCCAGGAAAAACCGGTGCCTACACCGGTGCCCACCATCAGCGTGCCCACGCCGCGGCCTACCAGCACGCCCACGCCGCGGCCGGAAGGGGCCCCAGATGAGCCAGTTGACCCCTCCTCTTCTAACATCACACCAGCTGACATTACCTGGTCACCCCAGGTGATAGACAGCAGCCCGCTGCCCGGCGAAGAGTTGTTGTTGGACGGGGCGATCACCATTCGTTTTGACCAACCTATGAACCGCGAGAGCGTGGAACAGGCGCTGTCCGTGGTCCCCGCAGATGGTGACACGGCCGTGAACGGCAACTTCTCCTGGCCGCGACCAGATACCGTTATCTTCACCCCGGGGAATACCCTGCAGCGCAAACAACTCTACCGGGTGAATATTGGTGAACAAGCACAGGGGCAAAACGGCCGTGCCCTGGAAACCCGCATCGAACTCTTGTTGCAAACGGCCGGGGCGTTGGCTGTGAGCCAGGTTATGCCCGCGGCGGGCACAGACGGCGTGCAAACAGACGGGGCCATTACCGTCATGTTTAACCGGCCGGTAGTCCCTCTGGTTAGCGCCAGCCAACAGACCACGTTGCCGCAGCCGCTGACCTTTGACCCGCCAGCGGCCGGGCGTGGGGAATGGACGTCTACCAGCATCTACCGCTTTGTGCCTGACCCGCCGTTGGCCGGGGCTACCAGCTACACTGTTAATGTAGACCCGGCACTTACTGACGTGGTAGGTATGGGGATGGCCGCGTCATTTGCCTGGGACTTTACCACCCTTAACCCAGATGTTGTCACCGTTTTCCCGGAAGAAACGGCGCCCATTGCCCCAGATACGACCATCACCGTGACGTTTAATATGCCCATGAACACCGCCAGCACGGAAGCGGCCATCACCCTGACAGATGGCCAGGAGGCCGTAGACTTGGGGTTTAACTGGGCTGAAGACGGCCGTGTGGTGGGGCTTATACCTCAAGATTTATTGGAACTGGAAACATCCTATGCGCTGATCATTGGGGCGTCTGCTGCCGCTGCCAACGGCCAGGCCACGCTGGGTGAACAGGCCGCCTTTAACTACACTACCTATCCGTTCCCGGCCGTCGTCAGCGTGTACCCAAGACGGGGCACCACCGCCGATTATTATGACCGGGGCATCAATATCCAATTTGCGGCCCCCATGAAATGGGAGTCCGTTGAGGGGAAAATTGGCATCTTTCCGGCACCAGTTAACCCGCGTTATTTTGTTGATACCTGGTCCAATGGCATCCAGGTAGATTTTCCACTGCAGCCCGACACCACGTACAATATCATCGTACCCAGCACCGCCGCTGACCCCTACGGCAACACGCTTGGCGCACCTTATGAATGGACTTTCAAAACGCCCAGCACCCCACCCATCGCTTCCTTTAATCTGCCGCCAAACCTGAGCCTGCTCAGCACCAGTTTCGCCACCCAGGTAGACATTATCCACAATAATGTCTCCGAAATGAATGTGGTCTTATACAACCTGGGGCTGCCGTTAAACCTCCTCAACCGTCCTTATGACACCCGTGACTACCGCCCGGCAGCAGCCCCCTTACGCGCCTGGAACCTGCCAATCACCGGTGGACGTAATGAAGTCAGCGCCTTTCCTCTGGCGCTGGCTGATGAGGGGGCGCTGCCTACGGGTGTTTACTTGCTGTCACTCAGTTCTCCAGACCTGCTGGCAGATGCGCAATGGTGGCAAAATCAGGCTAACCTGCTCATCGTGGCAGACACCAACGTGGTGGTCAAAGAGATGTTTGGTGACGTCTATGTCTGGACGACCGACATTGCCAGCGGCCAGCCGGCGCCGGGCCGTAACCTGAGGTTATATAACGAACAAGGGGTGCCAATGGGCACGGCCGTGACCGATGATAATGGCCTGGCCCGCTTTGACTATACGCCCGTCAATGGTTACCTGGAAGGTGTCACCGTCATCAGCAACGCCCCTGGCGAAGCTGGTTTTGGCGCCGGCAACAGCACCTGGAATGGCAATACCGCCCCCTGGCAGTTTGGCCTGGAGGCGGCTTCTGAAGACGAACCGCCCAATTTTGCCTACTTGTACACAGACCGGCCCATTTACCGCCCTGGTGACACAGTCTATTACAAAGGCATTGTGCGGGGGGCCAATTACGGCCGTTACTTCTTACCCGGCGACTCCCTGAACCTGGATTTGCACATCTACTTCAGCGGCTTCTATAGCGACGAGAACTTTGACGAGTATGTCACCGTTTCCGTGCGGCCTGATGGTACCTTTAATGGTGAATTTGTGGTGCCCGCCGACGGATCTTTGGGTACGTACCATATGGGCCTGGAAGATCAAGCATTTAACTGGCAGGCCAGGGTCAGCTTTACCGTGGCCGAATACCGCCGTCCGGAATTCCTGGTAAGCCTGACCCCGGACACAAACGCTGCCCTGCGCGGAGAAACGGTCGATGTGACGTTACAGGCTGAATACTTCTTTGGTGGTTCGGCGGCTGACCTGCTGGTTTCCTGGAGCGTTTATGACGAGACGTATTACCCGGACTTTCCCGGCCCTTATTATTGCTGGTCAGACTGCGGCCTCTTTTACTATGAAGACGCTGGCTACTTTCGATTTGGAGACACAAACTTTCTGGCCAGCGGTGAAGGCACGACAGATGGCGACGGCCGTCTTACCATCACCCTGCCGGCTGACCTGCTGCAAGATAGTGATGAGGGCAGTCGCCTGGTCAGAATAGAGGCGACCGTGCAGGACATCTCTAATCTACCGGTTACCAGCCGCACCCAGGTCACGTTTCATGCCGCCGAAACCTACGTGGGTGTGAAGACACTCACCGGTTTTGTGGCCGCCGGTGATGAGGCAGAGATTGAAGTGAAAACGGTGGATTGGGCAGGCACGGCCGTAGGCCGCTACGCTGTCGAAGTCATTTTTTACCGGCGTGCATGGACGCCAGTGCGCAGCCAGGATTATGGCACCTACTACACCACCTGGACGGCCACAGATACGGAAGTAGGCCGGGTACGTGTCACGACAGATGCCCAGGGTGTGGCCCAGGCGGGCTTCACCCCAGACCAGGGTGGCTCTTACCTGGCCGTGGCGGCCATCACCGATGACACAGGCCGGATCAACCTCAGCAGCACCAACATTTGGGCTACCGATGACGGCCGTATCGCCTGGCAAACCGATCCTTATGATAAAAGCATGGACCTGATACCGGACAAGCCGACGTATGTGGTTGGTGACACGGCGCGGGTGCTGGTGCAAAATCCGTTTGATGTGCCGGTGCAGGCGTGGGTAACGCTGGAACGGGGCAGCCTCATTGGCCAGCGGCTGGTAACCCTGGCGGCCAACAGTGACATCATCGCCATTCCCATCGATGACATTCACGCGCCCAATCTATTTGTGACCGTCACGGCCGTAAAACCCGTTAACCGCAACAACCCTGACAACCCCTATGCCGAAGTACGCCTGGGTATGACCGAACTGGTGGTTAACCCAGACATCTTCAGTGTAAACATTGAACTGACGCCGCAAGAAACGGTGCTGGGGCCGCGAGACACGGCCGTGTTTGACATTCGTACCACCGACTACACCGGCAGCCCCATCGCCGCAGACCTCTCTCTGGCGTTGGTAGACCTGGCCGTGCTCACCCTGAAACCAGACAATGCCCAACCCATTGGCGAAGCGTTTTACGCCCGCCAGCCATACCGCAGCCAGGTGGGTGGTGGCCTCTTTATCTCTGGTGAAGGGTTGGCCCTGGAAATACCGGTCCAGGGCGGCGGGCTGGGTGGTGGTGGCGGTGACGCCACCTTCGAAGTGGCCCTGGCTCGTGCTTCTGGTGACGAGGAAGATAACGTGCGCCGTGACTTTCGTGATACGGCCTATTGGCAGGCAAACGTGGTCACAGACGCCGCTGGTCAGGCCACCATAGAAATCCCTTTGCCTGACAACCTGACAACCTGGCGACTGAGCAGCAAGGCCAATACCGCCGCTGCGCTGGTGGGCCAGAGCACGGTGGACATCGTCACCACCCTGCCCCTGCTCATTCGCCCTGTCACGCCGCGTTTCCTGACGGTGGGTGATACACTGCAAATCGGGGCAGTCATCAATAATAATACCGATGATGTGATCCAGGCCACGGTGAGCCTGGCCGCCGCCGGTGTCACCATAAACAGCCCGCTGGCGCAAACGGTTGACGTGCCTGCCCATGGGCAGCTGTTGGTCCGTTGGGACACGGCCGTGAACGAAGCCCAATTCACAAACGGCCAGGCCTTTGCTGACTTTACCTTCAGCGTTAATGGTGGAGGCTACAGCGACGCCACCAAACCCACCTTTGGTGTGGGCCCAGATCAGCTGATTCCGGTTTACCGGTACAACGCCAAGGATGTGGTAGGTACGGCCGGTGAACTGAGCGGAGCCGGGCGGCGGGTGGAAGCCATTTTGCTGCCGCCAGGGGTAGACATGGATCAGGGAGATGCGGCCGTTTTGCTCAGTCCGTCGCTGGCGGCGGCTCTGCTAGACAGCATTGACCTGCAAAACAATCTAAGCTACGAGCCCGTATGTGCCGGTGATGTGGCTGATCGGCTGCTGCCAAACGTGGCTGCGGCGACGCTGATCAACGAGTTGGACGTGCCGGCGATGACTTCGGCCTACAGCCAGGAAACAGACGACGTCATCACCATGAGCATTGCGCAGCTGACCGGATTGGCGAAGCGTGATGGCGGCTGGGGTTGGTGTGCCACAGCTGAGTCTGACCCCTGGATCACGGCCTATGCCTTGCTGGGTCTGGCCAAAGCGCGCCAGATTGGGCACACGGTAGACGAAGCGCTGCTGGAAAAAGCGGGCAGCTACCTGGTGGCCCAACTGGGCCGCCCGGCCAATTTCCGTACGGCCGGTGATGCCAACCGGCAGGCGTTTTTCCTTTACGTCCTGGCGGAACTGGGGGTGGACGTTCATGGTGAGCTAGACATGCTCTTCACCGAGGCTCGTGGTCTGCTTGATCCTTATGCCAAAGCGCTGATGCTCATGGCCTACCATGTCACCAACAGTGGGAATGCGGCCAACGCGGAAGCGCTGATGGCTGATCTGGCCGGCAGCGCTGTGGTTTCGGCCACAGGCACCCATTGGGAAGACGCCGAACCCGACACCTTTAACCTCAACAGCAACGTGCGGGGTACGGCTATGGTGGTTCATGCGCTGTCGTTGTGGCAGCCAGATCATGCTCTGGCGCCGGCTGCCGTGCGCTGGCTGATGGCAGCGCGCACAGCCAGCGTATGGCCCACCTTGCATGAATCAGCGTGGAGCATCTTTGGCCTGACGGCGTGGTTGGTGGCCACCGGCGAACTGGACGCCAGCTATGATTATGGCTTGCAGGTGAATTTACAGCCGGTGGCCGATGGTGCTTTCAGCCGTGATACCATTGCCGAGAGCCGTCATGTGAGTGTGCCCGTGCCCGGCCTGTTCAGCCGTGATCCCAACTACTTCGAATTCCGGCGCAGTGGGGGCGACGGGCGTCTTTACTATACCTTGCACCTGAACACGGCCGTGGATGCCAGCCAGGTAGCGGCGCTTAACCGCGGTATTCACGTGGAACGTGTTTACTATGACGCCGCCTGTGACCCGGAAACGGCAACATGCACCCCCATCAGCCAGATCGCGGCCGGGCAGCAGGTGCGGGTCGTGGTGACCATTCAGACCGAAAATGATCTGCTGTATACCGTGATTGAAGACCCCCTTCCGGCAGGTGCAGAAGCGGTGGACCCCAACCTGGATACCACACCATCAGAAGGTGGCGGTGACGGGGTGATACCCTTTGATTACAGACCGGGCCTGTGGGGTTGGTGGGTGTTTAACAGTGTTGAATATCGGGACGAAAAGGTAGTCTTTCTGGCCAATCAACTGCCGGCCGGCACATACCAATACACCTACTTCCTGGATACGATCATCCCTGGTGTTTACCAGGTGATGCCTACGTTTGCCCGGCAGGCGTACTTCCCTGAAGTTAACGGCCGTGCCAATGGCTTCTTGTTTACCATTACAGAGTAGCTTTTTCAGGCTGCCTATACCCCATAACAACGGCAGGGGGTTGTGCTGCCCCCTGCCGCTGCGGACGTTATGGGTTTAAAGTCTGTAAGATTGTTACTATTTCCTCAAGTGCCGGGTGGTCAGTGGGGTCACGGCTGGGGTGCGCCAGCCGAATGATGCCCTGATGGTCTATGATAAAGTCGCCGCCCAACTGGTGTGGATCACCCCGTTTGCCAAAGGTTTCCCGCCCCCGAAGCAGGGCTTTGGTGTAATACCATACATTGGCCGGGCTCCAGGAACGGAGGCGTGAAGATTCCAGGCCATAAGCCTGGTAGGCTGCGCGCCCGGTGTCAACCAGGAAAGGGAACGGAGAGCGGGTTTCTTGCAGCCAGGCCTGGGCCCAATAAGACATGTCAAAAGATACCGTCACCACATGGGCATTGGCGGCTTGAATCTGGGCGTGATGGGCCACAACCTGGGCCACATGGTCACGACAGGGCAGTCAGGCCAGGTGGCGCAGAAAGATAAGCAGCAGGTGACGCTGGTGGCTCCAGTACGAAGCGAGCGAAACAGCACGGCCGTCTAAGGTTAAAAGTGTTGTATCCGGCGCCGGTTGGCCGGGGCGCAATGGAGACATTATCAGGACCCCTGGGTGTACATAGCAATGTGTGTCAGGATAGATGCTGTCTGGCCCATAGCAGCCGCTGCATGATGGTGATGATGATCAGCAGCCCCATCAGGCTGAACAGCCAGGCAAGATAGGCCGGGAAAAAGATAAACAGCGTATAAAAAAGGATCGTTTCGGTGCCGCCAATGATGCCCGCCGGCATGGTGATGGTGGTCAACCGGTCGCCGTGGCTCAGGTGGCGTTTTTCCAGGATGGCCGCCAGGTACATCCACGAAGCGGCATTGACGTAATAGGTGCTCAGCAGGAAGATGAGGCTGAAGGTAACGGCCGTAGACGGCCGTCCCAACACCAGCCCCACCGGAATAATGGCGTAAATCACAAAATCGATGACAATATCCAGGTAACCACCGAAGTCGCTTTGCTCCTGGCGCATCCGGGCCACCGCCCCGTCCAGGCCATCAAACACTCGGTTCAGGAACCAGAGGACAAACCCCAGACGGTACGCCTGCTGCCACAAGGCCACGGCCGCAGCTGCCCCTACCACCAACCCCATAACAGAAAACAACCAGGGGGGCAGGGTACGTAACGGCCGGGCTGCCGGATGAAAAATGCTGTCTTTTGCCCGGCGCAGGCGTTCATCAAACATTATCTAACCCCCACTTGCCCCCTGGCCTTTTGGCCGCCTGACCTGCGGCCGCCCGGCGCTGCCAGAGGAGGTATCCGACCAGGAGTAGGTCCAGCAAATGCTCCAGAATGCGAAAGGTACGCCCACCGTGTTGGGGGTCCCAATAGCTGATGGGTGACGGAAACCGAAACTTCCATTCCAGTGGGAAGAGCAGCACCGGGCCGTCATCGGCGTGTGTGAAAATGTCTACGGCCGTATGCAGGCCGCACCCCACGGCAAACCAAAGCAGCGGCTGCCCCCAGCGTTGACGGCGAAACAAGCAGCCCAACAGCCCAAGCATAAAAACGGGCAGCGGTGCGTGCAAGAGGTTATGGGCCGCAATCCACCAGGGATTGTTGAAGTACAGGTCGTTGTAGGTGGGACTGCACCGCGTTTTGTCTGGCAGGTGGCGGCGCACCAGGCGGCGGTCAAGCAGATAACCCAGGCTGAGCAGGCCCAAGGGCACATCAGGTAATGCTGCCCCGCACAGAAATGCCTGGCCGGGGTGCCCCTGTTTTTTCTGATGCAGTTGATTGCTGACAACGGCCGTTATCAAAAAGTGCGAATACGTTTGCATAAAATCACTTCATTTCCACGCGTTTTTTATAGAGGGCCTTGTGCTGGCGCGTCAGGGTTGGCCGGGCATAACGCACCTTTTCCCTGATGCCGTACACCAGCAAGTCACGCATGGTCAGCCGGCCAAAAAAATGCTCCTTGTAGGCCCCTTTGCCCATAAACCCTGCGCCTGGCTTCAGCAGGCTCAGCCGAATTTTATTCCGGGGCAGATGCGTTTTGCCGTCTAGCAGGGCGATAAATGGGTCGGCGATCCAATCAAGGGCGCGGAAAATCTGGTTGATGTCCGTTACGGCCGCGGCCACGGCCGTGTCATCGGCCACATCTACTGTTTCCATGATCTGGTCTATACGGCCGGCCACCGTGTCAAATTCGGCAAAACCGCCGCCCACCAGTTTTAGCCTCACCAATTGATCATAATAGGCCTGCCGGTCATCCGGTGTCTGCGCCCGCATCATGTTCAGCTTTACCAACTCTGTGTAGGCACCTAACAGCCACATCACGGCATACACCGACCATAACTTATGGTTTTGAAAGGCGCGGTAGCTGTTAGCCACCAGCCGGTCGGCGGCGCAAACAAAGTGATGGGTGACGGTTTCCAGGTCGGCAAAAGCCGCAGCCGAGTAGTCACCCGTTTCTTTGGCTTTGAGGAGTAAATGAGCCAGCAGGAAGACGGCCGTTAATGAACTATACAACCCCTTTGAATACAGCGGGTCTATGAACCCGGCTGCGTGCCCCAACAAGGCCCAACGATCCCCCACTATTTGTTTAGAAGCGTATTGCAGCCGCCCGGCGCGTACCCAATCGCGCACAGCGTGGGCGTCGGCGAATTGGGCGGCCATGCTGGGAAATTGTTGGATAAAAGAGAAAAACTCTTCTTCCGGGGTTAAGTCATCCTGTGGCGGGTGCTGGCGTGGGTCCAGCAGCAGCCCCACACTGCATAATGGATTGGTAGAAGCGGCATGGTTATCAAAAGGAATCACCCACAGCCAGCCGCCAGCAAACAGATGGTGCAGGGTGCCTTCAGACATGCGAAAGGGCAGCCCATAGCTGGCCTGCGAGCCGCTGGTTTGGTGATAGCAGGGCACGTTAACCATGTGGGTAAACATACCCCGTGAATGGGTCTGTAAATTGAAGTCACGCACGTCAAATTTTTGGGCCAGAATAGAACGAAAACCACCGGCATCTACCACGTAATTGGCGGTAATTGCCTGCCCAGATGTGGGGATGATGGTCACGTGATCATCATGAAGGTTTATATCTTGCACGGCCGTATTTTGGTAGACAGTGGCGCCGTAAGCGACGGCCGTGGTCATCATGAAGTAATCTGTATCCTGCCGGTATAGGTGCAGTTCATGACCATGGGGCTCTTGGGGAATGACCGCTTGCAGCGTATGCTGGGGATCATGTGGCCGGCCGGCCTGGTGATGGAGAAAGCCAAAATGCCGTTTTACACCGTGGGTCGTGCCCGCAAAGGGCAAAAAGTTTTCGGTGCTAAAGTAGGCCAGTTCCGGCACATCATAAAAGTGGGCCAGCGCCCGCATCATCTCTGAGGTTTCCAGGATGAGCGATTCACCAATGGCAAAACGTGGGTGTGATTTGGCCTCAAACACCACCACACGCTGTCCATGCCGGGCCAGGATGGCCGCCAGGGCCGACCCGGCCATCCCAGAGCCAATAATGGCAATATCAAAGTGATCATTCATAGGTTCTCATTGGGTAGGTGACTATCACCTGGCGGCCCTGTTTTGCGAAAACTTTGTGCGGTTTATCTTACCTTCGCCAGCGCAGCCATTTCTCAAATAACCAGGCCACCGTGGGCGTCAGGCGGGTGCGGTTCCAGGCGTCAGCGGCCTTTTTGATGGCTTCCGCCTGGGTAGGGTAGGGGTGAATGGTTTGGGACAGGGTGCGCAGGCCGGCCCCGGCCATCATAGCGGTGGTGATTTCGCTGATCATCTCCCCCGCGTGGCGAGCGATGATGGTGGCCCCTATCATTTTATCGCTGCCCCGTTTGACATAGATTTTGACAAACCCTTCTTCAGCGTCCGTACGCCCCCGGTCTGTGTCTTGGATATGCACGGTGAAGGTATCCACGGCCGTGCCCTGTGCCTCTGCCTCGTCCGCAAACAAACCCACATGGGCAATTTCTGGGTCTGTATAGACCACCCAGGGAATGATAAGGTCGCTGACCTTTTTGCGCCCCATGAACAAGGCGTTTTGCAGCACAATGCGGGCCGCGGCGTCGGCCGTATGTGTAAACTGGGCTGAAAGGGCCACATCGCCGGCGCCATAGATATCTTTGTTGGTGGTTTGTAGCCGATCATTCACGACCAGACCTTTATCCGTGTATTCTACCGCGGCTGCTGCCAGGTTTAACCCCTCGATATTGGGGCGGCGGCCGGCCGCTAACAAAATCTCATCGACCACCATCGTTTTGGTTTGGTTCTGATACATAAACGTGATTTGTTTTCCGCCGCTAACTGGGGCCACTTGTTGGATTTGGCTCTCCAGGAAAAGCTGAACCCCTTCATGGGTAAAGGTTTTGGTCATGATTTCCAGCCCATCCGGATCACGCAGGCCACACATCGTTGGTAGAATGTCAAACAGATGTACCTCTGTACCCAAACGGGCGAAGGCCTGAGCCATCTCGGCGCCAATGGGCCCGGCCCCGATGACGGCCAACCGGGCGGGCTGCCTGGTCAGTTCAAAGAGGGTAACATTGGTGATATAGCCGGTTTCGGCCAGACCGGGAATGGGGATATGGGCCGGGCTGGCGCCGGTGGCAATCACGGCTTTGCTAAATTCGAGGGTACGGCCGTCTACGGCAAAGGTGTTCGGCCCGGTAAACTGCCCGGCACCCAGGTAAACATCAATACCCAAATCCTTAAAACGATGCGCCGAATCATGATGGCTGATGTCTGCCCGCACCTGGCGGACCCTGTGCATGACGGCCGTAAAATCAACCGCCACCTCCCCGTTAAGATGCACCCCTAAATCACCAGCCATCGCCCGCCGGATGTCACCCACAGCTTTGGCCGAGCGGATGAGTGTTTTGGAAGGTACACAGCCGGCGTTGAGGCAGTCGCCGCCCAGCAAATGTTTTTCTACCAGGGCTACCCTGGCCCCCAGGCCCGCCGCCCCCACGGCGGCCACCAAGCCGGCCGAGCCACCCCCGATGACAAGGAGGTTGTAACGGCCGTCTGGGGTGGGGTTTTGCCAGTCCGGCGGATGGGCATTTTGCACCAGGGTTTGGTTGTGTTCGTCAAAAGGGAGAATTTTAATCGCTGTTACCATGTTTACGCCTCATGGGCTTCGCGTTTTTTGATCACGCGAGACACAATAATACTTATGCCGATCAGGAGAATGGAAGACACCAGGGTCACCGGGTTCAGCTTAACCTCACCGGCTAACAGCGCATCCAGCGTGCCAAAAGAAGCGCCAAACAGCACAAACGAAATGGTACCAGGAATGGAGCCAATGGCTGTGGCCGTCAGAAACGCTTTCCAGTTGATCTTCAAAAAGCCGGCGGTGTAGTTCACCAGGTCATAGGGCAGGAAGATAAGCCGCATAATCAGCACGGTCTCAAAACTGTTTTGGCGCAGGCGCTGGGTGTAGCGTTGAATGACACCGGCATTGGCCTCATTGTCCAAGACACCCCGGCCGAAGTAACGGCCCACACTGTAAGCCACCATGGCTGAGGCGTTGCTGCCGACCACGGTGTAGAGGATGCCCACGGGGCCAAACAAAAACCCACCCAACAGGGTGAGCACAGTGGCCGGGAAAAACAGCAAGGGGCGCAGCGCATAAAGCACCATGTAAAACAACGGGCCATACAGGCTGTTTATCAACAAGCCAGCCATGCGCTGCACGCTGTCAGCCAATGTCAGGTTATTTTGACGAGCATACCCGTAGTAGCTGCCGACGACAACCAACCAAAAGAGCAGGGCGGCCAGTTTAGCACCGTGTTGGCGCAAGCGGGTTGTGGGCAACGGCCGTGCTGTTTCTGAATTCATATGTGGTTTCTCCATGCAGGTGTCCTGTATTGTGCAAAGGGGAAGTATAGTCACCGCATAGAGGTGGTGACTGTGTGGAATCTTACGAAACCAAACATTTGGCGGTGCCTGTCACTTCCCCAAAGTGTCACTCCCTCAAAGCGACAGACACCTGAGACTACACTTCTTCGGATGCCGGGTTTAACCGATAGATGCCATGCTCACGCCGCATGATTTTGTGTTCAACCAGGGAGCGCCGCAGCCAGGCCACATCGTCATTAAATTCAACCAGAATACGATTAACCTCCTGCTCTTCGTAGTCACGATCCGGCTCAAATTCTTGGGCGATATATTCCAGGATAATGCGTTGTTTTTTGTGCTGGGAAGGGATTTGTTTAAGGCGGCCGCGTTTAAAAAAGATGCGCAGCACCTTTTCCCGATACGCATCGGGCGTCACCTGCGCCCGTAAATCTGGCTGCGGCAGCCGAATGACCTCATCCAACGTGCGTTGCAGGACATTCTGAGCCAGGGAGTAGGTTTGATAATATTGATCTTTACGGGCCTCTAGCAGGCCCGCTTCTGCCAGCTTTGTGAGATGATGAGAGACCGTGGCCGGGTTTAAATGCAAAATAGCCGCCAGCTCCTCGCCGTGCCGCGCTTTTGTCAGCACCAGGTTCATAATGAGCAGGCGCATCGGATGGCCTAAAGCCTTAAACAATTGCGCCCTGGCTTCCAGGTTTTCTTCCTTATCAGATTTAATCGTTTGCATTTTCATCTTTCCACCGCGCATCCGTGGCATATCGCTTGGCGAAGCTAAAAATACTCTGGGTATTACGAAACATACCAATTTGAATGTGATGCGCTTTTTTTGACTCTTCATCGCCCATGGCTCTGGCCACTTCTAACTCGTTCTCCAGTTGTTGGATAGCCGTATCCGTGACTTTCTTAAAACAGGCTTCCAGGCGTTCTATTTCGGTCATGGATGCGGCATTCTCAATGTAAATGTTATAAAGCTTTTCCATCATGTTATGCCCCTTTTGTTTCTTGTCTGGTAAAAATGGATTATAGAATATAATTTGACAAATATCAAATTAAAATTTAGAATCTTACGAAGTAATCACAAAATCAAATAAACAAAGGGTATTATCAGCAATGTTTCATCAATTAACACCTCAACAGTATACTTATGTTCGGCCGTTATTGGCTGAACACCCAACACCTTCCCTGTATTGCCAGGGCATTTTGGCCGGTAAATATCCGGGAAAAGTGGTGGTAGACCAGGCCGACGCGCCACGCAGCGCATTGGTGGTGAAAGATTCCTGGTACCATCTACTTGGGGATCCGTACAACACGCCATTTAATGAGGCCCTGCGTCTTGCCCTGGCTGAAAAAGCGTTTATCGGTGAGGGCACCGGCGCCATCTTTTTTGTGGACCCATCGGAAGCCTGGTGTGCTGTTTTAAATGGATTGGTTGAGAATCGTCAGCCTATACAAATGCCCCGCTGCTTGTATGTGGCCACCCAGGGGCACCCTATCCATACACCGGTGCTGCCAGAAGGGTTTGAACTCCATTTTATTGACGAATCCCTTGTTGATCTTGTCGAGGGTGAGTTACCGAAGGATGTGCAGAAGGTGTTGGCGTTACGGCAGGGTGCCGCTGTTCCTGACGAGATGGGTTTTGGGTATGTGGCGCTGCACGGCCGTGTCTGCGCTGCCTGGTCTGTGGTTGATTTTATCGTCGGGGATGAGGGTGAAATTCGGCTGGTCACCGACCGGCATTACCGGCGGCGCGGCCTGGCTTTGACAACATCGGCGGCCACCATTGTTTATGGGCTGGCGCATGGTCTTAAGCAAATCAACTGGGATGTGGCGGCGTCCAATACCGGCTCTATTTGCACCGCCGAAAAACTGGGGCTGCAGCGCCTGCGCCAGCCAACGGAGTACATCATCATCTTTCCAGAAGTAGGCTACCTCATCAACCTGGCCTGGAGCCACCTGGACTGTCATCGGTTTGAGCAGACCCAGGCCGTTGCGGCCCAAATGGTCACCTCAGACAAAGAGATGCTGGTTCGATATGGACACTTCCTGGCTGGGGCAGCCTGGGCAGGGTTAGAAGATCAGGCTAAGGCCATTGACCATTTAAACAAAGCCATTGACGCTGGTTTTGATGATTTGCCTGAAATGGAAGGCTGCACCCCCTTAACCAGGCTCCATGGGTCCCCCGAATGGGAGCACATACTTACCCGCGTCAAACATCTCAAAACTCATTAAGTAAAACGAACATTACTATTCAACTGGTTCACAAAAAATCACCCTTTGGCAGGGGTGACCCTTGTAGTCAGCCTGAGTGGGGCAGGTCTTGTGCCTGCCCCTACGTCTGGAACAGTGTATTTAATCCTAACCAGAAAAACTATGCTAAAATAACCGCAATACAAATCAAGGCTGATTTTTGATGCGCATTGTTGACATTATCTGGTTACCCCCTGTTATTGACAAGCTGGCTGTGAAGCATGGGGTAACGCCGGAAGAAGTTGATGAAGTCCTATTTAGTCAGCCACATTTTCGGAAAGTGCAAAAAGGGCATGTCCAAGGTGAAGATGTTTATGCTGCATTGGGAAAATCGGAAGGTGGTCGTTATTTGATAGTCATTTTCATCTATAAGCAAACGCATGAAGCACTTGTACTCAGTGCGCGCGATATGGATCGTAAGGAACGAAGGCATTATGACCGCAGATAAAACAATCCCTGAGATGTCTAGTTATGAGGAAATCGCTGATTTTTGGGATACCCATAGTCTAGCTGATTATTGGGAGCAAACCGAACCGACTGATTTTGAAATAGATTCCAATGCCCGCCGTCGTTATTTGGTGGCTCTTGACCCTGAATTACTTCAGCAAGTGCGGAAACTGGCTCATTCACGTGGATTATCAACTGAAAGCCTGGTCAATCTCCTTCTTGAACAGCGGATACATCAACTTGATAGCGAAGCAGCCTGATATTGCTAGAGGAAGGGCTCGAGAAGCATAGCATATTTTTGTGGTGAGAAATCCAGATCACACACCTGTGCCCAGAGAGGTATTCAAGCTCCTGGCGCCCGCGATATTGATGATAGTTTGACAACAAAAAACGGCCGTTGCTCACCTGAGCAGCGGCCGTTTTCTACCTCTTGTCGGGGCGGCCGGATTTGAACCGACGACCTCTTCGACCCGAACGAAGCGTTCTAGGGTTTTGGACGCCAAAGGTCAAATTGCACCCCTGTTTTGATGGCCGCCTCGGTCAGTTCTTCATCGTCGATATTGGCGTAACCCCGCGTTGATCGTAAGTCGCTGTGGTCTACCAGAATGGATGTAGTCTCTAATCCAACCGCCACCCGGCCACGTTTGATCTTGGCGTGGCGCAAAGCGTGAGCGCGAAATGGTTTTATCTTCGCCTCCTGGCAGCGCCTGGCAATCATCTGTGATATGCCATTTGGTCGCATTCCCCGTTTCATGTGGCCGTTCCCCCACCCTAAAACAGCGTACTCATTGGCTCCGTCTGGTCGCACCTGCTCCCAGACGCGCCATAATTCAGCAGTCGATTGGGTGAATAGATAATCCCGTTCGCCCGTTTTGCCGGTTAATGTAATGCCATAGGTTCGCTGCGGTTCCGCCGTTGCCTCGTTCATGTTACGCGACCCTAACGTTGATAGCTCCCCTACACGTGCGCCGGTTTCGTAGAGAAAGGTGATGACAAACAAGTCTCTTAGTGCCTTTTGAGATTGTGATGACCAACCATCCCCGTTGATCTGCAAAATACCAAACACATCACGATACACCAGATCGCCCAATTGATTTGCCAAAAATTCCATGAGGTGCCGGATAGCCGTTTCTGCTGGCGCCTTCGACTGACGCTTACTTCGTCGGCGCTTGTTGCGTGACACTGCGATTTGTTTTGCCAGGTTCTTTTTGTGATAGCCGCGCCGTTTGCACCATTTGAAAAATTGGCGAATGTCGCCAACGAATGTTCTGACTGAATCAGGCGCGTACAAGAGCCACAGCCTGGTGGCATATGCGGTCAAGTGGGTGTGCTGCACGTCACCCATCGATGGGTTTCCCAGCGATTCACCAATCGGATAAAGGCTGTAAAACAACCGATCAACGGTGGCTTTAGAAACCCCCTGTTGCTTTTGCTGCAGCAGGAAATTTTTTAGTACTGCGTGGTAGCTGTCCTCCGGGTAGTCGCCCGTCAGGAACCGGTTCACCTTGTTCATTAGTGTCCTGTTCAGTGAAATTATTTGGTGTCTACGGTCTGGACGGCCGTTTCACGAAGTGGTGCGGGCATGGCACGCCCGCATCACACCTAACTATACACAGGAATGACACGATATGACAAACAACATTTTGCCTTCGTTTTTTGACCGATTACTCAACTCTATCACCAATGGAACCATGACGGTGGCCATCAGAGAAACGGCTGTAGATCGCTATTACCAGGCCATCTACAGCAATGCTCTGGAATGCTTCGTCATAGAACACTGGGATGGTGTGCCAGTGACCATCCGGCGTACTGATTCGGCGGCAGCTATGACGCGGGCGATGGCCCGGCCGCCATGGATGACACAATGATGATGGCTGACCCCTTTGAGCAAACCCAGCGCTTTGTGCGTGACATCAAAGGCCCGGCCGCCAGCATCCTTCTGGTGCTACTCATGTCAGGCCGCAGCCTGACCCAGGCGCAGCTGGAAGAGGCCACAGGTTATTCAGACAAGCCGGTCAGGCAGGGTATAGATCGCCTGACCGATTACGGGCTGCTGCAGAACAACGGCCGTTACGATGGCTGGTGCATCAGCCCCCAGCTCCCCCTGCCCTTCAAGGAACTGTGGCAGGGACATCACGGTAAATTTTTAGAGGATGGCGACGACGCACAAACGGGGCAGACACAAGAATCTGCCTACTCGCCGGCGACGGAGACACAAGACGCTCCCCCGGCGGGTGCAGGGTCACAAGACACCCTGCCGAGCGTTGGCACGCAAACATCTACTCGACCGAGATCGGAAATTCCGATCTCGGAGATCGGAATTTCCGATCTCGGTCTCTCTCACGCGCGCGTTGATCATGATTGTTTGATTGATTGTGATCTTAATACCCATGTAGATCAATCAATCAATCAATCATCCAATGAGGAACCCGGAAATTCCGATCAACTCGCCGCCCTCATGCGCCACCTGGGGATCCATGGCCGTGTTTTTGCCGAGTTCCAACAGCAGCAGCTGCCGCCGGCGCACTTATTGGCCTGGCATTGGTGGACCCTGTGCCAGCCGTGGCTGACCCGTAACCCGTTGGGCTATGCCATCAAGCTGCTACGGCAGGGGCAGCTGCCCGATCCGGCCTGGCTGGGCCTGGTGGCCTGGTGGCAGGGTCTGGATGCCGACGATAGGGCGCTGGCGCTGCTACACGTTACTGGCCACGAAAACGGCCGTCGCTGGCACGAGCCGGCCAAAGGCGGCACCGACCTGGCCTACTGGCTGCGTGATGATTTGGAGCCATTACCGGGCACGGCCGTGTTGGAGGCGCTGGTGCAATTGTCCCGGCACGCGCCCCAGGAATTAAGTTTATGAGCAGCTTCGGCTGTTTCCCCACCCTGGTGCCGGTCAATCACCAGGCAAACCGCTCCGGGCTGGGGCCGGGCATTTTATCGGACTGTCGCCGTGGCGGGCGGCGCGTAGCAACGTATGTCTGAGAATCATGTTTAAGGCCGGGACCCGCCACCCGGCCAGACAAAGGAGAGTTGTATGGACAATGAAAACCCTATCAGGCGCGTCATTCTCGTCCGCAGCGGCGACGCCGGCGGCACGGCCTACGACAGCCTTGAGGCTGCCCTGGCCGACGAGCTGGCCATACCGGAAAACGTCGTCTGCGAGTGGATGACCATTATCAAGGCGACGGAGCTGGTCATAGACCGCTCGCGCCAGGCCCACCAGGCGCCAACATGAACGAGCAGCAGCAGGAGGACGCGGAATACGAAATGGTATTTGACCGTCTCTTCCCCCGCGCCAGCAACGAGAACCGGTGTATGTTCCTGACCAAATCCGATCAGGGAGTGGCGATCATTGCCGCTGATGAATTCCGGCCCGGGTATGGCGACCGCATTCAGTACATAGCCTGGCCGCCCAGGTGGACGTACCGGCCAAAAGCGAGGCAGCATGGAAACAACAGCAACTGACAACTGGCTCACCGCCGAAGCCGCTGCCCAGCTCATCGGCTGCCACCGCAGCACCTTCGACCGCGTGCATGATGAGTACGGCGTCGAACGGTGCAAGGCCAGCAGCGGCTACCGTTACAACCCGGCTCACGTGCGCCTGATGGCTGAGACGTACACCCCGGAGCGGGTCGGTGTGCAGTTGAGCGCCAGGAAGACCACCGTCCGCATTACACCGGAAACGCTGGCGGCCGCCGAACAAGCCATGATGCGGCGGCGGGCGCTGGTACTGGCCACCTGCAAGCGGCAGCCGGAGCGACGGCCGTTTGATGTGGCCACAGAGTTAATGAGGTTCGGTCATGTATAAAACCAATGCTTTTAAGAACAAACCAACGGCGGCGGAAATCGCCGCCAACCGCGCACGATTGCGCGAGATAGCAGCCAGCGCCACGACGGCCATCGAGGCCCCCGTCGGCGTGGCTGACCTAAAGGAGATTGACATGCCAAGAGGAATACCCAAAAAGAAGATGCACGATACCGTATTCGTTAAATTCGAGCCGCAGGTAAGCGCTCCGCCGATCATCGGCACAGCGAGCCGTTACGCTGAATTTGATTTGCGGGTTCTGTCGGTGGAAATAGGCAGCAGCGGCAAAAGCTCCTGGATGCGTTTCATGTTTGCTGATAAGAAAAGTGCAGACAATGCCCGGACGCACCTGAACAAAATAAGGAAGGATTGGGCCGCGTCCGGGCACACGGCAGAACACCAGACAGTCCCGGATGGTGACGTGTACTGGCTCTATGTGCGCCGCCTGCGCACCAAAACAGAAGGAGGTCGAAATGCAAACCATGAAAACGGTCAGATTCACAGCACGACCGGAGCTGCGCAATCGCAGCCTGCATGAGCCGCGCATCGTGTACCGCATTTGCCGGCGGCACCAGGTGGCTGTCATCAAGTGCGGCTGCTGGAAAAATAAAAGAGGCCAGTGAGTAGAGTTCACTGGCCTCGGGAACAGATAGGCCGGAGTACGGCCGTAACGGTCACGGGTCATTGTAGCAAAACAGTCACCTCCTTGACAACGGCCGTCTCCGGCGCAATTGGAGACAAGCAAATGGGAAACATTACGAAATGGTTATTGATTATCTTCGGGGCGCTGGTGATCCTCTTTAACGCTGTTGAAACCGCGCTCTTTGGCGCTACTTATTTGCCGGCGGCTTTTGGCAACCCAGACAATGGCATCGCTGCCTTGCTGGCTGCCGGTTACGTTCTGTTGATGCTTGACGCTGCATACCTGGTCTGGTTCAAGGTCTGGCTGTCCGGCGAGCAGGCCACGGCCCAGCGGGACGCCGCCATCGCCCTGGCCATCGTATCGCTGGGCGGGTCTATCATGGCCACGGTGACGCAGCTGGCGACCAACACCACCCTGGCCCCTTACCTCATCCCTTACCGCCCCACCATTGGCACTATCGCTTTTTTTGTCATCCTGGGGGTGACGGTGGCGCACATCGTCGGCCTGGCCGTCTACAAATACGCAGAGCCAGAGCAACGAGTAGCCACAGAAACGGCCCGAATGCAGGGCAAGGTCATTGATTCTGCCTTAAAGGAGCTTGAGGCCCGGGCCAACGCTGATAAGGACATCCTGGTCGATATTCTGGCGGCTGAGTTTCGCGGCCAGATGTTGGGCGCGCTGGGGTTCACGGAGAAATTACAGCGGCTGGGCAAGGGGGAGGTTGTACCCGGGCAGGTGGTGGCTAATCACAAGCCACCATTCAAGTTACACATAGATGACCTGGATGTTATCGAGTTTGATGACCTGGGCAGAGCGGAGGCGGCCGCGCACCAGGCCACCAGGTCGGCCAAAATTGGCGTGACGTTGAAAGATGCCAACGGCACGATGGTTTTCACCTTCGACTGCCTGCCGGAGCGCAAGCCGGATTTTTTACCGCGCCGGCCGCAGCCCAACGGCCGGTCGCGCCCGGAATAGTTAACGCAATGCGTCATGGCGCGCCGGCTACGACTGTGATTGCGGCTGAAAGTGACGACGACATGGCCGTTGATCTGGCGAAAGAACCACGCCCGGAAATTCAGCCGAAACGGCCATTACCAGGCGAAAAGAATTCAGTCGTTTTGGCGAAAAGAATTCAGTCGTTTACCGGAGAGAAAACAAAAAAAACGACTGAAAAACCAAAAGCCAAAACGACTGAAAAACCAGACGATGATGGCGATGATTGGCGATTTGAAATCAAGCGAAAGAAACGCACGGCCGGGCGGAAAAATTCAGGATCGACGGCCAAGGACGGATGGTATTACTGGGTCATAAGAGTAAATAATCAGGGTGACATAATGTACTATGGCACGCTTGACATATTAGAAGAAGACGATCCGGAAAGGCTACAGAGATACTGGAAACGTAGCAAGGCAAGGAAAAATGGCAGACATAGAGAATGAACTCAAGTTAAAGAACTGGCTTTCCATTCTCACCTTTGACGCCTTTAAGTACGCGGCGGCGGGGGGGGAACTGGTAATTGAGCAAGGCGAGCGCGGCCTAGTCCTTGCCTTGCCCGGTGTTGATTTGTCCTCCGAGGGCATCAATAAAAAATTCAGTCGTTTGGCGCGTGAAGTAACGAATAGTGAGAACGAGGAGCCAATATGAAACGGCGACTTATTGAACTAATCATCACCATCGGCCTGCTGGTGGCCATAGGCATTGGCCTGTACACCATCTGGGGGATGGTAGGAGTGACACCATGATCGAGATCATTATTGCGGCCGTCGTCATCGGCGGCGCATCATTTTTTATCATCAAACTCGCCAATGCCTTATTTGGTTTCGGTGACATATGGGCGCAGGCCCACCGAGCGGGCGGGAAGATCGCGGGCGAAGCCGCGAGGAGGGGGAGACGATGAACGAGCATAACCGCATCCATTACCCGGCGCTGGCTTTGGCCGCCGCCATTCTGATTACCGGGCTCGTTCTCTTCACTTTCGCCGCCTGGGGCATTGCCAGGGCGGCCGAGTGTATGGGAGGGTGATATGAGCAAAAAGATTGCAAACATTTGCCCGAATTGCGGCGACGACAGGACGGGTAAGGGATCGCTGATCTTACGGACTGGCCGCGTGTTTTGCAGCGAGCGGTGTTTTGTCGAATGGAGAGATCGAAATGACATCCTCATTTGCGAGAGCTGCGGCAATGACCTGGACGGAACTGTGTGCGCCTACTGCGCCGCCTTAGCCATCCTGCTCAACGACCTGCGCACGGCCGTGTCTCGATTCACGGAGCGGTGCGGGGAACTTGTAATCGGAGCCAGATTCTACCGCGCGGACGCCCGTTACGCTGACATTGACATTGATTTAGGAGGCTGATCGATGATGGAATTAGACCTAAAACTCATCCGCACGGACGGCGGCACGCAGGCCCGCGCCGGTCTGGATAGGGCTACCGTAGCTGAATACACAGAGGCGCTAGTAGGGGAGAATGATTACTGGCCGTTTCCGTATGTGGTGGTCTACCACGACGGCAGCGACCACTGGCTGGCCGATGGCTTTCACCGCGTTGCCGCCGCCAACCAGGCCGGGCGCGATCATGTGCTGGCCGATATTCGCCAGGGCACACGCCGGGAGGCGGTGCTGCACGCGGCCGGGGCCAATGCCGAGCATGGTCTAAGGCGGACGCCGGAGGACAAGCGGCGGGCGGTGCTGCACCTGCTGGAAGATCAGGAGTGGCGCATGTGGTCGGATAGGGAGATCGCCCGGACGTGCCGGGTGTCGCCTACGTTTGTGGGCAAGCTCCGCTCTGAAAACGGCCTCACTGTCCACGTGGACAGTGAGGAACCAGAACAACGAACATACACCACCAAACACGGCACCACGGCCGTGATGAACACGGCCAACATCGGCGGCCAGGCGCAAGAATTTAAATACGCCCTGGTGTGGGAGCTGCAGACGAAGATCGGCGACTGGCTGCGCGAGCGGTATGGCGGTGAAAATGAGGGCAGCCTGGTTGGCCTCGACCGACTGAATACACAGCAATCGCGTCATCCGGCCTGGTCGCAGCTGGTAGAGGCCATGCCTACGCCACACCGCGAAGAAGACTTATTACTTGCGCTGGAGGGCCTGCTGAATATCTGGCAGGGCAGGGCGGCGGAGCGGCGGAAGCAAGCGGAAGCGCCGTCATATACCCCCGTGTGGGACTTGGAGCAGCGCGTAAGGACGTGGCTGTCCAGTGACGATGTGGCCATCATGGGGCCAGCAGACCCGCTTACCAACCTGGCAAACATCAAGGAAAGGCGGGTGGGGTGGGGTGTCGCCTGGAACAGCCTAAAAGCGGCGCTTTATGTTGACGAGATCGCGTATCGTGAGAGCGACTTGAGGCAGGCGTGCAACAATGTACTGAGCCAGAGCAGGGCGAAAGAGCCTGTTCGCAATGAGGAACAAACGGCCGTCTCTGACCCCGATCCGGACGCGATTAAAGCCGGGTTACACCGCGCCCTGCACACCTTTCAGGATGCCAAAGGAAAATGGAGCGAGCGCCGGTCTGTTGGTTTGACCGATGATGAATTAAAAAAGGCTATCGCATCTGAGTTTGGCATCGCCGGCGGCAGCAGCGGGCCAGGGCGCACGCCGATCTCCTACAAAGGTGGAGCCGATCCTGCCTTCTGGTATAACGCCCATGGCGGCAGCAGGGAGAAACCAACCCTGCGCGGCGCGGCCTTGTTGCGCGTGGCCCGTGAAGTGCTGGACATCCCATACCCGGCCGAAAACGGTATTCAGAGTGTGCCCAATCGCCAGGTCTACGCGGCCGTCAAGCAACTGCGCGAACGCGGCTACAACGTCGAGCAATTGGCGGTCGATGGATGGTCCATCGACGGAATACTGGTGGATGATGCGGGTGTGTGGCGTTTTCTGGATGACGTATTAGACGAGGAACAAGAGGCGCTTTCAACGCCCGGCACCCCCGCCGCTCTCGACGCCATCGACGAGGAGCTAGCCGAAAGTGTCGCCGAGATGCTGGCAGAGCCTGTTGAAGAGGTGGACGAAAATCAGCAGCGGCTTTTCGATCTAAAGTTGATCGAGGGTCAACTGGCCCTCATGGTCATCAACTCCAAGCCGCCCATGGTCTGGGCCTACAATCGGGCCTGGAAGGCGGTGCTAGAGTGTATAGAGGAGTTCAAAAAGGAAATACCATCATGACCAAAACAACCGACCTACGCCCCTGCGATAACTGCGGCGGGCCAATCGCCCCATTTTTTTACCGTGTCGAAATCAAGTTCCGGCAGGTGATGATTGATCCGCGTGCCGTGAATCAGGTGTTGGGTACGGCTCAAATACTGGGCAGTCTGGAACTGGGGGCCATCATGGCCCCCAATCGTGACGTTCTCATCGAATCACCCGCCTACCGGATAGACAAGGATATTTGGCTTTGTCAGAGTTGCACGTACGGCCTAGAAAGCAACAAGCCGTTCAAGATTGACCTGGTTCAGATGATGATTGAGCATGAGAGAGAGGAGACACGGCCGTGACATTCAAACGACCTAAGACAAAATACGGCTTTTCATTCCACCAGGACTTCGCTCTCACCTTGTGCATTAAGGAATATGGTACTTGTCCGTATGGCTGCTCCAAGACCGGTGCGCCGAATTGCCACGCAATAGTCAACGGTATATTCGCTGGCTGGGAGGGAAATCAATGTGAACCTGGCCGTCGCACGCAGCAACAGGCAGATGAGTATGAAGCACAGTTGCGGTGGCAAGAGGAGGTGAGCAAGTGACCAAAGACCTCACCTACAACGTCACCTCCGGCTATGGCGCTAACACCAAAGAACCTTACGTAGAAGTCCAAGCACCCAAATTGCGAGTGCAGATGTCGCCGGAAAACGCGCGCGATCTGGCGCTGAATTTACTACAAGCGGCTGAAGGGGCGTACACCGACGCCTTTTTGGTGGAATTTTTGACAGAAGCCGTAGGCATGAAGTTGCCGGAAACCGGCTCGATTTTGCGAGAGTTTCGCGCCTGGCGCGAAACGAAGCAGACTTGGTAACGGCCGTGACCCCCAAAAAACCCACGCTCACCGATGTCCTGACCTGGCTCATTGCCAGGCCAGAACGTACCCACCGCCAACTCTCCGGCGGCCTGATGCTGGCCTACACCCCGCCTGACGTGGACGGCCGTGCGCGGCTGACGCTGGCCCGTGTCCGTGACTATCCGGGTGATGATGAGCTTTTTATTGTCCGCCGTGACCTGGAAGTGGCGCTGAAAGCCAGCGGCCGCCATTGGGAAGGGCTGCTGGTGGAGCCGTGGCTGCGCCGCCGAGGCAGTAAGTGGTGGTATCATGCTATCGAATGGCGCGAGCTGCAGCAACGGCCGTTGCTGGAATAGAAAAGAGCCTGGCTACATCGGCCAGGCTCTTTTGTTGGGTAGGGTGTCAGCTCCTTATTCATTCACGGGGCGGTGGTGGACCTTCCCCGGCGATGCCGGCGGCTCGCAATTTATTGGCCAGCCCGGACGGATCGGCGCGATAGGCGGCGGCCAGGGCGTCGAGCAGGGCGGGGGAGGAGGGGTCACCGTAGTATCGGCCGGGGGTGTCAGCAAAGAAACCCAAATCAGCCGCCAGCGATTGTAAGGCTGGCAATGTGTCCGGCTCAATTCGTGTGGTGTATTTTACCTTTGTACCCTTTGCGCTCATGACGCAAGTATAAAAGCTATACGGCTACGTGTCAAGAATGCCCAACAAATTCGTTTTTTTCGTTACAGCGCCATAGAGAGGGGTTAAAAGCGACAAGAGATCGGCGTCATGTATAGGTACTTTGACCTATACGTATAGGTATGGTATAATTTACTCATCTTACAGGAACCAGAAAGCCCCGCCTACACCTGAGAAATGTTACGGGGCTTTCACCAAAACCATAGGAGGCTTCGTCTGATGACAACTTTAACCCAAACCCAACCCGAAATCAACACCCAATATCCTGACTGGTACGTCGCCAGTATCGCCCGCGAAGCCCTGGCCGCCGCTGAACAGTATTTCATTCAGCACCCCGGCCTGGCCTGGGAAACGGTCTGCCACATTTACCTGACCGTTTTCGGCCAGAAAGAAGGGGT
This sequence comes from Ardenticatenaceae bacterium, assembly GCA_011525915.1. Taxonomy (GTDB): domain Bacteria; phylum Chloroflexota; class Anaerolineae; order Promineifilales; family Promineifilaceae; genus CAADGU01. The sequence goes on along the minus strand of WYBM01000005.1, from coordinate 36,151 downwards.
TGACCTGAGCCAGACCACCATCCCGGCCGCGCCCGAAATCAACGAATGGCTGGCCAGCCTGGAAGCGGGCGACGTGGACGATAGACTAGCGGCCATGAGCCAACAGTACAGCGGGATTCCCGCATTCTAAGGGGCAGGGGGCGCAAGCCCCCACCTTCCCCGGAGGACAACCCCATGTTAGACACCTTAACCCTTCAAATCACCTATGACCGCAGCGCCCGGATGTACACCTGGACGCACCCGGAGACGGGCGAGATATTCACCTGGCCGCCAAAGGCCAAAGGGGAAGCGTTTCAGTTTGTCCTTTCCTTGCTTGACCCTGACCTGTACGAAGCGGCCAGCCGCTGGATTGAAGCGGAACCCGGCCTTGAGCGCGTCATCTGGCGCGGGGCAGAACTGGTGGCCCGCAATGGCGTGGAAACGCTCACCGGCGCGGGCATGGTGGCTGCCAAAGTGCAAAGCAGTGATGAGTACGGCCGTTATGCCATCACCTTTGACCAGGGCTATCTCGTTTGCGAGTGCCCTCACTGGCAAGAGATGGGCGCACCTTATGACAGCAACGGTATGCGGGTGTGCAAGCATCTGGCTGCCTTCACTCTTTACCAGCGCGTCCGTGAAGAGCGCTTTTAACTCGTTTAGAAACGCCCTGGCCTCTGATGGCCAGGGCCTACCCTTTTACGGAGGAACTTCACATGAGCAAGAAAGATTTAGCCAAGAAAGAGGAAACGGCCGTGACCTTTCGCCCGGTCAATGACGTGCCCGACAAAGCGCCTGTACCCACGATGGACTTGGATAATCCCAACCTGTCCTTTGACGATGTGCTGCCCTCTAACTACTTCAGCATGGAACGGCTGCAAGAATGGCTGGAAGAACGAGAGGCCGAAAGCCGCATCTTGAACGTTACCGGCGCGTCCGTTGAATTCGTTTATGACCCAGAGAAAGGGATCGAAACCGGCGAGTGGAAACCGTGCCTATCCTTTGAGGAAACCGACACCATGCTGGTGATTAACGTCACTCGCGGCCAGCAGTTAAAGAAAATGACCGGATCGCCCTTCATGAAGGATTGGGCGCGAGTGGGGCAGGTGGCCCTCAAGCCGGGCATCGGTAACGGCAAGGCCCAAATCGTCTTTGCCGCCATTCCCGGCGGCAACGGCCGTAAGCCGCTCACAGACGAAGAAGACGCCAAACTGAACGAGGAATTGTTTGATTAGAGGCAACGGCCGTGTCAAGCAACCTTTGGCTGCCTTGCACGGCCGTTCCTGTTGAGGTGAGGCCATGAACGATATGGAATTGCTCAAAATCGGCAACCAGGCCGGGCAGCATGAGATGAAGCAGCAGATTATCAACCTGCTGGCTGAATTGGTGCAGCTGTCAGAAGATGACACCGAAACGGCGATCATCCGTGAGGTGATGCTGCACATCAGCGAGAATGCCCTGCCCACGCCGGGCTTTGAGAGGGTTCAGCAGAAAATCCAGCACGTGATCGCGGCGGCGGAACTGGACGCGGCGGCCGCCGACACCCGCAGAGGTAAGACGATGACAGAAACCACCCCCACGCCCCTTTTCCCCCTGGGCCGCATTGTGGCCACGCCCGGGGCGCTGGCCCTGGGCCTTGATTTCTCCCGCTACCTGGGGATGCACCAGCGCGGGTATTGGGGCGACGTTGGCCAGGAGGACTGGCAGGAAAACGACCTGAGCGTCAAAGAAGGCTTTCGCATCTTGTCGGCCTACGAAACGCCCGGCGGTCGCATTTGGATCATCACGGAAAGGGATCGCTCGACCACAACCGTGCTTTTACCGGATGAATATTAAAGACATGGCCGTGTCTTTTTTATGAGCTACTCACATATAGATATATTTCTATGTTATAATGCACGTATGTTCTATATAACGACTTCTGACCCGCAACGCGCCGCCCGCTGGGAGCGACTTTTCGGCACCGATAGGCTGCCGGTGCTGTCCGCTGCGAGCAGGTGGGATGTGGTAGACGGCCGTGAACGCCCGTGCTACGACTTGGACCTGTCGCAGCTGCATCCGGCTCAGCGCCAGCGCCTGGCCTGCTACGTAGCGCGCCGCACGGGACGGCCGTATGCTGAGGTTAGGGTAGAGATTGATACGGCCGTGTCCTGGCCTGTCAGAGCGGCCGGGTGTGTGGTGGTGGAAGTGGATGAGGCGACGGCCGTACCGTCGCCTCTTTTGTTATTGTTAGATGGTTCTATTGGCGCATTGTTTGCGCGCAAACATAGCAGCCTGCCGATTGCAGTATAGGAATTTGATATGGCCGAAAGCGACTATAAAGTAATGAATGAACTATCCAGGCAAGTTGAGCAATCAGAGGCTGGCGTTGAAAATATGGCGGCATTAACAGCCATATATTGGAAGCGATTGCACCTTGAAGGCTTGACCCGCAACGAGGCAACCCAATTAACGGCCGCATGGATTAATGCCTTAATGGGTGGCAATAATAGCAAAGGGAAAGCGGCAGGGTAGGGGAGTGCGTATAGCGATATGAACCAGCAGCAGGATTTTGCCGCAATCCTCGGAGGGCCAAAAGGGGTAGACAACCAGACTATGTCCTGGTTAGTCGATTGGCTTGATGACCAAGAAGCGGAGCGCAATGAGTTAATCATGCGATTACGACGTATAGAGCGGAATCTAATGAAGTACGGCCGGCTGAAGCCCACCGAGGCCAGACCAAAGCGCACACGTTGACACACTCTGGCCAATGCCATAATATGTAAACAATCTAAACCGCTGATGGATTACCACCGGCGCGAACTCCCAACAGGGAAGTCGCGCCGGTTTTTGTTTTTATGCCACACAAGCCACAGAAACCATGCGCAGTTAGAACATGCCCCGGCCGGGCCAGCCACGGCCGTTACTGCGTCATCCATGCCAAAGAGAGACAACAGCAGCGCCCGCCCGATACCCGCGCCAGCGCAGCCCGGCGCGGCTATGGCCGTGGTTGGCAGCGCACCCGCGCCGCCTTCCTCAAGGCCCACAAAACCTGTGTTATCTGCGGCGCCGCAGCCGAGCAAGTGGACCACATCATCCCTCTGGCTGAAGGCGGTACGAACCAGTGGCATAACCTGCAAGCGATGTGCGCCACACACCACAGCCAGAAGACGGCTGTGGTTGACGGTGGCTTCGGGAACCCCAGAGGAGGGGGGAGGGGAAAGTCTGGAAACTTTTTGTAGACCGGGTGGGGTAGTCTCGCGCACACACCCGCGAAATGAACTAAATTTGTGAAGGATTATTATGTCAACTATAGGCCGTAAACCAAAACCAACCGCTGTCAAGAAGTTGCAGGGCAATCCCGGCAAACGGCCGTTGCCCCAACGGGAACCCAAACCCAAAACGGCCGTGAAAAAACCGCGCGGCATGGGGAAGGGGCTGCAGGCTAGATTCTGGGATGAACACGCGCCGGAGTTGGAGCGGCTGCAAATTCTGACCGGCATTGATGGGCCGGCCTTCCGGTTGATGGCCGAGCATTACGCGCTGGCGGTGCAGGCGGTGCAGGAAGTGCGGGAAGAGGGGCTGACTGTTGAAGGGCGAGATGGGTTTGAGAAGAAGAACCCCAAGGCGACGGTGTTCCGGGAAAACTCACTGGCGTTCAAAGGTTACGCTACGGAGTTTGGCATGACGCCCAGCGCCCGCACGCGGCTGCAGCTGCCGGAAGAGGCGGAGCAACTGAGCTTGCTCGATGAGCTGTTCCAGGCGGTCAACAATGAGGTGGATAGTGGCGATTGAGTTCACCGCCGAGCAGTACGTGGATGATGTTCTCAATGGCGAACAGATCGCCTGCCGTTGGGTGCGCCTGGCGTGCGAGCGCCACCGGCGTGACCTGGAAACGGGCCATGAGCGCGGCCTGACCTTTGATGAAAAGGCGGCGCGCCTGGCTGTGGCTTTCTTTGGTCTGCTGCGGCATTCAAAAGGCGAGTGGGCCGGGCAGCCGGTTCACCTGGAGCCATGGCAGCAGTTCTGGCTGTGGGTGCTGTTTGGCTGGAAGCGGGCGGACGGCACGCGGCGCTTTCGTACTACGTATCTGGAAGTGGCGCGCAAGAATGGTAAGTCTACTCTGGCGGCCGGCATTGGTCTGCTGCTGACGGCCGTTGACGGCGAGCCAGGCGCAGAGGTTTACACGGCTGCCACCAAACGTGACCAGGCGCGCATCACCCACCAGGAAGCTATCCGTATGGTGCGGCAGTCGCCAGAACTGCGCCGGGAGCTGCGACTGTTCCGGGATAATGTTAACAATCCCAAGACCTTCAGTAAGTTTGAGCCGCTGGGCAAAGATGCCGACAGCACGCACGGCCTCAACGTGCATGGGGTGATCGCCGACGAGCTGCACGCCTGGAAGGGGCGTGACCTGTGGGATGTACTGGAAACGGCCACCAGCGCCCGGCGGCAGCCGCTGATGGTGGCCATCACGACGGCGGGCTTTGACCGGCAATCCCTTTGCTGGCAGCTCCATGATTACACGGAGAAGGTGCTGGCGGGCATCATTGAAGACGATACCTTTTTCGGCCTGATTTTTACCCTGGACGGCGAGGAGAAGGACGCCGACGGTAACGTTATGCGGCCAGCCGACGATTGGGAAGATGAGGCGGTCTGGGTCAAAGCCAACCCCAACGTGCATGTCTCCAAAAAGATTGACGACATCCAGCGCAAGGCAGAACGGGCGCGTAACATGCCGGCGGCGCTTAATGCTTTCCTGCGGTTAGAGATGAACCTTTGGACACAGGCCAGTGAGCGATGGGTGGACCCGGCCCGCTGGCGGGCGTGCAGCGCGGCCCCCGGCGCTCACTATAGTCACCAACACAGGGGCCTGGTAACAGATGATCACGTTCTGACCTGGGATAAACACCCGGATTTGATACTAGCCCTGTTTGAGGAGCGGCTGCACGGCCGTCGCTGCTACGGGGCTCTGGATTTGTCTAGCAATACCGACATCAGCTGCTGGCTGATGCTTTTCCCGCCAGAGGCAGAAGACGAGCCATATTGGGTGCTGCCTCGTTTTTTCATCCCAGAGGACAACATTGAGGCGCGGGTGAAACGCGACCGCGTGCCGTATGACGCCTGGCAGCGGGCGGGCCTGCTAGTGGCCACGCCAGGCAACGTTATTGATTACGACTTCATCGTGGCCCAGATTGACCAGGACGCTCACGGTTACGATGTGGCGGAGATTGGCTTTGACCGCTGGGGCGCGACCAAAATCCAGACGACGCTGATGAACGTGGGCGGCGCGGATTGGGTGGTACCCATTGGCCAGGGCTTTGCCAGTATGTCTCCCCCTATGAAGGAACTGGAAAAGTTGATCCTGGGCGGCCAGTTGGGCCACGGCGGCCACCCGATCCTGGCGTGGATGGCCGATAACCTGGTGGCCGTGGCTGACCCGGCCGGGAATTTGAAGCCGGACAAGGCCAACAGTCGGGAAAAGATCGACGGCATGGTGGCCTTGATTATGTCCGTAGACAGGGCCACCCGCGAGGGTGGGGGTGAGAGTATGTATGAGCATGAGGGGCTGTTGATCCTATGAAACGGCCGTTGCTTGACGTTGGTGACCTTCTTATCCTGCTGGGGGCGTGCATGCTGCTGGCTGGATTGTATTTATATGACTGGCGGCTGGCGCTGGCTGCCCTGGGTGGGCTGATCATGCTGATGGGCACAGGCCGCCTCATTTTCAGGAGTAGGATTACCGGAGGCCGTGTATGAGCCTGATTATGCGGATGTTGGGGGCAGGCGTGATGGCGCGTGATCCAAGCGACGAACGCTATTGGGGCACGGCGGCACAGGCGTCTATATCTGGTGTACGGGTGGATGCAGAGACGGCGCTAAAGATCAGCACCGTATGGGCCTGTGTGGGCCTCATCTCCGAAACTATCGCCAGCCTGCCGCTGGTGATGTATCGGTACAGGGGAGATGATGGCCGGGAGCGGGCACGCAATAACCCGCTCTACAGTATTCTTCACGACCGGCCAAACGAACAGCAGACGGCCGCTGAGTTCCGAGAAATGATGACGGGCCATGTACTGCTGCGCGGTAATGCCTATGCTCAGATTGTACCCGGCCCACGTGGCCCGGTGGATCAGCTGATCCCCATCCATCCTGATCGTATTCCACCGGAAAATGTAGAGAAGCTGCCCAATGGGCGTTTGCGCTACCAGGTGCGCCAGGATGACGGTACGAAACGGGCGTTTAACCAAGAAGATATTTTCCACCTACGCGGCCCATCAAAGGACGGCGTTACCGGCATGAGCATTATTGAGTACGCCAAAGATTCTTTTGGTTTGTCCCTGGCGGCTGAGCGTTACGGCGGCCGCTTCTTCCGCAATGATTCCCGGCCAGGTGGGGTGCTGAAGACGCCGAATAAGTTGAGCAAGGGGGCGGCTGACCGCCTCAAGAGCGGTTGGGTGACAGCGCATACTGTCACCAATCAGCACAGCGTGGCCGTTTTGGAAGAGGGGCTGGAGTGGCAGCAAGTAGGGGTTAATCCGGACGAGGCTCAGTTTCTGGAGACACGTGAATTTAATGCCGAGGATGTCTGCCGCTGGTTCCGGGTGCCGCCGCACATGGTGGGGCTGACCAGCAAGGCCACCAGCTGGGGCAGCGGCATCGAGGAGATGGGCATTGGCTTTGTAACCTATACCATGATGCCCTGGCTGACCCGCTGGCAGCAGACGATCTCCCGCGATTTGATTCTGGCCCCTGATACCTATTTTGCTGCCTTCGTGGTGGAGGGTCTGCTGCGGGGCGATATTGGCAAACGTTACACCGCCTACGCCACCGGCCGCCAGTGGGGGTGGCTGAGCGTGAATGATGTACGCCGCTTTGAGAACATGAACCCGGTGGAAAACGGAGATATTTATCTGCAGCCGATGAACATGACTGAGGCGGGTTGGGAAGCGCCTATAACCCCAGCTGAGGCCCCGACCAGCACCAACGGCCATTACATTTTGCTGGCTGAGGAAGCGGCCGGGCGGGTGGTGCGCAAAGAGATCGCCGCCATGAGCAAGGCGGCGCAGCGGGTCAATGGCGACCGCGAAGTCTGGGCCACGGCCGTGTTGGATTTCTACAGCGAACATGCCCACTTTGTGGCCCAAACGATGCGCATCCCGCTGCCGGCAGCCGTGGCCTACGTGGAAGCGGGGCAGCGCGAATTGTTGATAGATGGGCCAGAAGCGATGGCCGACTGGCAGCCGCGCCGGGTGATGGCGTTGGCGGCTATGGCCACAGGAGAGAGCGATGACGGAACCCCTGCGAGTCTATGAGATTGACACGAAGAAAAAATATTTACTGGTCTTCGATGAGGTGCTATCAGCAGAAGCGCATGAGCGGATGCAGAAAAATTTAGAAGCCTGGCTAGAAAACGACGCCCCTTTTGCCGCGCTTGATGGCTATGGTGTCAAACTGCTGCGCGTGGAGGATGACGATGACCGAAATTAAATACACCCGCATCATTCAGGCCGTGACAGAAACGCCCTGGGCCATTCAACCGGCGAAGCTGGCAATCATCCGGGATTTAGTCGCCTTCCGCGTGAATGGCGGTAAGCTGACTGATGAGGAAGTGGCTGAGCGTATGGCGGCAGGCCGCCAACGAGCTTCACAATCGGCTCAGATTTATGTGGCCCATGGCCAGAGCAGAACTGGCGGCGCGGGCGTGGCCGTGCTGCCCATGATAGGCACTATCATTCCCCGGGCCAACCTGTTCACGGAAATGAGCGGCGGTGTGAGCGTGCAGGGATTCACAAAGGCTTTTCGCCGGGCGCTCAAAGACCCCGATGTGGGCAGCATTGTCATTGATGTAGATTCGCCGGGGGGCCTCTCTGACCTGGTGGATGAACTGAGCCATGAGATTTATCAGGCGCGAGGCCAAAAGCCGGTCACGGCCGTGGCCAACACCCTGGCCGCCAGCGCCGCCTACTGGATAGCCACGGCCGCCGACGAGCTGGTGGTCACCCCGTCCGGCCTGGTGGGCAGTGTGGGCGTCTATGCCATCCATGAAGATTTCTCGGCCATGCTGGAAAGGGAAGGGGTGAAGGTCAGCCTCATCCGCGCTGGTGATTTTAAAGCTGAAGGCAATCCCTGGGAACCCCTAACAGAAGAAGCCCGCGCCAACATCCAGCAGCGGGTAGATGAGGTGTATGACATGTTTGTGGGGGCCGTGGCCCGCAACCGCGGCGTGACGCGCCGCCAGGTGCTGGACACCTATGGTCAGGGTCGGGTGATTGGGGCCAAAGAAGCGGTCAAACTGGGTATGGCTGACCGCGTGGCCACGTTGGATGACACCGTGGCGCGGGTGCTGCGGGCGAGCAAACCCCGGCGCGGCGCTGCTGCAGATATGGATTACCGCCGCCGCCGACTGCGGCTGGCTGAGAATCAGGGGGGGCGATAACACCCCCGGCCGGATTCCGTCGAATGCCGGCCTGCTCCGAAGAGCAACCCTTATCGGCACTTTTACTTTTGATTGGAGATAAACCATGAAGAAACGATACCAGCAATACCTTCAGGAACGGGCCGACCTGGTGCAGGAAGCGCAGGCGCTGTTTGCCCTGGCCGAAAAGGAAGGACGTGACCTGACCGACGCGGAGAAACTCCGCGATGATGAGATCAATGCCCGGCTGCAAACGCTGGCCGGCGAGATCGAACGTGAAGAGCGCCGCCGGGAATGGGAACGCCAGGTGGCAGCTGTCCCGGACGCCAACCAACAGGCGGCACATCAGGCCGCGATCACCGTGCGTGAGCGGGCGGAAGATGACCCCCGGCGCGGATTTCGGCATATGGCGGATTTCGCCCTGGCCGTAAAAAACGCTTCGATGCCTGGCGGTCGGGTGGATGACCGGCTGCGCATTGGGGCCGCCCCCACCAACTACCACCAGGAAACCGGCGCGGGAGAAGGGTACATGGTGCCCCCGGCCATGCGCGCCGAAGTGTGGGAGGTAGTTTTTGAGCTAGACAGCCTGTTGAATGATGTAGAAACGGAGCCTACGTCAAGTAACAGCGTAGAATTCGCCAAAGACGAAACCACGCCCTGGGGGGCCACGGGCGTACAGGCAAAATGGCGCTCTGAGACATCCCAGATGACGGCCACTAAATTGGTCACGGAAGGCGAGCAGATGCGCCTGCATGAACTGTACGCCTTTGTCACGGCTACGGAGGAGCTGCTGCAGGATGCACCGCGGCTTAACACCCGTCTGACGCGCAAGGCCGGCCAGGCCATCCGCTACAAGGCCAATGAAGCCATTGTGAACGGCACAGGAGCAGGGCAGCCGCTGGGATGGTTTACGTCCAGCGCTAAGGTGAGTGTGGCCAAGGAGGGCAGCCAGGCAGCCGATACGGTCAAGGCGGAAAACGTGGCCAAAATGTTTGCCCGGTGCATCAACCCCGGCATGGGTATCTGGTACATCAACCAGGACGTACTGCCGCAGCTCCTGACTATGACTTTGGGCAATAACGTGGTCTGGATGCCGCCGTCAAACAGTTTCCAGAACGCGCCCGGCGGCTTTTTGTTCGGCCGTCCCGTGCGCTTCTTGGAAAACTGCGCCACGGTGGGCGACCAGGGCGACATCCAGTTTGTCAATCCCAAAGGGTATTACGCCATCACCCGCAGCAGCGAACCGGAGTTTGCCAGCAGCATCCACCTGTTCTTTGATTACGGGCTGCAGGCGTTCCGCTGGACGTTCCGCCTGAACGGGCAACCGTTTTTAAGCGCCCCCATCTCGCCGGCGAAAGGCAGCACCACACGCTCTCACTTCGTGGTACTGGACGCACGGGCGTAATAGTGTGTTAAGGATTCGGGGGCTTCCCCCGAATCCCGCACCAGGAAGGATTAACAATGAACGCGAATATCAAACCGAGCAACGCTGCCGTTTTGGCCGGCGTGATTGACCCCGATGCCTACACAGCTGCAGCGTATTCCACCGGTTGGGTGAGTATGGCCACCTATGATGCCATTCAAGGCATCGTTTTTGCCGGCACGCTGGGAGCCAGCGCCACCATTGACGCGAAGCTAGAACAGGCCACTGACAGCAGCGGCACCGGCGTCAAGGACATCAGCGGCAAGGCGATCACGCAGTTGACGCAGGCCGGCACCGACAGCGACAAACAGGCCATCATCAACTGCCGGTCTGATGAGCTGGACGTAGCCAACAGCTTCAACCACGTGCGCCTGACTGTGACGGTGGGCACGGCCACCAGCGACATGGGGGCGTGCATCCTGGGCCACAATGCCCGTTACCAGCCGGCGACCGATATTTCCACTGTTGATGAGGTAATTGATTGATTGTGAGTAGAGGAGGTTTTAGCCTCCTCTACTGTGGAGCGGTTTATGGCAGCCAAGGGATATTGCACCGTGGATGATGTGGAGGGCTTTCTGGCGCGCACGTTTACAGCGGCCCAAGAGATGCAGTGTGAGACACTCATTGAATCGGTTGAAATTTACATCGATGAAGAAACCGACCGCGCCTGGCTGACGGGCGCACAAACGGATGAGGCTCACTACAACCCAACCTGCGAGCTGTATCTGCGATACGCACCGGTGGCCAGTGTTACGGCCGTGACCGGCCGGTCTGGTCTGGGTGAAGATGAAGAAGCGCTGGTGGTGGATGAGGATTACGAAGTGCGCAATCTCACAACCGGCCTCATTCACCTGGTCTACCCTGGTAACTATGACCGGGTGCTGGTGGATTACACGCCGGTGGCTACGGTCCCGGCGGATCTGAAGCAGGCAGTGATAGAGCTGGTAGCCGCCTGGCTGCAGCCGCATTTGCAGCCAGGCTCTTATGGCCTGGATTCCTACAGCCTGCCGGATTTGACCGTGCGCTTTGCCCGCTCCCATGTGCAGGAAATCACGCCGCCCAATGTCCGGCGGATCATCGACCGCTATCGATACCCGGTGCATGCCTAAGAGGTCATATGTATGGTTTAGACCAGACCGCCGATGTTTATACGCCTGATGGCACCGATGGCAGTTTTACCGTGCTGGCCAAGTCCGGACTGGCGTGCCGCCTGGCCTATGTCCAGAACGCACCGGCCGGTGTGGGCGGCGAGCGGGAAGCCATTGGCAGTAACCGCCGCCTGCTATGGGAGGAGGATTACACCATGCCGGACAATGCCCAGGTAGCGGTGGATGGCGAGCGCTGGAATGTGTTGGCGGGCAGCTTTGGTAAACCACGGGGCCCCAGTGGGGGCGTGGAATACCGGCGCTGCGAGGTGACACGGGCGCTGAGTTAGGTGTTTGCGCGCAAACACCAATGAGGACACGCAATGAGGATCACATTGAAGGGGCTGGATGACGTTGACAAACAGATGGCGCGTATTGAGCGCGGCACAAAGGCGTTGGGCAACTATCGCGGCGAAGTGGGTAGCAGGCTGCCCTATGCCTATGGTATCGAGTACGGCCGTCACCGCAAAAGCGGCAAGTTAGCCCGGCGCGCCGGCGGCACCTTCTACATCACCAACGCCATTAACACGGTGTTATCAGGCGCTGACAATGACATCAGCGAAGGGCTGGATAAGGTGACCGCCCCCGGCCCCTGGGTGATTCGCCGCCTGGCGCTGTGGGCACGCCGCCTGGCGCGGCAAAACGCGCCGCGTGGGCCCAAGAAGCGGGCCAGCTACCGGCTGCGCCGCTCTATCAACTACAGGGTGACGAAACAATGAGCTTTAACAGCACGGCCGTGGCCAACCAACTGGTCACCCTCCTGACCGGCTTGTCCGGCATGGGCAGCGCGCAGATCGGCGCACCGGAAACCTTTGGGCCGCGTGTGGGTAGCTACGTCACGATGGGCAGCCAGAACACAGTACGCAAAGCCACAGGCGTTATCCAGCGAGAAACCCGCTTTTTCTGCATGATCGCCTATAGGGTGGATGGCGCTGAAGCCACAGCCGAAACAACGTTAATGGCCCTGGTAGATGCGTTTATGGCCGCGCTTCACGCCGATCTGACCCTGTCCGGCACCGTAACCGGCTTAGAGGCCAACAGCCTGGCGGCTGACGAACCGGATTACCAACTGAGAGCCGGGAAAGAGTACCGAGAATATCCGGTGGTGGTGACGGTCACACAGCGAGACAGTTATGAGGTGAACCCATGACAAAATTCAAATATGTAGGCGGTGGGGAGTTCTATACGGGCATCCCGGCGCGTGATTTATCAGATGACGATTGGGCGCGGCTGAACGAAGCGCAGCAGGCCGTTGTGGCCGCCAGTCCACTCTATGAGGCGGTGCCTAAGAAGACGGCCGCCAGTAAAGAAAAGGAAGGTGAATGATGGCCGGTGAATTGTGGCGATCTACTTTTCAGTTTGGCAAGGAGACGACGCCGAATACCAGGGTGGCGGCGACGCGCAAGATGTACTTCAACACGGACGGCAGCCGCCTGTCGCGGTCGCGCACACCGCGACCGCACAAGTTTGCGACCGCCAGCCGTGATAATGTACGGGCCTTTACCCTGGGCAGCACCGAAGTGGGGGGAACGCTGAAGATGCCCTTGTCGGCCAGTGAAATCATTGAGCTGCTGCTCATGACCATTAAGGGCGGCGTGACGCCTACTATCCCCGGTGGCACTAGCCCCCGGTTATGGACATTCACGCCCGGCACAACGCTGGATGCTCTAACCATCGAATGGGATGACGGGGCGCGGGCGTGGGAAGCCGGCGGCTGCTACGGCAACAAGTTGAAGATTTCCGGTGATGTCAAAAACGAGACGATGGTAGAGGTTGAGGTTTTTGGCATGAGCCTGGTTTCCACCACGCTGACCGGTTCGTTGACGGAGCGTGTGCCGGACTTCATTGAGGGCTGGGAGACGAAGCTGTGGGTGGATGCCTTCGGCGGCACACCCGGCACCACACAGGTGACAGGCACGCTCATCAATTGGGAAGTGGAAATTGACAACATGATGGGCCGCAAATACTTCGCGGCCAACACTCAAGATGTGGGCGCTCTCACCGTGGGTGAATTGGGCGTCAAGGCCAAGTTAATGTTTGAGGCGTCAGCATCGGCCGCAGCAACGGAGTTCAGCAACTGGGACGGCGCTACCGAGCGCCTGGTGCGACTGGACTTCGGTAACAACGAGCAAATTGAAGGGGCTTTTAACAAGTTTGTGACTGTGGACATCCCCGGAGCCTGGGACGCTTTCGATCTGGGCGGCAGCGACGAAGGCACACGCACCTATGAGCTGGGCCTGCAATACATCTACGACACCACCAACGCTTTCGGCCTGCAAATCCGGGCGCAGAATGCACGCACGGCCGCCTACTAAAAAGGAGCAATGATGTCAGAGACAAATGGCAGCGGGCCGCGCATCCAGCGGCGAGAAGCGTGGGTCGAGCTACCAAACGAATACGAGGGCTTTAAGTTCAAGATTTGGGTTAACGCCCCCACGAAGTTGTGGCTGGACATCGGCAGCGGTGATGAGGTGGTGGCGGCCGCCGCCGCCCAGAAGCTGGTGTTGGACACCAACGGCTGGCTGGACTTTGACGGCCAGCCCTATCCACCACCCAGCAACCCGGCATTCTGGGAGGAAATTCCCACAGAGCTGGCCGGCTGCGTCTTTGCGGCGGCCCAGAAGGAAATGGGCCGCCTCCCAAACTTGATAGCGCCGCAGAGACGGCGCTCCAAGTCTGGCTAAAGGCCAGCAACAAGGCCGGGCTGGATGTGCCCTACGTTTATGCCAGGCGCATCGTGGCCCGGAGTTGGGGTGTACCGCCGTGGGTCGTAGATGAGGCCCCCATTGATGAATTTTTCACGGAACTGCGCATCCTGAAACTGGAAGCCGACGCGGAGAAACGATAATGGCCAATCTTAATATCGCCATCCAGATAGCTGCCCAAGACCAGGCCAGCGGCCCGCTGGGTCACATCCGAGGGGCCTTGAGCAGCCTGGGCAACGTCGGCGGCGCTGTCAGCCAGGGCTTTGGCGGTCTGCAAACGGTCATTGGCGGGGCGCTGGTAGGTGCGGCCGGATTAGGCGCGGCTGCCCTGGTTGGCGTAGGCGTGGCGGCCTTTAACCTGGCTAATGATGTGCAGACGGCTACGGCTAATATCCAAGCAGAATTGGGCACCACCGCCGAAGAGGCGGAGCGATTGGGCGCTGTGGCCGTTGACGTGTGGGAAAACAACTTTGCCGGCAGTATCCCGGAAGCAGCCAACGCTCTCGGCCTGGTGCGCCAGCAGTTGGGCGACCTGGCCGATAACGAGCTGCAGCGGGCTATAGAGAACGCCTTTCGCTTAAATGATGTTTTTGGGGTCGAGACATCGGAATCGATCAATGCTGCAGCCACGCTGATGGAAAAATTTGGGCTGACCAGCGAAGAGGCTTTTGATTTTATCGCCAGCGGTTTCCAGCGCGGGCTGGACCGCAGCGGCGACTTTCTGGATACCATTGGCGAGTATTCCACACAATTCGCCAATGGCGGCGCGGATGCCGGCCAATTTTTCAGCCTGCTGGAGAGCGGACTGCAGGGGGGCATGTTGGGCACGGACAAGGCGGCCGATGCCTTTAAGGAATTCCGCGTCCGGATTCAAGACGGTTCTACGCTCACGGCCGAATCATTAGAGATGATTGGTATTAACAGCGAGGAACTGTTTGAGGGCATGAGAGACGGCACCGTTACGGCTGCCGATGCGTTCCAACTGGTCACCGATGCCCTGGGCGACGTGGATGACCAGAACCTCCTCATGCAGGCTGGTGTTGGTCTGTTGGGCACGCAGTTTGAGGATTTAGGTACTGAGGGGGCGCTGGCCTTGTCGCTGATTGGCACAGAGATGGCCGATCTGGAAGGAGCCACCGGCAGTCTGGACGCCAAATACAATAATCTGGGCAGCGTGGTAGAGGGTTTTAAGCGGCGGGGGCTGTCGGCCCTGCTGCCCATCGGCAACGTGCTGCTAAACATAGCCAACAGCGCCCTACCGTTGGTTGAAAATGGTTTTGCCTTTTTTGAAACCAGTGTGGTGCCAGCCATTGAGGATGCCAGTAATTTCATCAGCGGCTTTTTTGCGGAGTTGCAGAATGGCAATGATGTTTTGTCGGCTGCGGTAGAAGCGCTGCTAAATTGGACTGATTTCGGCGAAAACATGCCCCAGGAGATGTTTGATTTTGTCATCAACCTTGAACAGGGGCTGCGTGATTTGTGGGCACAGGTGCAGCCGGGCATCGCCTTTGTCACCGACCTGATAACGCAATTTGTCTCCTGGCAGGATGTGATTATGGCCGTGGGCCTGGTGGTGGCCTCTATTGTGCTGCCGGCATTAGGCAGCATTGTGGCTGCAGCTGCGCCGGTGATTGCCGTCGGCGCGCTGCTGATCGCCGGCATCGCCCTGGTACGCAACGCCTGGGAGAATGATTGGGGCGGCATTCAGGAGAAGGTTCAGACGGCCGTCACGTTCATTCAGGGAATCATCACTACTGTGATGACGGGGATACAAACGTTCTGGGCGGAAAACGGCGCGCAGATTCTGGCGACGGCCCAGCAAGTCTGGTCATTTATTGCGGCGGCTGTGGAATTGTATATCAATTTCTACTGGACCATCATCACCACCGTGGCCGGGGCGCTGGCCACTTTCTGGGAGGCACACGGGGCGCAGATTCTGGCGGGGGCGCAGGCGGCCTGGACGGCCATCAGCACGGCCGTGGATACAGCCATCAATTTCATCAGCACCACCGTCACCACAGTGGCCACAGCCTTGCAAACCTTCTGGGACGCTCACGGTGAACTGATCCTGGCGACGGCCCAGCGCATCTGGACAACGATTCAAGAATACATCTCCGGTGTCTGGGACACGATTACCGCCCTGTTTGCCGCGTTTAAGTCGGCCTTTGAGGGCGATTGGGAAGGCTTTGGCGAAAACCTGCGTATCGCCTGGGATACGGCCTGGCAGACGATTGTCACCTATCTGGGCAACCTGTGGTCAATTGTGCAGCCAATATTGAGCGAGTTGGTGCAGAGTGTGATTGATTTCATCACCGGGACCGACTGGCTGGCAGTCGGCAACGCCATTGTGCAGGGGATTGCCAATGGCATCAGCGCTGGAGCCGGGGCCATCGCCGACGCGGCCACGTCGGCCGCTCAGGCAGCTTTTGAGGCAGCGAAGGCTTTTTTGGGGATTGAGTCCCCGTCACGCCTGGCAGCTGACCTCATCGGCTTACCCTTCAGCCAGGGCGTGGCGCGGGGTATCAGCGCCAACAGTAATCTGGTGGATGCCGCTATCAGCGATTTGTTTGGTGGTGTCGGCAGCCTGAGCGCCGGCGCTGCCGTGGGGTCTGGCCCCGTTCGCATTGACATCACCATTGACGCTCGGGGCGCGACCAACCCGCGGGCCGTTGATGATGCCGGCTACCGGGGCACGCAGCGAGCGTTAAGAGAGGCTGGCGTCAAGGCCGATATTCACCGGAGGTCACGCTGATGGCGCTGACATTAAAACTTCTGGGAGGGGCCAGTACCCTAACCCTTACCGACGGCACCAATTACGCCATTCCTTATAATGAATGGGCGCCGGCCGTTTGTGATTTCCGAGTATCCCGGCTGGCCGGTTCCGGTCCGTATGCCGACGTTGACGAGATTATCCCCGTGCATGTGCGTGGCGCGACGGGAGCTGCGGCCATGACTAATTTAACAGCCCTGATGGATGTGATAGACCAGGCGCAGCAGTGGTACGAAGGCGCAGCGGTATCTCCCATCACCATCGAGTATTTGCCCAACAACAGCAACCTGGGGGCAGCCGTAACGGCATTGGTAATAGGGGGTTCTTTGTCGCTGCCGCCCAATGTTAACGATTTTGCCAACCATGAAATGCCGGAGATCTCCCTGACCGTGCGGCGACGGGGGTTGTGGATCGGGACGGCGGAGACACCTGCCGCCACGGCGGCCCAGACACACCCTAATGTCTTCTCGGTGACGTTTGCCAGTGACGTAAGCAAACGATTACTGCCCGTGAAATTAGCGCTCAGCGGCTTCAGCGGCAGCCGCGACAGTGGGGGTAACGATTTGGGCAGCGATGCGTTGTTATTTGTGGCCAGTCACAGCAATAAAATACGCAAGGTAGAAGCTGAATCAATGACCGCTTCTGCTCCTGGCTCCGGCACATTCAGCACGAGCGCTGACGCCACCGCCAGCAATGGCAATATTCGCCGCCTGGTACCGAACAGCGCGGGCAACTACACGTTGACCCATGTGCCCTCACCATCCTTCTCTGGTAAATCACTTTACATTCCCGCCATTGTGGTGAAAAACAATTCCAGCACCATCCGATATGATGTGAAGTTTTCGGTGGCCAATGACACCTATCCCACATCTACCGAAAAAATATCGCCAACGCTCACCATTGACACCAGCACCACCAACCCGCGAATTGTTCTGCTCGATCCGGTGGCCACTGACCTGGCGCAAATGGATCGTATCACCCTGACCTTTACGCCCAGCGGCACGGGTGGCGCCGGGAACGAGCTTGATGTTGATGTGATGGCGTTTATTCAGATCGCCGACCCCACAGACAGGATCGTGGCGCTTGAGGACATCAACAAATCGTGGTTGATCTCGGCTACGTCCCTGACCATTGACCCGGATGTGCTGGCCTCTGTGCTGCCCAAGGTCACGCAGGACACCGGCGGGGGTGGTGAGTATCGGCCTATCCACAAGGGGGATGTTTATTTACTGACGACCGGCGACCGGGTAGCTTGCCTGCTGCTGGGCACCACGGGCAGCCACTGGCGTATCGTCAACGGCACGCTGGGCAGCAGCCCTACGGCCGTATCTAGCACGCTGACGGCCACGCGCCGTCTGGCTTACAGGGTTCCACAATGACCATAAAAAGGCGCATTCTCCTGGTTCTGTTTTTTCTGATTTTTTCTGTCTACTTGACTTTCGCGACCGTCGCCGCAGCGCAGGCCGTCAAAGCGGCTGTGACCGTGATGAGCGGCCGGACATCGATGTATATCCAATGCCGCGCTGATGAATTTCTCATCACCCAATACAGCGACACGAGCATAAAGGTAACGTGCTGGCGATGGGAGGACTGATACAGGCAGGGCTTACTATTCTGAATGGTCCAGACGGGAGTATGCTGGATTATTTCGGCCAGGCCGAGAGCGTGGAGATTACCGATGGGGATCATGGCCACGAATCCCTGACGGCCACGATCCCGATGACGGAAGAATCCGCCTTCCGCTGGTATGCCCGTACAGGCGTGTTGTGGGCCGTGCTGTCGGCTCTGGGGCATATCGTTTTTGAAGGCAGGATAGAAGACGTGGCTATCGTGGCCGGCGGCGTGCAGTTTGTGGCCCTGGGGCCGTGGCGGTCGCTGTCAGACCGGCCGTATACGGCGCTGTGGTCAAAATCCAGTACGGCCGGATGGCGACCGGCCACCAGTCTTGATTTCTCGGCTTATGAGCCTGCCAGGTGGGAAATAGACAATAACAACAGGCTCTATATCGCCCCGCGCAAGAACGAAACGTATCCCACTGGTGTGGCTAACGATGTGGGCACCCTGACCTACGCTGCCCCACACAACGGCGAGCGCAACATCACGGTCTGCCAGTTTGCCTGGCAGTTTTTTGCGCCGACGGATTGGATTATCCGCTTAATGCGGGCCCAGGATGATTTTAGCAGCCGGGCGGTGGTGTCTACGATTGCTACCGGCAACGGCGCGCTGCAGACCGGGGCGTTTTTTGCCACCTTTAGCGGCAGCCCCCGGCTAATTTTCGAGTTCTTCAACAATACCGGCGGCAATGCCACCATCACCCAGGATACAGGCACAAACTATTTCCGGGCTACGGCTGTGCGCCTGGCTACCGCAACCACCAACAAAGTTGATACCACGCTGGGCACCACCATTGCCGCCGGCACGCGCACGGTGACGCCGGGCAGCATGGCCAATATCTACGTCGGCCAGGAGTTGGTCATAGGTGGCACGGTTTCGGAGATGGTCACAGTCACGGCCGTAACCGCCACAACCTTTACCGCCGTCTTCGCTCAGGCACACAATAATACCGATACCGTAAAGGCGATTGTGGTCTACGCTGATGAAGTTGTGAAAGAGATTGTCAGTAAAACGAACGGGCTTAACAGCGACCAGCTGCGTAATGTGACCGGGTTGATTCAATCGCCGGGCGTTGACCTGTTGGACATCATTTACGAAGATGCCGAGGCCGGGAGTGTGGTCAGCGAATTGGCCGCTAGAGGCGACACCAGCGGCCGCCAGTATGAGGCGGGCGTATGGCGGGATCGGGAAATGCACTTCCGGCCAAGGTACAGTGTTAGCCGCACCTGGCAGGTTGACGCGTTAAATGTGGAGGTAAGCCGCACACTCGACACCATGAGGAATCAGATGTACGCCACCTACCAGGAGGCTGGGTTGCGGCGCAAGCGAACATCATCCACAACACCAGGCAGTGGCAATTCTTTGGGCGTGGATCGGCCGGTGGGGTTACAGCGGCGCGGCTTCATTGATGTGCAGACTACCAGCCTGACCCAGGCTGAGCGTGAGCGAGACAACCGGCTAAATGACACGGCGATCATTACCCCCCGCGTCATGTTTGATGTTGAAGCTCTATACGATGAGAACAATCAGGGGCCGTACCCTCTATGGATGGCCCGCGCCGGCGATATGGTGATCTTAAGAAACTTACCGCCTGCTCTTGGCGCTGCGGTCGATAGGCTTCGGCGATTCCGCATCAAACACAAACGCTACCTGGTGCATGAAAACACACTAGAACTAACGCCGGAGCTGGCCCCGCCAGAATTGGCCGTGATGGTAGGTGAGTTGGCCAGCGCTGGAGGTGTAAGGAGATAGGACTATGACTGATCTGCACATGGAGGAAACCTATGGTTATTGTTTTTGAAACCCTCACCAGTGTTATTGACGGCCAGGCATACCAGTTCGATCTATGGTGCAATACCGTGTCATTGGTGCTGGAAAAGGCCACCTTCAGCAAGCCGTCCGTCTTGCCCGTGCGTGTCCGCTTGTGGGAAAACGGAACCATGGTTTTTACCCTCACCGGTAACGAGAGCGTCAAGAACGGAGCCAAACCGCTGCCGGCGAGCATACTTGTCATTGACATGGGCAACGGCAAATACCGCTTGCCTGACAATGTAGAAGCGTTGTTTGAGGTGCTGTAATGGCGATTGTGGTGTTGGAGAAGTCAACGTTCACCAATCATAACGGCCAACAGTTTGAACTGCGGTGGATGTTTAACGATGTTACTAACCGGCTGACGGCCGTGGAATGGGACAAGAACGCCGTCAATCAAGTGTTTTTTGAGCTGCGGGATGCGGCCAACACGGTCATCATCTCCGGCAATGGCGCGGGCAACTCCGGGCAGCAGCCGATACCCGGTAATCACCTGGTGGTATCTGATGGGCAAGGATGGTTCCAGCTTCAAGCGGGCTGGACCTATAAATTTATGGTTATCTCATAAGGAGATTTAGGTATGGCAATCTTGGAGCAATCTTCATTTACGGCCGAGGGACAAACAATCACCGTCGCGATTAACTATGACGCCACCACATTGCGGCTCACCAGTGTCAGTTGGGATAACCCGCGCAACGGCCGTGTGGCTGTGCGAGCGCAGTTATGGAATGACCTGGGGGTACAGATTTATGCCCGCACCGAAACGTCACGCAGCGGGCAAAGAACGATTATTGGGGTATTTCAGGTGGTCCCTGACCCATTGGAACCCGGCAGCTACAAACTGCCAGATGGGTGGGAAGTTGTGGTGGATGCGCCCTAATGCCTACCCTGACTATAACCACTCCGCCACCGGGCGAAGATGTGATCGAGGTAGGCATCATAATAGACGGGGTGGAATACGGCCGTACAAAAGACGGCCGTCTGGTGATGATGTGGGTACAGACTATCGAACTGACTGCGGGTGAAGCCGCAGAGGTTGAGCGGAGAATGAAGAATAACCGATGGCTATAGCGCATGTGCAGACGCAGGTAGCAAATACCACGGGAGCCACCACGGTTACATCGTCCTTTGCGGTTGGGGCGGGTACTGACCGCTCGCTGACGGCCATGCTGTTATGGATAGATAATACAGGCGCTGCTGCGCCCACCGGCTCTTCGGTGGTCTTTAATACATCCGAGAATTTTTCTTTTCGGGTCAGGGCGCAATTAAATTATGCAACTGATAACTACCTGACATCTGAGGGATGGTCACTGGATAACCCCACCAACACCACGGCTAACGTGGTGGGCACTATCTCGGAAATAAACGACACGGGCGACGGGCTGACATTGGTGGTGACAGAGTACACCGGAGCCAATAACGGCGTAGGCGTTAATACTGGTGCAGCGACGGGCACATCTACCGCACCAAGTTGCACCTTCACCACCGGGGCCAGCGATAGTTGGATCATCGGCGGCATCGTTCAACAAACAGCATCAGGTGGACCATATACGCCTGGATCAGGGAGTGTAGAGCGAGCGGACAGCACTAATAACAATATTTCGTTCTGGATGGCAGATGAGCCAGCTACCGGGGGCAGTGACACTTTTAATGCCACGTCCACCGGTTCTTTTCGCTGGGCGATAGCGGCGTTTGAACTTAAGGCAGCAGCAGCAGCGGCTGGCGGACAACCTATGCAGATGCGTGGGATGATGGCTGGGTTGCATCAGTGGCACCCCAGGATAGGCAGGTAATTATGGCGGCATCAGATGCAAAACCCATACCTAAGAAGAATGTGGCGCACCGAGTTACGTTTCCCATCTTTGACGCTGACGGGGATCTCGTCACTGGTGCGGCAAGTCTTGATTCCGAGGTATCTAAGGACGGGGGCACCTTTACCGACTGCACCAATGAGGCGACGGAAATCGCCACTAGTTCAGGCATGTATTTTCTCGATCTCACGGCTGATGAGATGAACGCCGATACGGTGGCCATTATCGTCAAGACCGGTACGGCCGGGGCCAAGACTACGCCCATCGTCCTCTATCCTGAAGAGGCCGGTGATGTGCGGGTCAGTGTGACCCAGTGGAATGGCACCAATGTGGCATCGCCTGATACGGCAGGTTATCCGGTCGTCACCGTCAAAGACGGTACGGGGCAGGGCGAAATTGCTACGACTTCGGGAGCAGTAGACACCGTGACAACCCTAACGAATCTGCCTGCCATTACGTCGAACTGGCTAACAGCGGCTGGTATTGCTGCTGGTGCCCTGAACGGCAAGGGCGACTGGAATATAGGCAAGACAGGATACGCCTTGAGTGCGGCGGGTGTGCAGGCGATCTGGGACGCCCTTACCAGCGCCCTAACCACAGTCGGCAGTGTCGGCAAGCTTATTGTGGACAATCTGAATGCCACCATCAGCAGCCGATCTAGTCATAGCGCGGCCGATGTCTGGGCATCAGTCACCCGAACACTAACGGCCGCGACCAACATCACCAGTACCGGAGCGGCTGTGCCTATCACGGCAGGGGGGCGGGTGAACGCCGACGCTACCGCTATCTCTGGAGATTCCGTAGCTGCTGACAATTGCGAAGCTGTGTTCGATGGGGTAGGGGCCCCAATGACCTTGCGAAGTACAGGGCCTGGACCAGCCCTAACTATCACGGGGCAAGGGGTAGCTAACGCCGCCACCATCATTGGAGGCACCTATGGAGTCCAAATAGCAGCAGAAAACAGCGGTATTTTTGTGCAAGGCGGATTAAGCGGTACTGGCAGCGGGGCCGAGATTTATGGTGGTGGTCTTAATGCCACTGATGCAGGAGTTAAGGTCACGGGAGATAACGTGCCAGTGCTGTGGGGGGTGACTGCCATGCTGACGTATCTGGCCACGGCAGCCAATCAAAGCACAATCCTCAATCGACTAGGGGCATTCACAGGGTCGGGCGTGAATACCATCCTGGGGTTCCTGCAAGCTCTACTCCGTAGCGACGTGGCAGCCCCATCCGATGTCGGCGGTACGTACAATCCCGCCACAGATTCCCTGGAGGCTCTGCAAGCAGAACATGACGTAACACAAGGAAGACTCCCGGCCGCGCTGGTAGGCGGTCGCATAGACGCCAATATGGGGGCCATCAGCGAAGACGCCGCCGCGGCCGACGGGCTTGAGGCTGCCTTTGACGGCACCGGGGCAACGATGACCCTGACAAAGCTGCGTGTCGCTGCCAACGATGCCAACGGCGGTGTCCACATCTCCAATTCGGGCGGTCCGGGCATTAAGTCAGAGAGTACCGGCAACAATGGGCACGGTATTCAGGGGCTAGGGCACGGCTCCGGGGCCGGGCTCCGGGTCAATGGTGGTTCAAGTGGGGTCGGCCTGGAAGCGCAGGGCGGCTCCATAGCGGGCGCGGGGATGGTTGCGGGCGGTCTCGGTGGCGGCATAGGCTTTTTCGCGTTTGGGTCTGGTGGCAACGAAGGCATATATGCCCTCGGTCAAGGTGCAGGTGCAGGGCTAAGAGCCACCGGCGGCGCTACAGGGCACGGCATACGCGCTCAGGGCGGTATTACATCGGGCGACGGGATCAATGCCGCAGCACAAACGGCCGGTGACGGCATCGAAGCTGTGGGCGCTGGAGGCGGCTTTGATGTTAATGCCGACATTCAAGGCAACCTATCCGGCAGTATTGGCAGCGTGGGGGCCAACGGAATAACTGCCACGTCCATAGCCACCGATGCCATTGACGCCGATGCACTGGCGGCTGATGCCGTTACGGAAATCCAAAGTGGACTGGCTACCGCCGCCTCAATTACGGCGCTCAACAATCTGAGTGCCGCGCAGGTCAATGCGGAGGTGCTGGACGTGCTGAATACCGACACCTTTGGCGAGCCGACCGGCGTACCGGCAGCGACCGCCACACTGGCGACCAAAGTAGGGTATCTCTACATGGCGCTGCGTAATAAGGTCACAGTAACGGCCACCAAGAAAACCTTTTTTGACGATTCAGATGCGGCTGAGTGGGAGAAGGATTTGTCAGATGACGGCACAACCTACACAGAGACGGAGGGTAACGCACCGTAATGGCGATTGATACGGCAGAAAAACGCCGGTGCGTGGCCGGTATCCCGCTTGGAACAGGGGTAACACCTAACGCCGTCAAGGATCAGGAGTGGCGGCAAGAAGTTGGCTGGGGGTACTGCGGTATCCTGGCCGCAGCTGCGGTTGTCGCCGCAGGCATTGTTGACCTGACGGCCGTGGCGCGTGATTTTAGCCTGACGGCCGTCATCCGAGATTTTAGTTTGACGGCAGTCAGACGCGATTTTAGTTTAACGGCAGGTGAAAGATGAGCTATGAGCGCAGCGTAGAAGAAGGCGACCAAGCACAGGGCGTGGATGAGCAAATCGTCTACACTCTTTCTACCACGAAGGTAGGTAGCAGCCCCACGTCACCCAGCGTAAAAGTATTTGATGTCAAGGCCAGCTATGAGGACGTAACCAGCACTGTCATGCCATCTGGTAGCCCTTCGGTGGCGTCCGATGTGATCACCTTGCCAAAATTACAGTCACTAACGGCCGGCAAGGTTTATCGCGTGGAAGTGAAGTACACCGTGAGCGGCAATTTGATCGAAACCTATTTTAATGTGATTGCCGAGCGGTGATGCCGTGATGCGATATACCACCATCTTGATTCCGCTCCTCCTACTCTTGCGACCGGCACCAGCGACCGAGACGGTATACCTACCGCTCATCATGTCGCCGTCTGCACCAATAGGCAAGGCTGGCGTTGTCTGGCCAGACAACGCCAATGAGGACACAGCGGCGCTGCTAAATGCCGATTGGTGGTATGACTACAATGTGAGGATAGATGGGCCACAGATAGGTAATATGCAATTCGTGCCGTACATCTGGTGCGACCAGTGGCCTCCCCACAGCTACGACAACCAGACCACCTACTACTTCGACGTAGCCGCCGCTCACGGCATGGATGAGCATTACAGAGGTTACCTGCTCTTCTTGAATGAACCCGACCTGCCGGGATCGGACACCGGCGGCCAGTGCGACATGACGCCACGCCAGGCCGCCTATCTGTACAAGGCCATAAAGCGCAAATACCCGCACGCCATCCTCGTTGGCCCGTCAGTAAGCCACAGAGACTATTGGCGTGGCTGGATATGGCTGAGGGAATGGTACGATTTAATCATTGAGATGGGGCTACCGCCCCCGGAGGTAGCAGCCATTCACACCTATTTGGATGAGCCACCTCATCTGATTGTAGATAGTTTGTTCAGGGCGCTGGCGGAGTATCCAGGTGCGCCACAAACTGCCTGGGTTACGGAATTTGGTCACTGCGACCCGGCCGTGGCCGGCGCCATGATCGACGCCTGGCAGGCGGATGCGAGGATAGAAAGGTACGCATGGTTCATTGTGCAGGACTGGCAATGGCCGGAGTGCCTAAATTTATTAGGCCGTGACGGGGAATTAACGCCGGTTGGTGACGCGTGGGCCGACCGGCATGTGGGCGGCAAATGAGCAGCAAAAGAAGCATCACCGGCCCCCTACACCAGGCTATCGTCGATGCCCATGAGGAGCGGCAGCAGATGAAACGAGAAAAGCACCGGAAAGAACTCCTAAGGCAAATCGAGGTCTATGCCTGGGTGACGGCCCTCTTGGAAGTGCAGACGCCCAATGTCAACATCCGGCGGCAACTGGAGTCCCTGGGGATTGATGCCGTGCCCTACATCAAGCGCAAGAGCATCGATGTCGAGGTGAGCCGGGAGGCGGCCCAGCGGCTGCAGCAGGAAACTATGAATGAAATACAGGTCTTGATTGACCTGATAGGCCGTGAGGTAATCAAATGAAACAGGACACGGCCGTGCTGCAGCAGGAACTCAAAAATATTTCGTCCCAGCTCGCCGAGATGCAGGGCACGATGATCATGTGGATGACGTTTCAGAACGAGCTGTACGCTGAGCAGCAAAAAAAAACGCCCAGATGTCCGACGATCTCCGCCAACTCGCGCTACGTGTTGCCAAACTGGAAGCGCGGCTTGCGCCGGCGACGCGGCGGACTGTCCGCCGCCAGCGCCGGGCGGAGGCCAAAATCGCGGAATGGATAGAGGAATTCTTTGACGTACAGGAAATTGATACGATGGCATTCGAGTTCGGTATCGATCCAGAAACGCTAAACGGCCAGAACAAAACCGGCCGGGCGCGGGCGCTGGTGCAGCACTTTGGCCGGCGTGGGCTGCTGGACACATTGCTGGCCCAATTAGTTGAGGAGCGGCCGCACGTGGACTGGCACTCGGCGCTGCTGGATACGGGGGAACTAGCGGCATGACACCGGAGATTGCTCGCCACCTCATGCGCAATCATGCGCGGTCATTGCAAGGCATCACCCACGGCGCTGACTGGCTCCTGGGCAACGCGCCGCTGGCCTGGTATGACCGGCTGCTGCTGCGCCTGGTGCGCCGGCGTTACGGCCGGCTGCTGCTGCACACACTGGAAATGATGATTGATGAGGATCGGAAGGTGGTTATGGGGGTGGAGCCGGAATGACGCCCGTTGAGGAACTGACGCTGCTGCTGGGGTTGATGGTGCTGGCCTGGCAGCTCAACCCCTACCGCCGCTCACCGTTTGCGCGCAAACACCTGCAGCAACGGTCACGGCCGTTCGGTTCGCCGCCGACGGTGAGAAGAAACGGCCGTTAGTGTTGCGCATATACTCTAGGTAGTGACACAGTGTCACCACCTATCTGATGAACGCAAAAGCCCCGGGGTCGCAGCCGGGGCTTTTGCGTTGCCGGTGGAAGAGGGGGCACCGGCGGGGAGGGTTGTGTCTAAAAGCATTGTACAAGTTCAGTCAAGAATTGTCACCCCCTTTACTCTGGGGAGTGTTTTTTCATCTATCAAGAGCACGCGCAGCGCCACTCGTTGTTTGCCCTTCCGCACTTCCCACATAGATAGACAGGCAAAACGCTCCTTTTCTATCTTCCGGAGAATCCTTTTACACTCGTTAGCGGGCACGTACCCCACATGCAGCTGGTGATCGGCATCATAAACGGCGATAGCATTGGGATCGTGGGGGTTCTCCGGTTCGGGCACGAGAAGGATTGTATTGCCAGGCTCAAAGGCTTTAGCTTGCAAGGCTTTCAACCGGTGCGAAGTTCCGGCTACCTTCAGCGATTGCAGCCCGTCGCGTTTAGGCAGCGTTTGCCATGACAGTTTCTGTAAATCAGAAAGTCGGCGCACAACCAGGCCACGGCCTTCACTGTCACTGAACTTGACCAGTTCGTATTCGTGATTGACTGGGGGCGTGGCAGGGCGTGACGCAGGCGGCGAGGCGGGTTGATTCAAAAGATTCTTAATACGCTTGAACATGGCTGATGTTCCTTTCCCCTCTGGTACAAAAATTTAAGTTGACGACTATTGCATCATAAGTTAAGATGTCAGCTATGGCAGATGATATAAACCCCAACCAATCCTATACAACCCGTGAAGTTGCTGAGTTTACTGGCCTTTCTGACCGCCAGATTGTTCGACTTGTGGATGATGGTCAATTTCCTGGTGCATATCGAAAATCACCAGTACCAGGCAGCCCTAGATTAGTACCTGGCTCTGCCATAATCAGCTTTCTGGAACGAAGACAACTTGATCAATAAACAAAAGGGCCGCTGCCGTGCCAACTTTGGCGGCCCTTTTGTTTTGGTAATGAACGTTAACAACTGAATAGGACACCAGTCGCAACACCACTACCTGGTAATGAACGTCCGGCCATTTTGGCCGTGTCGGGGCGGCGGGATTTGAACCCACGACCTCTTCGACCCGAACGAAGCGCGCTACCAAACTGCGCCACGCCCCGAACAAGGGGGAATTATAGACGATGTTACCGGGGATGCAACATGAGCCGGCTGTGACCGCCCGGTCACATCGCCGGCTATGAATTTTTGTAGCCCTCTCCAAAGCCGTGTACAATACCCCCAATTGTGGGGTGGTGGCGAAATGGCAGACGCGACGGACTTAAAATCCGTTGGAGGTAACTCCGTGTGGGTTCGACTCCCACCCGCCCTATGCAGAGGATGGCCCGCCATGGGCCATTTTTTGTTGGCCGTGCATATGATGGATAGCCGAGAACTGGTCAAACGTGTAGAGGAAAATTGCCGGCCGTATCTTTCCGCCATGACCACGGCCGTCGTCGGCGTTTCTGGCGGGCCAGATTCGCTGGCGCTGCTGCATATCCTCCGGCAAGTGATGGACCCAGAGCGGCTGGTCGTCGCCCACTTGCACCACGGGCTGCGCCCGGAAGCAGATGCCGAAATGCAAATGGTGGTGGACACGGCCGTAGCCTGGGGATTGCCCATGGTGATAGACCGGCAGGATGTAACCGGCCTGGCCCGGCAGCAGGGCTGGTCACTAGAAGAAGCGGCCCGCCACGCTCGTTATCACTTCCTGGCTGAGGTGGCCGCCCAGGAAGGTGCACCCCTGGTGATGACCGCCCACCACGCCGATGACCAGGCCGAGACGGTGCTGCTGCACCTGATTCGTGGCAGCGGCCTGGCCGGGCTGCGCGGCATGCTGCCGGCAGCGCCGCTGCCCACAGCGGCCGCGCCGGATGTGACCTTGTTACGGCCGCTGCTAGACATTTCTCGCGCCGAGATCGAAGCTTACTGCGCCGCGCACCAGCTTCACCCGGTCCAAGACCCCAGCAATGCTGACACCACCTTTTTGCGCAACCGCATTCGCCATGAACTGCTGCCCCTGTTGGCCCACTATAATCCGCAGATCAAGGCCCACTTGCAGCAGTTGGCGGCCATCACCGCCGCCGATTACACTTTGCTGGAAGGGTGGTTTAACGTCTTCTGGCAGTCAGTCTATGTAGAAGAAGGGGCGGGTTGGCTTGCCCTGGCGCGGGCCCGATGGCTGGAACTGCCCTTGAGCCACCGGCGGCTGGCGCTGCGGCGGGCCATACGCACCCTACGGCCGTTGCAGACAGACATCAGTTTTCGGGCTGTAGAGCTGGCACGGCAGTTGGTGGAACGAGGGGTCACGGGTACACAAATGGATTTACCCGGTGGGCTGGTGCTGCGCCTGGGTTACCAACGCATCCTCATCACCGATGATGGGGTGGGGTCACCGGGAACCATGATGCCACAGCTGTCAGAGGCTGCCCCTGTGCCTCTGGTGATCCCCGGCCAGGTCATGTTGGGTCATGGCTGGCTGCTGGCGGCGGCGGATTTTCAGGGTGACACGGCCGTGATCGCCCAAAATCAAAACCCCTGGGTCGCTTTTGTAGACGTGGGGGCTGCCCCGCAGCTGCAGGTGCGGCCCCGGCTGCCGGGGGAACGCTTCCAGCCATTGGGCATGCACGGCCGCAGCGCCAAAGTCAAAGAGGTGATGATCAACCGCAAGATCGCCCGTGAACTACGGCCGTTGTGGCCCCTGGTGGCCCATGATGATCACCTGGTCTGGCTGGCCGGGCATCATCAGGATGAACGCTGCCGTGTTACCCCGACTTCGCGGCGTATCGTGCGCCTCACCTGCCGCCGAATCCCTCTGACTGAGGGTTCGCCTTAAAGGGTGGGGTAATAAACGATGCCCAGTGCATCCATCACCGCCACCGCCAGTGGGGCCACAAACAGCGCCGGCAGCAAATTGGCCGAACGGATCTCTTTTAGCTCCAATAACCGAAAACTTATGGCCAGCAGCACCACACCGCCGGTGGCCGTCAGCTCTGTGATCATGGCCGGCGTAAAAAAGTCGGCGCCCAGGCTGGCCAACAAGGAAAGCCCTCCCTGAAACCCCAGAATGACAATCACCGAGGCGATCACCCCCGTGCCCATGGTGCTGGCAAACGCCAGGGCCGCAAATCCGTCTAGCATGGCTTTGATAGCAAGCTTCGTATAATCACCCGTTAAGCCATCCTCAATGGCCCCCTGAATGGTCAGCGGCCCCACACAAAAGACCAGGCTGGCGGTGACAAAACCGTCAATAAACCGGGCCGCATCACCCTGGCCGCCGGCCAGCCGCTTTTGCAGCCAGCCGCCAAAGCGGGTTAACTGGGCTTCCAGGTGTAGTGCCTCACCCAGCAGCGACCCCACCAACAGGCTGCCTAACACAATCAGTGGGTTGCCGGTGACCAGGGCGCTCATGACGCCAATGATCAGCGTAAACAGGCCCAAACTGGCAAAAACGGTCTCTTGCATGCGTGAGGGAAAGCGGTGGCCTAACAATGTGCCCAGCACGCCCCCGATGAGTACTGTGATGGCGTTGATTATTGTTCCGGTCATGGGCACTGATTGTAAACGACATTCGTAAATCGTACATGAATTGGAGGCTGCCTTACTTGTAACGTTGACCGGCTTCATGATACTATTCCGGTAACTTTATGTAGAAGATGGTTGCAGGAGAGACTCAACACTATGAAGCGCATGATTTTAATGGGTTTTACGGCCGTGCTGCTGGCCACCGCTTTTTTGTGGCTGGCAAACACCACCCTGGCCGCCGACTGTTTCTTTTTCTCAGAAGAAGTGGGGCATGTCTGTGACGCGGCCCCGCCAGCGCCGGTACATGCCCGCCCTAAGCCATTTGCCAACAGCATTTTGCCATACCAGCGCTATGCCCGCCTGAAAGACCTGATTGATGTTTACAGCGAGCCCAGTATGAGCAGCCCTGTGGTGCGTAATGTGGGCGATGGTTTCTTGTTTTCGACCATCAATTACGGTACGGAAAACGAAGGGCGTCTGTGGTACCAGATCAACTACGGGGAGTGGGTGCGGGCTGAAGACCTGACCCTGGTAGATGCTTCTGAATTTACGGGCATGGAGATTCACGGGGAACTGGCACGGCCGTTTGGCTGGATGGTGGTGGATTATTGGTACAGTCTGGAACCGGGGGCGGAACCGCCAGCGGATGCGGTTAAACTGCCGCGTTACACCTTTCTAGAAGTGTACGATGCCGTCGAAGATGACGAAGGCTGGCTGTGGTACAACATCGGCGGGGGGCGTTGGATGCGCCAGACGTACGTCAGCCTGGTAGACCCCGACCAGCGGCCGGAAGGGGTAGGCGAAGATGAGTATTGGGTGGAAATTGACCTGTACGAGCAAACCTTCGCCGCTTATGCAGGTGACCGCATGGTGTACGCCGGGCTGGTTTCCAGCGGCCTGAACCGCTGGCCCACCTATGAAGGGCTTTTCCAGGTATGGGATCGCCACATGAAAACGAAGATGTCTGGCGCTGAGGGCAAGGTGGATTATTACTTCATCGAAGATGTGCCGCACACCATGTTCTTCGATAATGACATTGCCCTGCACGGCGCGTTCTGGCATGACCGGTTTGGTTACAAACACAGCCACGGCTGTGTGAATATGCCGCCGCGTGATGCTGAATGGGTCTTTTTCTGGTCAGAAGGGGCGCCTAATGATTTGTATGTGTGGGTGCATACCTCTGATCCACAGCATTACTTTCACCGGTATGATCCAGAAACTTCATTTTCCGGCCCGTAGACCGTTTTCCTGATCCTGAATGTGAATAAAAAAAGCGTCTGGGTCATCACCGTTCTCAGGCGCTTTTTTGTTGAGGGTGGCCACGGCCGTGACCCGGCAAACAGAGTATAATGAGCGCAAATGCAAATCACACATGGAAAAAGAACAATGGTAGCCACAGATTTACCGTTAAGCCAGCATAGTTTAGAGTTTCTTATTCAAGGGTGTCGCCAGGAATCCCAAAGCAACTGGGCAGAGGAGGCTGGTTATTGTTTTGAGTTATTTCTCCGAGCCCTGGTACATAAAGATGACAAAGCCTGGCAGGCCATTCAAGTGCAGTATGACCGGCTGGTTCTGAAGTGGCTGCGGGCCAAAGTGGCCGAGAATGCCGCCGGCCTGGAGGATTTACGGCAGGAGACGTGGGCCAGGTTTTGGCGCACACTTAACGGCAAGTCTGAAACCATCGCCGCCAGGTTTGAGCATGTGGGTGCGTTACTGAATTACCTTAACCGCTGTTCCCTGGCCGCCTTTGTGGATGAACAGCGGCGGCAGCGCAAGCAGGAGTTGATCCAGGAAAAATTACGAGATGTGGTGCCTATGAATGCTGACGGTGAAACCTACCTGGAAAAAATGGAAAGGAAGGAACTGTTATCCCGGGTAAAGGCGTGGATCACCACAGAGGTTGATGACGTGCAAGAAAAGTTGGTGTTATACCTTTCCTATGAACGTGGTCTGACACCTATGGAAATTGCCTCGCAGCACCCGGAGCATTTTACAGACGCCAAAACCGTACGCCGGGTGAAGGAAAGGGTCTTAAAGCGAGCCCGTTATACCCTATCTTAAAAACGTTTGTCGGTAATCTCGCTTGAGCTTCGTTGAGTTATATAAAAGCTGTATAAAAGAGGACGGTCAACCTGATGACATTGGTATGTATAAACCCCAAGGAACTGGAAGAGGGCGACCTGCTGGCTTATGTGGACGGTGAGGCAACGCCACAAGTGAGGCAGCACATAGCTGACTGCCTCTTTTGCCAGGCCGAGGTAGCGGCGTTACAGCAGGCTGCTGCCCGTCTGACGGAGGCCCTCTACCGGGAAGAGTGCCCGGACGTAGATACGCTGCTGGCTTATGGCATGGGCCTGGTCTCTAGCAGTGAACGCCGGCGTTTAGAGCGCCATGTGCGTGATTGCAGCTACTGCCAGGTGGAATTAACCGAACTTGCCGTGCCTATGCCGTCCACGGCCGTGTCCGCCAGAGTAGCCCACCAGGTAGCGCAGTTAAAAGAGATGGGGAAACGGGTGTTAACGGCCGTGCTGCAGCCCCCACCCCTGCAGCCGGTCCTGGCCCTGCGCGGCACCGGTGAAACCCGGCACGTATACCAGGTGGATGACTTCCAAATCATCCTGGTGAAAACCGCCCCCATCGCCATGGAAAAGTTGTGGCCGGTAGAAGGGCAGCTGCTGTCACTGAGCGATCCACACCGGTTGTTTAACGGCCGTGTGGTGGTGCATAAAGAAGGCACGGCCGTGCGCGAAACCCCCCTGGATGAACTGGGCTACTTTAATCTGGACAAACTGCCACCCGGCCTTTATACTATGGTGTTAGATTTACAGGAGACAACGTTACAGATTTCAGCGTTCCCCATACCGTGACCCCTCAAGAGATTGCCGAACACCTGGCTGCCCACCTTGACACCCCCCACCTGGACAGTTTGCTGCAAGAACTAAAGCCCCAATTAACCCTGGAAGTAATGAGAGCCCTGGGTTACCTGGCTGTAGATGCTGCCCGTGGCAATCCCTATACCGGTTTACAAATAGCCGATCTGTCGTCGGCGGTGGCCCGTGTGATTGGCTCTGAAGAAGCACAGGCGTTTGGCATCTGGAATCAGGGGAATGTCTGTATCCGACTTAACGAATATCAAAGGGCCCTGAATTGTTTTAGGCACGCTGAGAAATTTTATGCCTCAGCGAGGAAAACGGTGGAGGTAGTCGGGCTGCAGGTTAATCAAGTGACTGTGCTGCGCGAGTTAGGTGCCTATAAACAGGCGCTGGCGCTGGCGCAGAAGGCGCGTAAAAGTGGCACGAATATTCAGGACGGACGGGTCAAAAGTTATATGGCCAATCTGGATATCGTGACGGCATGGATTTACGAGGAAATTGGCGATTTTGAGACGGCTTTGGCCAATTATGAACGAGCGCGCCAAGTTTTTATTAAACTTAACAAGCCCAATGCCGTCGCCAGTGGTGATTTGAACCGTGCCCATTTGCTAGAGACAATGGATCGGCATATAGAGGCAGAGGCTTTGTTATATGAAGTCAGAGCCAAATTTGAGGAAGCTCAGCTCACTGCCAGCCTGGCTCGTGCGGATCTTAATTTGGGGCGTGTCAGCTATCGGCGTGGGCAGTACCAACAGGCGTTGCAGCGCCTGGAGCTTGCCCTAGAAGGGTTTGCTTCCATCCCCCTGCCTATTGAAGTAGCCAACGTTAACCTGTACCGCGTAGCGGTGTACCACAAACTGAACTTGCCCCAGGAGATGATCACCCTGGCCAGAGAAGCGGAGACCATTTTTCAACAGAACAGGATGATACGGGAACGGGTGTTGGCCCTTTTTTATCAGGGGATCGGCTGTGCCCGGTTGGGAATGCGGCCGCCGGCAGAAAAATACCTGGCTAAGGCCCGCCGCCTGCTGCACCAGCAGGGCGCGGCCTATAAATTATGGCTGGTAGATGCGGAGCGGGCGGAAGTGGCCTGGCAGGATGGGCGCCTGAATACAGCCCGGCGTATTGCCCGGCGGGTGCTGGCCCAGATTGATGGCCATAAACAGCCGGCTCTGGCAGCGCGCATGCATCTTTTGTTGGCCCGGTATGCCGCAATGGCAGCACCTGGTAATCTTGGCCAGGCCAGACGCCACCTGGAACAGGCCTTGCATATGACTGAAACTTTCCATTTGCTTGATGAGCAGATCTTTAGCTGCCATTTTTTAGCCGAAGTGAGGTGGCAGGCGGGAGAGTGGGAGGCCAGCTGGGCCGCCCTGCAGCAGGCCATCCAAACCTGTGAACACCTGCGCCATGATTTGCTGCTGGATGACTTTCAGTTGGGGTTTATGGAAGACAAACTGCCCATTTATGCCCAGGCTGTGCATCAGGCTTTCTGCCGCTGGCAGCAGCAGGCGCTCACCGCCGGGCAATTGTTTGGCTATCTTAACCTGGCGCAGCAGGCCCCCCTGGTAGAGACACGTGTGCTGCATACAGAGACCATCACAGAAAGCCATACCCTTTTACAGGAGCAGCTGGCAGCGTTAAGGCAAAGCTGGCGCTGGTATCATGATAAGCTGTCTGACCTGGGTGAACAAGACAAAGGGGTAGACGCGGCCGGTGTACGGGAAAAACTGGTGCAGATAGAAGCGGAGATTGCCGAGCTGCGCCGCCGTGACCGGATCGGGCGTGTTAATATGGCGGAGACAAACGGCATGGCAGACACAGCGCCTGAGGCTTTGCTGGGGAAGCTGCAGGCGCGCCTTGGCGCCAAAGAAGCCCTGGTACAGTTTTTTGAGGTATCTGGGCAGGTGCAAGTGTTCCTCTTGACGGCCGAACATCACGCCGTGCTTAAGGATGTGGCTCCCCTTCAGGCATTACATCAGCAGTTACGCGCCTGGCAGTTTTTTGTGCAGCAGTTATCCCCTTTTGCTGAAGACACAAACGACGGCGGAGGGGTGGCGCGTTTGCACCTCGCCCGCCTTTACCGGTTGGTGTGGCAGCCGCTGCAGCCCCATTTGCACCAGGTGGAGCAGCTTTACCTGATCATCCCCCCCGCCTGGCAAGAGCTGCCGGTGGCCGCTTTGTATGACGGCCGTCATTACGTGGTGGAGCAAACCAAAATCACATATCTCACCACGGCTGAAGCCTTACTCCAGGAAGTGGCGGAGACACAGCCAGGATCAGGCCTTCCACCAGAAGCCTGGGTATTTGCTTATTCTGAAGA
The DNA here is from genome assembly GCA_011525915.1 of Ardenticatenaceae bacterium. Lineage (GTDB taxonomy): Bacteria > Chloroflexota > Anaerolineae > Promineifilales > Promineifilaceae > CAADGU01. The sequence goes on along the minus strand of WYBM01000005.1, from coordinate 825 downwards.
AGGGCGGCTGCCCTCTGTGCGGCAAGAAGCACAGGCCATTGCCGGTGTGCTTTCCCAGGATTGGCAAACCCACCTGATGTTAGAAAAAGACGCCACCCAGCAGGCACTGAACGCCGCCGCTCAACACGGCCGGCTGCTGCATCTGGCCACCCATGCTGTTTTTCGGGCAGATAACCCCTTGTTTTCCTGGTTATCTCTGGCAGATGCCCGCTTAACGGTGGCTGAGTGGTATGAGATGCCCTTACGGCAGCGGCCATTGGTCGTTTTGAGCGGTTGTGAAACCGGCCGCGGCACGCCGCGTGGCGGCGGCCTGTTAGGCATGGGGCGGGGCCTGCTGGCGGCCGGCGCCTCAGGCCTGATCCTGACGCTGTGGCGTGTGGAAGACCAACACAGCGCCCGGTTAATGACCAACTTTTATGCGGCCCTGCAGAGTGAAAGAAGGCGGCCGGCGTCCGGCCACATCATTGGGGCGCTGCAGCAGGCGCAAACGGCGGCCATCGCCGCCGGACTGTCCCCCTTCTATTGGGCCGGATTTATATATGCAGCCGGCTAGATATTGTTATGTCGGCAACTGCCGAAATGTAACGTTGAGTAAAGCAAACAACAAGTACAATATAGATGAACAAGGAGATATAATGACAATGACAAAAATACATCGGAATGGGTTTCTATTGATTATCCTGGGCCTCTTATTATTAACCTAATGTGCAACTATTTTTAGGGTTTTCATTGGGCAGCACACACGTAGAATAGAGTGGAACCAACTAAATCTATTTACGGAGGCTGCCCAATGACCCGAGACTATTTTATCATCATGGTGTACTG
>WYBM01000041.1 GCA_011525915.1 Ardenticatenaceae bacterium | reverse complement strand
CCGCTGAGTTGTTCACAAACAAACTGTTCTTGATGATAACCTGCCCCCCGTCCATCTGAATGAACAAACCGCCCCCTTGCCCACCTGTATTACCCCCTTCGTTATCTGCAAACGTTACCCCATCGAACGTTACCCGCCCGCCATGCATGATGATCTGGCCGCCGCCGCCGTGGGCGTTGGGGCTGTGCGTCTTGTTGCCGCTGAATTGGCTGTTGCGAATGAACAATTGGCTGGTATCGTTCACAATGATGTGGATGCCACCGCCAAAGAGCGCCTGATTATTATCAAAGAGGGTGTTTTCAATGGTCAGGTATGAACCTTCACGCAGGTCTACATACAATCCACCACCGTAATTATCGGCACTGTTTGTGAGAACAGCGCTGTCTTCAATGGTCAGGTGTGAGCCGCCGCCAACCGTTAACTTCAGGCCACCACCATCCCCTAACACCTGATTATCCCGCAGCCACACATTGTCCAGCAGCAGTTCCGCGCTGCCGCTAATGACACCGTTGATGCCTCCACCATCGTTGCCAAATGCGCCGCTCAACACGAAATGTTCGATGGTCAACTTGTCCAGATTGGGGAAGCCAGGTGCGTTGGGATCTTCCAGGATCAACACAGAATCGCCGGACGGAAAAAGTTCAGATCGGGTAAAAGGTGCCGCGTACTGGAAACCATAGGCCAGGTAATCGGTGGTCTCCGTGAAGTATTGGTTGTTTTCCAGACAATTTTCGCTGGGCAGCCAGCCCCCACTAAGGCGCAGATTCTTAGTAATCACCGGGCTGCCAGAACTTCTTGCCGGCACCATTTGGGCAATGACATCTCCGTCTTGTGCCAATTGGATAGCGGTGGCAAAATTACCACAATTGCCTGCCCCGCCGACGCGAAAACCAGCAGAGGCATTCGACCACAGCACAAAGAGAAAAACACCAGCAACCAACGCGCTAACCAAGATAATAGAGCCCAGATGACGCCATCGTTTCGTTTGTATACTTGCAGAATTCATCATTACCTTCCTGTTTTGTGGGGACAACATAAGATGCAAGAAAGAGCATGATACCAAAGGTACGGGAGGCTGCCAATCCTCAAGGGCCCTAATTGATAAAGAGCTGGGCAGCGCGAGACCAGTCTACAAAAAGATAGAGCGCGCCAGCGCTGTAGAGCAGGGCCAGCAGCAGCGCCCGATCCAGCGCTTCAGGCACCACCTGGAAGCTGGCGGCTACCAGAATGGCCACCGCCGGAAAGCTAGACATAAAGTAGCGATGGTCAGGCAGCGTGAGAAAGAGAGGCAGCCACACGGCCGTCAGCCAGAGCAGAATCAACCAATCGGCCTGGCGGCGCCGCCACAGCAGCAGCCAACTGCCCAGCATGATCAACGGCGTATTGTAAACGCCCAGAGCTGAAGGCAGGCGGTTGGTGATGGTTTCAAAAAGCAGGGCACGGCCGTAACTGTTGGTTAACACCAGCCCAGCATAATGGCCTAACGTCTGCCACTGCTTCTGCAACACGTTGATGCGGCTGGCCGTCAATACCCAGACGACGCCAAACAGCACGGCCGCCAGCGCCAGTACAGCCACCGACTGCCCAATCTGGCGGCGCGTTCCTTTCCATAAAATAAAACCCAACACAATGGGGCCAACAAACACCATCGTGTACTTGGTGATCAGGCCCAGGCCGCAGGCCAGCCCTACCCCTAGCAAATAGGGCCACGAGCCGCGGCGCAGCCACAACAACGTCAGGTAGAGGGTGAGGGTGAAAAAAAACGCCAGCATGGGTTCCACCATAGCTGTCGTGCCGAGCCGCGTGACCAGGGGAAATGTAAACAGAAACCAGGCCGCCACAACACCCGTCTTCTTGTCATACAAGGCAGTGCCCATAAGATAAGTGAGTAGGCCAGTTGCCAGAGAAAATAACAGAGAAACGAGCCGGGCCACCAGCAGGGTTTCACCAAAAAAGCGCAAAAATTGCCCGTAAATAATAGGGGCCAGCGGCGGGTGTTGGGTGGCCAGCCAGCCCCAGTTACGGTAATTTGCCAGCAAACCGGGAATACCATGCCGGGCCACGGTCACGGCCGCTTCATAGCTGGCTTCTTCGTCAAAGGGCCACAGCCGCTGCTGCGAAGCATACACAGTACCGGCCGCCACCAGCACCCCACCCAGCAGCAACAAGGCCGCTTTTTCGTGCTGGATAAGCTGATCAACTGACCGCTGCCACCAGCCAGACAGCCGGGTGGGCATAAAGGCCACCAGCAAGCCGGTTGCCAGGGTATAAAGAACAAGAGGGGGCAGTTTGTAAACGGCCGTACCCCCTGCTCCCGTCAGCCAGATGATGGCCAGCCAAACCAGTTGTAAGGCCATCATCACCAGCAGCAGGCGGCGCGGCGTGGCCGCCTGGCTCATAGACGTTAACCGGGCATCAGCGGACTGCCGTACACCTTCTGCACTCCTCACGCTATGGGGCTACTCCTGAGGCCACTCCCCGTGCCCGCCGGATGAGCAGCACGCCGGTCATAGCCATCAGAACAATGACCGGCACGATCACCAGCCAGTTTGTACCCCGCTCCACAGAGAAAGATTGCAGGGTCACGGCCGTGGGTGAATCTGGTGAACGCAAGACAAAGGGCGAAAAACTGGTGACATTTTCTACGGTCACCACATTAAGGGACTGGGTACAGTCACGCACTGTGGGAATGATGCCATCCCACCCACTACCATTCCAATGATAGAGGCTCAGGGTCTCGCATGACATCCCACCGGGAATCTCACTATCGTCAAAGGCAAAGGTCATTGTGATGCCCACCGCCGGCATAAATTCCGGGGTAATATCAAAACAGCGCCGTACCGTTTCATTGGGCACAGAAGTGCAGTTCTGGTGGCCACGAATGGTCACCACGGTATTGCCCAAATTCTGTCCACCGGCCTTCATTGTCAGGCCACCATACCCTCCTGCATTGACGAAGCTGACAACGTCGCTGCCAGCTACAGGCTGCGTTTGCCGCAGCGTGCCATTGTTTTGCAATGACCCGGTAACGGTCAACGCACCACCGTTACCAACATTTAAAAGTGCCCCAGAAGCCACCGTAACAGTAGTTACCTCCATGTTACCCAAGTTTACCAACGTATTGTTCACGGTCACCTGGCCGGGGCCAACCAGTGCGGTGGTCACTGTCAACACATCGGAAACAACCAGATTTGCGTCCGTTACCAGACGAGCATCTATGATGGTAGTCGGCGTGGTCACCGTCGCTGAATAGCTATTGGGGTACTGCATAATGCCCAACCGGGTGGTGGTGGCGGTGTAGCGGCTCCAGTTGCCGCCGCTGCCCCACACCTGGCTGTCACCACCAATCCAGGTATTAAACGCCGTCGAGAGCATCCAGTCGGCATTAGGATCCATATTGGTCATGGTGCCATGACGGCCGTTGCTGGTTGAATCTACCACTTCCGTCTGCCCGGCCTCATTGGCCTGGTCAAAACGATAATACGCCGCCAGCCCAGCCTCGTCAGACGCTGCCGTCTGATAGGCGTTGTCCTGAACTTCCAATAATGAGCGGGCATCATTCCAGATGCGCAGGTCGTCAATCTGCCCCTGGAAATATTGCCCGGCAGTACGACCACCGATGGTCAATGTATCATCACTGACCGTACTACCGCTGGCGGTGCTGCCCACTGCCTGGCCATCCTGATACACCGTCAGGGTGCCCCCACTGTGTACCAACGCCACGTGTGTCCAGGTGCCGGGGGTATACAACAGGCCAATACGGTCTTCACTGCCGTCATTGTTCCACACCCATAGCCGGTCCAGGCCACCAATGGAGGCCTGGGAAACACCCCAATTTGCGCCGCCCACAATCCAGTCTCCCTGAGCAGCCGTTGTGGTTACGTCCCCGGCGGCCCCCGGCTGCAGCCATACGTCTACAGACTTGGTATCGGCCCACGTACCACCAATGACCGTGGCCGCATTACTGCCAATGTTCACGTAATCATTCACGCCATCAAAGTCCAGCGCATTGCGCGGCCCGGTCAGGGCACCGGAAGCGGCCCATACGGCCGTGTCCCCATCAGCGGGGACACTTGCGCCGCCATCCCGCAAAGTGCCATCAAAGCTATTGGCGCTATCATCCGTCAAGAGCGTACCAGACCCATTAGACATCCGATAGTAAGCGCGCAATCCCGGCTCTGTCCCTGATAAGATGCGGAACATATCTCGCCGGATTTCTTGGGCCGAACGGGGTACGTCCCATATCTGTACTTCATCTATTTGCTCGTCAGACAACACATTCCAGGAGGAGCCAACAGCGCCACCAATACGCAGCTTAATACCACCTATTGCCCCTGGGTGCCCATTTGCAGTTGGCCCGGTACCTGTACTTCCAACCAACACACCGTTTTTGTAAGCGTATAATATTCCCCCACCTTGAACAAACGCAATATGTACCCACTCACCCTGCGTATAAGGTATTCCAATTTGATCAACCCCATCACCATCGGCATTATTGTCATAATTGATTATCCAAATTCTATCCTGCCCCCCTGAAGTTGCCTGATAAATACCAAACCATCGGGGAAAATCCCCAAAGATCATGTCACCTGAAACAGCCTCTCCAACGGGGCCGGTTCCCATTGGCCTGACCCACAGGCTAATGGTTTTGGCGGATTGCCAACTTGCCCCAATGATGTCGCTGGCGGAGCCTAACTCAACAAAATCACTGGTGCCATCAAATTTCAGGGCATAGTCTCCATTAGGCGCTGCAGAAAGGGTGTTCGCCAGAAAGAGTGCAAGCATGAAAGCTGAGCCAATACTGAGTAAAAGGAGGGGATAACAAAAGCGACGTGGCGTGGTCATGTTGATAAGTTCTCCAATACATTTTGGGGGCATGGCCGTATCACCCCCCAACAGATACTAAGATAACAAATAGCCTGGCCACATGCAATATGCGGCCAGGCTGCAATGTCAGGCAATAAAGCTTACATTTTTAAGACTACCACGGGCCAGGTGTGACCCAGTTTGACCCATTCATGCCCCCGTTAAGGGTAGCATTGTGGTCATGATTACTGCTGTCATCAACCGCTGTACCCGTTCCTTCATTCATCTGGTAATAGGCCCGCAGGTTTGCCCATTGGGGATGGGCCGCCGTTACTACCTGGTTCATCCATGTTTGTATGGAGGAAGCGTCCAGCGCACCCTCCCAGATACGAATTTCATCCAGTTCGCCGGCCAGGTATTGGCCGCGGCCGGTGCCCGCCGCGTACAGGGTGCCCATACTGCCTGGGGCATACGTGGCGCCGCTGGGCACACCGCCTATTAATTGTCCATTCTTATAAGCGTAAAGTGTGCCCCCGGAGTGCACCAGGGCAATGTGCACCCATTGGCCTGGTGTAAAGTCAATGCCTACAAAGTCTGCACCGTCGCTATCACCATTCCACACCCAAATGCGGTCAGCCCCGTTAAAGGTGGCCCGGGTAATGCCAAAGGCACGCGGCCGGTCATTGCCTACGAGCAAAGCGCCGTTAGAAGGTTGGGTTGCCGGGCTGGCGCCGGGAGCGGGCTTCACCCAAACAGTGATCGTTTTTTCATTCACCCAATTGCCGCTGCCCATCACCTGGCTGGTTGTGCCCAGGCGCATATAGTTGGCGATGCCGTTAAAGTGCAGGGCATAACTGCTGCCGGCGCCAGGGGTGGGTGTAGGCGGCACGGCCGTATTGGTGGGTGTCGGGATAACTGGGGTGCTGGTGGAGGTAGCCGTCGGCGTCCCCGGCGTGGCGGAAGCGGTGGGGGTGGCCGTCGGCGGTGCGGGGGTGGCGGTTTGGGTCGGCGTGGGGGGAACGGCCGTGTTCGTGGGCGTCATGGTAGGAGCGGGTGGGCCACCCAAAGCCCCTGGGGACACCCACTGCGGCGGCTGGCCATCTGGCGGCACGCCTTGCCCACCATCGTGCAATGTTCCCGTCCAGCCATGCCCGCTGTCGTCTGCCAGGGAAGTGCCAGAGCCGTTAGACATTTGGTAATAGGCGGCCAGGCCCGTTTCTGTACCCGTTAAAGGCTGGGTCATATCTTGCAAAATCTCTGCCTGAGACCGGGCTGTATTCCAGAGGCGGACTTCATCTATGTGACCGGTAAACGTCCAGTTGGCATTCACATTGTTAATGACGCCGCCCAGATGCAGCACCGGATAAGCCCCGGTGCTGGGCTGCATTGTCGCCCCGCTGGGTGTGCTGCCAACCAGAATGCCATTTTTGTAAGCCAGCATGGTGCCGTTGTTATGTACCATGGCAATGTGTGTCCATTCGCCCACGGTATAGTCGATGCCCACCATGTCAAAGCTGCCATCGTAATTCCACAGCCAGAGGCGGTCATTACCATTTAACGTACCACGAGAAATGCCCCACCACCGGGGACGGTCGCTAATGATAACATCACAGTGGGCCGGGTCTTGAAAATTACAAGTGGCTACCCCCAATGGCTTGACCCACAGGCTAACCGTCTTGGTACTTTGCCAACTAGGAGCCATGATGCTTGAAGTCTCAGCCAGCCGCACGTAATCATTGCTGCCGTCAAAGGAAAGCGCATAATCTATGCCGGAAGGAGGGGTGGGGAGCACGGCCGTGTTGGTAGCCGTAGGCGTCATCGTACCCGGCGCCGGCGTATGGGTGGCGGTGGCAGTAGGCAAAACCGGTGTTTCGGTAGGTGTAGCGGTGGGCAGGGCAGGGGTAGAGGTAGGGGTCACAGTAGGGCTAACGGCCGTGGGTGTAGGGGTGCCCGGCAGCAAAAAAGCACCAGAGGTTACCCAGCTCGAATCATTCATGCTACCAGCCAGGCTACCACTGTTATTGTTTGCGCTGTCATCCGTCAGCACAGTGCCCACACCATCGGACATCTGGTAATAAGCGGCCAGGTTTAGCCAGTTAGGATGTGTATTGGTAACTGCCTGATATGTCCAGGCTTGAAGGGTGCTCTGAGTCAAGCCCACATTCCATAGACGAACTTCATCAATGTCGCCATGAAAATAGGAAGCGGTGCTGCTGCGGCCGCTGCCACCAATATAGAGGATACCGTCCCCCGTTCCCCCCGGCAGCATAGTATCTCCGCTCGGTACAGAACCAACCAGCTCACCATTCTTGTAAGCAGTCAACATGCCGTTCGCATGTACCAGAGCAATTTGTACCCATTCACCAGGCGTAAACTCAATACCAACCACATCCACCGGGCTGTTTGTATCGGCATTCCATATCCAGATGCGATCTTGCCCATTGTATGTCGCCCGGGAAATACCAAAGAGGCGGGGCCGGTCATTACCGATGATTAGCTGACCAGAAGATGGGTGGGTCGCCGGGCTGGTGGTTCCTTCTGGCCTGATCCAGACTGAGATAGACATGGCGTTTACCCAGCCATTGCCCTGCATAATGTCGCCTGTATCACCCAGAACCACGTGGTTTGTTGTTCCGTTAAATGTCAACGCAAAGCCAGCATCGTCTGTACGCGCCGGGTTTATAGCTACCGTTGCCAAGAGAATCGTCAGTAAAACGAACACACCTGTCCATCGACCGACGATCAGAAATCCATTACGCTCGTGCATGAAAACATATTCTCCTTTGTTATGGGTACAAAAGGCCCTGAGGTACTACCAACCCGAATGGCATGAGGTTTACTGCCACATCTGATTCACTGTAATAAAGACAGGTTGCAATTACGCTTAAGACATATGGCCCTAACGTACTAATGCAATTCAAAGGGTGTCTTTGTACAATGTTGCCAACAAATTTTTGTGCAGTATGATAGTAAGAAACTTATGGGGATTTGAGGAAGGTTCTTTAAGATGATTTTTTTAGCTGTATTTGCTGCCTATTTCATAGCATCCGCCATAGTGATACTTTCTGTATGTGTTTTGTCAGCACGCATGAGTCAGCGGGAAGAGTGGTCTGAAGTTCCTCTTGCTGAAAATCGTGCAGAAACAAATGCAGCGCGTGATTATCAGGCAGATGTAGCTACATCCTCTTAAAGTAACACGGCTCGTTACGTGATTAAAAGCCCCATGTTTAAAATGGGGCTTTTTTGATCTTGTCAGGTAAGGTTCTCAGGCTGCGCCAGCGGCTCGCCCTGCCACTCTTCGTTATCTTTCTGTTTGTTGTCTATGGGGGTTGATTTGGCTTTTTTGCGACGGCCGTCTTTTTTTGGCGCGGTATCCTGTTCTGTATATTCCCGATAATACGTGTAATAAAAGCCCGTATTCTCTGCTTTTACCCGGTTTAAGGCTACCCCCACAATGTTTGCATTGGCCTCTTGAAGACGAAGTTCTACTTCGCGTAACTCTTTACGACGAATGCGGCTGGCTTCCGCCACCACAACAACATAGTCTACCTGTGTACTCAGGGCCACCGCGTCAGAGACGGCCAACACCGGCGGGCTGTCTAGAATCACAAAGTCAAACCGGTGGGACAATGATTCCAAAATCTTGTGCATGATTTCAGAACTCAACAGCTCAAAGGCGGCCTGCTTCACCGATCCACAGGTCAAGACCACCAACCGACGCTCTGGCGTTCGCTGCAACACACCTTTTAGCAAACCTTCTATGTCTTTAACATGATCATTGACATTCAACTCATGTAACAAATCTGCCAGACCGGGCTCACGCCGCAGCTCAAACATATGGTGCTGCATGGGCCGGCGCAAATCGGCATCAATCAACAAAACATTGTGGCCTTGTTGCGCCATGGCAATAGCCAGGTTAGCTGAAGTGACACTTTTGCCTTCGCCTGGCCTGGCGCTGGTTATCAGCAAGGTGCCGTGCAGGTCTTGTACGGCCGCTTTAATATTTGTCCGCAAGGCGCGGTAAGATTCTGACGTAGGTGAACGAGGCTCTGTTAACGTAATAAGGCCGCTTTGTTCGTCATTCTCATTTTCAAAGCGACCGATACCCGGCAGGGCATGCATAGAGGTTGCCCACTTAAGGTCTTCTGGTTTTTTAACGGTATCGTCCAGGTATTCCAGCAGATAAGCAGCGCCAAAAGCCAGTACAAACCCAATAGCGGCCACGGTCACAATTGTCATCATGCTGTTGGGGCCAATGGGGGCAGCAAAATCCGCCGAACTAAAGGGGGATATGCTGTTGACAGCGCCGCTGCCTATCAGATCGGCATAATCGCCATAGATGGAACGGGTACTGCGCAGTTTGCTGCGCAGGCCTTCAATTTCAGCTTCCAGTGTGGCTATATCTCGGGCACTGGTCACCTTTTGTAACTCATCTTCTTTAGCCAGTATCTCTGCTTCTGTTTCTTCAATAGAAACCTGCAGATCTACCAGTTGCCGGTTGATGAATTGGTCACGTTCTACATCTTTAGGGTCTGGTGCAGCCGGGCTTTGCAAAACCAATTGGTTTGCCAATTCGTTGGCCACGGCTTTTGCCCGGTCTGGATTGGTATCGGTGACAACAATTTCAATAAAAGGCGTATTGGGCACTGAACGGGCTACATAGTTGGGCAAAGATTTTAACCCCAATGCTTCTTTGGTCTGATCTCTTACTGTTTGCGTTTCAGCAATGGGGGTATAGAGGGCAGCCAGTTGTTCTGGCAGCGAAATTTGGGAGCCAGTAGGGTTAGGGCTGTTAAGGACATTGCCCACAATCAGCACGGCTCTGGCCTGGTAAATGGTTGGTTGGCGGCTGACAGCCAGGAAGCTAGAGACACCGGCAACCAGCGTCGCCAACAGCATAAACCACCACCATTTTCGCAGTACGGCAAAAAGCCTTTCTAATTCCATAACAATTATCCGATTTAGAGATGTTGTATTTTACCTGCCGGGCCCATGCTGGTTACCATGTTGTGGATGTCTGGTTGGTGAAGCGGCTGTGAACCTGTAATGGGTTTCTCAACTGTGATCAGGTAAGCTTACTCCATTATAGCTTAAACGCCTGCCGTCTGCATGACCGGCTCGTTCATGTCCTGGTGCTGCGTCAGCTGACGCAGCACCGACACAATTAAATGTTCCAGCATCAGATGAATATCTTCTACCTGTTCAATGCATTGGCTGGGTACGTGCAAATCCAGATCAACCATAGGGCTTAATTGCCCACCTTCAAAACCAGTAAAACCGATGGTCAGCGCCCCAGCTTCATTGGCCAGCTCTATAGCGGCCAGCACATTGGGGGAATTGCCACTGGTAGAAATGCCAATGACCACATCATCGGGCTGTACAAAGGGGGCCAGCTGCTGGGCAAACACCGAAGCATACCCTTCATCATTGGCATAGGCCGAAAAAGAAGCCATGTTATCTGCCAGGCCAATCACTTTAAAAGGGGGCCAACTAGCGTGGCGGGTATTTTTACCCAGGTCGCACACGAAGTGGGAAGCCGTTGAGGCACTGCCACCATTGCCCATGATAAATACCTGACGGCCGTGTAAACGGGCCTCATGCAAGATATGGATCGCTTTGTCGATCCGCTCTAGTGGCAATAAATCCAGGGTGTCTTTCAGGTCAACAATATATTGGTGAATCTGCTGCTTCACGGGCATTTCTCCTGAGTTTACGAGCGTATGTAATTAAAAATCACTTTAGAGCCATCTGGTTCCAACTTAAAGGGCAGTTCCTGCAAACCGACCAATGAAGCACGTACTGCGTCCTGATATTCATGTGGGCAGTATAAAAGCAAAAAACCACCACCACCGGCACCCGATATTTTGCCGCCAATAGCGCCGGCTTTGCGCGCCACGCAATAGATTTCATCCAGCATATTATTGCTTATCTGGCTGGCCAGTTGCCGTTTTAACATCCAGCTTTCATGAAGTAGTTCACCAATGGCGTCAATGTTTCCACTCATCATCTCTTCACGAGCCATGTAAGTGATGTGCTTCATCTCTTTCAAAATGGAAAGCTTATCATGGATGTTTTGTTTTTGCTCGGTGAGCACGGTGTCAGAGCGGCGTGTCACTCCAGTGAAAAAGAGCATTGTATTCTCGTTTAACTTTTTCCGAAGGTCCACAGACAGTGGGATACGCTGCGTTTCCACCACGCCAGACGTTGTAAACTCCATGAAACGAAAGCCGCCATAAGCGGCAATAAATTGATCCTGAACACCGCTGGGTTTGCCTAGAGTATCAATCTCAATCTCGCAAGCCTCACGGGCCAATCGCTCTGCCTCAATTAGCTCACCCAACATGCTATACATGGCATGAAGTGCACCCACCGTCACCGTAGCCGAGGAACCCAGGCCAGAACCTTCTGAAGGGATGTCTCCCATGGTGGTGATCTCCACACCAGCCGTAATGCCCGTTTTGCGCAGGGCTTCCCGAATCAATTCATGGTGTACTTCATCTACACAATCAACCATTTCGGTTTTGGTGTAACCAACCCGTAACTTGCGGTCAAAACGTTCTTTAATGGTCACAAAAATATATTTATCGATGGCGGTACTCAAGACACACCCCCCTTCCGTCTGGTAATATGAAGGGAAATCTGTCCCGCCGCCAAACAAACTCACACGTAAAGGCGTTTGGACGATGATCATGTTTGCTCTTTTTGCCAGCCGAGCGCCTCAGCTGGTATAGGGGGTTTTTAATAGGCTCCCTGACCTTTTAGAATGGCCGGGATAGTTTGCAAAAGAAGTTGAATATCTAACCAGATGGTCCAGTTACGAATATAGTACATGTCCAACCGGACCCGCTCATCATAGGAAATGTCTGAGCGGCCGCTCACCTGCCACAGGCCAGTGATACCCGGCAGCACGGTTAGCAAATTTAACCCCCAGTCATTGTATTTCTCCATTTCTGCCGGAGAGATCATCCGGGGACCAACCAAAGACATATCTCGTTTCAGCACATTGATAAGCTGAGGCAATTCATCCAGGCTGGTTTTACGCAAGATATGGCCAGCGCGCGTGATGCGGGGATCCTCTTTAAGTTTGTGATTTTCGGCCAGCTCTTTTTGCAGGTCTGGGTATTGTGCCAGGATCTCATCGCCGTTGACATGCATGGTGCGGAATTTATAGGCATCAAATTGACGGCCGTTGATCCCCATGACACGCCGCCGATAAATGGCCGGCCCGGGTGAATCTAACTTGATGATCAGGGCCATCAAGAACATCATGGGTGCCACCACAAGCATGCCAGATAATGTAATGACATAATCCAACATCAACTTAAGCACACTATCGATACCCGTGAGCCGCACTTTTTGCACCCGCACCAGTGGGGTACAGGCCATTTCTTTCACCTCTAAGCCTGTCGTAATAATTTCAAACAGTCCTGAGGATAGACGCAAGTTCAAGCCATCAACCAGACCGTATCGTTTAAAAATGCTCAGCATTTCATTACGGGTCATAGAACTGGTGGCGATCACTAACTCAGCCACCCCAAATTTACTAATAAAGTGATCTAATTGGGTAGTCTGCCCCAGGCACTGCAACTGCTTGTACACGGCCGTACCCGGCTTCATATGGTCATCGATATACCCCAGAATATGTAAACCCGAGGTTTGCCAGCCGATCAATTGTTCGCCCAGCAGCTTGCCTTCTTCATTAGCACCGACGATCAACGCTGGTGAGAGATAGTAGCCGCGTTTGCGCAGCATGTATACCATGCGGCGAATCCAAAAACGGCCGCTGCCGACAAAAAGAAAAGCAAATAACCAGGCGATTAATAACCATCCCCGCGCCAGGACAAAATCTATTCTTAAGAAGCTGATGACAATGACGATCATGATGCCCAGGCTGGTGGCTTTAAAAACCAGGGAATACTCTTGCGTGCCGCCCAATAGGTTGCGCCGGTTGTACAGGCCAAACCCCCAAAAAACAGCCGCCCACAGGGGGTTTAACAACAGGCTGACATTCCGATAAAACTCGTGAACGGGGGAAATATCTAATTGAAAGAGGGGAAAATCTGAAAAGAAGCGAAAAAAATAAGCGACTAAAAATGCCAGGCCAACCATGAAAAAATCATTGACGACCAGGCTGGCGGTTAGGAATCGCCACTGATTTTGTTGAAAAACGCTAGAGACCTGTTCAAACGGGTTGAACGGTGTTCCTGCTGCCTTTTCAATGGATTTGACTGATGAATGCAACGCTCACACCTCCAAAGGATATGCTAGGTAATCGGCAACAATCATTCAAAATTAAACTCGCTTTAGGCGTTGCCGATTCCTCGAGGAACCCGCAAAAACTACGGCGATAGATTTGCAAAAACTTTGTGCGGTTTACCTAAACCCCAAAATTTTAGAAGCAACAACACACTTACAACTGGGGTTTGCTTAAGCAAAAGCGCGCAAAAGACCATACTAAGATTAAAAATGTTTGCACTTTCACCACCCGGCAATAACCCTTAAAGTGCTGAAATAACTGATAGCACTGTAGTACCAGAATATTAAGAATAAACTTACAAGAACGGCTATATGCAGGTTTACAATGGCGGGGTAAAGTGGGGTTAAATCAGGTGTTACGGATGTGAGATTGATAGATGGTTTCCAGTTGGGCGGCAATTTGCTGCCAGTCATGAGTCATTTTCACAAAGGCATACCCTTTTTCACCTATGGCACGCTGGTAGTCAGGATCAGCCAACAAGGCCAAGATCTGATGGGCAAAGGCGGCCGGCTCTTCCGCTAATAAGAAGTCTTGTTGGGGCACGGCCGTCAATGCTTTAGCCGCCTGGGGGGAAACCACCACCGGCGTAGCGCAGGCCATGGCTTCTAACACTTTGTTTTGAATGCCGGCGCCATAGGGGATGGGCGCCACCGCCAGCGTTGCCCGCTGTAAATAAGGCTCAATGGCCGGCACTGTGCCCGTGACGGTAATGTGGGGATGGTCAGCCAGTTTTTGCAGCGCTGGGGCTGGATCTTTGCCTACGATCATTAAATGGGCATCTGCCTGCTGTGTCCACACCCGCGGCATGATATGCTCGGCCAGATGCAATACCATCGTCACATTGGCATGGTAACTCATTTTGCCGCTTACGACGATGGTGGCCGGGTCACGTGGTATGGTGCTGTCTGGCTTGAAGGTATGCAGGTCAACCCCATTGGGCAGCACAGAAATGGGCGGTTCGGGCGCGCCCGACGGCCGTAACCTCAAGAATGCCTCCCGGTCAGCGGGTGAGGTCACCAACACCTGGTTAAACGCATTGACCATCTGGCCTTCAAACCGGCGCGTACGGTTCAGGTCCAGCCGGGTGATAAGCCGGCCAAAGCGGCTCTTGCTCTGTGCCATGGCCTGGGCAAATAAAAAGCTGATGCAATCCACACTGTCCCAGACCACAGGTACGGCCGTGCCCAGCTGCCGCAGGCGCTGTGCATACTTCACACCCCGCAAATGCTCAACGTGGATCACGTCAAAGGGCGCTGCGCCCTTTTGCCCGGCCACCAACCCCGCCAATTCCCGTGCTAATGCCGGCTGCCAACAAAACACAGATTGTAAGGGCTGTGATGAGGGCAGTGCCGCCAGGCAATTCCAGAGAGAGCGCCATTTGGGCAAATCAAAAACAATCACCTGGGCACACGCTTGCCTCAGGCGGGCCACATCTTCTGCTTCGGCCGGGCTGCTTTGCAGCGTCAGCACTGTCACGTTGTGGCCACGTTTGCCCAGGTAACGTATGAGGTTATACGGCCGTACCCGAATCTGGTTGGGCACATAGGGAACTACAAAAAGAATGCGCATGAGCCAATGTCCATGATCCAAAGTCAGCGGGCCGGGCTGATCTCTGCTTCTGGTAACAGGCGGGGGGCAAATCGCCGCAAAAGGTCAACCACGCCCACACCGGCGAAGATGAGCAGGACGGCATCCACCGGCAGCCGGTAACGAATGAGCGCCCAGGTCAGCAGATGTACGGCCGTATACACCAGGCAGAACAACAGCAACAGAAAAACAGGCTGTGGCCAGAGGCCATACCCCCCCAGACGACGCAGCGCCAAAACAATACCATACACCATAAAAGGCAGCATCAGCCCAATGCTTCCTACCCGCGCCAGGTTGCTCACCCGGCCTGATTCGGCCGTAGGCCAGAACGTAAAGTAGGCCGGCACGCGGCTGATAGACAGCAGCACGTACCGTACCGGATCATCCACCACAAATTGGATGCCCCGCTTTAAGAATTCCTGATCCAGGGCGGCCTCATCCAATTCGGCCATATTTAAGTCTGCGGGGATCAGCCCGGTATAATCTTCCAGAATGGGCACAAAACGGGTGCCATACACCGGATGGTTGCCCACGTAAAAAGCATAGCCGGCGTTGGTATTGAGCAGCACAAAGCGGTTAAAACGGGTGTAATTGTAATAGGTAAACGGCAGCATCATGGCCACCAGCAGCAAACCGGCCACAATGGTTTCTGCCAACGGCACACGGCCGTACCCCTTGGACCGCGCCGCCAAAAGCCATAACAACTGGAAAGGCACAAACAGCAGGTACAATTGGCGCAAGAGCACCGTGATGCCCAGCAGTACACCCAATACCAATGCCCATTTCATCTGGTGCTTATCCTCAGACCCGGCCATGAGGATGGTCACGTATAGGGAAGCCAGAATGGCCGTAATATAAAATGGCTCCGTCATCAGGGTAGCGCCGTAATAAATAAAGTAGAAGTAGACGGCCGTTAACGCCGCTGCGGCCAGGCCCGCCCATTCACCAAACAAGCGGCGTCCGATCAAATAACCCAGATAAGGTTGTAACATACCCACTGCTACCACCTGAACCAGGCGCGCCACCAGTGGGTTTGGCCCGAACAGCTGGTACATCAGCGCCAGATATAACGTGTATAAAAAGCTCCAATGCGCCGTTGGTTCATTGGCCCGCGTCAGCGGCCACCACGGTTCACCAAAGGTAAAACCATGCCCACCCAGCCAACGTAGGGCCAGGTTATGGTATGACAACTGGTCATTGGTGCCCGGCAAAATCACCACCTCGTTCCCCAGATAAAGCGCCGCCGCCAGGCGTAATAAAACGGAAACCACCAAAATGATCCCCAAGATTTGTTTTGGCTTCACTCTTGTTTTTAACATCATCTCCCTTATTGGCCATTAAAGGCGGTACACTGCCCAGTTCGCAGCACATCGGCAATACGCGCCGCCGCCTGGCCGTCGCCATATGGGTTCATGGCCTGGGCCATAGCCTCATAGGCCACAGCGTCACTTAACAAATGATTGGCCTGCATCACAATGGCCTCTGGCGTTGTGCCCACCAACATGGCCGCCCCCGCATCGACGGCTTCCGGCCGCTCTGTCGTTTCCCGCAGCACCAATACTGGCACGCCCAGGCTGGGGGCTTCTTCCTGAATGCCGCCCGAATCTGTTAAAACCAGGCGGCTGTGTTGCATCAGGTGCGTCAACGAGGCATAGTCCACAGGGGGCAGCAAGGTAATGCCCGGCACATCGGCCAACAACTCATGCACCGGGTTCCAGATGTTTGGGTTGCGATGCACCGGGTACACAATATGCAGGTCTGGCCAGGTTTGGGCCAGCGTGCGTAACGCCTGGCAAATGTGCTGGATGGGACGGCCGTGGTTCTCTCGTCGGTGTGCCGTCACCAATATCACCCGTCTTTCCTGGCCCCGCACAAAGTCATCCAGGCCATGCTGGCCCAGCGCTGCCCGCGCCGCCGCCGAAAGTGGCTGGGCCGCCACCCATAATAACGCATCGATCACGGTATTGCCCGTGACGTGAATGCTTTGGGCAGCAATGCCTTCGGCCTGCAAATTGGCGCCAGCGCCCGCCGTCGGCGCAAAGTGCAGGTCACTGATGTGGTCAGCCACCACCCGGTTCATCTCTTCCGGAAATGGGTTGGCACGATCATATGTACGCAGGCCGGCTTCGACGTGCCCCACACGTACACGGCGGTGATGGGCGGCAATAGAAGCAGCCATGACTGTGGTTGTGTCACCCTGCGCCAGCAGCCAGTCTGGCTGTATTTCTGCCAGCAGTGGGTCCAGCGCCAGCAAGACACGGGCCGCCACCTGGTTGGGGGTCTGGTTTTGCTGCATCAGGTTCAGGTCAATATCTGGTTGAATGGCAAACAGTTCCAACACCTGGTCTAACATCTCACGATGCTGCCCGGTGGCACATACGATCGTTTCCACATCCTGCGGAAACGCCTGCAACTGGTGCACAATGGGCGCCATCTTAATCGCCTCTGGGCGGGTGCCGACCACGATTAATACTTTCATGCATTATCCTTTTCTTTATAAATGTCATTCCACATCTGGTAGACAGTGCGCCAATCGTAGTGTGCTTCCAGGGTGGCCCGGCCGTTTTGCCCCAACTGCTGCGCTGCCTCGGGGTGCTGCAGCAGGTGGATGGTGGCCTGGGCAAAGGCCTCAGGCGTGTCAGCAATAAGAATATCCTGCCCATCGCTGTAGCCGATGCCTTCGGCGCCAATGGTGGTGCTGATGATGGGCAGCCCCCACGACCAGCCATCCACAATTTTGACACGCATACCACCCCCGGCATGCAGGGGCACAATGTACACGGCCGTCTCCCGCAAATAGGGCGTCACATCATCCACATACCCAATCACATCCAGGTTTTGCAACCCCAGGAGCGTCAGCTCTGCGGGCGGCTCCTTGCCAATGATCGTCAGGACGGCTTCAGGCACAGCCCGCTGCACGGCGGGCCATACCTCGGCCGCAAACCATAGGATGCCTTCGGCATTTGGCGGCCAGTGCAAACCACCTAAAAATGTAACCCGTGATGCCGTTTTGAGCCGAGGCACCACGGGTTTTGTTTCGGGGTCCACACAAATGGGGATCACCGTATCGGCAACTACGTCTACCACTTCCCCGGCCACTTTAGACACGGCCGTTTTGTCTTCGGCCGTTACCCACACTACCCGGTCAAACTGGTGGCACATAGCCACTTCATAGTGGGCCATATGGTGTGACTCTCGTTTTAAGATAAGCTTCAGAAGCGGGTTGCGGGAGCTTTCAGCCAGCCGCTGCGGAATAAGATACGTGGCGTTGTGCTGGTCTAACACGGTCGTCAGCCCGGGGGCAGCCTGTTTGGCTGTCAGCGCATATTGAGCCATCCACAACTGGTCGGCGTGTACCGCCTCAAATTCATTTTGGGTGACCAGCGTTTTTACCAGTTGGTGCATTTCGGCAACGGTATCACGGGCAATAAGAAACGGCCGTCGCTGCAAAAAGCTCATGCCCAAATACCAGGCATCCTTCAGACGTGAACGGCGCATCAACACCAGGTGCACATCATGGCAAAACTGGCGCAAATGGTCAACCTGCTCCGGCGTGTCATCTGGGCGCTGAAAGGCAACCAGTGTCACCTGGTGCCCGGCACGAGCCAGGTGCCGTAACACGTTATAAATGCGGACCTTAGGGCCGGCGTCTGCCGGGTAGGGCACCAGTTGTGAAAGATATAGAATACGCATGATGTCACCTTTAAAATTTCTGGGATAGTTGGTATCTTCATATCCTCGTCGCCACCAGGTAATCGGCAAAAAGTTTTTGG
The DNA here is from genome assembly GCA_011525915.1 of Ardenticatenaceae bacterium. Classification (GTDB taxonomy): domain Bacteria; phylum Chloroflexota; class Anaerolineae; order Promineifilales; family Promineifilaceae; genus CAADGU01. The sequence goes on along the minus strand of WYBM01000041.1, from coordinate 72,658 downwards.
AAAAAGAGCGAGCGAATCGCGGCCGATTACTCGAGTAAACCGCAAGAAAACGCCTCTTTTTACATCTGAAAACTTTTCGCGGTTTACCCAATGCTCAAAAACCCGGCAAGGCCCGCACCAGCTTCCAGTACCTGCCCACCAGCGCCAGGTGATCATCACGCCGCGGCGGGCGCTCCAGCCAGGCAATGGGCGCCAGCAAAACCCGCGCCAGGGAAGCCACCAATAAAACGAGCTTGTAGAGGGTAGCCTGAAAACGGCCGTAATGCTTGCGCATATAACGCAGTTTGCCTTCATACAGCCGCAAGAACATCTCTGTTTTTACCTGGCGGGTGCTCTGGCCACCCAGGTGGACAATTTGTGCCTGAGGCACCCAGTAAATGTGCCAATCAGCCTGGCGTATACGGTAGCACAGGTCTATCTCTTCTGAGAACATGAAGTACGTTTCGTCCATAAAGCCAATGCTTTCTAGAATGGGGCGCCGGGCCAGGATGCAGGCACCCAGCAGTGACTCCACCATGTGCGGCTTGTTGGTGTCCCACTGGTCCATGTGGTAACGAATACGGCCGTCCAGGTGAAACATTCGCAGCAGCTCTCGCCCTAACGTTGGCGCCGGGTAAGAGGAAAGCTGCAGCGAACCATCCGGATTCAACAAACGGGCCCCACACGCCCCGGCCGCCGGATTCTGGTCTAAAAAGTGGGTCAAGGTAGACAGCGCCCCGGCATGCACAATGGTGTCCGGGTTCAGCAGCAGTACGTAGTCGCCGGTGCAGCGGCGTATGGCCTGGTTATTGGCGGTGGCAAACCCCACATTGGTCTCATTTATCAGCAGGTTCACCTGTGGGTAACGCTGCTGCACCATCACCGCTGAGCCGTCGGTAGAAGCATTGTCTACCACCCATACTTCAAACGACACCTCTGGCGCCGGGGCATAGACCGAATCCAGACATTGCGCCAGGATGTCGGCGGTGTTCCAGCTAACAATAACAATCGAGAGTTTCATGGTTCTTCTTCAAAAAAGGCCGCCCAGGGCGACCCGGCAAACTGCGCTTTTAATGCCGCAAAGTTGGTAATGGCCTGGGCCAACGGCCGTTTGCGCTGCTTCGATGTCTGTGGCTGCACGGTTTCGTAATCCAGGCCTAAGAATTCCTGCACACGGCGCATTTCATGGGCAGTGTTTGCCGTCAGCGCTTCATAAAGCAGTTCCAGAGTTGGATGATACTTAAAAAAGGTTTCAGCCTCTCTTTCCCAGGCACGGGTCTGTTCAAAATCGGCCAGGCATTCATCATAATTGAGGGGAATGGCCCCTACCTTGACGGCCGTGCCGCCCGTACTAACCCATTCTTCGGAAAGCATGGCTCGTTTGCGAGAGAGATGAACGTCCAACAGGTTTTGCCGTTTGAGGTGCAGCACCCGCAGGTTGGCATCCTGCTGCAGATAATCCCACACGGCCGTCCACTCGACATCGCGGGCATGGTAATAAAAAATCTTGAAGCCGACGGCCGTCGTTCCCTCAGGATAATTGCGCCATAACTTCTGCTCTAAAAGCTGAACGGGCTGGCGCAGGAACAGGCGTTTGGTACGGCCGTTGGTGGGAAAACCTTCCATGGCCCAGCCAATCTCCTGTTTATTCTGGAAGATCTCGCCAAATACCACCGCCTGGCTATGGGCATTCAGCAGGCCCCGCAGCAAATTTGACCCCACCCGCGACCGCCCCAAAATGACAAAGCGGGTGTAGTCAGACTGTCCCATCCACCCTTTTTCCAGGGCGGTGTGGCGCAGATATTGGATGGTGCGATATTTAACGTAACCGGGAGTGAGCATGTCTGATGCCTAGCCAAAAACGTAACGATACACTTTGCGCGTAGACGGCCGTCTGGCGGCCATTTCCATGATGGTTAGTGGAACCCATAAGGCCACCACAAACAACAGTGGGTCAATGATAACCGGCCAGTGAAACAGGCCAGGGGCCAACTTGTTGAGCAAAAACAATACCCAATCCAGCACAATAAAGTGAAGTAAATAGATGCCGTAGCTGCGCCGCCCCACCTGCTCAAAGCGGGCAACTGCAGGAATGGTGCTGCGGTTGATGATGGGCAGCAGAAACATGAGGGGCACCGGGGCCAAAAAGCGCGCCCAGGGGGCAGCCATGAGCCCAAACGCATTAAGGATGCCCAGAACAAAGAGCAGCGTCACGGCCGTGAGGCTCACCCATTTCCACCGCTGCAAGCGTGGCTTCAACGCCGTATTGTGCATACTGAAAATCAGCCCCATGGGAAAATAGATGGCCCAATCGGCCATGGTCGTGCGCAGGATGGGCGGTGTAAGATACCATGTCCAGCCTGGCGGGTTCATAAGGCCAAACGCCTCTACTGGCTTTACAGCGTACAGCAAGAACAGTTGGTACAGGCCTATGGCCAACAGCAGCAGCCAGCCAAACCGCTTGCCCATGATGACCAGAAACGGCGAGATGAGGTAATAAAAGATCAACAGCGGCACAAAATGATACGGGTACCCCACCAGCAAACTTTTGATGTAGCCGCCCGCTGATTGCTGCTCCTGCCGGGTAACCAAAACCGTCAGGTAAAAAACCAGGGACCAGATGAGGTAGGGCCACAAAATGTGTTTCACGCTGCCCCAGATAAACTTAAGGGAAAGCGCCGACTTCCCTCTGGCGGCATAAGAGACAAAAGCGCCAGAAATGAAAAGAAAGGTGGGCACAGCAAAGGCGCCAAACGCCTGCAAGATGGTAAGCAGAGATTGCGCCCAGCCTTCCACCGGCGAAAAGGTGTCACCCGCGGTAATGATATGGTTGAGCACAATTAGAACAATAGCAACGCCGCTTAACGCCCCATATTGACGGTTCATCTACTACTCCCTGCTGAAAAGTCACCAATAATCAACAAGTGATTAAGGGTTACGTTTAATCTTCTACCCCCAACGGCCGTGTCCGTAAATAGGCCGTGGTGCGCTGCTTGCGGGTGATGTCATCATAGACACGCTGTACCTGCTCTTCGGTCAGATCCATCTCTTTGGCCACCGCTGCCGCCGGAATGCCATTGTCCAGACCATACCAGATGAGGTCCATGGTCTCAAACGGCAGGCGGAAGAAGAACTCTTCCTGGGTGCTGCCGGCGCTGTAGGTATCTGAGGTTGGCGGTCGGCTGCGAATCTCTACCGGCACGTCCAGGTATTCGGCCAACTGGTAAACCTGCGACTTAAACAGATGGCCGATAGGTTTCACATCCATGGCCCCGTCGCCGTATTTCACGAAGAAGCCCTGATCATGCTCGTTGCGCTGTGGGGTGCCAATGACGGCATAGTCATGCAGTTCAGCGTGGTAGTAAAGCATAGCCACGCGGCTGCGCTGTTTAAAGTTGGTGGCAGCCACAATTTGTTGCAGCTGTGACGGCCGCAGCCGCTTTGTCTGCTCTTCCCCCTCTGGGCTGATAATAGTCGCGCTGAAGAAGTTAAGTGTTTCTTGCTCTAACAGGCCAGAGGGCAGCGTAATTTTTAACTTGTACGTGCTGTCATACTCCGGGAAGATGGCCTTCACGGCCTCATCGCGCCGCTGATACGCGCCGAAGCCCCACAAAGCGCCGGTTACGTCTTCGGTGAGAGGGGTTACACCGTACTGACGACACACCACCCGCGCCAGGTGGGCGCTGTCCGGGCTGGACTCCATCTCGGGCAGCAGCAGGGTCACCAGCCGGTTGGCCCCCAGCGCCCGCACGGCAATCGCCAGTACCACGGCCGAGTCCACACCGCCGCTGATACCCATGACGCCGCCTCGCTTCTTTAACACGTCAAAGACGTGGCGGCGCAGGCTTTCAGCAATACGGTTCACTTCGGTTTCGGCATCAAGTTTTAACACGTCACGGTGGAAAGACGGTGTTGTCATCAATCACTCCTGTTTTTACTAAGCAGTTATCGGTTGTTGGTCATCGGTCATCGGTCAACTGACCACCAATGACCCCTGATGGATCATGCGGCTACCGGCATCCGCCGGTCAACCAGTTTAATGTCATCTTGGGATGGGTCAAGGGGCACGGCCGTGCGAAAATCGGCAATAAACTGCTGGTAGACAAGCTGCGTAGACAGCACGCCCGCCAGTGTCATGTCATCCGTTTCACCCAGCTGCCCATAGCGCTCTACCTTTTTAGCCAGGCTTTGCACGGCATCTGGCAAGAAGCAGCCGGCATCTTCAACTTTGGCCGGCGACATCACCTCGGCTACCCAATCCAGGGGACGGCCGTCGGGGAAGAAGCTCTTATGAATAGGGGCCCGGTACGGCCGTTTGGGGCGGTTCCATATCTCGTCTGGCAGCAGGTCACGCATGGCCCGTTTTAGAATATGCTTCTCGTCCAGCCCCCGCAATTTGTACTGCGGCGGCAGTTGGGCGGCAAACTCAATCACACGATGATCAAGGAAGGGGAAGCGCCCCTCCACAGAATGGGCCATACCCATGCGGTCACCCTGCGAATTAAGCAGGTATTCGGCCAGAAAAATGGTGATCTCCAGGTATTGGGCCTGCGCCAGCTCGCTCCAGTTGGCAAAGTCTGCCGGCAGTTTGATAGCCTCTGCGGGTGAACTTTCAGGCACAGCCGCCCGCAGTTCCGGCAGGAAAACCCGCCGGGTACGGCCGTTGTTATGCCAGCGAATGGCGTGTGAATAGGCCGGGTCGGCCACCGCTTCCAATCCCTGGCCAAAAAATTTGCGCAGATAGGCATCATTTTTCAGGCCGCCAATGTAAGGGTAAAGTTTGTGCAGGAGAGACGGCCGTAAAGTCGATGCTGGCTGGCGGGCCCAAAAGCGGCGAATCTTGGCCTCTTTAAAAATGTTATACCCACCTAAAAATTCATCGGCCCCTTCCCCTGTCAGCACCACTTTGAAGTTGTGGCGGTGTACCAGGTCAGACAGCAAATAAAGCGGTGCAGGCGAGGTCCGCATGATGGGCATTTCTGTATGCCAGATAACGTGTGGGAAGACACGGCCAATATCCTCATGGGAACAGGTGATAAGGTTATGGTGTGTGCCCAGGTGCTTGGCCATCTGCCACTGGTATTCGCTTTCATCATAGGCGGCGTCTGTAAAGGCAATGGAGAACGTTTCCAGCCGGTTGCCGGTGTAATGATGTACCAGCGCCGCCGTAGACGAAGAATCCAACCCGCCGCTGAGGTACGCGCCTACGGGCACATCGGCACGCAACCGAATTTGGGTGGCATCTACCAATAATTCACGGAGCTGCTGGGCAGCCTCATCCACCGTGAACTGAGCCCCAACTTCCGTGCCGGCCGCGGGAAAGGTGGGCTGCCAGTAGGGGGTTATGGTGATACGGCCGTTTTCGACGATCAGATGGTGGCCCGGTGGCAGCGTAAAAACGTCTTTGAAGATGGTGCGCGGCTGGATGGGACTCCAAAAGGTAAAAATCTGATCCAGGGCCACGGGGTCAATTTCCGGCGTCACCCGGGCGTCAGCAAAAAACGCTTTCATCTCAGAGGCAAAAAAGAGGACGCCATCACGCACCGTGTAATACACCGGCCGTATGCCCGGCCGGTCTCGCCCAATGAACAAACGCCGCCGGCGCTCATCCCAAATGGCAAAGGCAAACTGGCCATTCAGGTGGTTAACGCAGTCTGAGCCATATTCTTCATAAGCGTGCAAGATGACTTCCGTGTCTGACTCTGTGTTAAAGTGGTGGCCGAGTTGTTCCAGGGACGGCCGTAGTTCCACATAGTTATAAATCTCGCCATTAAACACGATCCAGGCCGTGCCATCTTCATTGCCAATGGGCTGCTGGCCGCCGCCCAGGTCAATGATGCTCAAGCGGGCGCTGCCCATGGCCAGGCCTGATTGCTCATCCTGAAAAAGGTAGGTACCAAACTGGTCTGGCCCACGATGACGGATCATGCCCAGCATGGTGTTTACCTGGGCCGGTGCCAGCGGGGGGTTTTGTGTTAAGTTAAGAATGCCAACAATTCCACACATAGTTGTTGTCAGTGTTCAGTGATCAGTATGCAGTGGTCAGTGTCCTACTGACCACTGCATACTGACGACTGACGACTGCATACTGCCCTTAAGAGAGGCCCGTCTTTTTAATCTTGCCGCTGCTGGTTTTGGGCAGTTCATCGCGGAACTCTACCAGCTGGGGCACCATAAAATCTTCCAGGTGGGCTTTACAGTAGGCCAGCACCTCTTTTTCTGTCAGACGGCCGTCGGGCACCACCAAGATCGCTTTAATGGCCTGGCCCAAGACAGGATCAGGCACACCAATGACGGCCGTCTCCGTCACCCCCGGCAAACTGTACAGCACGTTTTCTACCTCTTTGGGGGCTACTTTTTCACCGCGGCTTTTGATAATGTCATCCTTACGGCCAACAAAATAAAGGTACCCTGCCTCATCCATGCGGAAGAGGTCACCACTGTAACAGACCCGCTCGCCTGCAACAGGGCCGGGGCGGTAGCGCTGAGCGGTGGCCTCTGGCCGTTCCCAGTACCCCATCATCACGTGCCCGCCGCGAATGACCAGCTCGCCCACTTCGCCAGGACCCAGACGGCTGCCATTTTCATCTTCCAGCCACACTTCTGTACCGGGAATGGCAATGCCCACAGAACCAGGCCGCTGCTTGAGCTGATCAGGCGGCAGGTATAGGGTACGTTTTGTTTCTGTCAGGCCATACATAGAGTACATGGTGGCCCAGGGGAAAATCTCGCCGATTTGGGCGATGTGGCTGGGGGGCAGCGCCGCCGCGGTATTGGTGATGTACCGCAGGCTGCTCAGGTCATACCCACTTAAATCCATTTGCAGCAGCAGGGCAAAGATGGTGGGCACCCCAGGGAAACCAGTCACTTTTTCTTTTTCCATCAACTGTAAAATTTGTGCCGGGTAAGTGAACCCTTTTTCCAGCACAAGCGTGCCGCCAAATTTAAAGACCATCAGCAGCTGGTATAGACCATAGTCAAAAGAGAGCGGCAGCACGGCGATGACGATGTCTTCGGGCACGTTTTCCAGGTAATGAATGATGGAAGAAGCCGCAAACACCACATTGTGGTGGGCCGACATGACGCCCTTTGGTTCACCGGTGCTGCCAGAGGTGTAGATGAGGCAGGCCAGGTCACGGTCAATGCCCAGGCGTGACGGCCGTGTTTCCGGACACTCCGCCTGAATCGTTTCCCAGGCTGTCATGTTCTCATGGATTTCTGCCGCCTCTACCGCTTTACGTTCCGCCAGCACGGCAAACTTTACCGACGGCGCCGCCGCCATCACCTGCTGAATCATCTCTGCGTCACGGCCACGGGCCACAATAGCGCTGGCCCGGCAGTTGTTGGCCATGTACAGCAGCTTATCTTCTTTTGTGGTATGGTTCACCACCACAAAGACGCCACCCGCTTTCAGGGTGCCAAAGATGCCGGCCACCAGTTCCACCGAATTAGGCAGGTACAAAATGACGCGGTCGCCGCGGCCAATATCATGGGCCCGCAGATAATTGGCAAAACGGTTGGCCATGTCATCTACCTGGGCATAGGTCAGGCGAGCGCTGCCACAAATGAGCGCCTCTTTGTCTGGTGTGCGGGCAGCGCCGTTTTCCAGGAAATCTTGCACCATCAAGGCATGTTGGAAAGTCATAGAGAGTTACCAGGTCCTAATATCAGTGTTCAGTCATCAGTGGTCAGTGTTCAGTCATCAGTGGTCAGTGTTCAGTAAGGTCTGACGCCCGTAAACGTCTACTGGTTACTGACTTCTGATCACTGGCCTTAGCATGTTCAGGCAATCACATAAGTCATTAAATACCATTAGTTGGCTCGCCGGGCAATGTAGGCCGCCAGATTGTCTACGCTGTCAAAATTGTCAGGCACAATATCATCATCTGGGACTTGCACGTTGAAGTTTTCTTCCACAAAAGAGACAAGCTCCACCACGCCCAGAGAATCCACCACCCCGGCTTCCAGGAAGGACTCGTCATCATCAAGTGTAAAGCCATTGCTGCTAAAAAGGAAGTTTTCGGCAATATAGTTTCTGATTTGTTCTTTTACATCCATTGTTAAAATCACCCGATTTTTTATGAGAAGGGCTACCCTTGCAGCCTGACGTATTTCTTCCGCAGAAGTTACCCGTCTTACGGCCTCAAAAACCTATCAGGTTTTGAGAGGCTGCCCATTTAGTAAGAAGAAAGTACCATGTTGTGGCGAATAGGCAAGGCAGATTTGCCGTTATCATGTCACGCGGTAAATTTTAGCGGCGCAACTTGCAAAAACCATTAAGCAAGTTAATCTTCGGGAGGCTGAGCGCACAGATAACGCCACGGCCGTAACCTTTCGAAGGCTATTGTCAGGAGCAAGATAAGCTTATGAAACGAAAAATGATCTCCTTTTGGGGCGTGTTGGTGGTTGCCTGTATCACGGCCGTGACCCTTTTTGCCGCCCCCCATTCTCCCCTCGGCGGCAGTTCGGTTTACCTACCCGTTGTCTTAAAACCGGAAAGCCTGTCCGCCTCTCGCCGGGTCAACGTGCCCTATGACACCGTGACTTCCCTGCCCCGGCGCAGCATCTTCTGGTTTGGCCGGGTGGACCCTACCAACAATTACGCCGATGTGCGTGTTCTCTACGACGACACGAAGCTGTATGTCACGCTGCACATTTTTGACCGCCATACCTGGTATGATACCACCCCTACCCCCAGCAGTCTGACGGAATGGGATGCGGTTTCACTGTATCTGGATTTAGATGGTAACAGCGGCAATGCCCCCGATAGTAACAGCTACCGGTTCGTAGCCCAACTAAATAACCCACCCCAGTCACGTGATAATTACCAGGTGGCTTACCGGGGCAATGGCACCGGCTGGGCTCAGGCCGCGGTACCCTTTAGCTCGATGGCCGGTTGGACGGGTGTGGCCGTGAATAACAACAACGCCGATGACCGGGGCTGGACGGCCAGCTTTGAGGTGCCGTTTGCCAGTTTAGGGTTGGGTTCACGGCCGTCAACGGGTACGATCTGGGGGCTGTCTACGGCCGTGCACGACCGTGACAACCAGAACGGCTCCCCGCCCATTCCCGCTCAGGTGTGGCCCGAAGCGGCGCTGAGTACACAGCCGGCCACCTGGGGACAAATGCGCTTTGGCCTGCCAGAGTACACGTCCGCCGCAGCGCCACAGGGGACTACCATCATCAAACACGGTGTCAACGGCGCCAACGTGACCGACGCCCAGGTTGGCGGTTATTTTGATTGCGGCGAACCTTATAACCCCAACTTCTTCAACGGCTGGGGTGATGCCAACCATTACAACCGGCCCAACCGTGACCAGCTCAATGTGCAAAACCAGGCCAACCTGGGTGATTGGCCCTGCCTATCTAAAATTTACATCACCTTTCCACTTAACCAGATTCCGACCGGAAAGGAAATCATCTCTGCCGAACTGACCATGAACCATTTTGGCAACTCTAACCCGGCTCAGGCCCAGGATTCACTCATTCACATTTTGACAGCGGGCGAGGGCTGGACAGAACAAACGATCACCTGGAACAACGCCCCCCTAGCCGTAGAAAACTTCACGGTCACCCGCGTGGCGCCGCTGCCGGCCTTCCCTGGTTGGCCGGGCGTACCCCGCACCTGGGACATCAGCCGGGCGGCGGCCCAGGCGTACAACGCCGGCCAGCCGCTGCGCCTGGTTATTTATGCCACGGACAGCGCCATGCACAGCGGTAAATATTTTTATTCGTCTGATGCTGATCTAGAGGGAAGGCCCACGCTGACCGTGACGTGGGGGCAGTAATTCATAATCTGTGAGTCGGTGAGTCGGTACACTGTCCACTGATTACCGACTCACTGTTCACTGATGGCCAGCTGACGCAGGTACATTTGCTCCATGGCCACCAACGCCCCCAGGAAGACCCAGCCCAAAATGCTGGAGCGCATGCCGGTAATGCCTACGTTGTACACAAAGGGCAGGAACCAATCGCCCAACATGCCGGCCGCTACGGTAGCCACCAAACCCCCAAACGCCCCATAGGCATAGGCCCTGGCAAAACCCTCCGGGGCTGCCTTGAGCAGCTTCCAAGCCAGCCAGGCAACCTCGGCATAAAACCACAGCACGATCGACGTGCCCACAATACCGATCTGTGCCAGCAGGTCAATATATTGGTTATGCGAGTTAAACTCCACGCTGTAGCCACGAATGGCGTAAAGCGGTGTGTACCAATAGTAATTGGCCGGCCCCAGCCCCAGGATAGGATTAACCTTGATAATCTCACCCAGGATCAACCAGGCATCTACACGAGTGCTGTAACTATAATCATCTGTAGCAATGAGCCGGGCAAACGCCACCGGTAACGCAAACAAGCCACCCACCCCCATTAAAGCGGCCACCCGCCAGGAGTAAACGGCCAAAATGGCGGCAATACCCACTAGAGGCGGAACCCAGCCTGATTTCCAGTCAAAAATCTTTACCACCATCACGTAAAGAGCCACAGCACATAAGCCGGCCAGCACCAGCCGCCAGAATTTGGACAATTTAGAGTTCAACAGTGCCTGACTGAAAGTAAGTACAATAAACCAGGTCCAGAATTGACTGCTATCGCTGCCATACTGGTAGAGGCGCCCCAGTTGGCGCAGGGTGGGGTGAATAAAACGCAGAATGACAAGCGTAGCGCCCATGGCAATAAAAGCCCAAGTTACCCATTCTAACCAGCGAATATCACGGATTTGGTGAGCGGCCAGCAAAAAGGCGCAGGCAGAGATAAAAAAGATGGCCAGGCCGCCAATTTGGGCGGGCAGGGAAGCGCCGGGAATCGTAAACCAGCCCAACTGCCCGGCCAGAAAGGAGATGGTAACAGCCACCAGCATAAGGAAGAGGGGCAAAAAAGGGCGTGACTTGTGAACCCAGATACGGCGCTGGTTGTTGATCATATCAACCACCCACAACCCGGTCATGCTTAAGATGAGCAAAATGGTGGCGTTGATGCTGGTTTCACTACCGGTGCCAATGGCAAAGGGAACAAGCATGTTTGCTGGCGGCAGCAGCATAAACCCAACGGCCGTCCAGCGCAACAGTGCATAGGCGCCTATGAGGAGGATGGGCATAGCCAGAATCACGACCAGGAGCAGCGAGGCCCTACGGCCGTTAACCCCAAAGGCCAGCACCGCCACCAGCAGCAAAACACCCATCATCACCGGCCAACGCAGCCACCATAAATTTAAGGCGACCCAACGCCGGGGATCCTGGGTAATTGTGCGAAGCATCGTCATGGTTTCAGCCACCTTTGGTCAGATTATACCCTGGCTTTTCTGCGGCACAGGCTACCTGTTCCACAACCTCTAAGAAACGAGGAGCCACTGCTGGCCAGCTGTAATGTTGGCTAACAAAATCATACGCATTTTGAGCCAACTGCTGCCGTAAAGAGGGGTCTTGTAACAAGCGACACACGGCCGTGGCAAAACTGTGCGGATCATCGGCCAGCAGCATGTGCTGGCCATCTACCACGTCCAGCCCTTCCGCGCCCTTGGTGGTGGCAATCACTGGCGTCCGTAACGCCATGGCCTCTAAAATTTTCAGGCGCGTCCCTCCACCCGTCCAGATAGGCGCCAGGCTGGCCGCCGCGCGAGCCACATACGGCCGTACATCAGTCACAAATCCGGTTAGCGTTACATTGTCCATGGTGGGCAGCGGCAGGTTAGCATGGTTGCCGGTGATCGTCAGGTGAGCCTGTGGTATGTGGGCGCGTACCAGAGGAAAAGCCTCTTGCAAGAACCAGACCATCGCTTCATAGTTGGGCTGATAGGTAAAAGCCCCGGCAAAGATGAGGGTGTGCGGCACGGCCGTTTCCCGTACATGAGCATAATCGGCCACATCTATGCAGTTTGGGATGATGCTGACAGGTGTATGATGGGGTACGGCCGTAGCCAGCAGGGTCTTTTCCGGGGCCGACACTACCGTACACGCCTGAAATTGGGCTAACACCCGTGCCAGGTAGCGCCGATGTTTGGCCCACGTTAACCCATAACGCAGCTTTTGTCCGGCCGATTGGGCATGGGCATATTGTTCATACAACGTGCCTACCTCGGCCTCTTCAAACAAGGCCGGAGTGCCCTCGAAAAAGGGGACATAAGCGGCCATATCAATTTGTGAGGCCACAATGACATCAATGTTATGACGTGACACCTGCTGTTTAATGCACTGCGCCATCTCCGGTGAGAAGGTATCGATCATCGAACGTGGTGTGCTGTTTAAAAAGCCCAGTCGGGCCCGGCGGCTGTCTGGGTTAAACCCGCGCCAGGGAACCACATCAACCGCGGCACACCATGAAGCCAACCCAGAGACATCGGCGGCCTTGTCTGGCTGGTCATTAAAACTGAGCAGCGTCACCTCATGTGTGGCTGCCAGCATCTTTAATAAGTTGAATATGCGAAGCTTGGAGCCGTTACCAGGTGGATAAGGAAACCAGCGCGACAGAAACAGTACCCGGTTGGAACCGCCGCTCATACCGTTCTCATCCCCCAGCGGCGGCGCAAAAAGTCTATGGTGCCCTGCCACATGGCGTCTCGGTGTTCTCGCATGGCCCGCCACCGCGGCTTTAACGTCCAACTGGCCAGGGTGCGCAAATTTTGGGCCCACACTGCCAGCCAGATTTTTAGCGGCGCCCGGTGTTTAGACATCATCAGGAAGCGGTTGCGGGTGCTGTAATAGGTGACGTTGGGACCAGGGCGATAATGACGCTGCACACCTTTGTGCCACAGTTTGGCCACCGGCACGTGGCAGATGCGCCAGCCGGCCCGGCTGGCACGCAAACACCACTCGGTTTCTTCCCAGTAATAAAAGAAACGTTCATCCAGCGCGCCCACCTGCTCTATAACGGCCGTGCGCACCATAATGGCACAGCCTGAAATCCAGTCGACATCTCGCGGCTGGGAAAACTGCCCGGTATCAGGCTCATTTTGGGCAATATGGCGTGATTCCCACGTGGCGCTTAAGGTACCCCCGGCCGATTGGATCACCTTTGGTTCATCGTAATGATATACCATTGGGCCCACAATGCCGATGCGTGGGTCGCTTTCACCGAGCTGCACCATTTCGGCCAGGCAGTCGGGTGCCAGAATGGTATCTTCATTAAGCACAAACACCCATGCGGCTTCTTGGGCCAGGGCTTCCACAATGCCCACGTTGTTGTTTCCGGCATACCCCAAATTAGCTGACAAAGACACTATTTGCACTTCAGGGAATGCCGCGTGAATGGCCGCCACAGAATCATCGGTGGAAGCATTGTCCAGAACGATGATCCGGTGGTGAACATAGCTGCTTTTGGCCAGCGAAGCCAGGCAGGCCAGTGTATCATCACGGCGGTTGGTATTCAGAATCACGGTAATGACCAGCGGTTCAGTCATCAGGCGTATGCTGCCCCAATCTGACGGGTTGGCAGCCCTCAGAGGCTGTATGAAACCCGCCAGGTTTAATGGTCCCCATTTTTAGAAGGCAGCCACGCCTTGGGGAAGTTTTTCATAACTTCAATACCTTCAAACTCGCGGCTCTGCCGGGCCCCATGTTCTTTAACCCAAGCCGCCATGCGGGCCACCCCCTCCGCCAACGAGGTGAGCGGGCGATCACCAAAAACACGCCGCACCTTTTCATGTGAGGAATAGGCGTGGACAACTTCATTGCGGGCCGGGACATGGGTGGTATTGGCGGCTACGCCCATGGCCTGAGCGATCTCACGGGCCAATACGTTGATGGTGTAGGGCTCATCAGCGCCGATATTAAAGATTTGATTGGTAGCGGCCGGCACCTTGATGGCATCGGCCATAATGGGCGCCATGTCACCAATATAGCTAAAGGCGCGGGTCTGTTCACCGTCACCAAAGATAGTCATGGGCTTGCCCTGTAAAATCTGGTTCATAAAAATGCCCACCACGTTACGATATTTGTCACCGATGTTTTGCTTTTCGCCATAGACATTGTGGGGGCGGAAAATGATGTAATCCAGGCCAAACATCTCTTTGCTGACCATAAGTTCCTGCTCCACGGCTAGCTTGGCAATACCGTAGGAGTCTTCGGGATGCGGCCGTGTCTCTTCGGTCATGGGCAGTTCAGGGCTGGCGCCATACACGGCAATGGATGACGTAAAGACAAAACATTTGACGCCGTTATTGACGGCAGCGTTAATGAGGTTAACACTGCCAATAAGGTTATTGGTGTAGTTAAACCGTTTGATGAAATGGCTCAAGCCTTCGGCCGCATAAGCCGCCAGATGATAAACGTAATCAAACTGCCGTTCGCTAAAAAGCCGGTCAACCAGGGCCACATCATTGATGCTGCCGGACACAAAGTCAGCTTCGCTGACCACATTGTCTACAAAGCCACCGCTGAGGTCATCCAGAACGGTGACCTGATAGCCTCGTTTGACCAGTTCTTCTGTGACGTGTGCGCCGATAAAACCAGCGCCACCTGTAACCAGAATATTGCTCATAAAATTACCACCTTAACCAAAAATGTACTGATAGTAGGCGCGAATAGGTGATTTTGGGTAGCTCACCACGGCCATCATCAACAGCGGAACTCCTAAACCTGCGATCCACAAGATGGGTTGGAAGAGGATTTGATAAGCCAGCAGGACCGGCAGCACTTTGGCAATAACCTGTGCAGCTACATCTAGAACGGGGGAGTTTGCCAGGTAAACGCCGTAGGACTTTGCCCCCAGGTCACTGAGTTCCTGTGCTTGTGGTGGGCTGACGTTTTCAAAGGCCAGCCAGGCGAAGATGACGGCGGCCGCGTAGAGGCTGTCTAGCATGGTTGTCTGTGTGGGCAGAAATGGCTGCCCGGCAGCGGCCTGCAGCATTTCCCATTCTACAATGCCTATGGGAACAAGGAGCACGGCCGTGGTCAGCCACACGCTACGCCACCGGCTAATCCACTCTTTGAACGACGCTAAGTTAAGACCCACCACAATACCCAGCGCAAACCAGAACAGGTTATGGGGAAACAGCCAACTCTTGGTCCAAAATGCCAGCCAGGGGGGCACGGCAATGCCCGTGATTTGTAGATACCCCAACGTTTGCACGGCCAGCAAGATGACGGCCGTTACAGCCAGCAGCACCTGCCAGCGCCACCGCGCCACTCGCACCAACAGCGGCGCCAGCAAAAACATCTGGATCACCATAGGCACATAATAATAGCCATCGGTAGCCCCACCTACGACTAACAGCGTCAGGTATTGTCTCAGGGACAACACCTTTCCCTCGAACTCACCTTGAAAAAAGTTAAAGGCAAATAGAGACAGTGACCAGAGCAGGTAGGGCAGCAGCAGGTAGACAATGCGCTGCTGCACGGTGCGCCAGCTAACCGACGCCTGCCGGCGAGCGGCAAAGGCGACAAAAAAGCCAGAAACCATCAGAAACGCGGCAATGCTAAAGATGATCAGCTGCTCAATGGTCCGCAAACCATAATAGGGAAGGCTGCCTACGGCCGTAAAGTCAGGCGCTGCCAACCAGGCGCTGCCCGTCCACCAGAATAAAGCCGTGTACCCCCAACCGGCGGCGTGGTTCATCACGACGCCTATGGTCGCCAACCCGTTGAGCAGCAAAAACCGCTTAATCATTTAATTGGCCAACCCGTCCAGGTAGGAAGCCAGGGCTGACACGCTGTTGAAATTTTCGTACACCACATCCTCATCTGGCACCTGCAACTCCATACGCTCCTCGATAAACGAAACCAACTGCAAGATGCCCAACGAGTTAAGGATGCCGGAATCCAGCAAATCATCATCGGGGCTAAGCGTAGATACACGCCCTTTGAGCAAATCTTGTTTGATATAGTCTAATAACATCTGTTGTTTGTTCATCGTAAAAATCCTCCAAAAGGTAGATAGGTTAACCAAAGATATATTTGTAATACGGCCGTAATGGCGTCCGGTTCACAAGGGCCATCAACACCAGCGGCGCTGCTAAACCCACCACGATCATCACCAGTAAAAACAGAAGCTGGTAGGCCAGCACCGCCGGGAAGCGCACAGCAATGATCCGGGCCACATAGGTCATGGCCATGGTGTGCACAAGATAAATACCAAACGACTTACTGCCCAGATCATCCAGCGTGCGGGCATAGCGCAGCTTCGTTTGATAATACCCCAAAAAAGCAAATATAACTGCCAGGGCATACAGGGAATCTAACAATGTTTCCCGATGTTGCAACCACAACTCACCGGAGATAGACTGCATGATTTCCCACTCAATCATGCCTAACGGGATTAACGCCAGGGCGGTCAAGGCCAGACCCCGCCGGTAACGTACCAGGTGTTCTTGGAATGACTTCACATGAAACCCGGCGACCACCCCCAGCGAAAACCAGAAAATTCGGGTGACAAACAACCATTTAGGCAGCACGTCAGTATAGGCCAGGTCCACCCCCAGTAAAGAGGGGTAGTATTGCCCTTGAACGGCCAGTTGGATCAGGCCGGTAACAACCAGTAAAGAAACTGGCCGGGCCTTAGCCCACAACACCAGGAACGGGGACAGCAGGTAAAACTGAATGAGCAGGGGCACATAGTAATAGGCCGGGTCGGTTTCGCCGGTCAGGTACATCTGCACATACTCAGTGAGGGGATAACTACGGCCGTCTAAAAAACGTGCCTCTAACAAGAAAAGCCCCCAGTAACCAATGGTCCACAGGGTATAAGGAATGATCAGATCCCGGGTTCTTGACCCAACCACCTTCCAGCTTATGGTTTTATGAGCCCGGCCGGTGGCAAAGGCAATAAAAAAACCAGAGACAAACAGGAAAGCGGGAATACTAAAAACAATCAGTTGTTCAATCAACCGCAGCACGTAGTAAGGGAATGTGCCTATTTGTTCAGCCGGAACAGCACTATAACGGTCCGCCCAAAACAACTGGGCTGTAAAGCCCCACCCGGCCGCATGGAAAAGAATGACGCCCATAACCGCCACGCCATTCAAAAGCAACAAGCGTCGAATCATAAAAACACCCGTGTTGTTGGTAAGATGGAGTCAGGTAAAGTCAGTTGGCAGTCACGGCCGTACTGGCACCGCCCAATGCTTCTAACTCTGCCTCAAATTCAGGCAAAAAAGAGAGATCACCCAAGGGAATATCGGTTAAGGCCCGGCGGAACACGTGCGTTTCTGTGTTCTCTACCTTTTTAATGTAATCTCGCATGGCTTGCAGCACAGGCACCTCCGAACGGTCATACACTTCACCTTGCAGCAGCCGGAAAATTTGTAACCGGTATTTGGGCGTCTGAATAAAATAAGTGAACAATGGCAGCAGCTTGTAATACAGGCGAATAAACTCATACCAGATTTCCACCCCCTGCCGCAGCCGCATTTCATAGGGCTTAAAGAGTTCTTCGCGGAAATCATTGGCCGCCAACGCCTTGACAATAACTTCAGAGGCAAACTTGCCTGAATTTAAAGCCACACTGATGCCTGATGAAAAAATGGGGTCTACAAACCGGGCCGCATCGCCAATGATCAGATAGCCATCGCCTACAAACTTGGTCAGGGTATAGCTATAATCGCCTTCAGTCTTAAACCCACGTACCCGGCGGGCATCACGCATGGCATAAACCAGATCAGGCGTACTGTGCATATGTTCGTAGAAAAAGC
Organism: Ardenticatenaceae bacterium; assembly: GCA_011525915.1. Taxonomy (GTDB): domain Bacteria; phylum Chloroflexota; class Anaerolineae; order Promineifilales; family Promineifilaceae; genus CAADGU01. The sequence goes on along the minus strand of WYBM01000041.1, from coordinate 55,059 downwards.
TTTCCAGATCACCTTTTGCCTGGGTAAACTGCTCGCGCTCTACCACCACGCCTATGGAGGTAAGGTCTCTGGAAATGGGAATCTGCCATACCCATCCTCGCTCTACAGGCAGGAAATAAATGTGAATGTAATCGCGTGTTTCTTCATCACCGCGATCCACATTTTCAAACCAGGTATGGATCGCATATTGGTTAAAGATAGGGTCTTTTTTCTTCAGACGCAAATGACGCCCCAAAAACGTATCACGGCCGCTGGCATCCACCACAATCTTGGACTTCAACGCCACGCTCTGGTCACCAATTTTGACACGCACCCCACAGGCAAATTGATTCTCGTCAAACAGCACCTGTGACACGGTGATGCCTTGAATGACCTTTGAGCCCAGCGCTTCCGCGTGTTTTAAGAGTGCCAGGTCAAACTTGCCCCGATCGACATGATAGGTATAGGGTTGGTCAACACCCTCCAAGGGAAACTCAGCAAAGCGTATGCTGACGGTACCCTCAGACGAAGGGGGGTGCCAGGCCGCCCCATACTTGTGGATGAACTTTTCGGCCTCCATCACCGGCAGCAAACCCAGTTCACTGAGAATGCGATTGGAATTAGACACCAACGACTCACCCACATGTTCACGCGGGTGATTGGCCTTTTCAATAATGGTGTTGCTCACGCCAGCCTTTGAAAGAAAAGCGCCTAATGACGCGCCTGCCGGTCCACCACCAATAATGATGACATCGTCCATGTTCAAAGTCCTCCACAGCCTGTGTAGGATGCCAACCTTTTCTCTGGGTAAAGGGATGGCCTATAAGTCTGTGCGTCTGCCTGCTGTCAGCCACACAGGTCTTTTTGTTATATGGGAATATCGGTCAACTGATCCCGGAAAAGATGGTTGTCGGACTGCTCCACTTTTTCAATGTAAGCGCGCATGGCATCCAAAACCGGAACCTGAGAGCGATCATACACCTCGCCCTGTAACAGCCGCAGCACTTCTAGCCGATGGGTTTTTGACTGAATAAAATGCGTAAAAAGCGGTAGCAGTTTGTAATACAGGCGAATAAACTCATACCATATACTCACTCCCCCCCGCACACGCGTTTCATACGGCCGTAACATCTCCACGCTAAAGTCGTTGGCGGCAAAAGCCTTAACGGCCTGTTCAGATGCGTATTTGGCACTGTAGAGCGCCACGCTGACGCCAGAAGAGAAGATGGGGTCCACAAAACGGGCGGCATCACCAATGCACAGATACCCCGGCCCCACAAATTGACTCAGGCTGTAGCTATAATCACCTTCGGCCTTCAGTTCATTAATTTGCCTGGCAGGCTTCATAGCCCGGGCCAGATCAGGGTTGGTATTTAAATGCTTCCAGAAAAAGCCTTCCTGATCCTTACTAAAATCACGGAAAACGTTCTGATCAGCTACCACACCAATCGAAGTGATTGTATCGGTAATGGGTATCTGCCAGACCCACCCCCGCTCGACCGGCAAAAAGTAGATGTGGATAAAGTCTTCCGTGCGTGCATCGGTGCCCCGGTCAACATCCTCAAACCAGGCATGAACGGCATATTGGTTAAAGACGGGGTCTTTCACTTTAAGCTTAAGCTGGTTACCCAAGAGGGTATTTCGCCCGGTGGCATCTACTACCAGGCGGGCCGGTATGTCCACGTCTTGGCCACCAATGTTTGCCCGTACACCTGCGGCCCGCCCATCCTCAAACAACACCTTGTTCACATGAACACCCTGGTAAATTTTTGAACCCAGGCTCTCCGCATGTTTTAACAACAGCATGTCTAACTTGCTGCGGTCAACATGATAGGTGTAATCTTGATCTATCCCTTCCTGGGGAAACTCGCCAAACTCAATAGCAAATTCACTGCCATTAGGGGCGTGCCAGGAGGCGCCATATTTATGGACAAAGCCCTCTGCCTCCATCACCCTTAAGAAATCCAGGTCTTGAAAGACTCGGGTAGATGATGTCACCATAGATTCGCCCACATGGGGGCGAGGGTGATTGGCTTTTTCAATGATAATATTTTGAATACCTGCTTTAGAGAGGTAACAACCCATGGCCGAACCGGCCGGGCCACCACCAACAATCACCACATCATTCATGATTATGCCTTTCCTTCCATTACTGATTATGAATAGCGGCCAGGGCCTGCAATTCACGTCGGCTGATCTTGCCTGTTGATGTGCGCGGGAAGCTGGCCAAAATTGATATTTTTTCGGGCACAGCATAGGATGGCAGTTTAGCCGAAACATGCTGCAGTAGATCATTCACTTCTAACGTTACCCCTTCTTTGGCGGTCACGGCCGCTTCAATGAGGTTACTCCCTTCACCATCCGGCACCGGATACACGGCCGCTTCCTCTACACCTTCATGAGACAGCAACGCCACCTCAATTTCATCCAATTCTACCCGGTAACCTCGTGTTTTAATCTGACGGTCTTTGCGCCCCAGGTACTTCAAATTACCATCTGGCAGTGCCTGTACCAGGTCGCCGGTACGATAATAAACATCCTCATAGGCGTCGCCAAAAACGGGCCGCCGGTAAAAGCCTTTTTCGTTTAAATCTGGCCGGCCCCAATAACCACGCATCACGGTGCCGCCACGAATAAGCAGTTCACCCACCTCACCGGGAGCTGCCGGCTGGTTATCTGCGGTCACAATCAACCCTTCATCATTGGCACAAACCACGCCAATGGGAATTGGTTCATCGGTGTCTTCGGGCACGGCCGTGACATGATAAAATGTACACACGTTTGTCTCCGTCGGCCCATACAGGTTGCTAAACCGTACAGACGACAGTTTGTTCATCAACGCCCGCAAATGTTTGGTAGGGAACACTTCCCCGGCAAACAACAGCCAACGCAGCGAACTCAGATCATGTTTGTCCATGTTACCATGTGTCAACATTTGAATCAGCGCATACGGCACCGAATACCAGACAGAAATTCGCTCAGACTCGATCAGGCGCGTCAGGTTGGCCGGGAACTTGGTTAACGCTTCGGGGATGATCACCGTGGTAGCCCCGGCCAGCGCCCCGGCAAAAAAGTCAAAAGTAGAGAGGTCAAAATGCATGGGCGCATGGTTACTGAGAATATCATTCTCCTGCAGCCCATACGTCTCTGCCGCCCACTCGGCAAAGCTCAGAGCACTGCGATGGGTGTGCATGATCCCCTTCGGGTCACCTGTCGAGCCGGAAGTATACAGAATGTAGGCCAGGTCTTGTTCGATCACGTTCACGTCTGGCAGCGTGTGCGGCATGGTAAATACATCATCCCAGGCCACGGTATGCACCGGCAAATCCGCCTGCGGGGGTACACCGATCAGGCATTCCAGCCCGGCGTCTTGGGCTATCATCTCGGCCACACTCTCCAGTTTCATTTCGCTGGTGATCAGGTGGCGAATGCCACAATGACGGATCACAAATACCAGGCGGGGCACGGGTGCAAAGGGGTCCAGCGGCACGTAGGCGGCGCCCGCCTTCATAATGCCATAAACACCAATGATCGTTTCTAGACTTTTGTTCAGGTAAAAACCAACGCGGTCACCTTTCCGGATGCCCTGTTCACGCAGCACATGCGCCAGTTGGTTGGACTTCATTTCCAGTTCCGCATAAGTGAGCGCTTTACCGGAACGGCGCACAGCCTCTTTTTCTGGGTGGCGTGTCGCGCCCAGCGTAATGGCCTGCGTCAACTGGTAGATAGCGTTGTAACTCATCAAGCACTCTCCCTATAAGGCAAAGCCCTACAAACCCAGCAGGTTGGCAATAATATTGCGCTGGATGTCAGAGGTACCCGAATAAATGGTGCCGCCAATGGCGTCACGCAAATCCCGTTCCACCTCAAACTCGGTCATATAACCGTACCCACCATGAATGCGCAGCGCGTCCAGGCCCGATTGCACAAAGCTTTCGCTCAGATAGAGTTTAGCTAAAGCAGCCTCCATGGGCGCCGATTTGCCCTGCTTTTTGAGCCAGGCCACTTTGTACAGGATGAGCCGCGCCGTTTCCAACCTGACTTTCATATCCACTACCCGGTTGGCCACGGACTGGAACTGACCAATGCTCTGGCCAAACTGGTGGCGTTCATTGGCATAGCGAATGCTTTCTTCAAGTTGGCGCTCCATGGCCCCCACATGGCTGGCCAGGATGCAGGCCCGTTCCCACTCCATGGAGCTGTGAAAGATACGGGCGCCAACCCCTTCCGGACCCAGCCGGTTTTCTTCGGGCACAAAACAATCTTGAAAGATCATCTCGCCCATAGGGGAGGTACGCAGCCCCATCTTTTCAATGTCGCGGCTGACACTGTAGCCGGGCATGCCATTTTCGACGATGAAGGCGCTGATGCCCCACATGCCGCGATCAGGGTTTACAGTAGCAAAAGCTACGGCCATATCAGAAACCGGGGCATTGGTGACAAACATTTTGCTGCCATTGAGGATGTAACCACCATCCACCTTTTGGGCGCGGGCGCGCAAGCTGTAAGCATCGGAGCCGGAGTCTGGCTCGCTCATACCATGGGCGCCGATGATCTCGCCGTTGATGAGGCGGGGCAGGTATTTCTCCTTTTGGGCCTCGGTACCAAACAAGGAGATAGGCATTTGCACGCTCCACATCTGGGCGTTCATGCCAAAGATAAGGCCATTGTCTTTGCAGCCATACCCCAGCCCTTCCATGGTGAGCATGGTGGTCATAATGTCTTCATCGGCGCCGCCGTATTGTTCCGGAAAAGGCAGGCCCAAGATGCCAAAATCGGCACATTTTTGCCAGTTGTCACGGGCCAGACGGCCGTATTTGTCCAGCTCTATCAAGTCAGCCTTTAGTTCGCGCTGGGCAAAGGCGATGACTGCTTGTTTAAATTCGGTTTGTTCTTCACTCCAGGAAAAGTCCATGACCTACTATTGCTCCTAATGAACGAGATTAAGATGATTGACAGAGGGGGATTGTTTTACGACCGTGAGCAGGTATCTTTCAATCGTGGTCGCTGCCTTGTCCCATGTCCACATCTGTTCTACAACAGTACGGCCGTGGCGGCCATACATTTGTGCCAGGGCTGGATCAGCCAGCAGCCGTTGCAGCGCCTGAGCAAACTGGACGAGGGTGCGTTCTACCAGCAGGCCGGTCTTTTCATGAACGACCGTCTCCACGACACCGCCCTCGCGCACGGCCACGACGGGCGTGCCGCAAGCCATGGCTTCTAATGGCACCAGGCCAAACGGTTCATGATGAGGGGCATAAGCTACCAGCGCCGCCTGATTATAAAGTTCTACCAGCCGCTCATCGGTGACATTAACCAGCACCTGCAAATCTACTGCTAACTCATGCGCTAGTTGTTCCAGGTATGCCCGTTCTTTGACATTTTGAAAGTTGCTGGCGATCACCAGGGGCGGACGGCCGTGGGCCGGCATCTCGCCTATGGCCTGAACTAAAAAATCAAACCCCTTCATACGAGTCAACGAACCAACCGACAAAATGAACCCCTTAGGTTGTATGCCCATAGGCTGGAACCTATGGATATCTGTGCCCAGATAACTTACCTGAGCACTAATATTGTAAATCTTATTAACCCTTTGCAAGCTGAAATGAGAATTCACCAAAACCAAATCCGCGGCCACAGTATTTCTGCGGTCTACCTTATCTAAGTAGGCGTCATATAACCTGGGCAGTGGGTCTATCTTATTCAATAGTTGGCGGCGGCTAAGTTCCAGGCCATCATACGGGCGGTAAGGCACTTCTTCATGCAATTGGCGCGGTGGTTCCTGACAATAGTACACAACAGGCAGGTCGGCAAACTGGACGATCGAAGGGCTTTTTTCAAACCGGCATGGGTGTACAAAAAGCACATCATAGTCCCCCTGATTCATGTCACCAGCAATAACCTGTGTCAGCCGCTGCAAACGGTATAGATCTGCCAGGCGTACCACCTGATTCAACCGCCCAAAAGGTGTTCTCATGAGCGGCCCCGGATGAAACGGCGTAACTTGATGATGGCCAACATGGGGACGTAAGTCAGCAAACTCCTGGTTGGCAGAGGACAAGGTAAATACATCAATCTGATGCGACCTAGACAAACGCCGCACTATCTCATAGACTGTCCGTTTTGCCCCACCTGAAGGCAGGTTATGATACAAAGCAATTCGCATTCTACCGTTTGTCCTCTGCTTATAACGACTTCTGATCACATCAAGTTTACTCAAAACCGGTTGGAACGGTTACAATTTTAATACTTTTTGGTAAGATGCCAGGGTTGATTCAGCTGTGCAGTGCCAGGTATATTCGTTTAAAATCCGTTGGCGTAGAATCGTCGAAGGTTGATTATTGAGGGCATTTTCTACGGCCCGACGAATAGATCCTAGATCATCCGGAGAGCAATACCATGCCTCGTCGCCAAAATAGTCACGGGTAGACCCAATGGACGTCGTCACAATGCGGCAGCCGGCCACCGCCGCTTCCAGGCTAACCAATCCGGGCGTCTCTCGCCAGCTCGGCAAGGCGTGTACGGCCGCCAGGGCATAGATTCCCGGCAGTTCTTCATGCGGCACATGATCTAAAAAGAGAACATTACCGCGCTCAGCAGCCCGCGCTTTGCAAGCAGCGGCGTAATCAGCAAAAGGCTCCAGCACCTTACCTACAAAAACCAGCGGAACCGGCAGATCATAAAGGGCTTCAATGAGGGCAAGTTGGTTTTTTACTGGATAAATTGTACCCACTTGCAGCACAAAATCTTGCAGGCCATAGTGCTGATAAAATAACTCGCTGGGCGCCAGGTGCTTTTCATACAGTGTTGTATCTATGGCATTAGGTACAACATCTATCTTTTTCTGGAACTGCGCCGTAAAGGCAAAGGATTGCTGCAACAAATCAGCTTCTGCCTGAGAATTGGGTAAGACACGCCGGGCCTCAGCTAAAAGCCGCCGCTGAAGGCGCCAATGGGTATTGGCAGGCGATTTTGCCCGCTGCCAGCGCAAGTAAAGCTGCCGGGTCCGGTTTTTTCCCACCAGGCCCACCATTTGCTGCCAGCGTTTACGCTCTGTAGAGGCCATTTCAAACCAGTGTGCCATCATATCCCAATAAATGGGTGACAGCACGACCGGAATGCGCTGCTTGGCTAATTGTTGAAAGGCGGCCCAGGCTGGCTCTGGCTGCTGGATATTAAAAACATGCGCCAGATCATAAGGGGGCAAGTTATCTAGATCATAGGGGCCACGGACCTCAACATGCACGCCGATGGCTGTCAGCGCGGCCTGAGTTTTATGGGCCTGGATGGTATCACCACCGGGGTATTGTTCGGCATCTGGCCGGCTGTTGATGAATAAAACGCGCATCATTTAGTTCACCACCGGCATGGCCACGGTCAGGCGATGTTCCAACAGCAGGCTGTCTACAAAAAATTTGGCGGCCCAATTCAGGTGGCGGTATGGTTCGTAGGCTTCGTAGATAGGGTAAGAGCCGGCCACGCCACCACGTACACCGGGCAGCCTTGCCTGGCGGCTCTGGCGGCGTTTGACATCATGGTTAGCCATGGTGGCCGCCTGCAAATAACCATCATCCCCGGTTAGCTCATAGAGTTTAAACCAGATGACAGCCATTTGGGCATTGCCGGTGAGGCAGCACCAGTTGGTATCTGAGTGCCAGCCGGCCCCATAACGCGCCCGCAGGCAGCCGTCTTGTTGCTGCCGTTCACGCAAGGCGTCTGCTGCCCGGCGGGCGGCGGCGATCATGGTCTGGTCATTCAGAATAAGACCGGACTCCAGGATGCCGCGAATGGTGTAGGCGATGGTGTGGGTGAGCGGCGGTTCTTCGGGGCGGAACTCCATCTGGCAGAACCAGCCATCTGCGGTTTGCTGGGATAAGGCCCAGGTAAGGTTATTCACGGCCGTGGCCCGGTAACGTGGCTCCTGGGTAGCCTGATGCAGGCACAGCACTGCCCAGGCCGTCCGCACATTGTAGGTATGTACATACCCCAGCGACGTGTGCTGCCGCCAGCAGCCATCGGCGTCTTGAATCTGCCCCAGCCAGTCACCGGCCCGCCGGGCGGCATCCAGGTACTGTGACTCACCCGTTTCTTCATAGGTGCGCAGCAGCCCAAAGATGATCTGCCCCGTGTCAAACACCAGAGGCGCCCGTTCCCACTCCGGCCACAGCGGGCCAATAGGAAACGCGCCGCTTTCTAACTGCAGCGTCAGCAGCCAGGCGGCCATGCGCAGGGCCCGCGCCCGGTAAGCATCATTCCGGCTGAAGGCCGCGTAATCAAAAAAGGTAGGGATGATGTAACCCGTCGTCTCCGGGTAAGAGGGACACCATTCAGCGGCGCGAATGTCATAAAAGGCGGAAACACCATCGTCAGCGGTGGCATCTTGAGCGGCACACAGCCAATCCATGGTCGCCTGCAAATGATCTTCAATTTTACCGGCCTGATAGTCCAGGCCCAACGTGCCGCGCACAACAGCGGACAAGACAGAAGCATCACCCCGCGTCCGCAGTGCCCACAACGAGGTGCGAAGTCTCGTATGCAACATGTAGTACCTCAAAATTTAACGTGGTGGGGGGTTATCTGCCGGCGAGGGCTGTGGTCCTCGCCGGCAGCACGCATATCCTAGTCTATGGCCATTTCTGGCTCTGTGGCCAATTGAGCTTCAAACCAGGCCAGCGCCGGCTGCACGTAGATATCTTTATACCAGTTATTCTCCAGATCATCCTGAATGTGATGCTCATCTACCAGTCTGTCATAATGGTAGCGGCGAATAACGGGGTGCAGATAAGGGGCTTCGTGGCCTTTGTTCGGGTCTGGGTCACGTTCAACATCAAAGGGATTACCCTCAAAATGCCCATATTCCAGGGTGATGGTGTAATAATGTGGATTCTGGTTAAAGGCATGGGTTAGCGCATAATCGCGACGCATGTCTGTGTAATAATGGGCCGTTTCTGTGTCTTCACTTACCGTTAAGACGTCACACAAGAAGCCGGGCTGTAAGAACATGGCCGACTCTGTGTTCACCTGCTCGATCACCTGGTTACAGAGGGCGCGGGGCGTGGCCACTAACTCAACATTCGGCCAGGGCAGGTTATGGTGTTTCCGGTCAAAGATGTGGGCCAGGGTTTTTACGTTGTGGCGAAAGCCGTGGATAAAACCAGACATCGTCTGGCGGTAGTCACAAGCATGCATTAATGTACCGGCAAAGTAGAGGCCAGGCACATTGACGGATTCCCATTCGGCCGTTTGGGCCGGGTATTTGCCCATATAAGCCAGTTCTGGTTTACATTCTGGGGAGAAAAGCGAAGCGTCAAAGTGGAAGCCGGTGCAGAGGATAATATGATCATATTCGACCACGGCCGTTTGCCCCTTGGCGTGGATATAGGCGATATGGACGTAATATTTGTCGCCCATTTTTTCCACTTTGGTAATGTTGGCATCTACCAGGGCATTTTGTGACTTTAACTGGTACGTGTCCAGGAAGTTATTATTGACGGCGCGCAGGTGGCCTACGTAATGTGTCTGCCAGGCAAACTGCAGCGTTTCCGGGGCGCAGACATGGATGACCGCGGCTGTGGGTATCAGGTGATCGGCCGTTTCAAAGGCGGAGTTGCCTTTGCCTACAATCAACACTCGCTTGTCAGCATACTTTTCTTGATCAATGTCATGGTCGGCGTACAGTTCACATAATTCAGCGCCGGGGAAGTCAGGCACATAAGATTTGGCCAGACCGGTAGCCACCACCAAATGCACGGCCGTATATACTTTACCGGCGGCATCCGTGACCACAAAGTGCCCGGCCTCGTTTTTGGCGATATTGGCCACGGCCGTGTTATATTGAATCTTCAGGTTGTAGTGAGCGGCAAAGTCAGCCAGGTAGTTCACAAAAGTATCGGCCGCCGGGAAGTACTTCTTGGTGTAGTTCTTAAAGAGCATCTCTTCATCATCAGACAGCAGGGAATTCCAATCCCAACGCAGGTTTATTTCCTGGTCATCTGTGCCGGTGTAGACCTTGTTGATAGAGATGAGCATACGGTGGCGCGGGAATGTTTTGAAAAAGGCGCCGGGTACATCGGCCCGTTCCAGAATCAAGTAATTGCGCTGATTCTTTTCCAGGTAATATCCCAGCTGCAAACCAGCCGGGCCAGCGCCAATAATCAGATAATCAAAATGCGTTTTCATAAACTTTGTCCTCCCAGAATAAACAGACAAATCCTTACTAAATTGATAAAGCTCCACCCTGCGTCAATGCGTTGGTGCAGTTTGGGGTTTGTGGGGTCTAAATTATTGAAGAACCTGACCAAAAGCCTTTCATGTGGGTAACCTGGTTCAATTTTTAGGATTATTATTTATCCAGGCAAGGCCTTTGTTGCAGAATAGAGAACCATAGGAACATTAAGATTGTACTTAACGGTGTCTGACAGTCTGGCAGCTGCCTGGGTTGCAGAACGTCAGGGATAGGATGACAAGGCTCTAAGAGCCCGCTCTAAGAGCCCGCTCTAAGAGCCCGCTCTAATCGAGCCCCTGGGTGCCTCTTGTCTTCAACCAGAAAGGAACAAACACGCTGACGCTGAAGATAATAGAATCCAGCAATGTGAGTAAGTTCACGGCAAATTCGCCGGCCACGGCCGTTTCCACGCTACACCCATCAGGGTAAACCCAAACATCCACCCGGCTTCATAAGGCGCCTGGCTGGAAGCCGCCAACGCCCCAGGTGTTGGTGGGCAGAAAGTGTGCACATCATCTCCCTTACCAAGGGTTCGCTCAAAAACAACTTTGGACTTTTGCCAGGTAATCAGTCATCAGTGTCCAGTAATCGGTCTGGAAGAGCCCTCAACTGAACGGTGAATCACTTTGAAAAATGAGCCCTTAGTGGGCCAGTGTGGCCAGGAACAGCACCCGTTTTGTTAGTAAGGTTTTGTTAGTAAGGGTGGAATGAGATCCCGGCCCACCGGCTTCGGCCCCCAATGACAAGTGATGGCCTACCGATCTATCAGGCGGCCATTTTCCTGACCGCCTCCACTTCCGCCGGCTCGTGAGCCGGGTCGAAGGCACCTACGGCCGTTAGCCGAATCCGCATCTCTCGGGCATGGTAATCTAGTCGATTGTGCACCACCAGCCCGATGTTATGCAACAGGTGAATCATCGGCTTGTTGGATGGCAGCACATACGCATCGAAAAAACAGATCCCCTGCGTGACAGCCAGCGTCGCTAACTGGTACAGCAGTCGTTTGCCGATGCCCTGACCCTGGAATCTATCTTCTACCAAAAGCCCTACCTCGGCCGTCTCCAGGCCAGCGACAATGTAATAAGCCAGCCCCACTATTGCCGGTTTTTTCCCACCGACAGCGGCCACAACGGCACGGCCGTTTTCTGCTGCTAACTGGCATATCTGGGTGATCTCCTGTTTGGTGGGTATGCGTGGGCTGTGGTACCGATGATAAATGCTCTTGGCAGACAACCGTTGGTGCATCTCCAGAATAAACGCCACATCATCGGCCTGCACTGGCCGAAGAATGAGGGACGCCTCGGTCAGGTAACTGGCCTGCTCTGCGCCCGGCCAGGCGGCTACCTTTGTCAAGTTACGCATGAACCTCGGATTTATCGCAAACCAATCCATGAGTTTATCCTCCGCTCAAACATGAGCAGTTGGCACCACCACCTGTTCGTTGTGCTTTTGGCGCCGGGCCTGGCGCAGTTGGGTAATGCGTTCATCAAAAGTGGTGTTTTCGTAGATATGGTCGACCTGTATAGCGTGAAAGAGCTGCATCAATTCGTCGGTGTGGCTGGCAGGACGGCCGTTTGTCAGATTGATAAAGGTAAACTCTACCCAGGCGACTGCCTTGATTTGTCTGCCGCTCTCATCGAGCATGATCCCTTCCACCACCAGCTTACGCGGCGTGGCCCAGATGAGCTGCGTCTGAATGCGCACCCTTTCCATTAGCCTGGCCGGTTGCAAAAAAGCGATCTGCGCCTTGCTCACTACCCAGTTGCTGCCAAGCTCCTGGCCGACAGCAAAAATATGGAAATCATAGGCCGCCTGCAGTTGATCGGTGCGGGCGTTCATGAAGTAATCGATGTAGCGTGCGTTGTTGAGATGGCCAAACGGATCACAGTCCTGAAACCGGATGACGGCCGTACTTTCCAATACTTGTGGTAATGTCCTGTCTGTCTGCATGATTTACTCCTATTCAAGACCGATCGGTCTGTTTTTGTGGCAAAAAAAACTAATGCTCTGTCACAGCCAGACTTTGCAGATAGTTGGTGAGATGGGTAACCGCCCGCCCCATGTAGCTGTCATCCTGGTGCAATTGGGTCAGCATGATAGCCCCTTCCAGGGTAGAAATCAGCAGCGTGATCAGCATCTCGGCATCTGTGTCTGGCTTGAGTTGTTGGCGGGCAATGCCCAATTCCACCAGGCGTCTGATAAAATCCTGCCATTCGATCATCGTCTGACGGGCACAATTTTGCAGCTCGGGGTGGGTTTTGTTGGTGTGTACGGCCGTATTCACCACTGGACAGCCACCAGCCAGCGGCGAGCCAGTGGAAATCCTTTGAAAAACGGCCACAACCGCCTGCAAACGGTCTACGGCATGATATTTACCCTTGATGGCCACGGCAAACTCCTGGCGCATCAAATCAACGGCATACTCGTACGCCTGCATCGCTAAATCATCCTTGCTCTTAAAATGATTGTAAATGCCCCCCTTTTCCATGCCCGTCACCGCCATGATGTCTGACATGGACGCGCCGTAGTAGCCACGCTCGTTAAACAGTTTGGCTGCCTTTTGCAGAATATATTCTTTGGTTTGTTCGCCTTTACGCATGGCTTACCTTATAAAGACCGTTCGGTCTGAAAACAATAGTAGCAGGGAAACGGCCGTTTGTCAATCACCTAGCTACCCCTAAACTCGCAAACCCTACAGACTGTCTTCACAAAGTCTCCAGATTCTTGCTTATAGTTTCGGTGTGAATTGAGCTGCCTGTTTTGCAGTTCCAAAAAACCAGAGGAGACCTCGCTTGAACACTGGCAAGAATTTTATACAACGCACGCTTTGGTTTGCCTTTTGCCTTGTTATACTGAACTAAACCATCAATCGAGGCAGCAAAGACGGCCGCTCCGGCAAAGCCGGTTAGGCTAGAACGAGGTCGTAACTTCGTCTGGCTCTCCACCCGATAGCGCAGTTGGTTATCAACAACCGTATGGAGTCCAGGACGACTATTCACACTGGGATGAACAATATCATCTATCCACCCTACCCGTGTTTCAATGACTTCCCATGGCCCAAGCGTTGTCTTATATCCCCAATGTCCGGGGATTATCTTGTTAACCAGGCGGGATTGCATACCTGGCAACCGGCGCCACCATTTGGGGACAATCTGCTCAATGCGAGCTTCCAAGGCAAAGGTACCATAGCGAGCCGCCAGTTGGCTTTTAATCCCCAGGCTCCTTGTGCGGCCACTCCAAATCTAGGTGGTCTGGGCTCGTAAAATAACGGGGCGCTTTTTTACTGTAACAGTCGCCATAGAAAATGTGTCTAATTATTAGTTACAGCGTCAACTTAAGAATTTGTACTTTTGTAGCTCCCGGCGACCGTATAGGTCGCCCTGAGCAAGGCAGGCACAAGACCTGTCCCCCACAAAAGGCCCTAAAACTTCGGTGACAGTGTACTAAACGGCGTAGATCCAAAAGGGCCCGAATTACTTGAGTAAAAGCACTGAGATCGTTTGGGTTTTTTATTTAAAACAACTTTTGCGCTTTTACATAAATGGAGATAATTTTGAATGACAAAAAGAAAACACAGTTAATTGTAACCATGCTGCTTGTATGACCTTCGTAATAACAGTCACAATATATGTACAAACCGGACATTTTGCAGAAAAAGGAGAAACCATGTCAGTAAATGAGAAAGATGTATTGCATACCATAGGACAAATGACAACGGCGTTCCATAACGGTGATATTGAAGGTGTGATGGCAAGTTATGAAGACAATGCTGTCGTTGTATTCAACCCAGAGACACCGGTTTCTGATCCGGTAAGCTTGCGCGAAATGTTTCAGCAAGCCTTCACCTTAAATCCCTACTTTGAGTATAGTGGACACGAAGTGTTTATCGCCGGTGACATTGCTGTTCATTTTGCTCCCTGGACGATGAACGGAAAAGCACCTGATGGTACTGATATAGAGCAAAGCGGCCTGTCTGTGGCGGTATTACGTCGCCAACCAGATGGTAGATGGTTAATGGTCATTGACGATCCACACGGGCAACACTTGCTCAATAAGTAGCAATGCAGGGGCGAAGTAATCAGCGTATGATTGATTTGTCGAACGTAACTCTCTACATGACGGATTACCTCGCCCCTAAATTAAGTAGGCAGTTGGTAATAGGAGTGCGCAAGAGGTTCATTTCTTGTGCTTCTTGAGGCTTGTAAAATGTTCAATCGTTCATCAGATACCCAAGCAGAAGACCACATTCTTATAGATCAGGTGCTTGCAGGTGATAAGATAGCTCTTGAAAGCCTAGTTAAAAAGCACCAACACTGGATTTTCAATACCGCGCTTAATATGGTTGCAGATCCGGAGGATGCGGCCGACATTACACAAGAGGTATTGATTAAAGTCATAACAAATCTGAGATCTTTTAAGGGTGAAAGTCAGTTTAGAACATGGGTGTATCGGATTATTAAAAATCATTTTCTCAATGAGAAAAGGTCTCAGTATACAAAAGCAACGCTTTCGTTTGATGATTACGCAAACGGACTGAATTCGATACCAGACGAATCTCTCGATGATTTTTCCCTGGAAGTAGACAAAAGTCTTCTTGTGGAAGAAGCCAAGATAAGCTGTATGAAGGGAATGCTTTTGTGCCTCACGCCGGAACAACGACTGATTTTTATTCTTGGGGAACTATTTGAGTTTTCTGATTCAGTCGGCAGTCAGGTAATGGACATTAGCAAAGCAAATTTCAGGGCAAAATTACATCGCGCGCGCGCACAATTGTACAATTTCATGAAAAACAAATGTGGACTGATTAATAAGGAGAATCCATGTCGGTGCGCCAAAAAAACGGTAGGATTTATAAAAAAGGGGTATGTTGACCCTGTACATCTTCACTTCCAAAAGGAAACACTTGCAACCATTGAAAAAGTTGCCGAACATAAAACAGAAGTGTACCAAGAGGAAGTGGAAACTGAATACCGAAAATTGTATCAACGCCACCCATATTTAAAGGGTCCTGAGAGTTTGCAATCTATCAGGGAGTTATTGTCATCCAACCAGATCAAAGAAACGTTTGATTTGCAATAGTTCTGACAAAAGCCCCTGTTCATCTTCTGCGTCAGGCTAATTCCAAAGTCCAAAGAAGGAAGGATGAAAAGAACCTACAATCAGTTATTCCTGTAGGTAGCAGCCAAAAGAAGAACAGGAGGAGGTTCAAATGCAACCAATTATCCTGGAAGGCATGGCTACAGAAGAGATTGTATTCGATAGTGGGCTCTCACCAGTGAGGATGAAATAACATCAGTGACGGTTATCCCATGCTGCCCAGGTGTCTTAAAAACAACCTTATTTAGAAAAACGTGGGGCCATTGTTGACTTTTGTCATTTGATTCACGGCCGTTTGTAACTGGTGTCTGCCGCTGCTTTTTGGCATACTGCCTATAGGGAGCGGGCATGCTGTTGATTATGGTTGCCACGGTTGCCCATCACACGCCACCTCCCCACCTCCAACCGGTATGCCGCACCGTAAATCCTTCACAGGCTTTTAGAATAAGCTGTTGATCATAGCCACACGCACCGCCTAAAAATTGATTAGTTTAAGGAGGAAAACATGAAGCCCTATCGTTTAACTGCAAAATGGATGCTCGTGAGTTTAATGTTGATTGCCTTGTGTTTTATACTGGTACCTACCACTCACGCCATAGAAATAGTTGACAAGGAAACAGTTGTTATTGAGGCGGGCGAAGTCATCGAAGATGACTTGATGGTGTTTGCGAACGAATTCATCCTCAATGGCACAGTCAAAGGGGATCTGATTCTTTTTGTCAACACGGCCACCCTCAACGGTATTGTTGAAGGAGATTTAATGGGCGGCGGGCAAGAAATCTTTCTTAATGGCACCTTCGCTGATGATGTGCGCCTGGGGGGTACCGTAGTGACATTGGGAGAGGCTGCCCGGATTGGGGATGACCTGATGGCCGGTGGCTACAGCCTAGAAAGCAAGGCTGGCAGCCTGGTTGAAGGCGATTTTTTCCTGGCGGTGGGCCAGTCCCGGTTGGCCGGGAATGTTGCCGGTGATCTGTGGATGACCGGTGGTGGCCTGGAACTGTTAGGAGAGGTAGCTGGTAATGTGCAGGCAGATGTAGGTGCCGCCGAAGATGCCCCCGTGTTTTCACCGTTTGCCTTTATGCCCAATGCTCCAAACATTCCCGCCTTTAACTGGGGGTTGACGGTTAGCGACCAGGCTCAGATTGGCGGCGAATTAAGCTACACCGGCCCGGTGGCGGCAGATATTCCGGCTGGCGTAGTCTTTGGAGAAGTGACATTTGCGCAAGCGGCCGTGGCCACCCCGGCAGAGGAAACAACCATAACACCCACACAAGCAGCGTTCAACTGGCTGGCAAACCTGCTGCGTCAACTGGTCGTTTTGCTTCTGATTGGTGTTTTAATGGTGTGGTTGGCCCCCCGTTGGACGGATAAAGTGGCCGCTTATGGGCAGGAAAAACCACTGCCCAGCCTGGGCTGGGGGGTGTTGGCCATTGCCGTTTTTGTGGTGGCCATTGTCCTCACCATTGTTTTGATGGGGCTCCTGGTCACGGCTTTTGGCGCGCTGACGTTAGATGGCCTGGTAGGCGCTGTGATTATGCTGGGCTTGTTTATTACTTTTGGCCTGCTGCTGCTGTTTGCCTTCACGGTGGCCTACTTTACTAAGATCATTGTGGCCGTTACCGGAGGCCGCTTTATCTTTAACCGTTTTAACAGCCACCTGGCAGACAGTGCCTATTGGTCAATGATGTTAGGCGTCTTGCTTATTGTCATTCTGACAGCCATTCCCTGGATTGGCTCGCTGATCGGCTTGCTTGTGACCTTGCTCGGATTTGGGGCTCTATGGCTGGAGGGGCGTACGGGCTGGCAGCATCGCCTGGCCTGGTGGTCAGAAGCGCCAACGGCTGAAGTTAAGGTAAAACCGGCATAGCCGCTATTGATTTAAATTGGCAAATGGGGAGGTTTTGTGGCCATTATGCCCACGCTGGCGGGCGCGCAGAAAGGCGCGGCATAGGGCGGGGTGCAGCCGGTAAAGGGTGGCTAGCAGCCGGGTCCGTTTGTCAGCCGGGCTGAGGTGGCGCGCCTGTTCTAACCAGGCGGCAACAGGCGCGCCCGCTTCCCCGTTTAACAACGCTTTGCCGGCCATCAGGCGCACCAACCGCGCCTGCTCTGCTGGCGGCAGAGATTGAAACTGCGGCCATTGGAGTACGGCCGTTTGCCGTTCTGGCTGCCCCGTTGTCAAATTCACCAGCAGGTCATAAAACACGGCCGTTTGCACATCCAGCGGGCACTCCCCAAAACGTTCCAGGTGAATGGCATTTTCCCGGCACAAGGCCAGGTAACCCGCCCGCCGTCGCAAATCCACCTGCACCGTAATGTTGGTCTGATGAACACGGTAGAGGACGGTATGGTCAGGCAGATAACCAAACTGTGCCCATTCACAATACTTCGTTGTAAAGTCCCAATCTGGCCCAATGACAATGCGGGTGTCAAAGGCCAGGTCGTGGGCAAAAACCAGGTCGGTACGCAGCAGCAGGCACAAGGGCGGGCCAAACATATCAGAGGCACGCACAATTTCAGGGAAGACCCAGCCGGTAAAGGGACCACGCCGCTGGCTGGAGAGTGAATCCAGGCGGTCGCCTTCCGGGTTAATGTAATACCCATCGGTATAAACGCCGTGCAAGGCCGGGTGCGCTTGTAAGAAGGCAAACGTCTTTTGCAGATGGTCCGGCAAAAACTCGTCATCGGCATCCAGAAAGGCCAGGTAGGCACCGCTGACATGCTGCAAGGCGGTATTACGGGCCACGGCCTCGCCACCATTGGGCTGCTGAATGAGCTTGATGCGCGGGTCTGGGTAGCGGGCGACGACCACGGCCGTGTCATCTTGTGAGCCATCGTTGACGATGATCAACTCCCAGTTCTGGGCCGTCTGCGCCAGAATGCTCTCGATGGCCCGGCCAATGAATGTGGCCGCGTTGTAAGCGGGCATCATGATACTGATCAGGTCAGGTTGTAAGGTTTTATTCATTTGATTGTCACCCCCACGGTAGGGTTGGGGGCCGTGTCAGTTTGTGGCCAGGCGGCCACCGTCTGCTGAAAAAGGTGCGCCAGCCGCTGGGCAGTATGCGCCCAGGTATGCTCTGTTTCCGCTTCCAGACGGGCGGCCTGCCCCATCTGCCGCCGCAGCCCGGCGTTGGCCGCCAGGTGGGCCATGGCGGCCGTCAGTGCCGCTTCATCACACGGGGGGACGATAAGGGCCGTACGGCCGTGGGCCAGTGTCGCTGGCATCCCTTCTTCCCCGCTGGAAATGGTAGGCAGCCCGGCCGCCTTGTAATCAAAGGTCTTTAGCCCGGAAAACTCTGGCCAGCCGCAGTAAGGGGCCAGCCCCACGTCGGCATCGGCCAGCAAAGGGGCATAGGCGGCAGGCATCAGCCGCCCGGTAAATGAAACAACCTCTTCCAGGGCCAGTTCCGCGGCCAGCCGCTGTGCTTCTGCCAGACCATCACCGGCGCCAATGAGCAGCAGCCGGGCCCGGACGCCCTGTTCCCGAGCCCTGGCAAAAGCGCGCAGCAGCACGGGCACCCCCTGCCAGGGGTAAAAACCACCCAGGTAAACCAACACGGGCTCCACCCGTGCCGGTTCATCACGAAAGGCACGCAGCTGCTGCCGCGCCAACATCCCCACCAACACCGTGCCGTTTTCTATGGTAGTGGTGGGTACGGCCGTACCCCAGCGCCTGATGAACGCCCGCCGCCAGCCGTCACCGCTGACCACCACGTGGGCAGCCTGCCGCACCCCCCATCTGGTGACGGCCAGCGAAAGTTTGCGCTGCAGACCCTGCGGGGCAATGCCTTTGGCTTCCAGGTCAGCCAGGGGATCCCCGTTGTTTTCCAGCACCAGGGGAACGTGCAGCCAGCGGGCGGCTAAAGCGCCGCCATAGCTGGCCCAACTCATACGCTCAAAAAGCAGATCAAAACCCTGGAAAGTGCGGCGGCTGGCGGCACCAAAACGTATGCTTTCAAAAAGGGCAGCGTAAGGTAATTTCAGCTCATATTGGGTGCGGCGCACTGCTTTTTCCAACCAGCGCAGTGGACCTTTGTCCAGCCAGGGAACGGTAACGGGCTGAAAGGAATACAGGTCGTCGGTGCGGAAGTAACGGCCGTTGATATTTACCAGCACCCGCACGTCGTGCCCCAGCGCTTGCAGTTGGGTCACCACGTCACGCACATGGTTGGCCGGGCCATTAAAGGGCGGCGTGCGAATGTCTACATGTTGTTGCAATAAATAGCCGATCTTCATGCTTTGTAATAAATCACGCTTTGTGGGTCATCCCTCTTCATCAATTTTCTCCTGCTGCCTTTTGGTTAGCCACCGCTTCGACTATCTGGCGGATTTTCACCTGGGTTTGGGCCATGTCAGCGTGCTGCTCCACAATTTGCCGCAAGCAGACCAGACGCTGCTGGCGCTCGCTTTCCGGCAGGGCAGTGTAAGCCAGCACCGACTGTTGGAACTCCCGGTCGGTGACATAGAGGTTTTCCGGCGGCAGCAGTTCGTCAGCGCCGGCCCATTGGTGAGCCAAGCAGTAACAGCCGGAAGCCATTGCTTCCAGCAGCGATACCTGCCAGCCTTCAGAATAGGCATTGGAGATAAACACGTCAATGTTCTGGTACCAGGCGGCGTTGTCTGTCACGTTGCCATAAAAGGTGATTTTGGCCTGTAGGCCCAGCCGGGCCACCAATTGGTGCAGGGCAATGGGGTATTCGTGGAAGCCCTCGGCACCGCCACCGCCAATATGCAGGTGCAGGTCATCCCGTTCCCGGCACAGCTCGGCGAAGGCCAGAATAGTCTCATAGACACGCTTACGCGGCCGCAGATGGCACAAAATGCCCAGGTTACCGCCAAATGGTTTTGGTTGGAAGTGGAATTTGCCCAGGTTGATGGCTTCAGGGAGCACGGCCGTGATCATCTCATGCGCCGGAAACCGTTCTAGAAATTCTTGCCGCTTGGCATGGCTGACCAGAATCAGCCGGTCTACCTTGGTCCAATCCACCTTGTCTGCCCACTGGTACATTTCAAAACGATGCATCCGGGTGACAATGCCGCAAGTTTTGGGCAGTTGGGTGGCGGCCGCCAGTAGATCGCTGGACCATTCAAAAAAGACCACGTCATTGGCTTTGAGGAAGGCAGCCAAATCCTGTTGAAACAATACCCGGTTCACCCGTGTGTTAAAGACAGGCAGGCGAAAGGTGCGCGGGGCAAACAGGCTGACACGGTGGTGCGCCTGAAATTCCGCATAAATTTCGTGAAAGAAGTCCCACGTGTCCGTGATAGCCACGCCTAACTGCATAGTTGCTCCGTCATTGGTAATTTGCCACTGGTTACGGAATATGGGTCATAGATTACGGATGGTCAATAAATTGACGATGCCAGCGTTCAATCGACATCATGGCGCCCAGTTTGATGGTGTGGTCTGCCTGGCCAGACATATGGGCCTGCACCAGGCGGCGGACGACATCAGGGTTGTAGTAGCCACGTTCCAGGTGGCGTTTAGCCAGCAGTGTCTCTTCCAGCCAGGGACGCAGCGGGCCGCGGAACCAGTTTGCGTAATCTTTATACGGCCGTTTACCCATGTAGGAAACCCCCTTAAACCCAGATTTGTGCAGCTGCCAGCGCACCAGGCGTTCGGCTCGAATGCGCACATCACGGGCACAGTTGATCATGGGCAAACCATCATTGGGCACCGGAATCTTGGCCAGATCGGCATAGGATTTAATGAACGCATCGCGCATCATGCGCCGTTCATAGCGCAAACCGGGGGGCATGCGCAAGAAAAGGTCTACCAGGTCATTATCGGCAAAGGGCAGGCGCACGGCCGTGTGTGCCCGCACCATCTCTACACCGTTTAGCGTTTGCCGGGGCACCCGCTGCCGGTAATCAAAGTAAATGCGTTGGTCGGCCAGCAGGGTAGAGCCAGAATCATCCATGCCCTGTTTATACGTATCCCAAACGGCATGGCCCACGGCCGTGCGCAGCTCAGGGGTAAACAATTCGTCGCGTTCTGCCTGTTCAAAGGTAAGCACCCCTTGCATCCGGTGCACGGACAGGTGGGCCAGAATGCGCGTGTCATCATCATAATCGGCCCAATGCTGGTGCATTTGGGCAAACCCGGCCATGGCATCACCCAGGAATCCTTTGTAAATAACGTCTACGTAAGGCGCTTGCTGATCAAGCGTGGCCCGGGCATGCAGGTTAACCACGTTACCCATACCGTCAATGCGGCGCACACATTCGTCCGCCAGGCCCAGCAGCCAATCTGGACGTAGTTCATAGAAGTGATGAGTCGTGCCCATTTTGGCCGCTACTTCTTTGGCAAAACGGGCGTCATCGCAGTTGGGAATGCCCCAGGTAAAGGTGTGGAAGTCACCGGGCGCCAGGCCATCACGCAGCAAGGCCAGCAGGTAACGGGAATCCAGGCCCCCACTGAGCAGCATACCCAGCCGCAGCGGGTCACCAGATGGCTGCCGGGCGCCTGATTGCCGCTTCACGGCCGTGTGCATGGCGGCCGCAGTCATATCAATCCAGTCATGTTCGTCTATCAGTTCATACTGCAGCGGCTGTCTGGGCCGCCAGGTGGGCTTTATGGTGAAGTCACCGGCCTGCCAGGTAAGCAGGGAGCCAGGCGGCAGCAGGCGCACCGCGTCTACAAATGTACGGTCATGCAGGCAGTGATCATAGGTGAGGAACTGAGCCAGGGCGATGTGGTCTATGAGGCGGGGCACGGCCGTGTCTGCCAGCACCGCCCGCATCCCCGCGCCGAAAATAAGGCTGCCATCGACAAAGGCGTAATAGGTAGGTTGCAGCCCCAGCCGGTCATTGGCAATAACCAGCTTTTTGGCCCGCACATCCCAGATGGCAGCGGCGAAGGGCCCGTTTACCTTTAAGGGGAAGTCACCACCGTACTCCTCATACAAATGCAGCACCAGTTCGGCGTCATTGTTGACGGTGAAGTGGTGGCCGCGCCGGATGAGTTCTTGTTCTAAGTCAGCGGTGTCGTAAAGTTCCCCTTCCATGACCAGGCATAATGTCTGGTCTTCATTCCATAAGGGTTGGGGCTGGGGGTTTAGAATGCCCAAACTAACGCGGCCCAAACCAACACCGTCACCACCGTAACAATCTATCTTAAACCGTTCTTCTGGCTCCAGAGCACGTGCCATACGTGGGAGCAGGGTGTGGGGATCACGGCCGTGGCCGTTATCCACATAACCAATCAAACCAGGCATGTTGCCAACTACCTCTTACGATGTCAGCACTTCGTCAAACATCGCCTCATACCGCGTGCCCACATACCTGGCCCGCAATGCATCATAATTTTCGATCACCTGGCGCAAATCGTCGCCGGTATTCTTCTTGGTTTTGGCCTGCACCGGCACCCACCTGACGTGCAAGAAGTCAAAGATTTGCCGCAGCACAGCATCGCGGTCTTGCAATAAATCTTCGTAACAGACGGTGAGTTTGGGCAGCTTCAACTGGTTTACATACGCGGAAAGCTCCCCATCTTGGGCCACCCGATGCTGCATCATCAGGTCAAAATCATCCAGGTCAATCACTGCTGGCGGCAAACGATCGGATTCATTATACAGGTTCCAGTTACCCGTTTTGTTGTGCAAACGCCGTGCGTTTACTCTGGAAACAATCGCTTTAATGACATTTTGCCGCTGCATATGGATGATATGCACGTTCTTTTCATGCAGTAATTGAGTAAAACCTTGCGGATCAAGCACATCTTTGAGCTTGGTTTTGAAACCAACGGCCTTGTAGCGGTTGACCAGCGATGCATGAAAATGATCCGTGGCCCACGCCAACTGATCGGCGGCATTTTTGCCCTCTTCGCGCATGACGGCAAAACGTTCATACACCACATTAATGTCGGGATGGTCACTTAACATGCTGATCATATAAGTGCTGCCGTCCCGTTCAATAAACAGGATAACAAAAGGTGTCACCTGGTTACGTAAATAGATTCCCTTGGTTGACATAAGGACTCCTCAAGAAGTTGGGTCGAACCTGTTCCCAGGCACGGGCCTGCGCCAGACCCATTTATACGCTGGCCTACTTGCAAACTATCTAAAGATTCGTAGATCGGGTCAGGACGTTTGTAAAAAGGGCAGATGGGTACGCAGTAGAATGGCCAGCGTGCCCCGGTTGGTGATGCGGCCTGGTTGGTAGCGCAGGGCAGCGCGCACGGCCGTGCGTGCCTGAGCCATGTTTCCCTGAGCATAACATTCATACGCCATCTGCATAGCCGCCCGGCCCAGATCTGGCCGTCGTCGCTGCTGCAAGGCCGGCAGTTCTGGCGGCAGATGGTGGTAAATATCTTCTAAAAAGGCGAACTTATCGCTGGTTTTGGGCAGTTCTACCCAGGCAGAAAAGTGGTTTGCCAACCTGCTGGCATCACCAGCTAACAGGGCCGGATCCAGGGTAACTGCTTGCAGCAGGCTTTGCCGCCCGGCGGCATAATCACGCCCCTGGTAAGCCTGGGCAGTTTTACGCAAATAAGCCTGGCTGTATGCCTGATCACGCAGCGCCTGCCAATCGGCAGGTAGGGCGGGGTCATCAAAGAGTTTGTCCAGCACGGCAAAGGTAGCGGTGGTCATCTGACGGCCGTCACGGGTCATTTGCGCCGTATGAAACCGGTACAAAGCAACCGGCTGGGGAACGTAGTGCAGCGGGCAGCCGGCTCGTGCCAGGCGCAGCCACATGTCCCAATCCTCATACGAACGCAGACTTTCATCAAAAAAGCCGGCTTTGTCCTGCCACATACGGCGCACTAACACGCTGCCCACGTGCAGCGGATTCCCCAGCAGTAAGCGGCGCGGGTCTTCAGGCAGGGGGGTATCAAACCGTTTACCCACGTGACGGCCGTGTTCATCTACAGGTATTGACTGCCCGGCTACCAGGCCAACGGCGGGCTGCTCTTCTAAGGTGGCCAGCAAAATTTCTAACTTTTCAGGCAAGAAACAATCATCTGAATCCAGGAAGGAGATAAAGTCCCCTTGGGCATGGCGCAGGCCTTCGTTGCGCGCCGATGAGAGGCCGCCGTTCTTTTTATAAACGTAACGGACACGAGGATCGGTAAAACTTTGGGCGACCACGGCCGTGTTATCGGTAGAGCCGTCATCCACCACAATGACTTCAAACAGCGGGTATGTTTGGGCCAGAACGCTGTTTACGGCTTCGGCCAGGAAGTGACCCTGGTTGTAAGCTGGTATGATAACGCTAACAAGTGACATGGTTTTAGAAAATGAGAGATTGGAGGTTGGCCAATCTCTCATCGTTTACCGAAAAAACCCATACTTCAAAATGACATAAATGGCCCGAAAGCCGTCTTTCCAGTTGATTTTTTTACCTTCGGCGTAGGTACGGCCGTAATAAGAAATGCCCACTTCATAAACTACAAATCCCTGCCGGGCAACCTTGGCCGTAAATTCCGGTTCAAAGCCAAAGCGATGTTCCTTTAGCTCGATCTTTTCTAGAACATCACGCTTAAAAACCTTGTAACAAACCTCCATGTCCGTCAGGTTCAGGTTGGTGAACATATTGGACATCAGCGTCAGAACTTTATTGCCCAGAGAGTGCCAGAAGTACAACACCCGGTGTGACTCACCACCCACAAACCGGGAGCCATAGACAACGTCTGCCTTGCCGTCCAGAATAGGCTTTAACAACTTGGGGTACTCGTTGGGGTCATATTCCAGATCAGCATCTTGCACAATAATGATGTCCCCGGTGGCCTGGGCAAAACCGGTACGCAAGGCCGCCCCTTTGCCCTGGTTGTTTTCATGAAAAATAATCCGAAAACCTGCCTTTTCCCGCAGTGTATCCAGGTAATCTCTTGTGCCATCTTTAGAGCCATCATCCACAATGACCAGTTCACGTCCCAGGCCACCCAAATCAACGGCCAGCACCTTTTGCACGATCTCTTCAATCGTTTTCATTTCGTTGTAACAGGGTATGACAATTGACAATTTCATAGCTTTCTACCGTTCTGTCTCCAGGGCATAGATAGTCCCCTCTGCTGTTTCCACAACGGGATGCAGCAAAAGTGATTGAACCAATTCTTGGGGGCCAGGCACGGCCGCACGCTGCCCCACCTGTAAAAAATAAACAACCACGCCATCTTCCAACCGCAGTCTGTCACCCATCGCGGCCAGGTCAGCAGCATAATGCTCATTGGCCATCTGCGTGGTGGCTTCCACTTTTCTGGGCAGTGGCTGGGCCAGCCGGTTTGTTAACAAATATACCGCGTCCGGGCTATTAGAAAAGATAAGTGTGCCCTGAGGCAGTGCCCTTATGTGGGTAATGATCTCAGCCTGCTGCCAGGCAGCGCTGGAAAAGCCCAATCCCCGTTCATACGCAGTGTACACCCAGCGCCCACTTCTGCCCAAAGCCACCATCAGAAACAGCAGCAGCAAGCCGGCGACGGCCACTTGCATCACGCGCCAACGCCGCATCAACGGATGCAGTTCCGCCAGCAACCACATGCCCAGCAATAGGCTGGCTACATAAATAGGGGAGAGGATACGGCCGTCCAGAGGCGTAGCAGCATCTAGGAAAGAGATAGAAAAGAGCAAAAACAATAGATAGGTGGGTAAAAAAAGCAGCAGCAGCCGCTCGTAAGCGAGCCTAAGCAGATGGGGGGTATCACGACGGGAGCGGGTGAACGAAAAAAAGAGAATGGCTACGGCCGTCATGCCTAAAACGGCCAACACCAGCACCCGCAGCATGCCAGGTGCCGCCGCTGGTATGTGCAGCCAATCTGACAGGGTAAAAACGGCCTGCCAGAAATGGGTGCGGTTCACCGGGTGGAACACAAAAGAGCGGCCGGTAGCCGAACTGCCCTGCCCCAGATTGCGCCCCAACCACAAGGCCAGCGGCACACAGCCTATGACACCTAAAATCAGGGCGTCACCCACCCGATGGGACCACCTTTTCTTGGAAAACAAAAGCAGCCCCACCCCACCGGCTACTATAAACGCCAGGCCCGCGTAACGGGTCAACCAGGCCAGGGCAAACAACACGGCCGTGAGCCACAGCCACCGCTTCTGCTCATTCACCAAGAACAAGGAGAGGCCATATAAACCGGCAAACCCCAGGCAAATAAAAGCCGGTTCCGTCCAGGCATAGGCATGAATTTCCAGCAGCGGCAGCGCCAACAGCGCCAGCAAAGCACCCAGGGGGGCCAGCCACGGTGTTTGCGGCTGGCAGCGCCAGACAACCAACCCCACCAGCAGCACATTACCGGCAAAAAGCAGAGCATTCAGCCAGCGTGCGCTGACCAGGGGGTCCAGGCCAACCAGACCCATGGCGGCCAGTAGAAACGGGTAAAAGGGGGGCCGGAATATCAGGGCTGTGTCGCTGGCAGCGGCAAGGCCAGACCACAGGTTTCGCGCCGTGCTGATATAGGCCACGGAATCAGGTGACGTGCCTACCCCCCAGCGGGCCGTCCACAAAACGGCCGTGAACGCCACTGCGGCGATAACCATCACCAAAAGTTGGGGAACAACGCGCTTGTCATGCATGACAGAACGATTCAGGCGAATCTTACCTCTAGGCGCTTTGAGCCGCCGGTTTAAGGATTCTCTTAGCGCTTTTTTTGATGGAATGGCGCAGGCGCTGTCGACTGGAAAATGCCGCTTGCAGCGGCAGCCAATACTTTTGCAGGGCTGAATCAGCCCACCATCCCCTTTTGGCGAAGCCCAACGCCACCAGCAGATCACCGGCTACTTCATTAAAGATATACCGCTCCACCGGCGTAAAATCTTGCTGCCAGCTGCCGATCTTGCCTTTGCGGTAAAAATTTTTAGGCAGCGTCACGTCATCTACCGGCGACATACGTTCTTTTTTCAGCCTGTCAAAGGCATGTTCTTTCACAATGGCCGCTATTTCCTCATCGGTGGCCGGCAAATCACAAAAATCGAAGGTGGTTCTGAGGGTATGTTCCGGCTTTTCAGTCATATCTCTGTAGCGCACTTCCAGGTAACGGCCGTCAAACTGGCGTGCATTTTGGCCCCAGATCACATGCTCTTTCCAGGCGGCGGCCGAAGCAGCCACGGTGCCTGTGCCAAAACCCATCTGGTGTTTGGCTGCTACCATAGAGGCCGCCACGTCACGGCCGTCACGGATGATATGAATGAACCGGGCGTTGGGCATCAACAAATCTATCTCTTCGACAAAGGCGGCATTGGTGGGGTGCTTGTCCAGGATATGCGTAGCTTCCGGATTTTCGGCCAATACTCGGCTGTAAGAACGCCCTAAAAAGTCGCGTAGAAAGCCATAGAACTCCTCGGCCGTCCATATCATCGGCAGCCCAATATGCCAGCGCCCCTCACGGACATCATCTGCTTCTTTGTTCCACCGAAATAGCCAGCGGTTGGTGTAAAGAAACAACGTCAACTCCACGGTGGTACATACGGCGGGGTGCGCGCCCAACATCAACTGCATCCAGGTGGTGCCGCTGCGCGGCGCCCCAACAATAAACAGGTATTGCTTATCAGGAATCATGCAAACTCCATTATCTTTATGTGGGCACCTCCGTCACAGGCAGCCCCATGTTTTCGGCCGCCCCTGCCCTGTCTTCGATAAGTTCTGTTTTCCATTGTAAGCGTGGCCGGAAGATACCACGCTCTTTACCATACCAGGTTCCTCCCCGTTCACCCAACTCTGTAATTTCAAACGTCAGCCAGTCACTATCCTGGATATAGACTTTACGCCGGCCGTCTTTGACAATCTCCACCCCTACACGGTAGTTGCCTGCATTAAGCCAGTTACCGGGAACATGGCACTGGGTCCGAAAGGTGCCAACGGGGAATTGACGGCCGTGCCACGTGGGCTCATAGGCCGTATCTGCCCCCAGGGCCGCCACATCATACTCCGTGTACAAAAACACCCGTACATCCAGGAACAGATCAGGCGTCAGGTTCCAAAATTCCACATCGATCACAAACGGCGTTTCCATAGTAATGGGCTCTTCCGGGGCGCCATTTTCGGGGCGCACCGTAAGGCGCTTTAAGCGTACCAGGTCATTACCAGGGGCGCGGTGCATATCATCCCACACCTGTTCACGCAGACCAGGGTTAGACGCTTGTAAATATTGCATCACAATGTCACTGGCTGTGCTGTCTGCCAGCAGCCGGCCTTCTTGCAGCCAGATAGCCCGGCTGCACAGGTTTTGCACGGCCACCATGTTGTGTGAGACAAACAGCACGGTACGCCCTTCAGCGGCCACATCGCCCATTTTGCCCAGGCACTTCTTTTGAAAGGCGGCATCACCCACGGCCAGCACCTCGTCTACCAACAAGATTTCCGGCTGCAAATGGGCGGCCACCGAAAAGGCCAGGCGCACAGACATACCACTAGAATAGCGCTTAACAGGTGTATCTAAAAACTTTTCCACGCCAGAGAAGGCGGCGATTTCGTCAAATTTGCGCTCAATTTCGGTCCGTTTCATGCCCAGCACGGCCCCATTGAGGTACACATTTTCACGGCCGGTCAATTCTGGGTGGAAACCAGTGCCCACTTCCAGCAGGGAGCCAACACGGCCGTGGATAAAGGCACGGCCTTCTGTCGGCTCAGTAATGCGAGATAACACTTTAAGCAGTGTGCTTTTGCCGGCGCCGTTGCGGCCCACCAGGCCCACCACTTCCCCGCGCTCAACTTCAAAGGAGATATCCTTTAAGGCCCACAAGATCTCTTCTTCGGTGGCCTGCCGTAAGGTGCTGGCCAGGTAGCCAAAGGTGTTGGCCACCTTGTGCAACATGGCTCTACGCCCCTTCACATGCTTGGGCGGTAGGCCAATCCGATACCGCTTAGACAGGTTCTCAACTCGAATCGCTTGTTCACTCACAGTATATCCACCACCGTCCGTTCTGTACGCCGAAAGACAAATGCGCCAGAAATAAGACCCACAACGACTAGTAATGAAGAAAACAACAACATGACAGTAGGGGCGCTGCTGGTGCCTAACAAAGACCAGCGAAATCCTTCAATCACCTGCGTCATCGGGTTCAGTGTATAAAGAGGTCGCAGCCAGTTGGGCACTTCGCTGACCGAGTAGAAAACCGGCGACAGGTACATCAATGCCTGCAAAAGAAAGTTAATGGCAAAAGAAACATCACGGTATTTCACTGACAAGGTAGCCAGCCACAGCCCTACTGCCAGGGCAAACGTAAAGGCCAGCACGGTAAACACCGGCAGCATCATCATCTCCAGGCGCAAAGGCAGCCGATACAGAATAAAAGCCACGCTAAACACCAGGAATGACGCAGCAAAATCCACCATGCCAGAGGCCGTACCGGCAATGGGCACAATCATACGTGGGAAATAAACTTTGGAAATGACGTGCATGTTATCTACCAGGCTGCGCGAAGAGCGGGTCACAGCATTGGTGAAAAAGTTCCAGGGGATCATGGCCGACAAGACAAAAATAGGGTAAGGCGCCCCGTCGGATGATACATTCAGTAACCCACTAAACACAAACGTCATCAGCACCGTGCTGATAATGGGGCGCAAAAGCAGCCAGGAAAGCCCCAACGCCGTCTGCCGATAGGCCCCCTGAAGTTCCCGCCAGGCCAGGAAAAATAATAACTCGCGGTACTCCCATACGTCAGCCAAACCTAACGCAGACCAGCCATGGGCGCGTTGGATGACAAGGGTAGGAGGTTGATGGTGTTCTGATCCCATCGTCGTCGAAGACATGTTTGCAAGCTCCTTTATCTGCTGTGGCGGCGCCGCTGCCAGCCAACGGCCGTAACAATGAGAATAATGAATAAAGTCGGTATCACCCCGATCAAGATAGTATTACCAGGGCTGGGTGTAGGCGCCGTGGCCGTAGGAAACGTAAAAGAAGAGGCAGCCGCCGCTGTGGGAACGGCCGTAGGCAGAGGCTGATCAGCACCGGCTTCTGCTTCCGCCGAGGTATTCACCGGCAGTGGCGGCACATTGGTCCAGGGCTGAAGTGGTATGGCCGGTGTATCCTTAAATTGGCATTGGATCAAGTATAGCTCCAGGTCAAGATACGTAAACCAGGCAGCAAAAAACTCGTTGCCACCACGTACAGCCACAGTGACAAAGTTGCCATCATTAGGTTCACCAACGATATGTGGCTCACGCCATTGGGTTTCCCCTTCCCAGATGCTGTGCCACAGGCCGTTGGTGTCACGGCCAAACGGGTTTCTATCTTCGTTGCCTTCACGAATGCGCTGGAAAACAAACAGGTGCAGCCGGTCTGCCCCATCGCGCACAAACTCCGCAAACCCATTATCGGCAATCAACCAGTCCAGTGTATCGATGGGCAGCCCCCAGGTGACGCCACCATCATACGAATATTGCGCCTGGCGGTAAGCCCGGTAGCCGCCTTCCCAAAAAGCCACCAGCTCATCTTCGCCCAGCACGGCCAGCGTGACCCAATCACGTTCATACTCAATGCCCCGCCTTTCTGCTAACATCACCGGCTTTTCCCAGGTGAGGCCATTGTCCAGGGAACGGGCAAAGAAAATGGCCTGGCCATTGCCGCTGGTGTCCCATTCCGTCCAGGTAACATACACTTTGTCTGGCGAATTCACCCAAACACGCACATTGCTGGCCCCTCGGTCCACATAAGGCACGATGTAGATAGTTTTGGGGGCCGACCAGGTCAACCCGCCATCGGTAGACCGAATG
This sequence comes from Ardenticatenaceae bacterium, assembly GCA_011525915.1. Lineage (GTDB taxonomy): Bacteria > Chloroflexota > Anaerolineae > Promineifilales > Promineifilaceae > CAADGU01. The sequence goes on along the minus strand of WYBM01000041.1, from coordinate 24,101 downwards.
TGCACAACCGTCTGGTTGTCATTTTCGTCCAATTCACGGCCGTAGGCAATGTGCAGTGTATTTGGTGGCATGAAATTGATATTCGCCGAATATTGGGCACCAGATTGATCGGCAGCGATATACACCGGTGTGCGCCAGGCATTCGATTGGCTGGCCCGGCTGGCATGCGCTGAACTATAGAAAAACGTGTTATCGGGCCCGATCCAGGTCAGGTGGATATTGCCCTCATCATCAATAACGCCCCGCAGCGCATTAATGCGCCGGTTATATAACTCTTTGGGCGACAGGAATAGATCGACAGGCAGCGACCAGCTTTCGCCATTCCAGGCGGCATATAAGACAGCATCTGGCGTGTTAATAACGTCATTCGGCGGGCCGGTAATGCGCTCGGCCCAGAACAGGTGAACCGTGCCGGAGGAATCAGCCAGCAGCAACGGATCCACTGAGCTATGGCCAGGGGATTTGGAAAAGTTGAAGGCCCGGCCACAGTTGACAGCATCGCCCGGCTTTTCCTGGGCCAGGATGGTATTCATGGGCATGATGAAGCAGACCAGGCAAATGATGGCCGCGCCTAAAAAGGTTTTTAGTTTATGGATTGTTCTTCCATTCATCTTATTTTGGTAAACCGCATAAAGTTTTGGCAAATCTGGCGCACTAGTTTTGTGCGGTTTCCTCAAGGAATCGGCAATGCCTAAAGCGATTTTTGTTTTGAATTATTGTTGCCGATCACCTTACTATCTCAAATGACCAATTATAACGGGGGGGGTCATGGACGCAATCTGGCGGCCCCTGTAACCAACCCTGGGTGCGGGATATCTAGCGCCGCCGCAGCCGTACCATATATAATCCCCCACCGAATATTAATACGATCAATAAAAAACCGGGAATGACCCCCCACAGCAAATTCTGGGCCGCGTTTTGGGGAGGAACATCTGGTGTGTTACTAAAACCGGGGGCCGCCGGCACGGCCGTGACTTCTGACGTGGGCGATGGGGCCACTGGTGGCTCTTCGCTTTGGGTGAGGGGCGGTGGCGATACGGCCGGTGAGGGCGTCCCGGTAACCACCACGCCCGGCGTCGGCGCCGGTAGTTCACCTGCCAGTTCAGCCACAGTCCGGTTGGCCGCCTGCAAGCTGAACATTATCTCATTTGGTTCGGTATCTATGTTGCGGGCGGCAAACAGGGTGGTTAGCAGGCCATTCGGGGCCAGGGCGGCGGCAATACGCTGCCCGCTGCCTGTGAGCGGAGCCACCTTGCTCAGGTTCAGGTCATCTTGGGGCACCCAACCCTCACCCGTCCAATACCATTCGGCGACGGCCGTGTTGTTCAGGTTTAGTAAAAACAATCGCCCACCTTCGCCTTCAGCCAATGTCACCGGCCCAGAAATAGCGTCTATGACAAACGGCCGGCTCCACGTTTGCCCGCCATCCATAGAATAAGCATGTTGCAGGCTGGCGGCTGAGCCATCCCAGGCCTGCCACAGTTGGTGAACCATCTCTGGGGTGACGGCCGCCAGCGCACTCCAGGAAAAAATGCCTTCGGCCATCATGCTGGCCGGTGTAAAGGTCTGGCCGCCATCTTCAGAATGGGTATAGTAGAGGGTATGTGTTTGTGAACCATCACCACTCAACAGCGACTGCTGTTCCAATAGTAGATGTATCAGGCCGTCACCTGTCACCGCTAAGCGTGCCGGACCCACAACTTCCCAACCCGCAGCCGCGCCGTCAAACACCATCACCGGCTCGTTCCAGGTGCGCCCACCGTCTGTTGATTGCCGTAAATATATCCCACGCCCTTCATTGACGGCCACGGCGTAGGCCAGGTATAAGATGTCGTTTTCACCGGCAGCCAATACCGGGTTGCTGGCCACGCCAGTAATGCCGGGAACGGCCGTGGGGTCTGTCCAGGTGGAGGCGATATGCGCCTCAGCAGCCGTATTCCGGGCCAGATAAAGCTGACCCAAAGCGTCACCCCAACTCAGATAGACCTGCCCGGCGGGGCTGGCGACGGCCGTTAACGGACCAACCAGGGCCTCTGGCAACTTTAGCACCTCTTCGGGCAGCGACCAGCGGCCTTCTGCCAGGCGGGCCACGTAAATTTTGCGGGCAGACCCGCCACCCTCGCCGGCCAGGGCCCAAAAAGCCAGGACATTGCTGACGCTGTCTGCTACCAATGTTTGGGCGTAGTAGCGTTCAGGGCCGCTGCTTATAGGTGTCACAGGCGACCAGGCCGTGAGCGGAGGAAACCATTCGGCAGCCAGCCCCAACGAGCGGGTGAGCAGCCAGATATCCCCATCATTAAACCCACCGGCCACCTCCTCACACCCCACAAACACCAGACGGTCATCTGGGGCCATAGCCGACTGCCGGCAGCGAAAAACAACGGCGTTTAATGTCTCCTGGTTATCAAAACTGGTTAATGGTGCCTGTAACTGCGGCTGACTCCAACGGCTGCCATCCCAGGCCCACAAATAGACCTGGCCTTCCACCGTACTCAACAAATAAACATACTCAGAACCAACTTCAAAATGGTTATCTCTAATACAGGTGGCCAGCCCCGGCAGCAGCTCCGGCATAAGTTGGCGCTCGGCCCAGGTTTCACCCAGGTCATTGGATGATTGCGTATACTGGCGGCAGCTGGAATCAGGATGGCCACTGCTCCAGACAAGAACGACATTGTCTCCCTTGGCGCCCACTTTGATGTTAAAGGGCAATATAGAAATAGAGCCAGATTCAGGCCCGGCAACTTCGGTAGGTGGGTTCCAATTCACGCCACCATCACCCGAACGGGCCAGAAATACCCGTTTGCGGGGGCGATTGTCCCAGGCGGCAAAGAGCCAGTCACGGCCGTTGCTAGTGGTTATGGTTAATTCTACGTTGGCGTCCTCGCGGGCCAGGCCGCGAAAATAGGGTGAGTGATAAAGGGCTTTGGCCGGCAGCCAGGTCTGTCCATCATCGGTTGTGCGCTGGTAATAGATGCCCGCTGGTTGCTCGTCGGTATCTTCAGGCCATAGATAAAGCAAGTGTAGGGCGCCTCTTGCATCTACCACCGCATCCATATCAATGGCTACGTCAGCCAATGTTAAGGGGGGTAACCAGTTTGCCAATGTGGCCAGCCCGGTAATGGGCGCTGCGCTGTAAAGCAGCAAACTGTCTTCAGGGTCAAGCCAGAAGGCATGGACACGGCCATTGTCATCGGCTAACAAATGAGGCGTCACGGCCGTAAACGGCAGCGTCACGTTAATTGGGCTGCTCCATGAATTATTCTGGCCATGACTGTACATATAGGCATCGGCAAAGGCATCTTGCCAGATAACGTGAAAGTCACCACTGGGGGCCAAGACCATAAATGGATCAACCGTCGCCCCGGATCGGGACAAATTTACCGGCTCTGACCACTCCGATGATGCGGTTTGTGCTTTTACCAACGTCATGCCCACCCATAGCCCGGCCAGCGCACACGACACACTCATAATAAAAGTCAGTTTTTGACGCATAAATGTCACAATTTTCGGCCTCAACACCGATGGGAAAAGAATAGGGTTTGTATAGCAAAAGTGCATAAAATGCCATTTTAAGGTTTAAAAACTTCTGCGCTTTTGCCTAACGCCGTACTAGGGAAACACAGCAAAATTAAGATCGTACTTAACGCCGCCCCTGCCCGGCCTATCACTCATGCCTAAAAATTAACAGCATATAAGTCCTATCTTAACGTTTCTACGCTTTCCATGACAACATTCCTGTGCTGACAGTATAGTTAGCCCGTCCTTGGCCGCTATCAGGGGGATGGTCTGGCATCTTTTACAAAGAATAATGAGAGGAAAATCTATGAAGAATGAAAAGCTCAGAATGCTTACCACTTTCTGCATTGTTTTAATCTGCATTGCGTTAATCGTAGCATACATCACCCAAACGAACCGTCTTACCGCCTGGAACTTGCTTTCATCAGCGGGAACTGAACGTGAATATTTACCCGTTGTCTTATCACACACGCCGCCTACGGTCACGGCCGTGCCCACCAATACCCCTGTAACAACAGCAACCCCTCTGCCTACGTCAGCGGCCACCACCACACCGACACACCCTCCCACCATGACCGCCACCGGCCTGGCCACCGCCACTTCTACGGCCACCCCTACGGCCACGGCCGTCGCTTCCGCAACCCCCACATCCACCCCGCCATCGGGAAACATTATCATCATTGATCATCATGCCGTAGCGCTTTTTGAGCAAATTCCTGATCAATACCTTGAAGCGGCAGCCGATCTTCATATGCTCTTTATTGACCGGTCAGTAGGGGCAAATATTGATGATGGCCTCGTCTGCCTGAGTTTCGAATCTGACGAAGACGCCCCCCATCGCTGTTCCATTTATCAGCACGTTGTGCCTGAATTCTCCGTAGACCCCGCTGTGGTAAGCTGGTACAGGCCTGGCGGCTATGACCGCACCAACTGGGATTATATCACCTGGGAAGTAGGCAATGACTGTAACCGCTGGCAAGATAAAGTGCGGTGTTTTCTAGAAATAATAGACCCGATTATCAATCAGTATGACGTGGTTTCATTCCAGTTCAGTTATCTGGCAGTCGATGAAGGTTCCACCATTGCCGATCAGCCGGGGGGCTACTTGTGGGACACGCCCGATGATTACGATGTCTTTGACCAGGAAGCGTATGAAGCGCAGCACCCTGACAAGGTGTTTATCTATTGGACAACCAGCCTCTCACGAGGGATAGGCTCAGGGGTGTCAGATACATTCAACGATCAGATGCGGCAATATGCTATGGCCCATGATAAGGTCCTTTTTGATGTTGCCGCCATTCTCTCTCATGATCCTGAAGGCCAACCATGTTATGACAATCGGGATGGCGTTCCCTATAATAATGGTAACAATTCTGAAAACTATCCGGATGACGGTGTTGACCGCCTGGCCATCTGCCAGCATTACACCTCTGAAGTAGATGGAGGCCACCTGGGTAATGTTTCCGCTGGCAAGATTCGGGTATCTAAAGCATTTTGGGTACTGATGGCTCGCCTGGCCGGGTGGGATGGGACGCCAGCCCAATAAGGGCGCAAAGGTAGACGCCTTGTCTCCATAACCGGGCGTCTACCTGGCATTTTGTCAGTACCATGACCACAGGGCTACTTGAAACGAATTAACTATCCCTGTAACTTTATGGGCGCACGCGCTCAAACCACTCACCTTTTTTTGCCCACGCCGTGTACACAAACATCCTTACCCCCATACGCTGGGGTTTTGCCCCGGAGCGCCCGCTCTGAGGCAGCTATCTGGTGGGAGCCAGAAAGATTAATGATAAGGAGCAGAATATGAATAGCGTGAAAAAATTACATATCAAAAAACCTGTTTTACTTTGTTTATTGTTTGCCCTATTGTTTGTAGGTATTGTGTCGGCACAACAAGGCGGCACAAACACCGTCTATTTACCTATTGTCGCCTACAGCCTGCCAACGGGGGGCGGGTGGCCCACACTAGCCGCCAATCCGCAGCGCACCTCCTGGACATCCAGTGAAGTAAGCGGCTTTGTGCATGTTGAATGGCATAAGCCCATTGAGGCCTATATTCCCCAAAATGTTCAGATTATTGCTGAACATGGTCTTCTTTATGTGTCCACTTCAAAAGGGTTATACGCGCTTAATCCGGCCAATGGCGATGTTGCCTGGCGGTTTGACACTCAATTGCCATTGGGGCATTCACCAACTGTGGTAAATGGCGTCGTTTACGTGGGCGGTTATGACCGCAAACTGCACGCACTAAGTGCCCTGAACGGCCAGCATCTATGGTCTTATAACGGGGCCAAAGCCGGTTATGCCACCAGCCCCCTGGTCGTCAATGGGGTGGTTTATGCAGGCAACCGAGACGGCAAGATGTATGCCATTGGCGCCCACGGCACACCCAACCAGGGCCAACTCATATGGCAATACAGTACCGGAGGACCCATTCATCTCTCAGCCGCTTACCACAATGGTAACATCTTTTTTGCCTCCAATGATATGCGTGCCTATGCACTTAACGCTGCTACAGGGGCGCTTGTCTGGCAGTCAGAAACCTTACCGGGCATGCAGTTTCAATCTTACTGGCCGGTGATCTATGGTGACAAAGTCATCTTTTCTGCAGCCCATGGCTACCGGGAGGGCGAATCACCTGGGTTAGGCAGCGTAGACAAACCTGGCGGTGGCACGTATGGCACGTTCCGGCAAATGCAGCTTGACAACATTTTCCTGCCTGGCGCCCCGGAGGGAACCACGTTAGGGCCACAAGTACCCCCGCAAAGCTGGACGCATGGCTACCCTATGGTGGATGCCAACAGCATTACGGAATATCTGGAAAACAGCCCACAGCCCAGTGCGCACAAGCATAAACCCTGGCGGCGCACGTTTGTCGTTTTAAACACCTCAAACGGTTCAGAATTCACCTTTGACTCTGATCAGGATGGTTACCCGGAGTATCTTCCGGCCGGTTATTGGGGCACCGGGTCTGGCAACCGCTACCCGCCGCTGGTGGGCAGTGATGGCATTCTGTACTTTGGCAACGTGTACCAATGTTGTTCTGATTCCAAGGGCCGTGTGACGGGTTGGAACATCAACCAGCCCCGTTATTTGAGTATCACTGGCGGCTTTGCCGCCCTGGCAGAACCCCAGGCAATTTCCGCCGGGGGTAATATGATTTACCGGAATTTGTGCTGTGATCGGGTGGGGGATTGGTTTAACTACATGAACAGCAACTCCCAACCAGGGCAGGCCTGGTCTTACAATTTAGGTCAGCAGGCACCAGGGTATGATCCCATGTGGTTTATAGACCCCGGCTCTATTTCCCGGCATCGGGGCTGGTACAGGGGCACCACAAACAGCGTCAATGCAGCCTACCACAATCACGGCGACCAGAACCCGATCATTCCTTACCAGGGCCGACTGTTTGTGCACCGCAGTAATACCATTATTGCTTTTGGGTCTGGCCCCTCACTGGGAGCACGGCCGTTGCTGGCTGCTGCACCGGGGCAAAATACGGCCGTAACCCTGACCAACAGCGAGATTCAAAGCCGACTGGAAACCGAAATACAAAAGATCGTAGACGCCGGTCATCTGCGCCCCGGTTATTACAATGTAGCCCAGTTTATCATCAGCGGTATGGAAAACTACTTCGAAAATCCTGGTGATACACTCTATACCCTTTCCATTGCCTACCCTCACCTTTCACCGGGGCTGAAAACACAGGTACAGGCCTACTTACAGAGTGAGTTTAATGCCTATTTTGACAATGAAATGTACGGGCGCACCGGCTGGTCTGGGGCTGCCAGAGAAAGTATGGTCCTACCGCCAGAGGTAGCTGCAGACATTGCCGCCAATTACCCCCCTACCGTAGGCGCAGGTGGAGGATTCTTATGGCAGTATCCACAACATAATTTCTACGCCATGTGGAAATACGCCCAGAATGTGCCTGGCGTGAATGCCCTAACCGTTTACAACCTGGCAAAAAGCAAGGTGGTCGTACCCGCGCCCACACCACCATCAGGCAACCGAACAGATTATTTCCGGCAACAACCTTATGAACTTAATGGCTGGATTGCCGGTTATATTGGCTTTCTGGAGCTGCAAGAGATGGCCGGGATGACAGGCGCCGACGCCGCACTGCGCACCCAGGTAACCAATGAACTTAACGTATTACAACAGATGCGCGTCAACAACTTTTCAAAAGATTCATATTGGGGCGACCCCAATGCCCCCGGCTATCGCTACTACAAGAAACACCTGGACATTGCCCGTAACTTTATCTTCTTAGTACCCGAACTGGCAGCGCATATGGACAATACCATACCAACCCAGGTGCAACAGGCCCTGGACGAATATAACTATGTGGCCCCTTACTGGTTTGTGTCTCGTTATGAGGCCACTGTTGGTGAAGGGGTTATGGCAAATCTGTACAATTATAATGCCCTGTTCCAGGCCAAGGCCCAGATCTCCTGTGAATCGCAGGCAGAATTGAGCAAGTACCTGGACGTCCCGGCTTTTGCCCGAGGGGACCTGCTGTACATTCAGAACCTGGTGGCAGCCTTGTCTGCATCTAGTTACCCGGCTTGCTGAACACCATACTAACCTGCCAATGAACGAGAAAAGCCCGGCAAACATTTGCCGGGCTTTTTTGGGGGTATACCAGGCATCCGATGTGACCGGCAGCCTTTAGGTGCCGAGATCAGATGCCGTCATCACATTAACGGGGATACAGTTGACCGCGCACTTCACCAGCCGGGTTCAACTGGGTGTGTACGTTGATGTAAAGAAGCCCATTATCCAGCGCATTCATGAACTGAGCCTGTGTCATGCCTACCAGTTGGTTGGTGATCATGCCCTGAATCTTTAGAACGCCATTTTCCATGGTGCATTGGGGCAGCACGGCTGGTGGCGGGCCACCACACAATGTTACAACCGGTGGTGCTGTTTGCTGCTCATTGGCCGGGCCGTGGATGTGTACGGCCGTGGCATCACCAGAAAGGCTGTGCACCGACACTTCAACACGAACACCATTAGGCGTCGTGCCTACAATAGCATTCCCACGGGCATTGGAATCAACCACTTGATGCAGCTCAGCGTCAGTGGTCAGGGTGGCCCGGTAAATCCTTTTGTTAGCCAGAACTGTGAGCGGCAAGGCAAATACAACGGCCGTTAACAGCCCCAAAAGTAAAATTTTTCTTGCTGATTTCATGGTATCCCTATCCTCTATTTATAGTAGGGTATGGTCTAAACCCATACAGGTTGCTTTAATCCAATAAAGTAGTAATAGATGTTGGATCATGATCTCTATCTGATCAAAAGCGCCTCCTCCTGTCCGAACGACCACCATCATGGACGCAATCTCTAGTATTGGCGTCATTCAAGGACAACAACTTTTTCTCTTTTTATTGTGCAGCACTGCCGATGTCACTAATCCCCTGATGCCGATACTGAAGCTGATGGCGCGGCTACAGGGGCACCGGAATCCGTGCCAGCCCAGCTCAAATGCTGTAAGCCCACACTTATCGCCGAACGCAAGGTAGATGTGTCAGACATAAGCATTTTTAAATATGTCATAATAGGGCCAGGCCGGAAAGCCCATTCACGGAAGGCACGTTTTTGCCAATAGAGTAATCTTTCCGCTGATAGGTTAGGGTAATCTAACACGGTGCCCTTGTCCATATCTACATTTTCCCAGCGTGTACCTGGACGGAACCAGCCGTTTTTTACCACCTCAAAGAAAAAGGGTGTGCCCGGATAGGGTGCCGCCACATGGAAAAGGGCAATATCCAACGGCAACTTCTTGGCAAAATCAATGGTCTGGCGGATGGTTTCTTCTGTTTCGCCAGGCAGACCAATGATAAAGTAACCCCAATTCTTAATGCCGGCGTTTTTGGCCCATTGCAGAGAACGTGCCGCCTTTTCCGGGTAAGCGCCTTTGCGAGCATGACGCAAAATCTGCTCGTTGCCGCTTTCAATACCCCAGGAAATTAACCAACAACCAGCCTTACCCATCAGGGTGAGCATCTCTTCATCGACGTAATCCACACGGCTGTTACACGTCCAGCGTACATTTAGCTTTTGCTCAATCATAAGCTGGCATAACTCTACAACCTGGTCACGGTTGACGGTGAAGAGGTCAGCATACATATGAATGTTGTTGATGCCCTGTTTTTTGAGCTGCCACATCTCTTCTACCAGCAATTGGGGCGAGCGCAGGCGGGTGCTGAATTGGTAGCTAACGTGTTTGATGCAATAGGTGCAGCCGGCAGGGCAGCCGCGGCTGGTAACAATAAAGGTAAATGGCCCCTTAATCAGGGGCATGCGGTATTTTTGCAAGGGCAGCATGTCATGCAGTGGTATGGGCAGGTCATTAAGATCAGAGATGAACGGCCGTGTAAAGTTCACCACCAACGCCTCCCCTTTGCGCCAGGCCACTCCTTTAATACCGTGCATATCTACGGTGCCATCCTCATTAATGGCCGGTTTGTAAAGCGGATCGTGTTTCTCAAAAATGTGGGTGATCTCCGGGGAGCGTTCGTCAATGCGGTTTTCCAAATGATCCAGCAGATCACGAATGGTCAGGTCTGGTTCACCCACCAGCACAAAGTCCAGGGCAGGGTATGGCACTAATGTCTCTTTGGGAATGGGCGTGACATGGGTACCAAAGGCAATGGTCTTGGCACCACGTGCCTTAGCCAGAAAACAACCAAACATATCATTTTCCAGTGTAGGCGCCGTCACTTGTGTCAGATAATACTTCGGTTTATATGCGTCTAGCTGGTGTGCAAACGTTTCCCAATCCATACGCTCGGCATTAGCATCAATAATGCCCACTTTGTAAACTGGGTGCAGCAAAGCCGCCATCTGAGCCAGCGACACCTGCGGCCACACCATATTCTCGCGGGTGCGGCGTCCCACCCGGTGTTGGGTGCGAATCCACAGGCCGCCATCCGGCGTAGGGGGATTCACCAGAAGAATGTCAACCGCGGTTGACGGCCGTGTCTCCGTCAACAAACCCTGACGCACAATCTCATCAGCATTGGGGAAGTCAGCCATTCGTAGCTTGGGCACGCGGCGCGTGCCCAAATTCTCGCGCAGCGGATCTTTTTCTTTTGGAACGTTTACAGCAACGTTTTCACTCATCAACAACATCTCCTATGAAATAAACCGCGGAGTGTGTAGAGGGCGCAGAAAAAAGGCTGCTCATACTCTGCGTCCGCCGCAGTTTTATATAATTACGGTGGGCATTCCCCAACAGGCTGCCCCACTTTCTATTCAGGGTGGGATTTGCTTGTAAATTAGTTGCAAAGCCTGCCAGGTGTACACGCACAGTACTGGTTTCTTACCAGGAAACTTAACGATAGCAAAGCATAGCAAAATTAAGATCGGTCTTAACAGGAGGGTCGGTGTTTAAATGGTAGGTATTTAAGTGACTGTCTGAGTCCTTAAAAACTACTTGCGGATGATGTAATTCCCCATGACCAATGTATCTAGATCGCTGTTGCCGAAGGTTTTCAGGGCGTTGGCCGGGGTATTTACAATAGGTTCACCACGAAGGTTAAAGCTGGTGTTAATGAGGATGGGCACACCTGTCGCCTGGCCAAATTGGTGCACCAGGTCATAATAACGGGGGTTCCAGACGCGCCGCACACTTTGCAACCGCCCGGTACCCAGGTGATTGACAGCGGGCACTTGCTGCCCTGGCGCTTCTTTGAAACGTTCCACCGTCAACATAAAGCGGGCCATATTATTATTTTCTGGGCAATCCATCTCAAAGTAATCGGCAACGGCCTCCTCAATAATCACCGGCGCAAACGGCCGAAACGGTTCACGGAACTTAATCTTGGCGTTAATGATCTCTTTCATTTCTGCCCGGCGTGGGTCGGCAATGATACTGCGGCTGCCCAATGCCCGCGGCCCCCATTCAAAACGGCCCTGGAACCAGGCAATCACTTTCCCTTGCAGAATGTCATCAACGGCCGTTGCCGTCAACTGCGCTTCATCACTCACAACTTCATACCGGAAACCGGTCTGGGCAATGGCCTGCTTAATATCGGCATCATCGTAAGCGGCACCCCAATAGTTGTGCTCCTGTACAAATTGCCGCCGCTGACCTTGCAGCACATGGTAAACGTACAGCGCCGCCCCCAATGCGCCACCACTGTCACCGGCCGCCGGTTGAATGAAAACATCGGTAAAGGGTGTCTCTTTGAGAATACGGCCGTTGGCCTTGCTGTTCAGCCCCACCCCACCGGCAATACATACCTGCGTCAACCCGGTTTCCCGATGAAGGGCGCACAGCATCTTCAGCAAGGTTTCTTCTGTCATCAACTGAATGCTGGCCGCCACATCAGCATAATACTGGTTTTGCTTCACCTGGGGATCGTTGGGGTTTACTTCCGGGTTGGTTTTGCTGGTATAGAAATCATCACTGTGTACCCGCGGCGGGCCAAACAGGTCAATAAATTTCTGGTTATAGGTGTTGGTATGCGAATAATGGTAGCTGAAGTAATCCATATTTGTCCAAAAGCTGCCATCATCATAGACCTTAAAGAGTTTCTCGATCTTGTCCAGGTAGCGGGGCTCGCCATAAGGCGACATGCCCATCACCTTGTACTCACCGTTATTGACATGAAAACCCAAAAAGGCGGTAAACGCCGAATAAAGGAGCCCCAACGAATGCGGAAAGCGCTGCTCTTCAGTCAGGGTTAATACGTTTTGGCCAGAACCATCCCAATCGGCTGTCGCCCGCCCCCGTGCGGCCGTTGTCCATTCACCCACGCCATCTATGGTCAAGAGTGCCGCTTCTTTAAACGGCGACGCAAAAAAGGCGCTGGCCGCATGAGACACATGATGATCGACAAACAGGATTTTCTCAGAGGGCACACCCACCCCTTGCTGGATATGTGTTTTCACCCACAACTTATCGCCGGCCCAAGCGATCATCGCCTCGCCAAAAGCACGCCAGGAACGGGGAAAGCTGGCCAGATGCATCTTGAGAATGCGCTCAAATTTGAGCAGTGGCTTTTCGTAAAAGACCACGTAGTCTAATTCTGCGGCCGTTATACCGGCCGTTTTTAAACAAAAGGCAACAGCCTGCCGGGGGAAAGCAGCGTCATGTTTCAGGCGGCTGAAACGTTCCTCTTCTGCGGCCGCCACCAGGCGCCCATCGTGCAGCAGCACTGCCGCTGCATCGTGATAAAAACAGGAAATCCCCAAAATATACATGGTTTCGTTAGCCCTGTTCTCTGGCCGCCTCAAGGGTCAGGTCAGAGGCTTCTTTTGGCTGCCAGTTAGACTGGGTTGGCTGCTTTTTTGTGGTCAGAGGGTCTGAAAAGAGGCGGACACCCAGACCCAAAGGAGTGACAAAGACAAAATAGAAAACGCCCATCAACAGTCGGCCCTGAACATTACCCATACGTCCGGCAAAATCATTCCAGCGCTGCCAGGCGCGTTTGAGCAAATTGGGGGACACGGCCGTGACGGCCTGTTCCTGGGCATGGGCCGGTAATTCAGACTTGGGCAGCACATTGGCTTCATGATGGCCGGCCAGGCGCACTACCCCCACCACATACCCCACCAATATACCTACCCCCAGGGTAACCAACAGCAAGAGCAGGTGGCTGAACTGCGGCCGTACCCAAAAGATAAACAGCCACAAGCCAATAACCCCTAACAAATCAACCACGGCCACGGGATACTCTCGCTGCTTTGCGGCCAGCGTAATGCCAGCCGCAAAGCTGACCATCGCTAACAAGATGGGAATAATCATACTAACCAGCGCTAACATGACGGCCGTGCCTTAAAACAATGTGTAAATAAACGGCGCGAATGGGGAGGCTGAGGCCAAAAGGATCAGTATCAAAAATACCAACAATACCATCACCATAGGCATTGCCCACCACAGCTTGCGTTTCCATAGGAAACCAAACAGTTCTTTTATAACACCTGCACGAGATTTTACTGAGTCGATCATAATTTATCCTTGCGCATTAAAAATCTATCTATCCACAAAGCCAAGCCTATAGGCTGCTAAAGGTTTGATTATAGCGGAGGATTTTAATTATGTGCAGCATCAGAGGAAGCGCTTTTGTTGTTCTCAGGATCTTCCTCTGCCGCACCTGTTGGCCAGGCATAACATAAGACTGCCAGGGGAAAAGGAGACATCAAACCAGGTTAACACGTTGGCTATCCCCCCTGGCCGCGTTAATCGGGGGATTTACCCTCCAACAAGGTTAACATCATCGCCGCTTGTTCCGCCAGCTCCGGGCGGTGCTGCCCCTGCCACCAGCGAATATAAATCTCCATTTCTGACGCCGCCCCCGGCGTATCTACCAGCAGGGGCAAGGCCCGCTCAAGCTGACCCTGCCAGACGTAAGCATACCCCAACTGTTTAATGATGCCCTGGTGATGTGGGTCTTGCTGGTAAGCTTGTTCCAGGTGAAAAACGGCCGTCTTAAAATCCCTCTCCAGCAGCGCCATCATGCCCAGCCGCTGATGGGCCGTGCGGTTAGACGCATCCAGGGTGAGGGCTTGTTCAAAATGCATTTTTGCCGGTTGCAGCACCGTCGTATACCGGCTCTCTCGCCATTCATTCTGTGGCCAACCAGGCAGCAGCACGCGGTCCATCAATAAGGCCCCCTGGTTGGCCTGCCAGGCTGCTTGTGCCTGTGTGCTCAGCGTCAAGAGCAGGGCACCCAGGGTAAACAGACCCACAACCGCTGCGCCAGCCAGAAACAGGCCCCTGGATGATGCTCTGTGCGTCTGATGCTGGCGCCGGGAAACCAGCACGGCCATGGCCGGCATAAAAAAGAGCAGAGGCCCAGCCAGCCCACCAAAAAGCATATCGTCGGTGATGCCCCGCAGCATCATGATCATGAGGCTGGATAAAGCCGCCCAACGCAGCCAATAAACGTTGCCCTGTGCCGGATACGGCCGTTTTAGGCTGCGTCGCAGGGCTTGAATAACCTGCCACAACGCCCCCCACCACACGGCCAACACGGCCGCCAGGCCAATCACCCCCAATTCTAGCCAGACATCCAGGTAAACATTACTATAACCGACAAAAAAATTGGGGACCACCCGCACATATTCCGCATATAAAGCGGGAAACGAAGCTAACCCACTGCCCGTCCAGGAATAATCCTGCACCAACCGCCACGCGCCTCTGACCAATGTAAACCTGCCCACCAGTGCTTCGCTCCTCATCAACGCTTCGCTGCCCATCATCCCCATCTTTATCACCCACCAGATAAAAGTCAGGCCACCGGAAATGATCACCCCCGTAAGCAATCCATAACATACCCCACGTCTTAAAGGCCAACGCTGCGACCACCAGCCACTAATTGGCCACATGGCCCACAAACCAAGGCCGGCAGCCAGAGCCAACCAGGCGGCCACAGATCGAGTGACGAGCAGCCCACCCAACGCTATGACCAGGCATACGGCCGTGACCAACAGCCACGTTTGCCGCCCTTCGCGCCGGGCATACAACCACGTCGCCGCCATAAAAGGCATCAGCATGGCGATCAGCCCACCAATGACGTTAGGGTGTGGCAAAAAGAGCGGCCAAAACATGCGTAGTGACAGCAGCGTATAAAACGGTGGAAGCACCCCGCCTAAAACCGCCATGCCCCGGTGCCAACCAGAAGCTGTCACATAATAAAGAGCCAACCCGGCAGCCAGCGGTCCACAGACAGCGGCCAGCCACCAGGCATAACGCCGGGGCACGGCCGTGATGATGTAATACAATCCTATGGCAGCGGTCAGCATCCAAAATTTATACAACGCCAGCTGTCCTGAGTAAGCCGTCCACATCCCCACAAACAACATCAGGAAAAACACAGCTAAAGGCACATCCAGGGGGGTCCGGTGAAATTCCAGATGCCCCACGGCAGACCGAATTTTATGGGTGGTGCGGGAGAAATGTCGTGCTATCATTTTATAGTACCATACCCGCTGTCGATTTTAACGCAAAAAAAGACCGGAACATAATTGTGTTCCGGTCCATTTCTGAATCAGGTCCGCATGGGAGCCTGGTAAATTTAAACAATTCTCTGGATCGTAGCGCATGGTGGCCTGGGCCACGGCAACCCGCCAAAGTCCAGTCCATCAAGAGAAAGGACTCCCCTACGGGCCATATCCTTGCATATCGCGGGCCACATCTGCTTCACGTTTGCTTAGTTCTTCCAACACCTCCAACAAAATCCAATAAATGAGCAGCTGCATCCCCACTAGAATCGCCATCGCGCTGAAGAGCAGGTAGAACCACAGGCGCTCCAGGGGCCAACCACCATTGGCCGTCAAAAGCAGGCCGACACTGCCCACCACCAGCCCGACAACTAACCCCACCACGCCCATCCACCCAAAGTGGCGGTTCAACGGCTTCTTAAACACCGGCTTCTTAAACAATCCCTGGCGCATGGGCTTCTTGTGGAAAATGGATACCATATAATTAAAGGTAACACCCAGGGCAAAAATGCTGACGCCGCTAACGGCCGCTACCAAAGCCGTATAAATGGCCGTAACCCCCCACGCCCCCAACGACGTAATGCCGCTTACGCGGGCCACCACCAACCCGGCCACAATCAATAGGGATAACCCCACCAGGGCCACACCAATCAGCCCCAGTAACCGCACCGGGTTATAGGTCAGCGCCGTCCAGACAATGGACTGCAAAAACAGTGACCCATCATGTACCACGCTCAGCTTGGAACGGCCAACGCGCTCGCTGTAGGGAATGGGAATCTCTCTTACTTTGATGCCTTCGTGAATGGCCCGGGTGCTCATTACCGGCGTCAGGTTCAAGCCATCTGGCAGGGGATACACCTGGTCTAGAATTTCACGCTTAAACACACGCATGCCGCTGGCCGGGTCTTGCACACGCTGGTTGCCCAAAATAGACAGCAAGTTAGACCAGATGAAGTTACCCAGCTTGCGCATGGGTGGCATATGGCTTTCAGCGCCGCCGCGCCGGGAGCCAACGACCAGATCAGCGCCGTTCAGCGTTGCCTGGCACAACTGTGGAAAGTACTCCGGTGGATAGGTACCATCGGCATCTAAAAAGGCAATCAGCTCGCCCGTTGCCTGGCTGAAGCCCGTCTTTAAGGCACCACCGTACCCTTTGTTATGTGGGTGCTGGATGATGGTCACGCCTTGAATGCTGCTGGCGATCTCCACCGTACGGTCTTTGGAGCCATCATCCACCACCAGTAGTTCCAGGCCATCGACGCCTACTTCTTTGAGCGCGTCGCGTACGGCCAGCACCCGGTGGGCAATTTCGGCAATGCTGCCTTCTTCATTATATGCGGGGATTACAACTGAGAGTGTGGTCATATTTCTTACCTGAGGGTTAGGATTAAGGATTGGCGGTTGGAGATTTGGAGGCTGGGTAATCTCCAATCTCTATGTTCCAATCACCTATACATGATAAATTTTTCGGTTTGCATGGGTTGGTTGCCCATCAATCTCTTTGATAACTTTAGCGGGGACGCCGCCGACCACAGTGTGAGGCGGCACGTCTTTGGTAACAACGGCACCGGCCGCCACCACAGCCCCTTTGCCCACCCGCACACCATCGGTAATCACGGCGCCGGCACCCAACCAGACGTCGTCTTCAATAATAATACCTTCTGCCGTAATGCCCTGGTCTACAAACGGCCGTGCCCGATCATCAAAGACGTGGTTGACAGCAATAATCTGGGTAAACGGCGAGGTATATACCCGGTCACCAATGGTCACACCCCCCTGGCCACGAATCACCGAGTATTCACCCACCAGGCTGTTCTTGCCAATGGTGATACCTGCGTGGGGCAGGTCACGGAAATTATAAACGTGCAAGATGGCGCCGTGCATAATGATGGTTTCATCGCCGATGGTAATGCCGTGGGGGCAGGCATGTAAATAGGTGTGCTGGTCCAGGTAGACACCGCGGCCCAGCGTAATGTGGTCGGCAAAACGCAGGCGCACCCCATGTTCAATGGCGGCCTGCCCATGCATGTTTAAGATGAGACGGTACAGCACCCCCCGCAGCCCAATACCGACGATGGTGGGTACCCAGCCGATGAGCAGATAAAGGGTTTGTTCTAACAGGTAACGGCCGAAACTGCTGGCCTGCCGGCTGAGATATAGTTTGATACCATCAACTGCTGAAACCACAAAACCTCAAAACGTTCAGAATTTTCAGGTTCGATTATTCGTGTAACGTCTTACGACGCGTATTAAGTGAACAATAGGCCAGGACCAACCGGCCCCGGACGTAACCATAGCGTAGCAGGTGAAATGCTTATGGGCAAACTTAGGACAGTACCGTCAACATCTGTTCGTGGATACGGCCGTTGCTGGCCACCAGGGCCATGTGTGGGGCGATCAGCGGCGGGCTGCCTTGCATATCCGTCACCGTGCCGCCGGCCGCCTGCACCAACAAGAGGCCTGCGGCCACGTCATAACTGTTAAGTTTGTATTCCCAATACCCATCCAGCCGGCCGGCGGCCACATACGCCATGTCCAGTGCCGCTGCCCCGGCGCGGCGAATGCCATGCACGCGCTTCAAGAACAAGGCCAACTGTGCCAGGTTATCATGGTCGCTGGTGTGCCGGTCATAAGGGAAGCCAGTCGCCAGCAGGCTGTGCAGTAGGGTGTTAGCCTGGCTGACGTGCAACGGCCGTGTGCCGTTTAAATACGCGCCCTGCCCCGTCACGGCCGTAAAACATTCCTCCCGCAGGGGGTCATAAATCACGCCGACCAACGGCCGTGTGCCCTGGTACAGGGCCATCGACACACAGAACACCGGAAAACCATGGGCAAAATTAGTAGTGCCATCCAACGGGTCAATATACCAGGTATAACGACCGTCACCCGCCCGTGTTCCCCCTTCCTCTCCCACCAATGTATGGCCCGGAAAGGCCGCCTGTAGTCGGGCCATAATCAGCGCTTCCGCTGCCTGGTCAAACTGCGTCACCCAATCCACCGCTGAACTTTTGGCCGCCACCTCTTTTTCCTGGCCAAACCCTTCTCGCAGCAAAGCGCCCGCTTCGCGGGCAATGGCCACGGCCGTGGTTAATACCCTCTCTAATTTCATATTGATTCCTTTGAGATGAACCACCGTTTTTACAACCGACCGCCAGGTATGGTAAACCGCAAAAAGTTTTCGCAAATCCAGCACCATAGATTTGTGCGGTTTCCCTCAGGAATCGACAACACCTAAAGCGATTTTATTTTTGAATGATTGCTGCCGAGTACCTTACCTGGTTACCAGAGGTAAATAAACCCACGCGGTTGGCTCGAATACAGCCCCGGTATATTCATCAGCGCCGATGTCTGGCGCCAGGCCAGCCGGGCGCAGATCGCCATCAAAGTCAGTGGTGACGGCCGTTAGCGGGGCAGCCTGATCAATAACGGCCGTGGCCGTGGCTGAAAGATGGAGATCACCCGCTGCGGCGTTGATAAACCAGTCATTCTGGGCACTGGTGAGGTTACCAGTCAGTGTTCCTTGGGCGCCGTTGCGGTCCGCCCAAATAGGCATGTTGGTTAAGTTGTAGGCAAACGTACCCGCACTATCGTCGAAGCGAGCTTCCATCCCCCAGGTCAGGCCGGGGGCCGGGTCAAGCAGCAGGGCCGTATTATGGGCCACCAACCAACCCGTGGCATGAACCATTTCCACCACCACATCGTGCGGCTGGCTGGCATAAATGATGTTATTACGCACAATCCCGCCAATGTGGTCACCGGCCCCATGGCTGGCATTGCCAAAGGAAATGCCCTGGTAACAATCTACCAGCAGGTTACGTTCCACAATCGTGTCGGAAGAAGCTGACCAGAAGAGAATGGTAGGCACGGCGCTGTTCCCCGGTGTGCGAATGCGGGCCCATTCATTATCTCGCACCACCCAGCGGTGGGCGTTGTGGGCGCTGATCCCGTTAGTATATTCGTCAGGAGCAGTAGTTGTGTATTCCAGCCGGGAGCAGGCCAGCAGGCCATCTTCGCTGCCGTTGCCGGCGGGGTTAACTTTAACCAACTGGTCACCAATATCGCGGATATGAAGATTGTAGAGCATGGGCCGATCTTTGCCCTGGATAGATACACCATGATCGTTGGCGTTTTGAATGGTCAGGTCGGCAATGGTTACATCGTCTGCATCCACCAGAATGCCAAAATGCCCACCCACCATGCCCCCGAAATCGAGGATGACATCACCACGGCTGCCGGTCGACCCGCGCAGCGTGATGCCGGCGTTGATGATGTGAATGAAACTCTGCAGTTGGTATGTGCCTGGTTGGACGAGGAGGGTTGTGCCTGGCACGGCATTATACGCCTGATCGCGTAATGTAGCTTCGTCTGAGATGGTGATGATGGTGCCGGCAGGCGGGGCCAATGGTAGGCAAAATTGAGTGCCATTGTCCGGTTGGGCCGCGGCCGGCCACCAGGCAGCCCCGGTAAGAGAACAGAATAATATCCCTGTCAGGCAAGAATAGATAAACTTCCAATGAACGCTCACCAACATTATTCTATGTAAAAGCCTGTTTTTCGTCCAACCCCTGTTTTATTTTGGGGTCTTCCCACTCACGGGCTTTGAACCTCTGGATAGTTCGGCTACAATACCGGGTACATATGTCAAACTCATTGACAATGCTCCAGACAAACAAACCCCAACCACAGCGTTCTTTCCGCCGCTGGTGGGCGGGGCGTTCGCGCTTTGCCCGGCAAACCATCTCCCTGGTTGCTATCTTGCTGCTGCTGGCACTGGCCTGGGAAAGCCTTAAATTCATTGGTGGTGACCCCTGGCGGCCAGAAAACAACCCCCTGGGTCTGGCACACAACCCTCCCTTCCGTTTTAAGATCGCCTCAGACCTGAATCTGCCCCACCTGTGGAAAATCCTGGATGCTTTCGGGAATGAATCGCGCCGCAATGGGCCAAAGCTTATTCAGGTGTTGGCCAACGCGGCCTTTTTTACGTTCCGCGAGGCGCTGCTGGGGTTTATCTTTGGCGGGCTGCTGGGGTTTGTCCTGGGGGCCATCTTCGCCCACTCACCTATGCTGGAACGCGGCTTTATGCCTTACGTGGTCGCTTCCCAAACTGTGCCCATCCTGGCCATTGCCCCTATGGTTGTCATCTGGCTGCAAGCGGGTTGGCTGAGTGTGGCCATTATTGCCGCTTATCTTACCTTTTTCCCGGTGACCATTAACACGTTGCGGGGGCTGTCCTCAGTAGAGGCCACGGCCGTGGAGTTGATGCAAACCTATGCCGCCTCCACCTGGACCATCCTGTGGAAGCTGCGCTTTCCGGCGGCCCTCCCCCTCATCTTTACAGCCCTTAAAATTTCAGCCACCGCCAGTGTTGTTGGTGCCATCATTGGTGAACTGCCCTCTGGCATCCGTGGTGGCCTGGGTGGGGCCATTCTTAACTTCAATTCCTACTATATCTCCGGCCCCGAACGCCTCTGGGCCACCATTATCATTACTGCCCTTGTAGGCATCCTTTTTTATCTGCTGGTTTCCTTTACCGAATACGTGGTGCTGCGAAATCGTAGAAAAACGGATTAAAAATTAGCGATCAAAGATGAGCCATGGACGCACTCGTTCATCTCTCATCTTCAATGTCCCAATTACCCTATGGCACCAACTGTCTCTTTACAAAATATCACTAAAATCTTCAATCAGGGTGAAGCCAGCCAGGTCCTGGCCTTACGCGATATTAACCTGGATATTTTGCCCGGCGAGTTTATCTCTATCATTGGGCCTTCTGGCTGCGGCAAATCTACCCTGCTGCGCCTGGTCGGCGACCTGACGCCGCCGTCTGGCGGTAGGGTGTTGGTCAACGGTAAAACCGCTCACCAGGCCCGGTTGGATCAAGATTACGGCATGATCTTCCAGGCCGCCACACTTTACGAATGGCGCACCGTTACTAAAAACGTGCAGCTTCCCCTGGAGTTGCAAAACGTCCCCAAAGCTGAACGGGAAACGCGTGCCAAAGAGATGTTAGCACTGGTAGAGCTAACCGGTTTTGAAAACCACCATCCCTGGCAGTTGTCCGGCGGTATGCAGCAGCGTGTCTCCATTGCGCGTGCCCTGGTTATGCAACCACAACTCTTGCTTATGGACGAACCATTTGGGGCATTGGATGAGATGACCCGCGAGCGCATGAACCAGGAACTGCACACCATTTGGGAGCGAACCAACATAACCGTCATCTTTATCACCCATAGCATTGCCGAAGCGGTGTTCCTCTCTACCAAGGTCGTGGTCATGTCGGCGCGGCCCGGCAGTATTACTGAAGTCATTGACATTGACCTGCCGCGTCACCGGAATATCACCACACGTGAGGCCACCCGCTATTTCGAACTGGTAAATCAGTTGCGTGAAGCCTTACGCGTCGCGGAGGCGATGAGCCCATGACAGACAAGTTGGTAGGGCAGCCACCACCCGGCGCCGAAGTGGATGAAACTGGCTTTAGTGATATGGCTGCGGGCGTAGATGCTGTCATCCCGGCCCAAAAACAAAGCTGGTTCCATTATTACCTTCCTTCCCTCATCATTTTTGTCACGGCCGTGGTGCTTTGGGAAGCGTTTGTACGTCTCTTTCAGGTGCAGGAATTTCTGCTGCCCGCGCCTTCGGCCATCGCCAACTCTTTCAGCAGCAGTTGGGCACAATTGCTGAGACTGGGCTGGTTCACCACCAAAGAAGCCCTGGGCGGTTTTGCCATGGGGTGCAGTTTGGGCATCCTGGTTGCCCTGGTCACTGCCCGCTGGACCATTGCCACCGAAGCACTCATGCCCTTTGCCATCGCCGCCAACTCCGTGCCCATCCTGGCCTTCGCCCCCATTCTCAACAACTGGTTTGGGGTGGACAATCCCTTCTCGAAAATGGCGATTGTGGCGGTCATCGTCTTTTTCCCGGTGATGATCAACACCGTACGTGGCCTGACACTGGTAGAAGCCTCTGCTCTGGAATTGATGTCTGCTTACGCTGCCCGCGAGTTTGATATCCTTTTTCGCTTGCGCGTGCCCAATGCCCTGCCTTATATTTTTAACGCGCTGAAGGTGGCCGCGGCACTAAGCATGATAGGGGCTATTGTCAGCGAGTATTTTGGCGGCAATCGCTCTGCTTTGGGTGTCTTTATCACTCAGGAAGCCGCCCAATTTCGTTTTGCCAATGCCTGGGCGGCTATCATTGTGGCCTGCTTCGTAGGCATTACGCTCTATTTAATCGTCCTTACCGTGGAAAGATTTGCCATTCCCTGGCATCCATCGGTGCGGGGCAGTGAATAGTAGTTCCAAAGCCCTAGTGCCAGTCATCAGAAGTCCGTCATCAGTTTTCAGTAGACCATTCCCAGAGATAGGCCAGCACTGAAGATTGCACACTGAAAACTGTACACTGATTACTGAAAACTGATACTAGTCCAAAGAAAGTGAATGATGGCTTAGGAATGATGACCGACAAATCAGGAGGTGGTGTTAGTGGTCTGTTGAGAACCTGATGATCTTGACCTAACTTTATATTATGTTTCACACCATGGAGGAGAATTATGAAACATCTACAAGGGAAAGTCCTGACTCTGATCATTATCATAGTATTGGTTCTGGTGGCATGCAGTGGGAGTGGTACAGACACGGCCGCTAGTCCAGAAGCCGAGGGCGACACGGCAGCAGGCGATGGAACGTGCACCAAACTCACGCCTGTCACCATTCAACTGCAATGGGTAACACAGGCACAGTTTGCCGGCTACTACGCCGCCAAAGAAAAAGGCTTCTACGAAGCCGAATGTCTGGACGTGACCATTAAAGAAGGCGCCGTAGAAATTGTGCCCCAACAAGTGGTGGCCGCCGGTGAAGCCGAGTTTGGTGTGGCCTGGGTACCCAAAATGTTGGCCTCCCGTGAACAAGGTGCTGACCTGGTGAACATCGCCCAGATCTTCCAACGCAGTGGTACACTGCAAGTGGCCTGGGCTGATTCCGGCCTGGAGCATGTATCAGATTGGGCCGGTAAGAAGGTAGGCACCTGGGGCTTTGGCAACGAATGGGAAGTCTATGCCGCTTTGCGTCAGGCAGGCATTGAACCGAATGATCCCAATCAGGTAACCATTGTGAACCAGCCGTTTGATATGTCTTTGCTGTTAAACCGGGACATTGACGTAGCCCAGGCAGAAATCTATAACGAATATGCCCAATTGTTGGAAGCAACCAACCCGGAAACGGGCGAACTGTACCAGCCACAAGACTTTAAAATATTTGACTACAATGCTATAGGGACAGCCATGCTGCAAGATCACATCTTTGTACGCGGCGATTGGCTGGCCAAAGATGGCAGCGAAGACATTGCCGTGCGTTTTCTGCGTGGTACGTTTAATGGCTGGATTTTCTGCCGCGATAACTTTGATGAATGTGTGAACATTGTGCTGGACAACGGCCCTACACTGGGCGAAGGGCACATGCGCTGGCAGTTAAACGAGATCAATGCCCTCATCTGGCCCTCACCCAATGGCATTGGCATGATGAGCCTGAAGAACCCAAATTTGTACCAGCAGACCATAGACATTTCACTGGACTTTGGTGTTATTTCCAAAGAGCCAGATGAGGCCGCCCTGCGCACTGACCTGG
>WYBM01000040.1 GCA_011525915.1 Ardenticatenaceae bacterium | reverse complement strand
TGAATAATTTCATCATTGGCTTGATCAGCAAGTTGGGCTTTCGCAATCTTGCCTCTGCTCAACGCACTTTCGAGGCTCGCCTAACCTTTGCTTTGGCTTCCCGTACCTGACTTTGGAATTACCGTGACGGCCGTGCCCGCCCCCATTCCCGAAAACCTTGAGTGTGTTATAATCCTTCTTCGCAAAGAATACACAAAAGTGGGCGAAAAACTGTTCACTGCTGGCTAAACACTAACGGCAAATCACGCTTCCCACTGAAAGAGGTAAACATGTCTGGTCATTCAAAATGGTCAACGATCAAACACAAAAAAGCAGCCGCTGACAAAAAGCGCGGCAAAATCTTCACCCGGCTGGCAAAAGACATCACCATCGCCGCCCGTGAGGGGGGGGGTGACCCCACCTTCAACGGTGCCTTGGCCCTGGCAGTAGATAAAGCCAAAGCAGCCAACATGCCCAAAGACAACATCGAGCGGGCCATTAAACGAGGCACCGGTGAACTGGAAGGCGGCCAGTTAGAATCTATGATGTATGAGGCTTACGGGCCACATGGTGTGGGCATCCTCATTGAAACGGTCACTGACAACCGCAACCGGGCCATCGCCGACATTCGCCACGCCATTAACAAAAGCGGCGGCAACATGGCTGAAGCCGGCTCTGTCTCCTGGCAGTTCACCCGCAAGGGGTACATCGCCATTGAAGGGCAATTTGATCAGGATGAACTGTTTATGGCCGCCGCAGAAGCCGGCGCAGAGGATATACAGTTTGATGGGGATATGGCCGAAATTTACATAGACCTGGAACAATTTCAGGAGGTGCGCAACCACCTGCAAGCCAGCGGTTACCAGCTTGCCGAAGCGAATATGGTTTATGATCCTAACAATCCTCTGGAATTAAACCTGAACGAATCGATGCAGGTGATGCGGTGCATTGAAGCCCTGGAAGACCTGGATGACGTGCAAAACGTCTATTCCTCGCTGGACATGAGCGACGAAGCCCTGGCCGCTATGGAAGCGGCCTGACAAGCGGCCTTACAGCTCAATAGTGGAAAGGAGAGCGTGACTGACATCAAAGACCACCGCCCGACCTTTGTGGCAGTGCCCGGCTTGTGGCGAGACGTTCACCACAGCACGTCAGTGGCATTCGTGTGGGCATTTTAGCCTGGAGGCGCTTTTTGCCCGCAGCGAGCCGCATGTTTATCACATCTATCAAAAGTTTGCGCAAATGGTACAGGCGTGTGGCCCCATTACCATGCAACCATTTACATCACTTCCGTCTGGACTCGGAAGCTGACCTTGACGCTAACTTTGCCGGGTGGATAGCTAAAGCGTATACGGTCGGTGAGCAAAAACACCTACCATAAACCCGTCTCCCTTAGTGGTAGTTTGCAAGGCATACTATGAGAATTATTGGTCTGGACCCAGGCACGGCAACAACCGGTTATGGGATTATTGAGGCAAACCAGGGCGAATTCACGGCCGTTGCCTTCGGTGCCATCACCACCCGGGCAGATGATCCTATGCCCCAGCGTCTACAGACCATCCAACGGGAACTACAACGGCTTATTGACACTTACCAGCCAGACACGGCTGCGGTAGAGGAAGTTTTTTTTGGGCGTAATGTCACCACGGCCATCACCGTGGGTCAGGCGCGGGGCGTGTTGTTGTTGACGCTGGTCAACGCCGGCCTGCCCATTGGCGAATACTCGCCGCCCAAAATCAAAGACGCCGTCACCGGCTACGGCAAAGCCGACAAAAACCAGGTGCAGCTTATGGTACGCAATCTGCTTAACCTGGAAGAAACACCACGGCCCGACGACGCGGCCGACGGCCTGGCCGTAGCTATTACCCATTACCATTACCAGCGGTTTGAAAGCCTTTATGAGTAGCGATAGGGCATTATGTTGGTACCTGATCCCTGCCCTCTCATCATGAAAACCCTATGATTGCCAGCATTGCCGGAACCATTTTACGTATTGAAAAGGCCGCCCTGATTATCAACGTAGGGGGGGTAGGGGTGCGCTTGTTTGTGCCGCGTACGGTGTTGGAAGATGTAGGGGGAGTGGGGCGCACCATCCATCTGCACACGCACCTGATCGTGCGCGAGCAGGAATTGGCGCTTTATGGCTTTGAAACGACTGATGATTTGCAGCTGTTTGAAGTACTGTTGGGTGTGAGCGGTGTAGGACCCAAAGTGGCGCTTGCTATTCTTTCCACACTCAGCCCGGAACTGTTAAAGGGAGCCATTATGCGGGAAGAAACGGCCGTACTGCAGCGTGTGCCCGGCATTGGCAAGAAGACGGCCGAACGCATCATGTTCCAGTTACGTGATAAGCTGGACCTGACCCAGGTGAGCACTGCCGTGCCCCTGGTCAGCGATGTAGATACAGACGTAATAGATTTCCTCACCGGCCTTGGCTTTAGCATTGTCGAGGCTCAGGCTGCGCTGCAGCGCCTGCCTCGTGAAGCCAAAACGGTGGATGAACGGGTGCAGCTGGCCCTGCAATACCTGGATCAGGGATAAAGATGACAATGGATTTACTGCCCAAACCGGTCTTCACTGCGTGGGCGGAAGATCAGGCGAATGGGGGTGCCCATAAACGGCCAGCGTGTGCGTAATTCATTTTCCAGATAACGCTTATAACTAAAGTTTAACCAATCTGGCTTGTTCACAAAAAAGATAAACGTTGGCGGGGCCACGCTGGCCTGGGTGACATAGAAAAACTTCACCCGGATACCCCCTTTTTGCGGCGGGGGGTGGGCCGTGGCCGCATCACGTATAAACTTATTAAGGTCACTGGTCTGGATGCGCTGGTGACGGGCTTTATTGACATCCAACACGGTGCTCAGAACTTTATTCACCCGCTGGCCTGTTTCTGCAGAGATAAAAATCATGGGCACATAGGGCATAAAGTTTAACTCTTGCCGAATTTTTTGCTCCGTCTCATGCAGTGTGTAGGTATCTTTTTCTACCATATCCCACTTATTAACCAGCACAATGATGCCCGCAGATTCATCTGTGAGCATACCGGCAATATGGGTATCTTGCGCCGTAATGCCTTCTTCAGCATCCAATAACAGCAACGCCACGTCGGCACGATTTAACGCCTTCATGGCACGCAGTACGCTGTACTTCTCCACACCTGGTTCAATTTTGCCGCGCCGCCGGATGCCGGCCGTGTCAATCAACGTAAATTCCTGGCCATGCCAGCGCAGCTTTGTGTCTATGGCATCGCGGGTGGTGCCAGCAATAGGGCTGGCGATCACACGTTCCTCGCCCAGTATCTTGTTGACAAGGGTAGATTTGCCGGTGTTCGGCCGGCCGAGGATGGCAATTTTGACAGAGTCATCGGCTTCGTCACTGGGTTCGGCTGGTGGAACAGCTTCGACAATGACGTCCAGCAGATCACCAACGCCCGGGCCATGTAGGGCAGAGAGGGGGATCACCTGCCCCAGCGCCAATTCATAAAATTCGTACGCCTCATTTTGCCGGGCCATCGATTCCAGCTTGTTGGCGGCGATGATGACTGGCTTATCCGTGCGGCGTAAGATGTCAGCCACTTCTCTATCTGCGGCGGTGACACCGGCACGGCCGTCTACCACCTGCACAATCACATCTGCATCCTGAATGGCGATGCGCGCCTGACTGCGGATAGCCGGCAAAAATTGTTCAGAATCTTCAGACAGCGGCTCCGTATGCCAGCCATCTGTCACCTCGATACCACCGGTATCCACCAGCGTGAAGGCCACACCATTCCATTCGCTGTCACCATACAGCCGGTCACGGGTGGTGCCGGCCACATCAGACACAACAGCCAGGCGCCGGCCAATAATACGGTTAAACAGGGTAGATTTGCCCACATTGGGGCGGCCCACCAGGGCCACTAAAGCTTTACCAGACATGTTTTAATTTACCTGAGATTGGAGATAGGCTACCACAAGTTACCAACTTGTGGCCGCCAGATCGGGGATAACAAGATCCACCGTCTTTTGACCTATAAGCGTACAACGAAGTTTAGAAATAAACGAATTTGCTCATTTTAAGGGCCACGGCCGTTGGTCGATGAGCCAACGGCCCATGGTAGCCCGCGAATGGGTGATCATACACGGCGGCCACGGCCGTGCCGCGCAGATGTAAGGTTTCTGAAAGTGACGAGGTGGTGGTTACGGGCCGGGTAATGTTCACCGTGACCAGGGCGGGTTGGATAGAACGAATTTCCAGGCCCCGGTCTGGGATGGTGACCACCGGTTCCACCCTATGCGTGCCTATGGCCAGACCAAACACGTCTACGGTCACCACCACTTCCTGTTCCGGCAAGGCATCCAACACCGGCAGTGGGCCAAAAAGCACCACCCGCGCCGTTTCTGGATCGACGCTGGTTTTTAATGTTTCATTGGTACCCAGAATTTCAATGGGCCGGTTAAAAATTTTAGTACTGGAGAAGGGCTCGATCTCCACAGTGGCCACAATCTCCTGCACCTCATCCAGGGTCACCCCCTCTGGCAAATTCAAAGAGACTCGTGTGGCAAACGTTTCTGTAAGGCCGGTCACGTCAATAGGCTCGGTCTGCACAGAAAACGGCCGTTCCAACTGCGACGGCCGTCCGGTTACCAAGACGGTTGGCGGATCAACCGTGGCATTTAATATACGATAACCAGGCGCTGGTTCGCCCACGACGTTTACGCTGATCACCTTGTTGGCAAAATCGGCCGCTTCCTTGATAGGCAGGGTCACATTCACCACGTTATGGCTTAACTCCAGGCTGCTGACGCCGGCTACACGCCCTTGCTGGTCATAAAAAATGGGCTGTGGCGATACAATTTTAGTTTGTGTATCCTCACTGCTCAAAAAGACAGTCACCCTGGCCACTGCCAGCTTGTTTACATCAGAGGCGATCCCTTTCACGGTAATAAATTCCGGTTCTACCAGCGGCTCTTCGGTCGTGTACCCGCGGGGCACACTGCCCCGTAGTTCCAGTTCTACCAAAATCTCTTTTTCAATCTGGGGCTCCAGATGAACGGTGATACTATCAGGCGCCGGTGGGTCGAGCATAATGTCATCATTATTCGGGCGCACATTGATAGGCGCTGCCTGGTCAACACCCAGGGCCACCTGGCTGAGGTCCACCGTGGCCAAGAAATCATCGGCCGTTAACGAATCTACAATGGACGTCGGCCCTTCATAAGCAATCAACACGATGGTATTCAGGTTTGAAGGCTGCATGATCTTGACATTTTCCGGCACATTGACAAAGGTTACTGGAATCTGCAAGGTGCGGCGAATCAAGGGATCTTCTCCCTGTTGGGCATTCACCCAAATGGCACAGGCCAACAAAAAAGAAAGCAGCAAGGCTATGATGTCTGCGACACGGGCTTTGAGCGTCTGTCTCACGTCTGGCCCCCTTTAAAAGCAGCCGAATCGGTGAGCAGCGTATGCAGCACTTCGTCCAGGCGAGAAGGCTCCAGGCGGCGGATGATAAAACGGCCGTTTTGGGTAATAGACACCTGCCCTGTTTCTTCAGACACCACCACCGTCACGGCATCACTCACTTCACTAATGCCCAGGGCGGCGCGGTGCCGCAGCCCCATCTGCCGGTCAGACAGGCTGCTGGTAGAAAGGGGGATGACACAGGCCGCCGCCGCCAGCTTTTCATTACGAATGATAACCGCGCCATCATGTAACTCGGTATGTTTGTTAAAGATAGTCAGCAGCAATTCCGGGGAGACCTGGGCCTGAATTAAGATGCCGGTATCAATATATTCTTGCAAGCCTGTGTCTCGTTCAAAGGTAATCAGTGCGCCGTGCCGCCGCTGAGACAGGCGCAAACACGCTTCTTTGACGGCCGTCACCACCGGGCTGATCTCATGGCGGCGAAAAAAGCGGAAATATTGGCCCGACCGCCCTACCTGTTCCAGAGCCCGGCGCAATTCTGGCTGAAAGATGATGGGGAACGAGAGTAATAAGACCGGCAAGATGGCATTGACCAATGAACGAAACCCCGTCAGGCCAGGAAACGAAGCCAAAAGCACCACGCCCAGGGTAATGACCACCAGGCCACGCAGCACCTGAACACCCCGTGTCCCCCGTATGAGCATAAAGCCACTGAAGATCACGGCCGTGACTAACACAATATCCAGCACACCGATCCAGTCTAACTCTAGCTGGTTTAGGGAATCCAGGATGTTATTCAACGAAAGCCCGTCCATCCTAATTGATTATTGACGTAATTGAGATAATAGCTGCTGATAACTGGCTGTATTTGGCGGGCCCAGGGCCACAATCTTCTCAATGGTTTCAATGGCATTCTTGGTATCATTGGCTTCTAATTGGGCTTCCCCCAATTTATCCAGCACTTCAATAGCTTCGGTGATACGTTTCTGCTGCACATAGAGACGTGACAACCGTTCAACCAGATTGGGATCTGACGGCCGTTGCCGCACCATATCTTCCAAAATACCAACCACCTTCGCCCCCCGTCCACTACGCACCAGTTGCTTTAAATAATCATCCAGTTCCGTGACAGCATTCACCGGCTGCCCCACTTTGTAATAGAGATCAACCAGGGTAATGGCCGTGCGTTCATCTCCAGGGTCAAGTTTGCGCAGTTCTTTATAGGCCGTCAGGGCGCGCCGCCAGTCAAACCGCTGCATATCAATATCAGCCGTCAGCCGCAGCAGTTTCACCTGCCACTTGGCCGATTCTTCGGCCCGCGGCGCTAATTTCACCGCCGTCTGATATGTATCACGTGCCTTATCCACCTGTGCCAGTTGATAATAAGCCTCGCCCATTGCCAGGAAATGTTCCAAAGCGCGGTCGATCTGACCATGGCGCTTTAACAACTCAATGAGCCGGCTACGAATGGCCAGATCCAATGGTGTAAACTCCACCGCACGGCCGTAAGCCAGAATGGCCCCATTCACATCACCACGCACCTGGTATGTTTCCGCGATGGTGATAAATTTACTGGCGGCCGTTTCCCGCCGCCCTTGTTTGCCCAATACATCCCCTAATTGCACGTGCGCCGGTAAATAATCATACGAAAGCTGAATGGCCCGGTACGCCTCTTCAATCGCCGTGTCATACATCTGCCGGCGGGCATACTCCTGGCTTAAATACAATGACTCCAAGACCTGTTCTGATCCGGCTGTGAGCATGTCACCCAGGGTCATCATGCCGGCATCAGAGATAGCATCCAGACGCGACCGTGCCGCTTTAACCTTGTCTTCCCAACCCTTGTGGCTCAAGAATTCCACCAGCGCATTGGCAAAACTGGTGGCCTGGTCACGTTCACCTTGGGCCGTCAACCCCTCCGCCAAATTTCCATATAGTTCAATCAAACGATCTGCCTGGCTGTGCTGTACAGTGCCCAGGTCAACAATCTTTAACACATTAATAAAATGTTCAATGGCTTTATCAATATGGCCACGGGCACGGTAACATTCGCCCAAAGAAAAGTGGCTGGCCAGACGATACTCATGATCTTTGACCGCAACCTCAAATTCGTGAATGGCTTCCTCAAAGCGCAGTTTATCCTGATAAAGTAACCCCAGGTTAAAATGAGCGGCCGCGTTATTAACCCCGGCCGCAATCACCTGCTCATAGGCGCTGATAGCTTCATTAATCATCCCGCGTGTCTGGTAATCCAGAGCCTGGCTCACCAACGCCGAGCGTTTTAACATGCGGGCATCTGGCTCACCGTCACCAAAGAGATCCCCTGCCAGTTGTTCCATGGCCATACGGTGGGCATCTTGCACTGGGCTGGCTGCCTCCGCCCGTTTCTTTGACCAACTGCTCAGGCCTCCCACATCCCCCTCCTGGGTCACCATACCTACACTACCAATCAGCGGCCCCGTCCCCCCGCTGACATGGGTGATGGGCTTGCCAGATTTGATCATTTCGATGGCTGTCAGCACATCGGCATTACGTGGATCCAGGCGCAGAGCAAGCTGGCAGGCCTGCATCGCTTTTTCGTGTTCTGCCTGCGTGTTCAAAATCCGGGCAATCGCCAGGTATTCATTGACGGCATTGGGAACCACGCCCTGTCTTTCGTAAATGGAGGCTAACCGCTGGTGAGCTTTGAGCAAATCTGGCTCCAAACGAACAGCGCGCAGCCAGTTATCCATAGCATCATTTAAGCGCCGACGGTTAAGCTCCACCTCACCAATGGCCATATACGTTTTGCCGGCTTCACTAAGGTGCCCCAGGCGCTCCTGGGCATCGGCCACTTGCCGCAGGTAAATGATATCCCCGCGGGAATAGCGAGCAGCCAGTTTGAAATTTTGTAGGGCTTGCTCAAGCTGCGCAATTTTGCTGTAGGCAGTACCTAAGCCGTCATAGGGGGCTGGTTCATGCGGAGCTAACCGGGCGGCAACTTCAAACTCCTTGATGGCGGCTTCCCATTTTTCATCCCAGATGTAGGAATGACCATTATTAAGTGCTTCTTCGTAACGGGCACGATTGCTTGCCACGCAGCGCCTCCGATACTATCACCTGAATATCGATAAACAATCTGATAAAGATGACTGCCCGCAAAACCGGGCAGTGTAAAGCGAGTATACCACAGGCAAAAAGTGAGGGAAAGCAGCAAACAAACAAGGATTATACGGCAAAGTGTTTACAAACTGGTACTAGACAATTAAACATAAAACTTGACGAGGGTTATTGTTATGGTAAGATATTCGGCAGCAGAGGGGATGTACATAATGTTAGTGATATGTTGCATCCCAATCAGGGGCAATGACTTAAGGTAGGTGCCGCATGGATTTTATAAGAAAAAATCTCATCGCTATTGTGGCTTTATTTGCAGGCCTGGGGGTTGGGCTTTTATATGCCTATATGATTAACCCAGTCGAATGGACAAATGTGCCGCCAGACTGGATGGACCCCACGTATAAAAAGGCGTTTGTGGACACGACTGCCAATCTTTACTCATACAGTAAAAACCCACAAGACGTTACAAATGCATTTATCGGGTGGAGCAACGCCTACGCGGACATTTGTGCGGTTGAGGCCCAGTCACCAGACCCGGGCATGCGCGCCAGATACAATGAAATGGCCAGGGTGTTAGGCGGCCAGGATTGTTCTGCAGCTGGCGTGACGGCCCCCACCCCCGGCGAAACGCAGCCACTGCCCTCCGGTGAAGAAGCCGAGGGAGGCAATGGCGCCATCACCCTATTGCTGCTACTTATCCTGGTGGTTTTGGGCTTCGGCATTGTCTATGTCTTGATGAAGCGCCGCTCGGTCATGGATGATGAAGGCCCCAGCACCTATTATGATATGCCCGAAAGTGGGCCGATCAGTGATGAGGATATCAACGCTGTTCCCCTGGCGCGCTTCCCCAGCAATTACACTTACGGCCGTGACAACTTTGATGACTCCCACAGCATTGAAAATACCAATGGGGACTTTCTAGGCGAATGTGGCATTGGCATCGCCGAATCCATTGGCGCTGATTCTCCCAAGAACGTGACTGCTTTTGAAGTGTGGCTCTTTGACAAAAATGACATTCGCACCGTCACCAAAGTTATCATGAGCGATCACGCTTACTTTGACGATGCCCTCAAAGCCAAACTGGCACCTAAAGGCGAGCCTGTTTTGGCGCGTGAAAATGAGGTGATTGTGCTGGAAACGGCCGCACTCATTATTAATGCCGAAATTAAAGAAATGAAATATGGTGAAGGCGGCGCACTGCCACCTCAAAGCTATTTTGAAACCTTTACCATCGAACTTTCGGCCTGGGCCAAACATGGCGGCTTAAGTGCAGAGCCAGATGTCCAGGGGCGGGTAGACGAGCTGCTGGAGTATTAACCAGCCGCCTCTCACGCACAAGAAGGGACCTCAGCCATAAGGTTGAGGTCTTTTTTATGCCCGACTGTAGGGGTCAAATAGTTTTTGCCATTCGTCCAGAGCAAAACGATCGGTCATGCCCGCGATGTAATCAGCCACAACACGGTGCAGGCTGCCCCGTTCCAGCAGCCATTGGGTATCGGTGGGCAGCATCTTCGGTTCTTTGACATAGGCCGTAAAAAGCTCGGTGATAAAGCGCTCGGCTTTGGTTTGCATGCGGATCAACCGGTAGTGCCGGTACATGTGTGCCAGCAAGAATTCCTTAAGCTGCCGTACTTTTTGGGCAAAGTCGGGAGCGTAAGCAACCAGATTGGTGGGGTGCATCTGTGCTTTTTCAGGGGAATCGATCTGATATTGATGCAGATTCACGGCCGTGTGTTCCAGAACATTGGTCACTGACCGACCAATAAGCTCACGGATGATCTCATGCCGCACCATGGGCGTAAACGGTTCCCAGGTCTGCCAGCCAGCGATCGCTTTTAGCTCCTGCCAGAGAGCCAACTCATCCAGTTCAGCCAGGTCAAACAAATCAGCCCGCAGGCCGTCATCCAGGTCATGCGCGTTATAGGCGATCTCATCGGCCAGATTGGCAATTTGGGCTTCCAGCGAAGCCCGTTTGTCCGGTTCATAGGCGGTGGCATCACTTTTGTCATAATCCGTTTCATGTTTGATCATGCCCTCGCGGGTTTCATACGTCAGGTTCAGCCCTTCAAAATCAGGGTAACGGCGCTCTAATTTGGTGACAATGCGGTAGCTTTGGGTATTATGGTTAAAGCCGCCATAATCCTGCATGAGTGCATTTAACGCGGCTTCGCCGGCATGACCAAACGGCGAGTGACCAAAATCGTGTGCCAGGCAAATCGCCTCTGTCAGATCCTGGTTGCACCCCAGGCCACGCGCCAGCGCCCGGCCCAGTTGCGCCACTTCCAAGGTATGTGTCAACCGTGTACGGTAATGGTCACCTTCATAGTAGATAAAGACTTGAGTTTTATATTCCAGGCGTCGAAAGGCTGTGGTGTGGATGATGCGGTCACGATCACGGCCGTACGCCGTGCGTGTCTCTGACTCTGGTTCTGGATGCACCCGCCCCCGTGACTTTGCACTTTTTAAGGCAAATGGAGC
The DNA here is from genome assembly GCA_011525915.1 of Ardenticatenaceae bacterium. Lineage (GTDB taxonomy): Bacteria > Chloroflexota > Anaerolineae > Promineifilales > Promineifilaceae > CAADGU01. The sequence continues at coordinate 24,916 of WYBM01000040.1, read as the reverse complement.
CAATACCACTGACTCTATTTCTTCCAACTTTGCTCGTTTATAAATCATGATACCACCTTACCTGAACCTGACATGGCCCCACAACCTGCCGCTGCGAACCTGCCAGTTCTACTAGACAAACCCAACAGTTATGTTTATCCCAATGCTTGCGATTATTTTATGACAAGTGTACCATACACGTACAGATCCTATCCCTGGATTATCAGACTTTTCTGGGGAAATGGTAAGGAAGGCAATGATGAGACGACCCGAATCTTCGATTGTGTTGCTGATGATCGTCATGGCCATCATCCTGGCAGTCGGCTTATTTTTGATCAGCTCCATCTTGCTTGAGCGCTCAGATACGGCCGTGGAAACCACCCTGCCTGAAGGCCAGCCCGCCAATGTCGTGCAGGTTGAAGGGGAAACCATTACCCTGGTGGTAGACTCTAACCAGCGGCCGTTTATTGTGATGGAAGCGCCTACCCTGGAACCACAGCCACAACCAGAGGCAGCCAGCGAGCAGCCTGCTGTTCAGCCCGAAGCCCAACCTGCCACCCAAACAGACACCGCCGTTTTAATAGAGGGCGCCGTTGGCGGCCAACCCGCCGACCACGTCATATTTATCAGCTATCAGGTACAAGCCAGCGACACGCTCTACAGCATTCAAAAAAATAATGTTACTTCAATTGCCCTGATGGCCAAGCACGGCATTGATGCTTACGACATTGTGGTAGGTAACGTGTTAAACCTGCCCGTGGGCAACCCGGCGGCCTGTGCGCCCTGGCGGCCTTACGTGGTGCTGCAAGGTGATACCGCCTTTAGTCTGAGCCAACGGTATGGCATTGCCCTGGCCGAACTGCAAACCCGAAACAGCCTGGACGCCAATTATTCACTTTATGAAACACAGGTGATCTGCATCCCATGATCTATCAATCATGAGCCGCTGCCTGGCCGAGCCATTCAGCCCTGGATGGGGCGCCTCCAAACCACCTGGTGAGCGCATTCACTGAGTGATCACGGGGCAGTTTAGATCGGGGTAGGCATCATCTGGCCCTTTGACACTTGCCTTGAGGAAAGCCCATGCAACAGACCATTCACATTCAAACGGCAGAGTTTCACGGCCGTACCCAAGCCCTCCTCTCATTCATCAGAGAACAAGGCCTGACCGGCATCATCTTGTTTGACGCCATCAATATCCTTTACTTCACCGGCTTCGCCTTTATCCCCACCGAACGCCCTATTGCTTTTGCCATAAACGCCGCCGGCGAACGGGCCATGTTTGTACCCCGGCTGGAGGTGGAGCACGTCAAAAGCAGTACCGATGTTGACCGCATTGGGCATTACCTGGAATACCCCGGCAATCCACACCCTATGGTGGCCTTCAAAGCGATGCTGGAGGACATGGGGATCATGTTAAAACCCGGCGCGTCCCGCGTTCCGTCAGCCCCCGAAACAAAGCCTATACATGGATGGCTGTCTGCTTTGCCAGATTATCTGGCAGCGGAAATGAAACGAGCGGTCATTCAAATTGCCCGGGCGGCTGTGGGGGTGGACACCGATGGCTATCCCTGGATTTTAGGATATGAGGGGCCTCGACTCACCGAATTAACAGATATGATTGTCCTCAACGTGCAGGCCATCATCAACCGGATGCAGGCGGTAAAAAGCCCGGCGGAACTGGCGCTTATCCGCGAAAGCTGTAAGTGGGGGCATCTGGCGCATGTATTGTTACAGCGATATACCCGGGTAGGTGAAACGGAAACGGCCGTGAGCCTACGCGCCAGCCACGAAGCTACCCTTACCATGATGGACACCATTGGCCCCCTTTACCGTGCCCAGAGTCTGTGGAGCAGCGGCCCCAACGCCGGGTATCGGGGGCAGATCGGTCGTCAGTCGGCCATTCCCCATGCCCTGGCAAATCATAGCAGCTTCCAGCCTGGCGATGTGCTGGTAACAGGCGCAGGCTGCCCCGTGTGGGGTTATAATTCTGAGCTGGAGCGCACCCTGTTTGTGGGCGAACCCAACAAACAGCAGCGTGAGATGTTCCGGCATATGAAAAATCTGCAAGAGGTGGCCTTTACGACCATGGGACCCGGGGTGAAATGCAGCAAAGTGGACACGGCCGTGCGCGCTTACTATGAGAAGCACAACCTCATGTCTGCCTGGAAGCATCATACCGGCCATGCCATTGGCCTGCGTTACCATGAAGGGCCCTACCTGGACACCGGCGACCACACCATCATGCAGCCGGGTATGGTCTTTACCGTAGAGCCCGGCCTCTATACGCCTGAGCTGGGGGGCTTCCGCCACTCAGACACGGTAGCCATTACCGTCGATGGCCTGGAAATCATGACCTACTATCCACGTGACTGGCAAAGTCTGGTGATTCCCATCTGAAAGCAAGGCAGCATTTGCAGGCCAGGCTTTTCCCGGCCATATCCTGTAAATCATGTCTAGGTAGCCGTCTAAAAACAGCTTCCCGGTTTTGGGGCCATAAGGTTACTTACAGCGCGTCTACCAATGCCGCAATTTATTGGCAGACACGCCCTATGGTGTTTGATAGCATGCCCGGTAAACGGCCGTATCCCTTCCTTCTACTGATCCTCTTTATGTTTGGCTGCCAGCTTATCGCCGTACCTGCCCCTTTTGCCCCTACCCCTACCACAGCGGGTATCCCCCTGCCCACACCCACCCCATGCAGTGGCTGCACCCGCGCCCGCCCCTACCCTCGCGCCGAAATCCTGTACACTCAAAACTGGGAAATCCAGGTGTTAGAGGTGGTTCGCGACAGCTACGCCTGGGAAACTCTACAAGAAACCAACCTGTATAATGAGCCACCACCGCCGGGTGAGGCGTACCTGCTGGTCAGGTATCGTCTGGGCAACACTAACCAGCGTTCAACCGAAAAACGGGAGATGGGCCTGCACGTTACTGGTGACGCCCAGCGACTGTATTACAACTTTGACGCTGGTGTGGTTGTGCCCAGGCCGCGCCTGGAAACAAACCTGGCGGGAGGCCAAAGCAGTGAAGGCTGGCTGGCTTACCGCGTCCGTGAGGGAGAAGGGGAGCTTATGGTGGTGGTGCATGAATTGTTTAACTTTGATGAACCTGTTTATTTCATGGCCCTGGATGAGGCCGCGGCCATCACCATACCCACAGACGCGCTGGAAAGTATCGCCGTCACGGCCGTGGGCCAGACGCCCGCCGAACCGGCAGCACCGGGGCAGATCGTTACAAACAACACCTGGCAGCTTACGGTAGAGCAGATCATCATTGGTGAGGAAGCCTGGCAGATGATCTACGCAGCCAATCAGTTTAATGAGCCACCGCCGGCAGGCATGGTCTACCTTGCCATTTATGTAAAGGCACGCTACATCGGCACAAACGATGCCGGCAAACGTATTGACGAATTTGAGTTTGACCTGCTGAATGCCGCCGGTGAGGTGCTGCCACAACCGGCGCTGGTGGTCCCCAAGCCCGACCTTGACTACCATCTTTACCCCGGTGGTGAGGGGGCAGGCTGGCTTGTCATGCAGGCGCCGCTGGACGCCGCCAACCTGCTGCTAACCTTCACCCCCGGCCTGGATACAGACCACCCCGACACCCGCTACTTCTCTTTGGTACAATACGGCCGTTAGTAACCGGCCATGAATGGTCAGTTAATGATAGCCAGCACACGCTTTTCATTAACTGCTTAGCAAATCATGTAACGGAGGTTCGCTTGTCTACCCTTATTGCTGTCGCTGCGGGTGGGGCTGTGGGGGCCATGCTGCGCTTTGTCATTTCCGGGGCCACTTACCATCGCCTGGGAGCGAACTTCCCTTACGGGACCTTGGTGGTCAACGTGGTGGGCTGCTTTCTCATCGGCTTTTTGTCACGTTACTTTGAAGACGTGGTTGTTTCCCCGCAGGCCCGTATGCTCATCCTCACGGGCGGGTTAGGTGCCTTTACCACCTTTTCTACCTATGGTCTGGAAAGTGTCAATCTCTGGCGTGATGGCGAATGGCCGCTCGCCTTGCTCAACGTGGGTGTTACCAATGCGTTATGTATCTTATTTGTCCTTGTGGGTTTCTTTTTAGCGCAGTTCATCGTGCTGCGAGGGCGGTAACGCCGGAGGTTAACATGAAGCTTTCAGGCCAGGGTCTCTTATTACGGATTTTTATTGGCGAAGCCGATAAGTACCATAACAAGCCCCTTTATAAGCAAATTGTGCACCAGGCCAGGGAACTGGGCATTGCCGGGGCCACGGTCTTACGTGGTGTCATGGGCTACGGCGCCAACAGCCATGTCAAAACGACCTCCATTCTGCGCCTGTCAGAAGATTTACCTCTGGTCATTGAGATTGTAGACACAGAAGAGAAGATCAACAGCTTCTTACCACACCTGGAAGAAATGATGGATGGTGGCCTGGTAACATTGGAAAAAGTACAGATAGTCAAGTACAGTCATCATAAACGTGATGGATAAGTAACGTTGGGTGAAAATTGGCGTAATCAGGCTATAATCACTATCTGGTCCTATAAAAAATATAATGGGGCGGCAGGCCAGAAAATGCTAAAAATGAAAGGGGAACGCATGAATAAAAAAACCATTCGAGATATAGACGTAAACGGTAAAAAAGTGTTGGTGCGTGTGGATTTTAACGTGCCGTTAAGTAGTAAAGACCCCCAAGACTCTATTACAGTAACAGATGATCTACGCATTCAAGCCGCCTTACCCACCCTAAGCTACTTGCTGGAGCACGGCGCAGCACTGATTTTGTGCTCACACCTGGGCCGGCCAAAGTCGCCCGCCGACAAGCAGTATGCCATGGGCCCTGTAGCCACGCGGTTGAGCGTGTTGCTGGCACGGCCGGTGACCAAGTTGGATGAGGTGGTGGGTGATCAGGTAACCACGGCCGTGGCCGCCATGAAGCCCGGAGATGTCATCTTGCTGGAAAACACCCGCTTCGCTGCCGGTGAAACCAAAAATGACCCCGAACTTTCACAAAAGCTGGGCGCCCTGGCAGACATCTACGTGAACGATGCGTTTGGCTCGGCACATCGGGCACATGCCAGCACAGAAGGGGCCGCACGGGCCATTCAGTCAAAAGGCGGGGCGGCGGTGGCCGGCTTCCTGATGGAAAAAGAACTTAATGCGCTGGGTACGGCCGTTTCCAACCCGCCCCACCCCTACGTGGCCATCATGGGCGGGGCCAAAATATCTGACAAAATTAAACTTATTGAAAATTTACTTAACACGGCCGATAAGATCCTCATTGGCGGCGGCATGGCCAACACGTTTTTGAAGGCCAAAGGCCAGGAAGTGGGCACGTCGCTCATAGAGGCCGACGCCTTACCGGAAGCCAAACGCCTGCTAGAACTGGCCGGGGAGCGGCTGATCTTGCCCCAAGACCTGGTAGTGGCTGACAAATTTGCCGCTGATGCCGCCGCAAAAGTTGTACCTGCCTGGGGCATTCCGGCGCACCAGATGGCCCTGGATGTAGGCCCGGACACCCTGGAACACTTTAACCAGGAGTTGCAAGGCGCACAGTTGGTGGTATGGAACGGACCCATGGGCGTCTTTGAGTTTGACCGTTTTGCCGAAGGCACCAATAACCTGGCCAAACTGCTGGCCCAATTGGTGAACATGGGCGTTCAGGTCATCATCGGCGGCGGCGATTCGGCCGCCGCGGTGATGAAGGCCGGCCTGGCCGACAAAATGACTCACATCAGTACTGGCGGCGGCGCCAGCCTGGAACTGCTGGAAGGCAAGGTATTGCCCGGCATCGCGGTGTTGGATAATAAGTAATGTCGTTCCCCCCGGTTATAAGCTTGGCAAGCGTTAGTGAAGTAACCGATTGGTGTCGAAGACAAAGATGCCATCATCGGTGCCTATAGCCAGGGTACGGCCGTCTGGTGAGAAACTAAGCGATTGAGGAATGCTGTCATACCCTTCACCAACGATGACCGTTTTGTGTAAATGGCCAGACGCCATATCCCATAGGTTAACATAATTCTTTGAGGTTTGCTGGTTACTGAAGCCCACAGCGATCAACTGGTTGTCTGGTGAAAAAGCAACGGGAAAATCAAAATGTGTCTTTGCTTCATGCCACTGATGACGTAAATGGCCATCTGCCCTCCAGACCAGAACGTGACCATCACGGTAAGCGGCTGCCAACCATTGGCCATCAGGGGAAAAGGTTAAGGTTTTTACCATGAATGGTAGACGCTCAGAGTCTTCGAAAGAGGCCGCCACAGTGCCGTCTGCGGCCCGCCACAAGGTTAAAGCACCGCTCTCGTTGACGCCAGCCAAAAAGTGGCCATCGGCGCTAAAGGCAACCGGGCCTTTTCCGGCTATCGTTAACTGTTTTTCCCAGGGCTGAATGTGCCAGATTTCAATACCAGCCTCTAAGCCAACAGCCAACCAGCGGCCGTCTGGTGACAGCGCTGAACGTTCCGTAGCCATATCGGGCATCTCTACCCGTTGCAAAAGGGTTTGAGTTTCCGTTTCCCAGAGGTATAAAACGTCTTTGTCATAGGTGGAACCAAATGTCCAGGCAGCCAGGGTACGGCCGTCGGCCGAGGCTGTCAAAACCTGCACAAAATCATCATGTTCCAGACGTGGCGTCCAATATGTGACAGGGCCGCGCACCGGCGTCAGATAGATATTGTAAAAATCGTCGTAAGCCATTTGTGCGTCGTTCAGGAAAAGGGCATATTCCCCTCTATCTATGACTTGAATACAGCCTGAGCGCTGCCAAAATCGCCCCACCAGCCCACAGGGGTGCGTAAGGGATGCCAATGGTTTTCCAAAGACAACAATCATCATCAGATTTAATCCCGCCACACCCAGGCAAAGCACGCCTAGTACAATCTCCAGCTTTCGGTATTTTATGCCTCTGTGCTTGGTCAGGCGCCGCCCCACCAGTTGGCTGAGACCAAGCCCCGTAAAAAACAAGACCTGCCAACCATAAAAACCAGAGGGTATGTTCATGAGTACCACTAAAAGGGCAAAAATGAGAAGCGAGAAAAGAATAATAGCCCTATACGGGTATCTAGTTTGGCGCTTGCGTAAACGCCGTTTATCAGGCAGGTGCAAGGCCAGTTCACGAGCGAGTTGGGGCATATCTTCATAGCCGCTAAGAAGGATACGGCCGTTGGCCGTGGTAATAAGCCGGATAGAAACGATCTCTCCCTTTTGGGTTTCACTAATGTGCATCTCCTCAATCTCTGTGTAGGCTATAGACTGGTGAAAGCGCCATGAATGATAGACCATAACCGTATCTGTCAGTCTGATATACCCTTCTCGCACATGCTGCCTGATGGCATAGGTGGCTATGATTATCACGCAGCCAAAAATCAAGCCCAACCCGCCAATAAGAAACAAACCAAATGGCCACTTCAAAAGGATAAACGCAGACGAAAGGAAAAACGACGCCACTACTGCCAGAGAAGCCAGAAGCATGCCGGCTATAAAAATTAGTATGTATGAGCGTGAAAGCTGATATGTGGGACGAAAGGTGTTCGTGATCACTTCTTTTGCTCCTACCATTGGCTGCAGAGAACAACCCAAGTATACCCAAATTTCATTGCCCGGCCATTTTTAAGCTAAGGGACAAAAACGAAATACCTTACGGATTTGTAAGTTCGCCGCTCATTCGTTTTCGATCTGTTATGAACATAACAAAAAAGGACAACAATTGCTTGCCGTCCTTTTATACAGAGGTTATTGGGCACAAAGCCGCGGCCGCTTTTATATGCGCCGCGCCCGATCAGCCTTACAAACTGTAGAGCAGGCGTTCGCGGTTAAATATACGCAAGGCCATGACCACCACCACCAGAGTGGCCGCCACACTGCCCAAGACACTAAACAACACAGCATTGGCCGGAATAATGCCACCTTGCGCCAGCACGCCCACAATGGCCGATGTACCGTAAACGGGAATGAGGAAAAAGGTGCTTTGGGGTGGCGGCAAAAAAGCGGCAGCCAGGGCCACAAATGTCACCCCAAACAACAGTGGACTCATGGCCGACTGCGCCTCTTTAAAGCCCTTGGTGCGGATGCTGATGATCATGAGCAGCACATTGGCAAAGAGGGCCAGAGGCAGTGTCACCAGAATGGCTTTGATCATCACCCCAACGGGCAGCGGACCAGCGCCGCCAGTGAGTGAAGCGGGCAGCACGGCCGTCGCCGCCCAAAACCCAGATAATGTCAGGGCAATGGGCACGGCCGTGACCGTAAACACGGCTACCAACTTGCCTACAAAAATCTGTATATCGGTGGCCGGCGTAGACAACAGCGCTTCCAGCGTCCCCCGCTCTTTTTCCCCCGCGGTCACGTCAATGGCAATAAACGAGCCGCCATTCACCGCGCCAATGGCCACCAGCATGGGCAGGAACAGCGCCGCTGTCACCCCCGCCCGCTGTGCGGCCGTAGACAGGTCTTGCGCTTCCAGGTTTACCGGCTGCAGCACGGCCACATCCACCTGCCGTACTTGCAACCGCTGTACGGTCAACTGCTGGTTATACGTACTCAACGCCAGTTCAATACGGCTCAGGGAGAGGTTGCCACCAAAAATACCGCCTGCAGTGGGGTTGGTCAGCAGCACCAACGTCGCCTCCCCTTCATTGGCCACATTGTCCGCAAACCCTTCACGGAAGATGATACCAGCCGCTTCTTCAGCGCTGCGTACGGCCGCATCCATGTCACCGGCATACGGCTCTAGAAAAATGTCATACCGGGCAAAGGTATCAATAAATGCCTGGTCGGCATACTCCAATCCCTGCGCCGGAATGTACAACGTTTCTTCACTGCGCGAGTTCATCAATTCGCCCAACAGGGGGTTAAAGACAGCGTAAAAGATGCCCATTATCAGCGGAATCAGCAGCGTTTGCCGCAGTGCTTTGCGATCTCGCACCATTTCCAGGATTTCTTTAGACCAGATATTCAGGTAATTTATAAACATGATTGCTCCGTATGGTTACATACCTTTTGTTAATTAGCGCTATTGTTCTATGGGTTTTCTCAGGCGACGGCCGTGTTAAGTTCCAGGGAGCGACTTTGGCCGGCATGTTCACTGCGCAGCAGCCCCTCCCGGCCAGCCAGGGACACAAAGGCATCTTCCAGGCGTGTTTGGCCTGTTTGCCGCATGAGCTGTTCTGGCGAGCCAACGGCCACAATTTTGCCACCTACAATGATGGCAATGTTATCACACAGTCGTTCCGCTTCATCCATATAATGGGTGCTGAACAGGACACAGCGCCCCCGTGCTTTCATGGCATGAATGGTTTCACGGGTCTGACGCACAGCCATAACATCCAGCCCGTTGGTCGGTTCATCCATGATCACATTGGGTGGGTTATGCACCAACGCCCGCCCCAGGACGATCTTCTGCCGTTGTCCCCGGCTAAAACCTTCGGCGCGGCGGTCTGCAATGTCTTGCATTTGCAGCTCATCAATGACAGCCTGGACATGCTCATCTAACTGCTTGCCGCGCAAGCCGTAGAAACGGCCGTAAAACTTAAACTGTTCCCGTGGTGTCAGGCGCGGATAGACGCCGGTGGCGTCTGCCTGCACACCCAACATCTGGCGCACTTTCTCCGGTTCCCGCGTCACATCGCAGCCATTGACTATCACCGTGCCGCCGCGTGGCTTAATCAGGCCGGTGATCATACGTAGGGTGGTGGTTTTACCGGCACCATTGGGGCCCAACAGCCCTGTGATTTGCCCATCTGGGCAGACAAAAGTAACGTCATCGACTGCTTTAATGGCTTCGTCATCGCCATAATATTTTTTAAGGTTTTGCACTTCGATCATATGTATTCTCCAAAATTAAGCTATCTAAGATAAAGCTAACGGCCGTCGCCGCAGCTGCCACCCTGCCAGGCCAAATATCACGGCTGCAAAGCCGGCCATGACCGCCAGATTCAGGCCTACAGTAGACCAGGTTGCCTGGCCATTGAGAGAGTAGAGCAGCGTGTTCACAAAGTACGTGGTTGGCAACAATCGCAAGACAAAGGCGACAATGGTCGACAAATCGGCCATGGGAATCAGGCCAAACCAACTGGGTAAGACCAAGATGAGGGTAATCACGGCCCCATATGTGCTGCATTGGCTTTTTGATTGAGACCAAAGGCCTAACAGCACCCCCAAGCCAATAAGCACCAGGATGGTTAACAACGTTGCCACAATTGTCACCCCTACATTACCTATCACACCCCGGTTTAATAGGATCAAGATACCCGCTAACAATACGGTGTAAATGAAGACGGCCGTGGCCTGGCCAAACAACAAATCGCCATGATCCAACGGGGACGTCAGCAGGGCAGATAGGGCACCATTTTCTCGTTTTTCGGTGATAATCTGCGCCAGCAATCCGGTAGACGTCAAGGTAATGCCTAACAGCAAAAAGACAGCCACGACGTAATTGTCGCCGGAAAAGATGGGAAAGTTGGCCTCATCACCATGCAGTTCTTCCCAGGTGACAGCCACTGGCGGCGATGCCCCCCCCATGGCCCATACCTCTTCGCTGAGCAAACGCCTGAAGTCAGCAATATTTGCCGAACGGGCATTGGTATTGAGGTAGGTAACAAGTGCTGGTGTCTGGCCATCTGCCACCGCCGCGTCAAAACCAGCCGGGATGACAATGCCCCCGGTGGCGTCACCATCCAACGCTTTAAGGACGGCCGTTTCTGAGTCCACCACATCTACGATCACATCCGGCCACGCCTGCAACGCAGCTCCCAAGCGGGAATCTGCAGCATCATGCACCACCACAATCAACGCGTCGGCATCGCGCATCGCGTTTGTGAATAGGCCAAACACCAGTGATAGAAAAATGGGAATAGCCAGTGAGACAAGGTGGTAGGGATGATGGGCGATATTTAACATCTCTTGCCGGGTTAACACCCAGCGTAAACGCCACCGGCCAGGTTGTCTGGTTATCGCTATGTCATGCATTTGGTTCTCCATAAACATAAGCTTCCTTAGAGCTCGTTTACAATCAACCTGGTGTTTTAAAGTGATCAGTGATCAGTTGGGTGTTCTTCTGGACTGATGACTGGACACTGATGACTGATTACCTGGCGAAAGTCCAAAGTTGTTTTTGAACGAACCCTTAGTGACCATGATAAGGTCCGTGACGGCCGTCCCGCTGATACACAGCAACCAATAAACCGCCAAACAATACGTTGCCCCACAAGCCAAGTTGCGGCATTTGTACGGCTGCCCAATGCCCCGGGTTGACCAGCGCCCAGGGGAAGATGATAGCCAGCGCCATCAGTACGGCCGTAACAAACAACCACCAGCCGCCATTCAGCAATGGCAGCACCAGGGTCGCCGCTACCAGCGGGCCAAGCATGTAAACGGCCGTAGTCGCCCAGATCACGGCCGGCTGCCCGGCCCCCAACAGGGGTAACCAGGCACCGGCCAACATGGCCACCGCCAATACCAGAGCAGCACCAATGATTCGACTGCACGGCCGCGGGTTCACCTTGAGATCAGCCATCAAGACATATCTTCTTTATCAGACTTGGGCCGGCTGCTAAGTGCACCCAGAACTACACCAATAGTCGCGCCTGCAGCCACCCCTACGGCAATGTTGCCTGAAGCCACACCCACAGCCGCACCAATGCCCACGCCTAACGCCATAAACTTACCTATATTCTGATTTTGTGTCATGTTGAACTCCTTTTTTAACCGGCAATGAACCGGCCAATGAATGACCGTACCATATCAAATTGAGGCAAAAGTTGCATCATATTTTGGCTGAAAGGCGCTTAGGGGGGCTGAATGGCCGCAAAAAGGGGGTGAATGGCACAATTGGGGCGCCGGTTATCTGTATTCAGTTAAGGGCTCATGGGGGTTGGTCGGTTAATAATCTAACATTTCACGCAGCTCACGGGCCGCGTTTTTGCTAAGCGGAATTTCCATGCGTTCATTGTCGCTGTTGACATTCAGGATAAGGGTATAGCTGTTACGGGTGTAGGTGATCACTTCGTTGATGTGCTGAACGTTGACCAGGTAACTGCGATGGGCGCGGAAGAAGCCGCTGTGAGCCAGCCTTTGTTCCACTTCCTGAAGCGTCAGGTGGGTAGGCACATGGCCGTTATGTGTATATAACAATGTACGGCCGTCTTCAGCCGCCACATACAAAATATCTGAAGGGTTCACCAGCACGACTTTGTCTTCCAGCCGTGCCGGAATTTTGAAGGGCAAGTTCGCCTGGCTTTCGCGCTCTTCCACACGGTATTGCTGCGTGACACGGCCGTTTTCCATTTCCACCACCACCTGGCAAAGCGGCCGTATCCGGGTCAGATCGTTGGTAATGATGAGAACGGTCGTGCCTGCTTCCGCTGCCTGATGAATGAGACGGCTGAGCAATTCTGCCGATGGCCGATCACATTCCGCCAGGGGGTCTACCAACAGCAAAACAGCCGGTTGATGCAAAATAGCCCGGCCAAATGCCAGCCGCCGCGCCAGGCTGGCGGTCAGATTCTCAGCCCGGGTTTTGGCCTGGTCTTGCAGCCCTACCTGGGTCACCACCTCGTCGGCACGGCGGTGAGGCAGGCCGTACAGGTCACAATAAAATGTCAGGTTTTGCCGGGCCGAGAGTTTGGCGTACAAGCCATTTTCCAATGACAGCATACCAACCGCCCGTGTCCCGGCCTTCCGCTCTTGGGCTGGGTCTATACCTGCCAGGCGCACAGACCCAGCGGTAGGGGTGGTTTGCCCGGTCAGCAGGTTTAAGAAGGTGCTCTTATGCTGGCCAGTGAGCCCGATAACGGCCGTGATTTCCCCCGCCGCGGCCACAAATTCCGGTATCTCTATCAGTGTGGTTTGGTCCACCACTTTCTGTAAATGTTGCACTTCAATCATGACCACCATTCTACACCCAGAAAATCAAACACGCCCCCAGTACCTATTACCAGTCATCAGAAGTCAGTAACCAGTTTTCAGTGGGCATTTACTGGCGTTAGGCCCTACTGAAAACTGTACACTGATTTCTGGAAACTGATACTACGCTGTGGTTGGGGGCGTGTCTGTCTGATTACAAATTACAGCCCTTTAGGATTTGCCAGGGATCCAAAAGAGCCCTAATGACATATACAAATTACCGGCAAAAGTCAGCCGTGGTGCTGGTATTCCAGAACCAGTTATAACTAAAATAAGGTGAACCCTGGACCCGCACAGCAATTTGATTTAAGCCCTTCACCGCGTCTGGGATAGGCATCGTCACCCGGAACGAACCACCGTTACCCGAATTAAACGTGCCCGCCGGTGCACCTAACAACCCTTGTGTGCCTATCGGCCCCATGGTCACAGTAAAGTTCATCCCGGCCGGGTAATTGGCCGTCTGGATTTCAACACTCCCATCGCGGACCACCTGACAAACTCTAATCGTGGGGGTACCGGCCGAAGGCAGCGACGGAGTGGGCTGGCCACCAGTGCCACCACCAGGAACAGTGCCGGCGCTGTTCCAGAACCAGTTATAAGCGTAATAGGGGGAAGCGTGACGCGTTTGGGCCCGAATAGCAATGCGTGCCTGGCCGCGTAATTCCGCCGGGATGGTGAATGTTTGCTGTAAGGCGCCGCCTGTGCCCGAATTGATTTCCCCCACTTTGATGCCGCCGATACCCTGCGTGTACATTAACCCCATCGTCACGTCAAATAATTGATTGGCTGGGAAATTGGTTGTCTGGATGGTGATAGTGGTGTCAGGCGTCACGGAAACGATGTTGAAGGTAGGAATGCCTACATACCCTGTTGGCCGGGCAACAGGCGGCTGGCCGCCGGAGCCGCCCGTGCTGTTCCAGAACCAATTATAGCTGTAATATCCCTGCCCGCTGTCTAACCGAATAGCTATCTGTCCCTGCCCTTTAAGATAGTTGGGAATGGCATACGTGGCCGTGAGCGAGCCGCCGGCGCCGGAGTTTAAGGTACCTACAACTTCTCCATTAATGCCCAGGGTACCCATGTGGTTCATGCGCACGGTGAAGGTCTGGTTGGGTGGATAGTTAAACGTTTGAATGGTGACGCTTTGGTCAGGCACTACGCTGGTGATGCTGATGGTAGGGATGGCCAGGCTGCTGCTGCTGGCACTGCTGGCAGCCAAAAGAAACACGGCCGTCAACACCAGCATGATCAGGCCAAAAACCCGCCAATGCAAGCGCCGGCCAAGCCTGGTTTCAGCGGCAATCGAACTTCCCACAGTACTTTTCGTGGACATAAATGCCTCCTTATACGGTTGTCTTAATAAATGGGAGTATGGTGATCAGCCGCAGCCCTGGCGGGTTGTTTGCTGTGCATCACATGACAAAAGCGCACTTTTTTGACCATACCCCTCTTGCACCATGACGGCATTATACAAAAAGATTATGTCATGTTCTATAGAACAGGCGTTCCCGCAGCAAATGCTGGGGTCGTGGCAGGCGTATGGCACTAAAAAGCCTGCTGATTAAAAATCAGCAGGCTTGATCATAAACATAGTTCCTATTTGTGGTTACATTGGGTTCTTGTCGATAACAATAATCCCTACTTCATCACCTTTGGCAATGCAATGGGTGGGGGTGACGTTATAACGCTTGTCAGCATCCGCAAAGTTTTCCAAGGCCCCTTGCAATACACCAACTGCCAGGTAACACACTGGGGAATCTGCGGTACGGCCGGTGCACATAGGGCATATATGGATATTCCAAAACCAGGCGTTATCATCTTCTTCAACACTGACCTGTTGATCACTAACCTGGTTAAAAAACTTGGCGAAAAATTGTAGACCTAAAGAAACACGTCGTTCGAACGAGCCGATTTTCATGGCCGCACGGGCGGCCTTGGCCACCGCGCCAAAATGCTCTACCCCATCATTTAAGGTTTTCTTGCCCGCACGGGTGGCAAAGGCACGGGCGCCTCTAGGCCCGTACATATCCCAATATGCCTGTTGCAGCTTGCCCACGTGATCAAAGGGAAACTCTTTTTTCATATTATCGGGGGGATAATTGCCGATATACTCAGGGAGTCCAGCCAGGTTTAGCAAAGAGTTTACACCATTCTTGCCGATGATCTCCTCGGTTGAGATTAAGAGGATACGCATCCACCTGTTCGGGTAGAAACAATTTTCATTTTGTGTGCCTGAACTCATCTTTACCTCCAACGACTGAGTGACCTGGAATGTAGTTCCTTTTGTGGGCAACGGCAAAAGCACCACAACTCTAAAAATTTAGAGCCACACTTTTTGCACTTTTACCTGATCAGGCCCCGGTTGTGTCCATTGATTCACGATAACTATTTCGGGGGTTACCCTTTATACCCTTTTGTTCAAAATCTGAGACTATTTTAGCAAGAGCTTGCCTATTATAGTACACCTATAAAGATTATACATAACGAAAGCGTACTTCATTTTGTGGGAAAATCCTACTATATGCCGTTGGTCACCATAATAATAACCCAAATTTGAAAAAAAAGCCGATGGTTCAAGGCAGGTTGCCGGTAACAAAGCGGCGAGCCGTTTCGGCCAGTATAGCCGCACCCACGGGCAGCACTTGTTCGTCAATATCAAAAATGTCGGTATGGTGATTGCGAATAATGCCATCATCTATCGCGGCGCCCAACATAAACATGGCCCCTTTTGCCTGCTGCGTCATATAGGCAAAATCTTCAGCGCCCATGCCAAATTCCTCATTGATCACGGCCGTCTCCCCCACCAGATCACCCGCCACCTGGCGCATCCACCCGTTGACCTGACCATCATTAAACAATGCCGGGTAGCCCTTGTGGATGAGCACCTTGCTGTGGCCGCCCATACTCTGGGCCAATTTAAAGGCGTTCTCCACTTCAGCCCACAACTGCGTGCGTACATTGGGGTCATGGGAACGGATTGTCCCCTGAATGTACACCTCATTGGGAATAACATTAGGCGCCGCGCCGCCACGAATTTCACCCAGGCTCAGGACACACGGCCGTAATGGGTCGATCCGCCGCGAGGGAATGCCATACAACAGCGGCAGGATGGCGCTGAGCATGTACAGTGGGTCACTGCCCCGATGTGGGTAGGCACCATGACCGCCATCACCCATCACCCAGGCTTCAAACGAATCTACATTCGCCAGCGCATACCCGTCATAAAAGGCAATCTCCCCGGCCGGCCGGTGCGAGGCCACATGCAAGGCGATCACCGCATCCACGCCCGCCAGAGCGCCATCTTTAATCATCGCCGTGGCTCCGCTGATGCCGTTTTCATCAAACGTTTCTTCCGAAGGCTGGAAGATAAGGCGCACATTCCCTTGCCACGGCTCGGCCGCCAGGCTTTGTTGCAGCAGATGGGCCGCACCCAGCAATATGGCCGTATGGGAATCATGGCCGCAGGCGTGCATGACGCCGCTGTTTTCAGAGGCATAGGGGGTGTTGGTCTTCTCTAAGATAGGCAGGGCGTCCATATCGGCGCGGATGGCAATGGTGGGGCCGCTGCCGCTGCCCAGGGTGCCGACCACGCCGGTACGGCCGACCCCTGTTTGCACGCTAATCCCTAGTTCTTGCAAGGTGTCTGCCACCAGCGCCGACGTGCGGAATTCGCGGAAGCCAAGTTCTGGGTGGGCGTGAATGTCACGCCGCAGCCGGATCAATTCGTCTTGCAGGTTTTGTGCTTTGTCTAACATAGTTACCTCTAAGCAGCGCAAGATTACACGTTGCTCTGCATATAGGCCACGGCCACGGCCGTGACCGTATCATTGCGCAGCGCCATACAGTTGACACCTTGTACGGCTCCCTCTTTGGGCGGCACGTCGGCGGCCGCAAAGCGGATGATTTTACCCAGTTGGGAAATGATAAAAAGATCGTCCCCTTCGTTAACGGTCAGCGCACCGATGAGTTTTTCGGTTTTCATGACCATCTTACCCCCGGCGCCGGGGGCTTTATTCGCCAGAAACGTGGGCATCTGGCGGATAGTGCCCTTACCGTCATAGGTCAGCAGGAAGACGCTGCTGTGACCATACACGGCCGTCACCGCGGCCACCTCATCACCCACATCTACCCGCAGCCCCAGGCAGCCGCGATCAGACACCTGGCTCTCGCGGAAACGGATGCCCTTGCCTTGCACGGTGGCCATGAACAGCTCCCCGTCACCTGGGGTCCAGCACACGGCCGTGATCTGCCCACCTTCTTTGACGTTATGAAACGCCATGCCGTTGATCAGGCTTTTGCCCAGGTAACTGCGCGGGATGCGCTGCACCCAGCCGCGCTGGCTGGCCATAATCAGGTGCGTCCCACTGTCAGCCGGCAGCATGCCGACGATGTGTTCGTTCTCGCGCAAGGACAGATCGCCTACCATTAACTGCCCGGACGCCCGCACCGGCGTCTCGGCCAGGGCATTCACCGGCAGACGATAGGCACGGCCAAAGTTGCTGATCAGCAGCAAGTGCTCATTTTCGTCAGCCAGGGTCAGGTGTGCCGGGTAGTCAGGCGCGTCCGTTTCCAGGTCAAACACCCCCATACCACCGCGGCGCTGACGGCCGTAAAAGTGGCGTGGTGTGCGCTTGCCTCGACCCTGCTGGCTGGCGGAAATAACGTTTATCGTGGTCGGGGGCTCTTGTGGCACAGCACTGACCTGTTCAGGCTGGTCAGATTCATACTGCGCCACCTGCGCTTCTAACGCTTCAATGTAGGCGCGAACTTCTGGGGACACCTGGCTCAAGTCAGGTCGTTCTATTTCATTCATTGGGCAACTCCAGGCAATGTACTGCCTTAATTATGCCAGGATGTCGGCAATGGAGAAAGGGAGATCACCAAAATTGGTGAAAGTCAGGTCAGTAAAAGGCAAATGATGATAGGCTTTGAGCTGGGCCATAAGTGCCAGGTAATTGGTGAGGATACGTCGGTTCCAATCCAGGTTCAACCGGAGGGCAGCGGCTTTGATGGCTGGTTCTGGCCCTTCTAACTCAATAAAGTTACCAAAGGGCAGCTCATCCAACACTACCTCTACATCGTCCCATTGAAAGGTTTCGCGGTACTTTTCGTAGACCTGGACGGGGTTAAAGCCAAGGCGCTGGAAAAGCAGCACGGCCGTCTCTAGATCACTGGCCTGGAACTCAACTTCTTCCCGTACTTTGGCTTCACTGGCGGGCAGCGTCAGCTGTTCGCCTTTGAAGGTGATGGTCACGGCCGTGTCTTGCCGTACACGTAATAATTGGCGCTGCTGTAAAAGCCGCTCGTCGGGTGTATCCAGGCGCAGGTTGCGTTCAAAGACACGCGGCTTTTTAAGGACAGCACCGCCTGACAAGAGTTGTTGACGCACGGCCGTTAACTGTGCTACCCAAAATTTCACCTCTACTTCTAAACGCTCATGTTCAACCATTTGTTTAACTGATAACTGGCCGCTGCTTACTGATCATCAGCGCCCGTTTCCGGATCACCAATCACCACCAATGTCTGGTCTTTTTCCACGCTGTCCCCTTTGTTGACGTTGATACGCAAAATAACGCCATCACGCGGGGCACGCAGTTCGTTTTCCATTTTCATAGACTCCAAAATGACAACCTTATCGCCCTTATGAACATGGTCGCCGACGGCCACCGCCACCGTAACGATCAGGCCAGGCATAGGCGATGCCACCTGAGCCTCGCCGGTAACGGCAGGGCCGCTGCCACGCGCCTGGGCCAGCCGGTAAGCCCGTTCATCCTGTACCTGCACCGTGTACAACTCGCCACGGGTCAGCACCTCCCAGCTGTCACCTTTATCATCTACCACGGCTTCCAACGAACGGTTGTTAAGCAGCAAAGACAATACCCCGTCCTCATACAGGTATTGAAAATCAATCTCATACCGCACGCCATTAATGATCACTTCCTGATCATTGTCAATGATAATCTCGTACTCTCTGTCGTTTACTGTGGCTATATATATCATAGTAAATTACCGTCTGAGCCGTTCCCAGCGGCTGTACCACTTCCAATTACTCACATCACGTGCACCAGGGGCTACAATCTGGCTGGCCTGCTGGCCGTGGCGGTGGGCCACCAGCGCCGCCATAACGGCCGCCTCCATTTCGCGTGGCGACTCTTTATCGCTCATGCTGAAGCGTTCTTCCACAAATTTAGTGTCAAACTGCCCTGTCCAAAAGCTGGGCGTTTCCATCATATGCTGGTGAAAGGGGAGGTTTGTCTGTACGCCCATAATGCGGTACTCGGCCAAAGCGCGGCGCATACGCAAAATGGCCTCAGCGCGGGTTTCACCATAGCAAATGAGCTTACCAATCATCGAGTCATAGTAAGGGGTAATTTCAAAGCCAGGGTAAACGGCCGTGTCCACCCGCACCCCTGGCCCTGTGGGCACCCGGCTCATTGTAATTTTGCCCGTTGACGGTAAATAGTTATTGTAGGGGTCTTCAGCGTTAATGCGGCATTCAATAGCCCAGCCGCTCATCTTGATATCCTCTTGCTTAAAGCGCAGCCGCCGGCCGCGGGCAATGCGCAGCATCTCCTGCACAATATCCACGCCCGTCACCAACTCCGTCACCGGGTGCTCTACTTGCAGGCGCGTATTCATTTCCAAAAAATAAAAGTTCTTGTTCTTATCTACCAGGAACTCAATGGTGCCCGCGCTGACGTAATTCACCGCTTTAGCCGCGGCCACGGCTACCTGGCCCATACGCTGCCGTAAATCTTCATCTACTACAAATGAGGGGCACTCTTCAATCACCTTTTGATGCCGGCGCTGTAAGGAACATTCCCGTTCACCCAGGTGAATGACATTGCCGTGCATGTCTGCCAGGACCTGAATTTCAATATGACGGCCGTCCGTAATCATCTTTTCCAGATAGACGGTGTCATCCCCAAAGGCCGCCGCTGCTTCTCGCCGGGCCGCCGCAATCGCATCGGGCAGCGCAGCAGGGTCATGCACGGGGCGCATCCCTTTGCCGCCGCCGCCGGCCGTAGCCTTGACCAGTACCGGAAAACCCAGTCTGGCCGCCATTGCTATCAATTCGTCATCATTTAACCCCGGCTCTGAACCAGGCACCACCGGCACACCGGCCGCTTTTACCGCCTCCCGTGCTGATTGCTTGTCCCCCATGATCCGAATGGCATGTGGCGGCGGTCCGACAAATACAATGCCATTGTCAATACACGCCTGGGCAAACGCCGCCCGCTCCGCCAGAAACCCATAACCTGGATGAACAGCTTCTGCACCCGAACGCCGGGCAACCTCTAAAATTTTATCAATACGTAAATAACTTTCGCGCGCAGGCGGCGCTCCTATATGGTACGCTTCATCAGCATAACGTACATGCAGCGCCTTGCGGTCGGCATCAGAATAGACAGCCACCGTCTTAATGCCCAACTCACGGCACGCCCGCACAATACGAATGGCAATTTCACCCCGGTTGGCAATCAATAGTTTGTCGAATCGTTGGAGTAATAACTGATCTGTTGTCATTTCACTATTCAGTATTCACTGCTCAGCACACAGCCACCGATCACTGAATACTGCTTACTGAATACTGCTTACTGGCTAGAGGGGAATATTCCCATGTTTCTTCGGCGGGTTTTGGTCACGTTTGTTTTGCAGCATGTTCAGCGCATTGATCAGGCGCGGCCGGGTTTCATGTGGTTCGATCACGTCATCTACGTAGCCGCGGCGCGCCGCAGCGTAGGGGTTAGCAAACTCTTCGCGGTAATCCGCCACCAGTTCTGCTTTTTTAGTCACCGGGTCGTCTGCCTCCATCAATTCACGGCGGAAGATGATGTTCACCGCCCCATCCGGCCCCATGACGGCGATTTCGGCTGTGGGCCAGGCCAGGTTTAAATCGGCGCGAATATGTTTGCTATTCATCACACAGTAGGCGCCGCCATAGGCCTTGCGGGTGACAACGGTGATCTTAGGCACGGTAGCCTCACAAAAGGCATAGAGCAGCTTGGCCCCGTGGCGGATGATACCCCCATACTCCTGGTCTACACCGGGCAAGAAGCCGGGCACATCCTCAAAAACGATAAGGGGGATGTTAAAGCAGTCACAGAAGCGCACAAATCGGCCGGCCTTTTCACTGGCATTGATGTCCAACACCCCGGCCAGCACCATGGGCTGGTTAGCCACAATACCTACCGCATAACCGCCCAACCGGGCAAACCCCACCACAATATTCTGGGCATAATGTTCCTGAATTTCGTAAAACTCACCATCATCCATAATAAGGTGGATAGCATCTTTGATATCGTAGGGTTTGTTGGGGTTATCCGGTACCAATGTATCCAGGGCGGTTTCGGTACGTAAGGGATCATCTTTGGTGGGCTTAAACGGTGGGTCTTCCATGTTATTGGAAGGCAGGTAGCTCATCAATTCACGGATGAGGAAGAGCGCGTCAGCCTCAGTTTCAGCCGCCATGTGGGCCACACCGCTTTTGCTGTTGTGTGTCATGGCCCCACCCAGTTCCTCAAAGGTCACATCTTCACCGGTGACAGCCTTGACCACATCTGGCCCGGTAATAAACATATAACTGCTCTCTTTGACCATGTAGATGAAGTCGGTGAGCGCCGGCGAGTAGACAGCACCGCCGGCACATGGCCCCATGATGGCGCTGATTTGGGGCACCACGCCGGAAGCCAGGGTGTTGCGCAAAAAGATGTCAGCATAACCACCCAGGCTGACCACACCTTCTTGAATACGTGCACCACCGGAGTCATTGATACCAATGACGGGAGCACCATTGCGCATGGCCATGTCCATAATTTTGCACACCTTCTCTGCGTGTACCTGGCTAAGGCTGCCGCCAAAGACGGTAAAATCCTGACTGAAAACGTACACCAGACGGCCGTCAATGGTACCCCAGCCCGTCACGACGCTATCGCCCAGGTATTTCTTCTTATCCATGTCAAAGTTACGTTCGCGGTGTACCACAAAGGCGTCGATCTCACGGAAAGAGCCTTTATCTAGCAGCAAGTCAATGCGCTCACGGGCGGTCATCTTGCCGCCGGCTTTGTGTTTGGCGACACGGTCAGGACCGCCGCCTTGATGGGATTCGTGTCTGAGTTGTCGCAGGTGTTCGATTTTGGGGTCCATAATTTTTAGGGAGATTGGATAGGCAAGATTTTTAATCTCCAATCGCTAATCGCTAATCTCTAATCCTCCTCTCTCAACAAAATAATGCCTGTGCCCGGCCCTTTTCAGCGCCAGGAAAGACAAAATCACGACCATCAGGAAAAAGAGTGTATCAAGTGACCCGCCGCTCGACCAGAAAGGCAAGGGCGAAAAGATCAAGCGGATACCCAGAGTATACAAGCCAAAGGCCAGTGATAAAAGGGGGATGCCCTGCCGGGCAAACGGCCGTGCCTGCCATAACCCCCACGCCGCCCCGCCAAATAACAGCGCCCATACCAGGGCCACAACAGCTTGCAGCCGGGGGTCAGGCTGTATGGCACGCGCCAAAAGCAACGCGCTGTCTTGGAGCAGTACCACGGCTTTGCTAACGTTCCATAGGCTAAAAAGAATAACACCCCAAAAAGTGAGAGTTACGGTTAAGGGGCGTTTTGGTACCAGGTAGACGCTCATTGAGGCAATTATATGGCAAGGTGGAAGGAGTTCCAAAGGAATACGTTTATCCCTTGCCGTGCCTGTCCTACCACATGACCGCTTGATCTGTAAAAAGCCGCCTCAATCAGTTGACAAGAAGCGGTGGGTCGATTAAACTTCATCAGTAAGTTCAATGAACTTACAAAGATACCCTGTCTAAAGAGACCCTATGCAAAAAGCAACACGTACCCATACCAAACGCCATAATTCCCGCCTGATTCTAAAGACCATTTATCATGAAGGTGATATCAGCCGTGCTGACCTGGCCCGGGCTACCCGCCTGACAAAAGCCACGGTCTCTACTCTGGTGGCCGACCTGATGGATGAAGGCTTGGTACGGGAGACAGGCCTTGGCCCCTCCATTGGCGGCAAACCACCGCGCCTGCTGCGTGTGGCCGATGATGCCCGCCAACTGCTCTGCCTGGATTTAAGTGCCAGCTACTTTCGCGGCGCGCTGATCAATCTTCGGGGCGAGATGACTCGGCGCGTCGATATGGGTGTCAACGGCCGTACTGCCGACGATGCCCTGGCCCTCGTTCACAGCCTCATCACCCAACTTCAGGCCCAAACACAGGCCCCCATCCTGGGCATTGGCATCGGCACCCCCGGCCTGGTAGATACTGACCAGGGCATTGTGCTGGGCGCCGTTAACCTGGGCTGGCATGACCTGCCCTTAAAAGCGCTGCTGGAACAACAGTACAACCTGCCTGTCTACGTAGGCAATGACAGTCATCTGGCCGCCCTGGCCGCTTATTCCTTTGATCCCCACGACACCAGTAACCTGGTGCTTATTAAGGCCGGCCGGGGCATTGGCGCCGGTATTGTGCTGGGGGGCCAACTTCACGTTGGTGATGGCTTTGGCGCTGGTGAAATTGGCCATGTGACGGTGGTGGAAGATGGCGAGCGGTGCAGCTGCGGCAATCGGGGCTGCCTGGAAACGGTGGCCAGTATTCGTGGCATTTTACAGCAAGTAGCATTCCAAAGAGGCCCAGCTCCCCACGGGTTGGCGCCCACTTGGGACGAAGTGGTGCAGGCCGCCCAACAGAATGATGAAGTTATGATAGCGATCTTACAGCAAGCAGGGCGCTATATGGGCACGGCCATAGCCCATCTCATCGGCATCTTAAACGTCCGGCAAATTGTGATCGCCGGGCAAATGTGCCGGGCTGGTGAACCCTTCCTGGCTGGGGTGCGCACGGCCGTTCGCCAGCGCGTCTTGCCGGCTATGGCCGCCGGTACAAACATCCAGTTCACGACCCTGGGTGATGATGTGGTGCTCATGGGGGCATCCGCGCTTGTGCTGAAGCACCAGCTGGGGGTTATTTGATGATAAATTTTACTGGTAATAAGTGGTGTTGGGTGCGGTTGGTGGTGCCTTTCTCAATGCCATTTAGTTAAATGTATTGGCCCCACGGCAGGCGCAATACCACCTGGCAAAAGCGTTTTTAACGCCAACAGGATCACGCTTTTGCCCCGGAATGTAACGCCGGCGCCTGAGGTGCAATGTACCAGACGCAGCAAAGGGATTGGCAGTCACCAATTTTGCCGATTGTTCTGCCAATCCCCGATTGATGCAAGTGTGCATCCCCCTTGTTTTAGGGGGAGCTCGCGCATTTGTCAAGCGTCATGACCGAATTGCTCAGGCTGGTCTTTAGACCACGCCTGAGGTGGTGTGGCCTCAAGGCCCACCACAACAACAAAATCTTAATGAGGAGAGTATGACATGCGCAATTTAGTTTTATCCATTTTAATCCTGTTATTACTGTTGGCAGCTTGTGGTGGGGAAGAGCCGCCCGTAAAAACACCCACAGCCACCGTACAAACGGAAGCAAGTACCGACGTGGAGGAACCGGAAGAGGCGCCGACGGAAACAGAGCCTACGGCCGTGGCCACTGATCCGGCCCCCCCCACTTCCTTTCTGGAACGGGCCAAAGCTGGTGAATTTAGCGGGACCACCGTCACCGTTTTTGGCAAATGGACAGAGGCCGAAGGTGACAACTTCGTAGCCGCTTTGGCCCCGTTTGAAGAAGCCACAGGCATTGACGTGCAATATGAAGGTTCAGCCGAATTCGAGACCCTGATCACCGTACGTGTCGAAGGTGGTGATGCCCCCGATGTGGCCGGTTTTCCACAGCCCGGTTTAATGGCCCAGTTTGCCAAAGATGGTGTGTTGGTTGACCTGGGCCAACACCTGAACACAGACCAGCTTGGTGAAAACTACAGCAACGCCTGGATCAACCTGGGCACGGTGGATAATACTTTGTACGGCGTCTTTTACCGGGCGAGCACCAAATCGATCGTCTGGTATCCGGTGGCGCCGTTTGAAGCTGCCGGTTATGAAGTGCCCGAAACCTGGGAGGAGATGCTGGCCCTGAGTGACCGCATTGTAGAGGAGCAGGGC
>WYBM01000039.1 GCA_011525915.1 Ardenticatenaceae bacterium | reverse complement strand
TCTACATTGTTACAGGGGTAGATGCCGGCGAAACCACCCACACAGGGGGTAGCGGCCGTAGAGGTGACGTTCTCTGGCGGTGCCTGGCCCTGGGCAAACCGGCGCATTTGCTCTGTCCAGTGGGCTTGGCCATCCCCTTTAGCGCCCTCCCCTTCCTGGGCTTTAAGAGCGGACCGTGGACTAAAACTGGATAAGACCATAAAACATATAAGGGAAAAAAAGCCAAGGACAACCAACGTGCGCTTCGAGATAGAATTGTGCATTATAAACTCCTTTTGATATTGGTTTAATGGCTCCCAATAATCATTTAGAGGCAACTATTTCTTTGTACAGTATTATCAATTATGCCTTGTCCACAAAATAATGAGTTGTTGCAGCGGCAGGCATTTTAACCCATATGCTACAAAAGGGAAATAGATATTTGTCTACTGATCTAAGATTGTGGGGTAGGCAGGGGGCAGCTAACCGTTACATCACGGTAAAGCAGGAACCATTGGGCAAAGGTCACATAGCGGTCGCGCGGCGTTTGGAGGAGGTTTACTTCCACCTGTTTGACATCGCTGTTCAGGGCATATGTGGTGACGTGCTGATAGAGGGTGAGCGCTGGCAACTGGGCATCAAAAAGGCGTAGGAAAGTATCATAATACGGCCGTCTTTCATCCACAGCCCACACCTGCCGCCCACCTTCCAGCGCTTCACTGGCACGACGATTATTCCACCGGGCATAATTTTGCCCACGCACCAACGCTTCCTGACTCCAAAAATCATAAAGGTCAGGATCGGTGGGGGGAATGACATCTATCAAAGCCACGTCAAATTCGCCTGAAGTCAGGCTTTCACGCAGCGCCATTGCAGACGGCACGGTGATAATGAGGGTGTTGACGTTCACGGCCGTCCATTGGGCTTGAAGGTTTTGGGCCAGTGCGCGGTAAGGTTCAGCATCCAGCGTCAACAAGCGCACCACCAGCGGCTGATCACCATTTTGACGTACGTTTTGGCCCTCGGGCAGCACCCATCCGGCCGCTGTCAACCGGGCAGTAGCTGTCAGGGGATCGTGGACGTAAGGCGTAAGCTGGCGGGGATTATAGGCCCAGCTTGACGGCAGATAAGGCCCTTCCAGGGGGACAGCCTGCCCGGACAGGCTGTCATCTATCAGTGCCTGCCGGTCCAGGGCATAGGCCAGCGCCTGCCGCATTTCGACGGGCTGTATCAGCGGCGCCGTATCAGACAGATTAAAAAGGAGCATCGTGTAGCGGGGAGAGACGGCCGTAAACAGGCGCACATCTGGCATGGCTGCTACTGACGGTAAAATCGCCGGAGGCACCTGGCTGATGGCGTAGACCTCGCCAGCGGTCAACGCGGCCAGCAAGCTGTCATCATCCGGATAAAAACGAAACTCCAGCGTTGGGATCTGGGTACCCTCACGCCACGTCATGGGGTTGGGCGTTAGCTGCAGACGGCGGCTTTCTTGCCAGTTTTGCCCAGATTGTATGCGCCAGGGGCCGCTGCCTACCGGAGATTGGTTAAAGGGATGGGCGGGCAGCTCAGCCGGCGGTACGGCAGCCAGAAGGTGTGCCGGTAATATGCCCCGCGTGGTAGCTTCTAAAAAGGGGGCATAGGGTTCGGCCAGCACAAATTCGACAGTATCATCATCAATCTGGTTGATGATGACCGATTGCCATAACGTTTGCAGAGCAGGGGAACCAGGGAAATCATCTTGCTGCATCAAGCCATAGGTGAACACCACATCAGCTGCCGTCACTGGTTGGCCATCATGCCAGGTAATATCATCACGCAGGGTAAATTGCAGAGTACGGCCGTCTGCCCCCACCGTCCATGTTTCGGCTAACGCCGGTTCAATCTGACCTTTCTCCCCTACCTGTGTCAAACCGTCAAAGATCAGACTGACAAGTTCTCGGTCTACTGGGTTCGCGTCGCTCAGTAAAGGATTCAGGTATTGCGGCGCCCCTACCGTTCCCTCCGCAAAAATGCCCCCTGAAGCCGGAACCCGCGTCACGCATAGGCTGGACGTTTGGACCTGGAATGAGAGTATTGACACGACCAGCCCCAAAGCCAATAGTGCCAGAAGAATTTGCCAACGAAGATGAAGCTTCATTGTGTCAGTATTCAGTAGCCAGTAGGTCAGTATTCAGTAACTGCACACTGAACACTGTTTACTGAGCACTGTTTACTGAAACTACCCCCAGGCTAAAAAGGCCAAAATGGTATTAAGAAAAAACAGCACGGCACAGGCAATGGTCACCCGGTGCATAGTAGCTTCAACGCCACGACGCGTCCGAAAACTGCCGCTGGAATCACCGGCCCCGCCCAGGAAACCACCCAGGTCAGCGCCTTTTGTTTGCAGCAGCACCAGTACCATAAGTGTCACTGCCAGAATAATTTCAGAGGCGCCCAACCAGCTCGCAAAACTAGAAAGTGTCATCAGCTATACCCTCACAAAACAAGTTAGTATCAACAAACAAGCGCGCATTATAACAGGCGCTGCGGCCCTCGTCGAATGAGAGAATGATGACCCATTTGGAGTTATGGGGCAGCGAGGCTATAATTTCTTGCTGGCTTGTGGACTTGACGTTTTTCGGCACGACGGCCTACAGGCTAAATTATGATGATGGAGGATACCATGTCTTTGAACCAAACGGATAAAGCCGAAGTTTTTCAGGCATACGCTCAACATGAAGGCGATACCGGCTCGCCAGAAGTGCAGGTTGCCTTATTTAGTGCGCGCATCAATCAGTTGCAAGAACATCTGAAAGAACACAAACATGATGAAAGTTCACGGCGCGGTTTATTAAAGCTGGTAGGTAAGCGGCGGCGTATGCTGGCTTATCTGCGTAACAATCACCCCGATCGTTACCGCGAGCTTATAGAGCGGCTGGGGTTACGCCGGTAGTTACCTGGTTTTTTAGCGGGGCGAACTGAAGTTCGCCTCTTGTTTTTTAATAAGATTACTTGTTGGGGCCAGAACGCGGTTTAGGAATTGGGCATTGGTGCATACACAACCCACGTATGCACCAATGCCCAGTCCCTAACCCCTTGCTCCAACACAGAAACTGCGTAAATTAAAGTGCGTCCATTGCCTGACAGGGTAGATTCAGGCTTTTTTGTTTTTACCCTGGCAGTGTGTCGTGCTGATTTTTAAGCAGGCTAGATTTTCGGAGGATTAGTAAAAATGAAAACTGAATCTGTTTTTACAGCCCGCATCGGCGACGAAGAGCTTATTGTCGCCACAGGGATGCTGGCGGAACAGGCAGGTGGTGCGGTCACATTACGGGCCGGTGACTCTATGTTGCTGGCCGCGGCCACCATGTCTAAAATGGTGCGGGAGGGGTTAGACTTTTTCCCATTAAGTGTAGATTTTGAGGAGAAGATGTATGCTGCCGGTCGCATCCCTGGCAGCTTTTTCCGCCGTGAAGGCCGGCCAACAACAGAAGCGGTACTGATTTCACGCCTGACAGACCGACCATTACGGCCGTTGTTCCCTGATGGTATGCGTAATGAAGTACAGATCATCACCACCACCCTGTCTTCAGATAACATCCATTACCTGGACATCATGTCTGTCAACGCGGCCAGTGCAGCGCTGCACATTTCAGACATCCCCTGGAATGGCCCTATTGGTGCTGTGCGTGTGGGTTACATTAACGATCGCCTGGTGGCCAACCCCACCATCCAAGAGATGGTCAACAGCAGCCTGGACCTGCGTATGGCCGGTACACGTGATGCCATTATTATGGTGGAAGCCGGTGCAGACGAGGTGCCAGAATCTCTGTTAGTGGAAGCGCTAGAATTTGGACACCGGGCCATACAGCCCTTTATCCAGATGCAAGAAGAGATGCGTACGGCCGTGGGCAAAGAAAAAGGCGCGGTGCACATATACGAGGTAGCGGCCGAACTGCAAGAGGCGGTGAAGTCACGCATCGGTGGACGAGTAGCGGACATCATTGCTGACAATACTGACCGCCATGAGCGCAATGACGAGATGGGCGAGCTGCGCGAAGAGATTGTGGGCGGCTTTGTAGCTGAAGATGCCGAGATCAACCCGGTGCACATACGCGAAGTGATTACTGACATTCAGAAGAAAGCGGTTCGTGACCGTATTTTGTATGAAGGCATCCGGCCTGACGGCCGTGACTACACCACCATTCGTGCGCTCTCCAGCGCCGTTGGCCTCAGCCCCCGCGCCCACGGCTCTGGCCTCTTCCAGCGCGGGGAAACCCAAGTGCTTAGCATCGCCGCCCTGGGCACCCCCCGTGACGCACAAAAACTAGATGGCTTGACTCCGGAAGAGTCACGCCGTTATATGCATCATTACAACTTCCCTCCCTTCTCCACCGGTGAAACCTGGCCTCTGCGCGGCCCCAAGCGGCGCGAGATCGGCCACGGTGCACTGGCTGAGGTGGCCTTGCGCCCCGTACTCCCCTCGGAAGAAGCATTCCCGTATACCATTCGGGTTGTCTCTGAGGTGCTTTCTTCCAACGGCAGCACCAGCCAGGCCAGTGTGTGTGCTTCCAGCCTGGCCCTTATGGATTGTGGTGTGCCCATCAAACGGCCGGTGGCCGGCGTGGCCATGGGGTTGGTAACCGATGGCCAGAAATATGCGGTGCTTACCGACATTCAAGGTATCGAAGACCACCTGGGCGATATGGACTTTAAGGTGGCAGGGACCACAGAAGGGGTCACCGCCTTGCAAATGGACATCAAAATTGGGGGGCTCACCAAAGAGGTTATGGCCGAAGCGCTGGCTCAGGCACGCACGGGCCGGCTGCAAATTTTAGAATCTATGCAACAAGCCATCGCCGCCCCGCGCACAGAACTTAGCCCCTTTGCCCCGCGAATGATTACTGTCAAGATTGATCCTGACAAGATTGGTGCGGTCATTGGTAAAGGTGGCGCCAACATTCGTGGGCTGGAAGAAGAGTTTGCCGTTTCCGTGGATATTCAGGAAGATGGCACGGTATTTGTGGCCGGGGTAGACGGCAAACTGGCTGAACTGGCTGCCAAGCGCATTGAGGATATGACCCGTGAGCCAGAGTTAGGTGAGATTTTCACCGGCAAAGTCGTACGCATCACGGACTTTGGCGCCTTTGTGGAGTTCATTCCCGGTGTCGACGGCATGGTTCATATCTCTCAGATTTCGTCTGACCACCTGCGCAAGGTAGAAGATGCCTTGCAACTGGGCGATGAAGTCATGGTAATGATTCTGGATAAAAGTCCAGAGGGCAAATACCGGCTGTCACGCAAAGCTGTGCTGGAAGGCTGGTCGCTGGAGCAGGCCCGCGCCGATGACCGGCCCAAGCCATCCAGTGGTGGTCGCAGCCGCGGCGGTGACCGAGGGGGCAACGGCCGTGGTGGTGATCGCAGAGGCGGCCAGCGCCGGCGTTAGGTAAACCGCACAAGGTTTTGGCAAATCTGGCGCACCAGTTTTGTGCGGTTTCCTCGAGGAATCGACAATGCCTAAAACGATTTTATTTCTGAATGATTGTTGCCGATTACCTGATCTGCTGATTTAGTCGTGAGCTTATGAAAAAGAAGGCCCGGTGGTTTAGTGAGCACCGGGTCTTTTTATTTCCGGCCAGGTGATGCAAACAGCACGGCCGTGGGGCATTTGCCAGAATTTCATTCTCCCTTTACGTCCTGGTAATATCGGCGTAAGGAAGGTCATCTATACTACGGGGCATGATAGCCCATAGTGCCCCTGGCAACCATTGCTCTATGATGACATGATGTCAAACGCTCAACAAACAGGAGAAACCTTATGCTAAACCGAGTTTTAGGACGTCGCGAAGAAGAAGACAAGGTCAAAAACATGAACCGCCTACCACCCGGCCAATCACTCACTCAAAAATTCCCCGTCCTGCATTATGGCCCCATCCCCCATACAGACCTGGCCCAATGGGATTTACGTATTTTTGGCGAAGTGGAAGAAGAAGTTGTCTGGAACTGGGAAGCCTTCAACAAACTACCACGCACGCAGGTCACTATGGACATCCACTGTGTCACGCGCTGGTCAAAGTTTGACACGTTATGGGCCGGTGTCTCGTTAAAAACGTTGGTAACTGAAGGGTTTATCAAGCCCAAGTCCACGGCGAAATATGTGGTCCAACATTGTGAATATGGCTATACCACCAATACGCCCCTTGAATTGATCATGGCAGACAACTTTCTGCTGGCCACCCATTACGATGGTCAACCACTTGACCTGGAACATGGCTGGCCGCTGCGCGGCGTCATTGGCAGCTTTGCCGACCGCAGTGAAGAACAAACAGCTTATTTTTGGAAAGGCGGCAAGTGGCTGCGCGCCCTGGAATTCCGCGCTGATGATCAGCCCGGCTTTTGGGAACGTGCCGGCTACCATAACGAAGCTGACCCCTGGGCAGAACAGCGCTTTGCCAACCGCTGGTTTTAATCCTCATTCAGCCAGGGCCGGTCATCAGGTTCCACTGACCCAAGATGGCCGGCCATACACCTCTCCCCCTGCGATTCCCACAATAGCATAGCATCAGTTTTCAGTCATCAGTGACCAGTTTTCAGTGCTGGTTTACCTCTGGAAATAGTCTACTGAAAACTGATGACAGGCTTCTGATAACTGGTAATAGGCCATTTCTGCATCTGTTGTTTGACGCCTGTAATACTCTACGTTACAAATGATCTTGTACGCTACACCAAAAGTATCACCGCGCAATATATAGTTGGCCCCGCCAGGGATTTACCCTACAGGCTATTGAGGAGAAAAGCAATGGAAACTATGGATGGCCGACCCGTTATCGTTGGTGCAGGGTTGTCAGGCATGGCTATAAGCGATTGGTTAAGCCAGGCCCATATTCACCACACAATGCTGGGCGTTCCACCTAACGATGTGCCGCGTTTGGGGGAATCGGTTGACCCCGCTGGTACACTGGCGTTGCTGCGTTTTTATCCGGAATTCGACCGATTTTATTACCACAAACGCTGGATTTCTGTATTTCTGGGCGACTACGCTACCTCCTGTAACTTTGGCCAAAACATTGGCCGGGTGGTGGGTCTGAAAATGATGGGATTTTCTTCCCCGTCTGAGTTTATCCACCTGGATCGTATTGGGTTTGACAAAGCGCTTTATGAAAAAGTGGTCGCCAGTCCTTACTGCCATCAGGCAGAAGCGCTGGTAGAGAAGCTGGATTATGACGGGGACGACGATATTATTAAAGGGGTATACACGAACAACGGGGAGGTATTACGGCCGTTGTACGTTTTTGACTGCACCAACCATGTGCGCCTGCTGGGGAAAGCGCTTAACATCCCTTTACGCCCTATTAGCGAGCCACAGCGCATTGTGTTTAACCATTATTATGCCCCAGATGGCCCCCCCCTGTGTGACGCCCCTGAGATGGCGTGGCTGCATGCCACCAATATCCTCCGCCTCTATGCCGATGTTGACGGCCTGGATGGCTTGGCGTGGGTTATTCCATTGGGCCACTATCTTTCGGCAGGCATCAGCATGCCACACGGCAGTAACAGCTGCACCGATGAAGAAGTATTGGGGTTGCTGGCAGCCGCTTACGCCCGGCGCGGCATGCCCTACCAGAAGCAGTTCCCTCACCCTAAACAAACGGTAGCCATCCCTTACCAGCAATATTTTTTCCACGAGCGTGCCTACGGTAAAAACTGGCTGCTGGTTGGCCCATCTTTTGGGCAGGTGTGGTTCCCCTCATCTTCTGGCGTGGGCACGGCCTTGGTTGCTGCTTACATTGCCTCGCATATTATCACCCGGCCGCATGAAGTAGGGCAGCTTTACCAGGATTACGTCATTGGCTTGCAAGAATCCCATAAAATTTTTGACCGCATGATCAAAAAGCACCATAGCGAGCTGACGCCAGCGCTGGTAAAGGTGGAAAGTAACCGTATTGTCACGGAAAATGTAAAGCGGGTGGCCCGGTTGGCTACTATTCAAAGCGGCAAGGTCAACGCCGCCTTTGCCCGCCTGCTCATAAAGGCTGTCAGCCGTGAAGGGGTAGCTACCAGCGGTTGTGTTGTCTACCAGGCCCCCATGGCCGAACAAACCCAAACCATATTTGGTAATCTGTGAATACCCTTTACCCTTCTGATTTCCCTTTCCAGCCCCGGTTTATAAACGTTGACGGTTATAACCTGGCTTATTTGGAAGCGGGGGTGGGTGATCGGGTCATTTTAATGGTGCATGGCAATCCGGTGTCTGCTTATGTGTACCATAAACTCATGCGGCGGTTGGTGCCACATGTGCGGTGCATTGCCCCAGACCTGTTGGGCTTTGGTCTGTCTGACAAGCCTGCCCAGATAACGGCATACTCTTTACAAAAGCATATTGACCTGATGATCGGGTTTGTCCGAGCTCTTCATTTGCAAGAGGTGGTCATGGTGGGTCATGATTGGGGGGGGCCCATTGGTTTTGGGGCCGCGGTTCGTGAACCGGCACGGTACACTCACCTGGTTATCCTCAACACACTGACAGAAGCACCGATGCGGATCAGGCCGGTCTACTGGCTGCCGTTTCATTTTTTCTTGCGGGCGGGGTGGTTGTTTGATTACCTGGTGCGCCAACACAATCTCTTCCAAAAGCTGGGGGTGAAAGTTATGGATAAAGGGGATCAGCAGGTGTTTCTGGGCGCCAACCACAGCCCAGAAACACGGGCAGGCATTGCCGCTTTTCCGCGGATGATTCCAACCAGGATGGCACACCCCAATTACCCGCTGCTGCGTGACATTTTGCAAGCATTAACCACCTGGGATATTCCCGCGCTGGTCATGTTCTCTGACCACGATTCCGTCTTCACGGCCGTCCAAGGGCAGCAATTTGCACAGCGACTAAAACAAGGGCGTTTTGAACTGATAGCCGGCCCCAAACATTTCCTCCAATACCAGGCGCCAGACCCTATTGGCCAGGCAATCCTGGCATTTTTAGAAACCGCTTAAGAACATGGCAACTTGGGAAAAGGTATCACCGGTTTCCTGCCAGGGTAAATGGGTTGCATATACCTTTCAGGCAAAGAGGCTGCCGCCAGTTTGGGTTTTGTTAACCCACATTGAAATCATGGGCGTCTATTTGTACACTACACAGATACGCAAGCATGAAGCTCTTTCTTTCTACCCTACTTGCCCAAGTCATGATCACATCCATCCAGGTGACAGTCACCTCTAAGGAAGTTATTTTTAGACACTTACCAAGCCACTCTGTATACCTGACGGCCGTATAACCAACCACACCTGCTACCTAGCAACTGCCTGGATAACCTAATGAACAACAGAGCCGAAATATTTTCCCATTACATGTTAGGGTTAGGCCCGGAGCCAGTGGTGCCCCTGGCACTGGCCTTGCACGGCTGCCTGCTTTTATCATTTCAGGGTGGAACGCCGCTGTCCTGGGGGTTGGTGTTCATAACTTTGGGCAACGGATTAACCGGCCTGGCTTTGAGAAAGCAGGCCCGCCTGTTTCCCCGGCTGCATTTTGGACTGCTATGGGCCACCACCTGGCTGCTTCTTTTAACAACCGGGGGTACCGGCAGCTTTTTCCTATTGTGGTTATTTGTGCTGGCTGCTACTTACCCCCTTTTTATGCATCTACCTGTGCCTGGCCTTCTACCTGGTTTACTGGCCGGCTCTTATCTGCTGCTTGTGCCCTTCACGGTGATCACCATCCCGCTGGTGGTAGTGCTTTCTCGTTTTGCGCTGCTGCTATTCATTGGGGTGATTGTTGAGCGGCAAACGGCTCAGAATATAATGGAAAGACAGCGGCGGCAAAAACAGTTACAAGAGATTGAAGAGCTTTACCAACAGCTGGTAGACACCTACCCGTATGCCATTGGCATTATTCAGGATGAACGGCTGGTTTTTGTCAACCAGGCGGCGCTGCAGCTGATGGGCGCCCAGGAGCCCCAGCAGGTCATTGGCCGGCCGATCAGTGAGTTTTCAGACCCCGATCGTTTGCCGTCATCTCTGGACAGAATCCAACGGATGTTAGCCGGTGAACGTGGCCTTTACCCGACGGAAGATTACTTTGTACGGCTGGATGGCCACATGGTACCCATAGAGATTACGGTTATACCTTTTTTTTACCAGGGGAGGCCAGCCATTCAGATGATGGGCCTGGACATTACAGAACGCAAACAGGCTGAATTAAAGCTGCGCACAAGTGAAGAACAAATGCGCTCGATGATTGAGAGCATTCAAGATTACGCCGTCATTCGTCTGGGGACACAGGGTCACATTGCCAGTTGGAACAGTGGCGCGGAAACAATCCAGGGATACACCAGCCAGGAGATAATGGGCCAGCATTTTTCTATCTTTTTCTTGCCAGAAGACAGGCAGGGCGGCTTACCGGCGGAGATCTT
Source organism: Ardenticatenaceae bacterium (assembly GCA_011525915.1). Taxonomy (GTDB): domain Bacteria; phylum Chloroflexota; class Anaerolineae; order Promineifilales; family Promineifilaceae; genus CAADGU01. Next base: position 7,265 of record WYBM01000039.1, on the reverse strand, counting down.
ACAAACGGCCGTGACCCAGGGTCATTATCAGGGGGAAGGCTGGCAGATGCGCAAAGATGGCAGCCGGTTTTGGGCCAGGGTTACCACCACCCCTATGCACGCGCCCCACTCTGGTGAATTAACCGGCTTCACAAACATCACTTATGACATGACCAAAGAGCGTGAAGCAGCCAACGCTCTGGAGCATTACATACGGCGGTTGGAAATTGTGCGCGATGTAGACCGGGCCATCCTGAGTTCCCTGGTACCCAAAGAGATCGCCCGGGCGGCCCTGGCGGGACTGCGCCAGATCGTTCCCTGCCGCCGGGCCACGCTTGTCCTCTTTGACTTTGAGCGCAACGAGAGTGTCATGTTTGCCTCAGACGTAAGTGGGGAGTCTCAGATCAAGGAAGGGCTGGTTGTACCCGGCCAGCCCGATTTTTTTAAGGATTTACAGCAAGGGGACGTTGTAGTGGATGATACCACCACCATCCCCCACCCCAATAGTGTAATGCAGCAACTCATCGCTGAGGGGATTCGCTCCTATATCAATACCCCTCTAGCTATATCCGGAGAACTCATTGGTTTATTGGCGCTGGCTTCCAACCAGCCAGCAGCCTTTAGTCTGGAGCATCGTCAAGTGGCTCGTGAAGTGGCTAACCAATTGGCGGTAGCCTGGCAGCAGGCACAACTGATGGTCCGGATACAGCAGCAAAATGAGGAACTGGAACAGCGGGTGGCCAAACGCACAGCGGAACTGACCCTGGCCAAGGAAAAAGCAGAATCGGCCGACCGCGTCAAATCTGCATTTCTAGCCACCATGTCCCATGAATTACGCACACCCTTAAACTCGATCATCGGTTTTGGGGGCATCCTGCTGCAGGGGCTGGCCGGGCCATTAAACGCCGAACAGCAAAAACAGCTGCAGATGGTGCACGGCAGTGCCCATCATTTGCTGGCGTTGATCAACGACGTGTTAGACATCTCCAAGATCGAAGCCGATCAGTTGGAGACAATCACCGAGTCGTTTGACATGGCGGCGCTGGTAAGGCAAACGGGGCAGACGGCAAGCCAGGCGGCAAAGGATAAAGGACTAGACTTGGAAATAACCGTAGCGCCGGCAGTGGGGAACATGGTGAGTGACCAGCGGCGTGTACGGCAAATTTTGATCAATTTGGTGAATAATGCTGTTAAGTTTACCGATGAAGGGGCCATTACGGTGCAGTGTTGGCAAGACAACGGCCGTGTTTATACCAGCGTCTCTGACACGGGCATTGGCATTAAACCAGAAGATATACCCAGGCTGTTCCGTCCGTTTCAACAACTTGAAAGCGGGCTGGCTCGCCGGCGCGAAGGTACAGGGTTAGGACTTTCAATTTGCCAGAAGCTGGCACATTTACTGGGGGGCCGTGTGCAGGTGACAAGTGAATGGCAGCAGGGCAGTACCTTTACGTTGATGCTGCCCGTGACACCTACGGGAGAAATATATGAACGAGCATCATAAGAAGGGTACCATTCTCTTAATTGAGGATAATGAACAAAACAGTTACCTGTTAACATTTATTCTGAAAGCCCATGGATACACGGTTATTGAGGCGCGTCACGGCCGTGAAGGAATCATCCTGGCTCAACAAGTCAGCCCGGTGCTTATCTTGTTGGACATTCAACTGCCAGGGATGGATGGGTATATGGTGGCCAGAGAATTGCGTCACATTTTAACGCTGGCTCACGTGCCTATTGTGGCCGTCACCTCTTACGCTATGGTGGGTGATCGAGAGCGCATCTTAGGGGCAGGCTGCAACGGGTATATTGAGAAGCCCATAAATCCAGATACATTTATACGCGAGATTGAACATTACCTACAGTAGGGATTACAAAAGGCGCGGCAGAGCATGACACGATTCTTGATTGTTGATGACCATGAACAAAGTCTATACATGTTAGGGGCGCTTTTAACCGGGCATGGATATGAGGTAGAGACTGCCGTTCACGGCCGTGAAGCCCTGGACAAAGCGGCCATCACCCCACCAGACATGCTTATCAGCGATATTCTCATGCCGGTGATGGATGGCTTTACCCTCTGTCGTCACTGGATGCAAGATGAGCGGCTAAAGCATATTCCGTTTGTCTTTTACACAGCCACGTATGTAGACAAAAAAGATGAGGAGCTGGCGCTGAGTTTAGGCGCCGCCCGGTTTATTATTAAACCCACAGACCCGGCTTTGCTGGTGAGCCTGTTAGAAGAAGTGTTTGAAAAATATCAACACGGCCGTTTCCCCCTTCCCGAAGTGACTTTAAAAGAAAACCCGCTCTTCTTGGAAAAGTACAGCAGCCGCGTGGTACACAAGCTGGAAGACAAAATCAGGCAGTTGGAACAGACCAACCGCAGTCTGAAAACACTCTACCGCGCCAGCACCAATCTGGCGGTTATTAAATCCCAGCGTGCGCTTGTGTCCCATGCCCTGCACACCGTAGTAAAAGCCATGGAGTATCAGTATGCCAACTACTTCGCCTTTGATCAGACCGAAAAAACGTTTCGCCTGCTAGAAGCGGTGGGCTACTCTGGGCAAGAATTTGTCCGGCTGAAGCAAGAACTGGTCTTTACACTGGGCGAAGAAGTGGGTCTGGTGGGCCTGGTGGGACAAACCCGTAAACCCTTGATCCTGGTCGATGTCACCAAAGATTCGCGCTGGATACCCCTTCAGGCCGCTATTCGCTCTGCGTTGTTTGTACCCGTGGTTTACGAAAGCCAATTGCTGGGCGTGGTCAGCTTTCTGAGTGTCAAATCAGGCGCTTTTAGCAAAGAAGACACCCACAGCCTGACCATACTCACCAACAACGTGGCCATCGCCATAGAAAATGCGCGCCTGTACACAGCCCAACAACAGTACAACCGCCAGCTCCAAGAGGAGGTAGAGGTGCGTACCGCCGAACTTCAAGCAGCATTGGAACTGGCCCAGGCCGCCGAGCGCCTTAAATCTCAATTTGTCTCTGACGTCAACCACGAATTACGCAGCCCACTAAGCAATATCAAACTATACCTGAGCCTATTAGAACAGGGGCGGGCTGAAAAACAAGCCCACTACCTGGCTGTGCTGCATGAGGAGACAAACCGTTTACAGCGGCTGATTGAGGATATGCTAGACCTGTCACAGTTAGATGTAGGTGACATTGACGTTGACCTGAAATCGATCAACCTTAACGTCTTAATAGGCACGCTCATCAGTGATTGGGGTGATCTGGTGGCCGATAAAGGATTATCACTAACACATGACCTGGCTGAAAGACTACCGGCTTGCCTGGCTGACCCCCAATTACTTTTTCAGGTATTAGGCAACCTGACAGTGAATGCCATCAACTATACCCCATCTGGGGGGATGATTACGCTAAAAACGGAAACGGCCGTTGCCGAAGGGCAAACCTGGGTAACCGCCAGCATTAGTGACACTGGCCCCGGTATTCCAGAAGAAGACCGGCCACATATTTTTGAGCGTTTCTACAGGGGGACGGTCGGTCGTGACAGCGGCACGGCAGGTACCGGCCTGGGGTTAGCCATTTGTGAGGAAATTATAGCTCGCCACAATGGGCGTATCACGTTCACCAGTGAATCAGGGGTGGGCAGCACCTTTACGGTCTGGCTGCACCTCGCCTGAGGCAGTTCCCCCCATGCGGCGGCCAGCGTGTCTAACAATAATGTCAATTGAGAAACTGCAAATAGTAGAGCAGCCCGGCTGTGGCTGCCCCGGCCAGCGTCCATAACATGCTCACTTTAAACCGGAAAATAGCTACAAAAGCTGCCACAACAATCAGCAGTGCCACACTATCTATGGTAGACCACACCGGCCACAACAGCCGCAGCGGGCCGATAAACCGTTCATCCACCGATCCAAACAGTGTATGTACAGAAAACCATACGGCCAGGTTAAGAATGACACCAACCACAGCGGCCGTAATCGCCGACAAAGCCGTAGTCAGCCCGGAACGGCCGCGTAACTGTTCAATATAAGGCGCTCCTAGAAAAATCCACAGGAAACAGGGTGTAAACGTGACCCATGTGGTCAAAATGGCGCCCATGACCCCGGCCATCAGCGGTGAAAAGGGGGCAGGGTTACGGTATGCACCCATGAAGCCCACAAACTGCACTACCTGAATCAAGGGGCCAGGTGTCGTTTCCGCCATGCCCAGGCCATCCAGCATTTCACCCGGTTGTAACCAGCCAAATGTCACCACCGCTTCCTGGGCGATATAGGCCAGCACGGCATAGGCGCCGCCAAACGTCACCACCGCCGCTTTGCTAAAAAACAGTCCAATTTGGGTCAGCACATGCCCCGGGCCGGCCCACAGCCACAACACCAGGAGCGGCGTCAGCCACAAAACCAGGCAAATGGACAACACCGTTACTGCCCGCCGCCAGGTGGGCCGGGTGTGGGCAGCGGCGTCATCTGTCATCACGGCCGTATCTCCACTGACAGCGTGACCTTTTATCACATTAAACTGGGCCGGCCACAGACGGCCACCTACATACCCTGTCAACCCGGCCACCACAATGATCAACGGAAAAGGGACATTAAAAAAGAAAATGGCCACAAAAGCCGCCGCTGCCAGGGCGATCATGGCTGGCGTTTTAAGGGCGCGTTTGCCAATACGCACCACCGCTTCCACTACCACCGCCATCACCGCCGGCTTCAAGCCATAAAAAATGGCCTGAACAAAGGTTACGTCCTGGTAAACAGCATAAAGAATGCTGAGGGTAAGGATGCTGACAAAACCCGGTAGAATAAAAAGTGTGCCCGCCACTAAACCACCAGGGGTGCGGTGCAGCAGCCAGCCCAGGTAGGTGGCCAGTTGCTGTGCTTCTGGTCCGGGCAAGAGCATGGCGTAGTTCAGGGCATGCAAAAAACGATTTTCGCTCACCCAGCGCTTCTCCTCCACCAAAATGCGGTGCATCACAGAGATTTGCCCGGCCGGGCCACCAAAACTGAAGATGGCAACACGCACCCACACACGCACTGCCTCCAAAAAGGTGATCCCGTGGCCGGTTTTGGCCTGGCCATTCGGGTTCTGTTCCATTCGTTGTTTAATCCTCTGTTTCAGAAGTTTTATGACCTGACCTATTGTAGCGGCAGGCCTTGTGCCTGCTCCCGCTCAGGGCAACCACAAGGGTCGCCCCTACCAAAGTGTGATTTTTTTTGTGAAACAGTGTATTTAATCATTTCGCGGTGGTGTGTGTCACCTTACCCCATAACCCATACCCCGCCGCCCTTCGTTCTTCACGGCGCACATGTTGCTCATGAATTTCGCATACATGGGCTACCTTTTCCATGATGCCCACTTCCAACCATAGTTTACCGTTTTCGGCCGTAGCCAAACTGCCGGCGCCATAAGCGCCCGTCTTAGTGTCATCATCCCAGGGGGGGTTGGCTACTAGATCACCCCCTTCAAGCCAATCCATATAATAGCTGGCCGTGCTGACAAAATCCGTCTCGTCTACCACCCGTTGCATGTGCACCAGGTCTGGCCGCAGGTGCAAAATCATGGCCGTTTCCAACTCCCCGGCATGCCCCATACCCCCCCGTGCCGAATGGCGCGTTTGCTGCACCACCGGTGCGGCCAGATGGCCGGAAGTGTGCAGCCAGGCGGTAGCACAAAAGGTGCGGCGGTGACGTTCACCGGCATATTTGACCACGTTCACCAGGAAGGAGCAGTTGCCACCGTGCCCACTCATCAGGTAAAAGCGGTCAATCCCCTGCCCTACCAACACGTCTATCACCGCCAGCCAAAAATCTTCAAAGGCACGGCCGCCACAATTGAGCGTGCCGGCAAAAGAAGCGCGGTGTGTGCTGACACCATAGGGGAAAACGGGCAGGCAGGCAGCCAGTTCAGGCACGGCCGTGGCCGTGCCCGTCCCTATTGCCCCCACAATGAGCGTATCTGTATTCAGCGGCAGGTGATGACCATGCTGTTCTGTGTGGCCAATGGGGATGAGCAGAACCTTGTCTTGTGCGCCATTAGCCAGATGATAAGGGGAAACAGCGGTAGGGTGCGGCGCGGCCAGGCGCTGCGGGCCAAGGTTAAGGTCTATGCCCTGAGGTGTAAGGGCATAGACACGGCTGAAGCCATCATCACGCAGGCTGTCTAGCAGGTTGGCCAGCAGTTGGCCCAGCACCGGTTCGGGTACGGCCAGGCCGCTGCCGCGCCACCCGTAAGGGATGGGGGGCAGCAGGCCCAGGTGCTGGGGCCGCCCCAGCGCCAGGGCTGCTTTTTCCAGATCATACCCTGCCCCCAGGGGAATGATGAGGGGGGTATCACGGGGCAAGGTGGCTGCCTCTGGCCAGGTCAATTCGTCATAAGCAAAGACGTTTGTCATAGTTGATGCACCGAACTGCCGAGGCTGTTCATGTGAGACAGCCACCGGGCCATGAACTTAAATGATAAAAAGGATCTTAATAGTTTGACGCCGGCTGAAAAACCATGCAAGTGGTGGTGCCGTGTGCATGCAATTTGCCATTGGCGTCCACCAGTTTACCCTCGGCCGTGGCCATGCGGCGGCCCATGTGAATAACTTCACCTATACAGTTTAGCGGGCCGACATCTACTGTGATGGGGCGAATGTAGTTGATCTTTATTTCCAGTGTGGTATAGCTGCCGCCGGCCGGTAGTTTGGTGTGCACGGCGCAGGCCATGGCTGAATCCAGAATGGTGGCGGCCACACCTCCGTGTACGGTGCCAATGGGGTTAAAATGATACTCTGCCGGCGTCATCGTAAAAACGATACGCCCGTCACTCACTTCGGCCATACCAAAATTCATTAACGCGGCAATAGGGGGTGCGGGAACCTCACCGGCCAGCCAGGCGCGGAAAAAGTCTAACCCACCCATCTGGCTGGCTTCGACGGCCGTCAGACCGGGGTCTTGCCAGGTGATCAATCGGGTACGTTCTGTCTGTGAATTGGTCATACCATGATACTCCTTGTGTGGGCCCTGGCCCAAGGTTAATGGGTACAAGCCGCTGCCTCAACGTTATAACCCCCAGAGGATTTAGAAGCAACGGCCCTGGCCTGGGCACAGTGACACCTAGATGATTGGCGGCTATTGTATCGTGGAGAAGCAGAATGAGCTTTACACCGTTGTCACTTTTCTAATCCGCCGGCCTCAACAGCAAGGGTTTTTCAGTAAAAGGAAAAATGCACAAAAGAGCACCGATTGGTTAAATTGGTAATTATCACAAAACCAAGAGGTACTCTATCGTGAATATTACCCTAGAAGCATATGGAAATCAGGTCATTG
>WYBM01000038.1 GCA_011525915.1 Ardenticatenaceae bacterium | reverse complement strand
GTCTAACTCTAATGAAGTTTTACACCGACCCTGTTTGGAGCTCAAACATTATCATTTTATTGCGTAGAAATGCCTTCCCTTTGCATTAACCAGTAGAAATGCCCTCTCTTTGCGCAAAAATAAGGTTTTAGTCTCAATGACCCTTAGATACTAGGCCGGGATAATCGCGAGAATTATGTAAATAAAAGCCTGGCTCGTGGGGAAGAAATGAGATGGAATAGAGAGGGATTTTCCTATAGATAGAAACGGGCGGCCAGTACGTATAACCATGTATGGCCCTGGGGGCATCTGAGGCTTATGATGATCAGGGATAATGGGTAACCATCTAGAATGACATGGAGGGTAACATGAAAACGCATAGATTGCTTAAACTTTTGTTTGGTTCCTTTGCCGGGTTGTTGCTGTTTGCTGTCATGCTGGTATGGCCGGCAGCCGTGGTTCGTTCCCAAGAAGGAGGGGAGACGGCCGTTGAAAGGGCCAAAGCACTGGCAGCCGAACAAGAAGCGCGGCCACACCGTCATATGCCGGCGATAGCACCGGCAGGGCTGGCGCCGCTTTTTGTGGGCATCGATAACATCAATATCCCGGCCTATACCATTGACGTGACAAACAACACCTTTTACACGGCCTTTTTGGGGGCCGAGATATGGGGGGCCGCCTATGATCCTGATAACGAACGTCTGCTCTATATGGACGGCACGGAACTGTGGGAGTGGCCGCTTGGCGGCACCATTAATTTATTAGGAAATGTTACGGTCAATGGGGCTATTGCCACCATGCCCGGCCTGGCGTATGATAATGGCACGTTGTATGGGGCGCGTACCCTGGCCACTGAGGGCATTTACACCATTGATGTCACCACGCTGGCCGCCACCATCGTCATCACCTATGCACAGGCGCCAGCGACAGTTGACATTGGCGGCATTGCCATCGACGCGGCGACGGGCCTGTTGTATGGTGTCAATGATGGGTCGGTCTCGCGGGGGTTGGTGCAGATCAACCCGGATGGCACGCTTACCCTGGTAGCGCCCTATTTAAGTGGGGAGGATGATGTCGATGGCCTGGCGATTGGAGATGGCAAGGCGTATCTGATCACCGATGATAACACGCCACCCTACTTTAACGTGTATGATCTTAACGCCATGGCGTATACCGGCACCATTGCCAACCCCTGGACCATTTCTGAGATTTTTGCCGGGGGCGCCTGGATCGACCCGCTGCCAGTGGCCTATGGTGTGGATCTTTCCCCAGACAGCCAGAGCCAGACGGCGGCGGCTGGGGATACGGTTACCTATACCCTGACCATCGAAAACAGTGGTTCGGTGTCAGATACGTTTGCCCTGAGTGTGGTCAGCAGTTGGGCCACGGCCGTTTCTACCGCAACGATCTGGCTAGACGCCGGGGAGAGCACCACATTTACGGCCGTGGTAGATGTGCCAGGTAATGCGGTGCCCGGTGACATGGATACGGCCACAGTGACGGCCGTATCCCAGGCTGACCCTACCGCGGCTGACAGCGCGGCCCTTACTACCCTGATCCCACTTTATGAAGTGGCTGTGACACCGGTGGCCGCTGCCCTGGCCGGTGATCCAGGTACGGCAGCGATGTACACCGTCTGGGTGAGCAACACAGGCAATATGACCGATACCTATGATCTAGCCCTGTCCGGCAATGTCTGGAATGCCGCGCTCTCCGCCAGCACGCTGCCCCTCAGCCCAGGCACAAGCGCCAGCGTGACGGTGACGGTAGAGATACCGGCCGCTGCCCTGGCCGGGGAGAGTGATGTGGTTACGCTGACCGCCCTGGGGCAAACCGGTGCCAGTGACAGCGCCAGCCTGACCACCACCGCCAATGCTGTTTATGGCGTAGTCGCTGCGGCCGTGACATCTACCCTTAGTGATTTGCCGGGAACGGCCGTAACCTTTACCGTGCAGTTGACCAACACCGGCAACGTCACAGACACGTTTACCCTGGGCGCCAACAGCACCTGGACGGCTACGTTATCTACCCTCAGCCAGACGGTGGGGTATGACGCCAGTGCGCTGGTGCAGGTTGTGGTGCATATCCCGCCAACGGCGGTTGAGGGGGAGAGTGATGTGATCACTGTAACAGTCATGTCGCAGGCTGACGGCGCTGTCACGGCCACTACAGTATTAACAGCCACAGCCCTGGCGCTGCCTCCCACGGATGCCTACATTTACCTGCCGCTGGTTTTGAAGCCGTAAACGGCCGTTCCTGTTTAAGGGCAGCTCCTGATGAGCTGCCCTTTTTGTATGCCTTGGATGGCAGAAAGACGGCCGTGAGCATCTGTAAATCTTCATCTTTTGCGGTACAATTGGTCAGTTCATAAAGGAGAAACGATCATGCAGTTTGGCTTATTCGATGAACGTCCATCATACTTTACTTCACTGGATCAATTGGTAGATAAGATGATGAAAATGGATGATGACCCCCTGGCCGATGCGGGTACCAATGTCGTCATCTACCGTGGTAACCCACAGGCGAAACTCATGATCGTGGGTGAAGCGCCAGGGCCAGAAGAAAACAAGGTCGGTAAACCGTTTGTGGGCCGGGCGGGGCAGCTGCTTGACCAGATTTTGCAGGCGGCAGACTTTAACCCGGAACAAGACGTGTTCATCACCAACTCTGTCTTCCGGCTGCCGCCTGGTGAAGGCGGCGCTAACTTTCGCAAACCAACCAACGATGAAATTGCGGCGTACAAGCCTTATGTTCTGGAAATCATTCGTCTGGTGGACCCGGTGATTATGCTGCTGACGGGCAACGTGGCCACGCAATCTATCTTGGGGCAGACGGGCATTACCAAGCTGCGCGGGCAGTGGTTTGACTGGAACGGCCGTCACGTTATGCCCATCTTCCACCCGTCTTACCTGCTGCGCAACCCCGTGCGTACGCCCGGCAGCCCTAAAGCCCTGACCTGGGAAGACATCAAAGAAGTACGGCGTAAGTATGATGAGGTTGTTGGCCAGCAGTAATGGGTTGGCCGTTGACCGACCACTCATCGGCTGACAGCCGGCAGGTAAACAAGCCGATCCGTGGGCATGGTAGTGATCGTGTCTGTATAGACGGCCGTGTTTCCCATCATAGCCGCCAGCGTGACGTTGTATATCTCATAATTGGTCATCCCGGTTAAGGTGTAAGCGCGCAACGCAGCGTCCAGGCCAGTGATAGGGGAAGGCTGGCTGCCTATAGGGCCGGTGTAGGAGATTTGCCAGGTAACCCCGTCGGGCAGCGTAGAATCTAATGTCCAGGCCAGATAAATCATCTGGTTGCCCGGTGATCCACTCAGGCGCAGGGTGGGCAGGAATTCGTAAGCGCCAATGTCATAGGCTGGGCCATAGGGCCGTGGTACTCCATCTTTATCTGCATATATCCCAAACACAGAGGCATCCAGCCCGCCTTCTACGGCCGGAGACACGGCCGTCAGGTGGTAATCATCGGCTGCCGCATTTACAAAACCCACTTCAGCTGCAGACGCCGCAAATAGGTTATGGGAAATCTCTACCGGTACGCTGTCATTGAGTTTCCGCACATACTCCCCCGTGCCTGGATTGACGATAATGTTGTTCTTAATGTGGTTCATTTCCATCAAGTCAGCGTAAATGAGAATGCCATCTTGAGCGGGATTGATAATGGTGTTATTGATAAATTGGTAGCCGGTGCCGGCCGGGTCATCACGTTCGTCACAAAAAATGCCATGACCGCCAACATCAACAATAACATTGTTGAAGATGACGTTATCCCCCTGGCCCATCATGATCAGGCCGTTGCCCGGACCGTTGGCGATCCAGTTGTTGTACAGCAGCCCGCCCGTGCCGGCGCCTATCTGGATGCCATTATCCTGATAATTGGCAAACGGCCGCTGCCCGTATAACTGCACCACATTATCATGGATATTTGCCCCTATCGGCACGGACCCCACCTGAATGCCATCCGCGCCGGTGTCATAGGTGATGTTGTTGTACATGTCTAACCCTTCAATAACATGGCCGTACACGGTGATGGTCTGGCCATTACAGATGATGTCATAGCCGCCATAAAATGTAAAACCAATGTAGAAGCCTTCACCGTCACCGGTGTGGTGCGCGTAATTGTCATGCAGCGAGACATCAGTCATGGTGAAGTTTTCACGCCACGTCGCGGGGTCACAGGTGGGGTCTGTTTTGACCATAAACCCGGCAAATCCGGCGGCATAGACCTCCACATGGTCAACTTCTACGTTTGTCGTCAGGTCACCCACGCCTACAGTGCCGCCGGCGCGAATGCCGTAAAAGTGGTCAGGGTCGCCGGTCCCCGTTAGTTGCAGATGGCTGCTCAGGCCGACGCTGATGCCGTAAGGTCCCTCTTCAATTTCTAAGGGGCCGCCGCAGTTCTTGATAATGACCGGCTCTTGGACGGTGCCGTGAACGTTTTCAATACGCATGCGTGCTCGCGGGCCTGCCCCCAGGCAGACCACATCACCGGGCTGAATGTTGACCGCCACGCCGTCTAACTTCCACACGTTCAGGGGGTGGGTATGGTCACAGCCGCAATCACCACCCGAAAGGGCAGACGGCCGTTGGGCCGACGGCCGTTGTGCCTGAGTTTGCTCATGTACCAAAGACACCAGAAGTGTAAAAACAAAGAGACAGGTCAAGCTAGTTCTTGGCATTGTTTCCTCCTCGCTTGCTATGATTTAGTTCAACCCCACAGGCATTATAGGGGTGGGGACGGCCGTTGCATGTGGGAGAAATTTCCTATAAGGTGCCCGTGCGGTTGTTTTGATTCGCCGCCCCTTGCTTCACAAGGTAAAATGCCTGTTGGTACAATAATTGATTGACATAATCTAGAGGTGTTGCGTGTCTTATTCAGACAAAGCCGCCCAGCGTGGCGAACCGGGCTATGTGTGGCGCTCCGGTCAGCACAGGCGGCTAAACATGATCCGCCAATGGATTGCATTAGAGGGCGCGGTTATCCTGGATAACGGTTGTGGTCTGGGTACTTACCTGGATCATTTTGCGGCGTACACGCCGCACCGTTTTGGCCTGGAAATTGAACATGACCGGGCAGTCAAAGCCCGTCCTACAGCCTGTGGTATTGTGCAGGCGGCTGGGGAAACCCTACCCTTTGCCGAAGCCACATTTGACTTTGTCTTTAGCAACGAGGTGATCGAACACGTCGCCGATGACTGCCTGGCGGCAAAGGAGATGGTGCGGGTCGTAAAACCGGGTGGGCGGCTGCTCATCTTTTGCCCCAACCGCTGGTACCCGGTGGAACAACATGGCATTTATTGGCACGGCCGTTACAAATTTGGCAACATCCCTTTGGTGAATTATCTGCCTAACCCTATCCGCCACAAGCTGGCCCCTCACGTGCGTGCTTACAGTAAAGGCAGCCTGTTGAAGCTGTTTGCGGACCTGCCGGTGCGGGTAGTCCATCACGGCCGCATCTTTGGCGGCTATGACAATATTGAATACCGGCTGCCCCGCCTGGGCAAAATCATTAAAAAGACGCTTTATGCCGCTGAAAAGACCCCCTTCGTTGTGCTGGGCATTTCGCATTTATTGGTGTTGGAAAAGGAAATCTAAAATCATATCTGTGTTTACAACAGCGGCATGTTGGTCCTCACCAGATTAAAACCACGGGTGTTCCAACTGGTCTGCTTACCCCCTGATGGTGTTCCATGACCTGGAACTTTACGCTTCACTAGAATTGGCCCTATCATAGTATAAACTGCATGAGATGATATAGAGCCAATTTCCTTGTTTTCCCCTTTGGCTAAAACTAAAATTAAGGTAGATAAAGTTACCTGAAACGCAATGTGACGCGAAGCCTGGTAACATGGCGGCTTTGCCTTTTGCGTCAACTATGAATGGAGGTTCTTACATGAGCGAAAACGGAAAATCCCCCGATGGACAGGCTGAGGTTAGCAGCTTCAAAGTAAAGGCTGGCCTGGCCCAAATGTTAAAAGGCGGCGTCATCATGGATGTGGTAACGCCAGAGCAGGCAGTCATTGCCGAAGAGGCGGGCGCTGTAGCCGTCATGGCCCTGGAGCGTGTGCCCGCAGACATTCGTGCGCACGGTGGCGTAGCCCGCATGTCTGATCCCGGTTTGATCAAAGAGATCATGGCGGCGGTGACCATTCCCGTCATGGCCAAGGCGCGCATCGGCCACTTTGTAGAAGCGCAGATCCTGGAAGCTCTAGGCGTAGACTACGTCGATGAAAGTGAAGTTCTTACCCCGGCCGACGAAGAGTACCATATCCATAAACATGCCTTTAAAATTCCTTTTGTGTGTGGCTGCCGTAACCTGGGTGAAGCGCTGCGCCGCATTGGTGAAGGCGCAGCTATGATCCGTACCAAGGGTGAAGCCGGTACCGGTGATGTGGTGGAAGCGGTGCGTCACGCCCGCGCCGTGTTGGGTGAAATCCGCCGCTTGCAATTGATGCCCGATGAGGAATTGATGACCTACGCCAAGAACATCGGTGCACCTTATTCGTTGGTAAAAGAGACCAAGGAATTGGGCCGTCTGCCGGTGGTCAACTTTGCGGCGGGTGGCCTGGCCACTCCGGCAGATGCCGCCTTGATGATGCAAATTGGTGTCGATGGCGTTTTTGTGGGGTCTGGTATTTTTAAGAGCGGTGACCCGGCACGCCGCGCCAAAGCGATTGTAGAAGCGACCACTCATTACAATAATCCGGCGATCTTGGCTCGCGTCAGCGAAAACCTGGGGGAACCTATGGTTGGCCGCACCGTGAGCAGCCTGGCCGAAGGCGAGCAGTTGGCCGCACGTGGCTGGTGATCGGCTGACAGGGCATGGGTTGATGGGTGACCGTTTTGCTTCATCATCCCATCCCCTCATCTATGGAGTGGAGTTTCTATGAAGATCGGTGTATTGGCGCTGCAAGGCGCGTTTCGTGAGCATATGAAAGTGCTGCAAAGCCTGGGGGTAGAGGCCATAGAAGTGCGCCTGCCGGAACACCTTGACGGGTTGGATGGCCTGATCATTCCTGGTGGAGAAAGTACAGCTATTGGCAAACTGGCCCGGACGTATGGATTCATAGAACCATTGCGCCAATTTGCCCAGCAAAAGGCGATGTGGGGCACGTGTGCGGGCATGATTTTCATGGCCAAGGAGATCAGCCATGAGGGCGTTGGCCGTGACCAGCCGCTGCTAGAGGTGATGGATATTGTGGTGGCCCGGAATGCTTTTGGCCGCCAGGTAGACAGCTTTGAATATGGCCTGGATATACCCGCTCTGAACAACGGCCATGCCAAACCGTTCCCGGCCGTGTTTATTCGGGCGCCGCAGCTGGTCCAGACAAAAGGGGATGCCAGGGTATTGGCCACTTTGCCCGACGGCACGGCCGTGGCCGCCCAACAAGGCAAATGGCTGGTAACCTCTTTTCATCCGGAATTGACGGGAGATGCCCGTTTTCACGCTTACTTCTTGCAGCTGGCCAAGAGCGGGTGAGCGGTTAGCAACGACCGGCCAGCAGTTGGTATTCAGTTGTCACTATTCAGTTGTCACTGTTCAGTTGGGTGCCCTTCCGGACTGATTACTGACAACTGATTACTGATTACCTGGCAAAAGTTATCTTTGAGCGAACGCTACAAGAAATCTAAGGAGGTTGGGCTTAAGCTGGGTTTATAAAGCAGGGTTACAGTTTTTTGTGGGGGAGGGTTACGGTAAAGGTGACGCCGCCATTGAAGTTGTTTTCAGGGATGATACGGCCGTCGTGTTGTTCCACAATGCGCCGGGCAATAAACAGCCCCAGGCCAGCCCCTTTACCACGGGGTTTGGTGGTGAAAAATGGCTCAAAGATCTGACTCATAATGGCGGGGGCAATCCCCGGGCCGGTATCGCTGACAGAAAAGGAATACTCTTCTCGTGGCTGCGTGTCTACCAGGGCGCCATTCACCCGGGATAGGATGCGTGTTTGCGGTGGCTCTATCCATGACTTGACACGGATGATGCCACCGCTGGTGTTCATGGCGTCGCGGGCATTAAGCAGCAGGTTGACCAATACCTGGGTGATGCGGTTATGATCACACACGATGGTCCCCAGATTTTGGGCCAGGTCGGCTTCGATCTCAATATTATAATCCCCGTAAAACTGGTGGCGCACCAGCGTGAGGGCATCTTCAATGATCATATTAAGATCAGTGACAGCCATTTGTGTTTCTTCATCGTAAGAGTAGTTGCGCAGCACTTCGACAATACGCGCTGCTCGCCAGGCGTTTTGCTCAATCATCTCCACATATTTGAGCAGCTGTTCCATGCCCAGGTTATTCCCTTCTACTTCGTGTTGCAAATTGCTGCAGGTAGCCGCAATGATACTAAGCGGCGTGTTCATTTCATGGGCCACACTGGCGGTGAGCAGGCCGATGCCGGCCAGCCGCTGGGTGTGCGCCAGCGCTTCATTGATATGTTCGGCGTCGTTGGCACTGGTAAAAGAGACCATGGTGCTGCTGGTAATGTGGTCGGAAACAGGGGTGATGGTGATATTGACGGGGATGGTATGGCCGTTGGGCTGTTTGAGAGGGATGCCGGTCATTTGTGATTCTTGCAAACCAATTTGCCGGGCGGGGGGAAGATCTTGAGGCCAGAACTCATCACAGGCCCGGCCAATCAACTCATCTGGCTGGCAGCCCAAAATAGCGGCAGCTGCACGATTGGCTGAGGTGACAATCCCTTGCTCATCTAAAACCAGGACACCTTCGGCAATGTTTTGCTTTAAGTGGTCGTAATATTGTGTTGTTGTTTGTGTTTCCACCATGACCGGTTTTACCTTATGTATTGGGCAAGTATTGCGGGCAAAACATCCCCCGAATGATAGATCTGCGAGCACACCTACAAATCTAAAGCCAGACAAACCAATATTTTTGGGTGTGGTAGTGCATCGCTTTATAGCATACGGTAGCCCTTCGGACCCGTCCGTATGTGCCCCGTAAATTCAACGTGAAGGCGACGTTAACGGCCGTGTGGCCTGTGGATAACTTTATAAAACTGAACACTGCTTACTGACTTCTGATGACTTTTACTGGCGTTATTCGCGGGCAATCAAACACGCCCTCACCGGTTCGCTGGCGGTCTGGTTGCCGGCCGCATCAGTGGCCAACACGTGGTAGGTGTGGCAGCCTGGGCCAGGGATGGTCCACTTTTCGGTGAAGGGGGGCACGGTGCTGATGGCATAGGGCACGGCGGCGTTGTCTACAAAAAATTCTACACGGTTAATAGAAGCATTATCCGTCACCTGGGCCTGCACTAGCACCCATTCCTCGTCGGTGAAGATCTGCTGGTTGGGCAAGGGGAAGAGGATGGATGCTCGCGGTGCTTCATTGTCTATGGTGACGGGAACGCTGAATTCCTCAAATGAGCCATCTTGACGGACGACGGTGAGCAAGAGGGTATATAATCCATCCAGGTTGGTCACATCCCATACAGCCAGGGGGGCGTTTTCTCGTGTTTCGGCCACATTATCAGCCAGCGATTGTAGATTTTGGGGTGTTAACCCGGCAAAATAAGCCAGGCGGTAAAAGGCGAAGTTATCACTTGTGGCCGTCCCCGTGATGGTCACCTGACCCCGTACAAAGGCAAACGGGGTGGGGGAGTGAATGCCAATCTCGTCACTGGCCAGGGAGGCGCTGATCGTGTCGTATTCGGCGGGCGGCTGCTCGATCTCATGCTCGCGCACCCAATCGGCGGCAGCTTCCGGGTAGACGCGGAAGATTTTGCGCTCAATGAGCTCTGGCGGTGTGTTGGTCGTGGCCAGGCGGCCCGTTTCGCGATTGATAGCAAATTCCTGGTAGACGGTGTCAAACGTTGTCGGTTGGGTGCCATCCATGAACAGTTCAGAGACGGTGGGGCAGTAGGGAGTAGGCAGCAGGCCGGAGATGTTGCACACGGCCGTTTCGATCATGCCGGACGGCCGTGGCCACACGGAAATAGCGTCGCCGGTCAGCGCCCAACTCATGAGGGCGCGCCAGATAGGGGCTGCCCCTTTGGAGCCGGGCACGTTTTCCATAGGGCTGTTGTCACTGTTGCCTATCCACACGCCGGTGACCAATTCCGGTGTGTAGCCAATGGCCCAACCGTCGCGAAAGTCATCGGTAGTGCCCGTTTTGGCAGCAGCAGGGCGGTTGTCCGGTAGTTCCAGGGCATTGGGGCAGCCAAAGGCCGGGCAGCGTGCGTTACGGTCAGAAAGAATGTCGTTCATCAAGTAAGCCAGCTGCGGTGGCAAAATTTCCCGCCGCTGTGGCTGCGTGTATTCATACAACACCTGGCCGTTACGGTCTTCCACACGCAAAATCACCACGGGGTCCAGCGCACGGTAGCCAGGGCGCTGCCGTTCTTCCGGCCGTGGCTGGCCAACCATGACGCCCATATTGTCCATGACGGAAAAGGCGTAAACCATGTCCAGCAGTGTTACTTCGCCACCGCCCAGTGTGAGGGCCAGCCCATAGGCGTTGTTGCCCTGGTCGAGCGTATCAATGCCCATGCTGTGGGCCGTACGCAGCACTTTGGGGATGCCTACCCAACTGAGTACCTGCACGGCGGGCACGTTGTAGCTGTTGGCCAGCGCCTGTCGCAGCCGCATGGGGCCATGAAACTGGTGATCATAATTTTGGGGCACGTAGGGAATGCCGTTGTAGGGCGTCCCAAAATCGGTTTCCACGTCCAACACCATGGTGGCGGCGTTGTACCCCTGGCTGAGGGCAGTAAGGTAGGTAAATGGTTTAAAAGAGGAACCCGGCTGGCGACGGCCGTCTACAGCCACATTAAACGAGCCATCAATGGTGGCGTCCCAATAATTGACACTGCCCACCAGGGCTTTGATTTCCCCCGTTTGTGGGTCAAGCATGACGACGGCTGCATTGTTAACCTGATGATCTACGCCCTGGTCAGCAGCGGGCAGCGGCGGCAGGAAATTAAGCGCAGTACAGGTAGCGGCTTCATCAGCGGGCAGGCCGGCATCCAACGCGCCAGAGAGGCGGGCTACCTGGGCGCGGGCCACACATTCTGCCTGGCGCTGCATCTCCAGATCAAGGGTGGTATAAACGCGCAAACCACCGCCCAATACCAGTTCGGGCGGGAACATTTGCGCCAACTGCTGCTGCACGTAAAGGGCAAAGTGCGGCGCAATAATGTCAAAGCGTGCCGCAATGCCGGGGGCGACGGCCAGAGGAAGGGTCTTGGTGGCCGCGGCCGTTTCTGGCGTAATCATCCCCTCGCGGGCCATGGCCTCTAACACCAGTTCCTGGCGCAGTTTGGCGGCCTCCGGGTTGTTGATGGGGTTGACAGCCGGGGATTGGGGGATGGCGGCCAGCATGGCGGCTTCGGCCAGGGTCAGGTCGGCGGCTGGCTTGCCAAAGTAGACACGAGCGGCAGCTTCGATGCCATAGGCCAGGTTGCCGTAGAAGTTTGTATTTAAGTACCACTCCATAATTTGTTCTTTGGTATAGGCGCTGGCTGCCCGTTGGGCCAGCAGCAGTTCCTCGACTTTGCGCTCATAATCTTCAAAGCCGACTTCTTCCCCTACCAGGCGGCGTTCTGGTTCGATGAGGTTGTTCTTGACCACTTGTTGGGTGATGGAGGAGCCGCCCTGGATGTCACCCCCTTGCAGTACGTACTCGTTAAAAGCACGGCCGATGCCCACGGGGTCAAAGCCCTGGTTGGTCCAGAAGGTACGATCTTCAATGGCCACAGTGGCGTCCACCATGTGTTGGGGAATTTGGGTATAAGGCAGCCACTGGCGATCCCCGCCGAGGGGGTCGATGATTTCGTAAATAAGGGTGAGTTCACGATTGCCGTCTCCCCCTTCTGGCCCCCAGGCATAAATTTTGGTGGTCTCGAAGGTGATGGTTTCATCCCGGCCCAGCTTTTCCAGTTCAGTGAAGTCGGGCAAGCCTTGTGTGAAGTAAGCATACACGGCCGTGAGGCCCACCCCGCTCATTGTCAGCCCCAGGCAGCCCATCAGCAGGCCTATGATCAGAAAGATGGCCACAGTTTTGAGCACGGCCGTGCCACTGCGTTTCCGGCGTTGTGCCTGATGGTAACGCCAATTGATGATACGGGTAGACTTTGGCATGTTTCCTCGTCGGGTCGTGCTGCATACACCACCGTAAGGGAAATTGTCGCCTGAAGGCGGCAAGCTGGCAAACCCACTCATCAAACACTGAGTCTATTTCCCTGCCAAATCACCCGTTCGCTGTTAGAATTACCGGCAATAGTGATCTTTTCATTCCTTTTGGATTATGTATCTGATGAATTTAACCGGATTTATAAGAAAGCAAACCCTATTCATCTTGTAAATCTTGTCTATGACGAGGAGTAATTAACATGATTGGTGAAGCCACCCAAGAACGGCCGGCATTAACGCCAGAAATGCTGTGGCCAATTAAGTTTTATCAGGAACGTGACCTCTATTTTTACCTGGAGGCGACGCAGGATATTTTGCCCAACGGCCGTGTTAATGTGGAAGGTCGCGGTGAAATGATTATGCTGGGCAGCTATTCTTACCTGGGGCTGATTGGGCATCCGCACATTAATGATGCCGCTCAGGCGGCTATTCAAAAGTATGGCACGGGCACACACGGTGTGCGTTTGCTGGCCGGGTCACTGGTGTTACACAATGAACTGGAAGCGCGCATCGCCGCCTTCAAGGGCACCGACGGGGCTATCACATTTTCCAGCGGCTACGTAACAAACCTGTCAACGATCTCTTCCTTGCTGCGCAAGGGTGATACGGTCATCAGCGATAAACTAAACCACGCCAGCATTGTAGATGGCTGTATGCTGGCTATGGCCCACCACGTTCGTTTCCGGCACAATGACATGGATCATCTGGAGCGGCGGCTGCGTGAGGCGAACCCACACGGCCGTAAATTGGTGATCGCCGATGCCGTCTTTAGTATGGACGGTGATATTATCAACCTGCCAGAGGTGGTGAAGTTATGCCAGAAGTATGACGCTTACCTGATGATTGACGAAGCCCATTCCATTGGCGTATTAGGAGAGCTGGGGCATGGCATTGAAGAGCATTTTGATCTGCCGCCGGACTGCGTAGACATTAAGATGGGCACGCTCAGCAAGACCGTTCCCAGTGCGGGTGGTTACGTGGCCGGAAACCAGGAACTCATTACCTTTCTTAAACATGAGGCCCGTGGCTTTATCTTCTCAGCGGCTTTGCCTCCGGCTTCGGCCGCCGCCGCTAAAGCTGCCTTTGATGTGATTGAAGAAGAACCGTGGCGGGTGAAGAAGATTCAGGACAATTACACTCATTTTGCCACTCGTTTGCGGGCGGCCGGGTTTGATTTGCTTTACACGGAAACGGCTATCGTGCCTGTCATTTGTGGCTCTACCGAGCGAGGGGCGTTGTTGGCGAATTACTGCCAGCAGCGGGGCATCTTTGTGCAGGCAGTGGTGGCACCGGTAGTGCCTGAAGGGCTGGCCCGGCTGCGTGCCTGTGTCTCGGCCGCGCACACCATGGAAGACATTGACTTCTGTGCCGATACGATCATCGCTGGGGGTAAGGAACTGGGTATTATTCCGTAGAAATAACCCTCTTTCCGAAGGTTCTGGTAAGCCTCTGGAACCTTCGGAGGGGCCGAAAAACCTTACGTTATCTACCCTTTCTCAATAATCATCTGCCTCTTCGGGGTTGGCAAATGCTTGCCAGGCAGCCAGGTCGTCTGGAGTAAGGTTGTGGGGGTTAGCTTTTGGGGCGCGTTTTGCTTTGGGGCTGGTTTGTTTTTTAGGAGCTGGCTGAGCAGACGGTGGTTTTGGTTGGGGTTCTGTGCCAAAAAGGGAAAGCCATTCTTCTACTTCTTTTTCGTTTAACTGCGGGTCTTCGCGGTTGCGTACGGCCGTTTGTGAAGGTGAGGGTTTCTCCTGTTCTGCTGCCGGTTCCGGCTCTGACGGCTGGTTTGGGGGGACGGGCCTGGGGCGGCGGCGCAGCGCTTTTTCGTCCACCGGGCCAAAGGTGGCCAGCCATTCGGCAACCTCTGTGTCGCTCAATACCGGGGTGTCATCGGTAACCGATGGTGTATCTGGCTGTGGTGGAGCCAGCCGCCGCGCAAATTTGTCTGCGGTAAGATGTTTTATTTTGCGGGCGGCTGCCGTGGCAATGATTTGTTGGTCACTGGTGATCAGCAGATAGTCAGACGGATTTTTAACCTTGTGGAGTCGGCTCATGATCAGAGCATCAGCTGTTTGCCCGGTGGAGGCAAAAATGACGCGCACTTGTGACGTGGAGAGCTTTACATTTTTGCCGCCAGGAATGCCGCCATCGAAGAAGAGCGTGACCTGGCGCTTTTTGGAGACGGCCGTCCAACGCCGCAGCCGCAAGATCAGCTTTACCTCGTCGTCGGGGTCTGTTAGAGAAATGTCTGGCATGCGGGCAATGAGGTTGTGGCCGTCTATCAGGTAATGCATGTTCAATTATCGGTCATCAGTAACCCGCATGTTGTTCCACTGATTACGGATGATTGATGTCTGGCCTTTTTAGTCAAGGATTTCCAGGTTGGCAAAACTGGCGGCCAGCCGCTTGATGCCATATTCGGGGAAGGCGACACTGACTTCTTCATCGTTGCCGGTGGTCTTGCTTTCAATCACGGTGCCGGCGCCGAACTTGGCGTGGCGTACTTTCTGGCCGGTTTTATAACGGGCAGTCTTGGGGGGCGCCGGGGTATCTGCTTCGTGGTCATCGTCGGCGATGCCGGTGCGCAGGTAGTTGGGCGTGGGCAAGGCTTTTTCAGGTTTGGCGGCGGCGGTTGTTGTGCGTCTTGGGGTCGCAGGTGTGGGCGACGGCCGTGACGTTGACCAACTGGAAGAGCCTGCGCTTGAGGATGACCATTCCCAACTGCTGGCTTTGGTTTTTGTTTGCTGCCGCCGCTGTTGGGCACTGCCCCCTTCTACCAGGTCAGCGGGCAGGTCTTGCAAAAAGCGTGAGGGTACAGCCACATCCCAGCCGCCATAGCCCAACCGGCGGAAAGCATGGGAAATGTACAGCCGGTCCATTGCCCGGGTGATGCCCACGTAAAAGAGCCGCCGTTCCTCTGCCAGCGATTCCACATCATCCAGCGAACGGCTGTGTGGCAAGATGCCGTCTTCCAGCCCGGCCAGGAACACAATGGGGAATTCCAGCCCCTTGGCAGCATGCAGCGTCAGCAGTGAGGCACGATTGGGTTCTTCTTCCAGGTCATCCACTTCAGAGACAAGCGTCACTTGTTCTAGAAAGTCACTTAGCGATACGCCATCGGCGGCAGCGGCAACGTTGCGTAGTTCCATGACGTTGGCCCAGCGGTCATGGGCATCATCATCATCTTTAGCGCTGGTTTCGATATAATCACGGAAGCCTGTCTGTTCTAGAATCAGGTCAAGCAGCTCACCAACGGTCGCCTCATCACGCACGGTGCGCCAGGCGTGCAGCATCTGGCCAAAGAGGTGGAGGGCGTTGTAGGCACGGCCGTTAAACGGATGCTGTACGTCAGGGTCTATGACCAGCCGAATGAGAGCATCGGCCGGCTGTACGGCCAACTGCCCGGCCCAGGCCGTTAACTGCTCTTGTGTTTTGCTGCCGATGCCCCGTGTGGGTGTGTTGATGACCCGGTTCAGGCTGATAGCGTCGGCCGAATTGTGGACCACACGTAAATAGGCGATCACATCCTTGATTTCACGGCGGCGGTAGAACTGAGTAGCGCCCACCAGGCGGTAAGGGATGCCAGTGCGTACAAACGCCTCTTCCAGTGCCCGCGATTGGGCATTGGTGCGGTACATGACGGCCATATCACCAGGGGAGTAACCACGCAGCAGTAAATCTTGCACGGCGCCGGTAATGCGTTCGGCTTCTTCGTTTTCATCGTAGGCCTCACGCACGCTGACTTTCTCGCCACCTTCGCGTTCAGTAAATAACTGTTTGTGGACACGATTGCGGTTGTGCCGGATGATCTCCATGGCGACGTCCAGGATAACCTGGGTAGAGCGGTAATTTTGTTCCAACAAGATTTGCCTGGCGTCAGGGTAATCTTCGCGGAAGCGGTTCAGGTTGCGGTAATCGGCTCCGCGCCACATGTAGATGCTTTGATCGGCATCGCCTACGGCAAAGATGTTGGGGGTGACGGCCGTTAGCCGCTTGAGCAGCCCATACTGCGCCGTATTCGTGTCTTGAAATTCGTCTACCAGAATGTGCTGGAACCGCTCCTGGTACTTTTGCAGTATGTCTGGCCGCCGGTCAAACAACGTCACCACATTCATCAACAGATCGTCAAAGTCCATGCCATTGTTAGCCACCAAAATCTGCTGGTAGCGGGCGTAAAGGCGTTTGGTCACTTCGGCAATGTAATTGGAAGCGATGTATTGCTCAGGCGTGATCAGTTCGTTTTTGGCGTTACCAATGCCGCTACGCATTTTGTAAGGTGGAAACTTTTTATCATCCAGGTTTAAATCCTTCAATGCCTGTTTGATAGCTTCAAGCTGGTCTTCGGTGTCAAAGATGACAAAGTCACGGCCGTACCCTTCCAGGTTATCGGCTTCCATACGCAAAAGGCGGGCGCAGGTGGCGTGGAAGGTGCCCATCATCAAGCCGCGCGGCTGCCCTTCCAGCACGTTTTCAATACGATGGGCCATCTCTTTAGCCGCCTTGTTGGTAAAGGTGACGGCCAGGATGTGCCAGGGTGGCACTCGCAGCTCCCGTATCAGGTAGACAATGCGGTGGGTAAGGACGCGTGTTTTGCCGCTGCCTGGCCCGGCCAGGACAAGGAGGGGGCCGGGTTCGGTGGTCACGGCCGTACGCTGTTGTTCATTTAATTCGTTGAGGTAATCCTGCATGCATGTATTGTAACCCGTAGCGCCCTGCCGGGCACACGCTTGTGCCCATCTCCCCCATAAAGCTGGCCTTTGTGAGCTGCGCTGGTAGGGTTTGGCTCAACCTTTTAGAAAGGCAGCATGCCGTGGGCTGGTGATGATATAATGCGGGCCATCTTTTGTAACGGGTAAAGCGCTATGCGATCAGCCAAAGCATTTTATTTTGTCTTTTTTGCAGCGGGGGCCTGCCTTATTCCTTTTCTGGCATTGTATTACCATGATTTGGGCCTGACTGGCCGGCAGATTGGCCTGCTTACCGGCATTGTGCCCCTGATCACCATGGTAGGCGCGGCAGCCTGGGGGGCATTCGCTGACGCCACCGGCCGCCATCACCTGCTGCTGCTGACAGCCATTGGTGGGTTATGGTTGGCTATTGCTGCCATGACACAAGTGTCTACTTTTGCACAGCTTATTCCCCTCGTTTGCCTGTATGCCGTTTTTATCGCCCCGCTGGTGCCTTTGATAGATAATTCAGTGATGGCCCGGTTGGGCGAACAGAGGCAGGAATACGGCCGTGTGCGTGTCTGGGGCTCTTATGGCTGGGGTATTGCTGCCCTTATCATCGGTGTTATCATCCAGCATCAGGGGTTGTTAGCTGCCTTTCCCACTTACCTGGTGCTTATGATCATCCTCTTTTTTGTGGGTGTGCGCCTGCCAGTGCGGGGCGGCCATACAGGTGAGCCGGTCAGGCACGGTCTGCGTCGCTTGTTCACCAACCGACAATGGCTGCTTTTTACCATTGTGGCCCTGGTGGAAGGAATGACTCTGGGGATTTTCCTCAATTACCTCTTCCTTTATCTGGAAGCGTTGGGGGCCAGCAATATGGTCATGGGCTTGTCACTGACCTTTGCTACGCTCAGTGAGATTCCCGTTTTTCTCTATGCGCGGCGTTTGCTGGCGCGCTGGGGCGCCCCCTTTGTGTTGATGTTGTCTCTGGCCGGTACGGTTATCCGCGCGTTTGCTTACGTTTTCATGACCGCTCCCTGGCAGGTGCTGCCCATCAGCCTGCTGCACGGGCCCACCTTTGCCGCTATGTGGGCGGCCGGTGTGGCTTATGCAGACGAAATCGCTCCGCCTGGTTTGGGGGCTACCGCACAGGGTCTTTTCAACAGCGCTGTCCTGGGGCTGGGGGCGGCCGTAGGGTCATTTACCGGCGGCTATTTATATGACGGCCGTGGCGCGGTGGCTGCTTTTCAATGGGCGGGCTGGGCGGCGTTGGCGGCGCTGCTGCTCTTTTTGGGGGCCAACTGGGGTGTCTTTGCGCGTCAGTGGACATCACGCTCCTACGCTGACTGATCAGTTATCAGTTATCAGTGGCCAGTGTTCAGTAGGGCCTGACACCTGCAACTGTCCACTGACCACTGGCTACTGACTTCTGACCACTGGCTACTGACTTCTGACCACTGGCTACTGACTTCTGACCACTGGTTACTGACTTCTGACCACTGGTCCTAACCTTATCTATGGATCTTATGAGTGACACATTGACAGATACAAAACACAAGCAGGCGCTCTTGCAGCGATTGGATGACATTGGCCGTTCCCTGGCAGCAACAGCGGGGACATTGGCCCTCGTTGGCCTGGGATCGGCTGGCAGCGAAACGGCGCGTATGGATGACTTTTCTGACCTGGACTTTTTTGTCATCGTACAGTCGGGTGTTAAGGCTGAGCTTATAGCTGACCTGGGTTGGCTCACGGCCGTACACCCCGTTGCCTATCACTTCAAAAACACAGATGATGGTTATAAACTGCTTTTTGAAGACGGCATTTTTTGCGAGTTTGCGCTTTTTGAACCGGCGGAACTGGCACACATTCCCTTTGCGGGTGCCCGAGTGGTGTGGCGGTCAGAAGCCTTTGACGTTTCCTGGCTGCAGCCAAAACAACATACAGCCAGCCAGCGTGACACAGCCTGGCTGGTAGGTGAGGCCATCACGAACCTGTATGTGGGGTTGGCCCGTTACCGACGTGGTGAAAAATTATCGGCGGCCCGGTTTGTGCAAGGATTTGCGGTTGATCGGGTCATAGAATTGGCGGCATATGTCGAAATGGCGCAGCCGGCATTCCAGGACATCTTTGGCCAGGAGCGCCGGTTCGAGCAGCGGTTTCCAGAAACGGCCGTTTATCTGCCCCAATTTATGCAAGGGTATACCCACACGGTAGCCTCTGCCCGGGCCATTTTGCGCTTTTTAGAAACCCACTTTACGGTCAACACGGCCATGAAAAACCTGATACTAGGATTGTGTGATGATAGTTCAGATTCGCCGGGGGCATGAGGCTGATTGTGACGCAGTGTTGGCCACTTTAAAAGCCTCTTTTGCTCCCTACCAGGGGCGGCTCAACCCGCCCTCAGGGGTCCACACAGAGACAGTATACACACTGCGGGATAAGCTGGCGTCACAAACGCTGCTGGTTGCCGAGGTAGACGGCCGTGTGGTTGGTTGTGTTTTCCTGATGCCCTTCAAACAGCAAGAAGGTGACCTTTACTTCGGCCGCCTGGCTGTGCTGCCAATGTATCAGAAACAGGGTATTGCCCGGCGGCTTGTTGAACATGTGGAACGATACGGCCGTGAACATGGTTTTCAGCGTGTTCGGCTGGGAGTGCGTATAGCCCTATCAGAAAACGTGCACACCTTCCAACGGCTGGGTTACGAGATCGCGGGGAAAGGGCAGCACGAAGGGTATGATCAGGCCACTTATTACCACATGAGCAAAAGCCTGGTCTCTCACTGCCAGGCTGATTGACCGCCAGGGTTTAGTTGACTGTAAAGATCACTAACAACTTAAGGTGCCGTTAACTGTCTGTGAAGGTATCTGATTTGGCCGCTCCAGACGCCGTTGGCTCCTGAGGGATCACAAGCCACAGGATCAGGTAAATCCAAAAGCCGCTGCTGCCAAATAGGGCCAACAATATAAACACAACCCGGATCAGGGTGGGGTCCATGTTGAGGTAAATGCCCAGGCCGCCGCAGACGCCGGCCAGCCAGCGGTCATCTTGACTACGATAGAGCGTTTTGGTTTCTTTTTCCATTTTTAAACTCCTTCCAGATTTAAAGAAATGTATGACCTTTTGTAGGGGCAGGCCTTGTGCCTGCCTCGTTCAGGGCGATCACGAGGGTCGCCCCTACCAGAGTGTGATCAATGTATTTAAGAACTACCTGCTGTACGTAAGCCAGGAAAAGATGGTTGTATGCGGATAAAACCGCGTCTGGGCTACGGCCGTGCGCGGGCCAGTTTCACCGCTTCATACGCATTCACAAGGCCATACCCGGCGATGTTGTTGGGCACCACGGCCGTGTCTGTTTGGGCCAGGCAGGTGCCTCCTGCGGGGTCGGCAGTCTGATCAAGCAGGGGCGCAAACAGAGCAGCTGTGTCCTCGTCCATATCGGTCAGCGCTTCCGGCAGGGCCAGGCCGCCGGCGGGGTGGAAAGGAGTGGCGCTGGCGCGTAAAATGGCTTCGGTGCTTTCAATATCGCCTATAAGCGCCGGGTTGGCTGACCATATAAGCGCCACCACCCCGACCACATGCGGCCCGGCCATGGAAGTGCCGCTGGAGAGGGCGTACCTGTCCTGGGGCCAGGCAGACAGTACATCTACACCAGGGGCTACCATATCTGGCTTGATACGGCCGCTGCCGTCAACTGTCACCGGGCCGGTGCTGCTGAAGCTGGCAATGTTGTTGTTTCTATCGACGGCGCCTACTGAAAACACCTCGTCATAGAGGGCGATGGGGTTGGCGATGGTGCCGCACGCCGGCCCTTCGTTCCCGGCAGAAGCAACGACAAAGATGCCCGCTGCCCGCAAAGCGCGCACGGCCGTCACCAATGTCAGCGGATCACACCCTTCATAGGCCTGAGGGCAGCCCCAGGAGTTGTTCAGCACATGGGCCGATTTGTCAGGATGGCCGTCTGTGAATGGGTTGCCCCCCTGAGGGTAGGGGGCCAACATAAACTGCATGCAATCCAGGTACAAGGCCGCGTTGCCCAGGTTGCGCACCAGGTTGGCACAGGCAATCCATTGGGCGTCTGGGGCTACGCCTACCGTATTGCCTAAAATCGAACCAAGTGTATGGGTGCCGTGCCCGTTGATGTCTGTCGGCACGGCCGTGCTGCGCCAGGGATCAAGCCAGTAACCGCTGTGGTTGCCGCTGTACCCCAGGTAGCCATCTAGCAGCTCAGGATGATCCCACTGCACACCGGAATCACTCTGGCCGATGATAATGCCCTGGCCGCGGGCGCCAAACGCTTGCCATGCCCGGTCAGCGCCGATATTGGTCAGGTTCCACGGCGTCACTGTGGGGGCCGATGACAGCGGCAGCGGCAGCATTAGATCGGTGGGGGTAGGGCGCAGCACCGGGCTGGGGATGATGCGGTCGACTTCTGGCCGGGTAGCCAGCCACAGCCGGTGCAGCAGACCACCACGCACTTCCAGGGCGTTCACCAGGTAATAAGGTGTGTAATCCACTCCTAAACTATCGAGCGATTGGCGCAGGTCAGCCTGAGACTGGCTGGCATGAGCGGTCAACGTATCATAGACAAAGCGGCGGCGAGCATCATAATCACCCATCTCAGCGGCGGCAGAGACGTCAGCCTGTTCTTTGAGGATGACAAACAGGCGGTCACCGTACCAGCCGGGCTGCCCTGCCAGCAGATAGGTGGCCAGCCCTAGGGCAGCGGCCGCCGCCGCCAGGGTCAGGCACACACGGCCGTGTACCAGCATGCCTACCAGACGCTTTCTAAACAACAACATGAGGAACCCGGCCAGCCACGCCAGCCACATGGCCGTACATGCTGCCTGGAATGTCCAGCGCAAAATGCCGTCAAACGCATTTAAGAAAAGGCCGTCACTGTCAGTGAACATGAGGATAAAAGCGGCTGTCAGCCCGGCCAGCAGCCCCGGTATGCCGGCATTAAATGGACTGGCCACGGCTGTGCCCATCATGGCCCAACCAAGCGCCGGCAGCGTGATCATCAACAGGAGTTGGGCGCCGTTAAAGCTCAGCGCCGAAGCCAGCACCAGGACGGCCGTACCCAGCACCAGCCCGCCAGTAAGTATATCCCACCCTATACCGTGCGAATCGTGAGCCAGGGTATGGAACCAGAGACGGCCGTTGATGGCGGTCACTACCCCAAAAAACAGCCCCAGCAGCAGGCTGAGCAGGGTGTCCAAGGGTGACCCCACTGCCCCCCAGGCAACCCAGGGCAGGCAGGCAAATACGGCCGTGCCTACCGCCAGCCAGGCGGCGGGTGCGCGGTAGGTGGTAAGTGGTAAGCGGTCAGGCCTGAGGTGCCGGGTGATGGGTAACAGGATGGCGATGGCCAACAAAGTAAGCAGGAGCTGTGCCAGTAAAACGAGCTGGCTATGGGTAGGAGTTAACAGGCGGGTGGGGGCCAGCAGTAAGGGGTAGAGGCAGGCCAGCAGCCATGTTTGAAAGGCAGCGCGGTAACGCCTGATCGGCCATTTCCAGGCCAGGGGAAGCAGGGGCATGGCCGTCAACCCTACTTGAATGAGTGTAGCCCAGACCCAGGGCCCGCTGCCTGCTGTGCCTGAGCTGGTAACCAGCCAACCGATGACCTGTGCCCCCCAAACGACGTTCATCGTCCACAGGGTCAGTAAAACGATCAGAATACGCCCACCCCAGGTCTGCCAGGGGGGTGGTGCTTTTTCCTCTCTTAATTCATCTTGTGTCTCTGCTATCATATGATCATGCCACATCCTGTGCCGGGTAATGGGGCAGCCCCAGGCCCCCATTCTGGCATAAAACGGCCTACTTGCCCAAACGTTGCCGGGTTTTAGTCATTTGACTTGTTGACTTCTTACTGCCCGATGTAGACCTCTTGTTGTGCTTGTGCGTAAACAAAAAAAGCCAACGGCCACGGCCGTTGGCTTTAAGCTGCACCCTGATGCCACCTCTGACGTGATCAAAAATCAGGCGGATGTGGTGATTCACCAAAGGCACGGCCGTAAATCTGGCGTTCTTTAGCCCGTCGCAGTTCGTAGGCGCGCCGCCGGGCTTCGTGTTCGCCCAACGTATTGACATAAAAGAACTGGCGTTCCACTTTACGTGGCTCTGGGCACCACTGCACCTCATAGACATCATAGGTGTAAACTTTGCCGTTTTTGCGCCTGGTCTTTTGAATACGCCGAACACCGGCCCGTTTTTTGTCCTTAGGGGCTAACACCATACGGTCGGTATGTGGTTTGCCCAGGTCCCGTTCCAAGCTGTTGCGGTAAGCAATAGCGGCATCCAATGCCCCCTCGTCCCCCCCATACTTGGCATCGCTGAAGAATTTGCGATGCTGCTGGCCACGAAAAGAAACACGCACATAAAAACCGTGATTGTTTTTCTCCGGTTGGTCAATGCGCGAAATGCTTTTCATTTATTACCACCTTTTAAGCGTTTGTTTATAGTATATTTATATTGTTATAACAAGGGATGGCCATCTAGGCAACTTGTTAGAGCGTAATGGCCTGGCGAATGGTGCCCGCGCGGGGATGAACGGCCGTGATTTCTACCACTTGTCCTGGTTCGGCGGCAATTACCCATTCTACTTTGGCCCGTTCGCTGGTGCTGTCATCGCTCCACATAGAGAACTGTGATTTTTGGTCACGGCCAGCCAGTTGACCCAACATTGTTTTTTCTTGACCTGTCAGCAATGTGGCTCCATCTGGTAACTTTATGTCTACTTCTAGCTGGCGAACCACATCCATTTCCAGGGCCTTTTTGCTGATATTTGTAGGCAGCCAGCCCGTGTTATGCACTACAGCCCGGATATGGTGAACATGGCCATTGGTGCTTTTGTGTACGTCATACCATGCCAGCCGAGGGGAAGCCAGGGCGCTAAAAATGGTGAAGTCGGCCAACGGGGCAACTTCTTTTTCTAGCAGCTTGTAGGGCGGATTGCGCCAGGTGACAAAGTTGTGCCAGCCGCCTAACTCCACCTGGCCTAACTGTGGGTGATCAAAAGCATACCAGTCAATAATGCCTTCACCCCCTAAGACATCATCATTCCATTGCAAAATTTTCAGATCATCCTCAATAGGGTGCTGGCGGAACCAATCAATGTATTTGTACTCTTTTATGCCCGCCTGCCGCTGTACGCTCCAAATCTCACACGTCCAGGCGTAAAGGCCCAGGTATTCATACATCCAGTCGTCAAAGGTGCCCTTGATGTATGCTTTGGGGTCATACTTAAAGTCATGGAAAACAGAAACGGCCGGGTAACCGGTGATTTCCTCTGCTTTTTGCCCCAGCTTTTGGTAGGTGTACAGGTCTGGCGTGGGCAAGGTGTCGTCTGCCCCTTTGGTAGGGGGGCGCAGGTAGACGCCGCTGAAGGTGTGGAAGCTAACAGAGCCGGTGATATTGGGATGGTCGGCGACAAAACGCATGGCGGCCGCCGTTTCTGGCTCGCTGCCGGGAAAATGGCCGGCGCCGCGCTGGTTTGGTTCCCAAAAGACAGGGAACTGGCGGTTTAAGTCCAGCCCTTGTAACGGCGGGGCGCTTTTGATGGTGACACCATCATAATTTTTAAGGCGGCCTTCGGGCAGCAAACGATAAAAGTTGTCGTCCGGTGGTTCGTCCGGCTCACGAAGGATCATAAGGCGTGGTTCGTCTGGGTGGGGTTTCCAGGCGCCATTGGGGTCTTTAAGGCGCATTTGCAGGATACGGCCGTCGCCATCTATGTCTTCCTGATGCAGGCCATCGAGTTCGTCTGTGCGCGGGTATGGCCGGGTGCTGCTGCGAATAAATTTGGGCCGGTCTGCCAATGCCCATTCGGCGCCATCGGGGTTCAGGCGGGGGACAACATAAAAGGCCCGAGTATCCAACGCATAGGTGACTTTGTCATCCTGACCATATTGTGTCAGCAGTTTATTGATCAGGTATAAAGCGGCCGTAGAAGCAGACACTTCCGTGGCATGAATATTGCCATCGGCCCAATAAGCCGGTTTTTCAATGTCTGGGCCGGTAGCAAAGTTTGTCAGGATCACGACCCAGATGTCGCGCCCTTCGTAGCTGGTGCCCAAACTCTCAAGTTTACATAAGCCAGCATGCTGTTCGGTCCATGCTTTCAAAAAGGTGGTCATCTCTTCGTGACGATAATAGCGATCAAAGCTCATTTCGCGCATAGGGGTCTCCTTTTATGGGAAAGTGGCAAAAGTGGAAGAACAATCTCTTGGGAATTACCTGATCCTTCCACTTCTGCTTGCCTGGCGCGAATTATAACAAGGTGTTAGATGATGGTCTAATAAGTGAGGCAGGGCGGCCCTTGGCCATCGCTGTTCATCCGGTTTTACCTGCCAATGAAGGCGGCTGCTTAGGGTTGGAGACACGCCACAGTTCATAGAGTTGTTTACCGGCCGAAAATAATTGAAGGATTAGAATAATAGGCAGCAGACCACTCTCCAGAAGATAAGAGAGAAAAGCAAATCTTTCCGGAGAAAGAGAGGTCGTGCCTGCCACAGCGGGGGCCAGGGCAAAGACAGGGCCGCGGCTGATCAACAGGTAGATGACAACGGTCGTTAACAGCGCTACCCCAATATCCATGACCCGGCTCACCTGAGTGCGCCAGCCCAAACGAAGTTTGTACAGGTCCACCGCCAACGAAACAAGCAAAAGTAAATTGACCCAGGGTAGTAGGTTTTCATAAAAGTTAGCAGAAAGCAGGGCTCCCGTTAATAATTCATCATTGTCGAACACAATCCACTTGGCCCACTGGGGGAAGTTATTCAGCAGCATCAGAAAGATGACGCCAAAAACAATCCCAGCCGCCAATTCCCCTTGATTGAGTTCCTGGGCCTTATCGGCTGCGGGCAGTTTGTGAGGATCCCACACCTGGGTTTCATCCTGAATAAATTCCTCTTCAGGGATAATCCGCTCCAAAATGGCAAAGACAATGACAATGGAGCCGAAGGCGCTGAATAATCCCCCGATAATGCCGGGCATGGCTTCAACCAGAGCCTGTGTCACGTCAGCCAGAAAGGTTTCTGAATTGCGCATTGATAACATCACGCTGCCCACCATCACGGTAAAAAAGCCAATGGTGACTATGGTGAGCACCAACTTAAATATGGGAAACAGGTTGGGCCCAATAAGGTATTGGGGGCGGCTTTGGTAAGAGGCCGCTACTTTTTCTGGATGACCAAACTCTTGTAGTACACCCACCACAATGTCCTCATCGGCCTTTTCTACTTTT
Organism: Ardenticatenaceae bacterium; assembly: GCA_011525915.1. Taxonomy (GTDB): domain Bacteria; phylum Chloroflexota; class Anaerolineae; order Promineifilales; family Promineifilaceae; genus CAADGU01. The sequence continues at coordinate 168,437 of WYBM01000038.1, read as the reverse complement.
GTTTGTGCCTGGTCTTCAACCATATCTTGCAGCAGAGAGCGCAGTTCGGCCTGCACGTCTGCCCGTTGTTGACGCGGCAAATGCCGCCCTACTTCGTGTATGTACCGTTCAATCAAGTCCATTTGTCTGTCTCCTACAAAGATGCCAGTATGTTTGTTGGTCGTTTGATACTGGTTATTGTTTATTGCCGGTTAGGTAAACCGCACAAAGTTTTCGCAAATCTGGCGCGCCAGTTTTGTGCGGTTTCCTCGAGGAATCGGCAACGCCTGAAGCGATTTTATTTCTGAATTATTGTTGCCGATTACCTAATACTTGCTCCATGACTAAACCCAGATATTTCCATTCTGTTTTAAGGGCAGCAAAAACTTCCAGCCCGTCTTTGGAAATAATGTAGTAACGGCGCGGCCGGCCCTCGCTTACATCCCACTCACTGTTGAGCAAGCCCTGAGATTCTAAGCGGCGCAGCAAAGGGTAAAGGGTGCCTTCATTAACGTCTACACCTTTGTCGGCCAGCGCTTGCCGCAAGGAGTAGCCATAATGTGGCTGCTGCAGCTGGCTGAGTACTGCCAGGACAATGACGCCGCGCCTGATTTCTAACTGCAAGTTTTCTGCGTGTTGCTGCCATTTTTTAGCCATGTGGCGCATTATACTGTATATCACATAGTAATGTCAAGCACACAGTATAGTTTGACAACCAGTAACCCAAACATAGTGGGGCGGCTCTCAATGACCCCTTGCAGATGCCCCTGTTTTATAAACGGCCGTAGGGTTTATTGTTGGCGGAGGTACCAGGTGATGGTGACAATGACCAGGGCGGCGCCCAGAAGCTGCCAGGGAGAGGTGAGACGTTCGCCCAGCAGCAGCCCGGCCAGCAACAGGGCGCTTACCAACCGGATGGCCATCAGGCTGCTGACCAGGGGGGCCCCCAGGTGTTGGATGGAACGGATTTGCCCCAGGTTGGCGCCCAACAGCACCCCCAGGCTGAAAGCGGCAAAAACCCACCAGTCTGTTATGCTGAGATGGCCCCATTGGGTCCAATCTTCACCAATGAGCAGGCTGGCCAACCCGGAGAAGATAAAAAGGGAGAGCAAGTGAACCAAAAGCAGCGCTTCGCCGGAAGCGTTACGCCTGGCAGTACGCCGGGTGATGATCATGTATAGTGCCAGGAATAAGCTGCTGGCTATGGCCAGCAAAATGCCCCATAGATCATGGCGGTTACCGGCCACGGCCGTTTGCCCCAGGTTAGCACTCATGATGAGCAAGGCACCCAGAAGGGCGACGGTGAGCGCCTTTAAGGTATGGCGCGGCAGCTGCTCTTTTAAGGCCACCCGGCTGAGCAGGGCCACCAGAAAGGGGGTCATCAGGTAAATGAGCTGCGCGTAGACAGCCAGGGTGAAGCGGGTGGCCAGCAAGTTAGTAATGCCCCGCAAGACAACCATCAGCCCAAAGAGCCAGACAATGTGCAGGCGAAAAATGCTCTTGTCTACACGAGGCAAGATGATCAGGCTGACAATAAGCAAGACCACCAGGTTGCCCATTGCCAGCAAGGAGAGGCTGGGAATGCCGCTGACGGTTTGCAGGTAACGTAGCAAAACGGGGTAGGCCCCCCAGCCCATTTGGGCAGCCAGCGCCAGGGCCAGCCAGCCCCAGGACGCTTCCGTTCTAGTGGTGACGGCATCAGGCTGTTCCATGAGCCGGGGATTGTATCATCAACGGCCGTAGCCGCATTGTTTGTTGACAAGGGATCAGGGCAAGCCTGGCCAGGTGGGTGGTTGCTGGTCCCATTGGATGGTGGTGGCGCCCAGGAAGGTGGCCAGGTTTTGCACGGCCGTGCGTACGGCCGTTACCGTTTCAGCGTCATCGGGAGCGTTCGCTTCTGCGTAGACGTTATGAATGTGCCAGGTGTGGGTCTGGCGGTCCATTTTGGAGTCAAGGCGGCCGATGATCTGGTCACCATGCAAAATGGGCAGCACATAGTAGCCGTAAAGGCGCTTTGCAGCTGGCACGTAAATTTCAATGCGGTAGTGGAAGCCCCAAAGCAGCTCGGTACGCTCCCGATCACAGATGAGGTTATCAAAGGGCGAAAGCAGGGTGGTGCGGGGCTGCCAGTGACCGGCCTGGATTGCTTCCAGACGGGGGATATCTTCCTGATGCAGATACCAGTCACCTTTGAGTGGCTGGCCGTTTTCCATGATTTGCACTTTTTCTACCACACCGTTTTTGACCAGTTTTTTTAACACGCCGGGCAGGCCCGGATAGATGTTACGGGTGTAATGCTTTTTGATGTGCGTGGGGGTGGCCACTCCCAGGGCACGGATCGCTTTTTGGGCGGCAAAGGTAGTGACTTGTTCGGCGTTCCACCGTTCCCGTGGGGTCTGCGCTGGCCAAAAGGCATCGGCTGGCCCCCAGAGCCGCTGGTTCCCGGGACGGCCATAGACCATTACCTCTCCTATGGACCACAGGTAGTCCAGCAATCGGTTGACATAACGTCCGTTTGACCAGCGTGAAGGCGTTTTGGCGGTGTCTTCAAAGGCACGGGAAAGCATGGGGCCATCGGTGTGTAACTGCTTTATGATGTGTGCCTGCAGCGGCAGCAAGATGTCAGGTTCTTGCTGAAACCACTGCTTCATACGGCGTGCCCAACTGGAACGTGTTTCATCGCTTAACAGATCCATGCGCCATTGATGGACGGGGTATTCCTCGGTTAAGACAAGAGAGGCGGCGTGGGCCCAATATTCAAACAGCGCCCGGTCTTGCCAGCGCAGCCGCTGCAGTTCGCCCTGATCAAAGGCACCCAGGCGGCTCCACAGCACCAGCCGGTGGGTGCGCTCTACATGGCGGATGGGGTCGAGCTGCACACAGCCCAGATCGCGAATAACATCAAGCATTGTGGGCGGTGGCTGCGCGTCCAGGTATTGGCGGGTGATGGCTAAACGGCGAACATCTTGTAGGGTGAGGGTACGCATAGGGTGGGATTATAACGAGAAGATGCATTTAGAACAAACGTTCCGGCAAGGAATTGTTAATAAAATTCATAGGCACGGCCGTTGCCAGTATAGGTAAACGGCCGTATAAATGACGGTTGCATTTTTTTCCCGGAGGATAAACATGGGTGATTATCTGGTAAAAGTTATGGCCAAGGAAGCTGGTGTGCGTGGTTTTGCCTGTCTGACCACAGAATTGGTGCAGGAAGCGACACGGCGACATGACACGTCACCGCTGGCAAGTGTGGCTTTGGGCCGGGCCTTGACGGGTGCGGTTTTGATGGGCGCTTTGCTTAAGGTGCGGCAGCGGGTGGCTTTAAAGTTTGAAGGCAGCGGCCCCTTGGAAAAGGTGTTAGCCGAGGCGGACAGCTACGGCCGTGTGCGTGGTTATGTAAATGTATCTGATGTGGCGGCAGATGGCCAGCTTGACGTAGAAAAGGCGATTGGCCGCGCCGGGTTGTTGACCGTGGTAAAGGATTTGCGCCTGAAGCAGTTGTATGAGAGTGTCATTCCCCTGGTAACCAGCGACTTTACCGGCGATTTACAGGCGTATTTTGACCAATCTGAACAGACGGCTACCACCCTACAAATAGGTGAAATGCTGGATGCAGACGGCCGTGTGCTGGTGGCCGGTGGTCTGTTGTTACAAGAGATGCCCACTCAGGGGCAGGCAGGCATCATCCTGCAATTACAAGACCGGCTGCAGGAACTACCGCCGGTAGCCGATCTGTTTCATCAGGGAACGTCACCCGAAGCGGTGTTGGCGTTGGTGTTGGCCGGTTTTGCTTATGAACATTTAGAGCAACGGCCGTTGCGGTTCCAATGTGATTGTAGCTGGGAACGCACACGCCAGGCATTGGCTTCTTTGGGGGTGACAGAAGTGGCATACCTGTTGGCCACCGATGGCGAAGCAGAAGTACATTGCCATTACTGCGGAGAGGTGTATCACTTTAACGAATTTGATCTGGAAGTATTGCTTACAGAGTTAAATGCAAAAGGTGAAACGTAAAACGGATGTGACTGTTGTTTTTGTAGATAAAGGCCCGTATAACTACCAACAACTTTGCAAACCTGAGCGGAGGACCACATGACGGAACATTCACATATCAAAGGGGGGAGGGGCACGGCCGTTTTTACACTGCTGGCATTCATGCTGCTGACGCTGCCTGGCTTCATCGCCAGACAAACGCCTGCCTCTGCCCGGACTAACGGCGGCAGCAACCAGGTTTTTTTGCCCGTTGTTATGAAGGCAGATGTGTTCAGCATTACGCCGATTTCTAATGAGTTTAGCAACATTACCTTTATCACCAATGCTGGTGATGAGCGGCTGTTTATCGTCCAGAAAGAAGGGCTCATTCGCATTCTGCACCCTGACGGCCAAAATTCCACCTTTTTGGACATTCGAGATCGGGTATTAAATGCGGCTGAGCAGGGTTTATTTAACCTTGTTTTTGATCCAGACTATGCCACCAACGGCTATTTTTATGTTGCCTATACGGGTTGGTGGGCTAATGATATGGAAGATTTTCACTTCTACGTTTCCCGTTTCCAGGCTGGTGGCAATGCCGCCAACCCGGCCAGTGAATGCCGTTTTTACAGGCAGTATATGGACAGTGAAATTCACAATGGTGGTGGACTGGCATTTCATAACGACCTGCTTTATGTAGGGGTGGGGGATGACCAGGGACTGCTGGCAGCCCAAGAACCCAACACGGACAAGGGCAAAATTATCACCATAGACCTGGATCAGCTGCCTCCGGGTGGGTGTCAGTGGCTGGAAGGCACGCAAATCAGCAAGGGTTTACGCAACCCCTGGCGCTTTGACTTTGATCCACTCACCGGCGACATCTATATTGGTGATGTTAATGATGATGATTGGGAAGAGGTGAACTTCATCGTTGGTGGCAACACCGCCACCAACTTTGGCTGGCCTTGCATGGAAGGGCCAGATTTTATTGGTTTTCACATACAGGCGCAGTGTGAGGCTATTGGCCAGACAGATCAACCCATCTATTATTACCCCCACCATCCGGCCTGCGCCATTATTGGCGGTTATGTATTGCGCCCCAATTTACAAACGCTGCCGCAGTTTATATTTGGTGATGCCTGTACACGCCAGATTTTCCGGCTGACCCCTGCCGACCCGGTACAGGTAGAACTGCTGGGTACACTAAACGGCAACGGTTTTATGCTGACCACGTTTGGCCGGGGGTATGACGGCACACTCTACGCGGCTGACTTTCCCAATACCCTGTACGAGGTGCATATTCCGTAGGGTACACGTTTCCAGGAGAAAACGATGAGTATTCAAAAGGTGAATGTGGCCGGGTTGGCCCGGCTGCCAACTTTTTGCCATGCAGTTATGGCTGGGGATTTTATTTACGTGTCTGGTACGTTGGGTACAGCAATGGATTCGATGGCGTTGGTCGCTGGTGGCGTCGGCCCGGAAACAACCCAGGCGCTGCGGCACATTGAGCGTATCCTGGCTGCGTGTGGCGCGGCGCTGGTTGACCTGGTGAAGGTCAACGTTTTCCTGGCGGACATTCATACGTTTGCGGCGATGAACCAGGCGTACCTGGCAGTGATGGGGGATGATCCGCCGGCCCGGATTACGGTAGGGCGGGCCGGCCTGGCATTGGGTGCGGCCGTGGAAATTGACGCCATTGCCTATAAACCATCCGAGATGTTCCTATGAATGAGGTCATCAATTTTCAAGAAAAACTAACAAAGTTTCAGGAACATTGGCAGCCTAAAGTCATCGCTGAAATGAATGATTACCAGTTTAAACTGGTCAAAATTCAGGGTGAGTTTGTGTGGCATGATCATCCAGAAACGGACGAAGTTTTTATGGTATTGGCTGGCCAGATGACCATTGCCTTTCGGGACAGAGAGGTGACCTTACAGGCAGGTGAGATGTTTGTAGTGCCCAAAGGGGTGGAACATAAACCTTATGCCGCCGCCGAGTGCCATGTTTTGCTCATTGAGCCACGCGGCGTGGTGAACACGGGCACAGCTGGGGGGGAGATGACGGCCGTTAACGATGTCTGGATTTAGCTTGAGAATGATCCGCTCAAGACGTTTGCCAGCATAGCCCTGATAAGGTACTAGATAACGGCCTGGTTTGTCATATAATAGAGGTTGTAACAGAAAGCCATATCTCATGAATGGGGGTGTGATAAATTTTGCCCTGGGTAATCCTCTAGAAAGTACGTCCACCCAGATGATAGCCATCTCAAAGGTGATTGCCACCTAAAAAGGTGAGTTATGTTAGACACTCAGTAAACGTACAGTATTAGCCAACCTGGAACCACAAATGACCAAGAAAAAGAAGGGAGGTACCCAAAAAGAAAACACGTTACCCATGGAAAATCAGCCAGAGCTGCTGCCTGATGGGCCGGCAGAAACGGGCGCCAACATAGCCGATGACCCAAACCTGACATTCCCCATCGTCGGTATTGGTGCTTCGGCGGGGGGGTTGACCGCATTTGAAGCCTTCTTTAAGGCGATGCCCGCGGGCATCCAGACCGGCATGGCTTTTGTCCTGGTGCAGCATCTGTCACCTGATCACAAAAGCATCCTTAAAGATTTGATCCAGGAATATACCACCATGCAAGTGTTTGAGATCGAGAATGGGATGGTGGTGGCACCTGACTGCATTTATATCATTCCCCCTAACCAGGACCTGGCTTTGTTTAGCGGCAAACTGCATTTACTGGAACCGGTTGTCCAGCGCGGTGTGCGCCTGCCCATTGACTTCTTCTTTCGCTCTCTGGCTCGTGATCAGCACGAGCGTGCTATCTGTATTGTCCTTTCTGGGACGGGCAGTGACGGCACCTTGGGGGTGCGGGCAGTCAAGGGTGAGGGGGGTATGGTCATTGCCCAAATGCCTGAGTCAACCCAGTATGATAGCATGCCGCGCAGCGCAATCGGTACAAATATGGTGGATTATGTACTACCACCGGAGGAGATGCCCGCTCAGCTAATAGCTTACGCGGCGCATGCTTTTGGCAGAATGCCAAAGCCGGTTCAACCGGTGCCTGCCGAGGCAGAAGATGTGCTGCAGAAGATCTTCATCCTGCTGCGGGCCCATAGCGGCCAGGACTTTTCGCAATATAAAGCAAACACTATTGCGCGCCGTATTGAACGGCGTATGGCTGTACAGCAGATCAACATTCTGGGCGATTATGTACGTTTCTTGCAGCAGACCCCAACCGAGGTAGAGGCGCTTTTTCACGACCTGCTTATCGGAGTGACCAGTTTTTTCCGGGATCCGGAGGCGTTTGCAGTCATTGAGTCTGAGGTTGTGCCCCTTATCTTTGCCCATAAACCGGCCGGCGCCACCATTCGTATCTGGGTGCCGGGGTGTTCTACCGGTGAAGAGGCTTACTCCATTGCGATTCTGTTACAGGAAAAGATGGAAGCGTTGAAGCAAAATTTTAAGGTGCAGCTGTTTGCCACGGACATTGACAGCCGGGCTATTGATCACGCCCGCACCGGTGTGTATCCTGCCAGTATTGCCGCCGACATTTCACCGGAGCGGCTGTCTCGCTTTTTTAGCCAGAGTTCCGACGGCACAGTCTACTATATTCAAAAAAACATTCGGGATATGCTTATCTTTTCTGAGCAGAATCTGATTCAGGACCCCCCGTTTTCCAAACTCGATATGATTAGCTGCCGCAACGTTTTAATTTATATGAATGCGACGCTTCAGAAAAAATTGATTCCCCTCTTTCACTATGCTCTCGTTCCTGGAGGATTGCTCTTTTTGGGCAATTCAGAGAGCGTGGGTGAGTTTGTTTCACTATTTACCACAGTAGACCGTAAGTGGAAAGTGTATCGGCGTAAGGAAGAGGTTTCGAGCATGGTTTTTTCCGGTATGGGGCCTTTTTTGCCGCCCATGATAAAGGGGATCTCTGCGCCTGCAATGTCAGAGAAGACGGCCGGTTCTGCCCGATTATCACTGCGCGATCTTACGGAACGTGTGCTGCTGGAAACGTATGCCCCGGCGAGTGTACTTGTCAATTCGCTGGGTGAGATTCTTTATATTTACGGCCGTACCGGCCAATATCTGGAACCAACACCTGGTGAGGCAGGGATGAATATTCTGTCGATGGCCCGTGAGGGGCTGCGCCGACCATTGATGATTGCGCTGCGCAAAGCCACGGCACAGGAGGAACCCGTGGTTTATGCCGGACTGCAGGTAAAAAACAATGGCAGCCTTATCACAGTAAACCTGACGGTGCGGCCGGTAGCCACGAATACGTACCGGGAGTTTGCCAAGCCCCTGTTTTTAGTAATGATAGAAGAAGTTATAGTCCCCCGGCCACAAGAGCCGTCGGCCACGGCCGTTTCGCCAACCCAGGAGACGGCCGTCCCCTCTGCCAGTGCGGCGGCGCATATTGCTGAGCTGGAACAGGCGCTGCAAGCCAAGGAAGAGTATCTCCAGTCAACACGCGAAGAGATGGACACGGCCAATGAAGAGCTTAAATCGACCAACGAAGAGCTGCAATCGGTGAATGAGGAACTGCAATCTGCCAATGAAGAGTTGGAAACATCCAAAGAAGAGCTGCAATCGGTGAATGAGGAACTGGCGACCGTGAATGCGGAACTGCAACAAAAAGTCGCCGAGCTGTCACGGGCGAACAATGACATGAATAATTTGCTCATTGGCACGGGCGTAGGCACAATTTTTGTCGATCATCAGCTGCGCATCTTGCGTTTTACCCCTGCCGTCACCCAACTCATTAACCTTATCCAAACGGACATTGGGCGACCGGTCACCCACATTGTGTCCAACCTGATGAGGTATGATCGGCTGGCAGCTGACGTGCAGGATGTGCTAAATACCCTGGCACTGAAAGAAGTGGAAGTGCAAACCACGTCGGGCCTCTGGTATCTCCTAAGCATCCGGCCCTATCGCAGCCTGGAAAATGTCATTGAAGGCGCGGTGATCACTTTTGTAGATATAAGCTACCTGAAAAAAGCAGAGTTGCTGGGGCGGCTGGCAACGGTGGTGCGCGACGCTTACGATGCCATAACCGTGCAAGATTTGCAGGGTCACATATTGGCCTGGAATGCGGCAGCAGAGAGGATGTATGGTTGGTCTGAGGCCGAGGCATTAATGTTGAATGTCCGTGACCGAATTCCCATAGAGCATCATCGGCAAGAGTTAGACGTGTTTAATAAGCTGGGTCAAGCCCAAAAAGTGCCGCCGTATCAGACGCAGCGCTTGACTAAAGACGGCCGTAGTCTAGACATATGGCTCACAGCAACCGCACTCATCAACGAAGCCGGTAAGATATATGCCATCGCCACCACCGAGCGCGAGAGAGATCCCCCATAGTTAGGGCACAGCGAGCATAAGAAATAGCTGTGCCCCGTAAGGAAGCATGGCCATGAGCGAACAAGAAGAACTTGCAAAGACAACAGGTACGTCGTCTGCGGGCGCCTCGCCTGCGGGCGCCTCGCCTGCGGGCACGCATGAGGCACTGCGCCAACGGGCTGAGATGATCGCTCGTGCTAAGACAGCCCTGACATCGGAAGCGGCGGCATCGCTGACGCCTGAAGAAATGCGACAGTTATTTCATGAACTGCGGGTGCACCAGATTGAGCTGGAGATGCAGAACGAAGAACTGCACCGATCACAAATTGCTTTGGAAGCGTCACGGGCCCGCTATTTTGATTTATATGATCTGGCCCCGGTTGGTTATTTTACACTCACCCCCAAAGGCATTATTCAAGAGGCCAACCTGACGGCAAGCGTTTTGCTGGGGGTGCCTAGAGATGATCTGGTAAAACGGCCGTTTGCCCATTTTATCCTTCCCGGTGATCAAGATATTTACTATGGGCATACCAAAAAGCTCTTCGATACCGGCGCCCCTCAAACTTACGAACTGCGCCTAAAACGCACGGCCATCGCCTTCTTCTGGGTGACTGTTAATGTCATCAGAGCCCCAGATAGCCAGACATGCCGGCTGGTGATCAATGACATCACCCGGCGCAAAGAGGCCGAAAAAGCGCAGCAGGCCAGCCATGACCGTTTAGAAGCGGCGCTGGCAGAACTAAAAGAAACACAGAGGCAGTTGGTGCAGCAAGAACGATTGGCGGCGGTGGGCCAACTGGCGGCAGGAATCGCTCATGATTTTAACAATATTCTGGCAGTAATTATGCTGCAAACTGACTTGTGCCTGAGGGTAAGCGGCGCGGCTGAAATGGATAAGAGATTGCAGAGCATCCTGCAGCAAGCCGAGCATGCGGCTACCCTGGTGCAGCAGGTTCTAGATTTTGGTGGTCGGGCCATCATCCATCGTAAACCACTTGATTTAGCGTCTTTTCTACAAGATCAGGTGCAGATGCTCAACCGCCTCATTCCAGAAAGCATACGGACAGAGCTAAGTGTTCTCACTAATGACGGTGTTGTCCAGGTTGACCAGAACCGCCTTCAGCAGGTGATTATAAACCTGGTCTTAAATGCCCGTGACGTCATGCCAGATGGCGGTCAACTATTTATCCGGCTGGAGCGGCGCCATTTTGTGAATGCAGCAGATACGCCCTTACCTGAAATGCCGGCCGGAGAGTGGGTTCAGATAACAGTTCAGGACACTGGCGTCGGTATACAACCTGAGGTACTGCCCCACATTTTTGAGCCCTTCTTCACCACCAGAGAGCCGGGTGAAGGTACCGGGCTGGGATTAGCCCAGGTTTACGGCATCGTTAGACAACATCATGGGTACATTCATGTACATACCATCGTAGGGCAGGGTTCGGCCTTTATGATTTATTTGCCCGCGGCTGCCATGACAGGCAACGCTGACCATGCACGACAAGCTGAAAAGGTGCCAGGAGGCCACGGGGAGATCGTTCTGATCGTGGAAGACAATACTTCATTGCGGCAAGCTTTGGTAAGTTCTTTGGAAGGGATGAACTATACGACACGCACGGCCGTCAATGGGGTAGAGGCACTGGCCATATTAGAGGAACCTGCTGCCAACATTGCGATTGTATTAAGCGATATGGTTATGCCTGAGATGAGCGGCGATAAATTGTTTCGGGCCATGCAGCAGCGGGGCCTGAGGGTGCCTATGCTTATATTGAGTGGGCATCCAATGGAAGCAGAACTCATACAAGTGTTGATGGCCGAAGGGTTAAAGGGCTTTTTTATGAAGCCGCCTAATATAGAAAAGCTAATGACGTTGATCGCCCAGATAGTGCAACAGGAGGTGGCATAATCGGAAGACCGGCAGGGCTTCTGGCCGCTCTATCAATTAAAACAGCATACTGCCTTTTACCACAGACGGCCGTGCCTAACTATTGTCCGGCATCATTCTGCAGCAGACGGAACCTTGGGCTGGTCTGGTGGTGGGACACGAGGCATTTCAAACAAGTTATCAATGTGGGCGTAGGTGGCGCCGGCCAGGCGGCCAATGGGCTGCAGCACTTCTGGGAGGATACGGCCGTTGTCCAGCACATCATCACGCACATAAATAGCGTGCACTTCACCAAAGACGGCCGCGCCGCCGCCCGGCCCTTCTTTCACCACCACAATTTGCTGCAAGCGGCACTCAAAAGCGATCGGCGCTTCCGCGACCCGTGGCACCTGCACCACCTGGCTGGGAGCGGGCGTTACCCCGGCCCATTCAAACTCGTTGACGCCCGCTTCAAACTCGGTGGCCGTCAGGTTCATGGCCTCTTTGGTGTCTTCATTGACGATGTTGATGACAAATTCTGGCACGGCACGGATGTTGTGCAGTGTGTCTTTCATACGTCCACGTACGCTGCTCCAACCGGGACAAAAGATAAGCGTCAGGGGGTCTGTAGCCACGGCCGTGAAATAGCTAAAGGGGGCCAGGTTTAGACGGCCCTCTTGATCCATGGTGCTTACCCAGGCAATAGGCCGGGGCACAATGGAGCCAATGATAAGTTTGTAACGGTCTTTATTGTTTAGGTCTTGGGGGTTAATGATCATTGCGATCCAGTAGTCAGTAGTCAGTAGTCAGTGATCAGTGTTCAGTGATCAGTATGCAGATAACTGGTCACTGAACACTGGCTACTGAACACTGCTTACTGATTAGGCAGCCAACTATAGGCGTACTGTGCATCTTCTAATTCCAGCGCCTGTCGTGTCAATTTTAAGGGCTTAAATGTGTCTACCATCACTGCCAGTTCGTGGGTTTCCTTTTTACCAATGGAGCCTTCGTATGTGCCGGGGTGGGGGCCGTGGGGAATGCCGTTGGGGTGAATGGTCAGAGAGGCCCGTTCGATCCCCTTACGTGACATAAAGTTGCCTTCTACATAGTACAACACCTCGTCAGAATCTACATTGGAGTGATTGTATGGTGCCGGAATGGCCTGGGGATGGTAATCAAACAGGCGGGGCACAAAGGAGCATAACACATAGCCCGGCCCGTCAAATGTTTGGTGAACGGGTGGGGGTTGGTGAATGCGCCCCGTGATCGGCTCAAAATCGGCAATGTTAAAGGCAAAAGGCCACAGGTGTCCGTCCCAACCTACCACGTCCAAGGGGTGGTGGTTGTAAATAAAGTGGGTGATCACCTCCCGTGCCTTGACGCGAATTTCAAACTCACCTTTTTCATGATAGGTGATCAGCTTTTCTGGTGTACGAATGTCCCGTTCACAGTAAGGGGAATGTTCCAGAAATTGGCCGTAGTTGTTCAGGTAACGTTTGGGTGGCGTGACATGGCCGTAAGATTCCACCACGAGCATCCGCTGTTCTACACCGGCGTCAGGTAACAGCCGCCAGATGACCCCGGTAGGGATGACCAGGTAGTCGCCAGGGTGGTAGGGCAGCTGCCCGAACTGGGTTTCCAGAATGCCCGTGCCGTCATGGATAAAAAGAACATCATCACCGTGGGCAAATTTGTACCAGTATGTCATGGGCTTGTCAGGCCGGGCGATATAGAGGACAACATCGTGGTTGCCCATAAGGGGAACACGGCCGTCGATGGCATCCCCGCCCACCGGTACAGTGGCTGACTTTAGGTGACGGTGCTTTAAAGGGTGCCCGTCTATGTAGTCAATACAAGTGGGTGTGCCTTGTTCAATTTGGCGCACGGCCGTGGGTGGGTGGATGTGATATAAAATGGATTGAATCCCGGCAAAACCGTGAATGCCCATCACCTCTTCATGATAAAGTGACCCATCTTCCTGCCGGAACTGCACATGCCGTTTGGGTGGTATCTTCCCCAATGTGTAATAGTATGTCATGTTGGCCTTCCTATTAGAGATTCCCCCGTCGAGATTGTTCTCGTTCAATAGACTCAAAGAGGGCTTTAAAGTTACCTTTGCCAAAGCCGCGAGAACCGTGCCGCTCGATGATTTCATAAAAAACAGTGGGGCGGTCTTCCACGGGTTTGGTAAAGATTTGTAACAGGTAGCCTTCTTCATCACGGTCTACCAGAATGCCTAGTTCCGCCAACTTGTCTATGGGTTCATTGATCTGGCCTACCCGCGCTTCCAGCATATCATAATAGGTCGTGGGTACCCGCAGGAATTCGATGCCGTTTTCATGTAACTGGGTGACGGTTTCAATGATGTTGCCGGTGGCACAGGCAATATGTTGCACACCAGGGCCGTAGTAATAATCCAGGTACTCTTGAATCTGGGACTTCTTTTTGCCTTCGGCCGGTTCATTGATGGGAAACTTGACCTTGCCGTTGCCATTTTGCATCACTTTAGACATAAGGGCGGAATATTCTGTAGAGATGTCTTTGTCATCAAAATGTAAAAGTTGGCTGAAGCCCATAGCCTCTGCAAAAAACTGAACCCAACGGTTCATGGCCCCCAATTCGACATTGCCTACCATATGGTCAATGGCGGCCAGGCCAACCCCCTTATGGCGCCCATTGTGCCCTGCGCCATTCCTGGCCGTATACCCTGGAGCAAAGGGACCGGTGTAGCCAGAGCGGTCTACAAACTTAATAAGGGTGTCACCGTAACAGCGAATGGCCGCAAACCGAAAGAGCCCATGATCATCCTCTATCTGGGTGGGGGCGACAGCCCCCGTGGCCCCACGTTTGGTAGATTCAGCATAGGCGCTGGCGGCGTCAGGCACTTCCAGAGCAATGACACCAACGCCGTCGCCATGCAGGTAGCAGTGGCGGCTGATGGGATGATCTGGGCCCAGTGCACTGGTGAGTACCAGACGAATCTTGCCCTGCTCCATGACGTAAGATGCTGCTTCACGGTTGCCAGTCTCCAGGCCGCTATAAGCGGTATTGGTAAAGCCGAAACCGGTGCGGTAATAATGGGCTGCTTGTTTGGCATTGCCCACGTAAAACTCTACGTGGTCCATACCTTTAATGGGGAGAAAATCTTCAGACATTGTGGGAAACCTCCTCAAGAAATAGTGAGTTGTGAATTATGGCGTAGCATACTGCGGCATGAGATGATCACATAATTCTAGATTCATTTTTCTTATACTATTGATAACGTTTGCCAGGCGTTTAATGCCTTCGTCGATGATTTCTACTGAACAGTTAGAGAAGTTAAGGCGTAAGCAGTTATGGACATTATGACCGGGCACAGCAAAGGCATGACCAGGGATAAAAGCCACCTGTTCCTGTGCCACGGCCGTGTGCAGCAAGGCGGCGGCATCAACTTCCGCCGGCAGGGTTACCCAAATAAACATGCCCCCTTTGGGTACTGTCCACCGGGCTTCAGCCGGGAAGTAGTTACAGAGGGCGGCCAGCATGGCGTCTCGGCGATGGCCGTAGGCCACCCGTAGCTGCTCAACGTGCCCCGGTAAATACCCGGCATCCATGTAAGCAGACACCGCTCGCTGGGTCAACGCCGATGATTCCAGGTCGCTGGCTTCTTTGGCTACCGCCAGTTTTGGCATGAGCGCTTCCGGCGCTACTATCCAACCCAGCCGCAGCGCCGGTGCCAAAATCTTGCTGAATGATCCTACATAAAGGACGTGCGAATCATTGAGTGCCCGCAGCGGTGGCATGATGGGGGCATCATATTGCAAAAGACCGTAGGGATCATCTTCAATAAGGGGGATGTTGTAATGCACGGCTAACGCCACCAGTTGTTGGCGCCGTGCCTGGCTCATACTTACCCCCAGAGGGTTGTGGGCATCAGGTATGGCATACAAGAAGGCCGGGCGCGCTCCGTTTGCCAGATGGGCCTCTACCTCATGCACCGCCATCCCCTGAGCCAGGTCTGTGGAAATGGTAAGTATATGGGGCTGAAAGGGGGCGACCACTTGCTGTATCCCCGTGTAAACCACTTCTTCAAACATCACCTGGCCACCGGGGTTCAGCAGCAGGCGGGCCAACACATCCAGCCCTTGTTGGGCGCCGGTGGTCAGGAAAATTTGTTCGGTCGTGCAGGTTATGCCACGCTGGGCCATTAACTGCACAATATGCTGTTTTAGGGGCGCAAAAGGCAGGCCATATTGCAGCGCTTTGGGGTCTGTGGCCAATACGTGAGTGATGGCGGCGGCGTAATCAGCCGCGGGAAACAGTTCCGGGGCGGGCAAGCCACCGGCAAAAGAAAGAATACCCGGCTGGGAAACAACGCCGATCATCTGCCGCAAGACAGAACGGCTCATGGTGTAGGTCCAATCGGCTAAGGAGATATCCTGGTTCAGGGGGTGTTCGGCTGTCATGGTATTCCTCGTGTTTTGTTCATGTGTGATGAGATGATCACTCAATGATACCGTTGAGCGGCACGGCCGTGGTCGTTTTAAGCTCGCTCAATACCAGGCTGGTGCGAATTTTGTCCATGCCGGGAACGGGTGTCAGCGTTTCCAATAAGAATTTTTCCAGATGACGGCGGTTGCGCAGCACCACTTTAAGCAGGTAATCATACTCGCCTGTCAGGTGGTAACATTCCAACACTTCGGGCATGTGCTGCACAGCTTCACGGAAGTTAGAGACGGCCGTTGGCTCGTGCCGCTGCAGTGTTACCTGCACAAAACAGAGCATATCAAAGCCCAACGATTCCCGGTTCACCAGGGTGACGTACTGCTCAATCACGCCAGATTCCTCCAGCTTGCGCAGCCGTTTTTGCAACCCAGGTGGGGAGAGGTCCACACGCCGGGCCAGCTCTGTGTTGGTCATGCGGGCATCGCTTTGTAAAGAGGCCAGCAAAACCCGATCGACGTCATCTAGTTGAATTTCCATAGTGAAACCATATTCTTGAATCGAGTTGTGATAATTTACTAGATTATAACCTCTTGGTTTTGATGTATCAACTGATCTGGTGTGGTTGGTTAAATTATTAAGCTAACCTTGTGAATTAAAGCGCAAACAAACAGTGCCTGCCTGATGTGTTGGTAGATGGTGAGAGAATGAGATAGACGGCCGTGAAAAAGTGGCGCCCGGGTAAATCCTGGTAAAATTCGCGGTTTGCTGTCTGGCAACAAAGTTTGTGGTTTAAAAATCCAAAACAAACGAAGAGAGAAGGAGAATTCTTAACAATACGCTATGAAACCACGTCATCTTATCCTCATATTCGCTGCCCTGGCTGTGGGCCTGGGGGGCTGCTCCCCTGAGCCGCAAACCGTCGAGGTGACCCGGCTGGTTAGCCAGGAAGTACCGGTCACCGTTGAGGTTACACGTATAGTCGCCCAGGCCGTCAATATTGAAGTGCCAGTGGAAGTCACCCGCCTGATAGAAGTAGTGGCCACCCCCACGGCCGTGCCCCCTACCAGTGAAGGAGTGCCACCGGCGGCCGTGGAAGCCACTGCCTTACCGGCTGAAACCCCCGCCCCACCGGCCACCAACACTGTGTATACCGTTCAATCTGGTGATAATCTGTCCATCATTGCCGCTAAAACGGGTGTGGCCCTGAGTGAGATCATGGCCGCCAATAATCTGACCCGCGGCAGTTTGATCGCCATCGGTCAACAATTAACCATCCCCGGCTGGAATGGCGAGATTGTGGCCAATATCATCCCCGTTTTGGCACCCGAAAGCCCCCCACAACCGGAAACACCACCCCAACCGGCCGTACCCGTTGGCGCAAACTTGCTGCCAAACCCTTCATTTGAAGGCGAATGGTACTTTTTTAATGGCGTTTCAGAGTGGCAGATGGCGGAAGGCTGGTCTTTAGCCATTGATGAAGGTTCAAACACTTTCACACCGGAAACAGATGATCGCTTCTTGCGCCCGGAAGTGCGTGTGGTCTCTAAAGCCAACTTACCGGCTAAAGAACATGACCTGTTTGTGTTTAATGGCCAAAAAACCATCAAAATCTTTAAAGGCGGCGCGCCTACACACTTTGCCGTGTTTACCGATCTGACCCTGCCTGCCGGGGCATACCGCTTTACTATTAGCTTCTTCCCGGACACTGTCTCCATTTACAGCGGTGGGCAGAAAGTGTGGGCCACAGATCCGCTGGCGGCCGAGGTGCGTTTTATTCAAAATGGCGGTGGCAGCAGTTGGACGGCCGTTACGCCTGGCATGAAAAACACACTGACCTATGACTTTACCCTGGAAGAGCCGGCCTCTGTGCGCCTGGGGGCAGACTTTCTTAACCGTTACGTGAACAACAACAACGGCTGGTTTCTGGATGACTGGTCATTGCAGGCGCTCAGCACCCCATAACCCAGACAATATAGGCACTGCCCGGAGATTGACCATCTCCGGGCAGTGTTACACCACCCGCATAGGCCATTTGCCCTGTTTGCGGTTCAGGTAATCGGCGCGATGACGGGCGAAGTCAGCATCTAGCGCTGATAGGGGTTGAAGCTGTCCATGTGTCAGCACATCGGGATCAATGGCCCGCAGTTTGGTGCTAACACAAAACGTAGGGTTGGCTGCATCCCAGACAAAGTGGGTTTGGGGAGAAATGAGCGCCAGCCATCGCTGTAACTCTGCATTCTGGCCGGCCCGTAATTTTGCCCAAAAGGGTTTGTCAGTTAGCCAAAAGTCGGCTTTTGTGATGGTGCCTGCCGCCAGGCCAGCACGGATGGCCCGGGCGGTAACTTCGTATAAGCCTACTTCACGGAAATTAGCCCAACTGGCGTCATCGGCCCTTATGAAGGTGTAAGCCAGCCATTGGGCGGCGGGTAGAGTATGGGTGGCCACACGGCCGTTGACTACCACCAGGCTCTCTAACACCCATGTGATCTCCGCCTCGTTGGCCAGCCCCAAACCGCGTGCATCGCGTAAGAAATAATCCAGCCGATCAGCACACAGACGGGGTGAAGGCTGCTCCAGCAATGGGTAAGCATCTTCATGTAAAAAAGCACGCCAATCATACCCAAAGTGGGCCAATACGTGGGGCAGTTCGCTGCCGGCCAGGTAAGGCTCTTTCATCTCCTCATGGTAGCTTTGGTCGTCGTGGCCGTCTACCACATAATCAATCACATGGCTGAAGGCCGTGTGGCTGACATCGTGCAGCAAAGCGGCAATTTGCTCGGTCAACGAACCGCCCAACCGCCGTACTAACAGCATAACGCCCACAGAATGATCAAAACGGGTAATGGGTTCGGTAATGCCAAGCAGGCCGGTGATGCCATGCTGCATAATGCCTTTGAGCCGCTGCATCACGGCCGTGTCTAACAAAGCATTCAACACCGGTTCAGTCATGGTAACAGGCCCATAAATGGGGTCTTCATAATGCATCAGTTTATCCTTAATAGTTGCCTTTATCTATTTCTGTTCGTCCAACTGCGGTATTATAATAGCCACTTAAGCAGCCTGATAGGCGAATTTTTATGATAAAACGGTTTTTTCTCATTTTTCTGATATGCTCTCTTTTTCTGGTTGCCTGTGGCCGGGAAGAAGTCACAACCACGCCCACGCCGTTTGGTTTTGGGGAAACGGCCGCCTCTGTTTTTAAAGCCGGGCAGCCGACGGCCGTGGCCTTGTCTGAATTGATGGCCGAACCGGAAGCTTACGCCGGCCGATTTTTACAACTTTCCGGTGGCTATAAACGGCTGCCTTTGCTGGTGTGCCGTCAGGAGCCCCACCCTGGCCCGGCTAACTGGGCACTGGTTGAAAAGGCAGCGGCCACTGAAGCAGCGGTCACTGAAGCAGCGGCCACTGAAGCAGCTACTACGGAAGGGGCAGCCACCAAGGTCATGGCCACGGCCGCTGTGGGAAGTGAAGAAATCATCGTTGCTATAGGCGGCTTAGACACACAGCTGCGGGCTCTGGTGGCCCAAGGGACACCATTAACAGTCAATGGGTATTGGCTGTATTGGGAGGGACCAGTGGGTTGTGGAAAACAAGCCGTACCGCGCCAGGTCTGGTACTTAAGGGTAACAGAACTAGTATCCCCGGCACAATTGGCCCGTTACCCCCTGACCCCGGCTGGTACGGTTACAGATGGTCTACCCATAGAAGGAGAGGAGGGTGGCGAAACAGGCACGCCAGAAAGTGAAGAGGTGGCCACGGCCGTGGTGCCGGAACCACTCACCCCAACGTTTCCTGTGCCCGGCACTGAAACCGGCGACCCTGACACCTCTCCCTACCCGCCACCAACCGACAGCGCCACACCGGACCTGGGAGGGCAGGAACCGCCCGTGGCAGCTACACCTACACCTACCAGAGATGAAAGTGGTCAGGAAGCTACGGCTACCATAACCGGCCAGCCGGGGGGAACCCCGTCTCCAGGTGGAACCCCACCCCCAGGGGTAACCGGCACCCCTGGCCCACCTACCCCCACGGCGCAGCCGGGTGTTTATACCATTGTCGAAGTTGACCCGCTTAATCCAGACGAATCTATGTATGGTTTGGAAAGGATGGGGGCCTGGCAGAAACAGAACTGGACCATTACCCTGACAGCCAGCGACTTAATTACCATTGGCATTGCCGCTGAACCCACCATGAACCTGGCTGTGGCTGTTTATGATGAGACAGACACGCTTCTACTGGAACAAAACAACGCCCCAGCGGGCCAACTTGAAGAAGTCCGGGGCCTGGTGGTAGACCCAGACGGCACATACATCATTCAGGTTTATGATGTCAACGGGGCTGAGGGCCATTATTTTATAACAATTGTGGGCAACGAACCGGAGATTGTGCTGTATTCACGCGGCATTTTGCCGTACGGTAGTATGCGCCAGGATGCAATCGCGGCGGACCATCGTCATTTCTGGTATTTTTATGGGCAGGCAGGTGATGTGGTGGATATTCTTACCACGGCCAATGGTAGTGGATTGCTGCTCATTTCTTTGTATGACAAAGATGCAGATTTAATGGAAGATGATAATGGGGATGTTCTGGAATATGTGGAAGAGGAAATCATAGATTTTACGCTGCCTGAAACAGGTCTCTATCTGATCTGGTTGGAAGAGTTTGCCTATGAGCCGGCCAGTTACACCATAACGGTTGTCAAAAATTAAGCGGGTAAACGCTTCCTGAATACGCTCTACCGAAGAGTGCTCACGGAATGCTGTCGCCGCCATACCTTTGTAAACATGGCGTAATGTGCCAGGAAGCCAAACAGAGCCAGCGCAAAAGCCAGGCCGGCCGCGCCTACGGCCGTCAACCCGGCCTGCTCAAATAAATAGCCGGTGGCTAACCCGGCCGCGCCCGCTGCCAGGGCTACCATCATCTCGCTGATCCCCTGTGTACGGGCGCGCTCACTGGCCGCCAGTGAGTCAGCCAGTAAAGAAGAACCAGCAATAAAGCAGAAATTCCACCCCAGCCCCAGTAAAAAGAGCGCCAGGGCCAGCGGCCCTACGGCCGTAGAGAGGGGGGCCAGCAGACAGGCAGTGATCAGGATAAAGGCGCCGCCAATAATCAGGGGGACACGGCCGTACCGGTCAATCATCCACCCTGTGACCCCTGATAAAGCAAACATGCCAAACGTATGCGCCGTGATGACAAAAGAGATGGCCTGGGTGCCATGTTCGTGGTGGTCCATATGCAGCGGCGTGATGACCATCAACAATGCCATCACCAGTTGGCCTATGGTCATAGCCGCTATCGCCAGGATGACGGCCGGTTGTGACAAGATATGCCGTAACGGCCGTGCCGGCGCCAGCGCCGTCATGGAGATAGCCTGTTCGGTGGCTTCCACCACTTCACTGATCGCTTTAGGGTCTGGGTACAGAAAGAGCATTGTTATCAGTAAACCCAGGGCATATAACCCAACACCCGCTAGAAACGGGCCGGTGTCCCCCTGCAGCCCTAGCGAGTGGGCTGCTGTCTGGGATGGTGCCACTAAGGCGGGCCCAAGGATGGCGCCCACCGTACCGGCAAAGACAAGCAGGCCGATGACTTTGGCGCGTTTGTCAGCAACGTGGATTTCCGCGGCTACATACCGGCTTTGATCATTTGCCGCCCGCCCCATGCCCAGTAGGATAGTACCCACACAAAAGAGCTGAAATGAGCCAATACCAATAGCAAAAACGGCCGTTAGGCAGCCGGCCATCCCCAAACCAAACCCGGCCGACAAGCCAATGCGTCGCCCCGCCCGGTCAAGCAGCAGGCCAATAGGGTAAGCGGCTGCCGCCCGCCCTAGCAAGGTTAACGTACTGGGCAGCCCCGCCCATTTATCACTCCCACTCAAATCGGCGGCCACAATGGCCATAAGCGTAAAAGTAGCAATAAGGGCGGCGGAAAACAGGCTTTGCCCGGCGAATAAAATGATGGTGAGACGCTCGCGTGCAGAGGCCACGGCGGTTTGTGAGGTCATGTTGTTTACCTGTTTTACAAAGGCGCAGGAGAATTGGTGAAGGGGAGCGTCTTTGTTGGCGTTGTCTTAGGCTAAATCTACCAGAGAGACAGCCAACGGGCAAAAAAAATAGCCCTACCACAGGGTAGGGCTACAACAATGATGAGATCGGTAGTGAACTTATTGCAGACCGTTGGTGATGCGGCTGAACACGTTACCAATCTGCGGGCCGAGCAAGGTCAAAATGGCGATAACCACAACAGCAACCAGTACCAGGACCAGTGCGTACTCTACCAAACCTTGCCCATCTTCACGGTGTAAAAATAACATTGCTAAATACCTCCTCTGAGATAAAGATATTGATAAGATGGCCACAGTGTAACATTGCCCAAGAATGGAATCAATAGCACTAAAGTAGTAGGCTTGCATAAAAAATCAGTTCGCCTTGCTAGATTTATTGTAATCTGCAGGGGATCGAGCAAGTTGTTTTTCGTAGCTGTACAGGGACAAAACCTGTGATATAAACGAAAGCCATGAAAGAGTTACGGCACAAAGAAGAACAGCTCAAGCAAGAAAATCAAGAACTTGGTGAAATTCGGGATTCCGATCACTATGTCACGGATGCCCTTCTAGGCCCAAATATGAAATATGATCCCCCGATTGATCTCCTTCTCTTACTCGTGCTGATTCCGGCCCAGATTGAGCTTTTTTCTCGGGGTGATTATTTTTTGGTGATACTGCTGTTATTGTATATGGCGTTCACTATTTGGCGCCCCTTGTCAGATCTCGAGCAATTACCTGATAGGATAGGGCCTGAGCGAATCCTCTTTTTGCTCAGGCTCGTGCTGCTTTTTCTGATCATACTCATTACCCCCATCGCTATTACGATCCAAAACATTCAATCCCGGTTACAGGCAGATGCCGGGCAAAGTGAAATGCTCGAAGCTTATTTGCAGTTTCATGATGGTGCCTATCAGGTGGAACTGGCGTTGGATTATCTTGCCAACAGGGAAAACCCTTATGTAAATACTTATGAAGATCCTCGAATGTTGATAATGGGCCCTATAGTATATGAAAATCCAGCAGTAGAGCATCTTGTCTATTTACCTGGCTTGCTGCTGGTGTCAATGCCATTTCAAAGCATGACCACGGCCCTTGTTGGATTTTATGATCAGCGCTTGCTTTATTTACTGGCTTTCATTTGCCTGGTCTTTCTTTTGCCCACCATCGTGACAAAACCAACCCATAAATTAGCGCTCATCGCAGGCATATGTTTAAATCCCTGGTTCTCATTGCCCGTATCTGTAGGCATGAATGATATCATCGTTGTATGTGGTTTATTAGCCTCTGTTATCTTCCTGCACAAGAGGCATCCCCATGCCGCGGCCATTCTCTTTGGGCTTACCTGTACCATGAAACAAAGTGCCTGGCTGGTAGCCCCCTTTTTTTTGTTAGCCATGTTTCTGGCGGCACCACCGTCCAAACGCTGGCGACAAACGGCTACGGCCGTGGTCCTCATTGCCCTCGTCATGATCCTGATCATCGGGCCGTTTGCCTTGTGGAACTTGCCCGCGTTTGTAGATGACACCTTTGCCTACGCCAGCGGCAGTGCCAGCAGCCTTAATTACCCCATTCGCGGTTACACGCTGGGCCGGTTGTTGATTGTGTTCGGCGTTATCGAGTCGGAAGCAGCCACGTATCCCTTCTGGCAGTGGCAGCTTCTATTGGGCTTACCAGCGTTCGGGTTGTGCCTGTATTATCAATGGAAACAGCGTACCCTGGCGGCGATGTTTTTGGCCGCCAGTTTTTTTATTTTTACCCTCGGTTTTGTCTCCCGTTTTTTCCAGGATAACTATGTGGGTTTTGTCATGACGCTGGCCTTTTTGGGGTTCTTTCCCACCTTCCCCACCCTTCCATCTAAGGAGTAAGCGTTCCTCATGAATGAGAATCCTCCCCGCGGCCTCCATTGGCTTTTACCTTCTGTCGGGGTTTGGGTATTTATCCTTGTCTTCTGGATGAGCCTGATCTTTATGCCCCAAATGCTTAACGGCGATGGCGACTTGGGCCGGCATATTACGCTGGGAACCTATATCGTAGAGACTGCCCACATCCCCACGATGGACCTCTTTTCGCACACGCGGCCGGGGGCATTCATGGTGCCCCATGAGTGGATGAGCCAGCTCTTCTTTGCCCTGGCTCATCGTGCCGCTGGTCTCAACGGCATTGCCTGGCTCACGGCCGTGATCATCGCCACCACCTATACCCTTACCACCATCACCTTGCAGCGCAGCGACGTGTCTGCCTTTATAGCCCTGACTGGCGGCCTCTTCGCCTCTGCCGTCGGCGCCATCCATATGCTCACCCGGCCTCATCTCTTTACCCTGCTTTTTTTCGCCATGGCCCTGTTCATTCTAGAAACTTACCGCCGGTGCCACAAGCCACGGGTTCTGCTCTGGCTGCTGCCTTTAATGATCCTCTGGGCCAACACCCATGGTGCCTTTATCTCCGGGCTGGTGTTAGTGCTGCTGTATGCGCTGGGGGCGGTTCTGGAAAAACAAAAACGGCCGTCACGCGTTTTGTTTACCACGCTGGTGCTGCTCATGGCCGTTTCCTTGTTGAATCCGGTAGGCACGGCCCTGCTGCAAAACAGCTTTAGCTATCTGCAAGAAGATTTCCTGGTCGATCTGACCAACGAATACCGCAGCCCTAACTTCCACACCTACAGCACCTGGCCTTTTGCCGCCCTGCTGCTGGGGTCGCTGGCGCTTGGCTGGTGGGCCGGGTACCGCCTGAGCCGGACGGCCGTGATAATGCTTGTCACCTGGACCGCTTTTGCCCTATACTCGGCGCGGAATATTCCGCTGTATGGGCTGGTGGCGGTGGTGCTGCTGGCGCCGAAAGCAGACGCCTGGCTGCATGAAGCCTGGCCCCGTCTCGGCCATTTCCTTACTGGTACTGATGCCATCGCCCGCCGTTCCTGGGGGTGGATGTGGGCGGTTGTTGCCACCGCCGCTCTGATCGGCTGGCAGGCATCTGGCGCTAAACTGGATGTATTTCAGATGGGGAATACCATTGATCCGCACCGCTTTCCCGTAGCGGCAATCGACGCCGTGGCTGCCGACCTGCCACCAGGGGCCATGTTCAATGAGTTCCACTGGGGTGGTTATTTGCTGTACCGTCTGTGGCCGGAAAAAACAGTGTTTATTGATGCCCAGACCGACTTTTACGGCGAAACACTGACGCGTGAATTCATAAGCATCGCCAATGCTGAGTCAGGCTGGGAAGAGAAATTAGAGCAGTATGATGTCCAGTGGATCATCATCCCGCCGGCCACCCCGCTGGCGGCCTGGCTGGCGCAGGCGGCAGCCTGGGAACAGATTTATGGGGATGACACGGCCGTTATCTGGGCACGAAGATAAATGGATGATTTGTTTACAGACCCCAGCAATGCCCTTGAAATTCTGATCGTGGCCGATGATCCGTTTGCGCGAGCGGGTCTGGCGTTATTGTTGGCCAGTGAACCAGCGTGCCAGATAGTGGGGCAGGTGAGTGGTGTTGATCTGGCCGATGAATTGGCAGATGCCGATGCGCCTGATGTGATTATCTGGGATGTGGGTTGGGAGCCCCCCGCCCATTTGCTTGCCATTGCTGATTCAGGGCTGCCCGTGGTGGCGCTGCTGCCCGATGGCGCCGAAGTGCTGCGTGTGTGGGCGGCTGGCGTCCGGGCCATTCTGGCACGTAAGGCTGATGTAGCGCGGTTGATCACGGCCGTCCACGCGGCCGTGCAGGGGTTGGTGGTGCTTGATCCTGACCTGATGGGCGTTTTGTTACCGGTTAGCGAAGAAGGGTTCGCTGGTGATATGGTCGTAGAACCGCTCACCCCCCGCGAAAGGGAAGTGCTGCAGTTGGTGGCAGAGGGGTTAACCAACAAAGCTATTGCCCAGCAGCTTCACATCAGTGACCACACTGTCAAATTCCATGTCAACGCACTCATGAGCAAATTAGGTGCCCAAAGCCGCACCGAAGCAGTGGTGCGGGCCACCCGGTTGGGGTTGATTCTCCTGTAGTCCACTGTCCACTGTTCAGTCGGTCACTATTCAGCGGCCTGAATGGTGAAAGTCCTACCATCAGTTTTCAGTAATCAGTTTTCAGTAATCAGTGTACAGTAATCAGTGCTGGCCTATCTCTGGAAATAGTCTACTGAAAACTGGTTACTGACTTCTGATTACTGGTACTACCCATTTTTCCAGGTAGGCCCCCATACAACGGCCAATAGGCTGCCGCCCCTTTAGCCCTTACAATCTCCATGAATCATTAATCGTTAACCATTATAAGGAGCATATCCCATGAGTAACGTCTTATCTGAACTTTCTAGCGCCCTGGCGGAGACCGTAAAAAATGCCGGGGCCAGTGTGGTACGTGTTGAAGCCCGGCGGCGGCTACCGGCCAGTGGTATCGTCTGGTCTGCCGATGGGGTGATTGTGACAGCCAACCACGTTGTCACACGTGACGAAGGGATCACCGTGGGCCTGGCTGACGGCCACACCGTAGAAGCCGCGCTGGTGGGCCGTGATCCCAGCACTGACCTGGCTGTGCTGCGCACATCGGCTACACTGCAGCCGTTGACAGAAGCGAATAAACAGACATTAGGCGTGGGCAACCTGGTGCTGGCTTTGGGCCGGCCGGGGCACACGGTGCAGGCTACATTAGGTATTGTGAGTGCCTTGGGTGACAGTTGGCGTACCGGTCACGGCGGCCTGATTGACCGCTACTTGCAGACAGACCTGGTGATGTACCCCGGTTTTTCTGGCGGGCCGCTGGTGGGGGCAGACGGCACTCTGGTGGGTCTGAACACGTCGGCGCTGGCCCGAGGGGTCAGCCTGGCATTGCCGACGATGACACTGGCGCGGGTGGCGGATACCCTGCTGGCCCACGGCCGTGTGCGGCGTGGTTTTCTGGGCGTCAGCACACAGCGGGTGCATTTGCCAGATGCGCTGCGTGCTGAACTGGGCCAAAAACGCGGCCTGCTGGTGATTGAAGTGGAAAAAGACAGCCCGGCTGAGAAGGGCGGCCTGACGTTAGGTGACACGATCGTGGCCCTGGCCAACGAAGTGGTGCAAAACCATGATGACCTGTTGGCTTTGTTAAGCGGTGACCGGGTGGGCACGGCCGTGCCGGCCAAAATTGTGCGTGGTGGTCAGGTGCAAACGATAGACATAACGATCGGGGAGCGTTCCTAAACGGCCGTAAAGGAGTAAGCCTGTACGCCATGAATCAACTTGTACAAACCCTCAATGCTGAGATGACGGCTGTTATCCAGCAGGTGCAGCAAAGTCTGGTGCGGCTCACCAATGGGCATCGCGGCAGCGGCGCCGGCACCATCTGGCATGCTGATGGTCTGATCCTGACCAATGCTCATGTAGTGCAGCGCCATGCGCCCCAGGTGACATTGGGTGACGGCCGTACGTTTGCTTCCCAGCTGCTGGCTTACGATGAAAAGGTGGACCTGGCCGCCCTGTCCATTAACGCCAGCGAACTGCCCACCATTGCCCCTGGGCGCTCTACAGATTTGCAAGCCGGGGACTGGGTCATTGCTGTCGGTCACCCCTGGGGTGTGGTAGGGGCAGCCTGTGCCGGATCTGTGATTGATGTAGGTGTGCCTCTGGAATGGAATGGCGCCAGTGTGGAGATGATTCAGGTGGGCATACAATTGCGGCCAGGTCATTCGGGGGGACCCCTGGTAGATGGACACGGCCGTTTGGTAGGCATCAATACCATGATTTCTGGCCCCCTTGTGGGCCTGGCTGTGCCAGTACACGTTGTCAAACAGTTCCTTAAACAGCATTTGGGTAAAAACTAATTGCACCGTCTTAGAAGTGGAGGCAAGGCGACCACAAGGGCCGCCCCTACCAAAGTGTTATTTTTGGTGAAACGGTGTAGCAGCTGAAGCCCCCTGTGTGGGTCATGAGGGCGCAGCATCAGTCAATAGGTCAGGGTTAAGCACAGCTCTGTTGACTGATGCTGTTTGCTGCTGATGTGCTGATGTTCGCTAGATTGACATTTTCATGTTATCGTATAACCTATTAGAGTGACATAATGTTATCTGCACATAAGCAGTACAGGAGGACCCCATGAAACGAAAGCCGTTTTTTTTGTGGTTGGTAGTGCTGGTCATGATGCTGACCACGGCTGCCTGCCGTAACAATCAGGAACCCCTGCCAGCACCTGAACAGACTACGACTGATGCCGTGGCCCCAGCTTTTGTCAGTGAAACCCAACCACAGCCCGGCGAAACGCAAACCGCCAGCGAACCGCCCCCCCTCACCGAACCGGCGACCGATATGGGCATCGTCAGTGAACCAACACCACTGCCCTCACCAGAACAAATAACAGAAAGTGGCGGTACGGCTCCAGAAATCACCTCCATTTCCACGCAGCACACAGTCCAGGAGCGGGAATGGCTTTACCAGATTGCGCGCTGTTATGGTGCGTCACCACAGGAAATAGCTGCGGTCAACCGCCTGCCGCATCCTGGCTGGATTATGGCCGGCGAGGTGTGGACAATTCCAAATGTGGGCAGTGCCGGCACCCCTGTGGGCCCACCCTGCCTTATCTACTACACGGTGCAACAGGGTGACACACTTTTATCTATTGCCGGCCGGTATAAAATTCCACTGGATATGCTGATGTTTGCCAACTACGGTTGTTATGGGTATAACGCCCATGATGATGCCTGGTATTATCCTCTGGGTACTGCACCCTATGGTGGTTACAACTATGGCTGCTATTACACCGGTTATCCTACCATCTACCCGGGCAATTTACTGGTTATTCCGGTGATCGCGGAGAACAGCCATATGCGGCCGTAGTATCAGGGGGCAGCCCCCAAAGCATGAACCAGCGTGTCTGTCAGGAGAAACGACAAAGCCTATGACGTTGCCATCTTGCATGTTATGACATAAAAAGAGCCATGCCTGAACCAATGAATGAAACAACAAACCCTTTTGACAGCGAAACCTGGGCGCAGTTGCCTGCTTTGTTAGACCATTTGCCAGAGCCTGTCCATCTGGTAGTGTGGGCAGACGAAACCTTTCCGCATGATGCAGAGGCGGTCCGGCTGTGTCGTGTTTTGGCTGCCCACTTTGATGGCATCAGCACCCAGACCTTGCCGCGCCGGGTGAATTATGATTACTGGCCGGTGTTGGGTATTATGCACGGCACGCCAGAGGGATATAAGGATGTGGGGGTGCGCCTCATTGGCCTGCCCAATGGCTACCCCATGACCTCGTTTATCGCCGCCGTTCAGGCTGTTTCTTTTCGCGGCATGACCTCAGAGGCGCTGACGCGTATTCAATTGAGCAAGTTGCAAAAAGAGGTACGGGTAGAGGTGATTACGGCCGCAGACAATGAAGCCGGGGCACTCATGGCCCAGCCTCTTTTTAATATGGCTGTGGTAAGCCCCCATGTGCGTGTGTTTATGATCATGGCTGATCAATTCCCGGTGATTGTGGAGCGGTATTCGGTGAACTATTTACCCCATACCGTGGTCAACGGCCGTGTCCATATTGAGGGCGTGGTGAATGAAAAAGAGATTTTGCAGCACATTGCCCGGGCCATTTAAGGGGTCATTCCTGGTTTACCCAAGGCCGTCAGGGCTTCTTTTTTATGTCACGCATTTTAGCATCTGGTGTGGGTGAGCCGCCAAGCCACGCGCCCAGGCGACGACCGTAGCGCTTTATCTTGGAGCGGCCGCGTGCATACACGTAGCGCGCCCGGCGCCATTCCTGGCGGGGTCGTGATACGGTCGGTGGGGTGACATTCCACTTCACCGCCGAAGCAGCCCAGGTCAACCCGCCGCCAAAACCCACAAAAATAACATTATCATCCGGATGCAGACGGCCGTCACTCACAGCATCACATAGAGCGATGGGAATGGAAGCGGCGGAGGTGTTCCCCAACAGTTGCACGTTGGTATAAAATCGCTCTTCTGGCACTTTCAGCCGCTTGGCGGCGGCCTCGATGATACGTGTATTCGCCTGGTGAGGGATGATCAGGTTGACATCTTCAAGTCTCAGACCTGCTTTAAGCATTGTTTCGTTAACTGAATCGGCAATGACCTGCGTGGCAAAACGGAAGACCTGACGGCCGTCCATGGTGATGGTATTGTGTTTGTGCCCGTTATGGAAATACTCCGGTTCTAAAGTGGGTACCGGATTATGGTAAATGGCCGGCAAACTGAGCAGATCACCACCGGAACCATCAGACCGCAGTGTAGAAGCCAACACGCCCCCTTCTATGTCTGATCCCTTCAGCACCACCGCACCTGCACCATCCCCAAATAATACACAGGTGCCGCGGTCTTCCCAGTCCAGC
Source organism: Ardenticatenaceae bacterium (assembly GCA_011525915.1). Lineage (GTDB taxonomy): Bacteria > Chloroflexota > Anaerolineae > Promineifilales > Promineifilaceae > CAADGU01. The sequence goes on along the minus strand of WYBM01000038.1, from coordinate 138,483 downwards.
ACACGGGACATCGTTTCCGCGCCGATGACTACAGCATTACGCACCGAACCGGTAGCAATGGCCTGTGCTGCCATGTCCAGCGCATAGACAAACCCGGAGCAGGCAGCGCTCAGGTCAAATGCGCCCGCTTTGATGGCTCCCAGATAATCCTGTACCCGGCATGCTGTGGAGGGGAAGATGTATTCTGGCGTAGAGGTGGCCACAATAATGAGCTCCACCTGTGAGGGGTGCAAATCGGCGACAACCAGGGCACGAGCCGCGGCCTCAAAAGCCAGGGTAGCCGTAGTCTCTCGAGCGTCAGCGATATGCCGCTCACGGATGCCGGTGCGCCGGGCGATCCACTCGTCAGAAGTATTAATCATGCGTTCCAGATCGTGATTGGTTAAAACTCGGCTGGGAACATATTTGCCCCAACCGATGATGTGGGCATATTTCATAATCCCTTTCCTTGACCCTTGGGATGAGGTAGCGCTGTCCGGCAACCGGTGATTGCTGAAGAACGGCCGTTCCTCCGGTATAATCCTTGTCTATGACAACCATTACTAACCCGCAAAGTGCGTCAGGGTGTCGGGTCTGCCTGATTTTACTCTCTTTTCTCACCTGCCTGTCAGGCTGTGCCGGCTTTGCTAGCGAGTCTGGCCAGATTGTACCGGAATTGGTCATGGCTGCGCCACCCGCAGCCGCTTATGAAACGCTGGCCAGCCTGGTGCTGGCTGAAGCGCCTGAGCGGGACATGGTAGCTTTGGTGAATGGCTTTCAGGGGACAGATGTTCCGCGGCTGGCTCAGGCAACGCCCTTAGCCTACCAGATGCGGCAGGTGGCCCCGTTTTGGATGCAGAATTTTGATGACGGCCGTAACCGCCAGATTGAAGCCCGGCTGGTATACCAATCAGATGCGTTGTTGGTTTGGGTGGAAAGTGAAAAAGGGATAAACGTAGAAGCGGCCTATGCCGCTTTTCACCACCTGGAGCAGGAGGTATTACCTACCACGCGTGCCTTTTTTGGCACCGAGTGGCAGCCTGGGGTCGATGGGGATCCCCGGCTCACGATTTTGCATGCCACGGGAATAGGCCAGGGCATCGCCGCTTATTATGCTTCGGCAGATGAAGTGGTCACGGCCGTGAACCCTTATTCCAATCAGCGCGAGATGCTTTATGTCAACATGGATCACGTCAAAATAGGCACAGATGCCTATTACAGCACCATTGCCCATGAGCTGCAGCACCTTATCCACTGGCACACCGATAAAAACGAAGACAGCTGGTTAAACGAGGGATTGGCGGAGTTAGCGGCCCACTTAAATGGTTATACGCCAGATAGAGCAAATGATTATGTTAACCAAACCGACCTGCCATTAACACACCTGAGCCAGGAACCGGCTGTGGTGGGCGGGCATTATGCCGCCGCCTACCTCTTTGCTCTTTATTTTTACGAGCGTTGGGGGGCCGCTGCCACCCAGGCATTGGTGCGTCACCCCGAAAATGGTCTGGCTGGGGTAGATGCCGTGCTGGCAGAAATAGGGGCAGGGCTAACGGCCGTAGACCTGTTTGCTGACTGGCTGGCGGATACTTACCTGGCCGGCGCCGGCGAGCAGACACCTTACACCGTGCCCATCCCTCCCTTAACCACCCCTACGATCTCACGTTTCCCGGCAGAAGCAATGACGGCCGTGCATCAATTTGGCGCTGACTATTACCAGATAAAAAGCCACCAACCCGTCACCGTCATCTTCACCGGCACACAGCAGACCCGGTTGGTGAACACGGCGGCGCACAGCGGCGGCTATGTGTACACCAGCCTGCCGGCCGATGAGTCTGATATGCACCTGACACGGCCGTTTGACCTGACCGGCCTGCCCACCGCCACCCTCACCTTTTGGACATGGTTTGATATTGAAGAGGGGTGGGATTACGCTTACCTTTCTGTATCCCTAGATGACGGGCGCACGTGGCAGTTGCTAGAAACCCCTTCTACCACCCGTGAGAATCCCCAGGGCAACAGCTTCGGTCCCGGGTACACCGGCCAAAGTGGGAACGGCACTGCGCCAGCCTGGGTGCAGGAAACGGCCGATCTCACCCCTTATGCCGGGCAGGAAATATGGCTGCGCTTCCAATATGTGACCGATGGTGCTGTGCGTGGGCCAGGCTTTCTGGTGGATGACCTGGCCATTCCTGAACTCAACTTTTGGGATGACGCAGAAAGTGATGCTGGTTGGCAGGAAGCGGGTATCGTGCGAGCCACAGATGTCTTACCGCAACAATTTTTGCTGCAGCGCATCAGGTGGGGCGCTAATGGGCCACAAGTAGAGCGGTTGTCACTGAATGAGAACCAGCAAGGCCAGTGGCAATTTCCTATGGACAGCGACCAGTCATGGGCTATCCTTATCATAGCGGCGGTGACACCTGTAACCCAACAACCCGCCGCTTATAACATTAAATTTATCAGGTGATAGGCGCCCCTGAAAGCACCTGCCACCTCACAGGTAATGACTGAATGGTCTCCACATCTGAACCGCAACCTGGAAATACTCAACGAACGTTGCTGCTGTTGGGCGGCTGCCTGTTTATGCTGCTTTGTATGGCCTGTCTGGGGTTCATCGGCGTTGGTGGTGGTATTTACGCCTGGATACGGTATCAGGAAGCAGAGGAAGCCCATATCCAAGAAACTGTTGCGGCTATAGAGACTGCTAACCGAGCTGTTCTGGAAGCTGTTGGTACCCTTACGCCGGCCGTTCCCCCCACGGCCGTGCCCACCCATGACCAGACGTTGGCTGATGTGTCCCAGACGCCCAATCCTTTCGAGACGCCTGCGGCCGTGATCAGCTTTACCCTACCTGTACCGGCTCAGATTAGCCAACATCCTATTCCGCCGCGGGCTTTTGTCGATCTTGAGCAGCTTTACATAACCGATTACCCGGCCCATGATTATTACGAAACAGCTGTCCGTCTGAGTGGTTTTACGGGACCTCGCAGCCGCACTACCCCGCCAGTATCTTACCAATTGGGAGACACCCACACCTTTTTTAATGATATGGATACGATTGAGGCCACACTGACGGCCGTAACCGAACACACCTACTTTTGGGTGGAAAATGGGCTAAACCTGGATGCCGCCGAAGTGGCCGAAGCTGCCAATCGCTTTGAAAATGATTATTATGGCCGGCTGGAAACCCTCTTTGGCTCCTTGTGGTCACCAGGGGTAGACAATGACCCTCGCTTTTCCGTGCTGCACGTTAGCCACACGGCGGCCGATGAATTGGGCTATTTCCGCAACGAAGACGAGTATTTGCAGGAGTTATTTAACTACTCCAACGAGCAGGAAATCATTTACCTGAACATGGGCGAACTAAATATCGCCCATGACTTATACTACGCTACGCTGGTTCATGAAGTTCAACACCTCATTCAATGGCATGTAGACCCCGGTGAATCAGCCTGGCTGAACGAAGGGCTGTCACAACTGGCCGAAATTTACCTGGGCTTTGCAGATACGGCCGATACCATTGATTACCTGGAAAAGCCGGAAACGCGCCTGAATACCTGGACGTATGATGACGAATCAGTCTATGCTCATTATGCGGGCGCCTATTTGTTTGCCGTTTATCTTTGGGAACAGTTGGGGGAGACGGCCGTGCAAGAGCTGTCACGCCACCCAGCCAACGGCATGGCTGGCGTGCGCGCTATTTTGCAAGGGTATGCGCCGGAAACTACGCTAGAACAGTTCACCGCTAACTGGGCCGCCGCCAATTATCTGGATAACAATGGCACCAATACCAATAAATTTTTCTTCTACGAGGAGTTGGACTTGCACCGACCGGCCTTTTTTAAGGAAGCGCAAAGCGGTCAGGGATTAAACTTGGTGGAATCGCTGGACCAGTTTGGCGTCCATTACATTGATTTAAACAAATTGCGGGGACCGGTGACTGTTTCTTTTGCCGGAAACACGACGGTGTCGATGATAGACGCCCCCATCACTAACGACAACGTTTTCTGGTATGCCCCGGCAGTGGATGAGATGAATGCCCGGCTTACGGCCGTTTTTGATCTGAGCCGTATGGCGCAGGCTACCCTGACCTATGCCGTGTGGTATGATCTGGAAGAAGATTATGACTTTGCCTATGTTTCTCTGTCTACAGACAGCGGCCAGACATGGCAGACCCTACGACCGGAACATGGCCAACGCGATCAATATGGGTATGGGTATAACGGCCGTAGCGCCGCCGAGGCTGATGCTGAAAACGAGTGGTTAAAAGAGAGCATCTCCCTTGATGATTACGTGGGCCAACCAGTTACCATTCGCTTTGATGTGCTGACCGATTCTGGTATTACCGGCCAGGGCTTTGCCATAGATAACATTAATGTCACCGGCCACCAGACCGCCACATTCACCGATGGACCGGAGGGTTGGCTGGCTGAAGGGTTTGTGCTGACGGGTGGTTTACTCCCTCAGCAATGGTCAGTTCTGCTCATTGAAGAAGGGGTAGAGCCCAAAGTTACAACCCTGCCATTGGACACTATCAATCAGGGTCAATGGTTGGTAGAAATTGGCAAAGGAGGGGGTGTCCTGGTCATCATGCCTCAAACCCCTTTTGTAAATACCGCCGCCACTTACTGGTTAAATGTGACCCAATAGCTGCAAGGGTAAGGTCATGCCTCATCTTCGACGGTTGACTAGGTCAACTGCGTTTGGCCTGGTCAAACTGCAGTTGCAACTCCTGTTCCTTAGCCGCCATGGCCTGACGGCCATCATCAATAGCTGCTTGCCAGCGGCTTTTGGCCGAGGTCTTTAACGCTTCGCCAGAGGTTGGTGTTAGCAGCAAGGCCGTGACGCTGCCAATTAAAGCGCCACACAATGCCCCGGCCATAAAGCTAAACATCTTGTTCATTTGTTGCTTCCTCCTATGTTTTGCCCGCGATTATACCTAAATGCTGCTATAATTTGCAGCCACATCCTGATAACGAGGCAAAGAGATGTCTGAGTATATTGAAATTGAAACAGAAATAAGCGATGACGGCCGTACCATGTACATCTACACTAACCTTGCCCTGGCGGAAGGCAGCTCTGAAAGCTACCACTCCACCACCGCAATGGAAGAAGGGTCACCGGTGGCACAGGCTTTGGCCGTGGTAGAAGGCGTGGCGGAGTTGATGATTAACGACCGTAACCTGACCATCACCCGCCAACCTGAGGCCGACTGGCACGTTATTGTCGCCGACATTTCCGCTGCTCTCAAAGACTTCTTTTTGTAAGTGACCATTGCGTACCCGTAAACCTTCCCCTGCTGCGATTCTGGGCGTCGTTGCCTTTGGCGTGTTTGTGGCCGCCGATGATCTGACAGTGGTTTCCACCATGCTGCGCCAGATCATCTTTGATCTGGAAATTCCTCTGACCGAACTGAACCGGGCTGCCTGGATCGTCAATGCCTACCTGATCGCCTACGTCGTTGTCATGCCGTTTGTGGGCCGCCTGAGCGATATGTGGGGGCGGCGCGCGGTGTATATTGGCTCGCTGGTATTGTTCCTGGCGGGCTCCCTCTGGGTGCCGCTTGCCGGGTCACTGCAAAGTTTTATTTTGGGCCGGGTGTTAACGGCGTTAGGTGGAGGGGCGATGGTGCCGGTGGCCATGGCGGTGGTAGGGGACATATACCCACGTGATAGGCGAGCAAGAGCCCTGGGCACCCTAGGGGCGGTAGATACGGCCGGTTGGGTATGGGGGCCGTTGTATGGTGCGTTTTTGATCCGCTTTTTAAGCTGGCACTGGCAATTTTACCTGAACATCCCGCTGAGCCTTTTGGGGATAGCCCTGGCCTGGTGGGCATTGGCTGATTTACCGGCACCGCAGGCCCGAGAACGCCTTGACTGGGGGGGGACGGCCGTGCTGGCGGTGGCTCTTATTACCCTCAACGTGGCCTTGCTCAACAGCGGTGACGTGCAGACAACGGGTAGTTTTGCCGCCCTCAGCCAGCCAGCGCCCCCTAACACCACGCTCTTTTATGCCCTGGCGGCCGTTTCCTTTGGTTTGTTTGTGATGATTGAATGGTGGTTGGGACGCCATCAGGCGTCTATAAACCAGTTAGAAGCTGTGGCTAACGGCAGCCAGATTACAACAACACCCCCGCTTATAGACCTGCGCCTGTTCCGGCGCCCCAACTTCACCCCGGCTGTGCTGGTAAACTTCCTGGTGGGCAGTATTTTGATCATTGCTATGGTCAACGTACCCCTGCTGGTTAACGTGCTGGAGTTTGACACCCAACAGGCGGCCCTGGCCAGCGGCTTTTTGCTCAGCGGCATGACCCTGGCGATGGCCGTTACCTCTTTTGTAGGTGGGTGGCAAACGGAAAAGCATGGGTACCGCCCGGTTACGGCCGTGGGGCTGCTGTTGTGCGCCCTGGGGTTTGGCCTGATGGGCCTGACCTGGTCGGTAGACACGGCTTATGGGCAGATGGCCTGGCAGTTGGTGATTTTAGGGTCGGGGTTTGGCCTGGTGATTGCGCCGGTGGGCACGGCCGTGATCAATGCCGCCCCGGAAACCCAACGTGGTATTGCGGCCAGCCTGGTCATTGTGCTGCGGCTGATGGGTATGAGCGTGGGGCTGGCCGGCCTGACGGCTTGGGGTCTGCGCCGGTTTGACGAACTGCGCCAACTCATTATATTGCCCGATCTGCCGCTGGCCGATCCAGCGTATCAAAACGCTCTGTCTGCCGGCCTGGCCCGTGTGACGGCAGATGTGCTGGCCGAAACATTTGTGGTTTCGGCCCTGGTGGCCGTGTTTGCCCTGCTTATGGCGCTGTGGTTAAAACGAGACACGGCCGTTTGACACACTTTAACCCCTTTGAGTACAATGTTTTTAGCGGAGGATGGGTTTAATCCTGGCCATCTTCCCGTACCATCTCCGCCTTTATCGTTCAGGAGAATTCCCATGACTCACATCCGCCCACCGGCCGTGGCCGGCACGTTTTACCCGGCGGACGCCCGGCGCTTGCAGCGGGTGGTAAATGAATTTTTAGACACGGCCGTTTCCCCCCCAACACTCACCCTGCCCAAAGCGATCATCGCTCCCCATGCCGGTTACATCTACTCTGGCCCCATTGCCGGTTCGGCCTATAAGCCGCTGGCGGCCGGGCAGCCGGTTCATCGTGTCATCCTTATAGGTCCAGCGCATACCATGGCTGTGCGCGGCCTGGCCACCGTAAGCGTCGCCGCCTTTGCTACCCCTTTGGGGGCCGTGACGGTGGACAGCCAGGCGGTAGCGGCGCTGCAGCCGCTGCCACAGGTAGACATTCTTGATGCCGCGCATGCCCAGGAACATGGGCTGGAAGTGCACCTGCCGTTTTTACAAACCCTCTACCCTGATTTTACCATCGTGCCCCTGGTGGCGGGGCAAACCACCGGTGCAGAGGTAGCCGAAGTATTGGCGGCCGTCTGGGGTGGGCCGGAAACGCTTATCGTGATCAGCTCTGATCTGAGCCATTATTATGATTACCACACAGCCCAGCAGTTAGACAGGGCCACGGCCCAGGCCATTCAAACATTACAGCCAGAAAAACTGGGCAAGGAAAGCGCCTGCGGCCGTATCCCCATCCAGGGATTGCTGCTTCAAGCCCAGGCTGAAAAGCTGGCAGGGCAAACAGTAGACCTGCGTAATTCCGGTGACACGGCTGGCAGCAAAGAGCGCGTGGTTGGCTATGGCGCTTTTTTATTTGCCTGAAACAGCGTTAACGGTTGGCATCTACCAGGCGGTTGATTTGGGGGTGGCCGGCCAGCACAGCAATCACGTTGCCAGCCAACAAGGTGCGTTCCCCGGCCGGGTGAAAGTCTGAGGTGCCGTCACGCCGCAGCAGGACCACACTTACGTCATATGTTTGCTCAAGCTCAGACATGCTCATGCCGATGAGGGCGGATTTGGGCCTGATTTCCAGCTTGGCCAGGCTGAATGATTCCCCTTCAATGGTCAGGGGGCGGGTGATGTCTACATTGGCGGCGGCGGTGGCAAACACCGGGGCAGACATGCCAGTGGCGCTCATAGCCCGGAAGCCAAATTGCTCTTGTATAGACTGACCAAATTCATCGTCGAAAATGCGGATAACAACGGCGATGCCGGGGTTAAATTTGCGTGCCTTAAAAGCGATTTGCAGGTTAACGCTGTCATTCTGGGTGCAAATGACCAGAGCCCGGGCTTTATGGATGCCCACGCCCTGCAAAATCTCCTCGCGGCGGGCATCACCGGCCACCACCGGCACACCCATAGCCTGGGTACGGGCGATGAGCTCGTCGTTGGGGTTCAACTCAACAGCCACCACATCTTGATCTAACCCATATAACTCTTTGGCCACCCGGAAACCCAGGTGCCCCAGACCTACCAGAACGGTGTGATGGTTAAAGGTTGAAGCTACCGCCATTTCCCACTCCTTGCTGCGCTGCCGCCGGTTAAAAAAAAGCACACCAAAATCAGTTAACCCCATGCCTAATACCAGCAAGCCGATGATAGGCATAAAAAAGTAAAAAAATTCCAGGCGAAAATCGTCGGGCAGTTCATCTCCCAGGGGTTGGAAAAAGGTGAGGCCCATGACGTGATAGACCGCTTCGCCTAAATCGCTGCTGCCAACAGATTCACCCAGCTGCCGGGCTAACGTATGGTAAACAGCGCCGCCGATGAGCACGGCCGTGCTGAACAACAACAGCGGCCATAAAAACTGACGAATGAGCAGTAAGGAGTCACGCCAGACCGCTCGCAGCGGCCGCAGCCGCCGCCACACCTTCGATTTTCGGATTTGTCGCCATCTCATAGCTGCCTATTGTACCAAAGCTTAGATGAAATAGGGTTACACGGGCTTCGTTTCTCTTTGCAGAAATGCCGGGTGATGGGTGGGTGGGGCACGCCAAGAGATGACAATGATCGCACCACATGCCGCTTATTGTAACTACCCATTATCTATCAACAAACTCATAATGGCTTTAGTAGTCTGGTAAATTCACATCATAATAAACAAGGAAGGGAAAAAAGATGACCATCCATCTTTACCTATCACTGATTCCGGAGGCGTTGATCGCTTCCATGCTCTCACCTGAAGAATTTGGCTCTTACTATGCCGTGGGCAGCCACAAAAAACTGCATGGGCAGGCCGTGTTTGCAGAGCTGGACCCCACGTTTCGTCACGACTATTTTAAGATTGAGGAAGGTATTAAACGTTGTGTGCCTCATGCCGACGGCCGGCCGAAGCGGTCTGTCTATATTTCCACCTATCGTGTGCTGGAACACATGCCGCTGGATGCTTTGCAAAAGCTGTATCTGGTGACGGCGTATGGTGAGATTTTGGGCCTGGAACCCAGCCAGGATGTTCCCGACAACGGCCGTGGCTTGCACATGTATCAGGAGTTGGCGCCGGTCAGCCCGCTTGTTGTCAGCGCCCTGGGGCCGCCTGACTTCCATAAATTTGTGACCCAAGACCCGGCCAGCCTCATTCATTTGCCGGCGCTGGCCTTTGTGGAATTACAGTTGGGCGCGTTAGCCCACGACCCAGAGTTTGGGGCGGTGCAGGATCTGCCCTACACGTATGTGCCCCATTTACGGGAATGTCTGTTGGAAGTACAGGATAAAGAAATACAAACTAAAATTGTGAACCGGGTGCAGTCACCTGAATTTTTGTACCGCACCATTGAGAGCGGCGTTTACATTGGGAATGCGTATGGATTGTCATTTTTCCCCCTGCCGTCACGTGCAGACATGCGTGGAAAGTATTATCGTTGGTGGCGCTCTGCCAACGCGGTAACGTAAACAGCTTGCTCAGCTTTGCCGGGCTGTAACATCAGGAAAAACGGCCGTACTGCCATCAGCAGTCGGCCGTTTTCATTTAAGGCACTGACAGGCCGGGCATAACCCATTTGTCATCTACGGCCGCACCCTCCTGGTTAAGAATTGGCAGGCGGCGTGACGTGCCCAACAGATACCAACCCACAAGCAGGCGATACGGCCCGGGGGGAAGCTCTGACGCTAACTGGATGGTATAGGCATCGTTTACCATTTTGCCGGGCGACCATTGGCTGGTAGGAAAGGTACCCTGTACCGGCCAGCTGTCCACCTGACCGACAATGTGGTCATGTTCATTCACCACTTGCAAAAAGAGCGTGTAATTTTCAGCCAGCGGTTCCAGGGCCTGCCAGTTAAGGGTTACATGCAATTGGCCGCCTGGCTGCAGCGTTTGCTCGGCTACGGTGATGTCAAGTAAGGCGATCTGGTCTTGGTAGTTCACGGCCGTGTCCGGCAGTGCCACCCCGCTGATCTCTACCACACCCAAAACACACCCTTCCGTAGCTGCTTGCATCCAGCCGCAAAAAGAAGCCGGTTTAGAGCAGCCACGTTGACCTATCTGGCAGTCATCGGCGGATGTTGTGTCACGAGCAATCATCTCATAGTTCCCGACGGGTAAGTCTGCGGTTAGCTCGAACCGCCAGATATGGGGTGGCCCAACCGGAATGGCGTCAGCATATAGTGGTAAAGGGACCGGTTTTTTCTCATTGACCGGACGCAAATCAATGTCAAAGGACGGTGAGTTATGGCCATAGCCTTTGATGGTCAGCGGTAACGTGGCCTGCGGCCTGATAGATGAGGGAAACGTAAGGCCGACCAACATTTGCAAGCCAACTTGGGAACGGAGGTGAGTGGTGGGGTTAACCTGCGAGAAACCATCTTCTAAAGTCAGAAAGGTGGTAACAGGCTGCCAGACGAGCTGATCTGGCGGGGTGAAGGGTGCGGCCAGTGCTGCTTGCAGGGTGAGCGGCTCGCTGAGGCGCTCGCTTTTGATGGTGAGCGGCCGCGGCAGCAGGTGGTAGTCAGGCACAATTTCGCCGGGCTGCCAGGCGTTGGTGGGGTAAAAGTTATTGGCCGGGTGCTGGCCGTGGCTGGTGGGATAGCCTTTGAAGTTGACATAAACGTGCAACACTTCGTTGACTGGTTCATCCGCCTGCCAGTAAAGGGTCACGGCCGTGTAGCCTGCATCGACCACAGCCACGGGTTCCAGAGCGTACCCCACCAGCTTCATGGGGCCTACATCCAGATCAAGCGGGGTGGCCTGGTCGGGCAATTGGGTCATGGGTGTGGTGGCCACTTCCGTGAGTGGTCCCAGGGCCCGCAGATGGTAGACGCTTTGCAAGCCGGGCAGGAAACGGGCCAGGTAAACGGTTTGGCCCTGAGCGATACGGCCGTCTACCTGGGCCCGGTACGCGGCTTCGTCTGGCCAGACAGAAATATCTACATCTGGCCGCAGTCCCGCGGCCACTTGCAAGTAAAGCAGCGGTGCTATTTTCTCGCTGTCGGCCAGAATGGCCGCGTTTGGGGCTAAGGGCAGCGCCAAAACCCCACGCCCCCAGGCCTCTAACCCATCATTGTTTGATTGGTCATTCAGCGGCCAATGGGCCACCACCAACAGCAGGGTGGGGATGAGCACAAAGGTGATGGTAAAAAATGGTAGAGGATGCCCCGTTTTAATCTCTAACCTGCGCTTGCCAATCTCGAAGATGGCCGCCACCCCCAGCGCCCACCAAAGGCCCACGATCACCTGGGCCGGAATGGTAAAGACGGCCAGATCAGGCACGTAATAGTTAAGGGCATAAAAAGTGTAGCCTAACCAGGTCAGGAAAAGGGGCACGGCCGTTTGCCACCGACGCCACCACAAAAACCCCAAACCCACCGCCGCCAGCCCCAGGTTAAACCACCCCCAATTGTCCAGGAACAGTCGGCCGACAATTTCATACCGTGTGGGGTCAGCCAGCCAGGCGCGCAGCTGCAGCGCTCCCTGGAACCGGCCGCCGATCACCCAGTCCACAAAACGAGCCAGCCCCATCGCTTCGCCGTTAACCGCCTGCCAGCGCAGGGGCAGGTAAACGTAAAGCAGCAGCGGCAGCAGGAAAGCGGCCAGGGTTTTAAAGAGCACATGATAATGGTGCTTCAGACGTGATGATTGCCGGGCAGGCCAATAGGCAAAAAAGACGGTCAGTATGGCAGGGGGAATAAGGAAGACGGTGGTGATATGGTTGGTCAGTCCCAGGCCGAGTAGTAACGCCAGCAGATACAGGTGATGGCGTTGGTTCGTGCGCCGCTGCCCCCTGGCATTAAAACCGTCTATACGCCAACCGCCAATCACGGCCATCAGATACAAGGTGCCCATGACAATGAGCGCGTGCAGCGCATACACTTCGGCCACGATGGCCTGGCTCCAAAAGGTGAGGGTCAGTCCGGTGACCACGGCTCCTAAAATGGCCGGCCACGGCCGTGTTCCGCACCTTACCAGCAGCCCATAGAACAGGCTCATGGCTGCCAGGGCATAGAGGACGGAAGCGAAGTTCAGCCGCCACGCCAGTGACCCCAGCGGCAGCCAGGTAAACAGCTTACCTAACAGCAGGTATAAAGGGTAACCGGTAGGGTGCACAATGCCCAGCCGCGGGGTGACCACCTGAAACTCAAACGTGTCGGCGGCGCCTACGGCGTGAGACATAGTCAGCAGGTATACTGGCCCTAACGCGGCGACTATCAGCATGAGTCCCAGCCACGGCCGTTTCCCATATGAATAGATTGTGGATTTGCGCAAAATGCCCGACTTTAGCGGAAGGTTTAAATCTGGTTTGTGAGCATCTGCATCTATCCATACGTCAGGGACAAAGATAAACACGGCCGTTAACCATACCGTGGCCGCAAACAAAAAACGGCTGCGTACTAAGTCCACTGTAGGGTCGGCCAGCCAGAGCAGGTTTAGGAACAGAGGCGAGAGGGTAAGCGCTTGAAAAGGTGATGGTGCCGCGCCTCTTTGCTGCATCCATACCGCCCACACGACAAAGGCTACCACGGCCGCAAAGGGCAGCGCGCCATACGGCCGGGCCAGCCACCAGGCCCGGGGGAAGAGCCACTCATACAAAATGCGGCTCCATGCCAACCCCCCGATAAAAGCCAGAAAATAAAGGGAGAAGCTCTCCGTATAATAACGGAAGCGGGTGGAGGTGTAAGGAGGTACGGCCGTGCCGGTTTCGCTGGTCATAGCAGGCATAATTGTACCGGCTCTGTCACAAATGCAAGTCATGTAGGCCTAACACTGAGCAGACATGGCGAAAACGGACAAAACGCAGGCGTTTAAGCATTCGGTGCTGACGCCTGGTTAGCTTTTGCTGCGTAACAACAATTGGGTATTGAGCAACGGCCGTAGATGGGGTAGGCTTCCGGCAATTCTGGTATTTAATGGCCCTTTATCACTTCATTGGCTACGTTAGCTCTGAGAGGTTTGAAGATAGTAAAAACAGACGACAAAATACATAAGGAAGGTACGTCGCATGCACTTAACAACCCTGGCAACCTGTAACCTCAACCAATGGGCGCTGGATTTTGATGGCAACTTACAGCGTATTGCCCGCTCTATCCAAATAGCCAAAGCGGCCGGTGCCCGTTACCGTCTGGGCCCCGAACTGGAGATCTCCGGTTATGGCTGTGAAGACGCTTTCCTGGAGGGGGACACCATTCGCCACTCCTGGGAAGTACTGGCAGACATCTTGGCTAGTGACCTGACCGATGGCATTCTATGCGATATCGGTATGCCGGTGATGCACAAGGGGGTGCGCTACAACGGCCGTATCCTGGCCTTCAACCGCCGCATCCTCCTCATTCGCCCTAAACTGGTGCTGGCCGATGACGGCAACTACCGCGAGCCGCGCTGGTTTGCTGCCTGGCAGCATCTGCGCACGGTTGAAGACCACGCCCTACCACGCCTGATCCGGGCCATCACCGGGCAGGAAACCGTGCCCTTTGGTGACGCCGCTGTCGCCACGCGGGATACCGTGTTGGCGTCAGAGACGTGTGAAGAATTGTTTGCCGCCGCCAACCCTCATACTTACCTGGGGCTGAATGGGGTAGAAATTTTGGCCAATGGCTCTGGTTCTCATCATGAACTGCGTAAACTGCGCCGCCGCATCGACCTGATCAAAAACGCTACCGGCAAGGGGGGTGGCATCTACCTCTATGCCAACCAGCAGGGGTGCGATGGTGGGCGGCTCTACTTTGATGGCTGTGCCCTTATTGCCATCAACGGGCAGGTAGTGGCCCAGGGTTCGCAGTTTTCGCCGCGAGATGTGGAAGTGGTGACCGCCACCGTTGACCTGGAAGACGTGCGCTCTTACCGTGGCAGCATTGGCAGCCGCCAGGTGCAGGCCAGTGCTTCCCCGCCGGTGCCCCGTATCGTGGTCGATTTTGATCTGACACACACGCCAGGCCGTGCCCCAACACGCGCCATTGTCATACGCACCCATACGCCAGAAGAGGAGATCGCTTATGGCCCGGCCTGCTGGTTGTGGGATTATTTACGGCGTTCGGGCCTGGCCGGTTTTTTTATCCCCCTGTCCGGTGGGGCCGACAGCGCCGCAGTAGCGGTGCAGGTGGGCATTATGTGCCAAATGTTGGTCACCGAGGCGCAGGCGGGTAACGAGCAGGTTATGGCCGATGTACAGCGGTTGGTGGGTGACGAGCGTTATGTGCCCACTGACCCGGCGGAGCTGGCTAGCCGCCTGTTGTTCACTGGTTACATGGGCACTAAAAACAGCTCCAGAGCCACCCGAAAACGGGCGAAAGCGCTGGCCGGGCAGATCGGGGCCACACACCTGGATGTCAATATAGACACGGCCGTGACTGCTCTTACCAAACTGTTTGTCAAAGCCACCGGCAAGACGCCCCACTTTAAAGCGCATGGCGGTTCGGACGCCGAAAACGTAGCCCTGCAAAACATTCAGGCGCGGCTGCGCATGGTGCTGGCCTATGTGTTGGCCCAACTACTGCCCTGGGTGCACGGCCGTCGTGGGTCTCTGCTTGTTTTGGGCACGGGTAACGTCGATGAAGCCCTACGTGGTTACCTGACCAAATATGACTGCTCCAGCGCCGATATCAACCCTATTGGTGGCATCAGCAAAGTGGATTTGCGCCGTTTCCTGCGTTGGGCCGCAGACACCCGAGGGTACACGACCTTGTTGGATGTGGTAGAAGCCGCACCTACGGCCGAACTGGAACCGAGCACCGCCAGTTATGCCCAACGGGATGAGGTGGATATGGGCATGACCTATGAAGAACTGAGCCGTTTTGGCCGCCTGCGTAAAATTGAACGCTGTGGCCCATTGAGCATGTTTGAAAAGCTGGCAGCGGAGTGGCCCCACCTGCCACCACCTGAAGTGGCAGAGAAAGTCAAGCGTTTCTTTTACCATTACGCCATCAACCGGCACAAAGCCACCGTATTAACACCCGCTTACCACGCTGAATCTTACTCCCCAGATGACAACCGCTTTGACCTGCGCCAATTTCTCTACAATGCCCGCTGGTCATGGCAGTTCCGGCGCATTGATCAGCAGGTAGCAGAGATGCAGGCAGCCTCTGAGTCCTAAGAAGACCGGTGCGCTGCGCCGCTATAGGCGCGGGTCCAGAGGTTCGCTTTCCAGGGCCAGAATGCCAAAAACACATTCATGCACCCGGCGCAGCGGCTCCTGGCGCACAAACCGTTCCAACGCCTCTACACCCAGCGCAAATTCACGCAGGGCTAGAAAACGTTTGCGGGAAACGTTGCGCGAGCGCAGCCGGGCCAGGTGTTGGGGCGCGGCATATTCCGGGCCGTAAATAAGGCGCAGGTAATCACGGCCGCGGCATTTGATGGCCGGCTGGATCAATCCCTTTTCCCCGGTGACAGCAAAGGCCAGCGGTTTAATGACTAACCCTTCGCCGCCGCCGGCGGTGAGTGTATGCCACCAGTCGGTCACGGCCGTTTCACGGGTCACATCCTCTAAATTCACCACCTCATACGTGGTCAACTGCAGCGTGTTGGCTGCCTGTGCGGCCACCACCCGGCCAATGGTTTCCAGGTGCCATAGGTGGGTCTTGTCACTG
This sequence comes from Ardenticatenaceae bacterium, assembly GCA_011525915.1. Lineage (GTDB taxonomy): Bacteria > Chloroflexota > Anaerolineae > Promineifilales > Promineifilaceae > CAADGU01. The sequence continues at coordinate 122,583 of WYBM01000038.1, read as the reverse complement.
TGTACGGCCCCTTCTGTAGCCAAAATATGGAAGGGGGCCAGTTTTAAATCATGTACCGACTGCACCGGCCAGCAATAGGGGCGGTAAGCGGCCGTGTAACGGGCTACCTGCTCGGCGCGGGTTTGAAAGTGCGTGTCAAGTCCGTTCAGATCAAGGCCACGCTCGGCCGTTTGCTGCAGCAGATCATTGGCCAGGGCCAATGAAGCCCGGGCGGCCGCACCCGTGGCGGCATATTGGTCTTGCAGCAGTCCCTGGGCCTTTTCAGACCAGGGCATCAGTTCGCAGTCCAGGCATACCCAGTCCGTCTGGAGCTCCTGCCAAACGTTGGCAGCGGTGAGTGCCTGCTGCAGGTGGGCCAGCAGGTTTTGTTCCACGTCGGCGTTATGAAAGAAACGTCGGCCGGTGCGTGTGTAGATGATGCCACTGCCCTCGTTGGTAATGCCAAAGTGTTGGGCCACGGCCGTGTCATTCCTGGCCACAATCACCACCGCCCGTGATCCCATATGCTTTTCCTGGCATATTACCTGGCTGACGCCGTGCGCCCGGAAGTAATCAAACGCCTGGGCTGGGTGTTCCAGCAGGTCGGGCAGGACGCTGGTTTCTGTGGGGGACATGGTGGGCGGCAGGTAGATAAGCCACTTGGGGTTGACAGCAAAACGGCTCATCACTTCCAGGGCGGTGATGCTGTTTTCTGCTGGAATCATGACCTGCCGGTAAAGGCGGGTTTCGATCAGCCGCTTGCCGGTGACATCTTCAATGTCCAGCACGTCATCCTGGGCTTGTTGGGCCGTCAGGGTGGCGGGTGCGGGGTACAACGGCCGTACCGGTTCGGCGTAGGTGCGTGCCGCCGGCACAGACACCAGCTCCCGCTCCGGGTAGCGCAGTGCCGTCAGCTTGCCGCCAAAAACGCAGCCGGTATCAATGTTTATGGTGTTGTTCAGCCATTCCGCCTGGGGCACGGGCGTATGGCCATAGACGACCATAGCCCGCCCACGGTAATCCAGCGCCCAATTGGCGCGTACGGGCAGGCCAAATTCATCGGTTTCGCCGGTGGTTTCACCGTACAGAGCAAATTCGCGCACACGCCCGGAGGCTCGCCCTTGCAGTGGCTCTTTCAGCCCGGCGTGGGCCACCACCAATTGGCCGTCAGCCAACACATAATGGCTGACCAGGTTGTGTATCCAGTCGGCCATCTGTTGGCTGAAGGGTTCACACACGTCTGGCGGTAGGGCTTCTATCTCCGCCAGGGTTTGCTGCAGGCCATAGCGTACTTTTACATCACGGCCGTACAGCTTGCGCATCAGCTTTACGTCATGGTTGCCCGGTACACACAGCGCGTGGCCGGCCGTCACCATGTGGCGCACCAGTTGGTACACGTCCAGGCTGCGTGGTCCGCGGTCTACCAGGTCACCCAGGAAGATGGCGGTACGGCCGTGGGGATGGCTATACAGTCGGTTGTAAGTCAGGGGCGAAGGCAGCGGCGTGATGGGCTGCCATGTGTAGCCAAGTTTGGCCAGCAGCGCTTCCAGTTCATCACCACAGCCATGCACGTCGCCGATGATATCAAATGGGCCGTGCAGCTCTTTGCGGTTGTTCCACAATGGCTCACGGACGATGCTGACGTTGGCCACCTCATCCTCAGAGTTCAGGATAAAGATACGCTTAAACCCTTCCCGGTTTAAATGCTTTAAGGATCGGCGCAAGGCCTGCACGTGCTTGCGTATGACGTGTGGGCCAAACTGGCGGTCTGGGCGGCTGGCGTTGCGCGCCCGGCACAGTGGTTCTGGCAGGTTCAACACAATAGCCACCGGCAGTACGTGGTGGTCGCGTGCCAGGGCTACCAATGGTTTGCGGTCTTCCGGCTTGACATTGGTGGCATCAATTACCGTCAGCCGGGCGTTTGCCAGCCGTTTAGTGGCAATGAAGTGCAGCACGTCAAAGGCATCTGGTGTCGCCGCCTGATCATTTTCATCATCGGCCACCAACCCACGGCAGAAATCCGAAGAGATGACCTCCGTTGGCAAAAAATGGGCCTGAGCAAAGGTGGATTTGCCCGACCCTGACGGGCCTACCAATACCACCAGCGCCAGCTCAGGAATGTTGATATTCACTCAATCTCTCCTTAAGGCGTAAGCGGAGTAGTAATGCGTTTAGGGCCAGTTTAGCAGATGGTTGTTCCGGCAACGTGGTGGCATCACGCGCCGCTTCGAGTTGCTGCAGGAGACGGCCGTACTCTATGGCTTCGTTGGTCACAATTTGTGTACCAACCGGGATGTCATAAGGAAAATCGTACATCATGTTTATTCCCTGCTAAAGATACCCATTTGTGAGGGTGCCCCAACCGCCTCATCCACAGGGCCGATGGGCGCCATATGCACAGTGTAACCGTACTCTTCAGCCACTTCTTCTGCCCAGGCGCGGAATTCGGCGCGGCTCCATTCAAAGCGGTGGTCACGGTGGCGAAAGTGGCCGGCCGGCAGGCTGGGCCATAGGGCGTTGTATTCACGGTTGGGGGTGGTGATGATGACCATAGACGGCCGAGCAAACGCAAACAGTACCCGGGCAAAGGCTGCCAGCCGGGGTGGGTCTAAATGCTCAATCACCTCCACCACTGCCGCGGCATCATACCCGGCCAGCCGTTTGTCACGGTAGATGAGGGAGCCATGATGCAGCGTAACTCGTTCGCGCTGCGGCGTGGGCAGGTTATCCAGGCGCAGCCGCTCCGCCGCTGTTTCCAGACTGCGGTAAGAAACATCCATCCCCAGAATATGACTGAACTGCTTTTCCTTTAGCAGCAGACGAATGAGTTTGCCTTCGCCGCAGCCCAAGTCTAGTACGCGCTGGGCGCCGCTTGCCTTCAGGGTGGCAACAACGGCCGTCAACCGCTGCTGGTGTAGACCCATGTGTTCTTCAGCTTTTAACTCGGCCGCGTCTTGTTCGGCCACGGCCGTATCCGGGTCTGGGTTGTCTTCTTCGGCCAGTTGGGCCAGGGCGGCGCGGGTGAGGTGGCGCCGATGTTTCAGGTAGCGTGTGGTGATTTGCTCGCGTTCAGGGTGCGCGGCCAGCCAGCCTTCGCCCTTCTGCAGCAGCTTGGTGACTTCATCTTCTCCCACCCAATAATGTTTGTCATCATCCAACACCGGCAAGAGCACGTACAGGTGTGTCAACAGCTCGCGCAGGCGAACATGATTTTCCAGGGTGATGGTCAGGTAGCGGCTGTCACCCCAAGTGGGAAAGTGGGTGTCTAGGGGGTGCCGTTTGGCGGTCACGGTATACCCTAAGGGTTCAAAGAGCCGCTGCCAAAAGCCGTGGCTGCCATGCACGGCCACGGCCGTGACCACGGCCTGCAAGGGCAGGGGGCGGTCCACCAACTCTGGGCGCTCTTTGCAGCGGCCGTTGAGCGCGGAGCCATAGACCTGGGCAATGGCGGTACTTAAAAAGGAGGAGGCCACGTAGGGCCGGTCGTTGACATAAGGTTGCAAGGCAAAACCGGCACCGGGTGACTGCTTGCGCACCAGTTTAACGGGGTCTATATCCAGCAGCAGCACGGCCGTGCTGCGCCCTACCTGCGCTTCCGGGTAAAAAACATAGGCCGGCCCAAAGCTCAGGTCAAAACGCTGCACCTTATCTGGATGTTTGTGCAGCAAATAGCCAAGATCGGTGGCTGGTGAATGTGTCGTAGAGATGCTCAGCAACATGATTTCTCAACCTGGTACAAGATGGCCCGTTTATATCAAGAGCGCAACTATAACAGATGGATTTTAGCAGAGCTACTTTTTCTTACAGGCGGGATGGATTGTTTAAGGGCATTGCTTACAAGTTAAGGTTTCCCTGCTGATGTCAAGCGGCAAGATAATGCCCTTCGCCACCGCAATCGGCTGGTGATCAATCACCGTCTGGTGATCAATCACCGTCTGGTGATCAATCACCGTCTGGTGATCAATCACCAGCCTGGTCACAGATGCCCCCTCAATGGGGCTGAAGAGCCACCCAGCCGGATTGATCCGGCGTCAGTCGCCGACTAGCCAGGGCATTCATGCCCTGGCGATGGTGGCCATCCTGGTGATGATGGCCGCGAAAGCATCTTGACAGCTTCAGCAGTGGCTTAACTTGTAACCTATGGTTTAAGGGGAACTTTTACCGGATGGGGAACGTTATGGAGGCATGTTGTCAACGGCCGTGACACAAACAGACAACCTTGTGTCACCTTTAGAAGGAGACCGCCATGAATGACCCCTATGAAACGAAAATCCATCAATTAAAACATCACCAGCATGCCGGCCGCCGGGTGGTGGTGATACTGTTGTTGGGTGCACTGGCGCTGGTGATGTTGTGCGGCGTCATTAACGTTACTTTTTTTGCCGCCGGGATTGCGTTGAGCAATGTCTGGCCCTTCCCTTTGCCCTCTAACAACAGCGCGCCCAACATGATTGCTGCTTATCACGTCAACCAGATTCCGGAGCCGGCCCCGGTGGTTGCCCATACCGCCCTCTATGCCCAAACGTTTCATGCAAAGCCGCTGCCCCATTGGCAAAGCTTTGCCGATGGCTGGGACGTGATCAACGGCGTTTACTATGGCAGCAATACCCGCGCCGACAGCCGGTCTGAGGCGGTTTATACTCGTGGCTACGCCTGGGCTGATTATACCGCGGAAGCCGACGTCACGGCTGCCAGTACCACTGCTCCTGCCAGCGCCGGCCTGTTATTTCGGCAGCAGGCAGATGGCTACGGTGGCCAGTGCCGCCTGGCTACACGGGCTACCGGGCAGCGGCAATTAGAGTTGATGACACCAGAAGGGGAGCTGTTGGCCACATCATTCCACTTTGTTACCGGTGAAGCCTACCGGCTGCGGGCCACGGCCGTGGCAGATGCGCTCTCCTGTGAAGTGGTTGGTTACCCCAACACCCGCCTGACGGCGAGCACCACCATCCGCAACGGCACGGTCGGCTTTCAAAACCGTTTGACTACCGGCGCTTTTGATAACCTGGAGGTTACGCTCATGCCTTAATCGATCAGCATCACCAGTTTTGACCCTTTGGGAACCAGGCAGCCACGGGCGGTGTATAGCTTACAGACAAAAGACATCTGTTTTTGTAGAAGGAGGTAGGTTTACCCATGAAACTTCGTTTTGTCTGTAAAAAGATGGAAAACTGGCTAACCGGGTTCGTTTTACTGGTGCTGCTGGTTATGGTGGCCTGTGTGCCTACGGCCGAACCTATTACGGTAGCTGGAACACGTGTGGTGGCCACGGCCGTGCCTACCGAAGTGCCACCCACAGCGGTGGCACGCCTGGCACCTGCCTTGCTGGCGCAGTGGCATGCCGGGGAACGCCAGTACAAAATCCGCCCCGTAGATGCTACCACCGGTCGGGACACGCCTGGGTATGCTCCCTTATCCGTGGGCGGCACCCAGATGTATGAGCTGCAAACAGCCCTCTCTGCCGACGGCCGTATGCTGGCAGCCATCGAATCTAACGGCCAGGCGTGTGAATCGCAGGCAGGTGGCTCTGCCTGCCGCGCCCGTGCTGACGCGCTGCATCTGGTGGACGTTGAAGCCTGGCAGAGCGTGGTGGTGGCCCTGCCCGGCGAGGGTTGGGCCTGGCCGCTGCTATTCAGCCCAGACCACACTCGTCTGGCGCTGGCAGTCCACAATCAGGAAAGCAGCCAGGTGCTGCTGTTTGATACGACTACGGGTGTGCAATTAGGGCAGCAGTCTATCTCTTTTCGGCCGACCATGATGATCTTTACTGCTGGCGGTTCGTTGGCCCTGGCCGGGGCGCCAGAAGGGGAGAACCGGGGGGTGACGGCGCCTGGTCCATTTGCCGTACAGCGCTTAGACGGTGCCTCCCTGGCAGTGCAGTGGGACCAAACGCTGCCAGAGATCGTGAGCGGCAGTTGGTGTACGGCCGCCTGTGATGGCGAGCATAGTGGGCGGCGCACTACCGCATGGCAGCCGGGGGTGGCGGCCTCGCCTGACGGCCGTTTTCTTTACATCGTTCATGCAGACGCCGATCAGCTGACCACCATAGACCAGGACGACGGTTCTGTGCATTCGGTCCCTATCCAGGCCGGGCAAAGCTGGCTGGAACGGCTGTTGACGCTGACAGCAAGCCCGGTTGCTGCCAAATCTCTGGGGGATGGTGCACATAAATCGGTGGTGGTGTCAGCAGACGGCCGTTACCTGTACGTGGTGGGTGAACGGTGGGCAGTAGAAGAGACAGCCGAGGGTGAGCCCATGTATCACCAGGACTCTTTGGGTTTGCAGGTAGTAGACACCACAGACGGCCGTTTGTTGGAAACTAAAGAGACGCTGGCCGCTCTCATCCGTTTGACCCCCGATGGCGCGTATTTGGTGTTGGATGGCTGGACGGAAGAGGGGCGCTGGATGGAAGTCTGGAAAACGGCAGGCCTGGAGATGGTGACGCGGTTAGAAGACCGGCAGGTGACGACCGTGCCGCTGCTGGATGGCAGCTATGCGCTGCTGGCCAGCAGCGCCAATGGCCACCAGCTTTTTCTCAGCCTGATGCCACCCCCCTTCTTCAAATGTGCCCCCACCTGGATGGCTGATGGCCCTATTGTCTGGGTTGCCGGGCAGTGAATTCTTAGGGCGCGTTCAGAAATAACTTTGGACTTTTGCCAATCAGTCACCAGTAATCAGTCATCAGTATTCAGTCATCAGTATTCAGTGATCAGTCTGGAAAGACACCCAACTGATCACTGACAACTGACAACGGATCACTTTATAACACCAGGTTCATTGTAAACGAGCCCTTAGTCCCGTAGTTTGAAGCGCTGGATTTTGCCGGTGGCCGTTTTGGGCAGCTCGTCTACAAATTCTATCCAACGCGGCCGTTTATAGTTAGCCATCTTCTCGCGGCAGTATTGGATGAGCTCCTGGGCCAGGGTTTCTGAAGGGGCATACGCTGGCTTTAACACTACAAACGCTTTGGGCTTAAACAGGTTAGAGGTGTCAGTTTTGCCCACAACAGCGCATTCGAGCACGGCCGTGTGCCCCAGCAGCGTACTCTCTACTTCCATCGGTGATACCCAGATGCCGCCTGCCTTGATCATGTCATCAGAACGGCCAGCATGCCAGTAGTAGCCGTCTTCGTCTACGTAATACTTATCGCCAGTAAACAGCCATTCCCCTCGGAATGTTTGCTGGCTTTTTTCATATTGGTGCAGGTAAAAGGAAGCGGCCGTTTCCCCTTTCACCAATAAGTTGCCGATGTCGCCCTGGGGAACAGGCGCACCATGTTCATCGGCAATCATTAATTCATACCCCAAAAAGGGCTTGCCACTGCTGCCGGGCCGGATGTCGCCGGGCCGGTTGGAAAGGAAGATGTGATAATTCTCGGTGGAGCCGATGCCGTCAATGATGTCCAGGCCTGTGCGCTCCTGCCACTGCCGCCAGATGGGGGCCGGCAGTGCTTCGCCGGCAGAGACACATAAACGTAACGAAGACAGGTCATAGTTTTTCGTTAAATTGGGCATGGCCAGAGCCATAGCATAACCGGTAGGTGCATTGTAAAGAATGGTAGGCTGAAAGCGGGTAATCAGCCCCAATACCGCATCGGTATCACGTGGTGGGCCGGGGTACAGCACAATACTGCCGCCCACATACCAGGGAAAAATCAGGTTGCCCCCCTGGCCAAAGGAAAAAAAGAGCTTGGCTACAGCAAAGGTACGGTCACTCTCGGTTAGCCCTAACACGTTGACACCCCACAGCTGCGACGTGAGAGGCAAATCTTTGTGGGCATGCAAAATGCCTTTGGGCTGGCCGGTGGTGCCGCTGGAATAGTTGAGTGTGGCGAAGTCGTCACGGTGCGTGTTTGTAGGGGTGCATTCTGTAGATTCGCCGGCTACCCATGTCGTAAAGTCGAGATCACCTGCCCCCCCTTCACCAATGATAATGACGTGTTCTAAGAAGGGCTGTCCGGCGCGGATTTTTTCAATGTGTGGCTGCAATGCCTGATGCACAAGCAACACGCGGGCGTGACTATCATGCAAGATGTAATCATATTCGTCAGGGGTCAGCAGGGTGTTCATGCCCAGGGCCACAGCGCCTATTTTGAGGATGCCAAAGTAAGCGGTCACCCATTCTGGCCCGTCAAAACTCAAAATCCCCACAGCTTCACCAATACGCACGCCCAGTTTCTTCAGGGCGTTCCCTACCTGGTTTGCTTCATGGGCCACTTCACGGAAGGTCAGGTTACGGGATGGGCTAAAGAGGGCGGTCTTGTCGGCGCGGTCCTTTAGATTGTGTTCCAAAATAGCAACGGCATTGTAATAGAGGGGAAGGTCTGCGGCTCTCATGGGAATCTCCTCGGTCACTATCTAGTATCCAGTAGTCAGTCATCAGCGGGCCACTCACTGAATACTGATTACTGAATACTGGCTACTGACTACTGTTCATTGGTTTATGTGACGGCGGTTTTAACGCCCGCCGGTTTTCTAACCATTCATCGTGATCTTTTTCAGCCTGGCGAAAGGCCTGGGCCTGGCCGCTAAGATATTGAGGGGGCCATTGGTAGGCGTCGTAGCCATAATGGGCGGATGCCTGAAGGGTGAAGTAAGGGTTTGTCAGGTGCATCCGGGCCAGGGCTACCAGGTCAGCCCGGCCTTGTAATAGGATAGTATTCACCTGGTCCGGGGTGGTAATAGCACCCACAGCCATGGTGGCAATGTCCACTTCATGCCGGACTTTGTCGGCGAAAGGCGTTTGCCACATACGGCCGTAAACCGGCTGCTGCTCGGGCACCGTCTGCCCGGTCGATACATCAATAAGATCGGCCCCCGCTTCTTTTAACATGGCGGCCATCTGCACCAGTTCATCATCAGAAAGCCCACCGGGGTGCCAATCTGTGGCCGAGATGCGCACCGACATCGGCTTATGATCTGGCCAGGCAGCGCGGCAGGCGGTAAATACGGCCAGCGGAAAGCGCATACGGTTTTTAATGGGGCCGCCATAGTCGTCTGTGCGCTGGTTGGTTAGCGGTGAGATGAAGCTGGCAAACAGGTAGCCATGAGCCATATGGATCTCTAACATGTCAAACCCGACCGCATCCGCATATTGGGCAGCACGTACAAACTCGGCCTCAATGCGGGCCATATCTGTAGGGGTGAGCTCACGTGGTGTTTGGCTGTCTGCAAAATATTTGAGAGGCGACGCAGAAACCAGGGGCCAGTTGCCGGCCGGTAGTGGATGGTTTTCATCTTCCCACCCTACCTGAGTGGAGCCCTTGCGCCCGGCGTGGCCCAACTGCATACAGATTTTGGCCTGACTGTTTTTGTGCACAAAGTCCACGATCTGTTTAAAGGCATCGGCTTGTGCCTGGTTCCACAGACCGGTGCAGCCAGGGGTAATGCGGGCGTCCGGTGAAGGGCAGGTCATCTCTACAAAAATCAGCCCGGCCCCGCCAACAGCCCGGCTGCCCAGGTGGACAAAATGCCAGTCGTTGGGCATGCCATCCACAGCCGTGTACTGGGCCATCGGTGACACCACCACCCGGTTGGCCAACATCATGTCTCGCAAGCAAAAGGGGGTAAACATCGGCGGCGTGTCGGCAGCCACATCAAACCCCTGACGGCGCACATGGTTGACAAACCAGCGCTGCACTGGCTTTACAAATGATGCATCACGCACTACAAGCTCCTCATAGGTGATTTGCTTGGAGCGAGACATAACGCCAAAAGCAAACTGCGCCGGCGCCAGATGCCAGTGGCGGGCCATAGCCTCGAACCATTCCAGGGAGACGTTGGCGGTGTGCTGCGTTTTGCCCACTTCTTCGCGGCGGTCGGTGTTGTACCGGGCTAAGGCGTCTTCAACCGACTCTGTGGTGCGCAGGGCCTCCAGCAGAGAGATGGCATCTTCCATCGCCAGCTTGGTGCCGGAACCAATAGAATAATGGGCTGTGGCTTTGGCATCACCTAACAGCACCACATTGGATGAGGCCCCGTTTTTCATAACCCATGTTTTGTTGCTGATGGTGGGGAACTGTCGCCAGAGCGAACGGTTGTCTAATAAGCGATGGCCGGCTAGTTCCTCAGCAAAGATTGTTTCAATAAGGGGGATGTGTTCGCCGTCCCAGTCACTCAGCTTGTCAAACCCCAAGCCCTGCCAGGTGGCCGGGGGCATTTCAATGACCCAGGTACTCATGCCCGGTTCGTACTGGTAGCAGTGGGCCACAACGGGGCCATGGCTGGTTTCTTGAAAGAAGTAGGCAAACGCATCCAGTTCACGGGTGGAGCCGAGCCAGCAGAAATAGTTGTGGCGCAGATCTACGGCCGTGCCAAAATGCCCTTTGTGTGCTTCCCGAATCTTGCTGTTGAGGCCATCGGCGGCCACAATGAGATCGCTGTTGGCAAACGGTTCCTGGGCCAGTTGTTCTGGCTCAAATTCATAATGAAAACACAAGTTTACCCCTAAGGCACGGCACCGTTCTTGCAACAAGATGAGCAGTGATTGGCGTGAACATCCGGCGAAGCCGTTACCGGCGCAGCGAAACCGTTCCCCTTTGAAGACGATCGCCACATCATCCCAATAGGCAAAGTTTCGCCGAATGGCTTCATAAGAAGGGGCATCATATTCCTTAAAAATGCCCAGCGTTTCGTCTGAAAAGACGACACCAAAGCCAAAGGTGTCGTCGGCACGATTGCGTTCATAGACGGTGATGTCAGCGTGGGGCCACTGTTTTTTCAGGAGAACGGCCGTGTACAAACCACCAGGACCGCCGCCGATAATGGACATTTTCATCATAAGGAGAACCCGTTGTGAAACATAACACAATAATTTGACGGTCGTTTAAGCAGTGTGTTATATTTTATTCCTTATTAGAAGGGTGTCAACTAGATCATCTGCCGCCCGGCCGCAGATGCTTTCCCTGAAAACTTGACAATAACATGATGCCTATAGACCAAGCCTTAGAAGACATTGAACTGGTCACACGGCCAGCTAACAACACCCAGTTTTATATCTTTAACCTGTTCGCCGATTACATTGTGCCCCGTGGTGGCCGTATTTGGACCAATGATTTGTTGTCTTTGCTGGCACTGTTGGGCGTGAATGAACGGGCGGCGCGTACTACCCTCTCCCGTATGAAACAGCAGGGTTGGTTTGAGACGACAAAAGACGGCCGTGAGAGCCAATATGCCATTTCTGATCGTGGTCGAACCATTCTGGCCGAAGGTGATAAACGCATCTTTGAAGAGCCGGTGTTGGCCTGGGACGGCCGTTGGCACCTGGTTGTCTACTCGCTGCCAGAAGAGCAGCGCAAACTGCGCAACGAATTCCGTAAAAAGTTGTTATGGTTTGGTTTTGGCAACCTGGCGCCTGGCACCTGGATTTCACCCCATGACCGGCAGGCGGAATTGACGGCCGTGCAAAATGACCTGGGCATTGGTGATTTTGTGACCATGTTCACGGCCGTGTGTGCCCACAGCGCCGACATTGTCCCTAAATGTTGGGATATTCCTGCCCTGGCTGCCGATTACAAGCTGTTTTTACAGCGGCATCAGCCAGATTATGAAGCGGGCTGCCGCGGCTGGCTTACACCCGTGCCGGAAGATTGTTTTGTCCGCCGCTTCTGGCTGACGTACAATTTCCAACGCTTTCCGCGCAAAGACCCTAACCTGCCTGCCGCTTTATTACCGGATAAATGGATTGGCTACCAGGCGCGACAGCTTTTTATGGATTACCGGCAGTGGCTCAGCGTTGGCATGGCAGATTTTATAGACAGGATTGTGATAGGGGTTTGACTGATCTGTGCGTGCTCAGGCCGAAGGTACGGTCAGCACGGCCAGGCCAGAATTTAAAGAGAGATAGCTATGGCCTATGATTTTCTCTACGATGTGTCTGAAGGGGTGGCCACCATCACGTTTAACCGGCCAGATGTCTTAAATGCCCTGACATTTGACATCTATGCTCAATTCCGTGACCTGATGGAAGCCTTGCGCTATGATGACACCGTCAAGGTGATCATTCTTACGGGCGCCGGACGGGCTTTTTGTTCCGGCGGCGACGTGTATGAGATCATTGGTGAGTTGTTTGCCCGCGACGTGAAAGGCCACCTGGAATTCACACGTATGACGGGCGCTGTGGTCTTTAACATGCGCAGCCTGGACAAACCGATCATTGCCGCGCTTAATGGTACCACGGCCGGCGCTGGCGCGGTTATCGCCCTGGCCTCCGATGTGCGCCTGGCGGCTGAGACGGCCAGCTTTCGCTTCCTCTTTACTGGCGTGGGGCTGACGGGCGCAGACATGGGTGCAGCTTACCTGCTGCCACGTATTGTGGGCATGGGCCGGGCCTCAGAGATTTTGCTGTTTGGTGATAAGATCACGGCCGTGGAGGCGGAACGGTTTGGCCTTGTGAACAAGGTGACCAAACCAGAGGAACTCTTACCTACCGCTCAGGCCTGGGCGGCACGCCTGGCGGCCGGCCCCACCACGGCTATCAGCATGACCAAACGCCTGCTTAACCATGAATGGAACATGGACCTGGCTTCGGCTATTGAATCAGAAGCCCAGGCCCAGGCGCTTATGCTTATGGGTGAAGACCATCGCCTTTTTTACGAGGCGTTTAAGGAAAAAGCCACGCCGAAGTTTATCGGACGGTAATCAGTATTCAGTAGGTCAGTATTCAGTAGGTCAGTATTCAGTAGGTCAGTATTCAGTAGGTTAGTGAGCTGGCCGAAGAATTGAGTGGTGATGGCTGAATACTCCCTGAGGATTTATGCTCAAACAACTTATCAACCCTCCTCATCTTCCCCCGCCGCGTGGTTTTAACCATGGTATTTTATGCAGTGGGGGCAGGACCTTGTTTCTGGCCGGGCAGGATGCCAGTGATGGTAACGGCCGTATTGTGGCCCCTGGTGATGTGGTGGGCCAATATGAACAGGTGTTACGCAACCTGCAGGCGGTGGTTACCGCTGCCGGCGGGGTGATGACCGACATTGTTAAGCTCAACATCTTCGTCAAAGATCGGGATGATTATGTATCCCACATGCCGGCACTGGCTCTTGTGCATAAGCAGTTCTTCGGCCGTTATTACCCGGCTATGGCCCTGTTTGAAGTGACCGGTTTTTTTCAAGTCGAGGCGCTCATTGAATTGGAAGGGTTTGCTTATATTGAGAATACACCGGATGAACGATGAATTTTGATCTGACCCCCACCCAAAAAGAGGTCCAACAAACTGCCCGCCAATTTGCTCAGGCAGAAGTGGCACCCCTGGCCCGCGAAACAGATGAAAGCGGTCAATTTCCCCTTCACCTGGTAAAACGGATGGGCGACTTGGGCTTCCTCTGCGCCACCATTGACCCTGTCTATGGCGGCCGTGGGTTGGATTATGTGAGCTACACCCTGATTTCTGAAGAGTTGGGCCGGGTTGATTCCTCCGTGCGAGGTTTTCTGGCGGTGCACGGCAGCCTGGTGTCGCTGTGTATCAATGATTGGGGCACAGAAGCGCAGAAACGTCACTATCTGCCCCGTTTGGCCACGGGCGAACTTATTGGGTGTTACTGCCTGACGGAACCCAATGCCGGTTCTGACGTAGCCAGCATGGAAAGCACGGCTCATGCAGAAGCTGGCAGCTACGTCATCAACGGCGAAAAAATCTGGATCACCAACGGTGAGATCGCCGATGTAGCCCTGGTGTTTGCCAGCATAGACCGCCAGCAGCGGCACCAGGGAATCTGTGCCTTTATTGTGCCCACAGACACCCCCGGTTTTCATCGGGAACCAATGCCCGGCAAGGAGTTGGGGCATCGCTCTTCCAGCCATGCACACATCACTTTCCATGAGATGCGTGTGCCGCAAGATGCCCTGCTGGGGCCGGTGGGCGAGGGGTTTAAAGTGGGGATGAGCGCGCTGGATCACGGCCGTCTGGGTGTAGCGGCTGGTGCGGTGGGCATTGCCCAGGCTTGCCTGGATGCTTCGGTAGACTTTGCCCGCCAGCGCCGCCAGTTTGGCCAGCGCATTGGCGACTTCCAGATGATCCAGGCCACCATCGCCGATATGACAGCCGACATTGAAGCCGCCCGCCTGTTGGTGTATAAAGCCGCCTGGATGAAGGCACAGGGGCTCCCTACCACCCGCCAAACATCTATCGCCAAACTGTTTGCCACGGAGATCGCCGCCCGCGCTGCCGACCAGGCCGTTTTATTGCATGGTGGCCGTGGTTATAGTAATGAATACCCGGTGGAACGTTATTACCGGGACATCAAAGGTTTACAAATTTACGAAGGCTCATCCCACATCCAACGCATTGTCATTGCGCGGGATGTGCTCGGTCGTGAGTAGGCAGTGTTCAGTATCTAGTATCCAGTATTCACTTTGAGTGAATGGCTTACTGAGTAATGAAGACACTGTTTCATAAAGAATACGTTTTTGTAGGGGCGACCAAAGGTCGCTGCCCAAGGCGAAAGCGCAATCAGCATGGCATACATGCCAGAATTTAGTTAACAAGGCAGTGAATACTGAAAGAGAGGAACTAGCATGGACTTCAGCCTGACCCCCGAACACAAAATGATTAAACAAACCGTGTACGATTTTGCCCGCAAGGAAATCATGCCCGTTATTAAAGAACATGATCGCCACCATACGTACCCGCATGAACTGCTGCCGGCCATGGCCGATTTGGGCTTCATGGGCATCTGCCTGCCGGTGCGTTATGGTGGGGCAGGTATGGATTACATCTCCCTGGGCATTGTCTCTGAAGGGTTAGAATTTGCGGATTCGTCTGTGCGTGAAACCATCGCCGTCCACCTGGGGCTGCATGCGCTGCCCATTTTCCAATGGGGTACAGAAGAGCAAAAGCGCACCTTCCTGCCGCCGCTGGCCACTGGTGAAAAACTGGCCTGCTTTGGCCTGACAGAGCCAGGCGCTGGCTCAGACGTGGCCGGCATGGGCAGCCGCGCCCGCAAAGATGGCAGTGACTATCTGCTTTCTGGTGAGAAGATGTGGATTACCCTGGCCGACGTGGCCGACCGCTTTCTTGTCTTCGCCAAAACGGATCCGGACAAAGGCGTGAGCGGCATTACGGCGTTTGTTTTGGAACGCGGTTGGCCGGGGCTGACAACCGGCACCATCGAAGGCAAGATGGGGGTACACGCCAGTAACACCGGCTGGGTCAACATGGATGAGGTGCGCGTCCCGGCCAGCCATCGTTTGGGTGAAGAGGGAGAAGGGTTCAAAATTGCCATGAGTGCCCTGGACAATGCCCGCTATGGTGTGGCGGCGGGGGCGGTAGGCATTATTAAGGCGTGCCTGGAAGAGTCCATCCGTTACGCCAAAGAGCGCCAGACGTTTGGCAAACCAATTGCTGAATACCAACTGGTACAGCAGATGCTGGCACATATGCAGCAGAGCATGGACATTGGCGAGTTGCTGGTATGGAAGGCTGGCTGGCTGAAAAACCAGGGCACTCGTAATACACGCGAAACCAGCGCGGCCAAGTGGTACTGCACAGAAGCAGCTAACCGTGCCGCCAATGACGCAGTGCAGATCCACGGCGCGTACGGTTATTCGGATGAATACAATGTAGAGCGCCACCTGCGTAATACTAAGAGCGCTGTCATTTACGAAGGCACGTCGCAAATTCATACCCTGATGCAGGCGGCGTACGCTCTGAATGAACGCCAGGACCGGCCTATGCGTTGTGAGCTGCCGGCCTATGACCCGGATTTCTGGGAAAGCGACGTTTAGGGATGCTGTGTAAACCAGGGCACCCTCATCATCCATGATGAAGTTAAGGTCAAAATGGTATCACCGATAGACGAATTGATACAGGTGTTGCGTGTGCCGCCAGGTAAAAAGATTGACCTGCAAAAGGATTATGATCCGGGGTACACGGGGAAGTTTGTCAGGAAAAGTGAAGCGGTAGAGCTGTTAGCCGATGGTGTGCAAAGGCTGGCCCAACTGCAAGATAAATTGTATGCTCAGGACAATTACAGCCTGTTGATTGTCCTGCAAGCCCTGGATGCGGCCGGGAAGGATGGCATCATCAAACATGTCATGTCTGGCCTGAATCCACAAGGGGTGCAGGTGCATAGCTTCAAAGCCCCTTCCGGCGAAGAACTGGACCATGATTATCTGTGGCGTAACTTTAAAGCCTTGCCCCGGCGAGGGAATATTGGCATTTTTAACCGCTCCTACTATGAAGAAGTCCTGGTGGTCAGAGTGCATCCGACGATTTTGGATAATCAGAAGCTGCCGCCATCATTAAAAGATAAAGGCATCTTCAAACGGCGTTACGAGGAAATTAATAACTTTGAAAAGTACCTGGTGTATAATGGCATTGTTGTCTTAAAGTTTTTCCTGAATGTGTCCAAAGAGGAACAAAAGAAGCGCTTTTTAGACCGGGCGAACCAGCCGGAAAAGAATTGGAAATTTTCAGCGGCCGATGTGCACGAAAGGCAGCATTGGCCGGCCTACCAGGCAGCTTACCAGGACGTGCTAAACGATACCAGCACCAAATGGGCGCCCTGGCACGTTATTCCGGCTGATCATAAATGGTTTTCCCGGTTGGCGGTGGCTGCCATCATTTATGAAACGTTGGCAAGCCTTCATTTGGGCTACCCCACGATGACCGACGAACAACACCGGGCGTTATTGGTGGCTAAAGAAGCGTTGCAGAATGAAGATGACCCACAAACGGCCGTTTAGAAACCGACGTATTTTCTATGACGCTGCCCTTCAACACCCACGGCCAGCGTGCCAAAGCCCCACCCGGCAATCGCGCCTGTATAGGCAAAGGTTGCCATGTACAGCCCAGACCCCCCCTAGAAAGACACCTGCCAGGTAAAAACGGCCGATCCAACGATGGCATGAGGGCCACTTCACCCGTACCCTATGTAAAAATTGAAAAGGCCCCAAACTTAGAGCCAACATACCACCGATCATACGGAGCACAATACCCGTGGTATGCGCCATGTAAACCGCCCGCTGCTGCGGAAAAAAGACCTTCGAGTCTAATGTCAGGTAAGGGCTGGCTACCAGCACAATGCCTAATGATAAAAAAGTCATCACACCCCAACTGATTTGTTTGCGCAGTTTCTTTGCCCTGAACGTGGGCAGTTACTATGCCTGGGATGGCCACATCAACAAAGCCGCTGACTTCCTGCAAGAAGCCGTGCGGACGGCCGTGGCCGACGGCAATCTTTACCTGGCCTACCTCACCATGGGCCAGTTGGGGTATTACCAGCGGGATTGGGGCTGGCTCTCCCCGGCGGTAGAGACGTTTCGCCAGGCGCTCAACCTGGCGACCCATGCTCCCATCTCCGGTTGGATTTACCTGGGGCTGGCGCAGGAATTGGCCCTGTTGTAAACGGGTAATAACCCGGTTCAGCCTTCTTTAACCCCTGACCTTGCTTTTGATCAGTCCCGACGCTTTTGGTACATCTGTTCTGAAAATACGCTTTTCAGCGTATGGGTAGCATGGCCCTCCCATGTTACTATGCAGGTAGATATCCCCATTTAACGGAGGTAAAGAACATGGACAGACAAAAACTCATCGAAGGGTACCAGACAAACACCTGGCTTATTCACAAGCATGCCGAAGGCGTCACGCACGAGGAAAGCCTGCTGCGACTGCCCGTGCACAATAATAATTTTAACTGGGTATTGGGCCATATCGTCCAGGCGCGTGATGGTGGGCTGGTGTTGTTAGGCGGTGAGCGATTGTTAGATAAAGATCAGAAGGCTGTTTATGACAGTGGCTCTGAGCCATTGGCGGCGGCTGATGCCCTGCCATTGCAGACGTTGCTGTCTTTGTTAGACACATCGCTGGAGCGCCTGGCAGCGGCCATTGAAAACGCCAGCGACGAACGCCTGGACGCAATTTACGACGAGGAACGGGGCACCACAGTTGGTGAGCGTATTGCCGGCCTCAACTGGCATGAGACATATCACCTGGGCCAACTGGAAATACTGCGCCGGGTTGGCAGTGAAAAGCCAGCTTTTCCGTAACCCGATCATCCTCCCGGAAGTTATAAACCTTCGGGAGGGTCCTGAAGGCTGATTCGATTCAAGGACCACCTCATGTTATAATCTGCCGCCTGTGTCAGAACCGGTATTCAGGGGCCATATTCAGGCCAAATGCTGAACACTGACCACTGACCACTGAATACTGACCACTGAATACTGATTAGAGGGTGGGTATGGAAAAGAAACTCAGCTTTCAAGAGATTATTTTGCGTCTGCTTGATTATTGGAAAGAGCAGGGCTGCCTCATTCAACAACCGTACAATGTGCAGATAGGGGCGGGTACAATGAATCCGGCTACTTCGCTGCGTGTCTTAGGGCCGGAGCCGTGGAACGTGGCGTATATTGAACCAAGCATTCGCCCGGATGACGGCCGTTTTGGTGATAACCCCAACCGCATGCAGATGCACCATCAGTTACAGGTTATCCTCAAACCAGACCCTGGGAATCCGCAGGAACTTTACCTGAAAAGCCTGGAAGCCATTGGCATCAACCCGCGCAAGCATGATATTCGCTTTGTGGAAGACAACTGGGAAAGTCCGGCACTGGGTGCCTGGGGTCTGGGTTGGGAAGTATGGTTGGACGGCCAGGAAATCACCCAATTCACCTACTTTCAGCAGGCCGGTGGCCTGTCATTAGACCCCGTTTCTGTAGAGATCACCTATGGGCTGGACCGCATCGCTCTGGCGCTGCAAGGCGTCAACAGCGTATGGGAGATGGAGTACGGGGCGAACATCACTTATGAAAACGTGCTGCTGCAAAGCGAGATTGAGCATTGTCAATATTATTTTAATGTCGCCAACGTCGATGATATTAAGACGGTGTATGACGTTTACGAACGAGAAGCACAACGCTGCATTGATGCCGGGCTGGTCATACCGGCGCATGATTACAATTTAAAATGCTCTCACCTGTTTAATGTGCTGGACACACGGGGGGCCATTGGGGTCACGGAGCGCGCCCAATTCTTCCGGCGCATGCGTGGTGTGGCTCGCCAGATTTCCGAACTGTATGTGCAGCAGCGGGAACGGCTGGAATTCCCCTTCTTGCCCGCCGATTGGCCTCCTCAGGAACGGGTGGCGCTGTCACGACCGTCAACGACAGCGGAGTTTTACACGGCGCAAACATTTCTCTTGGAGATTGGCAGTGAGGAGCTGCCCGTGGGTGATTTAAACAGTGCGGTGCGCCAACTGCGCACGCTTGTGCCTGAACTGCTGGCTGATCTGCGTCTGACGTATGAGCGGGTGGAAGTAGAAGGTTCACCTCGGCGGTTGGTGGTGACCGTCAGCCAACTGGCACCGCGGCAGGCTGACCTGGAAACGCTGGTCAAAGGCCCGCCAGCCGACCGCGCCTTTGACGCCAAGGGCCAGCCTACCCCGGCGGCGCATGGTTTTGCCAAAGGCAAGGGTGTGAACCTGTCTGATTTACGTATTGAAGAAGAAGGGGGTAAACGGTACGTCACGGCCGTCATCCGTGAACAGGGTCGCCCCACCATTTCCGTGTTGGCCGAAGCCCTGCCCGATCTTATTGCCGCTATCAAATTTGAAAAGAGCATGCGCTGGAACAGCACCAATGTCAGCTACAGCCGACCGCTGCGCTGGCTGGTGGCCCTTTATGGGCCGGAAGTGGTGCCTTTCACCTATGCCGGAATAGAGAGTGGCCGGGTGAGCCGGGGGCTACGGCCGTATAACTCCCCGCCCATTGAGATTGACAATGCCCATAACTATGGTGGCCTGGTGCGCAAACAGGGCATTGTTCTTAACGCCGACAAGCGCAAGGAACAGATTATGCTGGTGGCCAGCAAATTGGCCGCCGAAAAAGGAGGGCACATCCTCGACGACCCGGAGTTATTGGATGAAGTGGCTAACCTGATAGAACGGCCAACACCTCTGCGCGGTACCTTTAACGAACGTTTCCTGAAACTGCCGGCGGAGGTGCTGGTAGCGGTGATGAAAAAACACCAGCGTTACTTCCCGGTTTACAACGAACACGGCCGTCTTATGCCCTACTTTCTGGGTGTGCGTAATGGTGATGAAAAACACCTGGACTTTGTGGTGGAAGGAAACGAACATGTGATCATCGCCCGCTTCTCCGACGCCGAATTTTTCTATGGCCAGGATATTCAGCACAAACTGGCCGATTTTTTGCCAAAACTGGCCACCCTCACCTTCCAGGCTGAGCTTGGTTCCATGCTGGATAAGAGTCAGCGCCTGGAAAAGCTGCTCCCCCTGGTGGCCGATATGCTGGGATTGACGGCGGCGGAAACAGAAACGGCTGGGCGCGCCGCTGCCCTGGCCAAAGCCGACCTGGCCACCAGTATGGTGGTGGAAATGACTTCTTTACAAGGCATTATAGGAGGGCATTATGCGCGCCTTAGCGGCGAGCCGGAAGAGGTGGCCCAGGCGATTGCCGAGCAGTACAATGCCGTCAGCCAGACGCGCCCCGGCCTGGCCCTGGCCCTGGCTGATCGGCTGGATAGTCTGGCCGGGTTGTTTGCTGCCGGGCTGGCCCCCAAAGGCTCTAATGATCCGTTTGCCCTGCGCCGGGCGGCCTTAAACATCATAGAAAACCTGACAGCGAACAAAGTATCATTTAATGTGCGCACCGGGGTGCAGGTCGCTGCCCAATGCCTGCCCATCCCCTGTGATGATGCTGTGATTGATGATGTGATGGGCTTTGTACACGGCCGTCTAGAGGGCGTACTGCGGGAACGAGGGTTTGCCGCGTCCGTCGTCAAGGCGGTATTGGCGGAACAGGGGGACACTCCTTATGCAGCCGGGCAAACGGCCGTGGCTCTGAGCCAGGCTATTCAAGCCGACGATTGGAGTAAGCTGCTGGATGCATACGCCCGCTGTGTGCGTATCACCCGTAGTTACGATCAGACATTCTCGCTGCGACCGGCCAACTTTACCCTGGATGCAGAAAAACAGCTGCTGGTAGTTTACCAGGCGGCGGCTGCGGCCACAGACGGTTCCATCACCACCTTTGTACAAAAGTTGCGGCACATGGAACCGGCTATTTCTGCTTTCTTTGACGAGGTACTGGTGATGGATGAAGATGAAGCGGTGCGCAAAAATCGCCTGGCGCTTTTGCAGCACATTTCTGGTCTGACGGCCGGCCTGGCCGATCTTTCCCAGTTGGAAGGGTTTTAGGGGCATAAGGCGGACGTGTGTGGTTGAAAACTTAGAGCCTTAGTCACGGCCGTTTTCTTTGATGATTAACTTTGTGCGCTCTTTCTGAAAGAGCTTGTTTCTGCCGCGTTAAACCTTCGTAAATGTAACCAACTTAACACCCCAATTCGGTGAATCTTGGTGGCAACTTGGGTATAATCGCGCCTACTGGCAGTAGAGCCTTATGGCCTTTGCCTGAATCCCAGGCAGTTGGCACTTACGGCCGTTGTTGATAACTCATGAGTGTGACACAGGAAATTAAAAGCCGGCTGGATATTATGGACGTTGTTTCTGAATCCGTTTCCTTGCGGAAGTCAGGACGAAACTATGCCGGCTTTTGCCCCTTCCACACCAACAGCCGCACCCCCGCCTTTTTTGTTTTCCCCGATACCCAAACATGGCGCTGTTTTGGCGCTTGTGCCGAAGGTGGTGACGTTTTTTCGTTTATCATGAAACGCGAGGGGTGGGAATTTAAAGAGACGCTGCAGCACCTGGCACAGCGGGCGGGGGTGGAGCTGGAAGCCTTCACCCCTGAAGAGAAGAAGCGCCGCTCCCATGCTGACAAGCTCACGGACTTGCTGGCCGCTGCGGCCGACTATTTCCACCAACTGTTCCTGCACGCACCCCAGGCCAAACAGGCACGACAGTACGTTCATGGCCGGGCGCTGGCCGAACCCACCATTGCGGCCTTCAAAATCGGCTATGCCCTGGATTCTTGGGACGCCTGCCGCACCCACTTTAACGCCCAGGGCTACAGTGACCAAGAATTGATAGAGGTAGGGCTGCTGACGGAAAACGAAGAAAAAGGGTCACGTTATGACCGTTTTCGGAACCGGCTGATGATACCTATTCGTGATGGTGACGGCCGTACCGTGGGTTTTGGCGCACGCACGTTGGATAAAGAGGGCCTGCCTAAGTACCTCAACTCGCCGCAGACGCCGGTCTTTGACAAGAGCCACCTGCTCTTTGGCCTGGACACGGGCAAACGAGACATCCGCGAGGCGCGTCAGGCGGTCATTGTTGAGGGGTACATGGACGTTATCCAGGCATGGCAGGGGGGGTTCCGTAACGTGGTGGCCCAGATGGGCACGGCCTTGACCGAGGCCCAGTTAAACCAGTTAAAACGGTATACCAAGCGTTTTGTGCTGGCGCTGGACGCCGACGCTGCCGGAGCCAAAGCCACGCTGCGCAGCCTGCAAGTGGCCCGCGAGACGCTGGATCGGGATGTGGACGTGAAGTTTGATGCTTACGGTCTAGTGCACCATGAAGGCCGGCTGCAGGCGGACATTCGCATTGTTACCATGCCGGCTGGGGAAGACCCGGACAGCATCATTCGTGATGACCCGGGGCGTTGGCCGCAGTTGGTGGCCCAGGCTAAGCCAGTGGTGGCTTATGTTATCGATGTGGCTACCCAGGCGTTGGACATGAGTGACGCCAAGGCCAAAACGGCCGTGGCCCAACAAGTTATTCCCCTCATCAAAGATATTGCTGACCCCATTGAACGTGACCATTACTGGCAGGAACTGGCCCGGGCCCTGCACGTGGATGAGCGTGCCCTGCGCCAGATTCGCCTGCCGGAAAAGCCTACATCGGCCCGGTCAACCACCGCGGCTAAACCGGCCAAAAAACGGGTGAATGGCTGGACGGCCGTGCCCCGCAAAGTATTGGCCAATGGCCATACGGTGGCCGCCAGCATGAAACAATCAGATTACCTGGGCCAATGTTTGCAGCGCCCCCGGTTGATTCACCTGGTGAATGAACGGTTGGTCCGGTGTGGCCAGACGGCCGTGGCCGAAGCCGACTTCCATGATCCAGAAGACCGTGCCATTTTGCGACATATGCACCAATGGGCAGCCGCTGGCGGCCCGGCGGTTGCCGTGATTGAGGATTTGTGGGATATTTTAGGTGATGCGCTCACTGTTCGGGCGCAATTCCTCCTGTCACTCCCCCTGGCGCCCGATGCAGAATTAGAGCGCCTGGCGGATACATTGGTATTATCTGTGTTAGATTGGCGCCTGGAAAAAGTTCGGCAGCTGCTAAACGAGGTCAAACAATTCATTAAGGAGTCACAGATGGAAAATGATCAAGATGCATTGGCCGTTTACCAACAGCAGTTGCGCGAATTACCGCTGACCGTTTTACAGATCAATAAGGCCCGTAATGCTATGTCTGCGGCGAACCGCCGTCGGGCGACCGACATGACCTAGTTAAGAATGAGCAAACGTAAGTCAGGAAGAAGATATGATAGATTTGCAGCCTGAACTGGAAAATGATGATTTCGAAGAAGAAGAGGATTTTGAAAGCGAAGAGACACTGGACATCGAAGCTATCGTTAAGAAGGCGCGCCGCTCGCGCCAGATAAACGAAGCCGATGTGCAGGCCGTACTGGCCACGGCCGATGAAGAACAGGCAGATCGCCTGTATGCCCGGCTGCAAAAATTAGACGTGCGGGTTATCAACGCTGAAGGCGAAATCCTGAATGACTTTGGTGGTCCGGGTAACTTTTTGGATCTGGATGATGATAGCGAATTGTTAGAAGATGATAGTACAGCTTACCTCACCGCCACTGTAGAAGACGATCCCGTTCATACCTACCTCAAAGAAATTGGCCAGGTGCCGCTGCTTACGGCCGAACAAGAGATCTGGCTGTCCACCCAACTGCTGGCCGCCTCAGAATTAGAAGGTTTAAGTCTGCGTGCTGCCGAAGAAGGTGACGATACTGAGGAAGAAGTGGACTTCCGGGCGATGATGGCCAATTATGCGCACTTGCAGCACAGTTGGGAACGGGCGCAGCAGGCCAGCGCCGCGATTTATGTAGCTCCACCTGATTTGCTGCCGCTGGCTGAAGAGGCGTGCGCTTTGCGCCGCAGCTGGCAAGAGCGGCAAACGTCTTACCTGCGCGAATATCTGAATCATGGGAATTGGGGCCAGGATGATGCCTGGGTTGACCTGGCACAGGCATGTTTTGGCATGTTCACGGCCGTGTATATTTTGCCCCTAGATATTGCCCGTAAAATGCTTGACAATTTGCGTCATCAAACCGGCCTACCTGGTGAAGCTGTTGTGTATGAATGGATGTCAGCCGATAAAGTAGGCCTTAAATACAATGAATTTATGATCTATGAACTGGCTGAAGAAGCCAAAATTGCGCTTACAGGGGCAAACCTGCGCCTGGTTGTCAGTGTCGCCAAGCGTTATATGGGTCGTGGTATTCACCTGCTTGATCTTGTGCAGGAAGGTAATGTTGGTTTGCTGCGGGCCGTGGAAAAGTTTGATCACACCAAAGGTTATAAATTCAGCACCTACGCCACCTGGTGGATTCGCCAGGCAGTCAGCCGGGCCATTGCTGATCAGGCCCGCACCATTCGTATTCCTGTCCATATGTTTGAAACTATCAACAAAATTGTCAAAATGCAGCGTGACCTGGTGCAGCAGTTGGGCCACGAGCCTTCTGACGAAGAGTTGGCCTTGGAACTAGACTTTCTCACCCCAGAAGAAGCCCAGACCATCAAAGATGGCCTGGCCAACGATCTGCCCATTGACCCTGTTCTCAACCGTAAGTGGCGGCAGGCTGTCGCCAAAATTCGGGATATCAAGCGCATCTCCATGGATCCCATGTCTTTGGAATCTCCGGTTGGCAGCGAAGACGCTACGGAGTATGGCGACTTTATTCCTGATGAGACGGCCCTGGAACCTGTAGATGCTGCTTCCAAAGAGCTTCTGCGTGAGCAAATTCGCCAGGTACTTGGCTTCTTGAGCGAGCGCGAACGGGAAGTATTGGAAATGCGCTTTGGTCTTAATGATGGTAAAGATCATACCCTGGAAGAAGTCGGCCGTGAATTTGGCGTCACGCGGGAACGCATTCGCCAGATTGAGGCCAAAGCCTTGCGGAAATTGCGCCATCCCAGCCGCAGTAAAGCCCTTCGCGATTACCTTTCCTAGTACCAGTAATCAGAAGTCCGTCATCAGTTTTCAGTAGACTATTTCCAGAGATAGGCCAGCAAAGATGGCCCAGCAAACAGGGTTTAACCTTCAGCCCTATACCCACCTTTATGTTGACACGGCCGTCCAGGTGGTGAATGCTGCCGCCAGCCAAACCATTGGTGTTCGGCGAGCTGTGGTGGACAGTGTGGGGAGTATACGCCTGGCACGTTATGTGCCTGTTACAAGTGAAAAAATCATCGTCACCACGCCGCAAAATGACGTTGTCGGTTATGCTTATATGGCTGATAAAGAGCAGCATATTGTGTATGAGGTTGGCGGTGCGGTTCATCCAAGCCATTGG
This sequence comes from Ardenticatenaceae bacterium, assembly GCA_011525915.1. Taxonomy (GTDB): domain Bacteria; phylum Chloroflexota; class Anaerolineae; order Promineifilales; family Promineifilaceae; genus CAADGU01. Next base: position 97,150 of record WYBM01000038.1, on the reverse strand, counting down.
GGACAAGGTATAGGCACAAGACTCCTGGAATGGGCCGAACAACGCGCCAGGCTGCTCTCAGACAGTGCGCCAGTGGGGGTAAAAACTGTTTTACAGACAAACCTCTATGAAACTGAACCGGAAGCCATTCAGCTCTTTACCCGGAATGGGTATACAAAAGTACGCGAGTGGCTGCATTTAGTCGTTGAATTAAATGCCCCTCCGTTGTTACCCGTTTGCCCTGACGGCCTGTACCTGCGCGAGATGGACCTTGAGAATGATTGGGGCATTGTTGGTCCTGCTCTGGATGAAGCATTTGCTGATCATTGGGGTACAATCTTGTTGCCAGCCTCTGAGGCACTGCTTTCAGAAGAGGAGGAAGCACCAGTCAACGATGTACCCCAAGACGAAACCTACTCAAATACGCCGGGATTTTGTTATGTTTTGATGGACGGGGATGTGGTTGCCGGTGGGGTCTTGTGTAATGCCAAGTTGGTAGAACGCAGCGATACGGGACGTATAGGCAGCGTCTTTGTATGTGCGCCATATCGCCGGCAGGGTGCGGGACGGGCGCTCATGTTAACGGCATTTCATGCCTTCTGGCAACATGGAATCCGGCGCATTATCACTGACACCGACGCAGATAGCTTTACGGAAGCCCCGAAGTTTTATACTCATTTGGGCATGCGTTGGTATCGTCGTGAGTTTCTTTATGAAAAGGAGATGCGGCCCGGAAAAGAGGTTCGCCGGTTGCGTGTGTAAAAACGGCCGTATCTTAGATAGTCTATGGTGTCAGATTATTTAATGGGGAGCTGCTTAGGGATGAGGGGAGCTGAATTAGTTGGGAAGTGAGCACGAGCCTTGCTTCTGACCCGTAGAATGAGCTAACCAACACAGTCGCTAGCAGCCAGCATGTAAACATGTAAAAAGCGTTGTAATAACTATAATTATCATTATAATAATATAAAAAACCTTTTATTTTGTTTGGCCGCCATTAGTACAACCATTTACATAGTGCATGTTAGGTAAACCACAGAAACTATGCGGAATTTCTGAAGCGCGTAAACTGCGGTTTCCCCGAGGAATCGACAACACCTAAAGCGATCTTGATTTTTCAATGATTGTTGCCGATTACCTAAACCGGTTTAATACCTAGCACAAATTAGGGACAACCAACACAGTGACAAGCCTGGCAGCGTAAGCCCTATGTCAGGTATTAAAAGGGGAGTGAAGATGAAAGCACTAATTTATCATGTTACCCTGCTTTTACTGATGGTGGGTGGCATGATCAGTTTATCTGCTTGTGCCCAGACCACTGCCCCCCCACCCCCACTCACCCCTATTACCGTACAATTCACTTGGACACACAGTGCACAATTTGCTGGCTTTTACGCCGCTAACCAAAATGGTGATTATGCGGCCGAAGGGTTGGCTGTTACCTTTATCGAAGGCGGTCCTACGGTTGACCGGCTCACCCCCGTCCTTAACGGTGAGGCCCAATTTGGACTTGCCGGCGGGGTTGAGCTGATCCCGGCACGGGCCGAAGGCAAACCTTTACGCGCGGTGGCTACCATCCTGCGCCGTGACCCTTTTGCTTTTTTTTCTCTGGCAGAGTCGGGCATTATCCGCCCCGAAGATTTTGTGGGTAAGCGATTATGGGTGCCTCCGCAGGCTCTCCCTTACTTACAGGCGATGACAGCCCGCGTGGGGGTTGCCCCAGATCAATATACGGTGATTGACAATGCTACCTTTGCCAGTTTGTATTCCGGCGACATTGACGTGGCCATTGGCTTTGTCACAAGCCAATGGGTCGAGGCGCAACGAGCCGGGTATAAACTTAATGTCATCTACCCAGATGACTATGGCGTTCACCTGACCAGCGATAATATTTTTGTTACCGACGACTTTATCGCCACCAACCCCGACCTGGTAACACGCTTTCTACGGGCTACATTCAAAGGTTGGACTTACGCCATTGAACATTCTAACGAAGCTGGGGCACTGGTGGCCAAGTACAACCCACAGGCCGACGTAGACTTAGAAAACGATATGATGATTGCCAGTGTGCCCTTGATCAACACTGGCGAAGACCATATCGGCTGGATGAAACCCGAGGTATGGACCGGGATGGAACAAACGCTACGTGTCCAGGGTGTATTGACCAACACGGTAAATGCGGCCGAGGTCTATACCATGCAGTTTTTGCAAGAAATTTACCAAAAATGAACCTGCAGCTGAACATTACTACCAAATTAACGCTGCTCTTTGTGCTCTTTGCCGCTCTGTTGTTGGGGGGGATAGGTTCATTGGCCTACGAAAGGGGGCGGGCGGCACTGGAAGCCGCTACCGTCTCTAGTATGCTTTCAACGGCGATTGAGAAAGAGGCGGCCTTAAATGCCTGGGTTGAAGACGGGCAGTGGGCCATTACCGCGTTGGCCCATTCACCTGAGTTACTTGATGATGTTAACGTTCTTGTCACTGCCACACCGGGTTCCGCCGAAGCTCAAGCCGCACATGAGCGATTGAGGCGTGCACTTCAAACCTGGGCCGGGCCGGGGCGGCAATATTTGAACTTGCTGATCATCGACGCTGAAACCGGCCGGGTCATCGTCGCCACCGCTCCTGAAGAAGAGGGCAAATTCAAAGAAGACCGCCCCTATTTTGTCAACGGTAAAAATGCCCCCTACGTTCAGAACGCCTATTACCAGCTGGGGTCTCAGCAGCCAGTTATGACCGCCGCTGCACCATTCCGGTCGGTCGAAGGACAATTACTCGCAGTTCTGGCCGGGCAGTTAAACCTGAGCGAGATGAATACCATCATCCAGCGGCGGAGCGGTCTGCATCAGACAGATGATGCTTTTCTGGTGAATACGTCAAATCTGTTTGTCACCCAGCCCCGTTTTTTCACCGACCCGGCCGTGCTCTGGCGCGGCATACACTCTGAGCCCGCCAGGCGCTGCCTGGCCCGCACCAGTGGCATGCTCTTCGCCGAAGATTATCGCGGTGTACCGGTGATTGCCGCTTATCGTTGGTTATCAGAACGCCAACTTTGCCTTATTGTGAAGCTGGACCAGGCTGAAGCCCTGGCTCCGGCCCACGCTTTTGGCCGCACGATTTTGCTCATTGGCGTCCTGGTGCTGTTGGTAGCGTCGGTTCTGGCTGTTGGGTTGGCTCGCACCATCACCCAGCCGGTGTTGGCCTTGCAGCAGGGGGCAGTTCGCCTGGGCCGGGGTGAACTAGACACACGTCTGCCCGAAACCTCTGGCGACGAATTGGGCCGGCTGGCGCGCCAATTTAACACGATGGCTGCCGCCCTGGCTGAAAAAGAAGCCCAACTGCGCCACTATACTGAGGGGTTAGAGTCTTTGGTTCAAGAGCGAACGGCATCGTTACAGCAGAGCGAAGAACGAACCCGCCTGATTATCGAGAGTGCCCTCGACGCAGTGATTACCATTGACACCGACAGTAAAATTACTGGCTGGAATACCCAGGCTGAATTTGCCTTTGGCTGGTCTCGTCAAGAAGCGTTGGCACAATCTTTAGACATCATTCTCCCGCCTCAATATCAGCAGGCTCACCATCGCGGCATGAAACATTTTCTGGCGACTGGTGAGGGACCGGTATTAAACCAGCGGTTTGAAATTACCGCCCGCCGCCGCGATGGGGTGGAGTTTCCTATAGAACTAACCATTTCACCGGTGCAGATGGACAATGATTTTATCTTTAGCGCCTTTATCCGCGACATTACTGAACGCAAGCGGGCGGAAGAACAGTTCAAGTTGGTAGTGGAAGCGTCTCCTAACGCCATTGTCCTGGTGAACACAGAAGGCAAGATAAGTCTGGTGAACGTGCGCGTCGAGACCCTGTTTGGATATAAGCGGGAGGAATTGTGGGGCCAACCTATCGAGATGTTGGTGCCGTCACAGTTTCACGCCCATCACGACGATGGTCAGGATGACTTCTTCAGTATGGTCACCGTCCGACGTATGAATGTGGGCCAGACCTTGTGCGGATTGCGCAAGGACAGCAGCCAGGTACCCATCGAGATTGATCTCAGCCCTATCACTACCACCGAAGGGGACTTTGTGCTGGTCTCTATCGTGGATATTACGGAACGCAAACAGGCGGAAGAAGAGATTGCCGAGTCCTTACGACGCGAGCAACTGGCTCGTGTTGAAGCCGAGGCGGCGCAGGAGCGTTTAGCTTTTCTGGTTGACGCCAGCAACACCCTGTCATCTTCTCTTGACTATTATACAACCCTGACGGCCGTGGCCCAGCTTGCCGTCCCCCGCATTGCTGATTGGAGTGCTATTGATGTCATTGAACCAGAAGGCTTATTACGCCGCGTAGCGGTAGTACACGCAGATCCCTCAAAAGTTGTGCTGGCTTACGAACTCCAACGGCGCTATCCGCCTGACCCAGACGCACCGCGCGGTGTTTACCATGTGCTGCGCACCGGCCAGCCGGAGTTTTACCCCGAGATTCCCGAAGCCTTGCTGGAAGCTGCCTTTGTGGATGAAGAGCAGCGTAACCTCATCCACGACCTGGGCTTAAAATCTGCTGTCGTTGTGCCTATCATGACCCACAACCGGATACTGGGGGTTATCACTTTTGTGATGGCGGAATCAGGCCGGCGTTACAGTGAAGTTGACCTGGCCTTCATTGAGGAACTGGCCAGTCGGGCTGCGTTGGCTGTGGACAATGCCTGGCTTTACCATGAGACTAAAAAACTGAATGAGAAATTGGAGCAGCGGGTTATTGAACGCACGGCCCAGCTTGAAGCCGCCAACCGGGAGCTTGAAGCCTTTGCCTACTCTGTCTCTCATGACCTACGTGCACCGCTGCGGAGTATCGATGGCTTCGGTCAGGCCTTGTTAGAAGATTATCATGACAGTCTGGAGGCTGAGGCACAGCATTACCTTCAGCGAGTGCGTGCTGCCAGCCAGCGTATGGCTGAATTGATTGATGATTTATTAACACTCTCGCGCCTGACCCGCAGTGAGATGCATCTCGAAATGGTTGATCTTAGCGATCTGGCGTGGGTTATTGCCGCAGAGTTGGCTCGGTTTGACCCAGACCGTAAGGTTGAGTTTGTTGTTGCGCCCGATGTGGTTGTCCGAGCAGATACTCAGTTGATGCGGGCGGCCTTGGAAAACCTGCTGGGCAATGCCTGGAAGTTTACGGCCAAACACCCTCGCGCCCGCATTGAATTTGGTGTTTTACCCCACCCAGATGGCCAACCGGCCTATTTTGTGCGCGATGATGGGGCGGGCTTTGATATGGCTTATGCCGATAAGTTATTTGGCGCCTTCCAGCGTTTGCACACCCCGGCTGAGTTTTCCGGTACCGGCATTGGTCTGGCCACGGTGCAGCGAATCATTCATCGTCACGGTGGGCAAGTGTGGGCGGAGGGTGCGGTGGGGCGCGGGGCAACGTTTTATTTTACGCTCGGTTCTTATGCACATTTAGAAAAGTGAAACTGATTCCCGGTTAGCGAGGAAAGAATCTTATGAATAAAAAAGTAGTGTTATTGGTGGAAGATAACCCTGACGATGTGGAGTTGACCCTGCGTGCATTCAGAAAGAACAACCTGCTCAATGAAGTCGTTGTCGTCAGCGATGGGGTGGAAGCATTGGACTATCTGTTTAACAAGGGGGCCTATGCTGATCGTGACCCAAGCATACAGCCGCAGCTTGTCTTATTAGACCTGAAGCTGCCTAAGATAGATGGGCTGGAAGTGCTGCGACAAATCCGAACAGATGAGCAGACCAGGCTCTTGCCCGTTGTTATTCTGACCTCTTCAAAAGAGGAACAAGACCTGTTGCAAAGTTATACCCTTCATGCTAACAGTTATATTTGCAAACCGGTGGATTTTAACCGGTTCAGCGAAGCTGTGCGACAGTTGGGGTTATACTGGCTGGTCTTAAATGAGCCACCGCCCACGTGGGGTCAGGGAGAAAAGTAAATGAGCAAAACCCTGCGCATTTTGGTTATTGAGGATTCAGAAGATGACACAGAGCTCCTGGTGCGTGAACTGCGGCGCGGCGGGTATGATCCGATGTATGAGCGTGTGGAAAGCGCTGAGAACATGAGAGTAGCCCTGACCCAACGCCCTTGGGATCTGGTGGTGGCCGATTACACGATGCCTCATTTTAACGCGCTGGCGGCCTTGGCGTTGTTAAAAGAGAGCGGCTTTGATCTACCCTTTATCATTGTCTCTGCGACCATCGGTGAGGAGCGGGCTGTGGCTGCTATGAAAGCCGGGGCGCACGATTACCTGATGAAAGATCGTCTGGCGCGGCTGGTGCCTGTCATAGAGCGCGAGCTGCGTGAGGCTCAGATGCGACAGGAGCGCCGACAGGCTGAAGCGGTGCTGCATGATCGCGAGCAGCGGTTTCGAGCGTTAATTGAAAATGCCTCGGATGTTATTCTGACGCTTGATCCTACGGGGCGCATCACTTATGTCAGCCCGGCCCTCTTCCGGGTTTTAGGGTACAGCCCCGTTGAGTATGTGGGGCTTAATGCCTTCGATATGTTGCACCCTGATGATGTTCGAGAGAACACGGCCGTGTTTGCGCAGCTTCTGAAACAACCGGGCGGCAGTATTGCTTCACAGTTTCGGTTTCGACATAAAGATGGCTCCTGGCGTTGGTTAGAGGCTGTGGCCAGTAACTTGCTAGCCGAACCAAGCGTACAGGCTGTTGTCACCAACCTTCGTGATGTTACTGAACGCAATCATCTGGAAGCCCAATTTCTGCAGGCCCAAAAGATGGAGGCCATTGGCCATCTGACCGCCGGTATTGCCCACGATTTCAACAACCTGCTGACCGCGATCAATGGCTTTGCCGGATTGATGAAGATGCGTTTGCCGCCCGACAATCCCCTTCAGGAGACAACAGATATGATTTTGCACTCTGGCCAGCAAGCGGCTAACCTGGTCCGTCAACTGCTCACCTTCAGTCGCAAGCAAATCGTCACCCCAGAGATAATAGAACTCAACGCTGTCGTGACCAAAGTGGAAAGGATGCTGGAACGGATCATTGGTGAGCATATCCACATGATCACCAACCTGGCGCCCGATCTGTGGCCCATCAAAGCCGATCCCATGCAAATGGAGCAGATTATTGTCAATCTGGCCATTAATGCCCGTGATGCTATGCTGTCAGGCGGACGGTTGATCATCGAAACGAACAATGCGATCTTGGATGAGGATTATGTGGCCACGCATCTGGAAGCCCTACCAGGCGCCTATGTGTTGTTGGCGATCGGTGATACAGGCATCGGTATGACCGAGGAAGTAAAGGCACATCTTTTTGAGCCTTTTTTTACCACAAAAGGACAAGGTAAAGGAACTGGTCTGGGACTGGCGACGGTTTACGGTATTGTTAAGCACTATGGAGGTTGCATTTGGGTGGGCAGTGAAATTGGTCAGGGGAGTACCTTTAAGATTTATCTGCCCCGTGCTGAGGTTTCTCATTTCTCGCCAAGCCCTTCACAACGTGTGGTTGAGAAGCCAACTGGCAGTGAAACGATTCTGTTGGTGGAAGACTCAGGCGGGGTTCGGGATATGGTCCGGCGCACACTAGAAGAATTGGGTTACACTGTTTTGGCTGCGCCCGATGGGCCGACCGCGCTAGAGCTGGTTGACGGTTACCCTGGTCTCATTGACCTGCTGCTGACCGATGTGGTTATGCCAGGCCTTAGTGGCAAAGACCTGGCCGAGCGGTTGCTCCAAACCCGCATAGACTTAAAAGTTATCTTTATGTCCGGCTACAGTGAAGAGGCCATTGCCAACCGTGGTATCCTCAGCCCTCATACATTCCTGTTGCAAAAGCCTTTCAGCCCCCTGGAGATGGCGCTCAGGGTTCGGGAAGTATTAGATGAAGGTCAAGACGCCAAAACAGCGTGATCGGCAGGGACTACAATTGGATCAGGTTAGATAATGCTGTATCAAGTGTAGGCGCTGGCTTCTACCTACAAATATCTATTGTATTCACCAATTTTCATTTCGAGCCTTTGGCTCAGATAAGCACTTGCTTTGTGCAGGGTAGCATGTATTTCAACCGCCTCGTCTCTATACTGGGCTATTTTCCCCTTGTTCCAATAGTTCGGTGGTGATGCTAAATTGGTGATTCTGTCTGCCAGTTTTACTATCCATACTTCGTGCGACTGTTGTTTGATTCTTTGCAAACTATCCTGCATTCTTAACTCTTTGGCCAAGGAGTCGTTTTTTGTCAGGGCAAGCACGCCTTCAGCTACCTTTTGGCCAAACTCTTTGGCCACGTCTTGATAGGTAATGGGAGTATCTTCAATGACATCATGCAATAAAGCGCACTGCACAGCTAAATCACCATCATGATGCCGTTCCATCTCTAAACAGGCCATAACCTCCATGCTTACAAAGCTGATATGCATAGTGTAAGGCAGGTCTGTGCCGGGAAATAATTGCCCGCGGTGGGCTTGAGCGGCAAACCAATATGCTTTTGTATAGCTTTCTTGTGACCAGCGTTTCTTCGCTAAACGCATTTTGGGGAAACCTGCTTCTTCCAAATCAGGTATATCCTCTACTGGAATGGCTACTTTGATAGATCGGGGGGTATTAGGAACCCTACTAATCAGGCCCTTCTCTTCTAACTTCACCACCATTTGATGTACTGTCGGTGGTGACGTTCGAAAATAGCTTTGCATATCAGCTTCTGACGGAGGGACGCCGTTTAGCTTCGTATAATGATGAATGAAGGCTAGATACTGTCCTTGTTTTTTTGTGTAGGCCATCAGCTGATATTGAGAGTCATGCTGTTAAGAGTAACGGATCCGATATGGATATTGATCATAGGCCCTTTTGTGGACTTCAAGATGGAGATAGTCCAACATTAAGAGGCATGGTTTCTTAATTATAAGACCCTTTTAGACAAAAGGAAATGTGGAACTGCATGCTCTTGGCGGCCACGGCCGTCCGGTGTATGCTTCATTCCATGAACAGCGATGGTTGGGAAAGGGTGCTGCGGCAGCAAGAAAGTTTACACACCATCATCGAGTCCATTAGCAGCGAATTGGAGTTACGGCCGTTGCTAACACGGATCGTGCAGCATGCCTGTGAATTGTTAGAGGCTGACCGCGGCACCATTGGTTTGGTAGACGAAACACACAACCTTATCCGCACCGAAGCCGTATACCAGATGCCACCAGGTGAGTTGGGTGCAGAAATGCCGCCTGGTGTTGGTCTGGCCGGTCACGTTCTGCAAACCAGACAATCCGTAGTATATCAACAGTATGGTGACCTGGAACAGCCGACCCGCGCGGAACTGGTAACGGACGCTGTCATTGGTTTACCTATATTTTGGCATGGGCAGATGATTGGCTTTTTTGGCATTGGCGCGGCTTCCCCCCGGCAGTTTACCGGGCGTGACGTGGAGATCCTTTCTCAGTATGCCCGCCACGCGGCTATCGCCATAGCCAATGCCCGCCTGTTTGCCACCGAAAAGCGTCGGGCCGCCCGCCACCTGACAGTCAGCCATATCGGCAAACTCATCACCGGGACGCTGGATCTAAATGAACTGCTGCCCACGGCCGTCGCTGCTATGGATAAACACCTGGCTTATTGTAACACGGCCGTTTTGTTGGTTGACGCCAACGATCCGGAAACCCTGGTGCTGAGCGCGGGCAGTGGCATTTACGCTGCAGAGGTACCAGGCGTCTATTGTCAGAGCATGCATAAAGGTGTCATCGGCGTTGCCGCCCAAACGCGCCAACCCGTGTTGGTCACCGATGTAAGCCAGGAACCGCGCTATATCCCCATACCTGGCGCTACCGACATCCGTTCAGAAGTGGCGCTGCCCCTGATCGCCAATAACCGCTTGCTGGGTGTGCTTAATGTAGAAACCACGACGCCGTTGACCGCGGAAGATGTGCCTGACCTGGAGATTGTCGCCGACCAGTTGGCTATGGCCATTGCCAATGCCCACCTGTTTAATCAAATGCAACAAACCCTGGCAGAAACCCAACTGCTTTATGAGGCCAGCCAGCGCATGGGCACGGTCATGGATGTGGATGATGTTATTCAGGCCTATCTGGAACACGTAGCCGCCCGCGGCCGTTACGTGTGCAATGTGGTGCTTTATGAGTTTGATGAGATGGAGCGGCGTACCAGTGTCATGGTACGCGGCCGTTGGTCATCTACAGATGGCTTACAACTGCTGCATGAACAATACGCCTACACACGTGATGCCCTGGACCCCTTGCTGGATGCCGGGCAAACAGTCACCATTGCCAATGTATACACCGATGCCCGCGTTTCAGAGGAACTGCGCCAGATACAACAACGCTCTGGGCGGTCGGCGCTGGCCATGATTCCCTTGATGGTGCATAGCCAGCGCATTGGGTTGGTGATCCTCAGCTATCCGCTGGTTTACCAATGGTCTGCAGCTGACCTCTGGCCTTACCAGGTGACGGCCGCTCAGCTGGCCACGGCCATTCACACCCGGCGACAGCAGTTCCTTTTGCATCAAAGTGACCGGGAAGTGGCCGTGCTGCGTGAGCGGCAGCGGTTGGCCCGTGAACTGCACGATTCGGTAACCCAGCTCATCTTCAGCATCACCCTCATTGCCCAGTCCATTGCCCCCGCCTGGGCCCGCAGCCAGGCGGAAGGTGAACAGCGTATCAACCGCCTGCTTGAGTTGAGCCAGGGTGCCCTGGCAGAAATGCGTGCTCTGTTGTTTGAATTGCGATCTTCAGAACCACCTGCTTCCTCTACCGATGCCAGCAGCCACCTGGCGGGTATTGTGCGGTTGAAGCGTGATGGCCTGATGGCTGCTTTAAAGAAGCATATCGCCAGTCTGGCTCAGGAAGGCTTACATGTTCAATTCCAGGCGTCAGATGATTGTCACTTACCATTAGACCAGGAAATTGCTCTATACCGCATTGCTCAGGAGGCTCTCAATAACGCCGCCAAACATGCACAGGCGCAGCAGGTTCATGTTGAACTGACTGTGGGTCAGGACGGGGTCTGGTTGATGGTGACAGATGACGGTGTGGGCTTTGAGATGGGGCAGCCGACCAACGGCCGTCAGGCTCAGACCGGGTTTGGCCTGTCTAATATGCGTGAGCGAGTGGAAGCACTGGACGGCCGTTTGCAAATAATCTCCCGCCCTGGAAAGGGCACCACTGTGCGGGTACAATTGCCGCCAAACAGCGAGAGGCAATGAACACCATGGTCCGTATGTTAATTGTAGATGATCATGCTATTGTGCTTGAGGGGCTGCGTACACTGCTCTCAGAGGAAGACACTATCCAGGTAGTGGGTGAAGCCCGCAATGGCATGGAAGCCGTTGCCCTGGCCACACAGCTGCAACCAGATGTTGTGCTCATGGATTTGGTGATGCCGGAGATGGATGGTATTACGGCTACGCGGCACATTCGCCAGAACTGCCCCCATACGCAGGTAGTCGTGCTGACCAGCTTTGCTGAAGATCAACGTGTACCAGAAGCGATCCAGGCCGGGGCCATTGGCTACCTGCTTAAGGATGTGCTGAAACCAGACCTCATAGCGGCCATCCAGGCGGCCGCCAGAAGCGAACCAACGCTTCACCCGGAAGCGCAGCGCCAGCTTATGCGTCAGGTGGTTGCCCCCGCCAAACCAGACTTACTGCGCACGCTTACAGAGCGTGAAATGGATGTGCTGCGCCTGGTGGCGGCCGGGCACAGTAACAAGGAGATTGCGGCCAAGTTACACCTGACTGAGGGCACTGTGAAAGGATATGTCAGTGCTGTTTTGGCCAAGTTAAACGTAGCCGACCGTACCCAGGCAGCATTGTATGCCGTCAAACATGGTGTTGTATGAGGGGAGTACACACAACCTGACTTTGGTTAGTATTTTCAGCCAACCATTTGTAAGCCCATAAACTGACGACTGATAGGTTGCGGCCACGGCCGTTGCTCTATATGCTTGCGCCCATGAGTGGGCAACCAGCACCGCAGGGCGTTAACCGGGTTTTTATTGTGGATAATGTATCTTCGGTGCGCCAGGCGTTGCGCTGGCTGCTGGATGACACCCCTGGCTTTCAGGTTGTAGGTGAGGCGGCAGATGGGGAAACGGCCGTCGCCTGCATCATTGAATTTGCCCCGGACATTGTCATTCTTGACATTCATTTGCCCCGTCTGAGTGGGTACGCGGTAGCCCGTACGCTGAAGCAAATGGCGCTTCCACCCCTCATTATCTTCCTTACCAGCCATGGTGATGCCAGCCAGCGGCGGCAGGCATTGGCCGCCGGCGGGGATGCTTTTGTGGAAAAAGGGGAAGGCTGGCCGGCTTTGATGACACAATTGCACCGGTTGTTAACCGGGTGAGCAGCAGCATGGGGCCCAAAGGCGTCTAAACAATGTTCTAAACAGCTTTATAGAGTGAAATGCCTGATCCTATCAGGAGGAAGGTGGCCCACAACACAGCCAGGACAGCCACAATGACGGCCGCTATGACATCTGCGAGTGTCACCAGGAAACCAGGCGCCAGGCCATGCAACCCGCTTATGATGACATTTCCCAGAAAGGATGTCATGATCAGGAATGCCAGCCCCTTGTTTTGCAAAAGACGGGGTTGGGCTGTAAACAGGCTGGCGGCAAAGCTGAGTTTCAGGACCATCAACAGCCCCAAGGCCACCGCCGCCCCACCGCGGTTGAAAAAGCCAAAAAGCGCCAGGTAGGTGAGTGTGCCAAAAGGGACAGCCGACAGCAGCGCCACCATCAGCGTGATGGAAGCGACGGCCGTGATGATCAGGGCCACGGCCGTGACGATCATAAAAAGGGCAAAGATGAGCGTCACCACACCCTGCATCCTTCCCTGAATACGCCCGGGAACAAACAATCCTATCCCCATTAGGGCCATGGTAAATAATAACAGGCCATCCACAAGGGCCAGGTATGGAAGGCCAAGCCCTGGCGCTTTGTCTTCGCTGGCCAATACATTCAGCTGTCTTTGCTGGTCAGCATCCATCTGGTTGAAGGCTTCTTGTACCTCACCTGCCGGCAGCAGGGCCGCCACCTCGTCAATGTCCACACGACTGCCCCCCAGTACACCCAGGGCACCCATTTCCACCACCACCACTACCACCATAAGCATCAAAGCCAGAAAGAAAAAAGGTCTACGCAAATTGTCCATAGTCAATGTCACTTGGGCTGGTAGAGAGCCAAAGGCTATGGGCTTCTCTACTCATTTGTTTCCAGGAGGCAGGTCCGTAACTGCCCCCCATTTACGCAACTCACTGTCAGGCTGGCCCCCTCTGTAAAAACTTGAAGTCGGGCTTCCGGAGAGGCCACGTTCAGGTCATGCCGGGCGGTTACCCCTCGGCCGCCGGCCGGGGTCAACTGGGCCACGGCCGTCACGCCCCGGTTGAGACGAAGGGGCAACGTTCGCAGGGAAGTGGAAGATGTGCCAATGTCAAACGTACAGGTGACTGAGGTGGGCAGCACCAGGGCGTTCTGCTGGAATAACTGCTGGCAGCCGGCCGGTGAAACGGCCGTGATATCCTCTGCCCGCAACGGCCGTGGCCGCACCAATAAGCCCCCCAAGGCATTTACCAGAGATGGTGACAGATCTGTTATCTGGGCCCCGCCCTGATTCACACCCGACACCGTACCACACATAAACAGGCAAACAGAGAGGATAAGCAGCGCTAAAAATAGTTTCGGTTTCATAACACCTCAGCGCACCTCAAAATCAGCCGTTGCCGTTTGTACAACCCGGCCATCAAGGTCCCGATACTCCACAGAAATACGATACCTGTCTCGCGGGAAGCCCGTGGTATTCAGGGTTTCCGTGAAGGATAGTGCTTCGCCCGCCAACAGTTCGCCTTCGGCGGCGATGATCGCGCCGCCAATAGCAAACCGGTCTCCGTCTCTGGCCGTGCTTGCGGCAAAGGCCGAAATTGATTTTTCTGAACCCAGCCGTTCTACCCAGTGCTGGCGGGCACCAACCAGCGGCAAGGAAAACGTGTTGTCAGTAGAGGGGATCACACTGTTTCTAGAGGTGTTAACCAGGTTGTACGTAAACGAGACCGTTTGTCCCCTTATCAAAATGGCTCTATCTACCGCCAGGTCTTGAACTTCCATAGCCTGCAAAATCTCAGGCAGTGTCGTCAGGGGGGCACCATCCCCGATGGCGCCGGTCACCCCAAAGATAAGGCCGGCCAAGACCACCAAAGCCCCCAGGCCAACCGCCACTACCCACCAGGGAAAAGGCTTCTTCACCGGCTCTTGCGACCTGACTTCAAAGGTAATGGGCGGGCCGGAGGCAAACTCTTCATCCGGATTTTTGACACCAACCATGTCCAGTTTTAAGAGATAACGGCCGGCTTTCACTCCCAGCGGCAGTGTGATCTGAATGTTGTACTGTTGGGTGCCGGCTGCGGCAAAGTCACGCTCGGCAGCGCCAATGATGGTGAAGCAGTCAGCCGGCGCTTCCTGTGGCGGCACAATCCGCGCCCGCCCCCGCAACGGCCGTCCGCTGGTGTTGGAAACGGTATAAGAAACTTCTCCCCGCCCGCCGGCGTCTAAACGTATGCTGTTTACTGCGGCCGTAATGGCAAAGGTGGTCATAGTCATGATAGTTACTCCGCTTCAAAAGTCAGTTCATGGGTCACATAAGCTGGCTTTTCTAATTCAATGATCCGCTCAATCAGGCTGTGATAGGGTATGGCTTCTTGAGGGGCATGGATGCGTATGTGAAATGGTTGGGTACGGCCGTCTGGTCCTGGTATATGTTCATCAATAACAAACCCGGCCACCCCTGTGGCTGTCTCTAGAAAACAAGTTAACCCCTGGTTGGTGCCGCGCCAGCGGAAAAGGTAGGCAGCGGCAGCCACCAATTCGCGCAGTCGCCCCAGACCTGGTGGGAACTGGCCATGTGCCGCCGCATCCCCCTGATCATCAGTGTCAGGACTGTGGCGCAGCAGCCATTCCAGGTCCACCCAACTGGCCAGGAAGGGCACAAAGGCATCGGGCGCCAGGTAGGGGTGGAAATAATGTGCCAGAGAGGCGAGAGTCGCCTCTGAAGGAGCATGGAACCTTTCCATAACCTCCAACAAGGCCAGGAAGGGGCTGCCGGGCCAAAGCGCCCGCAGGAACACCGCCGGTAATAGATTGGCAATCTCACTGTGCTTCATCTTCGCTGACCACGTTTATGTCATGCTCGCCGGAAACAAACAGCCATGTTTCCGGCAGCGTGACCTTTTCTAAAAATTCTCGGGCAGATGAAGCCTGGTAACTCACGCCCTCATCCTGACACCGGTAGACCCCCTCCACACCACCGACCATCAGCAGGCGATCTCGTGGGTCAACGGCCAACGTTTCCACCGGGTGAAAACGGCCGGGATCACGCAAGGGCAGCCCACAACGCACCGCGGGCGGCTGCCAAACGGCCGTGCGCGCCGGCTCCAGCCACAAAACCCCCGCCCGGTGTGAGGCTGCTATGACCTTCGTTCCCAGGAAAGCAATGCCCCGGCAGCTGCCGCCTGTCCATGCTTCCCCAAAAAGCAGCCAGCCCTCTGGGGGGTCTTCTGTTCCCCGCAGCTCCCAGCGGAAACACCCTTTGCCAGGGTCTTCAGCGCCGGCCGCGCTGGCCCCTGCCCAAAGGAAAGAACGAGGCCCATCATGTTGTACAGCCAGGGTACGAATGTCTTCACCACGCAGGCCGATGTAGCGAAACGTCCCGGTACGCCCACCGTCATTAGAGAGATAAATACCACTCAGGTCATGGGTGGCGGCGGCCACGCTGGTCATACCACGTGTATCGGTAATGGCCACGACAGCATAAAGACCCTGGTCCTGATCAGCCGGATCGATGACCAGCTGCACCGGGCTGCTGCCTGGCTGTACGGCCAGTTCGTAAAGGCCCTGTTCCGTAGCCAGCAATAAGACAGAGCCCTCACCACGTAACATCCAGGTCATATCGGTGACGCCAAAGCCAAATTGCGCCAGCAGTGCCCACGTTTCGCCACAATCCTGTGAGAGGTGTATCTGCGAACCGCCTTCCTCCGGCAGTTGGGTAGCCACCACCACCAGACCAGCCCGGTATGGATGCGGCCGTATCAGACCAATGGGGGTTTCGGCAAAATAGGTGGCTGGTTCCCAGCCATGACCCGCATTAAGAGAACGGAACAGCGTTGTGCCACTGCCAGCATACCAGGTTTGTGGTTGGTAGAAATCAGCCGCCACGGCCGTTACCTGTTTCTCCGGCACCTCATCCACTAACAACTGCACCTGGTCTACCCAACGTACCCCTGGTTCGGCCAAGGCTACTGTGTAAATGTCTGAGGCCCGCAGCGCCTGGCCAAAGGGCCAGCCGCCGCTGTTCACCGCCGTTGGTAAGGGGGTAATGGTCTGGTACAGGCGTTTTAAAACCCGCTCGCGCACGGCGGTAGGGTTTTCATGACGGCTGATGACAATGCGCGCGGTGACGCGGGCAGTTTTATAGTGTGCCCAATGAACGACACAATTAGTACCCAGCGGTCGGCGCGCATCCAGGGCGCCCTGAATCTGCCCCCGCATCACCTCTGTCTCCTGCTGGCGCAGTTGGGTCATGGTTGTTCTGCTGCCCTCATCTGCCTCTGGCAGCCGGGGTACCAATAAAATCTCAACCGTACCGGGCACAGCGTGCCGCCACAGCGCCCCCCGGGTAATGGCCCTGGCCCGGGCAATGCCCCGGGCACTGGTGAGGGCCACCAACTCAAAGTCCCTGGCAGATACAGCCCGGCGCAGGGAGCGCAGCTCATGGGGGCCACGGACAAGTGCATTGTCCAACGTTTCGGCGGCTTGCCCACCGCTGGCCGGGGCTGGATTGGTCACTTTTAGACCAGGCAGGGGATCTTTGAACGTGTTCAGCGTGTTCGCCGTCACGTTGCCCGTCGGGCCGCCACCGTGCCGGTACCAGGCGCGGACTTCTCGCCCGGCGGGGGGCACGGCGGCCAGGGGGCGGGCGATATCTTCCAGACGCCCGGCCTCTTTTTCCAGGCGCGCCGCCGGGGCAAAGGTGATGGTCCCTGCCAGCCGGTCAGTGACGTAGACAAATGGGTCTGGCCCCACGTTGGTAAAGTTATCAACTTCACGCCAGACGCGGTAAGCTTTGCCGTTGAATTGAATGGCCTGTGCTCGTTCATCTAGCTCGTTTGTGGGGGTTTCCACAGCGACCACCAGGTCAAGTTCGTCACCTGTGGGCGCGGTGATGGGGGCACGCTTTACGGTGAATGACAGCCCCGGCAAACCAGACCCAACGCCCAGCCATTCGCCTGTGACCAGTTCACAATGATGCGCCATGACCGCCACGGCCGTTTCCCCCGGCGGGATGGTTACAGGGCGGGCCGTCACAAATACCGGCGGCTCACTGCCACCGCTGGTCCGGCCCATGGTAACCCGTGTGCCGCGGGGTATCTCTGCTTGTTGTTCCAGAGCCTGATCCCGACTGATGTGCAGCATAACAGCGGCGGCCGCTGGAGGATACAAAGTCACACCCAGCAAGCGCAAAAAGGCAATATAGGCATTCTGTGGCAAGCGGTTGAGCCGGTAAATCATCATTTCTGTCAGGTGGGCGAAAAGTTCCAACAGGACGATCCCCGGATCGCCGGGTGATAGATCGGTCCAATCAGGGCAGCTATGGGCGATTTGCTGACGCGCTTCGGCCATCAACTGCTCAAAGCTGCGGTCATCCAGGTTAGGCATGGGCAAGGTCATGGTTGTTCCTCTTTGTACAGGGGTGTGATTTGCCAGATCCCCCTACAAATTTTCACCGGCGAGATTAAGTGAAAGAACCAGGCGCTCACTGTGTGGCAGCGGTCGTACACGATACTCCAGGAAAATGTCGAGCAGGGTCGGCACCGTTTCATGACGGCTGGCATCCAGGGCCAGGATCTCAACACGGGGTTCCCACTGCGTCAGGGCACGACGTATGTAATGGATAGCCAGACCGGCCGTTGTATCATCGTTTGGCGCAAAGATGAGATGATGTAGGTTGCAGCCGTAATCCGGGCGCATGACACGTTCGCCAGGGCTGGTAGAGAGAAGGAGGAGAATGGACTGCCGTACTGACTGCGCCCCCTCGACCATCTTAATGCCGCCGCGTGCTGTCAGACCTGGCCCAGCAGAAGAACTTTCCTCAGCCAGATCGGGATGGTTAAAATGCCACGCGCCATAATGCTTCGTCATGCAGCCTCCGTCACAAAATGTTGCCCTGAGTCACGCACCTCGTATTGGATGACACCAGGGGGCGTACCGTCGGTATAGCCGGTTACATTGTCCAGGCAGGCACGACGGCCGTTTACGCGGATAAACGCTGAATAACCGACCTGTACGGGCAAAGTGGCCGTGCAGGGCTTAATGGTAGCGCCTATATTGGGGCAGCCGACAATTGGCCGGCCCTCAGGGTCATGTTCCACCAGAAGGCAGTGCCCACTTATGGTCACCAGATCTTGGGTGGCCCTCACGGCCACCTGGCCCAGTTCATGTTGGCATACCAGCCGGGCATTGTCGGTTAAAAGTTTCATGCTTTCTGAAAATCGATAGCCTTGCCGCGAATAATTACAGACCGGCCGGGGGCCTCGATCTCTAAATCGGCATTGGCGTGAATGCGTACTTTATCGGGCGTCAGGTCTATATAGCTTCCGGTACTGTTTTCCAGACGAAGGGTGTTCTCATTGTCCGCCAGATGCACGCGCTGACCGCCAGGTGTTTGTATGGTGTAACGACGCCTGTGCCCGGCCACGATACCGCTGTCTGGCGGGCTTTGCGCGCCATACAGCCCGCCCAGGATCACACTGTGGCCAGGGTCTTCGTGAACGAGGGCCACCAGAACAGTGTCGCCAACGTCAGGCAAAATGGCCACGCCTTTGCCATCGCCGGCCCCGGCACACACCACCCCCAGCCAATCACTTTCCACATCACCGTATGCCGGAAAGCAGACACGCACGCGACCCAGGTTTTCGGGGTCATCTACTTGGGTTACCATGCCGGGGGTCACGGCCGTGCCCCGAGGGCGTGGCCGGGGGGGCGGGGGTACAGTTGCTATTTCAGAGATGAACCCCATCTGACCATTGATGATATGGGTCACCTCTGTTAGCACATAGCGCCCGGCCAGAAGCGCCGCCACACCCCCAAGGACAACACCTACCCCTGGTTGCAGCCTGGCATCCCCTTCGGCCACACCCCACAAGGTCACTTCTCGCGCCAGGCAGCGGTCCAGTTCTGCCTGGGCTGCGCCCAGCGCATGGTGGTCATCTGGCAGGCTCAGGCCCAGCAGGTGGCGCTGCCCATGACCGCCTACCTGGTGTGGGGGCACCGCGGCTGCAATGGAGCGGCCGCTCCTGGCTGTGGTTGCCTGACCCACATGTGTTTCGTCATGCAAGGTATCCCACCCTGTGGTGGCGACTGCACGGCAGGCCGGGTCGCCGTTGACCTCTATGTGCGCTTCTAACAGTGACGCGCCCAGCGCCAGCGGTACTGTCTCCCCGCTGCCCGCCAACGAAAGCAGGTGCAAGACGTTCTCCCGCACGGTCAGGTACAGGCCATAGCGCCCGGCGATTTCCACCAGCAGATCCAGGTCTGAAGCGTGATATTGGAAGAGCCGGGGCCAGAACGGCCCTGGGGCAGCTGCCTGCACCGTAAGCCCCAGGTCGGTGACCAGCTCTTGAGCCAGGTCACACAAAGTCACCTGGATGTAGGCGCGTACGGTCTGCCGTTTACGCAGGCAATGGAGCACATCATAGCCACGGACGCGTATTTCAACCTCACGAGCCGGCCCGTAGTGATGGGCCACGGCCGTGACCTGGCCATTAAAAAGTGGCGTCTGTTGTTTGGGGAGTAAGATGCGCAGCGTCATGCCAGGAACAAGCGTCAGAGGCGGTGAGCCCGGGGAATGACAAAATGTGAGTTCACAAAGGGTAGGCAATGACAGTCGCTGCTGCACGCGCACTTCGGTGATGGCTTGCACTTCTTTGGCCGGCAGGGGGACGCCGTTGGCCTCGATGATGACCTGAGGCAGCAAAATAACCCGGTTCATGATGCCCCCCGTAAGGCGGAAAGTGGTGGGATATGCAGCACCTGGCCACCACGGAGGCACCCAGGATTATCAATATTATTAACCAGTGCCAGCAACCGCCAAAGTGAGGGGTCGCCGTAGTAGTGGGCGGCGATTTGCTCCAACCGCTCCCCTTTGCCGTAAGACGGGGTCTCGGCTGCCGGGTGGTTCCCGCCGCCACGAACCTCATGAAATGTCCAATCTGCCTGGGGGGTGGCCTCTATCAAAGACAGTTCGGCCGGGGTAAGGGCGGGTGATGATGAGGCCGCCGGTGTCTGGGTGGCGTTTGTTTCCTCAAGGCGCCAGAGGCACAGGCGCAGCCAGGAACGCTGCGGGGTGCCCGCTGGTGTAAACTGTTCCAGGCGCTCGGCCACGGCCGTGATCACGCCGGGGATGTCCCAAGATTTACCCCATAAAAGGCGTACCTGGGACGGCCGTCGTTGGTGGGGCGGCCCGCCTTTGTTCTCGGCCAGGTTCCACAGGGGCGTGGTCAGTTCACGCACATCGTCGGTGATCATAGAAGAGCCGGCCAGCGACACATCGAACAACAAATCTAGCTGTAATTCAGTACGGCCGCCGCCTGTATACAGCAGCGGGTCATCGGTCAGCCCCGTACCGGCGAGCAAACCACCCAACGCGTGGCGGGGTCGTACCCCGGCCGTGCGCTGGATGACCAGTGTCTCTGGGTTAAGCAAACATCGCAGTCGCTCGTTGGTCTCTTCAATCAAAAAGGCTACCCGTTCCATCCGTTCCCTCGTTGTTCCTGATCCAGCCGCTGGTGATGCCGCCAAACCCATAAAACGTGCGTAATGTCTGCAGGTATTGGTGGGGTATGGGGTAACGTTGGCCAGCGATCGCTTTCGGTCACAATCGGTTGTTCATGGGCCGCCTTCTCCCCGGATAATTGCAAAGGTTTTATGAAGGGGCTGGTTTGACGGCCGTGTTCCGGCCAGGGGTTTTCATATAGTTGTTCCCTGCCTGATGGCCAGGCAGCGGGTGAGGGCGCCGGAGAAGGGGAAGCGCCAGGTTTGCCCTGTGGCTCATGTGCTGCCAGCGCTGCCTGGGGCTTTGGCGGGGGTGGTGGTGGCATGTCTGGCCGCTGCTGCCCTGCCTTGACGCCGCTGAACTGTACGCGGGTAAAAGGGAGCGGTGTGGGTGTTGGGAGGGAGCGGCGCGGCATTTGTGCCGGGTGGCCTACTGGTGTGGCGGGCTGCGGCCGTTTCTCCACACCCTGTGCTGGCCGTTCTGGCGTCTCTGCCAGTTTGTCATCCACAGGCAAAGGGTGGTTACTCTCCGGGGGGTAGGGTGTGAAGTGCTGTATCTGGGCCAGCCAATGTGCCGGTGGGTCTGACGGCTGTGTTTGCCCCGGCCAGTGGGCCGGCGGTTGGCCAGCAGGTTGACCTTGTCCCTGGTTTTGGCGCCGACGTGGAAACCGGGCTCCCAGACTGCGCCATAATCTGACAATCAACGTTTGTGGGTTCATCCTAGAGTTTCACCTGTATCAGCCACGTTCCAGGGCATCAAACACCAGTGACAGGTTCTCAATGGCTATCTCGTGGCTTAAAGCGTTAAAGCCGGCGCTTTGCCATTTGGTAGGCCAGGCTTCAAGAAGGTTCCAACGCATCACTTCGTTTGTCCCTTCGTTGTCAAACAAGACGATGGAGATATTCTTACGCTCAACCCGCCCCTGGATGGCGCTCAACAGCCACTCCCAAAGCTGGTTAGACGACGTCAGACCATACGAGAGGGTAACTTCGCCATAGTCCACCCGGCCTGGGATGTGGCGTACAACCTGGCTGTTCCCGGCTTCGCGGTATTGGATCGGTGACACAGAAGCACCCAGGCGGCTGCACTCCGTGAAGTGCCCCTCGGTGACACCGCCAATCTCCACCTTAAAGTTATAATTGCGATAGGGATCAACATTATCCGGCATGGTTAACCTCCTTGTGCTTTGATCTCGGCGCCACTGGTGTATTGGCTAATGCGAAAGACAATAAACTCTGCCGGTTTAACAGGCGCCAGGCCGATCAACGTGACGACGATGCCATTGTCAATATTCTCTGGCGGGTTGGTCTCTTCATCACATTTCACGAAAAAGGCTTCCGCCGGGGTACGGCCCATTAAGGCCCCGTCCCGCCACAAACCGGTGAGGAAAGCGCTAATGTCACGCCGGATGGCTTTCCACAAGGGCCGGTCATTGGGCTCAAACACGATCCAGCGGGTGCTTTCGGCAATGGCTTCTTCAATCATCATGACCAGCCGGCGCACGTTTAGATAACGCCATGGGCTGCTGGGGCTGGCCAGGGTGCGGGCGCCCCACACCCGAAAGCCCTCGTTGGCAAAAAAACGGATGCAGTTCACGCCATGGCGGTTTAATTCCCCCTGCTCTTCGCGTGTGAGGTGGTAGGTCAGATCCAGGGCGCCTCTGACGGTTTCGTTAGCCGGGGCTTTGTGGACACCCCGGTGACTGTCAGAGCGGGCCCAAATGCCGGCCATATGGCCAGACGGAGGCACGGTGACCAGATCGTTAGGCGAGAGGGGATCACGTGTGACCAGCCAGGGGAAGTAAAAGGCAGCGTACCCGCCATCAGATTGGGGCGGGCGCAGCCCGGCCCTGTCGGCTGTCTTCGGAGCATCTTCTTTTTCTTTGGTGGCCAGTACGGAGGCGGTGGCCACCTGGGTGAGTTGTTGAATGTCAGGCACACTTTCTGGCGTATCTAAGATGCCCATGCGGTCTTTGAGTTTTTCGCAATGGGCCATGATGGCGCTGTAGGAGAGGGGGTCGGTATAACCAGGGGCCGCGACGATGGCGATTTCGTCAATTTGTTCCAGCAGGTCAAGCCCTACCCGCCCACGGCCGTCACCGGCAATCGGCTGGTTCTGGCCCACGTTGACCACGTAGCACCGGCCACCGCCATTAAGGAAAAAACCGTAAACAGCGTGGGAGAGTGCCGTACTGCGGCTGTCTTCGGCCACAAACGTTTTGGCAAACTGTGACCAGTTATTGATGGCCACCAGTTCATTAACGCGAGCCTCTGCCTGGGGGGCTGTGCCCACAAAGCCAGGGACACTGGTGCCCACGGCCTGAATTGGCCGGATGCCCAGGGAGACTTCCTCAATGTATATGTCAGGCGCCAGATAAGTTGGCATAGTTCCTCCGGATAGATAATGGGTGGTTGGTGAAATCAGGCGTTACGGCCGCAGCGCTATTTGTTGGACCAGGGGCACCCGTACGGTAGGCATGGCTGGCGACGGCCGTTCCTGGCGCAGTGGTACCCGCAGAAAAAAAGACGGGCGTGGCGCCAGACCAAAAGCAGACCAGGTAGCAGCGGGCACCGGCCCCAACTCGACGTCAAAACCCGGCTGAGCCATCGCGGCAAAAACCAGCTGCCCCAACCAGTGGTGGGCCGTCTCTAACTCCCTGGCCCAGGTCGTCAGCAAGTAACGCAGGGAAAGTTGCAGCGGGGGCACCTGAGCGCCGCGTAGAGATGGGTACTCTACCAGTTCGAGCAGGTAGAGGCTGATGCCCTGGCCGTCTGTTTGCCAGTTACCGGGTAGTTCCAGGGACACGGGCACATGGCCCACCACATTTGCCACCCAGTCCCGCAGTTGGTCATCTACCTGCTCGATCATGTCAGGCTCCTGCTAGGGTTAGTCATCAGAAGTCAGTAACCAGTGTTCAGAAGTCAGTAACCAGTGTTCAGTGGACATTGACGGCGTTAGGCCCCACTGAACACTGCCCACTGATAACTGAAAACTGGTCCTAGGTAATCGGCAACACCGCAACTTATGTAAGAACGAGCCCTTATCTGCCCAGTAACCAGGCAGCGCCGTCTTTATGGTCTTTGTCTGACCACCATTGGCCCTTAAAACCATATTTAAAATTGGTGCGGCCGGCCTGTGACTGAAGAGGGATAACAACGCTGCCGGCGGCGTCCCGTTTTGCCTGGTGATCGTTGGATTCTGATAGGATAATGGAGATATGGCCGGAGTTGCTGGCTACTTTGTTGGCCGCCAGCAAAACGACGGGACGGCCGCTGTTGGCAACCTTTTGGGCCTCGTCCATGTCTGTTTCTTCTTGCCAGCCAAAGTCGCTGCCATAGGTGCGCATCCAGTGGTTCAGAGAGTTAGCGTTTAATTCCAGCAGCGTCTCTGCGTAAATGGGTGCCACCACATCTTCGACAGACTTGCCTTCCTTTTTCAGACGTTTAAACTCTTCGTGAGACACAATCTCTGCACCGCCTTCTATCTGGCGCCAGGCTGCCTCTGTCCACCACACACGGGGAATGTAGCCCCACAGAGCGTCCACAAAATCATAGGCATAAATGTTGCAGTAGGTTTTGCCTGCCGGTTCGTAACGAGGCGAACTGGTTACATTTAACGTTTCGACAATAGCATACTGCCGGGCCCGAAAAAGCTCTTCTGAGGTTTGGGTGGTTATCTTTTTTAACTCGTTCTCGAAGTGCTCCCGGAAGACCTCATATAATGAACCATACCCCGTGGTAAGGTCTCCGGTGCCGTGTGGATCTGCCGGGGTGATCTGGGAGTGAACGATAGTCCAGTCAATGCGGTGGGCACGGCCGTTGCCAACCAGGTGCACCTGTCGTTCATCTGTAAATATATCCACTATCATCTCGCCAGCCGACTTCAGAGCATCGCCAACTGTTTCTAAAAAATCGAACATATCACGCTCCTTATCCATCATGGGTTTATACAGGTGACAGCCTCTTTCTCTGGAGGTTACCGGCAGCCCTAAGTCATGTTAGCGTGCCTGCTACCTCTGAGGCTGTATAGCGACATTAAATTTCTAAATGGTCTGTGATTGATTGCGGGAACAAGGCTGAAGATAAGTCCATAAAATACAGACTTCCCCTGAAAGTGATGGACGCACTATCAGCGGCCTTGTCACTAGAAACATAGGGTTACTTTGGATGTTACTATCTGACAGGATAAACAAAACCTTTAGACGGCGCATCAGACTATGGTCAGGTCTTTATCATGAAAAAGGCATTGCTATTGGGGCCTAACTTTAGTTAGTTGGCAAGGGTGTGTTGGCAAAGCAGTATGGTCAAGTGAGCTATAGCAGCAATATCGCCGCAACTCATTAGCCGTGAGTCCGTATGAATACCTATGTCAATAGATAAACTAAAAAGCGAAATGGCCCACTGGACGCTATCTAAAAGACGGCTCATTAACATTATCGTGGGGATAAGTGCCCTACTGCTTACTGAGGCTGCTCGAACGTATTATCGGCCGTTTATCTATGCGCATCATATTTACGATTTCCATATTGCGGATACGCTGGGTAATTCCTTGGGCACCGTGACGACGGTGTTCATATTTGTGGCCCTCCTTGGCCGTGACAATGCCCGAGACTATTTTCTGATCCGCACAGTGACCATCAGTGTGCTGGTGTTTGAGGTCATGCATCCGTTGTTGGGTAAACCTATTGATCCCCTAGATATGGTGGCCACGGTTTTGGCTGGAGTCTTTTGTGAAGGCTTTTACCGGTTGCTTCACGGACGGCCGTAGCGTAGCATCGGGGAAAGCGCTGCCATCTTATGGCGCGCTGCCGCCGAAGCTCACGGGGACTGGTTAAAAGCAGGCAGCCAACAGAAAGAAATAAGTACACATGATTGACCCTTCGGAGAAAAGATGGAAAAGTTTATATACCCAGATGACCCCAATTTCTCACGCCCATTTCACTTTGCCGCTGAACATCAACCAGGTGGGCCAAGGATTGGTGGGAATATGCCAGAAGGTCTGGTTGTCCTTCTTCATGACAGCGCAGCGTATTTTGGCACATTCCCACTGTATGAAGACAATGGCCTTTACCTTTCACTGTTCATCAATTGTTCGTTTGCAGAGTTTCTATCAGCTTTGAATCAAGGCTTTCAAACAGATAATAGGATTGTCGTTATAACACATGAAGAAAAGCCGCGCAGCAAGTCAACAAAGTACGCCTCAAAGCTTAGCCAGCATAGACTTCAAATTGATGGTATAAAAGCGGATACAATTCAGAACGATTCTGGAGAAAATGTGATTAGGGAAAGGCACAAATTCGGGGGACGGCCGTTTTGTATTCAAGAACCACTCATGGAAGGATCGGAGGAGTTGCTTATCCAAGGTTATAGGCAAATCTTGCAAATCGATTTCCCAGTATCCAGAGAAGACGGCAAAATTTCAGGAAACTGGCCCTTTGGCGATGGAATTTTTAACCTCTTTTGGAAGTATCCATTTGAAAACGCCAAATATTATTGGTGCTTGCAAGGATAGAACACTCCAATTCAACTTGATGAAACAAGTTCAAAGCATTCCAGGCAGTGATCGTCATCAGCATTGGTTTATGCTGCGTACGAGGCAGCAACTTGAGCATTTTAATGAGGTCCCCTGGATTAGCAAACAGAGCCGAGCCTTTTTAGCTGACAAAGTACCCTCAAACATCAATTATACCGCAGTGAAAGCCCTATGTATTGAGGATGCCTTCGCCCATGAAACAGATTTTATTGATATTCCCCCTTCTATTCATCTGTTTCCGTCCTTAGAATACCTTCGTCTCCCCAAGAAATACGTCCCTCATCTTCAACAAGGGGAAATTCCTGCTTCCGTTCGTGTGCTAGAGATTATGGGCAAAGGGACAGTCACCTTTTTAGATAAGCTTTCCTTTCCGCAAATAGAGTGGTTAAAAGGCTTACCAACAGCACTGAAGTTTGCAAAAGACACTTTTCCCCATCTTCGCCATCTTACATTGCGGCTTGATAGTCACAGAACCATGCTTCCCGTGTTAGCCGAACTCGATCAACTAGAAACACTCGGTATTGGCCCAAACCATGATGGAGCCGTTTTTGCAGCCATTGGTGAAGACCGGCTCACGACGTTGGCTCTTGGAAGTGGAAAAATTCAGACGCTTGACGGCATAGAACGGTTGCAGTCACTGGTTGCGGTTTCGTTGACCAATATGGACAAGTTGGAAAATATTGATGGATTGGCTAGATTGTCAAAACTTTCAGAAGTTAACATAACCTGGTGTGCAAACCTGTCAAATTATGATCCTCTTTTGAGGATTTCGACGTTGCAGCATGTGGAGATCTTTAGTTGCAAGAAATTCGACATGCTCAACTATGGGCCAAAGCTACAATCTCTACCGCTGAAGACAATGAGGATGCCACACTGAGCGCGCGACGCTGGCGCGTATGAATAAATCGAGCGAGTGCCTAAAATCGCTTACCCTTGCCTTCCTGGAAGGCAAAAGTAACCTATCCCGCCCCGCAAAAAAGTTAACATAAACTTGCTTTGGCCTTAACCTATACCCATCAAGCCGCCGCCATTTTTTTAGAGAGAATAGCCCCATTCTCCCCCTTCTTTTTGTGCATATCTGCATGTGCCCCTTGTTGCCCAACCCTATCGCTTGTGATAGAATGCACAGAGTAAATTTGGAAGTGACGGCAGCAGGCGCCATTACAAAATCAGGCAAATGATAGTAATAGAGATCTCGCGCAAATTTGTTGCCTGAGTCTGCCACCGACCTATCCTCTGAAGAGAGAAAACCATCACATGGACAGTCAAATTGTTACTGATTACCTGCCAATATTGATGCTGTTGCTGGTGGCCCTGTTTTTTGCGCTGCTTCTGCCGGGTCTTTCTCTGGCTCTAGGGCCAAAACGTTCTGCTAAAAATGCCGCGCCCCACAAGTATATCGCCTATGAATCTGGTATGGCTGCTATTGGTGAAGCCCAGCGCCGTCTGCCAGTGAAGTTTTACCGCATCGCCGTTCTCTTTATCCTGTTTGATGTCGATATTATTCTATTGGTTCCCTGGGCTGTCACTTTCCGCGATATGGGCTTCTACGGTCTGGCCGTGATGGGGGTTTTTATGTTCCTCTTTATCCTGGGTGACATCTGGGTTTGGAAAAAAGGGATACTCGAATGGGAATAGAGCAAAAACTCGGTAATATGGGTGTGATCACCCATCGTTTAGAAGATGTTGTCAACTGGGGCCGCACCAATGCTATGTGGCCTTTGTTGTTTGGGCTGGCCTGCTGCGCCATCGAGATGATGGGGTCTCAGGCGTCACATTATGATGCTTCACGCTTTGGCATGGAGCTCAATCGGCCGTCGCCGCGGCAGGCAGACTTGATGATCGTCGCTGGTCGGGTCTCCCGCAAAATGGCCCCCGTGGTTCGCCGCCTCTATGACCAGATGCCGGAGCCAAAGTGGGTCATTGCCATGGGAGACTGTGCTTCCTGCGGCGGCATCTTCAATAATTATGCCATTGTGCAGGGTGTCGATGAAATTGTACCCGTCGATGTGTATGTGGCCGGCTGCCCCCCACGTCCTGAGGCACTCATTAACGGCATTATGACGCTGCACGAAAAAATACGTGGCGAAAAGCTGACAAAATACGCCTAGAGGACATAGCCATGAGTCACCATCAGCTTGCTGTCGAGAAGATCAAAGCCGCTTACCCGGACGCTGTTGAAGAAGTTGTCGATTTCCGAGACGAACACACGCTTTTTGTACAAAAGAATCAACTTAAAGCCATTTGCCAGTTGCTGCGGGACGATGCTGCGCTGCAGTACAATTTCCTGTCTGACATTGTCGGGGACGATTATTTGCCAGATTTCCCGCGTTTTGCTGTTAGTTACCACCTGTATTCCATCCCTCAGAACCACCGTCTGCGTTTGCGGGTGTGGGTGGAAGACCCCGATGACGGGCCGGAAACTGTGGGTGACGTGTGGGCCATTGCCACCTGGTTGGAAATGGAAGTATGGGACCTGATGGGTATTCGTTTTCAGGGCAATAACAGCCTGCGCCGCCTATTTCTGCCCGAAGATTGGCAGGGTCACCCTCTACGCAAGGATTACCCGTTGGGTTATGAGGAAGTGCAATTCTCTTTTAACTGGCAGGAGATTGACGCCAAGAAACCATACGCAAAGGACTGACTCTGTATGGCGTAATCGTTATTTTACGCCACACGGTCAGATGTAAGACGCACTAAAGGAAACCATGCAATTACCTTCTGGCGGAGACACCATACAAGAATTAACGGTAGAAGAACTCCGGGCCAAAGTGGGCACGGGGATGGAGATTGAAGACGCCGAAGAGCATCTGCTCTTGAGCATGGGGCCCCAGCACCCCAGCACTCACGGCGTGCTGCGCCTGCTGCTAGAGCTAGACGGCGAGAATGTGGTTAACATGGCCCCAGATATTGGGTTCTTGCACACGGGCGTTGAGAAAAACATGGAGGCCAAGACGTTCACCAAAGCGCTGGTGATGACAGACCGCCTGGATTATCTTTCGCCTATGTCCAACAACCTGGGGTATATCCTGGCCGTGGAAAAGCTGCTGGGCGTGGAAGCGACGCCGCGGGCGCAGGCCATCCGCGTGATTTTGACAGAGTTAGCGCGTGTGAGCAGCCATCTGGTCTGGCTGGGGACCCATGCGCTGGACCTGGCGGCCATGTCTGTGTTCCTCTATTGTTTTCGGGAACGAGAATATATCTTGGACCTGTTTGAGATGTGCGCCGGGCAGCGCATGATGGTGAGCTACTTCCGCCCTGGTGGGTTGTGGCGTGACGTACCAGAGGAGTTTGAACCGGCGGTGCGTCAGTTTCTAGAGTTTATGCCGGCCCGTATTGCTGACTATGAGGCGTTAACCAAGAGGAACCCTATCTGGCTGGATCGCACGAAGGATATCGGTGTGGTGGATGCGGCCACGGCCGTGGCCTGGGGTATGACCGGCCCGTCATTGCGTGGCTCTGGCGTCAACTGGGATATTCGTAAAACGCAGCCTTACTGCGGTTATGAACAGTATGAATTTGATGTGCCCGTGGCTACCCAAGGCGACGTTTATGCCCGGTATTGGTGCCGCATGGAAGAAATGAAGCAAAGTCTGGGCATTATTCAGCAAGCATTGGATAAGCTCCCCAAAGGGCCCGTCAATATTGATGACCGCAAAATTGTGCCGCCACCGCGCTCTGAATTGGGCCATAGTATGGAGGCCGTCATTCACCACTTTAAGTTGTGGACCGAAGGGTTTAATGCGCCGGTTGGGTATGTGTACCAAAGCGTGGAATCGCCACGTGGTGAATTTGCTTGTTACCTGCGTGGGGATGGTGGGCCCAAGCCGGCTCGCTGCCATTTCCGTACACCATCCTACGTACATCTGGCGTCACTGCCTTATCTATCTAAGGGGGGCTTTGTGGCTGACGTGGTGGCGATTATTGGCTCAGTGGATATTGTGTTGGGTGAGATTGACCGGTAGGGGTAGGGTAAGGGTGGTCAGCTTCTCTTGATAAGAGCATGTCTGCGCCACTTGCCCTGCGCAACCAACAAATTATGATGACATTTGCAGAGAAATATCAGGCAGAAATTAAAGGGCTCATCGCCCGGTTCCCGCATAAAAAGTCGGCCGTGCTGCCGCTGATGCACCTGGCGCAGCACCATTACGGCTACACCAGTGATGAAGCCATGCGGGAAGTGGCTGCGATTTTGGATTTAGACCCGACCCATGTGCTGTCGCTGGCCGGGTTTTATACGTTGTATTATGAAGAGCCGGTGGGCAAGTATGTGCTGGAAATTTGTAATGATCTGGCCTGTGCCCTACGCGGTGCTGACCAGTTTGTAGAGATGGCCTGTGACAAGTTAGGCGTGGATGTAGACGAGACTACCGCCGACGGCCTGTTTACCATCAAAACGGTGATGTGCCTGGCGGCCTGTGACCGAGCGCCCATGTTACAGTGCAACCTGAAGTTTGAAGAAAACCTGGACGAAGCAAAATTTGAAGCCTTACTGGCTCGACTACGCACAGAAGCAGCTGATGGGGCTGCCGGGCCGACGGTGGTAGAGAAAATAACCGCTTACGCTAAAAGCCAATGAGTGGTAAACGGTAAACGGCACTTAGTGAACACCCTTTCATTCGTACCACGGTTCATAAGTTGCTGAGTACTGAATACTGGTCACTGAATACTGAGAATAAAAATGGCACACATTCTGTTACGTCACCGTGATATTGAGAATATCAAAAGATTGGATGTTTACCGGCAGCACGGCGGGTATGAAGCACTGAAGAAGGCGCTGCTGGAAATGAAGCCCGTAGAAGTGACGGACGTGGTTAAAGCTTCGGGCTTGCGTGGCCGAGGTGGGGCGGGTTTTCCTACCGGCTTGAAGTGGAGCTTTATTCCCAAAGGCGCAGACGAGGTTTACGTGGTCGTCAACTCTGACGAGTCCGAGATGGGCACGTTTAAAGACCGGGAACTGCTGGAGCAAAACCCACACCAGGTTATTGAAGGGGCGTTAATCGCTGCTTATGCCGTGGGGGCTACCCGGATTTACAATTACATGCGCGGTGAGTTTATGGACGCCGGCTATGCTTTTGAAGAAGCCGTTCGCGAATGTTATGCGGCTGGCTTGTTGGGCCAGAATATCTTAGGTACCGATTTTAGCTGTGACCTGGCGTCCTACTACGGTGCCGGCGCCTACATTTGCGGCGAGGAGACGGCGCTGCTGAACTCTCTTATGGGTGAGTTGGGGCAGCCGTGGTCAAAACCGCCGTTCCCAGCTATAGAAGGGCTGTACCATAAACCGACCGTTGTTAATAACACGGAAACATTGGCCAACGTACCGCTCATCATCACCCATGGTGCGGCATGGTACAAAGGCATGGGTACAGAACGCAGCACCGGCCCAAAGATCGTCTGCCTGAGCGGCCATGTCAACAAACCAGGTAACCATGAAGTAATTATGGGCATGACGTATCGTGACTTGATCTTTGATGAACGCTATGGTGGCGGCATTCCGGGTGATAAAAAATTTAAGGCCATGCTGCCCAGTGGTGGCTCTGGCCCGGTGGTGAAGGAAGACGCACTAGATGCCCCTATCACCTTTGAGGGGTTGGAAAAGTACGGCTCGGTGATGGGGTCGGCCTCCGTGGTTGTTATGGATGAGACGACAGACATGGTATGGATGGCCTTAAAGTGTGTGCATTTCTTTAATCACGAATCGTGTGGTAAATGTACCCCCTGCCGTGAGGGCACCTACTGGATGGATCAGCTGCTGCACAAGATTTACCACGGGCAGGGCACGGCAGAGGATTTGCGGGTGCTGAAGAACATAGCCGGGCAGATTGGCGGGCGTACGTTGTGCGCCCTGGGTGATTTTGCCATTAACCCAGTGTTGAGCACAGTAAAACATTTCCCGGAAGAGTACGAAGCAAAAGTTAAAGGGAATAAACCGGCCAACGGCCGTGTGGTCCCCCAAACAGCGGTCTTGGTGAGCACGGATTAAACCAGTATTCAGTGTTCACTATTCAGTAAAGGGAACTGAATAGTGAACATGCACACAGCGGAAGAGAATCAGTATGAGTGATCTGGTAACTTTGACCATAGACGGCACGGCCGTCAGTGTGCCCCCGGGCACATTGGTGGTGGACGCCGCGAAAAAAATAGGGAATGACATTCCCGTGTTTTGCTACCATCCTAAGTTAGAGCCGGTGGGCATGTGCCGTATGTGCCTGGTGGAGATTGGCCTGCCGGTACGTGACCGGGCCACCGGCGAACTGGTGTTAAACGCCGATGGCACGCCGCAAGTTAACTTTAGCCGCAACCTGCAAACCGGTTGTACGGTGGTGGTCAGTGAAGGCATGGTGGTGCGTACGGCCACACAGCCGGTGACCGAAGCGCGTGAAAGTGTCATTGAATTTTTACTCTCCAGCCATCCGTTAGACTGCCCCATTTGTGACAAAGGGGGCGAGTGCCCCTTGCAAAACCTGACCATGGCCCATGGTAATGGCACCAGCCAGATGGATTACAGCCTGAAGCTGAAGATGGACAAACACGTGCCCCTGGGCGAGATCATTTACCTGGATAGAGAACGGTGTATTCAGTGCGCCCGCTGTATTCGCTTCCAGGAAGAGCTCGTCGATGACCCGGTGATTCGCTTTCACAATCGCGGCCGCAGCCTGGAAATTGTAACCATGTCTGACCCCGGCTTTGACAGCTATTGGAGCGGTAACACCACCGACATTTGTCCCGTAGGGGCGCTGACAACAAGTGACTTTCGCTTTGGTGCACGGCCGT
This sequence comes from Ardenticatenaceae bacterium, assembly GCA_011525915.1. Taxonomy (GTDB): domain Bacteria; phylum Chloroflexota; class Anaerolineae; order Promineifilales; family Promineifilaceae; genus CAADGU01. The sequence goes on along the minus strand of WYBM01000038.1, from coordinate 64,041 downwards.
GGGAACTCATTCCTGTAGCTTCTATTTCGGTGCATTCACCGGCAGGGGCCAACCTCACGTTCAGCACACGGCGTGAAGCCAAGAGCGGCGGCCGTTCTGTTATCAAACGTGTCATGCCCCGGCAAAACGAAAGCGTCAACGAGGTATGGATACACGACCGTGACCGCTTTGGGCATCAATTTGCCGATGCGCCCGATCGGTTAACAAAACCGCTGGTGCGCCGCGGCGGTGAGCTGGTGCAGACAAGCTGGGACGAAGCCCTTGAACGGGTAGCCAGCAACCTAAATGGCGTGGGCCATAAAGCCGCTGGCCTCAGCGGCGACCGCATGAGTAATGAAGACCTGTTTCTTTTCCAGAAACTGCTGCGCCAGGGTGTAAAAACACCGCATATTGACCTGGGTAACCGCACAATGGCCGGCGGTGACGTAACCGCGCAGGTGGGCATTGCCAGCGACAGCAACCTGGGTGAATTGGGCCAGGGTGACGCCATCATTGTGGCTGCTTCTGACCTGCATGAAGAAGAGCCGATCTGGTGGCTGCGGGTGAAACAAGCGGCGCAGCGCGGCGCCATGCTGGTCATCCTCAATGCCCGCCCCACACGCCTGGATAAATTTGCCACACATGCCATTTATTACCAGCCAGGGCAGGCGGTGGCTACCATCCGTCAGCTGGTAAATGCTACCAAAATTGCGGTGGAAACGGCCGAGCCCACGCCCATTAAAGCCGCCGCCGACGCGATCATCCAGGCTAACAACCTGGTGGCTTTTTATGGCGCGGAAGGGTTGACCCTGGCCGAAACAGAGGCGCTGGCCCGTTTGTTGGCCAACCTGCTGCTGGTAAAAACGGAAGCCGCCACAGATGCCTCACCAGCCCACGCCGGACGCAAGAATAATGGGCTTATTGCCGTCTGGCCGCACAACAATACCCAGGGCGCCTGGGATATGGGCGTTCACCCCGCCTATGGGCCGGGGTATAAACCCCTGGATACCCCCGGCAAAGACGCCGCCGCCATTTATGCCGGGGTACAAAGTGGAGACATCAATACCTTGTATGTGGCCGGCACAGACCCGGTGGGTGATGGCCTCATGGCCGACCGGGGCCAGTTGGACTTTCTGGTAGTGCAGGAATTGTTCCTGACGGAAACGGCCAAACTGGCTGACGTGGTATTGCCCGCTCAAAGTTGGGCCGAGCGTGAAGGCACATTCACCAGCGGTGAACGGCGGGTGCAGCGTTATTACCCGGCCATTTCACCGGTGGGCGAGAGTCGGGAAGATTGGCGCATCTTTGCCCAGATAGGCGAAAAAATGGGGTTGGGCAAACCAGCCTTTGCGGCCAGCCTGGTGTTTCGTGACATAGCCACGGCCGTACCCTACTACCAGGGTATGGATTACCGCACCCTGGCCCGCGTCACCGCACAGTGGCCTATCATTGGCCGTGAAGATTTGTATTACGGTGGCACCTCTTATGATAACAAGTCTGGCCTGGGGCAGCAGTGGGCAGCTGCGGCCGAATCTGGCGTTGTGGAACTGTTTGAGGTGCCTGATGTGCCCAGCCCGCAGACAGGCGCTGTGCGGCTCATTCGGGCGGCGGCCCTGTACACGCCAGGCACGCTTATCAACCATTCCTCGGTGCTGGCGGCGCGTATGGCCCGGCCCACACTATGGGTGAATGAAGCCGACGCCGCCCAGTTGCAGGTGGCCGATGGGTATGCAGTAACTGTGGCCGTCAACGGCCGTGATATTCCGGCCACCGTTCATGTGAATGGCCATGCGCTCCAGGGAACGGCCGTGTTGCGCGGCGTGCCTTACATGCCCGGCGTGCTTGACTTTGAAATTTCTGTAATCAGTCAGCCATAGTCAGCATTTCTAAGAAGTAACCTAAGAGGATTTCTATGTCACCAAACCTTCAATTAGCCGTCTACTCCCTGATTGTGGGCTTTATCATGACCTTTGTAGTGATCACTGGTTTTGCCTATACCACCCTGCTAGAGCGTAAACTGCTGGCTCGCTTACAGCATCGTGTGGGCCCCAACCGCGCCGGGTATATTCCCCTACCTTCCCGTGACGGCAAAGAACGTAAACTACTGGGCGGTTTTATGCAGCCGGCGGCCGATGCTGTTAAACTCTTCTTCAAAGAAGACATGACCCCAACTATGGTGGACAAGTGGGTTTATTTTCTAGCGCCCATCATTACGGTGATCCCTGCCATTTTCATCCTGGCGGTGATCCCCTGGGCGGGTAAAGTGCCCTTCATCACGCCTGGTGATTATTTTGCCATTGCCCCCGGCATTAACGTGGGCGTCCTCTTTATTCTGGCCATTACGTCCATCAGCGTGTACGGCGTGGTGCTGGCAGGGTGGTCCTCCAACAGTAAGTATGCTGTGTTAGGCGGTATTCGCGCCTCGGCCCAGATGATCAGCTATGAACTGGCGATGGGGCTGACGGTGCTGGTGCCCATCATGCTGGCAAACTCCATGGATTTGGGCGAGATCGTGGCGGCGCAAAAAGGGATGTGGTACATCTTCCTCCAGCCGGTAGCGGCCCTTGTTTTCTGGATCGCCGCCCTGGCTGAACTGCAGCGCGCCCCGTTTGACTTGCTGGAAGCAGAGCAGGAACTATCGGCCGGGTTTACGGTGGAATACAGCAGTATGCGGTTTGGTATGTTTTTTTTGGCCGAATATATGAAGATGATCATCTTTTGTGTCTTGTTTGCCGTCTTTTTCCTGGGTGGTTATCGTGGCCCGTTTGTAGACCAGGTGCCGGCATTAGGGTTTGTGTATACGGCCTTAAAGGTCTTCCTGGGTCTATGTGTCATGATCTGGATTCGGGCTTCCCTACCGCGTTTTCGCTATGACCAACTGATGTCTTTTGGTTGGAAAGTTTTATTGCCGCTCTCCGTGTTTAACTTCATCATCGTCAGCGTCATGATTGTGCTGGTGCAAGAGGGTGTGTTTGCCGGAATTTTTTAGAGATTAGACATTGGAACTGGGAGAGTGGTGAAATCTCTTATCTCCGAATCGCCAATGTTGGAGAATTTGTATGATTGGTGAAATTATTAAAGGTTTGGGAACGACGTTGAAACACCTGTTTCAACCGCCCGTCACCATTCAATATCCAGAAGTGAAGCGGCCGGTACGCCACCGCTTTAAGGGCCGCCACGAGCTAAAACGGTATGACAATGGCCTGGAACGCTGCATTGGCTGTTCCCTATGTGCCGCCGCCTGCCCGGCGGACGCCATCTTTGTAGAAGCGTCTGAGAATACAGACGAACAAAGGTATTCGCCCGGCGAACGGTATGCCAGCACGTATGAAATTAACATGCTGCGCTGCATTTTCTGCGGTTATTGTGAAGATGCCTGCCCCACCCAGGCTATTGTGCTGGAACACAATTACGAGTTAAGCTTCTATGATCGGGCCAGCGCTATTTATACCAAAGAAATGCTGATCGTGGATGTGCCGGTGCATGGCGCGCCAACCCCGCAGCAGGTAGCGCCGGGTACATTTGACCGTTCTATTCCGGATATGGAAGATCCGAAGTAGGAGAGTGAGCAGTGGTCAGTATTCAGTGGTCAGTGTTCAGTGGTCAGTAAACTGAATAGGGTTAGGTAAACCGCGAAAAGTTTTCGGACGTAAAAAGAGGCGTTTTCTCGCGGTTTACTTGAGTAATCGGCAACGCTTCAAGCGATTTTATTTCTGAATAATTGTTGCCGATTACCTAAAGAGGAAGGTATGGGAATTCCAGTGGTATTTATTATTTTGGCGATTGTGGCGGTTGCCGCGGCGTTGATGATGGTCACCAGCCGGAATGCTGTGCACAGTGCGTTGTGGTTGGTGTTAAATTTTGCCACGATTGCCGTTTTTTATGTGGTGTTAAATGCACCGTTTATTGCCATGGTGCAGATTACGGTATATGCCGGGGCGATCATGGTGTTGTTCTTGTTTGTGATTATGCTCTTGGGTGCAGAACGGCTGCGCGGCGCTGGTGGTCCCGGAGGCGAGCGGTTCCATCAAGCGACAGCGACCCTTTTAGGTGTTTTGCTGCTCACGGCCGTGGCCCTGATGCTGCTCAGTGGGGAGACGGGCGGCACGGCCGTGGCCACCATGCCAGACAGCAGTCCCCGGGCGCTGGGCTTTGCCCTGTTTGAAACCTATGTCTTTCCCTTTGAAGTCACCGGCGTGTTACTGATTGCCGCCATCATCGGTGTGGCTATTTTTACATTGCGTAAAAAGCCAGGAGTAAAAGCATGACAGTGACTGTTGAATGGTACGTAGCCCTCAGCGCCATCCTGTTTACCATTGGCGCCCTGGGTGTCTTGTTACGCCGCAATGCCATCATTATCTTTATGTGCATTGAGATGATGCTTAATTCGGCCAACCTGCTCTTTGTGGCCTTTGCCCGTCACCTGGGTAACATTGAGGGCCAGGTGCTGGTCTTTTTTGTGATTGTGGTGGCGGCCGCGGAAGTAGCCGTGGGGTTAGCCCTGATCGTCACTATCTTCCGCACCAAACGCAGCATCAACATTGATGAAATTAACTTATTGAAGGGATAAAAAGAGGCAGCCGACTTCACAAAGTCGGCTGTTTGGCATGACGTTATGGACTCATTATTTGGATTAGCCCCGCTCGTTTTGATCTTTCCGGTTATCGGTGTGCTGTTTAATGGTCTGGTGGGGCGGCGTTTTGTGACCTATGACCGCAAAATGGGCGAGCTGTGGTCTGGCTGGTTTGCCACCATCATGGCCTTAAGCGCTTTTGTGGTGGTGCTGCTGCTGAACGTAGCCTTGCACACTAACCATTTCCACGCTGATCCGGTCCTGCTAGGGAATTGGATTGTGATACCAGGGGGGAACTTTTCTGTGCCCTGGGCCATGCAAATTGACACGCTCTCTGTGGCCATGATGTTGGTGGTCACCGGTGTGGGGTCTATCATCCACATCTACTCCATCGGCTACATGCACGGCGACCCTGACTTTTCCCGTTACTTCGCTTACCTCAACCTGTTCCTCTTTTTTATGCTCATCCTTGTTTCCGGCAACAATTACCTGGTGCTGTTTGTCGGCTGGGAAGGGGTAGGCTTATGTTCTTACCTGCTCATTGGCTTCTGGCATGAACGGCTGGCCAAAGACGGCACCATGAAAAACGCCAACGCCGCCCGCAAAGCGATGATCGCCAACCGTATTGGTGACGCCGCCATGATCTTGGGCATTATCCTCACCTTTTGGGCGTTTGATAGTGTGGTGTTCGATGACGTTTTTGAGAGCGCGATTGAGTTGTTTAAAGCGCAGGAGATGGTGCCCATCTTTGGCACCGAAATGGCGTTGGGTACGGTGTTAACGGCCGTGACGCTTTTGTTCCTGGTGGCCGCTACCGGTAAATCGGCACAGTTGGTGCTGCACGTCTGGCTGCCAGACGCCATGGCCGGCCCTACCCCTGCCTCTTCACTCATCCACGCGGCCACCATGGTCACTTCCGGCATCTACCTGATTGTACGCAGCAACGTGTTGTATGAACTGGCACGGGCCAGCGGCACAACGGTGGTGGGCAGCCTGACTTCTTCCGATGTGGTGGCCCTGGTAGGCGCGGCCACCGCCCTGTATGCCGGTCTTATTGCCTTCACTCAGTATGACATTAAAAAAGTACTGGCCTATTCCACCGTCAGCCAGCTTGGCTTTATGATTGCCGCCGCCGGCATGGGTGCCTATGTGGCCGCCATGTTCCATTTGATCACCCACGCCTTTTTTAAGGCGCTGCTCTTTATGGGCGCCGGCTCGGTCATTCATGGCATGGAACACGGCCATCATGAAGTGGCTCACGGGCATCACGACCATGAGGATGACGGTTTTGACCCCCAGGATATGCGCTTTATGGGTGGTTTGCGCGCCCACATGCCGGTCACCTTTTGGACCTATGTCATTGGCGCGTTGGCCCTGGCTGGTATTGCCCCCTTTGCCGGATTTTGGTCAAAAGATGAGATTCTGGCACACGCTTTTGATGCGCACAACCAGGACATTTCAGCCACCATGTTTGTGGTTTACATTTTGTTGACCCTGGCGGCGGTGTGCACCGCGTTTTACATGGGGCGGCAGTTGATGATGGTCTTTTTTGGCCAATCACGTCATAAAGCGGCGACCCATGCCCATGAGAGTACGCCGGTCATGACCTTCTCCCTGGTTTTGCTGGCCGCGTTTGCTCTGGTCGCCGGCTTGTTTAATTTCCCCAAATTTAATGGGCAGGAAGTGATTCCACAAACGCTGGTGTTAGAGCATTGGCTGGAGCATTCTTTACAGGTGTTTGAATTGGCCGAAGAGGGCATTGTTGAAGAAAAAATGGTGCCCCATACCCCCACGTCGCTGCAGCCAGGGGTGGCGGCCATGTCCTTTGGGCTGGCCGTCTTGGCTATGGGCGCTGCGGCGGTTGTTTACGCGGGCCGGCCTAAGACGGCGACGGACCGTGACCCGACGCAGATGGTGCCGGGGTTGTGGGGTGTATTCGGCCGTTTGCCCATTGATAGTTTCTATATGAAGCTGCTCATTCCCGGGTTTAACCGCTTTTCAGCCTGGTTGGGCTTTAAGTTTGAGTGGTCGTTCTGGCATGACTTTTTCCATGAACGGGTGATCCGTGATACGTTTGTCTGGTTTGCTGACCTGAGTGCCAATGTACTGGATGCCCAGGGGGTAGACGGCATTGTGAACGGCCTGGGCAGTGTGACAAAATGGCTGGCCGATGGCATTCGGGTATCACAAACGGGGTATGCCCGCACCTATGCGCTGAGTGTTTTTCTGGGCGCGGTAGCCTTATTGATTTATTTCTTGTGGCCCTTCATGATGGGTCAGTAGGATAAGTTGTCTAATTTGTCCTGCGGAGTTTGGAGAAGCAATGGAAAGCGAATTTAACGGTTTACTGACATTACTCACTTTCTTCCCTCTGGTAGGGGTGGTAATTTTGCTGTTTTGGCGCGGTGCCCATGATAGGCAGATGAAGTGGACGGCCATTATCACCTCAGCCATCACGCTGATATTGTCAGTGGTGGTGCTGCTGCAGTATCGTCCTGGTGTTCCCGGCTTGCAGCTTGTGGATCATATGGCGTGGATTCCCTCGTGGGGGATTTCTTATTGGTTGGGTGTGGACGGCATCAGCATTTTGATGGTGCTGCTGACCACGATCATCTCACTGCTGGCCATTGTCTCTTCATGGAGCGCCATAGAAACGCAGGTAAGGCAGTATTACATCTTTATGCTGCTGCTGCAAGTGGGTATGATGGGTGTCTTCCTGGCACAAGACATGTTCCTGTTTTACATTTTCTGGGAGTTCACCCTGGTGCCCATGTATTTTCTCATAGGCATCTGGGGCGGCGGCCGCCGGGTGTATGCAGCCATCAAGTTCTTTCTGTACACCATGGCCGGGTCACTGCTGATGCTGCTGGCGATTTTGTACATGGGCATCCAGGCAGACACGTTTGCCTTGCCAGATTTAATTGCGGCCAGAGGTGCATGGGCCGGGGGAATGGTAGAAGCATTGTTATTTATTAGCTTCTTTGTGGCCTTTGCTATCAAGGTGCCTATCTTCCCGTTCCATTCCTGGCTGCCAGACGCGCATACGGAAGCGCCCACGGCCGGATCGGTGATCCTGGCCGGTATCTTGCTGAAGATGGGCACCTATGGCCTGATTCGTTTTAACCTGCCGTTGTTTCCCCAGGCATCGGCCGACTATGCGCCCTATATTGCCGTGCTGGCCATTATTGGCATTATCTATGGGGCCGTGGTGGCTTTTGCCCAGAAAGATGTGAAGAAACTGGTGGCCTATTCGTCCATCAGCCATTTGGGGTTTGTGGTGTTGGGCATTTTCTCGCTGACGACAGAGGGGATTCAAGGGGGCATTTTGCAAGGCTTTAACCACGGCATTAGCTCTGGCGCCTTGTTCTTCATCGTGGGTGTTTTGTATGAACAGCGGCACACACGGGAGATCAAGGAGTATGGTGGCGTCTGGAAGGTGATGCCCGTTTTTTCTGTGCTGACACTGATCATTGTGCTGTCCAGTATGGGCCTGCCCGGTTTAAATGGCTTTGTGGGTGAGTTTACCATTTTGCTGGGATCTATGGGGGCGCAGTCATTTGCACCGGCCTGGATTTTTACGGCGTTTGCGGTGACAGGTGTGATTTTAGCGGCCGTCTACTTATTGTGGATGTTCCAGCGGGTATTTCTGGGGCCGGTGACCGTCGAGGCAAACAATGCCCTGCAAGACATCAACCGGCGTGATCTGTTTGTGATGGCTGTCTTCCTGCTTTTTGTCTTCTGGGTAGGCATTGCTCCCTCTGGCTTTTTTAATCTGATGGACACCAGCGTATCCGCCCTGGTTTCAGATGTGGTGCAGACGGCGGGTTTTGCCGTGTTGGGACAGTGATCGGTGATTGGTGGTCAGTAATCCGTAGTTCGTAATCGGTGAGCGGTTTTGGTTGTGAGGTTCTGCGGCTAAAACCGCTTTTTTTGTTTAGGTGGTGGGGATCATGGAAACGGTTTGTTTTATACATATAAGTGATACCCATGTAGGCCCAACCCAGGCCTACGGCCGTGACGGCCATCGTTCTTACCCCAGTGTGGTTAAGCTGGTAGACATTCTCAACACCCTGCCGGTGACACCAGATTTTGTGGTGCATACCGGGGATGTCGCCGCAGACCCGGATGAAGCCGCCTATGCCCTGGCACAAGATGTGTTTACCCGGTTGAAGATGCCCATCTATTATGTGACTGGGAATCATGATCGGTCACAGATGATTCGAGAGTTCTTGCCCATGGGACCGCTGGTGCCGCTGGTTGATGATCCGGACGTGTTGTGTTACCGGTTTGATGTGAAGGGGTATCGCTTTTTGGTGCTCGACGGCCGTGCGCCTGATGAACTTGATCCACATGGCCTGTTATCTGAGGCGCAGTTACAGGCCGTACAGGCAGAAGCAACGCCAGACGGCCCGCCGTTGGCAGTATTTGTGCATTTTCCAGTGTGGCCGCTTCATGCGCCCTGGATGGATGCCCATATGCTGATCATCAATGGCGCCAGGCTGCATGAAGCCTTGTTACCGGCACGGGCGCGGCTGCGTGGTGTGTTTCATGGGCATGTTCACCAATCCATGCAAACAACACGCGATGGCATCACCTACACGGCCGTGCCCTCTACATACTCCCAATTTACTGCCTGGCCCACAGATTGGCAAGCCGGTCATGATACCGACTACCCACCAGGGTTTAACGTGGTGCAGTTGTTACCAGAACAGACCATTGTGCACCAACATGTGTTTACCCGGCCATAATCAAGTTCCGAAAACTGGCTGACCATCAGTGGATAAAAGTGGATGGCGGTCAAAGATCACAGGAGACCGAGACATGACCACAAAAGTCTATGGTGTGTGCCCACATGATTGCCCCGATGCTTGCGGGTTGATCACGGAAGTGGACAACGGCCGTGCCGTTAACTTTTATGCTGATCCTCATCACCCGGTAACACAGGGCTGGTTATGTGCCAAGGTGCGGCCGTACCTCAACCATGTCTACCATCCTGAACGGCTGCAACACCCTCTGCGCCGTGTTGGCCCAAAAGGGGGTGGGCAGTGGGAGCGCCTGAGTTGGGATGAGGCTGTCGCCGAAATCGGTGACAGATGGCGGGCGATCATCGCCGACTATGGCCCAGAAGCGATCTTGCCCTATAGTTACAGCGGCACCTTGGGGCTGGTGCAGATGGGCGTGAGCAGCAGTCGTTTTTGGAACCGGTTGGGGGCCAGCCAGTTAGAACGCTCTATCTGCGGTGCGGCCGCAGAGATGGCCGTAGAGGCCACTTTAGGCAAAAGGCGCAGCCCGCAATACGCCGAAGTAAGTCACAGCCGCGTGGTCATCATCTGGGGGCACAACCCGGTCAGCACCGCGCCGCATTTTATGCCTCACCTGGCCGAGGCGCGCAAAAACGGTACGCAGTTGGTGGTCATTGACCCCCGCCGCACCCGCACGGCCAAACAGGCAGACTGGCATCTGATGCCCCAACCAGGCAGCGATGGCGCCCTGGCCTTGGGGTTGGCGCATCTCATTGTGCGTGAAGGGTGGCATGATGAAACCTGGCTGGCCAACCATACGGTAGGCTGGCCGGAACTCCGTGAACGGCTGCTGGATTATCCGCCCGAACGTGTGGCGGCCATCACTGGCTTGCCCATAGACGCCATCGAACAATTGGCGCGGTTGTATGCTACCCATACCCCCAGCCTGATTAAGATCGCCGACGGGCTGCAGCGTAACCCAAACGGTGGGCAGACGGTGCGGGCGATTTGTACCTTACCGGCGATCACCGGGCAGTACGGCCGTTGTGGCGGCGGCTTTATGTACAGTACCAGTGGCTACTTACAATGGGATGGGACGGCGCTCCACAAATGGGCCAAATGCCCGCCGCCGGGCCGGATGGTCAATATGAACCGGCTGGGCGCGGCACTGCAGGGCGAAGTGACCGACCCACCGATCAAGTCACTCTTTGTCTTTGGCGCCAATCCGGCCACCTCTTCACCAAATACGGCGGCAATTGTAGCCGGGTTAAAGCGAGAGGACTTGTTTACAGTAGTGCATGAATTGTTTATGACAGACACGGCCGTTTATGCAGACATTGTCTTGCCGGCCACCTCGCAATTAGAGCAGGCTGACCTGCACAAAGCATACGGCACCCAAGTACTGGCCTACAATGCCCCGGCCATCCCGCCGCTGGCAGAATGCAAAAGCAACTGGGAAGTGATGGGCTTATTGGCCAGCGAGATGGGATTTACTGACCCCTGGCTGCATCAAGACGTGGATGATGTTATCACCGAACTGTTGGCGGCTACGGCCGTGTTTACCCCCGCGCTGGAAGGCATTACCCTGACCCAGTTAAAAGCTGCCCACTCAATAGAACTACGCCACGAGCCAGATGTGCCCTTTGCTGACGGCCGTTTCCCCACCGCCAGCGGCAAAGTAGAACTGTTCTCACCGGCACTGGCCCAGATGGGGTTGGACCCACTGCCCGGCTGGACAAACAAGCAGGATGACGGCGCGCCGCCTACAGATAATGGCGCACAGAGGTCCGCCGATGATTCCCTCTGGCTTATCACGGGCGCGGCCCACCATTTTGTCAGCAGCACCTTTGCCGGGCAGCCAGACCTGCTGGCACGGGAAGGTGAACCGTTTATGGAGATACACCCAGCAGATGCGGCAGCGCGGGGCATTGCCACCGGCGATTGGGTCATTGTGAAAAACGGCCGTGGTGCTTGCCAGCTCAAAGCCGTTGTCACCGACGGCATTCGCCCTGGTGTGGTAGCTTCCCCCAAAGGACGATGGGGGGTCATTGAAGGCGGGCATGTTAACTACACCACCTCTGACGCGCTGGGTGATATGGCCGGCCAGAGTACGTATCACAGCAACCGTGTCTGGATACAAAAGCGATCGGAACAGTGATCGGCTTTTGGCGTTGCGCCTCCTAAAGTTGTGCCCGCCGATGGGCTGTGTGGTATTATTGTGAAGTTCAGAACAAATAAGAAGGTTTAAGAAGGCATGATGGAATTTACTCCCCCAAGCATCAATTTACTGGTTGTAGCCCCAGTTCTTATTGTGATGGCGGCCGGCACGCTGGCCATGGTTGTAGACCTGTTGACGCCCGATGATAAAAAAGGCTGGGCAGTCTGGCTGGCCGCCATTGGCCTGCTGCTGGCGCTGGTACAGAATATCGGCTTGTGGAATGGCCATTATCAAACATTTATCCCACCGGGCGGCGAGGCGATGGTGGTTATGGACAACTTTGCCGTCTTTCTTAACACCACCTTCCTTTTAACCGGACTGCTGGCCATCCTTATTTCCGTAGGTTACCTCAAACGCACAGGGCTGGAGAAACCAGAGTATTACATGCTTCTGCTCTTTTCTATTAGCGGTATGATGCTGATGGGTATGGCCAATGATCTGATTCTGGTTTTCCTGGCGCTAGAAGTGCTGTCCATTCCACTATACATCATGTCTGGCATGTCCTGGCCTCGCCCCGAAGCAGAAGAATCGGCCATGAAATATTTTCTGTTGGGGGCGTTTTCTTCAGCTATCTTTGTTTTTGGTATTGCCCTGCTGTATGGGGCCACCACGACCACCTCTGTTCCCGGTATCTTTCAGGCCGCGACAGAGACGGGGCCATTGGTCATGGCCGGGCTGGCCTTCTTGCTGGTGGGTGCTGGTTTTAAGGTAGCGGCCGTGCCCTTTCACATGTGGACGCCGGACGTATATGAAGGTGCACCGACACCGGTGACGGCTTTTATGTCTGTCGGGGCCAAGGTGGCTGGCTTTGCAGCCCTGCTGCGAGTGTTGGTTGTGGCGCTGCCCCAGGCAGATGGTGCCTGGATCACGGCCGTGGCCGTTCTGTCTACCCTCACGCTAGTCGTGGGCAATGTCGTCGCTATCCGCCAGGGCAATATCAAGCGCATGTTAGCCTACTCCTCTATTGCCCATGCCGGTTACATCCTCATTGCTGTAGCCGCCGCCACTAAAAGTGAGCATGGTGTCAGCGCCGCTCTCTTTTACATGTTCGCTTACCTCTTCACCAACTTGGGTGCATTTGGGGTTGTGATTGCCATGGAGCGGAAATATAACGAGGGCATCCTACTGGATGATTACAAAGGATTGGCCAAACGGCACGGCCTGTTGGCACTGGTGATGGCTTATTTTATGCTTTCGCTTACCGGCATCCCGCCAACGGGTGGCTTTTCTGCCAAGTTTTATGTTTTCCGGGCTGCCCTAGAGGCTGACCTGGTCTGGCTGGCGCTCATTGGCGTCATTACCAGCGTTATCTCTGGGTACTATTACCTGCGTGTTGTTTTCCTCATGTACATGTTTGACGGTGAAGGGGAACTGGTTGCCGGGCCTATGTTACAGTTTGCCATTTACGGCATGGCGCTGGTGACCCTTATTTTGGGCTTGTTTCCCGGCGGATTATTTAACCTGACCTTAGAAGCCACCTTAAACGCTGTCAAACTGATGGCCGGGGGGTGAGCACGGCCGTGAAGTGAACTTGACCAAGGGATAGAATGTTTGTAAAATACAGAATGAACGTTCAATCTGTAACTTGAGGGTCGTTTTGCCAATGCACGAAAAGCAGAAAGCCATTTTAGATGCCACCCTGGATCTAATCGCCGAGCGAGGCTTCCACAATACGCCCATGTCCCTCATTGCTAAACGCGCCGGCGTCAGCATCGGCATCATCTATCATTACTACGCCAGCAAGGATGATCTCATTCATGCCCTCTTTCGTCATGTTAAAGCGGCCTTTGCTAAATCCCTGATGGTAAATGATCTTCAAGAGCTGCCGCCACCGCTTGCCTTCCGCCGCATCTGGCTTAATGCCTATGAGTTTTACCGCAGCCACCCTCAAGAAACGCTGTTTCTAGAGCAGTATGAACATTCTCCCTATTATGTCCATATGAGTTTAGCTGGAACAGAACATGATGAACTTGAAAGCGAAGAGATATTTGCCCAACTGCTCAATATGTATCACAGACCAGACGGAGACAGCTTATTAAAAGATTTGCCCCTCATTGCCCTTTATACCCTTTCCTTTGGCACAGCGGCGCGTATGGCTCGCCAGGGTATTGTACAGGCATCTTCGCTGGACCATGAGGTGCTGGACAGCATCGCTGCCGCCTGCTGGCAAGCGATAGCGCGTTAAGCTGCTTATCAGACATAGCATTTTTTTACCCGTTATTGAATGAACAATCATTCAATGATCATATACTCACCAACTGGAGATATCCGATGACCAACCAATGGACCCAAAACAATATCCCTGATCAACGGGGCAAGACCGCTGTCATCACAGGTAGCAACAGCGGTATCGGCTACGAGGCGGCGCTGGCCCTGGCGCAGAAGAATGCCCAGGTGATCCTGGCTGTGCGTAACATGGAAAAAGGAGAAGCGGCGGCACGGGCCATTCGCCAGGTGTATGCTCAGGCCCAGGTGTCTGTGCAGGCTTTGGACCTGGCTGATCTGAGCAGCGTGCATACCTTTGCCGATACATTTCTGGCACAACATGATCAGCTGCATCTGCTGATCAATAACGCTGGGGTCATGGCCCTGCCTTATCGCCGCACAGCCGACGGCTTTGAGATGCAGTTTGGCACCAATCATCTGGGTCACTTTGCTCTGACCGGCCGGCTGCTTCCCGCGCTTCTGGCTGCCCCTGGTGCCAGGGTGGTAACGGTAAGCAGCAGCATGCATGTAAGTGGGGATATTCACTTTGATGACTTACAATGGGAGCGTGGCTATAGTCGCTGGGGGGCTTATAGTCAAAGCAAGTTAGCCAATTTACTGTTTACCTATGAGCTGCAGCGCCGTTTTTCATCCGTGGGGGCAGGCGTGATCAGCGTTGGCTGCCATCCTGGTTACGCAGCTACTAACTTGCAAGCGGGGCCAAAGATGGATGGTTCTAAAATTATGGGCTGGCTGTTTAAACTCAGCAACAGCTTAATTGCCCAAAGCCAGGCGATGGGTGCACTACCTACCCTTTACGCCGCCACGGCCCCAGACGTCAACGGCTGTGACTATATCGGCCCGACCCAATGGGGGGGGATGCGTGGCACTCCCGGCAAGGTAAAATCCAACGATAAGTCTTATGACACGGCGCTGGCCGGGCGCTTGTGGTCAGTATCGGAAGTATTAGCTGGCGTGGTCTACAGCTTCGAGCGTGGCCAGAAAGTGCCCGGTTAGTTGGGCTATACCCTTTCATTATCAGTAACCAGAAGTCCGTCATCAGTTTTCGGTAGACTGTTTCCAGAGGTAAACCAGCCCTGAAAACTGATACTAGGACTATTGCCCGTTCTGCGGAGGGCAATAGTCTCTGGCAGCTAGTGGCTGCACGCAGCGACGATAATGCTCTTCGATGGAAACCCCATCGTTCACTACGATTCTGGCCAGTGGTGCATAATGGTGCCGTACACCACGGGGAAATGTTGGTTGAGACACTTCATTTTCATCTCGTGGCCAGATAATGTTACCTGTAGCCGTACGCGCCGGAATGAGCCAGTAGTCACCAGCGCGATAGCGCCCCTCAGCGCCAGAGACAAAACAAACCTCGATATGATCTTCCAGTTCCAGCCATCCCTCAGGACTACAGCCCCTTTCAATAGGGACAGCCCCGCTTGCATCATCGCTGCGATGATCCCATCGGCGCAGCAGGGCGTGTTTGCCGGTTCTAAACGTCACGGATTGCCGGCTTACGGCCGTGACTTCCCGTGTTACCCGGTCCACACTTTGTACCTTCAGCAGCGGGCCGGCCTGTCCGTGTTTGGTATAGTTGTCATTAAGGTACTCCACCCAGTTGCCGGGTGACAGGCCAAAACGGCCGTCGTCCCGTCCCAGGTGTGCTACCCTGAATGTTACCGTCCCATTGTCGCTGACATCCGGCCCATCCGTTACCGGGTAGACCACGGCCCCATTCTCCCGTGACCACTTAATGGTGGGTCGTTCATTGCTAGGCTGCCCGTTTGTGTCAACTGTGCCGCTGTGAATTTCCACCCGGTACAGTTGATTTTCAGCGCCACGATAGCGTGAATCCGGGGAGGTAATGCAGGGATCCTCTTCATCATCTGCGGGTCTGGTGCGGGCCCGCATCTGTGCCTGGCTGATTGGCATGACATGATCTTCTAACCAGCTTTCAATGTCTTCAGGCCAGACGTCACCAGGGGATATGAGCCGGATGCGCCACATGATCCGCGCCCGAGAGGCAGTGTCTGGCCCCCCTAGGGCTACTTCCCGTATATCGGGGTCTTCAAGGGAGGTCACATGTTGTTCCCACACATCCAGATAGGCCAAAAGAGCCCCATCTGGCAGTTCCTGCTCATCCTCGAATTGGCCCTGGTATGTCAGATCACCCATACTTTCACACAGAAGGCCATTCACGTAATAGCGCCCCTGCCCAATAGCAAAATCCTCTTCTCCGGCCACTGGCGTCAGCCAGAAGGCTTCCGGTTCACCACCATGCGGACCAATGATGACTTCCACCAGCGTTCGGAGTGCCTGCGTAAGAATATCTTGAGCCTCGTTAAAGTCGCTGTCTAAGAATACCCGGCCCTGTTGCATCAATAGGCGGCTAAACTGTTTGTCCTGATTCATAAATAGATGTGTAAAATCACCGTGCATAATAACCTCCTAACTTGCATAAATGATGCCGGCATCCATTCCCGCCGGTGTGTACTCCTGCAGCCGGGCATATAGATTGGCTGCCCGCTGCGGCTGATACAAATGGTGGAATACGCCCATCTCTGATTCGTCATCAGCGCCGCGCTTGATTTCTGGGGCACAATCAGAGGCCAATTGGCAGTAGGTGGGCATGCCATAACGCAAACTGTTAAAGCGGGGCCTGACCCGCAGACGTTCCCGTTCCCGACCCATGTCCCGCTCTGGGCCTGGCGGGTAACTCTCTTCAATAAGGCGCTCTACCAGGTCAGGTTGGCAGCGGTAGCGGCGTGGTGTACGTGAGCCCGGCATGATATAACAAAAGCGCATGCACCCGCGCTGGCGGCGGCCAACCTTAACGTGCCCCATAAAGATGCTGTTTTCTGCCAGTTCAATAGCATGTGTTTGCACAACACCGATGACCGTGCTGCGTTGAACAGTGAGCACAGCATGGGCCAGCCGCCAATCGGTAGCCCCTAAAGCTTCCCTTTCATTGTCTGTGCTGTCCAGCACACTGTCTTGCAAACAAATAGCGATGGGGTCTGTCTGCACTTCGTTTTCGCTAACTTGAATGGAGCCGAGAATGCTGTATGAAATATTGACCTGCGCCTGGGTGTCTATGAGCATCAGGCTGGGTTCTGTGGCTCGCATAGGTTCACAATCTGAGCCTATGCGCCACCCTGGCACCAGGGTGCTGTGGCGAATGGTCACTTCACATAGTTCGCCCACTACCTGTATGCCTCGGCCGGTAATCAGCAGCCCATCTATCAGGAAGCGGCTGCCAGGCTGGCCGCGTACAGCAATATGGTCTGGCAGGTCGGTTTGCCAGTTCAGCAAGCGAATGACGGGCCGGGCATGATTGGCCGCCTGGATCTGCAAGGCCTGATCAACTCCCAACTCAATGCTTAGCTGCTCCACATACACGCCGCTGTCACTGATTTCAATGACAGCATGTTGTGGTTTTTCCTTTTGCCATCGTTTTAGGGCGTCATGAATGCGGGTATGCTTTTCTTGTTCACCCACCCGGTATATTGTGGCGCCGACGGGCAAGGCAGGTGAACGATGGTACTCACCGCCACCTATGTCAGCGCTAAAGGCGTCATGGTAATAGACCCACACCCCTTGTTTGGGCAGCTGGCGCGGGTGAAAAGAGATGCGTCCCAAGACGGGGTCTACAGCGACCTTGCCTCGCGGCGCACGATAGTGCCAATCCGTCAAATCGGCGACGATGACAGCCTCTATAGGGACAGGTTGTCGCCCGCCTTTGCGGTCAGCGCGCCAGATATACAGGCTTTTACCTGGTCCATAATAATCTGGCAGATGAGCTTCCATGGCCCGCCGCCGAATGGGAATGGGCAGGTTTAATTCACCGGCAATGTCGGTTGGTTCAGGCTCTGGTTGGGGGTTGGTATACAAAGGGGTGTCATTGCCTAGTACGCTGAAGGTATAACATTGTGGGCCTATTTCTTCGGCGCAGTAAGCAGGGGTCTCTGTGACGGAATAGGCTCTCAGGCGCCAGACAAAAAGGCCGATGCTGGGAATATTGTGCCAGCCAACGGCGCGGGGGGCATTGATGCGGCGGATGTCCACTGTATGGGCGATTTCATCAAAGGGGCCATCGAGGCGGTCCAGAGCGTCACCATGGCGTAGATCAGCTGTACGCCCTCGTTCTGGCCGAAGATGGTTAAGCGCTTGTGTCCAGGCCAGCAGCCGGTAAAACTCTACAGCACGGGCCGGCCAGCCGGCCACATCGTTGGCTAATTGTTCTAACAAGGCCAGGGTGCCTTTGCGCCGCCGGTAGCCGATGGTATTGGCAACCTCGCGCCGGGGGATGAGAATTTTATGGCGTAAGCGGGCCTGGGGTGTTGTCATGTCACCCGGTTCGCCCGCCTCATGCACCGGTTGGTAACCGACCAGATCACCAATGTAGGGGACGACCCAATCGGCGGCGGTTTCTATGAACCAATTTTCATAGAGCTGGTCCATGTCGGTTTCAACCACGTCTACCTGTTCAGCGATCACTTGCAGCAGGGCCCGTAAGGGGTAGCCTTGGGCGGCGTCTCGCTGGCGATAGACGACCGGTAAGCGTTCATAGAGGCGATCTTTGTTTTGGTTCATCACGTCAACTCCGTCAGGATAAGGGTTTCGGGCAGGTCAGGGTTTAAGAGGGCCAGTTGTGCCGGCCGAATGGGTCCGCGTATGGTGCAGGCCAGGCTCACGGGGATGCGTTTCCGGGGTTGGCCTGCCCCTGGCTGGCTGAGATCGTTTAGTTTTTGCTGTAATTGGGCCGCATCCTCAGTCATGGTTTCAGAGATACCATCCAGGACATCGACGTCTACATAGTTAACGCCGGGTACGTGCTGGATGGTGCTTATGACTTCACTGAGCAGTACGTCTTGCCCTAATTCACGGCCGTTAAAAGAAAACGCCGCTAACAATGCTCCCCGCACCCCGGCCTCTACCGTTTCCCATAAGTAATCTGGCAGCACCCGTATTTTGGCGCTGATGACCAGCACCACCAGTTCACGCAGGTCTACCTGGATGGGCAGATAAGGGTCACCATACTGGCGCAGAGCCTGGCACAGGTTGCGGTAGAGGTCAGCAGTGGTGGCAATGGGAATGTCATCCGCACCGGCAACGGTGAGGTGTATTAATTCACGCTGGCCGTCAGAACACCGCACGGCGTTGGCTTTGCCAATGCCGGCAAACGTGCGGGCAAAGTCGGCATAGTCCTGCACGGACACCAGCCGGTCCAGAGCCTTAACAGCCAGAGGCGTGTGGCGGCGGGCCTGATCTCGGTCTTCTTTGTCTGCGCCGCCGGTTGCCGGCAGGGGGTTGCGTACACCTTTGACGCCCAACGGCCGTGAGGCCAACTGGTCTATTTTGGGGGCCGCCACATTACCTGATTTCCCAATGCCCTGGCGATAAACGGCCTTGATGTTTTCGGCGCCGGTGGGCAGGCGGGCCCCATGACGGCCGTCGCCAAAAACCACCGTGGTCTTGGCCTCGTCATCTGTATGTGTGATGTAGCCGCGATCCTGTGGCCCTAACACATACAGGTCTTCGGCTTCGGGCCAGCGCACGTCATTCACCCGAACGGTAAGGGTGGTTTCGGCACCAGTAGGGGTGGGCGCAGACAGGAAAGTGAGCGGCGATTGCTTTAACCGAAATGACTGGAAGCGCTGGCTGCCGTCACCACTGCCCAATACTTCGGTGCGAGTTTCGCCGTGGGTGGCTTTGACGACATTACCGTAAATGGTGACGGTATCGCGTTGATAGGTATAAGCCAGCGGCTGCGGAAAGTAGATGGTGGTATGCGGTTTGTCCCCTGGCAGATCGGTTGGCTGCCCGTCCACGTCTACCTGGTAAAGTCCATGGGTGACGGCAGAGAGCATCATCAATTCGCTGCCTTTTACCCCACTTGTGCCGCCAATATCCGTGCGCTCACCAGAGACGATGACCCATCGCCCGGCTTCTAACCCATCGTGCAACCGGTCTAGTTGGATGCTGTCACCAGCGATATCATCCGTTAGCGGCTGCGCGGCCAGCGTCAACGGCTCACTTTGCGCATACACGGCCGTTTGCCGCACAACCGCCAGGCTGATGTCGCGCTCATAAAGCCACACATCATCCAACGTGAGCTGGGTTACTTTGGCGGTGATACCGTAACCGGCTTTGGAAACGGTATTGGCTGCCACCACCTGGCGGATGAGCGTGATTTGCTGCCCTGGATGCAAAGGATCAGGGCGTTCAATGACCACCCAAGATTCGGGCAAAATCTGATCATATTCCACATCTAGTGGCAAAATATGGCGCAGGGATTCAGGCACGATCATCTGGCCGGGAGTGATGTAAAAGGAAAGCTGCTCCGATTGAGCAAAATAAATCTGAATCGTATCACCCGTAAGCGGATCGTTGACAGTAGTGCCCTGGTCCGGCGCTAATGAGAAGGGCTGGACACCGGCGATCTCAATATGGACCACGGCCGTGCCCAGGGTCAGTTCAATGTGCTGCTGCAGCGCATCGATATGAATGCCGGTGACCACGTCGCCATCGGCGATAAACGTTATGGTATAGCTCACCCCCGCAATTGTACGCACAATGGGGTCCAGGTCGCCGGAACTGATGGTGATTGTTTCGCTGGTTGTTTGCCCGTGGCGGGTGGTGGCCAGCGCCAGGTCAATAGGCAGATTAAAGGTATAGCTGCCCAGCTCTTCATCAGGAATAAAACGCACGCTGGCCATGATGTCGGTCAGCGGCCATTCTTCATAACCGATGATGGCCCCCTGGTCATCGTAAATAGGCCGCAAGGGGGCATTGTGGCCAAAGGGGGCGGCTTTTACTCGTAGAGCCTGGATGCTTTCTAAAGCCGAGGGCGTGGTCAGTTCAGCATGGGCCCAGGTGCGGTACAGCGTATCTTTAACGGCCGGTTTTAACCGGGTCAGCAGGCGCGGCACCGTGTCTGAGGCGGGGGTGAAGATCGTTTGCATGTTGCGCACCAGGCGTTGGGCATTAGGCGGTTGGTTTGAGGGAGGCTGGGAAAGCGGCGACACCAACCTTACCAGGTTGACCAGCCGGGCATCCACGCCGTTTTGTTGGCCCCGAGCCAAAAGTGCCGGTTGGCGGGCACGTCTGAGGGCCGGCCGGCTTTCGCTTAAGGTATGGGCGTGTGCTTCCAGTTC
Organism: Ardenticatenaceae bacterium; assembly: GCA_011525915.1. Lineage (GTDB taxonomy): Bacteria > Chloroflexota > Anaerolineae > Promineifilales > Promineifilaceae > CAADGU01. The sequence continues at coordinate 43,158 of WYBM01000038.1, read as the reverse complement.
AGCCACCAGCCCGCCAACCCAGGGTTCTAAGCGACCATATTCACCTTCCAGGGCAATGGCATGTTCCTCACGCAGGTCAGGCAGAAGGACAGTCTCTAACCTGTTGGCTAACCTCACGGCCGTGAAAGGCCTTTCTAACGCCTGGGCTAAACTGGCCAGCATCCCCGTCACGCGCTGAGCCATCTGCGTGGTGGCGGACACGCTAAATGATGCCAGGTCCTGGTAACGGGCCAGGGTGGCCTGGATGGCGGCTACGGTTTCGCCGGCCACCGCCAGGGGTTGCAAGATTACCAGGGTGCGGTCTTGGGCTACTTCCAGTTCCACACTGGCGGCACGGCGGAAAATGGCCTGGTTTAAACCAGGGTTAAAAACGAGCAGCAGCGGGCTGTTGGGTTTAAGATTGGTGTTGATGCCAGCGAAGTAGACAGTTTCCAGTTCACTGGCGTTGGCAAAGGTAATGTATTGGGGCCGGGTCAGGCGTGGGGTTAAGGCATTCCATTCGTAGCGGGCCGGTAATATTTCAACCGTTTCGAAGGTTTGGGGTAACTCGCCGGGGCCGGGAGTGCTTTTGGCGCCGGTACCTGCTGGAATTTTTTCGTTGCTGTCTACTTCCATGTCAAACGCCAGGTAGGCGGTGGCGGCTACACCCGGTCGCAGCTTGTAACCAACCAGGCGGGCCAGCTCCAGAATAGAGCGCCGTTCGGTGGCTGTGCGTAAGTAACCTTCGTTGGCAATGCGTTCCTGGTAAAAAGTGAGCACATCGGCGACGCTGGCCCAGGCATGCAGCCAGGCGATAGCCGGGTCATCACTGGTGCGGGTGGTCAGGTGTTTCAGGGGATTGGGGTCACCCTCAAGGGGGTAGGACACACTGTCTTCCAGATGCAGGCTGGAAAGACGGGCCTGCATCGTTTTCAGGAAGGTGGCATAGGTGCCTACACGGTAGGCAAGCCAGGGCAGGCCGGGCCGATTGGTGACGGGTAATGGCGTTAAGATGGCTACACCTTCACAGCAGCCACACATTTCAGATGCTTGTGTCTGGTTCATCGTCCACCTCTCAGATTCAGGGTAAGACGGCCGTTTTCAGGGAAGTTGGGATCGTGGTCCAGCCGGGCTACCTCCAGCGGTCCCAAGGGCAGGACGCCGTTTTCAATTTCATGATTGGGGCCGGCAAACAGCCGTTGGAGTTTGGATACCCCCACATGCTCTACACCGGGAACGGCTTGCGCAGCAGCCACCAATTTACTCAGAAAGATGCCCTCGGCGAAGCTCAGGTTATCCGGGTGGAAAAATCCAAAACGGCCGTCTGGCAAACGGCGATTGCTAAACAAAGCCAGCAGCGCCGCTTTGACGTGCCCTCGTAGAAAGCCAGGACGTACACATACTTCTAGAGCAATATCTAGCGGTACATAGATGGCTGGCTGTACCTTTAGGTCATGGCCGATTCGCCGGTAAGCGTAAAGATGAGCGGCAATCTCGCCTAACAATGCCGGGCTGGCTTCTTCTGTGTGCCGGGGGTCAACGGCTACCAGCACCTCATACCAGCTTCCCATCCAGCGCAAGACGGCGGCTGCGCGCTGCACCTTATGGGGGAAATCACGCATCACAATGTGGGCATAATCCTCCGGGGTGATGGCCCGTTCTAAACGGCGGCGAAAGGCGTGTGGGGCAAACCGTTTGGTCTCGGCCACTGTTTCCGGAGCCGTGCCACCCTGGGCTGGCAAGGGGTTACGCGGCTGTAACGTTAGCCCCTCCACCAGTTGGTCAAAAATGATGTGGGTAATGGTTTCCGCACCCACATTGCCGCTTGGCCCGTTGCCCACCCGGTAGGTGGCGCAAAAACGATGATGGGCGGCAGGCATGGCCCCCAATTCCCCATCGCCAAAGCGCAGATGTGCCCGCCGATTGTCGTCTATTTCCACCACGTAATGGTAATCGACGGCCTGGCTGCCAAGCAGGTCAGTCACTGCCTGCCATTCCTGGGGCCATTGAACTTCCTGATCAGGGGCACAGGGGGCGTGTGTTTGGGGGGTGTCTGCTGTCACGGCCGTGTTGGTTTGCCTGAGGTCTGCATCTGATTTTTCGTCGTCGCCGGGCGCGTCGTCGCCGGGCGGCCCGGGTGAGGGGGGTGGGGCCGGTAGGGCTGGGGCGCATGCCGGGTCCAGAAAGCTGGTCAGCCGTATCCAGGGCAATGCCTGGCGGGGGTCTTGGTGCCCTAGCTGGGACGCCGGCGCGTTGGCCCATAAGGGCTGGCTGAAAGTGAGCGGTGTTTGGGGCAGCTGTGGGTGAAAGCGCCCAGGGATCAGTATGGGCAGTGACGGCCGTGCCGATCCGTTACACCGCAGATCACAAGTCACCTCTGTGCGTTCTAGAGGCACACACCCCAGGTTTTGTGGGCCGGTGCGCTGCCCGTGATCCACCAGAATGACATTGCCGCAAGCGACGCTGATGTCTGTCAGCAGCTGGCATTCCGGAGCAGGGCCAACGCCTGAGATACAGAGTGGGAAACGCAGTGCATCTTCTTCAGCCCAGGTAATTTCCAATACGGGTTGGTGATAGAGATGGTCAAGAGCCGGTTCTACTTTTGTCAGGCGCACAGCCTGGCGTCGGGTGGGGTCTGTGTCGGCCGGGTTACCCGTTTGGGGGCCGATAACTTCTTCAAAAATGAGGATATCGCCCGGCTGCAGGTGCAGGGCCCGTTGGTATTCCCAGACCGTGCGTTCGGCTTTAGGGTCGGCCGTTTGGGTGCTGGGTTCATTTTTGTCTTCGGCAAGGCTGCCCTGGCCGTCTACCAGCGTGGCTGAGGTGGCCCCTTGGGGCAGGCAGCATTCGGCGTCACCCCAGGTATAAAAACGCATGCGATTGTGAGCCTGGTAAAGCAAAACAGGTTGGGTGGCATCCGGTACAAGGGGCTCAAACACCTCATAACGGTCTGGGGGGATCCGCCGCAAATCATCCCAGGTCAACACACGCTGGCCCTCTGGCAAGAGGTTATTAAAGCCGGTGACAAAGGAGACCCCTTCAGGGTCTAGTTCAACATCGGTGTCTGTATGTATGCAGACCCAGGCGCGGGCATTACAGCCTTCGTGCATGTGATAATCCACCAGGCGGGCGTGCCGCCGTACAGAAATGCGCTGGCGGGCCGTATCAATATAGGCTTCGGTGGCAATGGCATCTTGATAGTAACTGAGGTAATCACCGGTGTAGGCCAGCAGTTCCACCAGCGCAATGCCTATATCGGGCACATGCCGTTCTTGCCAGTCAGGCATGAGCAGCGCCAACCGGTCCAGAATCAATTGGCGGAACGTGGTGTAATCTTTGGCCAGATAGTTAATGTCCGGTTCTTCTAAGGGGGTTGGGAGGCACACGGCCGTATCCCGGCAATCCAGGTCACTGGGGCAGCCTACTTTGAAGCTGAATGTCAGGCAGGCATAGCGGGGATCAATGCCCGGGAAGGGGTTGTTGGTGGGACGGCCGTTTTCATCCAGGTCTACCAGACACAAGGTATACGTGGAAAAGTCACCACGTTTGTCTACCGTGATGATCAGGCAGTCATCTAGCTCTGGGTCTGTCTCTGGGCAGCGGCGAATGTCTACCACTTGAATGCCGGTAATACGCCGGCCGCCGCTGATGCGAATATGGGCTGCTGTCAGGTTTTGCGGCGCTTTACCCAGGAAGTACAGCTGCAGGGTGCGTTGATCCTGGTCATCCCACACTTCCAGGTAGTCCAGACCGTTGGAACCCTGCCGGCGTACTTCATAGCGGCGTTGTTCGTCCTGGCATGTTAAGGTCAGTTCATTCATCATGCACCGCTCCGTTCAAAGGTATCTGTCCGGGTGTCACCGGACTGGCGAATCGTATATTGAATGGTGACGCGCAAGATCGCTTCTTCGCTGGTGACTTGCAGCGCCTTGATCTCGATCACATCCCCTAGCCAGCGCTGTAAACCGGCCTGGACGGTGTGCTGCAAGGCAGCGGCCAATTCCGGGCTGTTGGGGGCAAACACCAGCTGTAACAAGCCGCTGCCAAAGTCTGGCCGGTTGACCCTTTCGCCGGCATTGGTAAATAAGAACTGCTCGATCATGTCGCGGATGTGTTCGCTCTCTGTGGTCACGGCCGTGCGGCCGCGGCTGTCAAAATGAAAAGGAAAATCTATATGCATCACAACCCTCCTGCGCGTATTTGTGTCGTTATGACCGTGGGCGGCCCTTGGGGGATCTGCTCGGCGCTCTGGCAGAGACCTGCACTGGCCTGCAAGATGGCGGGCTGGCCGTTCACCAGGATGCGCGTCGATGGCGTTAGCCAGCGGCCAGTGACACACGGCTGTGGTTTGGTGCCGGTGCCAATGGGTATCTGAAACGGGCAGCCCGCGATGGTGAAGACGTCTGTCACCGTAACCACTGGCTGCCCGCTGACCAGAACGCGGGTATTGCTGGTGATAAACGTGACCTGCCCGGCGTGCGGGCAAATGGCTGATGCACCAATGTGAACCAAAAAACCAGGCATAGTTGCTCTCCTTAAAGGGTGATGGTGAGGGCGCCTTTGTTAATAAGTGTCAGGCCATTAATTTCCACCTTAGGGGCAGTGATGGTGACGCCATCTGGCCCCACGGTGATACTAGAGGCGCCGCTGCGCAGCATGATGCCGCCGGCCAGCATGGGCGGGATGGGCGTGTCACTGATGACAATGGCATGTTTCAGTGGAGATTCTAAAATCATGACGGGTACACCGGGGGTGGCTATGTTGGCCGTGGCCGGAATTTCTGCCCGCGATCCCCAAAACCCACCGACCCAGATCGGATAGTCCGTATTGCCGCCTTCAAACTCAACCCAGACGCCGGCGCCAATGAGGGGCACGACGTAATGCCCTGTCTGGATGCCGGCCACAGGTACACAGGGCATAGCCCAACTGGATGTGCCTAACCCCAATACATCTGGTACCTGCACCAACAGCCGCCCTTTGCCCAGCGGGTCTACGTTGTTCAGAACCAATCCACGATACTTGCCGTAAAATTTTTCTTCTGCGGGCATAAACATGTCCTCGATCTAGGCCGGTACTCTGGGCACGGTAGATATCAACCCATTCCGTGTCAGCGTAAAGTCCTGTTTGTATTCGCCACGTTTAATTTTGTGGGTCACACTCTTGACAAAGTAGAGGCCGTTAAACGCGTTCCCGGCACCACGGACACCCACCAGGCCACGTGCTTGCAACAGACGGCCGTAGCGCAGCACGTCTAGGGTGCCCGTTCCCGTCACCGCATCAGCCGATTTGGCTGCTTCGGCCAACCCCAGGGCTACCGCCTGCACCGGATTTAACTTGGCCGTATCGCGCATCATCTTAAACTGCGTCGGAAACGGGGGGATCAGACCTAGGGGCGGGTTCAAAGGGCCGATGTCTGGGATGGGAATGGGAATGGGTATCTTGGTCTCTTCATTTTGAATAAAAACAATAGGCATTACTTTGGACGCACCGTTAAACGTAAAACTCAGCGATTCAACGTTGGTGTGGGCATCCATATTGATGTTTAGCGCCGGTTGAGGTATGCCTACTTTGATTTCTGGTCCCCAATAAGCCGTGTTGGTCCCTGGCGCCGGCCCCGGCTCAATGTAAAAGACGTAGCCCACTTCCTCTGCCAGTCTGTTGATGTATGCCAGGTCGCTGCCCTGATGGACGGGAATGCGGTTGACGGGAATAGGCACGTCGATGAAGAGGCTGGGAATGACCAACGGAATCATGCCAAAGACGGCGTATTTGGCGATGATGAGGGCCACGCGGGCTTCACGGGGCATAGCCGGGTAAGGAATGCCGGTGAAGTCAATAAAAGCCATCACGGCCGTCAGGTCAGACCCCGTCACCGTCAAGATCGCCTGGCCTGTTTCTACGTTGGGCGTCACCTGGTGCTGCACCACCACGCCGTCCATCAACACATGGGGTGTGCCGTTCACCGTGGCGATGATGATGGTGCGGATGACAGGACCAACCTGGCCTAACAGCAGCAGCAAGGTAGTCAACGGCGAATCATTGCTGAAGGCAAAGGTCAGTTGGAAGCCGCTGGGCTCTCCGGCCGCCTTACGCACTTCTACACTCGTCAGGGCCTCGACAACAGCGCGGGGGACGGGCACGGGGACTACCGGTCCCATGAGCAGTGTCAGGCGGATATTCCCTTCCAGCATCTTACACTCCTATACCTGGTATGCCTTCCGGCTGGGTGATGCGTATTTTGCGGCCAGGCACGGCCGTGAGCCCTTCTGGCTGCATGGCATTGTTGGCGTCGGCGATGCGCCAGAATTGCAAGGGGTCTCCTAGATAGTGCGCGGTCACATTGTCCAGGCGGTCGCCGTCTTGCACCGTATGTGCTTGAATCAAGGCAAAGCGGTCCGGTGACGGCAGAAACCGCCGCCGTAAATAAACTACGGCTTTACCATCAGGTGTTGTCAGCGTCGTCTGCTCAATAAGGTGATACCGGCTGGTCATAGGGAATTGCTCAAAAAACATTGTCACACTCCTGTAATACCCAGGTCGCCAAATGAGCCACGGGTACTTAATGAGGCCAGGTTTTCTAATTTTTGTTGATACGTCATGTACAAATTGCCGCCGCGGTGGTCAAAACCCAGGTCATTGACGCTCAGGACACGCAGGCCCAGGCTGACTTTGGCCCGGATCGGGTTCAGGTTAGGGTCAAACGCTTCCTCGGTGACGCTAAAGTCTGTCAGGCGCACCGGCAGCACCCGGTTCTGGCTCCAGACAAACAGCATCAGCGGCGCTTCCGTAGGCGCAATTTCCAGTGTGCCGGCGGCAGCCAGGCTGTTATTCGTGAGCAGGTCACCACTGGTGGGATACAGTATTGTTTCCAGGGCGGCCAGTTGGGGGGCAATGCCATGCTGGCGCACCGTGGCGTTTTGGTCCGGGAATTCAAGCTGGTCGGCGGCGTCAATCTCGGCCTCCAACTTGTATGATTCTACCGGCGGCCCCGTCAGGCGCAGCGCCTGGGAGCGGTCACTGCCTTCACCCAGAGTCTTGGCCTGCAAGGTGCGCGTGAGCGTCTCCGGGTTATATTGCAGCGAAATGATACGCTGCACATTGCCCGTGCCCGGATTCACCAGGACAATCCCCCCCTTTAATAATCGAGGAGAGCGAGGAAATGTGGTCATAAAGTTTTAGCTCCTCTAGTGCAATCTAGCGTAAATGCGCCTGCAGCTCCGGCCGGTGGAATCGGACGATCAGCCCGGGCGAGATCTGGAGGCTTGTTGAGGTCACCATACACTAATAGCAGGGTTGTAAGATTCATAAGCGAATGCTCTAAACAAAACGGTACAGCAACTGCCTCAACTTCAAGACGGGCGCAGAAGTTGCAGGCAACTGCCCTAGCAGGTGCCAGGTTCGGCAGACTCATTTAATTTTTTCGTGTCCTCAGTCCAGGTAGGCATTTCCGTTGTTGGCGCACCTATCCCTCCTTTGGCATCGGGCTCAGAAATCTTCCAATCGGCGGTACAGCCACCGGAAGTGCCGATCCTGGTTGCCTTTGCCTTCCAATACCACTCAACTTTTGCTAGAGGGGTCCTGGAGCCACCGGCTGGTGTCCACAGAAGCCAGGTTTTGAATTTGTCATCGGCCGAAACGAAAGAGAGTCTGTCCATTACGGGCTGCCCGGGGCTGTCTTTGGCGAAAAAAGTAGAATTTCCTGGTGAATTAATGGATACTGACCGCCAGGGATCTTGTTTGTCCAAAATGTACCCGGTGCTTTTTCTGCGGAAGTCTTTCTGATCAATTCGTAGCTGCCGGCAAGAATCAACCAATTGCACATATTCCAATTTCCCTCTACATCCCCAGGGGACATCAATGTCAGTCTCAACCGCCATCCCAGAAGCATTCGGCTCTCCGAATACCATCTCGCAGCGATCTGGTGGTGGCCACGCGGTGGTCATTACGATATTACCGGTCTTCTTGGCTTCCATTGAATTGACTGTGAGGCAGGCCCCTTTAGGGGATTGGAAACTTGGTTGCTGAACTTGTGGCCGACTAGCTGAACACCGTTGTAACTGTACGCCAGACCGCAGACGCGGCACGGCCTGGTGACGAATATCCGCCAAACTTGCCCCAGCCCTACCCCAAAGCGAAGCTACCACACCTGCGGCCAATGCGTCCGCATCCCTTTCCAGGGCGTCATAGCCGGTACTGCCAACTTCCATCGGCGCCGGGGCATCAGTTTTTGCACCCTGCTGCACCACGTGGGCCAACTCATGGGCAATGAGGGCATCACCCAGCAGGGTGCCAGGCTGGTATTCGCCCGCGCCAAAGGCCACATGTTCACCCACGGTGAAAGCGCGGGCATTCTGGCGGCTGGAAAGGTCTGCCGCATTATTGTCATTGTGCAGCCGCACATGGCCGAAGCCGGTGCCAAAGGCAGACTCCATGCGGGCACGCACACCGCCATCCAGCGGCCGGCCGTGGCCCAACTGGGCCTGGATGGCCTGCGGGTCATCGGCGGGCCTGGCGCCGCCGGGCCGGGGCTGGAAAAACAGCCCCCCAGCCCCAGCCAGCAGGCCACCCAGGCCGCCCAGGCCCGGCACTGTCAGGGGGATGCCCTCCGGCACACCGCTGAGTTCACCCGTTCGCGCCCAACGGGCTACCCCCTGCCGCACCCGTTCGGCCACCAGGGGGATGTAATCACGGGCACTGCTGGCCTGGTGGGCTGCGGGCGCATAACGGCGCAGTGCCCGTTCGACATGGGCAGCCTCGCGCTGCTCGTAGTAGTCAAACCAGTAATCCAGGTAAGGGCAGCCTGCGGTATCACGACCGGCCGCGGCCAGTTCGGCATCGGCGGCGGCGCACACGGCCGTACGTAGTTCTGCCAGGAACTCACTTTTGCGCATCTGGCCGGCGCCCAGGTCGGCGGCCTCGTCTGCCACCAGCAGGCCGGGCACGGCCGTTTCACCAGAGGCAGCCGGCTCACTGGTGGGGACGGCGGGGGCGGCTCCTGGTTCAGCCGTTTCAGCAGCGGGGGTGGCTTCGGCGGTGGACGGGGTGGGGGTGGGGACGGCCGTTTCCTCTGGAATGGTGGCTTCTACCCCACGTGGCAGGCGCTGCAGTATGGCCGGCGGGGTACGCAGATGGACATGGGTAAACTCTGCCCCGAAGCGGGGTGGCCGGGTACGGGCTGTGGCATCGGCTGTGAGCCGCGTTGGACCGATGGGTGTTTTATCCTTACGCTGCAGCTTTAACCGCTTCTGGCGGCAGGCGTCACATTCGCCGCCAGCAATGGTATGCTGGCCGCAGGCACACTTCCGCTGGATGGCCGCATTTTTCTGGGCCCCATCGGCGTTTGTGTTGGTTCTTTTTGTTTGCTCGGCGACTGCTTCACTCATGGTTTCTACTTGTCCCGCTGTTACAGTTAATGATTGCTTGTTGGTTATAAGCACTTGTGTCATTGACCGTCATCTAGTATCAGTTTTCAGTCATCAGTGACCAGTTATCAGTAGGGCCTAACGCCAGTAAATGTCCACTAAAAACTGGTTACTGACTTCTGATCACTGGTACTGGTTATTTATCCGCCGGTTCCCTGTGGCGGCGGGCCTGATGCCGCCCGGTCTCTGACTGCCATGGCAAACCAGGCATAACAATCAGCATTTTGAATCATTCTGTCCGGATTCTGAACCGGATAGCTGCCGCCCGGATTCCGGTAAAATTCCGTATTTGCCGGATAAATCGGCGTGGCTGCGGAGCAGCCGATGTGGGCGTATTCATGAATAAACGTCCTTAGCCAGTTGCCGCCGGTGAGGTAGGTGCCCCCAGATCGCGCTGCGTCCGTGTAGTCAGCGCAAAAGTGCAGATAATAGGGCCCACTGGCCGTGCAGGTAGGAGAAGTGCTGGCGCGGACGGGAAAGATGCTGTCAGGGCGGCACATTGGATCTTCATTTTTATCGCGACAGCCATAAATTGTTTCATGGCCCTGCATCTTCGACAGCATATTGCTGAGTTGTTGCGATACCTGAGGCAGGCGTCGACTGTCATTCGGGCGTATGCGAAAATGCTCCCACAGGTGCCCCTCTACACTCCCTGGAGAGGTGGTTAAGGTGTTTACGGCTCCCTGAAGGATCGGGATGGCCTGTGCCTTCAGAATGCCAATCTCACGCAGCATAGAGGCGGTGCAGCAAGGGTTAAACCTTTCCATTGATTGGCGTTCGTCTGCGCTGCAGGCCCCGCTGGCTGCCTGGTCGACAGGTAAGGGTTCGGGTAACGTTTCCCGGCGAGCGGGGGTAGACGCACATCGCTGTAACTGCAGGCCGGTGCGCAGGGCTGGCCTGATGCGCCCGGCTGCCTCAGCCAGGTTTTGCCTGCCTCCGTGCAGAGCCATCACGGTGTCCACGGCCGTGTCGTCCGCATCTTTCTCCAAGGCAGCATCATGGGCATTCCCCATCTCCATAGGAGCTACTGACGCGCCCGCGCCCCTTTGCTGGACCACATGGGCCAGTTCATGGGCGATGAGCGCATCCCCAAGCGGAGACCCAGGTTGATACTCACCAGCACCAAAAGCGACGTGCTCACCCACGGTGAAGGCGCGGGCGTTCAGGTTACTGGAAAGCCCGGCGGCATGGCTGTCATTGTGCAGGCGCACGTGGCTAAAACTGGTGCCAAAGGCCGATTCCATGCGCACGCGCACGCCGCTGTCCAGCGTACGGCCGTGGCCCAACTGCGCTTGAACGGCATGCGGATCATCAGGTTCTTTTGCCCCACCCGGGCGCGCCTTAAAAAATAGGCTGCCGACGCCAGCCAACAAACCGCCGATGCCGCCGGTTGGTACCATCAAGGGGATTCCTTCAGGTACACCACTCATGTCACCTGTTCTGACCCAACGGGCCACCCCCTGCCGCACTCGTTCGGCCACAATGGGGATGTAAGCGCTGGCGCTGGTGGCATCCCTGGCCGATGGCGCATAACGTCGCAGGGCCCGTTCGACATGGGCGGCTTCCCGTTGTTCATAGTAGTCAAACCAATAACTGAGGTAAGGGCAGCCTTCGGTATCGCGGCCAGCGGTGGTTAATTCCGCATCGGCGGCGGCACATACGGCCGTGCGTAGTTCTGCCAAAAAGTCGCTTTTGCGCATCTGCCCGGGGCCCAATTCGGTGGCTTCATCAGCCACCAGCAGGGCGGCCATGGCCGTCGTCTCAGACGTCGCCGGTTCGCTGGCTGGTTCGGCGGTGGTCGTTTCTGGAGCAGCCGATGGGGTTTCAGATGAAGCGGCGGCTGTTTCCACTAGGGGGGCAGCCGTTTCCTCCGGCAGCTGGACTACTTCCCCACGTGGCAGCCGCTGTATGGGTGGTGTTGGCGTGCGCAGCGGCACGCGGGTGAAATCTGTGTCAAAGCGAGGCATGACGCTGCTGCTACTGGCGGCATAATAGTTTGCCAGCAGCCCCAGACCAGTATGCCCCTTATGCCAGCGTTGCAGCTTCAGCCGTTTTTGGCGGCATGCCTGGCATTCACCGCCGGCCACCGTATGTTGGCCACAAGCGCATTTACGCTGGGTCATCGCTTTTTCCTGAGAGGAATCAGCTTTTATATGGTTTCTTTTTGCTTGCGCAGCTATTGCATCCATTTATTCCGCGTCTCGCTTCACTTTGCGCCAGAGCCACCTGTCGATGGCAATGGACAATTGGTATCGGCACAATCAGTTGCGTTTCCTAAAAGCCCAAATGGAGGGGAAATGACGGGTGCGGAACGATTTAAAGGAACGCTACTGTGCATGTTTCCTGGCACAAAACTTTCTCTTCCTTTGGCACCGGTACCGGTAACCTGCCAGCCTGTGCAGTCATTCGTTGTACTGGTTGGCGGACAATTGCCGCTATTGCGCCAGGCTTGAGCATTGTAGTTCCATTCCAGCCAAGCCAAGGGCATAGGGCTTCCGTTTGCAGGCTCGAAAACAAGGTAAGTGACAAACTCATCTCTGATGCAGATTCGAGCTCGTGGGATGCTTGGGTTTGAAATATTTTCCTGGCCTGGGCTGTCTACGATGCGCGCCTGCCTTTGTTCTGTGCTGCTGCCGCTGGTTGACATGGTGAAATTGGTACCGTATGGTTGTGGATAAGGCCAGGATTTATCTATACTCCACGGGGGTGTGACACATAGACCCTCCGTGCGATTACTTGGTGTACAATAAACAAGCGTTCGATTGGGGTGCGCATATTGGACAAAGTAAACACTCCCGTTACAATTCCCCCCCATATTAACCAGGCCTGTAAACTCCATGCCTTCCCCGCCGCCACTTTGCGCCAATTGGACGTTACATCCATTATTTAACCGCAAAATGGGAGTCTGGGCCACTTGCCATTGTGGGTTTTCCAGTATAGGTGGGCAGCCATAATTTGTTGTCGCAGTTGGTGTTGGCTGAGTTGTATGGACCTGGGGTGTTTGTGTCGAGGCGCATCGCTGCAAGCGCAGCCCGGACCTTAAACGAGGTATGGCATTTGGGATTACAGTGGCGAAGGCACTGGTTGTGTTACCCCATAATGAGGTTGTCGCCGCCACAGCCGCTCTATCCGCATCCATTTCCAATGTCTCATAACCAGCGCTTTCTATCTTCATTGGTGCCACAGAGGTAGTGGCCCCACTTTGTTGGACCACATGCGCCAATTCATGGGCAATGAGCGCATCCCCCAAGAGGGTGCCGGGCCGGTATTCGCCGGCACCAAAGGCTATGTGTTGCCCCACCGTGAAAGCACGTGCATTCTGGCTGCTAGAGAGCCTGGCTGCATTATTGTCGTTATGTAACTGTACGTGGCTAAAGCTGGTGCCAAAGGCAGATTCCATACGGGTGCGTACGCCGCTGTCCAACCCACGGCCGTGGCCCAACTGCGCTTGAATGGTATGGGGATCACCGGCTTCTCTGACCCCACCAGGGCGGGCCCTAAAAAACAGAGTGCCCACACCGGCCAATAAACCGCTCATGCTGCCCAAGGCCCCTGATATCAATGGGATGCCCTCCGGCATGCCGCTGATCTGACCAGTGCTGGCCCAACGGGCCACACCCTGCCGCACTCGTTCGGCCACCAGGGGAATATACTCCCGGGCAGCGACCATATTCTGGGCCTGGGGCGCATAGCGGCGCAGGGCCCGTTCAATATGCCCGGCGTCCCGCTGGCCGTAGTAGTCGAACCAATAATCGAGGTAAGGGCAGCCTTCAGTATCACGACCGGCAGCAGCCAGTTCGGTATCGGCGGCGGCACACACGGCCGTACGCAGTTCCGCCAAAAACGCTCCTTTACGCATCTGGCCGGCGCCCAGGTCGGTGGCCTCGTCTGCCACCAGCAGGCCGGGCACGGCCGTTTCACCAGAGGCAGCCGACTCACTGGTGGGGGCGGGGGCGGCTCCTGGTTCGGCAGTGGGGGTGGCTTCGGCGGTGGCCGAGGTGGGAGTGGGCACGGCCGTTTCCTCTGGAATGGCGGCTTCTACCCCACGGGGCAGGCGCTGCAGCATGGCGGGCGCGGTACGCAGATGGACGTGGGTAAAATCTGCTCCGAAGCGGGGTGGCCGGTTATGGGCTACGGCATCGGCTGTGAGCCGCGTTGGACCGGTGGGTGTTTTATCCTTGCGCTGCAGCGTTAACCGCTTCTGGCGGCAGGCGTCACATTGGCCGCCGGCAATGGTATGCTGGCCGCAGGCACATTGGCGCCGCCCGGCCTTATGGTTTGGCTCTGAGGCAGCGTTGATCGTGGATTTCTGTGGTGTGGCTACGGCGGCTTCACTCATCCCTCACTCCAAGTTGTGCTGGAACCAGTAGATGGAATATACCCCGGTTGCTGTTGACCAGTTCGCCGGGCTGCACCGGGTGTTTCAGGTGCATAATCAGGGCGGCGATGGCGGCGGCGCTAGCCGGTGTCATCGTGCCATTCGCCGCCGAAAGGGCATAATGGTTGACAAAACCGTCGGCATCGGGCACATGGCTGGCGGAAATGCAAATGCCCAGCGAGGTGGTGGTCACATCCATAACCACAGGGGTACCGGTAAGCGGCCTGGGGTATATCTGGTTAACCGCTTCGGCCACTTCCCGAACGTGCCGGGGCTGCCAGTAATAGCGCCTGTCTTTTTGGGGTGAACGTGCCCGGATGATGACCACAAGGGCGCCCAAAATGAGCACGGCCGTGGCGGCCAACTGCCACCTTAACACTGGCAGTAACCCACTGGCACCCGCGCTGAGAACGACCACGGTAACGACCAACGCATTCCATTGTGGTTCAGAAAGGCCCCAAAAGTAAGGGCGCGCCGGGTCGCCACGGAAAAATTCCAGGAAAAAGCGGCCGGTACAATAGACCACCAGGTACCAGACCAAGGCCTGGCCTGGTTTGCCCAGCAGTACTAACAGGGCGCCCACGGCCACATTGGCAAACAATAAACATGAAGCCACGGCTTGAATGGGGAAAAAGCGCACGCCAACAAAGTAAGGGGCAAAACCGGCTTGGGCATGTTTGTGCCCGTAACAGACACCCCAGCGGCTGGGACGGCCGTGGCAGCAGCCGACCATCAGGCAGCCTATGCGCCCTGTGCCGATAAACACGCCCACGCCCAACATGATGATGGCCAGATAGGGCAAAACGGGCTGGTGCAGCAGTTTAAGGAGCAGCGCTGTTACTAACACGACGGCCACTTGATGGTGAATACAGACAATAGTTTCCTGCCCGGTGATGATTTTGACAAGCATGTTAAGCGCCAGAAAGGTGATCACGGCCGTGACAATCAGCAGCGCCATCAGCCCATAAGACAGGCTCCAGAACATGCTCAATGACATCACCAGCAGGCAGGCCAGCAGCAAACCCACGTACCCCATCACCAGAAAGGTAGATCGGGTCAGGTGAAAGAGATGAAGCTCTGGGCGAACCAGTTTATCCAAAAGTTGGTTGATCCTATGTTGATAACGCATCATTCCCTTATTTGCAGACGCGCCCTTAGGCTTTGCTACAATTTGTAAAAACGGACGCGCCACTCATGAATGCCGTCAATGGGCACGTACGTCATATCCTTATGAAATGAGGGGGTATGAACTTTACGCTCTTTGCCTGCCTCATCTGTGAAAGCATCCAGGCCGCCACCACAACCCTCACCCGAACATCCCTCCCCTTCTTTCGGTTGGGCATTGGGCGAAAACCACTTAATGGCACCCTGTGTTATGTCGTCAGACATGGGCTTTTTCAAAATTTCTTCGGCCATCGTTTTGCTGGTGGCGCTGGCTGTTTTGCCGTCTCTATCCTTAAAATGTTTGGCTGCGGTAGCCACGTCAGAAGTGCTTAACCGCACCATCTGGTTGCGGACGGCCCAGGCTACGGCTTGTTTGGCCTTGTCCGTTTCGCCACCCATTTCCGTTTCAATGACTTTGGCCAGAGCAGCTACATTGGCTGGTGTAAAGTGGAAATGTTCTTTGCCACTGCCTTTATGCTCCCTGGCTTTCACCTTAACAGGGGGGGATTTGTGTTTGGGTCCTGTTGTAAAAAAATCCTTTCCCCCTTTGATGGTGTATTTGATGGGCTCAATTTCGTGGAAATACTGCCCATCGTCCACTAAATAGGTGCCCACTTTGCTGTGCAATTTTTTGCCGTCCCAGGTTCTGGTAAGCCTTCCTAGACCTTTTGCGAAGGACTTTCGCCCAAATTCCGTCCCACTTGATGGCACAAATTTTGAGTATCCATCCCCTTTCAGGACACAAGCGAATGTGGCCGTAAACGTGACCGTGTCTCCCGGTTTTTCGATAACGTCTGGTTTAACACGATGATCAATGATTACTTTATCGGCGGCAGTGTCTGCTGTACATTTTTCAGAAGGTTCAGCGGGTAGAGGGGTTTCTACCGGTTCTTCTTTTTTCTCTGGTGGTTTCTCTTCTTTCACCGGCTCCTCTTTCACCGGCTCCTCTACGGGTTCTTCCTTTTTCTCCGGCGGTATGTTTACTTCGTCGTCTTCGTTACAACGCTGTAAGCGCAGGCCGGATTTCAGAGTAGGGATCGCGTTTGGGGCTATGTTTGCCAATTGGGCGGTGGCCCCCTGCCAGAGAGAAAGAACGGCACCAACGGCCGTTTGGTCGGCATCATCTTCCAGGTTGTTGTATTGGGCGTGATCTCCCTTAGAAGCCACGGCCGTGCTGCTGCCTCCCTGCTGTATCACATGGGCTAACTCATGGGCAATCAGGGCATCGCCCACCAGGGTGCCCGGCCGGTATTCCCCTGTATTAAACGCAACATGTTCACCTACGGTAAAAGCACGGGCCCTTACCTGGCGTGACAGATTCGCCGCCTGGTTGTCTGTGTGCAGGCGCACACCGGCAAAGCTGGTGCCAAAAGCACCTTCCATGCGGGAACGCACCGGGCCATCCAGGGCACGGCCGTCGCCTAACCGGGCCCGAATGGCTTGTGGGCTTTGTGTAGGGGAGGCACTCCCCTGTGGTGCTTTGCGTTGTAAACTGCTCGCTGTGTCTTCTGCCGGTGGCGAACCAGGCAGCGTTGCCGGTATACCTTCTGGCACCCCGGTGATTTCGCCTGTTTGGGCCCAGGCTGCCACACCCTGCCGCACCCGCTCAGCAATGACGGGAATCAGGGCGGCAGCGGTGGGCGCCGTGGCTGTTTCCGGGGCGTAGCGGCGCATTGCCCGTTCAATATGATGGCTGTCTTTGTCACCGTAATAATCAAACCAGTACTCAAGGTAAGGGCAGCCTTCTGTGTTGCGTCCGGTTTCTGCCAGCGCTTCTTCAGCGGCGGTGCAAACGGCTGCCTTTGTTTGGGCCAGAAAGTCGCTCTTTCGCATTTGCCCCGGCCCTAACTCTGTGGCCGTGTCCTCGACGATCAGGCCGGTTGTGGGGGCCGTGTTAGACGCCGTTTCGACTGCGGCCGTTTCTGGGGCGGCCGTTTCCGGTGCGGGGCCTGCAGCCGCTGTGTCTGGTGCGCTCGTTTCTGTGCTTGCCTGGGGCATACACTGCATTCTGGTTTGGGTGCGGTGTAGGGGTAAATGGCTTAAATCTTCCCCTCCATAGGTTGGGGATGGGTTTTTTCCGTCAAAAGAGAACGGCACTGCTTGATCATTCGCCCGGCGCTGCAGGCGCAGGCGTTTCTGACGGCACTGGGCACACTCACCGCCAGCTACTGTATGCTGGCCGCAGGCACATTTCCGCTGCAGCAGAAGATGGCTGCTGACAACATCATGGTTGGTGGCGGGTGTGGCGGCATCGGTATGCAGGGAGCGGCTCATGGCCCGATGCCTCCATAGATTGCCTGGGCGATCTGCTGTCCCAAAGCTGGCGCAGAAGGGCTTTGCAGGTGGATGGCCTGGGCTTGAACGGACCTGTACGCGCCGCCTGTTTGTAAGGCGGGGGCCAAGCCGCCGTTTAGCAGCAAATTTGTCAGTTCGGCTTCCACAGCCGTTTGCAGCCACGGCCGTTCGCCCGGTGGCAGATCAATCCCTTCCAAAACCAGGTGTTCAATGTGCAGGTGGATGTTCATAGCGTCACCTCCCAGGCAAAGGCATCGTCGTTTACCGGCTTTTCCAGTTTGCGGAATTCGGCGCGGGCTGCAGCTAACACCAGGGGCATGGTCACGGTCGTGCTCTGCCGGGCGGCCATAAAGGCCGCATTTAAGGCGATGTTGTTGATGCTGCCCCCGGTCAGGTTAAACCGCCCCAACCGGTCAAAATCCAGTTTGGCCAGCGGCGTTTGCGGCGGGAACACCTTTTGCCAGATAAGCGCCCGTTCCTTGGGGCTGGGGAAGGGGAAATTGACAATAAAACGCAGACGCCGCATGAAAGCCTGGTCCAACGCCGTTTTCATATTAGAGGCCAATATCGCCAGGCCACGATACGCTTCCATGCGCTGCAGGAGGTAATTAATTTCGATGTTAGCATAACGATCATGGCTGTCTTTCACTTCGCTGCGCTTGCCAAACAGGGCATCGGCCTCATCAAAAAAGAGGATGGCCCCCCCATCTTCGGCCGCGTCAAACAGGCGGCGCAGGTTTTTTTCGGTTTCCCCAATGTATTTACTAACCACAGCCGAGAGGTCAATACGATACAGGTTTAAATTTAACTCGTTGGCGATCACCTCGGCGGCCATCGTTTTGCCCGTACCACTGTCGCCGGCAAACAGGGCGTTAATGCCCAATCCCCGGTTCATCTTCTGGCGGAAGCCCCAATCATCATACACAATACTGCGCTGCCGCACCTGGGCAGCAATCTGGCGCAGCAGCTGCTCGGCCTCCGGCGGCAAAACAATGTCGTCCCAGGTCGCTTTGGGATTGAGTAATTCGGCCAACATATTCATTTGTGGGCGGGTGTTTACCAGACATGCCTGCCACAATTGGTCATGGGGTAGATGGCCGTTTGCCTCGGGGGAGGCTGCCTGTGCCGCCCAGGCACGGCGGCCAATCTGGCGGATGGTGGCAATATTAAGGTTAAACTGGCCGGCCAACAGCGTTGGACTGCTTTTGTCTTCGTCTTCGACAACGGCCGTCCAGGCAGCTTGTTGCTCCGCCGGGGTGGGTTTGTTCACTTCTACTACCGTGGCAGTTGGTCCCAAACCAGACAACACTTCGCGGGTGCCCAGGAAAAAAACACCCTGGCTGCGCCCCAAGAAGCGGCGCAGCGGCGAGGTCATGGCCAGGCTGCTGCCACCCTCTTTGGGCGTGGTGGTGTCTTCATGCTGGTGTGCGTCCAGGTACAGGGCGATGGGCAGTAAGAAGTTTTCGCGCTGCCATAGGCGGGCCAATGTTTCTAATTCGGCCGGTTGTGTGGGCAGGAGCTCTGCCGGTAAACGATTGATGTGTAAATTTAAAGCCGCTGCCGCATGTTGGGCCACCAGTTGTTGGCTCAGCGAGTCTATGCCTACCAACTGTGTAACCGGTGGTGGGCCATTGCCTGCTGTCAGTTGCAGCTGATGGGTGATAAGGTCCACGGCCGTTTGCTGTGATATTGGCAAGGATTCGTCAAGAGGGGTCAGATCAAAAGGCACCAACAGCGGCGTTAAGCGATCATCCAGGTAGTTTAGCCCTTTGATGTAATTTAAGATGCGCTCATCGGCGCGGATGGCGCTGGTGGTCAGTGGCTGCGCCCCAGGCTGGTTAATTTCAATGAGCCGCCAATAGCGCAGCGGCCGTTCCGGGGACAGGGAATCCCAGGCGGCGTCAGCAAATAAGGCCATGGCCAGGGCAAAGGTAGGGTAGGGCCGGTGGGCGTCATCCTGGGCGCGGGCACATAAACCGGCGATGCCTGTATCCAGTTCCAGGGCCACGCAGAGCAGCAGCAGCCCCTGCTCAAAAGGTGACAGGCCAAAGCGTTGGCTCAAAATCAGCAGCGCTGGTGGTGGTTCCATGGCCGCTGCGGCGGTCATGGCCTCGGCTGCCTGGTTGACCTCGGCTGCCAGGTGCTGTTGTGGTGATAGCGTTGAGAGATCTGTTTCTCCTGCGGCCCCTGCTCGCCTACGCTGCCACCATTTGCTGCCGCTGGAAACAGCCGTTGGTTCTGGTGTTTGGGGCGCGGCGGACAGCTGATGGATTTGCTGCTCCAGAAGTAGACGCAGCCAGGCCAGGGCGGCCGCCAGGTAGTTGTCATTGCCTTGCTGCCATTGTTCTTCTTCGTTCATGGTGTAATTGTCACTTTCTGGTCGTCGTCAAACTGTGGCGGCACTGTCTGGCTAAACGTCACCGGAATACTATCTACCCCGTCTACGCGCAGGCGTACCACATAGTCGCCGGGCAGCACGTCATCGATGGTGACGGTAAGGGTGGTCACGGCCGTGGGGTCTGGTGGTGTGCTGATGGTATCGGGCGAGAACTCACGCCCGCCAAACAGCAGTGACACCCGCTGCTCTGGCCGTATCTGGGGTATGCAGGTGAGGGTTAATGCTGCCGGTAATGCGCCTACCGCTATGCTGCCGGGCGCCCGGCTCAGCACCTGAGGGGCCAGGGCAAAAGGCAGCGCGTTGGTTACCCAGGCGGGCAGCCCGTTCCGCTGCACAACGACGGTGAGGGTGTAAAAACCAGCTGCCCACTGTGACGGCACTTGCAGGTCCACGGCCGTGTCTGGTAACTGCACGCGCATGGTTACCTCTGTGCCGCCCGCTAAAGGCGTCAAAGCCAGGGGAGCAGGCAAATGCTCGTTATGCAGTCGCACTGTCAGGTCACTGGTAAAACCATTTCCCTCAAGGGTCAGCACATCACCCAGCTCAGCGCCAGGTTTATGATTGGGCAAATTTACGGCGCGCAGCAGGGGCGAAGGGGTGCCCACCGCAAACACGCCCTGGTCTTCACTGCCACGACGCAGCACGGGCAGCGGTGTGGTGGTGGGGCGTTTGCTTTCGATCAACACGGCGGCTACCTGGTAGGCGGCGGACAGGCGATATTCCGTCTGGAAACCGGTCCACAGCTTCGACGTCTCATCCAGGTTAATTGGCTGTGGGGTGATGCGAATACGTTCAATTTGTTGGTGTAGTTCGCTGGCGGCCAGGGCGCTTTCAATTTCGCTGCGGCTAAGCAGCGGATGGTCATGGAGAATGCTCATAGCCATGCCCAACAGCAGGTGGCCGATGAGTTCACTGTCATCCTGGCCGTAACCGGTAATGAGGTAAAAAAGGTTCAAAGCCAGGGGAGGGTGGCCGCTTTCGCCTGGCCTGACCTGGCGCGGAATGTCCCGGTTGCGCCAGGCAGTGTTGGGTTCGGCGTGGTACAAAAACAGGTTCACCTGGTTGCGGCTGCTGTCACCATTGCGCACCTTGTCCAGTGGCAGGGTGGTGACGGTGATCTCGGCCGTTGGCCGCGTATCGTCTGGCAGGCCGCTGAAATCGGCGTTGATAATCTGGTTGAGCAAGTTGCGCAGCGTACGGGTAACAGCCGCGATGGCAAATTCGTTGCTCATGTGGCTTCTCCCTTGGCCCGCTGCCGTAGATAATCATCCAGGCTCATCACGGGCGATTGAGAACGGTGAGGGCGTTCTTTGGCTGCCGGCGGCGTGGCTCGCACTTCTACCCGGCCGATGGTGACATGAATGGCAGGCGCCGGCGGTGCTGCGGCCGCAGCGGGGGGGGGAGAGGGTAAGGGCGCGGGTGTTTGTGGCGGGGTAAACGGCCGTGTTTTGGTCACGATTATTTTTTGTGTTGCAGCGGACCGTTCCCGGTCCAGCAGGGGCCCTGAAGAAGATGGTGCCGGTGCCGGTATGGTTGTTATCGGCGGTACTGTGGCCGGTTGCTCTGCTTTTGGGGGGCGTGTTTGTGGAGGTTCTGCCCGTTCCACCAGCCTGGTCTCGGTGATAACCCGCTCGGCCATGAGGGGGGTAATGGCGGGGGCCGGCGGCAGGGTGGCTTCCGTTTCCGGAGATACGGGCCGGTGTGGTGGCCTGGCTGTACCCGGCTGGAGAGGCAGCCTTTCCGGTGCCGGGGATGCAGAAACGGCCGGGGGCATCATCATGCTGTGGGCCGTGTCCTCTGCCGGTGATAGTGACGGTGTGATCGTCGAAGAGGGCCGGGCAGATGCGCGGCGACGGGGCTTTGCCGGAGATGATTCCAGGATGGTTTCTTCTTCAAAGTTGGCGGCATCGGCGGTGGTGACGGCCGTCCCCGGAACGGCCGTTCCCGGAACGGCCGTTTCAAACAGCGACGCAGGCCGGGGCAGGATCACATCTGTGGCCCCTACACTTTTGGCTACCAGATGGCTAAGAAAATCATTCATGGTTGTACCAGCTGTAAATAGGTTTGCCGCCGCCAGGCGCTCAGGGCCAGGATATCGGCCTCAGACCAGCCATATGCGGTGGCCAGGTAGTGAACTTCGTGCAGTGTACGTAAGGCCCAGGCATTAATTTCGGCCCATAAAAACACAATGATATCAAAGGTGGCCGACCACTGATGCCCACAGGCAGCACAAGAAAGAGCCACTTGCACATCTGCCTGGGGGTCTACTTCGGTCATGTGTGCCACCATTTTGCTGACAATAGTTTCTGGCAGCTGATCCACGGTGACGGCCTTGTTGTGGTGTGTGGCTGACGTCAGACAACGCGCCAGCAGCTGGTTACGGATGACCGCCAGATCGTCGTTGGCCGGGCGTGCCTGGGGAGCGACGGCCGTTAAATCTAGACTGTTGGGTAAACGAAAATGCACCTCATACGCCCCATGGCGCCAGACCAGCGTTTCGCCTGGTTGGGTGTTGGTTTGTGCCTGCAGGTCAGTGGTATGGCAGGTGAATTCCAGCTTTTCGGCACAAACCGGGCAGGCTATTACGCTGGTTAGCTGGGGACCAAATAATTGTTCGCGTAAGGCCAACAACTGTTTGTCTCGTTGGCCAATGCTGAGTTCGGCCAGGTTGTCCAGCGATATACCAGGCAAGGCAGCGGCCAACAGCAGTAAGGCTTGGTGCACAGGGGGCTGGCTTGTTCCCTGCTCCCAAACGGTCAGTAGTTGAGAAGCAGTTAAAGCCTGCATCGTTTACCATTTACCCCGCTGGCTCCGTAAATTCCGGTTCAGAGGGTTCAACCACGGCCGTGTCTCGTTCCCAGCCCTCATTTTCCAGCTTTAGGGTTTGGATAGCCACGGCGTTGGCGCTGGCATCCAATTCAGGCAGGGACTGGTATTCTGAAACCCAACAACGGTACACTTTGTAAGCCAGCACCACCTGCCCGGCTTCGTTGTACATTTCGATGATGATGTCCTTACGGAAATCTTTTAAGGAAACTTCGCTGCCCAGGCCAGAGCCGTAGTTCCATACCTTGTTGGTCCACTGCTCAAATTCAAGATCATGGGAGACGCCACGTTCTAAGGTAATGGCTTCGTATTTTGTCTGGCCGGGTGATTTGCGCTCTGAACTAGGATCGCCCCCTTCACGGTGGGTAACAACCTCGGTGGTGCGTTTGAGGGCGCTGACTTTGCTAACACCGGCTACGTAACGGCCGTCCCATTTAATACGGAACTTGTAGTTCTTATAGGGGTCAAAGCGATTGGTGTTTACCGTAAACTGTGCCATTGCTTACTCCTTATGCCTCTACTTGCCCAGCCATCTGCTGAATTTTAATGACAACAAACTCGGCCGGTTTCAGCGGCGCAAAACCGACAATGATATTAACAATGCCCAGGTTGATATGATTTTGGGTGGTTGTTTCACTGTCTACCTTGACAAAATAGGCTTCGCGGGCAGAACTACCCTGGAAAGCACCCTGACGGAAAAGGTTTTGCATAAACGCGCCGATATTCAGCCTTAGTTGTGACCAGAGGGGTTCATCATTGGGTTCAAAAACGGCCCACTGTGTGCCCCGGAACAGGCTTTCTTCAATAAACAAAGCCAGGCGGCGTACCGGAACATATTTCCATTCTGAAGCCAGCCGGTCTGCTCCTTCCAGGGTGCGTGCCCCCCACATGACGTTGCCGGTGATGGGGAAGGTGCGCAGACAGTTCACCCCAATGGGGTTGAGTTGGCCATTTTGGCCGTCGGTCATTTTGTAGGCCAGTTCAGTGACGCCGCGCAGGCCAGCATCCTGGCCGGCGGGCGCTTTCCATACACCGCGCTGCGTATCTGTCCTGGCCCAAATGCCGGCCGCCAGCCCACAAGGCACAAACGTTTCGGTCCGGTTTTCTTGCTGAGGATCAGGTGACTTGATGCGCGGGTAGTATAGGGTGGCGTTTTCGTCACGGACGGTGAATACGCCAGAACTGCTGTTGCTGTCGCTCACCACGTCGGCCGGGCTGTTCCAGGTGCTGGGGGGATCAATGATGAGCATGGCTCGCCGATTCTTACAGTACGTTAAAGCGGCCGACCAGGTTGACGTTTCTGTATCATTCTCACGGGTGCGTGGCGGGATGCAAAGGATATTAAAGAGGTCAGCCTTGTCCAGGGCAAAAATGCCTGTGCGGTTGGCTTCACTGCCTTCATAATCGGCGGCTGCCAGGTCGCCACCATCGTCGCCGCCAGTAAGCATGACGGCCTCTTCATTGGGCCGGGAGGCTGGGATGGTGGTGCCGGCCCGCACCCATTGAGACCGGTTTGCCAGTACACTGCCGACATAACGGGTGGATGTTGAGTCTACCGACAGATTGAGGAAGCTTTCTGTGGCTACAACATCATCGGTGAGATTTGTTCCGCTCAACTCAGCAACTGTCAGATTAAAAAGCATGGTGTCGGTAGGATCGGCCGTATTGTGGTCAACAGTGACACGCACTCTGTTTGTCCATTCGCCTTCATTGGTGGCCTCAATGTCTAATCCCCCCACAGTGCCGGTGGCTGCAGCCGCATCATTGGGGACAATACGCACGATAAGCGCATCACCACCGCCATTGCGAAAGAAGTGGAAGACAGCATAACTCATGGTACTGTCTTGGGCCAGGCCACCAAAGATGCGCTCATATTCGGCAAAACTTTGCACACGAACGGGATCGTTAACCGGACCGCGCAATGCGCGCCCAATAAAGGCCGTAATGGACGTGGCGACGCCGGTGATGGTGCGCACGCCACTGGGTATTTCTTCAATGTAGACACCTGGGTAAGTAAGGGTAACTGGCATGGGGTACCTCCTTGCAGTTATCAATGATTAATGTCAGCATTTCTGCTTTCCAAATAGGCCGAAATGAATTCTTTGATGTCTTCTAAGTTTTCAACGTAGCGCCGCTGCCGACTGAGTACATGCGTGACATGGCCGCGCCATTTGGTCTGGTCGGTTTGTTTATCCACCTCTTCCAACCACAGCCTGATAACAAAAGAATGGGTAGTTGGTGAGTCCATTTTGCGGCCGTTTCCAGATGACAAATTCCATATTGTGTTTGACTTTTGTGTGGTTAATACCAAGTATCAGTTTTCAGTCATCAGTGGTCAGTTTTCAGTGCTGGTCTATTTCTAGAAGTAGTCTACTGAAAACTGATCATGGATTTCTGATTACTGGTACCAGGAAGCTAGGTTAACAGACGGCCGTGTCTCAGCGCGTTCTTTGAGCGTAGCGCCAGCGTATCTTACGCTTCTCTATGATCTTCTATGAGGCCTTGAAGGTTTGATAAGGTGGCCTGCATCAGGCAGAGTTGGTCTGAGAGTTCTGATAGAAGAAGAGGCACAGGATCAGTTTGTTTAGGGGGATTCCCGGCAAGATGGTGAACTGGTTGCTCAAATTGTTCTGCTTTTATTTGTTCGTAAAGCAACAGCGTCGGTTTGGATGGTTGAACATCCAACTCTTTTTTCAGGATCGCAGAACAACGGTTATATTGGCGCAGCGCTTCTACCCGGTGCCCTGACAGGTAATACAAGCGCATTAGCGCACGATGGGCAGATTCGCGGGCCTCGTCGTGTTGTAAAATGCGTGATCCATAAAGTATACCGGCTTCATAGTCACCGTGGGCTTCGCAATAATCTGTGAGCTTCTCTAACATACTCAGGTACAGCAAATGGAACCGTTCACGTTCGCGTAGACACCATTCTTCAAACAGCCCTTCCATCAATTCCCCACGGTGTAGTTCTACCGCGTTTTGTAAAGTCTCTGCATCGGTGTTAGATAATTCCACGCCGAGTATATCTTGGAGAAGCGTAAATGAATCCTCGAAGACCTTTACATCTAACCACAGATCAAGCTCAGGATTCACAAATACCCATTCGGCCTCAGCCAGTATAATTGGTGTTTCATGGGAGCAGGTTGAAGCATCGAACGCTGTTTGCAGCTGCCACAATGCCTTACGCAGATAGCCTTTCGATAAGTCGGTAGAGACATCGCTCCAAAGCAGGTTGGCAAGTTTTTCACGATGGTGTCTGTAGTCAGCATGGAGGAAGATATAACTAAACAATTCCAGGGCTTTGCAAGCATTGGGGAGCTTTATAGAATGGCAAGCATACTCAACATGCAGATTGCCAAAAAGTGAAACACGCAGGTTCATGAGGATTTTCTCGCAGTATGTTGCCTTTGCTATTTTGCCAGGTGAATGGTGGAATTTTGTTGGGTGTGGAGTTATGGTCTATTAATATAGCTTTATTATAAGCAAAAAGAAGTAGTGTTTTGTATCATATTTTTCATCTTGCAAGGAATGGTAAAAAATTAACGCTAAACTAACGTTGAATTTATGCGTCCTTGAAAATCATGCTCTGTATATGGTGTGCTCCCTGCCGGGACGCTGGCAGATAGCGGCTGGAATTCCACGTTAGCAAAGTGTCCTATGATGGATGAAGAGAAGAGATGGCGCTGTGGGTACCCCAACGGCCGTCATAAACCTGACGCATGAAATTCACGTAAGGCTTTGGGTCCACTGCGCGCCAGGCCCTGATTAAATCTGTCCGGGTCACTGGTGCGGTAATCCAGCCGCTCCACATGAAAGGGGACTAACCTTTCGCGGTTGTGCCGCCGCGCAAAGACATCTATAAAGTATTCCAAGGCATTGCGTACGCTGTTAGCGTCTGTCCAGTCTGACTTGTAAACTGGGCTGCCAGCCCGATTAAAAATCCAGGTCATATTGGGCATCGTACCATAGGCACGATGACAGGCACCGTCCAGGGCATCCAGCAAAATGGGCCGGGTTACACCAAGAACGTCACGCAGGGCCTTGGCATGTGCGAATTTTTGCGACATGGAGGTTAAATGTGGGTAATTTTCACCAGGATGCGCTTCATGCGTGTATAAAAAAATTGAACCAATGCCGTGTGGCGCAAACTGTGCTGCCAGGTCATTCATGGATGGCGCCGCCATCCCACAGTATGGTCAGGTAAAACTGCCGAACTCAACAATAGTTAGCTGGTGCTGCCCCCAGATGTCACTGAGGGTTGTTGCCGCACCATCCACATGCCACAGTGGGAAATCTGGGGCAGTCTGGCCCAACGGCGGGCTGTTGTCAAAACTCAACCAGGGTAATACTTTTTCTCTGGTAAATTCATCGTAATTGTAGGTTGTTATTAACTGCATATCGGTCATGGTTACTCTTCCGTTCTCTGAGAAATGTGGTCGTTTCGGATATTCGGTAAACCACACAAAAATTCCAAATTTAAAGGCTGGCAAAAGTGCAAAGTTATTTTTGAGCGAACCTTTAGGCTCATATAGCCAATGCCTGGTTGTTCAAGGGAGCTTTGGCTATGGATCTGGTGGGACTTCCCCTGATGGTACAATGGTCGAACCCTCAAATCAAGTTCTGCACAAATCCTGGCTGGTTTTTTGCCAACGGCCGTACGTTCTGGCTCCAGAAAGTGCTGAACGGCTCATCCGGTGGTGGCGTATGGGGGCAAAAGTTCAAGACACAGCCGGCGTCTGAAGCGTGGCAACGTGGTGGTGGGAGCACTGCCCAAAACCCGGTATAGTTAAGGGGCTA
Organism: Ardenticatenaceae bacterium; assembly: GCA_011525915.1. GTDB lineage: Bacteria > Chloroflexota > Anaerolineae > Promineifilales > Promineifilaceae > CAADGU01. The sequence goes on along the minus strand of WYBM01000038.1, from coordinate 15,899 downwards.
CCAAAGACCTGATAGGGTTTAAACTGCCTGGGGTGGTTACCCCATCAGGCAGCCAATATCAAAGAGGTTTAGCGATGAAGTTTGGTCCCATTCCCACGGAGCAGGCAGTTGGCAAGATTCTCGGTCATAACATTGCCGGGGCCGACGGCCGTCGCCTCTTCCGTAAAGGCCACCCCCTGACCCCGGCAGACGTGGCCACGCTGTTGGCGTCTGGCCGGCCCGTGCTGTATGTGGCCGCGTTGGAAGCCGGTGATGTGGCTGAAAATGAAGCCGCACGACGGGTAGCAGAAGCGGTCATAGGGGCAGGCTTGATGCTCTCTGGCCCGGCCACCGGGCGGGTAAACCTGAAGGCTGACATATTGGGTGTGCTGCGTGTAGACGTCGCCCGGCTGGCGCAGTTGAATGCACAAGAAGGCATCACCCTGGCTACATTACCCACAAACACGGCCGTCGCCCCCCGGAAAATGGTGGCCACCGTAAAAGTCATACCTTATGCTGTACCCGAAACGGCCGTCACGGCCGTGGCCGCCATTGCTGCGGAAGCTGGTCCACTGCTTCAGGTTACGCCGCTGCTCGCCCGCCGCGCGGCCCTCATCCTCTCTGGCTCACCGGCGGCCCAGGTGCGCATCAGCCGCAGTTTTGATCCCCCCATCCGCGCCCGCCTGGCTGCACTGGGCACAACCCTGGAGAGCGTAGATTTTATTCCCTTGGAAGATGAAACCGGCGAAAGAGCGCTGGCATATAAACTGGCCGAACGAGTGCAAAGCGGCGCGAACCTGGTCATCCTGGCCGGGGAGACGGCCATCATGGATCGTTATGACATCGCCCCGCGGGCAGTGGCGCGGGCCGGTGGTGTTGTCACCTGTGTGGGGGCGCCAGTTGACCCTGGGAACCTGCTCATGCTGGCGTATCTGGGTCGAGTCCCTATTTTGGGGGCACCCGGGTGTGCCCGCAGCCCCAAACCCAATATCATAGATCAGGTACTGCCCCGCCTGTTGGCCGGCGACCGGCTGACGCACATGGACATTGTCACCCTGGGGCATGGTGGATTGTTAGAGGATGTGGCCGAACGGCCGTATCCGCGCCAGAAGATAGAGGTAGAAGATTAGAAACAGGAGCGTGTTATGCAGTTTAAAACCATCATCGAACCTTTTCGTATCAAAACTGTGGAACCTATCCGGCAGACAACCCGGGCCGAACGGGAAGTGCTGCTGCGTGAAGCCGGGTATAATCTTTTTTTGCTCAAAGCCCGAGATGTGCTGATTGACCTGCTTACCGATTCGGGGACAGGCGCCATGTCTTCTGATCAGTGGGCAGGCATGATGTTGGGGGATGAGAGCTACGCCGGAGCCGCCTCGTTTTACAAATTTGAAACGGCCGTGCGCCATATCACGGGCTTCAAACACGTCATCCCCACCCATCAGGGGCGTGCTGCCGAACGTATTCTCTTTGGTTCCCTGCTTAAGCCGGGGAATCTGGTGCCCAACAATACGCACTTTGATACCACCCGCGCCAATACCGAATACCGCCAGGCCGTCGCCTTGGACATCCCGGTGCCAGAGGCGCACGACCCGGCGCGCATCTTGCCATTTAAAGGTAATATAGACCTGGCGGCTTTAGAGCGTACCCTTGCTGAAAACCCCGGCAATGTGCCCCTGGCCATGATCACTGTCACCAATAACTCTGGCGGTGGCCAGCCAGTGAGCATGGCCAACATCCGCGCCGCCAGCCAGATTTGCCGCCAGCATGGTGTGTTGTTTTTCCTGGATGCCTGCCGCTTTGCTGAAAATGCCTGGTTCATTAAGACGCGTGAGACCGGATACGCCCACAAAACACCCTTAGACATTGCCCAGGAGATGTTTAGCTATGCTGACGGCTGCACCATGAGCGCCAAGAAAGACGGCATGGCCAACATTGGCGGCTTCCTGGCGCTGAATGATGATGATCTGGCTCAGCGTTGCAAAAACATGCTCATCCTCACAGAAGGCTTTCCCACGTATGGTGGCCTGGCCGGGTATGATCTAGAAGCCATTGCTGTGGGGCTAGATGAGGTACTCCATGAAGATTATTTGCAATATCGCATCCGTTCCGTGGCGTATTTGGGGGACATTCTGACGGCCAATGGGGTGCCTATGGTGCAGCCGCCGGGCGGCCATGCCATTTATATAGATGCGCTGGCCATGCTGCCCCATATCCCTCAAAGTGATTACCCCGCCTGGGCCTTGTCATTGGTGTTATATTTAGAGGGTGGTATTCGCTCAGTGGAGATCGGCTCGGTGATGTTTGGGCGCCAGCCAGATGGCAGTGAGCGGCCGGCGGCGATGGAACTGGTGCGGCTGGCGTTTCCCCGCCGTGTTTACACCCAAAGCCACGTGGATTACCTGGCGGAGGTGATCTTATACGTTAACAGCATCAAGGAGCAGATTGGTGGTGTACGCCTGACGGCCGCACCGCCGGTGCTGCGTCACTTTTCTGCCCGGCTGGAACCAGTGCATGGAAGTTTATTGCGATCATGAAGATAGTAGAATACGATGAAGCTGACCCTTTTAGCGTTCTGGACTTAAACCTTTTGTGTTTTCGTTTTGCCCTGACGCCGGAGACGGCGGTGCGCATTCGCCGCCTGGATGGGCGCGCCTTCCCGTTTTTGGCGATTTATGCGGTCGATGACGGCCGTATCGTGGGCCAGACCGGGGTGTTTCGGCTGCCGGCCATGACTGTAGACGGCCCCGAAGATGTCGGTGGCATCTGGGCCATGTGCACACACCCGGCTTACAGCCGCCGGGGAATTGGGTCTTTGCTGATTGCCGAAGCCCATGCCCGGATGCGGGCGGCCGGTTTGCGTTTTGCTGCCCTGGGAACCAGCCGTCATTGGGTGTCTCATCCCTTTTATCGGCGGCATGGCTACCAGGATGTTGCCCACTTTGCAGCGGCCCTGGCCCCACGGGCGGCGGTGGCGGGCTGCAGCAACGGGCTGCACGTGACCCAGGCAACGCGGAATGCCCTGCCGGAAGCAGACGCGCTCTTTCGCCGGGTGGCGGCGGGCAAAACCGGCTTCGCCCGGCGGCACGATAATTTTCTGCCTGACATGACGGACATTGGTGATGATGTACGCCTGGAAGATTTGCGTCTGCTGTATCACGGCCGTGACCTGATCGGTTATGCTGCCGTGCAAAACTCACCCACCCTCTTTAGCCTGGGTACACCCCGGTTTATGATGTCGTGGATGGACGTCACCTGAAGTTTGGGTATAGTAACATGCCTCCAAACAAGGATGGCATCTGACAAAGAGGAACTATGACAAAACAATTATCAGACAAGGTTGCGTTGATAACCGGCGGTGGTTCGGGCATTGGTCGAGCCACGGCCGTGTTGTTTGCTCAAGAGGGCGCCAGGGTGGCGGTGGCAGACCTAAACCCGGACAGCGCTGCGGAAACCGTGCAAATGATCACCGCTGGTGATGGCCAGGCCTTTCATTTTCAGGCAGACGTCTCCCAGGCCGCCGATGTGCAGGCCATGGTGGGTGAGGTGGTGGCGCGCTACGGCCGTCTTGACTGCGCCTTTAATAATGCCGGTATCGAAGGTTCACCGGTACGCACGATGGACGTAGACGAAGCCGATTTTGACCGTATCATCGCTGTAAACTTAAAAGGGGTGTGGCTGTGCATGAAGTATGAATTGGAACAAATGCTGGCTCAGGGCGGCGGTGCCATTGTAAATACTGCCTCTGTGGCCGGGTTGGTAGGGGCACACAGCATGCCCGCATACGCCGCCAGCAAACATGGGGTGGTTGGGCTGACGCGGACCACGGCCGTGGAATATGCCCGCAAGGGCATTCGTGTCAACGCCATCTGCCCCTCCTTTGTACAGACGCCGCTGGTGGAACGTGCTTTTGCCGCCCTACCTGGCCTGGAGCAGGGGGTGCTGAATGCTAACCCCAGCCGCCGCCTGGCCGCCGCTGAAGAAATCGCCCGTGCCGTCCTCTGGCTTTGCTCCGATGCTGCCTCGTTTACCAATGGTGCGGCGTTGACGATTGATGGCGGCTTTACGGCCCAGTGAATGGTCGGCCGTGATCACACGGCCGAGTGATCACACGGCCGATTACGCATAACGGACAACTATGGACATTAACTCAATTGATGAACTGCAAGAAGCCTTAAAACACCGCTTTTACGTGGCTGACCGGGGGCTGGCCACGGCCGCTTACCTGGCGTTAAAACTGGAACGACCGTTGTTCCTGGAAGGTGAACCAGGCGTGGGCAAAACGGAGATCGCCAAAGTGCTGGCAGACTTGCTGCAAACCGACCTCATTCGCCTGCAATGTTATGAAGGGCTGGATGTCAACCATGCCGTCTATGAATGGAACTATACCCGGCAAATGCTGCACATCCGCCTGTTGGAAGCGCGCGGCGAGAAAGCCACAGAGTCAGAGCTGTTTGGCGCGGACTATCTGTTAAAACGGCCGCTGCTGCAAGCGATCCTGGCCAGCGGGGCCGAAGAAAGTAACGGCCGTCGCCCGGTGCTGCTTATTGATGAAGTTGACCGCAGCGACGAAGAGTTTGAAGCTTTTCTGCTGGAGATATTGTCTGACTTTCAAATCACTATCCCTGAAATTGGCACCATGAAAGCGGTGTATAAACCAGTGGTCATCCTCACCTCCAACCGCACCCGCGAAGTGCATGATGCCCTCAAACGCCGCTGCCTTTATTATTGGATTGATTACCCCACCTTCGAAAAGGAGTATGACATTGTGCGCGCCAAAGTACCAGACGCGCCGGAGCAGTTAGCGCGGCAGGTGACAGGTTTCATTCAAGAACTGCGTGCCGCAGACCTGTACAAAATCCCCGGCGTGGCTGAGACACTGGATTGGATGGCGGCGTTGGTGGCTCTGGATCAACAGGCATTAAGCCTGGACGTGGTAGATAATACCCTGGGTGTCATTCTCAAATATCAGGATGACATTGAGCGCGTCAGTGGTGAGACCGCCGGCCACATCTTACAGCGCGTCACCGCGAATGTAGGATGATCACGATTTTTGGCCAGACCCAGATGACGTTTACGCTGCCGACCGATGTGACCACGGCGTTTAACTTTTACCGGGATGTGAACCGCATCCTGCCCTATTTACCGCGCATTCAATTGGTGCAGGCGCACAGCGAGCAGCATCTGCGTGTCTGTTATGTATCACGCGAGTTAAATGCTTACGACGTAATGATCTACTGTGATGTGCAAACAGAGGTAGACCCGGAGAAATACACCATTCGCCTGGCCTCTCAAAGTGCCGGGCTGCCGGTGGCCGCAAAATCCAGCTTTCATGCCACTTCGGCCTACGGCCGTTATAACAGCACCTCTGTTTTTTACCCGGAGGGCGACCAGACCCGGCTGGAGTACCATTTGGAACTGGCCGCCGAATTGCCCAAACCGTGGGCGATCAAGTTTGTGCCTGACAGTATCATGAATGCCATTGCCCACAGCATTACCAACCATCGCATTCATGAAATTGCGCACGGCTTTATCACACACTCTATGGCCGATATTTCTGCCTGGGCTTTACAGCAGGGTGACAGCGGCCGTGTCTGATGGTATTTTGAGAAATGACCACAGGTCTGACCGGGAATTTACTCCATAATCTGATTCTGTTCGGCCGTTTGCTGCGCGCCTTGGGTCTGGACGTGAACCCCGGCCGTATGGTGGACCTGGTACGCGCCCTGGACCACGTACACATAGGCCACAAGGCAGACTTTTACTTCACGGCGCGCAGCCTGCTGGTGCATGAACGGGACGATTTGCCCCTGTTTGACCAGGCGTTTGAACTCTTCTGGCGCAAACCGGCCGGCCAGACTACCTGGCTCGATCTCTATAACTTCCGTGAGGAGGAGCCGCCGCCGCTCATCACCGCCCCTCTTCTGGAGAACGAGGCAGCCGAGGGTGACAGGGATGGATCCCATGAAGATGAAGGCGTGCAGAAGATCATCGAAGTCACCCGCACGTACAGTCAGCGTGAGATCTTGCGTCAGAAGGACTTTGCCACACTGACCAGGACGGAGATGGATGCCGTCCGGTGGCTGATGGCCCAGGTGGTATGGGACCTGGGGATGCGGCGAACCAGGAGAATGCGGCCGGGCTACGGCCGTCAGCCAGACCTGCGCCGCCTGATGCGTAAAAACCTGCGTTATGGTGGTGAGTTGTTGACATGGCCTACCCGCGAGCCGAAGTTTAAACCTCGCCCCCTGGTCATTATCGCTGATATTTCCGGCTCTATGGAGCAGTACACCCGCCTGCTGTTACACTTCACCTACGGCCTGGCGGCCAGCCTGACCCAAAAGGTAGAGTCCTTTGTCTTTAGCACCCGGCTGACACGTGTCACCCGTCAGTTACACGGCCGTGACCTGGACCTGGCCCTCAGCGAAGTGGCCGGTCGTGTCCATGATTGGGCCGGCGGCACACGCATTGGTGAGGCGCTGAAAACGTTTAACCATGAGTGGGGGCGGCGTGTACTGGGGCATGGCGCGGTGGTGCTGCTTATCAGCGATGGCTGGGATCGGGGCGACCCCGATCTGCTGCGCGCCGAGATCGCCCGCCTGCACCGCACCTGTTACCGTCTTATCTGGCTCAACCCCTTGTTGGGTTCGGAACGTTACGAGCCGCTCACCCGGGGCATGCAGGCGGCACTGCCACACCTGGATGACTTTCTGCCCGTGCATAACCTGGCCAGCCTGGAAGATTTGGCGCTTCATCTGCAACATTTGACACAGGTGAAACGGCCGTCACGGCGGCCCATCACTCTCAAAGGTGCCGCCTTTATCAGGCATCGTTAAAAGTTCTATGGTATACGGCTGCTCCGCAGGTGGTGGACTGAATGTGAGTTGGCTTAAAAACTTGTATGCGGTCATTCAACTGATATGACATCTCAAACATTTGATATGGATGTGGTGATGGCCAGAATAGAGGAAGCGGTACGGCCGTATCCGCCCGCCGCCATGTTCCAACTGGCCGCTGAAGGGTACAGTTCTGCCTTTGAGCAGCTGATCGCCTGCATCCTCTCTATTCGCACCTACGATGAAGTGAGCATACCGGTGGCCCATAAGCTGTTTGCCCGGGCACGCACCGCCAGGGAGATGGCCGCCCTGACGACGGCCGAAATCGCTGCACTTATCGCCGACAGTACCTTCGCCGAGGCCAAAGCCGGGCAGATCCAGGTCATTGCCCAGCAGGTAACAGACGTATACGGTGGGACCTTACCCTGTGACCGGGAAGTGATGTTGGCCTTTCATGGCGTGGGTCCCAAATGTGCTAACCTGGCCCTGGGCATTGCCTGCGGCGAGCCATTGATTAGTGTAGACATCCATGTCCATCGTGTTACCAACCGTTGGGGCTACGTGCAGGCCAGCACACCAGAAAAAACGATGGCTGCCCTGGAACAAAAACTACCGCAGACGTATTGGGTGGCGATCAACCGGTTGTTGGTTCCTTTTGGCAAACACATTTGCCAGGGCAAAACCCCACGCTGCACCACCTGCCCTATCTTTGATATGTGTGCGCGTGTGGGCGTCAGATCTTACCGATGAAATTTGAAGATGCTTATCACGGTGAAGTGATCTTAAAATAAGGCAGAGGAGACGACATGAGCTTAAGCTCAACACCATGAATGAAAGCCGCCCTCCCGGAGGGTTCATTCCAGATGACCTTTGCCGTAGAAGCCTCCGGGAGGTTAGTTTCGAAGGAAAAACCATGAAAGAGGTGTTATCTGACATCAATCAATGGCATGCGGAAAACAGCCCCATCGCTCTGGCGACGGTGGTGCAAACCTGGGGGTCGGCGCCGCGTAAGGCGGGGGCCAAAATGGCGGTGACGCCAGACGGCCGTATGGCTGGGTCTGTTTCTGGTGGCTGTGTGGAAGGGGCCGTCTTTGAAGAAGCAGCCGCCGCGTTGGCCAACGGCCGTCCCAAACTGCTGCACTTTGGGGTGGCCGACGAGACCGCCTGGGATGTGGGGCTGGCCTGTGGTGGCACTATTGAAATCTTTGTGGAAACCCTGGATGTGGACGCCTATACGCTCATGGACGATCTTGTCACCCATGACAAGGCAGGGGCGTCTATCACCATCATTCGGGGACCAGCGGGCACGGTGGGGCAAAAGTTGACGCTGGCCCGCGACGGCCGTACCGTAGGCACACTCGGGGCAGACCTGGATGTGCTGGCGGTTGCTGCTGAAAAAAAACTGCACTCGCCGCAGCGGGTGCAGTTGACGGATGAGGTGGAGGTATTTATAGATGTGGTACGGCCGTCACCGACCCTGGTGATGGTGGGTGGCGTACACATCGCCATTGCCCTGACGCAGTATGCTAAAGTGTTGGGCTTTCAGACCATAGTGGTAGACCCCCGCCGTGCTTTTGGCAGCCAGGAACGCTTCCCCCACGTTGACACGCTGGTGCAGGCCTGGCCCCAAAAGGCCTTTGCTGACGTTGCGCTGACGCCGGAAACGGCCGTGGCCCTGCTTACCCATGACCCCAAAATTGATGACCCCGCTCTGGAGATCATCCTGGAAAGCCCTGTTTTTTACGTGGGTGCGTTGGGCAGCCACAAAACTCATGCCAAACGGGTGGCCCGTCTGCAAGATAGAGGCATCGGCCCAGATAAAATCGCTCGCCTCCACGCCCCCATTGGCCTGGCTATTGGCGCTGTCACCCCGGAAGAAATTGCCCTTTCCGTGATGGCCGAAATCATCAAGGCGCGGCACGATGGGTAACCGGTTGGGTACCAACCGAAGTGCATAGGCGAACGGCCGTGTTATGGCTGCCACAGATGCACCCACGCTAAAGCAGGGCTCACGGCCTGATACAAACGCTCATCTGTGGTAAACATGTGGCCGCCAAACTGTTCCGCCAACGCCAGGTAATGGGCATCATAAGCCGCCGGTAATTGCCACTGCTGCCCTATGATTACCGCCTGGCGATGCAAATGCACATCGCTATGCGCTTTAATGCCCAACCGGAATGCAAACTGAACCCCTACGTGTTTGCCGGATCATCTCTTCTGGCGCAGGCAAAGCGTGGCCTTCATTCCTGTTATAGATGCTATTGCCAAAGGCTAAAATTTGGGCCAGTGTGGATTCGAAATCGGCCAATTGAGATGCTTGTTGCCACCGTTCAAAATCGGCAAATGAGATCACCACAACCTGAGGGGTGCCCGATTTTTCCACAACCACTGGTTCGTTCCGTTCAACGACATGGCGCATGACTTCGCCAAAATGCACGCGTACATCGGTCGCACTCATTACCTTGCCCATGCTTGCCTCCGTTTTGATCAATGTATTGATCAATCGGCTTTCATTATAACATAGGCATAGGTTTTATGGATTAAACCGCGAATGGGTGATCTATAACTCTGGCCCTTTGTCAGGCTTGCCTTTGCCCAGTGCCATAGAGCGCTGGTAGGCGGCCCAGATGCCGCGGCTGATGACGGTGCGCAGGCCGCCTTTTTCCATGTGGTAGAGGGCGGCGGCGGTGGTGCCGCCGGGGGACGTTACCTGGTTGCGCAGCTCCGCTACGTGTTTGCCTGACTGCGCCGCGTATTCTACGGAGCCCAGGATCGTCTGAAAGACCAGTTGTTCGGCCACCCGCCGTGAAAAGCCCATGTGTACACCAGCGTCAATGAGGGCTTCCATGAACAGAAAAACGTACCCAGGGCCAGAGCCGCTGAGGGCGGTGGCCATATCCAGGTAATCCTCTTCCTCTACAAAAATTTCTTTGCCCAGCGAGCCCAAGATTTCCCGCGCCTGCCCTTTTTGCTCCTCGGTCACTTCGCGGGTGGCCGTCCAGACGGTGATGCCCTGGCCGATCTGGGCCGGGGTGTTGGGCATAGAGCGTACTACGGCGGCGTGGGCCGAGCTGTCGGCCAGCTTGCCGATGGGCATACCGGCAATAATAGAGAGCAGCAAATCACGACTGCGCAGGTGGCCACGAATTTCCGGCAGCACCAGCGGCACCGATTGCGGCTTGATCGAAAGCACAATGATCTGGCCGGCTTCGGCCGCTTCCCGGTTGTCTTTGGTGACACGAATGCCATATTTGCCCTTGATCTCTTCCAGGCGCGGCGGCCAGGGATCAGAGGCAATAATTTGATCAGCGGCGACGCTGTTTTGCGCCAGCAGGCCACGAATCATGGCTTCGCCCATAATGCCGCTGCCAATAAAGGCGATGGTTTTGTCTTGAAACATGGAATTCCCTCGATTCTGTTAAAAATGTGGCCACCACGGCCGTTGGCCGTTGACCCATTCCATTGTCACCTAACATTATCAGCCGGGCAACTGGCCAGGCTCATCGTGTTATCTCAACACAGTTGGTAAATAGACGACATGGCTGGCCAATGGTACCCAGTAGCCGCTGTGATCGCCAGCAGCAGCCAGCCCACTTCTAGTGAGATTTCAACGATAGGGTAAGGTTTGGCATCAATGGTAACCGGCCTGGCAACGTCATTAGATATGCCCATATCACGACCAGTATAACAGGCAGGTCAAGTTGAATGTTTAGGGGGTAAACGTAGCTTTTTGTTGGCTCACGGCCGTCAGCCGCTTCTTGTCTACCACAATGCCCAGCCCTGGGCCCGTGGGGACGTCGATGGTACTGTCTGCCGGGTTCAGGAAAAAGTGGGTGGCAATGTCCTGGGCATAATAACGCGCCGTGGCCGAAATGTCACCTGGTAGGGTGATGCCCGGTAAGGCGGCCAGGGCCAACTGCGCGGCGCGGCCTATGCCCGTCTCTAACATGCCGCCTACCCAGGTGCGAATGCCCGCCGCCTGGCATAGGTCATGAATCTCGCGTGCTTCTGTCCAGCCGCCCACTCGCGAAGGCTTGATGTTGATGATGTCACAGGCACGGATATCGATGGCCAACTGTGTGTCGGCGGCAGAGTGGATGGATTCATCCAGGCACAGCGGCGTGTGAATGTGTGGCCGCAGTTTGCTGTGCTGGTAGATATCTTCATAGGCCAGCGGCTGCTCGATCATGAGTAACTGCAAATCATCCATCGCCTGGAAAAGCGGGGTGTCGTTGAGGGTATAAGCGGAGTTGGCATCTAACATGATGCGTGCGTCCGGGAATGTCTGGCGGGCCAGCCGGGCCAGGGCCAGGTCATGGCCGGGTTTGATCTTAAGCTTAATACGGCCGTACCCTTCTTCTAAATGCTGCGTGATCACCGTCATCGTTTCCTGGATGGTGGGTTGTATGCCAATGCTCACCCCCACCTCTACCCGTGCTTTGGGCCCTTCGGGGTAGGGTGCGGCCAGTTTATGGGCCAAAGAAAGACCGTCTCGCTGGGCGGTAATGTCCCAGGCGGCCTGGTCCAGCGCAGCCTTGGCCAGTGGATGGCCGCGCACGTGCCGCAGCCAGTCACGTAGTTGTGTCGGCTCTTGTAAATCCTTTCCCATCATGGCGGGGATGAGGAAGTCAGAAAGGATGTGCCAGGCGGTCACGGCCGTTTCATAACTGTAACCGGGGTCGTTGGTGGCCACACATTCCCCCCAGCCGGTCAGCCCTTCACTGTGCAGGGCCACAATGAGGCAGCTGCGTTCTTGCTGAGTGCCAAAGCTGGTTTTGAAGGGTGTTACCAGGCGCTGGCTGATGGCATAAAGGTCAATTTGTTCAATGTTCATAAGGGGTTGTCCCATTCTGGCGGAACCGGGCGCCGCCAGCCGCATGATGGTCCCATGCTTTTTGCAGCCGACGGGCACGGGTGATGATGTCGGCCATAGGCTGCGTGGGGTGCGTAAAGATGGCCTGGCCTACAAAAACGGCCGTGGCCCCGGCCCGGCTGTAGGCGCCAATGGTTTTTTCGTTTACGGGAGCATCTACCACCAGGCCCAGTTGTGGCTGGGCCTGCCTGACGGCAGTGACATAGGCAGGGCCGTCAGGGCCACCGGTGCGCAGCCGGATCAACGTACAGCCGCGTTTTTGGGCCTCTTCGGCGGCCATCAGGGAGATGATGCCCGGTAAATACGCTGTTTGCTGCTGGCGGCAGGTTTCCCACACGGCCGTGTTCCAGGTGAGGGTGGTCACAAAGTGCGCCCCGGCGGCCAGCGCGGCCGCTGCTTCTGCTTGGGTCTCTACCTGTGCACCCACCACCATCTTACGCCCGGCGCGCTGGCAGAGGTCATGGATAACGGCCGTGTCGTTGCCAGCCAACGCCACTTCCACGGTCAGCACTGGTGATGCCAACAGGGCATCGGCCACGCCTATAACGTTTTGCAGCGGCAAATCGCCGGGTAATGAGGCGATGAGGCCGGCCGTTTTTAGATGGATGGGTAAGGGTTGTGTCATTCAGTACTCCTAGGGTCAGTTTTCAGTTATCAGTGGTCAGTGTTCAGTAGGCCCGCGCTGAACACTTAGATGGGTGCGCCCTTAGCTGAGGAAGTTCTGCGCGTAGTCAGCGCCCCGGATAAGAAAGGCGATCCCAGAGAGGGCCAGATATTGGCCGTAGGGCAGCGCTGTGCCCCGGTTGACCCGCCGTGAAAGCAAGAGCAGCAGTGTGATCACCCCACCCAGGATGATGCCCCAAAACAGACAAAAGAAAATGCGGTGAAAGCCCAGCATAGCCCCCAACAGCATGGCCAGCTTTACATCACCCAACCCTAACGGAACGCGATCATGGCCGTATATCAGGTTTGCCAGGAAGTAGAGGCCGCCAAATATTAACAACCCTACCACTGCCCCCAGCGCGGCCAGGCCCAGGCTGTTTTCATCTGGTGTCACAAAGAAGCTGCCTATCAGGGCCAGAATGGTGGCCGGATAAATCACCACATTAAAGATCAGCTTATGCTCCAGGTCGGTGACGATGATTAAGATGAGGATAGTGATGTAAAGGCTGTTAAAAACAAGGTTGGCCGGTTCGGCCAGCCAGAAGGGGAGGAAAAAGAACAACACGGCCGTGCCCACCAGCACCAGTAACGGCCGTTGGCGCTTGCCCCACCGCCACATGCGCCATTGTGGCCACAACGGCGCGCTTGACGAAGGCAAATAATCGGCCAGCGCATTCACCACAATGCCGGCCAACACACCTACCAACAACCAGATGACATGAAGAACAGAAATGGACATGGTCCGGATTATACGCCATATTTTTAGCCGGTTCCAAAAGCGGGTATCATTATCGGTGATCAGGCATCGATGCCTGATCACCGATAATCGATGAGTGTAAAAGAAGGAGAAGGGTATGAACCGCGCGTTACGCATGATGGCTTATCTTTTGGCTGGTATTTTTGTTTTGCTGCTGCTGATGGTTGGCGTGCTGGCTATGGTCACCCGACGGCCGTTTCCCCAGACAGACGGGGCCATGACCGTGCCCGGTATCAAAGACGACGTTCACATTTACCGTGATAGTTATGGCATCCCTCACATTTATGCCAACAGCATGGAAGACCTCTTTTTTGCCCAGGGGTTCGTCCATGCCCAGGATCGCTTCTGGCAAATGGAGTGGTGGCGGCACATTGGCCAGGGGCGGCTCTCTGAAATTGCCGGGGCAAGCACCCTGGATAATGACAAATTTATTCGCACCATGGGGTGGAACCGCATGGCCCAGACCACGGTGGAGTATTACCAGGACAATGAGCCGGCGTATTATGTTATATTAGAAGCTTATGCAGCCGGGGTGAACGCCTACATCGCCGACAAATCGCCTGGTGAGCTGTCGCTCAACTACACCGTCTTACAAATGGTCAACGAGCCGTGGGAGATTGAACCCTGGACGCCGGTGAATACCGTTTCCTGGGGAGTGGTCATGTCTTTTGACCTGGCCAATGACATTAACCGCGAGCTGACGTATGCCCGGATGATCGACCAGTTTGGCGAGGAAGCGGTGGCGGCGCTGCTGCCCTCTTATCCCTACGACACTCGCCCGGTGATTGCCCCCACGGACCAGCTTGTCGGTGAAGCGGCGCATAACGGGGCGCTGGCCGGGTGGCCTACGGCCGTCAAGTGGCAAAATGTCAACACCACCCTCATTGGCCAGGCGCCGCAAGTTTTGGGTGGTGACTTCTTCGTCGGCTCCAATAACTGGGTGATCAGCGGCCAGCATACAGACACGGGCCTGCCGCTGCTGGCCAACGATCCTCATCTGGGCATTCAGATGCCGGCCATCTGGTATGAGGTTGGCTTGCACGCCCCCGGCTTTGACGCTGTTGGCTTCTCTTTTGCCGGTGTGCCCGGTGTGGTCATTGGCCATAACAATGATATTGCCTGGGGTGTAACCAACACTGGTGCAGATGTGCAGGACCTTTACATCGAGCGCCTTGAGGGGGAGCGGGCCGAATATATGGGCCAGCTGTATGATCTGGAAATTCGTGAAGAGGTGATCAAGGTCAATGGTGATGATGACGTGGTGCTGCCTGTGCGCATCACCCGGCATGGTCCCATCATCAGTGACGTGCTGGATGATGTAGATGACGTGCTGGCCGTGCGCTGGGTGCAGCAAGAGCCGTCACGCATTTTGCAAGCCGTCTTGCTGCTCAACCAGGCCAGCAACTATCAGGAGTTTCGTGACGCCCTGCGCTATTGGGACATCCCCTCGCAAAACGTCATCTACGCTGACCGCGAAGGTAATATTGCCTACCAGATGCCCGGCCTGATCCCCATTCGCAAAAGCGGCCTGGGCCTGGTGCCCTCACCCGGTTGGACGGACACGCATGAATGGGAGGGCTGGGTGCCCTTTGAGGCCCTGCCGGCGCTCTTTAACCCGGAGCAAGGCTACATTTCTACGGCCAACCACGCTATCGTAGACCTGGCGTATCCTTATTACCTCATGCGTGATTGGGCCGACGGTGACCGGGGGCAGCGGATTGTGGAGATGATCGATGCCCACATCGCCGCCGGCGACAAGATCACCCAAGAGGATGTAGCCGCCATCCAAAACGACAATATGTCACTGCTGGCCAAAACCTATGTACCTTTTCTGGCCAATCTGCAAACAGAAGACCAGCGTGTGCAGGCGGCTATTGATGTCTTGCGCACCTGGGATGGGCAGGAAGTCCGTGATAGTGCGGCCGCCGCTATTTTTGAAAGCTTCTACGTGCAGCTTTACCCGGCCATTCTGGCCGATGAGATTGGGGAGGACAATGTGGAGGACGTTCGCAGTAACATTTTCCTGCACCAGATTGCGCTGGACCCCACCGCTCCCTGGTGGGATAACGTAAACACGCCGGAAAAAGAAAGCCGTGAAGCTATCTTACTACAAGCCTTTACCCAGGCCCTGGACTGGTTGGATGACAATATGCCTGGTGATGTAGACAGTTGGACATGGGGACGCATGCATACGGCGACCTTTACCAGCCTGCCGTTGGGTGAAAGCGGCATTGCTCCTGTTGAATCATTGGTGAACCGGGGGCCATTTCCGGCTGACGGCGGCCGCAGCATTGTCAACGCCACAAGCTGGAGTCCGGATAACCCGGCGGTGATCAGGGCGCACCCTTCTATGCGCATGATCCTGGACTTAAGCGATTTTGATGCCAGCCGCACAATTATCCCTACCGGGCAGAGCGGCCACCCTGGCCACCCCTTATACGGCCGTGAGATGGCGTTGTGGCTCAATGGTGAGTACCACCCACTGTGGTGGACGGAAACGGCCGTGATCGAAAACGCCGTTGACCATCTCATCTTACGGCCGTAGGGGTTTGCTCAACAATCACTTTGGGCTTTTGCCAGGTGATCGGTGTCCAGTGTTCAGTGAACAGTATCCAGTGTTCAGTCTGGAAGAATGCCCAACTGAATACTGATCACTGACCACTGACCTAGCTACCGGACAGTTTAAAAAAAGATGACGATAACCACTAAAGCTGTTAATGTGAAGAGTAGAAACAAACCACAAAACAGCGAGGAAAAAATGGCTATCGTCCAAACCTATCATACCTTTAAG
>WYBM01000037.1 GCA_011525915.1 Ardenticatenaceae bacterium | reverse complement strand
GAACGAAAACTGGCGGCGGCTCGCCAACAACGCCAGCTATTTTGGCAGGAAAATGAGGTGGCTCCTCAACTGTGACATTCTCTCTTTTTTGAGGCCCAGTGTCCATTTGACGCTGAACCAAAACAATGGGTAAACGCAACATCGCTGGCAAGGGACCACGAGGATCAAAGAAACAGAGTAATCCGCTGCCCCGGTCACGCCACTCCCAACGAACTGCTTCCCATAAATGTCGAGCTGCTGGCAGTTGGCCAGGTGCATACCAGATACGGTTGACGGTCAACTGCTTTAGCGTACCGTCTGGCGGTACAAGAGAGAGAAACTTATTAAGGAGTCTGGCAAACATCGGCAGCCGATCAATCTGCATTGTGACTAACCTGTGCTGTTCAATGAGAACGAGTCCTGCAAGGATATTGCCGCGGGTATCGACAGCAACATAGCTATGACGGAAAGGGGTAGCAAATGGAGTTTGAGCCAGCCAGGCTGCGAGTGACGCTGGCGTATCAGGTTTATAGAAATTGTATCCCTCATAAAATTGATTTTGTTGATGGACCAATTCTTCTAGTTCGTCCGGTTGCACGGGACGTACAGTTACCCCATCTATTGGTGCAGGTGGCTTTGTGCGCATGCGAGCCATGCTGCCCTGTACTTCCCCTGCTAATTGCTGGCACCATTTTCTAGCAGTCGCCAACGAGCCGACATTTCCTTGTTGGATGCTGGCTACTACTAGCCCCTCATTCCCCAATGTCTCTAGGGCAGCGCGCAGTCGCCATTGTGCTAATTCGGTAGCCAGTCCCTGGCGGCGGTAGTCAAGATGAACCATGAGAGAATGGAGTAAAGCATAATCCAACAGTTCCCCCTCAAAACAGCATTGAGAGAAACCAATTAACCCAGCGCCGACTAAACCTTGATACTCGGGTGTTTCGGCTACCACACCGGCTGTATCACCATCACGTAAGGACAACACCTGGTAAGCATCCAATTGGTAGTGAGTGTGAGTGCCTACCTGACCGGTGTCTGGGCTCATCTGGGCGAGTGCCGTAAATGCCACACCATCTGAGGATTGCATTTGGCGGAAATGAAATTCACTCTGCATATGATCCACGTTACCATAAAGCAAGATTTTTCAAATAGAACAATCGAACACCTTCGCGATAGAACTCTGGTTCTAGTCCCCGCTGGATCAGACAGTCTGTCTTGAATGTTTGACTTATCGTTGTTCAGGGGTGTAATTTGGTAGAGGGATATAGCCCATCTGCATGGCTCTGACAACGGCCGCTCTTGAATTGTTGACCCCCAATGCCTTATAAACTTCGTCTAAATGCTTTTTGAACGTACTCTCCGATATGTTCATGGCTTGCGCACATTGCGCGTAAGAGGCATTGACATCCGTTGCCAGCAGCATCAGAGCTTCAATTTGCCGATCAGAGAGGTTGACTGGCCGCTCTCGTTGCACGGCCGTATTAAATAATTCCCTTTCTATGGACTCTGAAAAATAAACCCCACCCTGACTCACCCGCATGACGGCTGCCGGTATGTTTAATGACATATCATCCGATTTAAGGATGTACCCCTGAACACCACGATCCAGGGCGCCATGAATCATCCCTGATTGGTAAACCACTGTCAGTATAATGATTGACGTATTTTTATGTTGCTGCGATAGCCTGGAAATGGTGGGGAGAGCCTGGAACCGGATAGATGCATCCCCCTCACGATACTGGGGCATGTTTAAGTCGAGTATCAATACGTCTGGTTTGAGCTTCTGCACAAGCGGAAATACATCTTCACCAACACTGCCTTCCCCTATAACGGTGATCTGTTCCTGCGAGATTAAGCGGCCTCTAATTGCCTCACGGAGAAGCGGTTCATCATCTATAACAACAACAGTAATGGATGGCATTGGCATGTTCATTTTCCCCTCCCCAAACCAACGATTGGACAAGTTGATTTGGCCTACACCAGGTTTTCATATAAATGGACAACTCACCGACCCCCATGTTTGCCCTGATTTAATCAACAAATAACATCAATTGATACTTTCCGCAACTATGCCAACCAAACTTGATTAACGGCCGTCCCTCCCTTCCCCCAAAAAAGCACTCCAGACGGAGGTAGTGTCATTCTCTCGTTTCACGATCTACCGTTCAGCCGCTTGCTCCGCATGGATTTGTTTGATGAGCTTTGTGGGCCCCACTAGATGGAGCTGGTAGCCGTGTGGATAGGTGAGAAACCGGGTGATAAAAGACGACTGGCTGAAGTCCTGTTTGTCCCAGATGGTGAAAAAACGCAGCCAGATGGCCCGCAGCCGAAACAGGCCCCTGACCAGCCATTGAAAGATGACATGAGGGTGTTTGAGATCCAGATACTGCCTGAGCGCCGCGCCTAGCAAGGTGGCGATGACCGGCGGCAGCCACGGCCGTACCGGCGCCGGCACAAAGGCTTTGGCCGCGTTGATCAGCCCCATGGCCACCTGATGGTTGCTTGGGGCAAACTGTTGGTTTTCCCGCTCATAAGCCAGACGCCACTGCCAGAATGCGGCAAAAGAGTCGGGGATGTCCTGAATGTGCAGCGCCTGCCCCATCTGGCGATAGTAGTAATAGAGGGCGTCCTTTTCTTTTTCGGTGAGCGGCCGCCAGCCATACTGCTGAATCCAGAGCCAGGGGTCGAAGATGAAGACGCTGAGGGTGTAGAGATAAGCCTCGTTGGGGATGTCATAGAAGCGGTGGATCTGGTTCAGGTGGGCGGCCGCCGCACGGCCGTGGGGGCTTTTGAAGCCGTCACGGGCCATTTCCTGGAGGATGGCCTTGGTGTCATCCAGCCGTTTGACGCCCTCGTTTTCATATTGGCCGGTGTGGTGTAGGAGGCGGCTCATGGCCGGGAAGGAAAACGTGCGCAGCTGGCCCAACTCCGTGCTGATAAAAAAATCCAGCGGGAACTCCCGCAGGAAGAGGCGTTCAAAGATGGCGTCGGCATCCTGCTGGGGGTCCAGCCGGGCGATGTCATCGCTGTATTGCCGGGTGCGTAATGAAAGGGGAAACCAGTTCATGAGCCAGATTATAGTTGGGCCGTCAGCAACGCTACAACCCATTCTCTATTGAAACCAATATTGGGGCTGGCATTCGCAATCGCCTTAGAGATAGTCGCTAAAACGGCGTCTGGCCGGTGAGATCCTCATACCAGTTGCTGAGCCAGGCCATGGCCTCATCAAATTTGGAGACGGGCAGATGGCGATATTTAGAGACGCCAAACTTACGGTAGAACTCACCCCAACAACGGCCGTACTCATTCTGGCTGGAACGTTTCGACATCTCACCAGCGATGGCCCGTATGGCCTGGCTGATTTGCGTGGCCTGGCTTTCGGTGATGTAACGCTCTTCCTGGTGCAAGTCGGCTTCGATGGTTTCCAGGCGACGGCCATAATCATCGAGGACACGGCCGTGGGCATCGATGTGCGCCTCTAACAGGATTTGATTGCGGGCCAGCTTCACGATGGCCAGGGCCATCTGGTAAGCTTCGACGGCATCGGCGCTGGCTTGCTGCAGCAAGGTGTCAAAATCCAGGTCGGTGGTCAAACGGCCGTCGCTGAAGGCTTCCGCCAGCACCTTGTAACATTCGCGTTGGTAGCGTATTACCTTATCGCGCAGGTCAGCACGGACCCGGTCGGCGTTGAGACCAAAGAGGAAGCCGCTGACAAAATCCAGCGGCAGGCAGAGGACGCCGCGGGTGACGGGCCGCCCCCCTTCCGTGGACGTAACGTCCACAGTTCGCATTTCCCCGCGCAGCACCGGGTCGCGGTTGATGCGTCGGCGCTGGCCGTTCCAGTCCACCCCGATCAGCTCACAGATAGGCCGGATGGGAATGTAGACGGTGCCATCTGCCACCTGTACGGCCGTGAGCTCGTCGCCATAAAACTCCACTTGTTTTTGGGCAATAGGCACCAGTGCCTTTTCCTTGTCCATAAAGACCTCTCTCTTATTGATTGATGACGCACCGCAATTGTAACCAACCTGACGACTGAAGCCACCGGCTGCCAGAAGGTATGGTTGTTAGTAATAACCATCCATCTTGGCATTTTCCGGCTCCCTGGTTGTCAGGTAGAGACCAAGAAGAATGCCCATAATTAAGCCGGTAACGGATAGCAAGAATATCCACATGGGCGCAGACCGGTAGCCATCCGTAGCTGCTGGGGCCGGGAGCGGCTCAACCGGTGTTTGCACCTGGTTGTCTGTGCCCACCACGGCCGTGGCCCCCTCATCAACATGGATGACAGGGCTGCCGGCCTGGGCCTGCGCCTGGGGCCCGATGGCCACGGCACAGCCGGTGAGTAATGCGGTGAGCAGCAGAAGCAGAACGATTTTGGTTTTTATCATGAGACCCTCTCTAGGGGGGGTACAGCCCTTTGGCGCTGGCGCTGCCGGCGTGTTTTGGCGCGCTGCTTGCAGCGACGGGAGCAGTACCGCCCCGCACGCTGTTTTACGGACGGGGGCAAAGGGGTGGGGCACATGGCGCAGATAGTGGGGTCGTGGCTGTGGCCGTGGTGGGTGCGCCGCCGGCAGCCCTGGCAGTAGCGGGCATACGGCCGTCTGGCCACAAACCCGTTTCCACAGACCACACACACTAACGCCCATTGCCGTTGGTGCTGTTTTGGCGTCGGCCCCCCCGACG
>WYBM01000036.1 GCA_011525915.1 Ardenticatenaceae bacterium | reverse complement strand
GACTATCTTGCCTGGCGGCTGGAGCATGGTTGTCAATATCGTTGGTATGTGCAGAAAAAGGGGTCTGAATCGACAGAACCCGTAAATAATTCGTTGAAATGAGGAGTATTATGTGTGTG
Source organism: Ardenticatenaceae bacterium (assembly GCA_011525915.1). GTDB lineage: Bacteria > Chloroflexota > Anaerolineae > Promineifilales > Promineifilaceae > CAADGU01. The sequence goes on along the minus strand of WYBM01000036.1, from coordinate 60,154 downwards.
TCATCGGGCTGTTGAGGACATAGCTGTAGCGGTTAAAGCTCTGCGGGTTGGCGGGATTGGGCACAATGGTGTCGGCGGAGGCAAAACGGCCGAGGCCCGGTAAGTAATAACAGGCCTGCATATAGAACTTATGGCCGGTGAAACTACGGTCAGTCAGGTTGGTCGTCTACTCTAGTTGATTTGAGATTGGGCAACGGCCGTCCGCCTATTCAAAAGTAGCAGCTGATGAAGAGGAAGCGACGGCCGTCTACCAGCTCAAAAGTAGTAGCTGATAAAGAGGGAGCGACGGCCGTCTATCCCACATTCCGCACTTAGATTGGGTCAATTGACATAACTTTCTTAATCATGCATCTAAAGCCGTTCTGTCAAAAAATTGATCCGAAACGCATGAACTGAAACGTAATTTTTCTCAGAACAAATTATAGAGTCCAATTTTTGAAGGTGCGGAATGCGGGGTCTATCCCTGCTCGTTTGGGGTTGAGTGACGGCCGTACTCCCAGCCGCTTATCCGCTCATCAGGGGCCTGCTGTTTTATAACCCGGCATTTTAATCCAGCAGAGCCCATAACTGTTCTTTACTAAAATCGGCCCTCTTTCCAGAATCAATGATAAAAGGCCTGACATCTTCCAGCACAAGAGACCACGGCAAAGGTGAAAGCTGTTGCCGTACAATCGTGCGCCAATTGGCCGGCGTCAGCGGGTCATTTACCCATCCGCCCTGCTGTATACAGCGATTCAGGTATTTCAGGTTGGGCTCAGGCCAATCTGGTTGGTTCAAATACCACCACAGGTCATAAATGTTGCGGCGGATTTGTATCCACCTCTACTTTGATGGCCAGGACTTCATCAGCATATTCGTCATTCACCAACAGGCGATACTCAATGCCAAAAAACAGAGCTGAACATCACATTATCACATGATGCTAATCCCAAAAACTGCACAGTTAGCTGGTCTTGCCCAGACAAATCATAGCCCATCATGCGGATGGTAGCGAAGCCAGAAACCTGATAGAGCGTCTCTGTGCCACTTCCTACTGTCACGTCCCAAATCGGCACCACGATGTCCAGGAGCATCAATTCATTCAAGGCATGTTGCATCTTGCGGGGATTAGATACCGCTGTTTTCCCCTCAACCCAGTCATCAATAGAAACGATGTGATCATTGGGATCGTTGGGGTTGGTATAAGTATGGCTGTCTCCTGGTGGCGTCAGGCTGGTCACCAAAGCCGGCAAGCCATTGTCACCCGTCCAGGTGAGCCAGCCAAAGTTTCCTGGCTGCGTGCCATGGAGGATACCCGGCAGGATGTCCCCAGGCTGCACGCCGTTTAGCAAATCTGTATGCAAAACAATGGGATACAGATTACAACCAGCAGCGATCGGATAAACAGTCACTGTTACCGTTGCCGTATCCAACCCACCCTGGCCATCACTCACGACGTAGGTGAAGGTATCCACGCCATTAAAGCCAGCCTCAGGGGTGTAGGTGATCGTGTTGTCCGGGTTGATCAGCGCGGTACCGTATACAGCCTGTGTCACGCTGTCTATAAAGAGGGTATTATTATCCACATCACTGTCATTGGCCAGCACCGGGATGATGACGGCGACTCCTTCATCGGTCACGGCTGCATCATCAACGGCCGTTGGGGCATCATTAACGGCGGTGATCGTTACATACACAGTGGCGGTGCTGTTACCGCCGAAGCCATCATCGGCTGTGTATGTGAAAGCATCCGTGCCATTAAAATTATTGTCTGGTGTGTAGGTAATAGTATCATCGCCGTTGATCACGGCCGTGCCGTTGGCTGGCTGCGTGACCTGGCTCACCGTCAAGGGATCGTTGTCAGGATCGGTGTCGTTGGCCAACACAGCAATGATCACAGGCGTATCTTCGCCGGTCACGGCCATATCGTCATGAGCGACAGGCGGTTGCAGGCCGCCGCCCGTATCCACAATTAAGAGAGCCGTGTCCGTATCGCTGGCAGCACTGCTACTGGCCGCTCCCGTCAGGGTGTAGGTGCCGTCTGCGCTGGCAACGGCCGTCACGAGAATAGCGGCCGTCATGTGAGGCGGAACGTAAACGGTATTTGTTTCGGCCTCCAGACTCAACCCCGGTGCGGCCACCGACAGATCGTAGGTTGTAGCCATGTTGCCGGTGTTGGTGATGAGCAGCATGAAGCTGGCCGTTAAGGTATTGGTGAGCGTGCGGCTGGGTGGCAGCCAGGTCACGTCTACCGCTTCATAACTGGTGAAGGTGACTTCCGCGCTGGCCTGGTTCTGAATGCGGTCATCATTTTGCGAGGTGGCGACAACGGCAAAGGGGTGCCTGGTAGCCAGAACAAAGGGGAAGGCCGCTGTGGTTAAGGTGACATCAGCCGCCTGGCCCGGAGACAGAGACACCGGGTTGGTACTAAATTGGCCGGAGAGGGCCACGATGCCCGTCGCCGTCAGCCAGTAGCTGTCAGCAACACTGCCGGTATTGGTGATGGTTACCTGCCATACACCGTTGTCCGCGGGATCTAGTGCCAGGGCTGCCGGCGATACCGCCACCTGCACACCACCAGGTAGTACCTGGACCGTAGCTGTGGCCACGGCCGTGGCGGCAAGATTGCCTTGTGAGTGCGCCATGACGCTGATGTCATAATCGCCGGCGGCGGCCGCCAAACCCGGTGTCAGCAGCAGTTGCAGCTCAGCCTGGTTGAAAACATGCGGCGTCAGAGCGATGCTGCTGACCGCATCGCCGTTCGCCGCAAAGCGGTAGGACCACCCAGGCGGCAGGCTGGCCGTCAGGTCGTAGACATCAGCTAGGCTGCCGACATTGCGCAGCGTGACGGTGAAGTCAGCTGGCGTGCCAGGGCCAGCCACGGCCGCCTCTGGCGCCAACGCCACCGTCACGCCCCAATCACCCACACCGTTGAGCACAGCGTCATCACTGGCACTGGCCGTATTGGTGCTGGCTCTAACCGTAAAGGGATAGGGACCGCTGCCCGCTGCCTGCGCCAGGATAGCAAGTGTGGTGCTGCTGTTAGCAGCCACGGTTACCGTGGCGGGAAGGGTCACATGCGCCAGGCCACCAGCGGCTAAATCATAGGTGCGGGCGATGCTTTCCCAGTTGGTCAGCGTCAGAGTATAGGTAACGGCCTTGCCTGATGTCGCCGTTTGCCGCAGCGGGTCAATCGTTACCATCAGCCCATCGATGATCAGCAGGGAGGCGCTGGCCTGGTCATGGTGGCCGCTGCCATTGCTGACGTTGACAATAAACGGGTTCTCTGCGGCCGCGGCTGTGGTGGGCACAGTCACGGTCAGCGAGACGGTGGCCATAGACCCTGCTGCCAGGGAAACAGCCGCCGGGTAAGCCAGCCATGCCCCTGGCAACCCTGCCAGCGACAATGTATAGGTATCGTCAGCAGTCGTCGGGTTAGAAAGCACGATATCGTAGACGGCCGTGCCGCCCGCCCCCACCGTTTGCGTGGCGGGGGAGACCGCCACAATGTGCGGCACACTGACATACAACGGTGGCAGTTGAAGCTGGTTGCCACCGCTGGGCAGCGTATAGTGCACTAGCGTGCCCTGCGCCACCATGAGCGCCTCCCCCGGTTGCAGACCGCTTAACTCGCTGGCAAAGGTGCGGGTCACCACCGGGTTGGCTTCCGTCTGCGCATACTGCCAGCCGTACACAGGGCCGGCATTCACACCCGGCGGCACGGAAAATGTGCCAGACAGCACGGTGACGCCAGTAATGCCAACGGTATGCGTCAACATTACCTGATAACTGGGCAGTACGTTGGCCGGCGCTGTTTGGGTACGGTAGGTGTTGTGGGTCTGCCAGCTATTGGCCTCATTGAAGGGAACGGTAAGGTCATCTTCGATATTGGTGATATGGTAGTTAAGCTGGTTCCATACGGAGCGAGCCGGTCCCCAGACCCCATCAAAACCATAGACGCGAATGCCACCCTGGGCCGGAACGACAACCTCGGCGTAACCGTCCAGGTCTACATCTGCGGCCACAGGGACGTCTGACCCCGTCGTGGAGAAGACCAGGGGGTCGTTAAAGCGTACGGTGCCGGTGCTACCGTCATAGATGGTAAAGCCCTGGTTTACGCCGTTCCACAATATTTCATAAGCGCCATCCCCGTCCAGGTCAGCGGTGGATACATTAAGGGGTGACGTATCCAGGGCCGCAGCCGACCATTTAAGCGTCCCGTCCGCTTCAAAGGCATACAAGGTACCGCCGTTGAACAGCGACGAGGTGACCAGTTCCATATTGCCGTCTCCATCCAAATCGGCGATGGTGACGCCGCCGGTACGGCCTGGGTCTAAAGGAGCCGACCACTGTACGGAACCATCTTCGCCGTTGACGGCGTAGAGCACTGTTTCCGTGGCAATGGCAACTTCGGCCGTGCCGTCGCCGTCCAGGTCGGCCACGGCAGGCGCGCCGTAACCATGGGGATGATTGGCAAACACGGCCGTCCACACCAACTGCGGATTGCCCAGGTTATAATCGTACAGGTAGAGGGTGTTGTTCCAGTCGTGGAATAAAATGTCTAACAAGCCATCCCCGGTGAGGTCCACCAGCAGAGGCATGGTCAGGCCATCCACATCATTAAATGTCCAGGCGATGTGCCCATCTGGCTCAAACACAGCCAATGTTTCATCCATGTTAATGACGATTTCCGGCTCTGCATCCAGGTCCAGGTTGCCGATGGCCGGGGTGCCAAAAAAGACATGCGGTTTTACCGTATCGGTGAACCAATAGGTGGAGCCATCACTGTGGAAAGCGTACATTCCCGCAACAGTGGACATGATGATTTCAGCTCCGGGTTGGCCGTCTAGCTCGGCAATCGCCGGTGCCCCGACATCCTCGAAACCGTTGAAGATGTTGAAGGGCACGCTCCAGATAATGGGGTCGCCACCGCCGGCATCCTGGCCATCACCGCGCATCAGGAACAATTCGCCGTTGTTGTCGATATTGCTGGTGGCCACCACCACTTCAACGGCGCCATCACCGGTGACATCACCGACAACCGGCGGCACGTGTACACCACCCCAAATGGAGGCGCCACCGCTGCGATCGCTTTCCCACCATTCGGCCAGAGGCTGATAGGGGATAGCGAGTTGGTTACTGGCAAAGGCATCCACACGGAAGAGTGAATTATTGTTAATACGGACCACATGTGGGCCATCTTCCAGGCCATCAAAGTGGAATGCCAGCGGTTGTTGCGCAAAAGGATAGCTCAGGCTAACCGTTTCCTGGAACTGACCATCCACATAAACATCTGCGGCGGCGTTATCATTGTTGAAACTGAATCCATAATAGGTGAAGCTTTCTCCGGTAAAGGCATACCAGACATTGGCGTCTGGTGAACCGGCCGTATAGTTGACAAAGTCACCATTGATGGCATTGGGATTTGCGGCCATGGTCAAGGATGCGCTAAGGTGTACCCGGCCGTTGTTGCTGGCCAGGCTGGCATTGACGATCTCATCCGGCATCCTCTGGCCATCCCAAATGTCAATATAGTCCAGGTAAACGCGGCTCTGCGGGCTGGGCGGGTCCGGCAGCCCCAGCACCGTGACGGAGAGGGTATGGGTGCCGGTAATGAGGTCACCAACGACAAAGCTGGTGACATCTGCCGCGGCGCTGTAAAGACCAATCGTGCCCTGGCTGAGGCCATCTATAAAGATTTCGGCCTGACCACCGTACTGATTGGTCAGGAAGCCGACCTGGGCCCAACGGCCGTCGAAGGTCAGGCTCACCGTGTCCCCCGCCGTTGTGGAGAGAGCGTTATAGCCACCACTGGCCACCCACTGGCCTGATTCTTCGCTCCAGGATTGCGGCCGTTGGCTGAAGGGCACGCCGTTATACAGCAACGCCGCATCGTCTTCTTCATAGCGGATGACACCGGTGTCAACAGGGGTTTCCACAAACGGTGGCACGCCGGGTGTGGTAAACGCGTCAACCGCTAACTCACCGCGATACCTTTCCAGATGCAGCAGGTGCAAACCTGGACCTAAATCTTGGAAAGAAAACGTGCGGCGGATGACACTACTGTTGTATAGATTAATTGTCGTTAACGGCTGACCATCGAGATATACCTGGGTCGTTCTGGCCCCCTGGGGGCCGGCGATGGCGTGTACGGTGACGGAATCACCACTGAAGGGGAACCAGACATTGGCGGCACTGGTAATACTATCTTGCAGGTATTGACCACCGCTCGCCTGTGGATCGCTCAGCAGTGAAAAACGGTAACTACGGTACACGCGGCTATCCAGCTCTTCAAACACGCCGTCCGGCAGCGGTGCGCCATCCCAGACATCGAAGTAATCGATGTGTGCCCGATCATTGGTAGCCAAAGGGTTGGCCTGACCCAACACTGTAATCGTCACGGTATGGGTGGTATTGGCCAGGTCCTTGAGTATCACCGGCAGCACGGTTGGGCTGCGCCGGTACGTGTCAATGACCCCCTGGCTGACGCCATCGAGGAAGAGTTCAGCATAACCACCTCGTGTTTCTGCGTAAAAGCCAACCACCACGGCCGTACCTGTAAAGGTGAATTGAGCCGTATCACCAGCATTGTCAGAATAGGCATAATAATGATCGCTAACAACGTCATTTAAGCCACTGCTCCAGGTATTGGCCGTCTGCGGCAAGGGGAAGCCATTGTACAAAACCCCCAGGTCATTCTCCTCAAAGCGGTGGAAGCTGCCAATGACAGGCGGTGACGTAGCCGGTTCTGTGGCGGGTGTGGTGAAGGTATCCAGCGTGGCCACGCCGCGGTAAGCCCGCACGGTGAGAACATGAGGGCCAGCGTCCAAACCGGCAAATGTGAAGGTGCGAGGATGGACACTGAAGTCAGCACTATCGTAATAGCCCAGGAAACCATCATCCATGTAGAGGGCCATCTTTTCTGAATTGGCATGGGTCATCGCCTGCAGGGTGATGGAATCGCTAATGCCGTCCGTTGTGAAGGGGAACCAGGCGGTTTGGCCGCTGCGATAGTAGCGGCCACCGCTGGCATTGGCGTCATTCTGGCTAACCCAACCATCACTGAGCCAGACACGGCCGTCATCCTGTTCAAACTGCCCAGCGGGCATATCGCTGCCATCCCAGGTATCGAAATAATCGAGGTACACCTGGTCATTGCCGCTGAACGGATTTTGCAAGCCGGTGACGGTAACGGTAAGCACATGATTGGTATCGGCCAGGCCTGACAAGGTGACACGCTTTACATCCGGGTTGCGGCTGTAGAGGTCAACCAGCCCCTGGCTGACGCCATCTAAAAAGAGTTCGCCGTAACCGCTCTGGTTATTGGTGGCAAAACCCACACCGACCCAGGTGCCGTTGAAGCTGAAGCTGACGACATCGCCGGTTGTCTGCGAGCTGTGGAAATTGCCACTGCTGGCGTGATCGGCTGTGGCATTGGTCACGGCCGTCCAGCTGCCGCTGTAGCTGACGGCCGCATCGCTGTCTTCCGTGCGGCTGATAGCCCAGGTCGTCAGGAAAAGGGTCTCTGGCTGGCGCCGCAGAGGTTGCTCCCCGGCCACCAGTTGGGCACCGCCCGCCGTATCGAGTGGCAGCGGCTCAACGATCAGCGATTCCTGATCGCTGATGACGTCTCGTTCTGGCCAGGGGTGCAGCACAGGTGCCGCCAACGGCAAGGCCGGTGCCGCCAGCACCTCTGTGGTAATGACCGTGGTTACGGTGAAACCGACAGGGCTGACAACTTCCGGGTAGACGGCATGGCCGGCCGCCAATGCCTGGCCGACGCCCAGGTAGCCCAGGCCGTACCCATCGGGGATAAGCTCGCCGCGGGCATCCAGCAGCTCAACCGTAATTGTGTAAAAGCCCGCTTCCCAGCCAGAGGTGTCAACTGATGTCAGTTCATAGGTTTGTGGCGGACCTATGAGCAGGGTTAGTGGGACATCGCTTGTGTAGCTGATGCCGCCGCTGGGGGCAAGAATGGCGGTACGGGCATTGGCTGCCCGCGCCGTATTGGCAACGTTGGTCACGTCAACGCTGAGGCTGGTAGAACTGGTGCCCGTTTCCACAAAAGTGGGTGTGGCCGCAACGGCCGTGACCTGCACGAACTTATCAACAACATTAAGCCGGGCGACGGCCGTTTTTGTGATGGCCATGGTTACGTCTGGCCCTGTGGGGACAATCTCAGCCGTCACGTCATAACTGCCCAGGGCAACCGGGGCGGTGCTGACAGGCAGGTAAGTGCTCTCGCCCGGCACGAGTGTGGTATTAAAATTCTGGATACCCGTGGGGGTGGTGGCGCTGACGGCGTAGGTGCTGGTGAGGGTGCCTTCGTTGGTGACGGTCAATGTAAAGGTGGCCGTGTCACCCAGCAGGACGGCATCCAGGTAAGGCGTAAAGCGCACATCCGGTTGATGCTCGCTTAATTCGCACACTTCATGCGCCAGGTTAGCCACGGCCGTGCTGATGGCGGTAATGTCTGCTTCTAGATCGGGAGCGCTGCTGTGGGCTGCCATAGTGGCCGCAATGGTTTGCAAGGTGGTATCGGCCGTCAGCAGAGGGGAAACCGGAGCGGCGTAAGTGACCACTCCTGGCAAAGCCGTCACCACCTGATCACGGGTTGCCAGGGAGCAACTGCCAGCCTCACAGCCGATTTCCAGGTCGCTCAACGCCAGCGCCAGGTTTTCCAGCGCCGCCGACAGCCCCGGTTCACCCAGCGTACAACTGCTACGGGTCTGGTTGGTGGCGGCAAAGATCGGCCACATATTAGGGCTGACAATTTGCACCAGGGCATATGCCGCCGGCTGGTAAGCACCGGCGGCACTTCGGCTGCTCAGCACGTATTGTTCGCCCAGGAGGGCGCCGCTGGTATCTAACAGCAACGACTGCTGGCTGGCCTGACCGCTGTCGAGGTTGGGTGAGAGGAAAACAGCGGGTGTAACCGTTAAGGTATGCGAAGGCACATATGTCTGGCCGCCGTAAATATGGGCACTGGCGGTATTTGTGATGGTGAAAGCGCCACTGTTGTTGCCGACATTGCTTATTTGCAGATCTACGGCCGTTGTGCTGTCCGGCAGCGCATAAATAGTTGTTGGCAGTAATTTCAGATAGGGGAAAGCGACGGCGGGCATGGTCCAGACAAGCGTTTGATTGGCGCTTAAACCAGAGCCATCTGCGGCGCTGACCGTGACATCCAGCGTATGACTGACCCCGGGAGGCAGGATGGCGGTAACGGTGGGGGAGATATAGAAGCCAACCCGGCCTACACCCCCGGCAGGAAGCGTGAGTCTGGTATTGGATTGCCCGGAGGCACCGCTTAAGACAAGCCAGCCAGCCGGCAAGCCAGAGACGGTGATGTCAAAGGGATGGGAAATGGTGGATGTATTGCTGATAATGATGTTATAAGCGGCGCCGGGTACTTCGGCACGGCCGTTGTCCAGATGTGCGTTGTGTCCGGGTATAAATGCCTCCGCATCCAACACCGTGCCCATGGGCACGGTGATCAGTGGTTCTTCTGTCACGGCCATATCCAGGCCGCTGGTTGCCGTGGTGGTGACGGCATGGATAGCCGAGGCAAAGAGGTCTGGATAGGTCACGGATTGGATGGTGACCAGGATAAGATAATCATCCGGCGCTGCTCCCGGCGGTGGCACTGCGGTAATCAGGCCGGTATCGGCTACAACCACATCCCAACCAGGTGGCGCTTCCGCCGTCAGGGTGTAAGTGTCGCTGAAGTTGGCTGCAACGAGCGGCGTCAGGGTAACGGGGGTATAAGGATCGGTCACGGTAGTGGCCGACAGATGCAGGGTAAAGAAGTGGGCCTCACCGCCAAACTCAAGTTGATCGGCGGCGACAGTGGTTTCGCTGAGGGTGATGGGGCCGGTGTAACCAGCAACGGCAACACCGTTGCTAACATCCAGCGGCTGCCCATCAACGAGAAAGGTGCCTTGGGCGGGGCCGATCAGCAGACGGCCGTCTTGTAGCTGACCAGTGAGGGCCGGTGCAAAGGTAGAGGCCGCCGTGGCGCCGCGGCCATTGATAGTGGTGGCGCCGGCGACCACCAGCGACAAGGCACCGCTGTACTCATCGCTGCCATTGACGGTAATGTCGGCGTCCGCCAGAGTAAAGGTATAGGGCTGGCTGGCGGTGAGCACGGCCGTATAGTCCAGCCAGTTGGTCCCCGCCCCCAGGCCGGGCAGGGCCGCCGCATAGAACGTGTGACGGCCCTGGCCGCTGGCGGACCCGGCTACTGTAGATCCTTGCAGAACGGCCGTTTCCGCCAGGGCGGCAGACTCAATCTGTAGCGCCCCCTGCGCCACCATAGCTCCGTTTTGGTAGAGGGTCGCCGACGCCGCACTCAGCTCAGAAAAAGTAAAGGTGTGCAATAGGGCTGAATCAGCCCATGCCAGGTCTGTTTGTTGGCTGATCTGAGTAAGGGCACTGGCCAGCGACGCAGTGAGGGGGCCGGCCGGGTGCGTTTGCGGGAAGACGGGCTGTGCCGTACCAACATTTACCGAGTCGTCCGGTGGTGACGGCCGTATGAGCAGGTTGGGTAAGGGTGGATCTATCAGGGTGACCAGCCTTAAGAATATGGCTGCCGACTCCAGGGCAAGAGCCACCCCCGTAAAAAGACCGGCACAAAAGCCAGGGCCGGCTCCCAGGGCAATACTGGTAAGACACATCGATCCAGCAAATAAAACAATGGTTGATCCGGCCACGAGCGTAGCCAGGGCCACCGTGTCTTTCAGACAAATGCCGATCCGGCTGGATGAGAGGCACGATTTGGCCAGCGATGCAAAAGCGAGCGCAAACGTTTGCCAATAAAGAATAAATATAAACGTGGCGCCAACGAGAAACTCGATCGACTGTGCTTGCAACCAGACTGCGTGAGACTGGAGGAAGGCAATAATGCCATATTCGGAAGCACGACGGCCGTTTTCATACACATACTCCACATAGCCGGTTTCCATATCTATCTCCGCCCAACCAATCTGGTCTCTGCCGTTCAGGAATACCATCTCTCGTGGGACTTGTATGGCTAATGTGTCATTGGCCGTTAATGCCTGGGTGATACGCGCTTTTGCCTGATCTGAGATGTTCAGCGAATTTACCAGGTAAAGGGTTTCTTGCGTCACCAGCACAATCTCGGTATTGGTGGCGCGGGCTTCTTCCATCACCAAAAAAGCAGATCTGACGGCAGCGTTACGGCCAGGGGTAAGCTTTTGCATAAGATCGGTTTCTATGGCTTTATTACCGACACTTTGCAACATTTGGGTCAACCAGGCTGCCTGCGTATTCTGCTGCGGATAGGGGATGATGCGCTCGCGCACATTCAAGAGCTCAAATGAGGTTTCTACGGTGTCTGATAACACCGATTGTGACAATAATAATAGTTTGGGCGTGGCCACATAAGATCGGGATAATAAGGCGTCACTGTAGAAATCATGTAAGCCTTGTTCCGAGACACTGTACATCGCTTGCATAGAATTGAGCATATGTATTTGCGAACGCTGCAAGGCCAAAAAGGATTCAGTGACAACATCCACAGTATTCACCGGGTCATCACCCTCTAAGGCTGGCAACTGCGCATAAACTTTGAGTGCTCCTGGCATGACATCTATAAAATGGGCCCATTGCTGCTGCACCGAGCGGGGATCTCTTTGGTCATAAGAGAGTACGTGGATTTGCGCCGCGTCGCTTGGTCCAAAAAGCGGGACGGCCGTGTCCGGCCTTGTTTCGGACAGGTCAAAAACGCCACCACCCTGGCGGGCCGGGGCACCAATCAGATCCTTGATTTCCCGTTCATAATTTTCCGTATTTCCGGCGGGGTCTGTGGACTCAATGAGCAGCCAGGTGCCTGTGGTAAAGACACTACTCAGACTCCCGACAAAGTTGCTGAAAATATCCTGGTAAGGGGCGCCTTCAACCACCTGCTCATAATCGCCCACAATAAAGTAGGGCACGTAGGTATGTTCAATAATGGTAAAGACGGCGCCGCCGCCGCTGGTGTTGACCAGATGGTTGAGCGTTACCGGGCGGCCGACCAATTCAACCGTATTGAAGGTAGCCGTCAGAGGGTAGGTGATTTCTGCAGTACCGGTGACGGCACTGAGCAGCGAGAAGCGTTCTACTTTCAGGCGCAGCGTTACTTTGTGGCGCTGTACATCCGGCGCTTCGGCGAAAACGTCCACGGCCGTGGCAAAGACATCACCGGGGTTCGCGGTGGCAAACGTTGGGTCCAGGCTCAGCCACTGCCCGCCGATGTAGGCCTGCACCCACCAATGATCCTGGGTTTCAGCCAGGAGGATGGGGTCGTTAACCGGATCAGAAACTGCGGCATCAGATGGAACGTGGCCGACGACCTCAACTGGTTCTGGGAACATAGAGCGAATGAGTTCCTGGGCCAGAGGCAGGCTCAAAGGGCCATGGGCATAGCGGGCGGGCACGCCGTTGGCGCGCAGCATAGCGATGAGGAGGCTGGCCTGGTCAAGCGAATTACCGGCGGCGCTCCACAGGGTGCCACGCGTGCCGCGCAGGGACCCGGGGTAGGACTCGTAACCCAGCGAGCGAACGTAAGCGAAGAGGGCAACAGGATCACCGCCCACTTGGGCCGCCTGTCGCAGCATCTCTGTATCGTATATGTCGGCATCTGGCGTCCAACGTAGATAGTCGGCAAAGCTATCTGGGGCCAGGAGGGCCGGGGCAGCCGCGGCCGTGACCTGGCGCCCTTGCAGCGAGCCATAGGCCGACGCCCCCACATCCAGCGCGGTGAAGTCCGCTACACTTGCGGGCACGGTCAGTCGCAACGTAGCCGTGATACTGCTCATAGGTGGCACATCACCCAGGTTAAAGAGAAGCTCAGACGCAGCCTGATCGGGTTGGGGCGACCCCTGTAAAAGGGCCGCGTCACTGGTGAGGGTATCAACCAGAACAACGTTGCGAACGGTGTTGGCATCGGCGCTGAAATCAAAGTCATTCAAGATAGTCACCGTTTCCGTGATGGTAGCTGACAGCGGAAAATGCGGGAACAGGGTAGGAGGCCGGTTATTGCTCACCGTAAAGGTAATAATGAGGGTATTCGCAGCAGTGCTGCCGGGGACATACGCGGATTGGATGCGGGTCAGTGAGAGGGGTTCAGCGAATGCGGCCGGTTCCGTGGCAGGGGCATTGAGAGTCACCTGTCTGGCGTTTGCATCCATGAGGATGGTGGGCTCTGCTCCCTCTAAGCCGGTGCCGAGAAGGGGACCAACCATCTCTTGCGGCAACATAGCTTCGATCACGTCAGGAGCAGCTGCCCCCTGTGCCACGGCCGTGGGGCTGGGCCCGTGTGGTGAACTGTGCAAAACCTGGGCCGGCCACAGAGCTGGGGATAGCACTTGCATTAACATGGCCACAGTAACAATGACAGAAACAAAGTGATATATTCTGCTTTCTATTTGCATGCTCATTTCCTCTTAAATCCAATGTATCATGCAAACCATACCCGACAGCGGGTATCATTTTGTCCCGCAAATTCGCCAATTTGTCCTGGTTTTATGGGTAAGATCGGGGAGGAAGTAGTGCCGCAGAAGGGGTCCAACCATATCCTTTATGGCACTGGTAACTGCAATAAGCCTCGTACAGACCAACGATAACGGACCAATTTGGCCGCCGTCATCGTTGTGCGGTAACGACGGTTGCTAGGCCCACGACGAATGGGCAGAGTCAGGGACTGATGCAGCCGGCAGAAGTGATGGCGGGCTAATGCTTATTGAATGTATAAGCCAAGCTGTTTTGTCGTTGGGGGTCAATCAGATGGCGGGTGCCAACCGGCTTCAACGCAAAGTCTTCGTGCTGGCACGATATATTCGTTATTCATCTGCAAAATGACAATAGTTACTCACCCCACAGGCGTCAAACCAAGGATGATAACACCATCTTTATCTGCCTCTTTGTAGGCGTTTGATAATTTCAAAACTTCTTCCATGACTTCGCCAACTTCCGTTACTAAAAACATTGCTCTTTGCTCTAGAGTATGCTCGCCCCAATTCTGCCTATTCTTTAATTCGTTAGCCTGTTCTTGTAAATCCTTGATATTCATATTTGATTTCGTGCCCATGCAAGCGATTTATCCTGTATTTCAACAACGACCTTTTCAACGAATTTGACAACTTCTTCCAATTTTGCATAACTTATCCATTCAATGGTGTCTCTTTCGTGGTGAATTAAATTTGTTATACCAATGGAATTCAGTGCCATTGTAGGGACATGGTGGGTGTAAAAGTCATAATGATTACTTGCTGGCCAGGGATCGATTACAAGCATCCCTTTATAAGAGTTGGTGATGCGACGGACAGTTTCTTGGAGTTGCTGTGATGCTGAGATGATAGCGGCTGTATTTGTTCCTAGTAATGCCCCAATCCCATCAAGGTTGATAACCATGAGAACGTTATCCAGCTTGGATGGAATGTGTTGAGCTTCAGTGCCAAACGGAATGACTTGTAAGCCGAATTGTGCTAAATATGTATCGCCTCCCATGCCATATTCTTCACCACTGAAGGCAATATATTCAAAGCCAATCTGACACTCCTTGTGTGTTGTTAGCCGTTGTGCCAATGTTAACAATGTTGCTATCCCTGACCCATTATCGAATCCACCAACTGTATAAGGCTTTGTGTCATAATGAGCACATAGAACGATGCGCCTTTTGTTCGTTGTGACATTAGTGCCGATAACATTGTATGAGAAACTATTCTTTAGCCGGCTTTGTATATGCAATGAAACTGAAGTTGCCGGATTTTTTAGCAACTTCAAACCAGTTTCAGATGATACGGTAATAGAAGGGATGCCAAAATCCCAATCTTCAATAATGGGAACCAAATACCCCGGCGACAAATTAACAGCGATGACAGCTGGAGGCGATTTTTTACGCAATAATTCTATGATTTCTCGATGATGTGAAGGCAAGTAAACGGGATTAGACAGCCAGGAAAGTGGTTCTTTACTCAGGTCGCCGTAGAGAACACAAATACGGTTGTCCAGTTGTGCTGACTGAAGTTCTGCTAGTGTGCCTACGGCAACTATCTTTGCGGTTATATCGCAGGATGGCGAGAAAGGATTGACGATTAAAGGCAATGACACACCGTCAACGAAGAGGCCACATTTATCACACTGCCAGGCTGGACAATCAAATCGTTGGCGATAAACTTGAAGCCCTGTGGCATGGAAAACTTGCTCAATATAATCGGCGGCTCGAAAATTCTGAGCGGAACCGATCATTCGAGAGCCTACTGAGTTACAAAGGTATTCTAGATGATTTTGAAGTAGTTCTTGTGTTTTCATGCTTACCATTCGCTTGAAATGTCCTTTATTTATAAAGAAACAGGATATCAAGAATTCTTGACATCTTTTGTCATAGTTTCTCGGTTTGCTGCGTCGCAAGCCGTCTAGCCTTATCTTCGCTCGCTGCGAGCAAGAAACGAAATCACAGACACGAGCGAACCTTTAGCCACTCGACCTGACCTGGACGAAACGGCCGAATTCCTGAGCCTATAATGCACCAGAAAAGAAGTTGGTTTCTTCTCGCTGGCAGCTGAAGCAGTGTTAGGCGGCTGTGCATATCGGTTGGCTGGAAGAAACCCGAGGTAATCATCTGTTTTTGCTATACTTTAAGCAGATTGACTGTTACATTCTTCTGTATCTTAGGTGGTATTTATGAAACAATGGGAAATAATAGAGGCCATTGAACAAGATCAAGGCAAGGTAAGCGGAGCTTGGGTATTTCAGGGAACAAAAATTCCAGTCTCCGCACTTTTCGAGAACCTTAGGGATGGGGCTGTGGTAGCCTGAGCATGAAGATTCTATTCGATCAGGGAACACCTATCCCCTTGTCAACCTCCAACTCACACTTACCGATTCATCATTACAAGGCTGCTGGTGGCGTGGTTGTCCACAATCAAAAAGTGCTTGTTCTCTATCGACCTCAGCGTCAGGAAGTTCGTTTGCCTAAAGGTCACATAGAGGCTGGTGAGCAGCCGGCAGAAGCAGCTTTGCGTGAAGTTAAAGAAGAGAGCGGCTACCAACATCTCAAAATTCTTTCAGATTTAGGGCAACAGACCGTCGCCTTCGATCACAATGATGAACATATTGTGCGGACGGAGTATTATTTCTTAATGGGATTGGTTGCGGAAGGTCAAACAGGCGGTGAGGGACAGTTTGAACCCATATGGCTATCCTGGGAAGCTGCCTTGAAGGAAATGACCTTTGATTCAGAGCAGGAATGGATTCGTCGGGCAAAGCAAGCGATGAATCAAGAGATGAATTGGTAAGTCATGGCTGATAAATGGTAAAAGGTTAGCCGGATGTCAAAATCAAATTGGCCACCTAACAGCTGTTACCGCAAAACGTGAGAGTGGGACCGATCAGCCAGAGGAGGCCGTAGTAGTTGCAGTCCTCATGCCCGTCAACATCTTGAGCCTCTCTCGCGCCCGCTGAAGCCGGCGTTGGGCGGCTGTTCAGGGTTTCGGAGTGTATATTATGATGCTTCAGGACTCACAGTTCTTTACATTCATTTACAAAGAACTTTACGCTGAATTGGGTGGCTTTGTTTTATGTGACCCCCAACGTATAGACCAATTCCACGGCGGGAAAGCACACCATCTTAATCTGCTACAGCGATATACAGAAACGGAGGAGGGCGATCAAGTTTGCAACCAAGGAATCGCGATCCCCGTCACGGACATAGAACCCTGGTGGTATACGCTTGTAATTCGGCATGTGGCAATGCCTACTTATCTAACGGGGACACTACGTGTAGTTAGTCGCGGTTTTATTCTAGGAACAGAAACAGGGCAATTGTGCCTATGTGGTCTGGGTTATTTAGGCGATTGGAACCCTGTAAACAATCCATCGTGCTATGTTCCAGTGACGATATTTCCAGGCTGGTATGAAGTGGAAATTCGGGGTGGATTACAAGGGGAAGTTGCTGACCGTGAAGAGTTAGTATATGAATTCGTTTTCACACCGTCTGCACAACCACCTGTCTTTATAGCAGACCTGAGCATCAATATGAACTTGGTGGACGAAACATGACATTGGATTTAGTATCAAGAACACGGCTGATGATCCTGCCGCCTGACATTTCATGGTTTGAATAATAGCTGTTATCCTTACCCCGACAGAGCCAGTAAGTACACTATAGGGGGGCGATTGATTGATCAAATGAGCCGCTTATGCCATCATGGTGACATCGTTTTGCCTTACTGCTGGTCTATGCTAGGTGTGAGGAGGACTTTATCATGCCACAACGAATCCTGGTGGTCGAGGATGAAGAGTCGGTCAGCAATCTGTTAGCTTACAATCTACGAAAGGCACATTACGAGGTACACATTGCGGCAGACGGCCGTCAGGCCCTGCAATTGGCGCGTGAGCTGATGCCCGATCTTGTTTTGCTCGATCTCATGCTGCCAGAGATCGATGGTTTGACTGTCTGCCGCGAACTCCGCCGCGATAGCCAGGTGCCCATTATCATCATAACGGCCCAGGGAGAGGAGATTGATCGGGTCGTAGGTTTGGAGCTAGGGGCCGATGATTACGTTTGTAAGCCATTTAGCGTCCGTGAGGTTCTGGCCCGGATTAAGGCCGTGTTGCGTCGTACGCCTGCTGTGTTTCCTTCTTCGGATAAAATAATCTCGGGGCCGGGTCAACTATGGTTAGATACAGAGAAGCGCGAAGTCAAAGTCCAGAAAAATCAATTAGCGTTGAGCAAGTTAGAGTTTGATTTACTTCACCTGCTGCTGACCCATCCTGGCCGGGTATTTACCCGCGACGAGCTTTTAGAACAGGTTTGGGGTTACGATTATGCCGGTGATACGCGCGCCGTTGATAGCACCATTAAACGGCTGCGTACCAAATTACGCACGACCCATCCTCCAGCCGACTTTATTGTAGCCGTACGCGGCATTGGCTATAAGCTCACTCAGGACGAAGCATCATGATTTCTTTTAGCCGTTTGCTCACGCTTAGCTACCTGGCGATTATCCTGATAGGCATTGCCCTGGCGGCACCGCTGGCCTGGTTGTCTCTTGAACGATCATATCTTGATAATCAGCGGGCTAACCTGTTGGCCCAGGCACAGCTGATCGCCCAGACGCTGCAATCCACTGCGCCTTCACTCCCGGTGCGGCCGTATACTCAACAAGCTAATACCATGGCCGGTTTTCACACGCACATTATTGAAGCGGAAGATTCGGGCTCTCCCACCGTGCCAGAAGAGCCTCTCCCCGCTGTCTATACCACCATGATTGCCGAGGATGGTCCAGTGGTGATCGGATTACGGCCGTCGCCCGCAACAACACAACAGATCGTTGACCCTCTCCCCGCCCTGACACAAAATACGGCAGGCAACGTCTCGCCACAAGAATTGTTGAACCGGCCTGAAATAGCGGCGGCGTTCTCCGGCCAGCCGGCAACCGCCATACGTACACTTCATGAAGACCAACGCGTCTTATATGCCTCTGCTCCGATTATTTCTGCGGATGGTGCGGTTGCACGGATCGTCTACATGGCCACCCCTCTGCCAAAGAGTGGATGGGCCGCTCTGGCACCATCTTCCCGTCGGCAGATGGTGGGGCTCGTTGCCCTGGTCGTTGGTTTCACGGGCATGCTTGGCTGGCGTTTTTCCAGGGGCCTGACGCACTCGTTGGGCCAGATTGTGGCTGTAGCCAGGCAGGTGGCCGCGGGGGACCTTAGCAGCCACTTGTTAACGCACTCGACTATTTCCGACCTGCGCTTGTTAAGCCAGACCTTTAATGAGATGACCGAAAGTCTGCGGCGGGCCGACCAGGCAAAGACGGCCTTTGTGGCTGATGTAAGCCATGAGCTGCGCACGCCTTTGACCGTCATCAAAGGCACGGTTGAAACCTTGCAAGATGGTGCCCTGGATGATCTCGATGCCCGCGAAGAGTTTCTGGCGTCTATCGCCGATGAGACAGAGCGGCTCATCGATCTGGTGAACGGCTTACTCACCCTGGCCCGTGCTGATGGTGGTGCCTTGAAGCTCCAACGGGTGCCATTCAATCTGGCAGAATTGGCTCAAGCTCGGGTGACTTATATGCAGGGCATGGCCGCGCGCAAAGGCATGGGCTTGTATCTTGACATGGCTGGGGCGGACACGTTGGTCAAGGCAGCCATAACACAAGATGATTGCTGGGTGCTGGCTGATGTACAGCGCATAACTCAAGTGTTAAACAACCTGCTAGACAATGCCATTCGTTATTCACGATTTGGTGACCAGGTACGGGTGGTCATCACACCCGGTACGACCCAGGTCACCTGTCATCTGGTAGACAGTGGCCCAGGGATCGCCGCCCGCCATCTGCCGCATTTATTCAACCGGTTTTACCGAGTGGAAGCCTCCCGCAACCGCCGCCTGGGCGGCAGCGGCCTGGGGCTGGCCATTTGCCGGGAGATCATCGAGGCTCATGGCGGTACCATCAGCGTACAGAGTACCGAAGGTCAAGGCACCACCTTGACTTTTACCTTACCCGCGGCCAAGAAGTGCTCCTAAACTGCCTTCCTGTTGCCTTCATGCTGCCTTCATCTGCTGCTAGGATAACACACAAGGACAAATCGCGTTTCTTTTGGGCCAATTTGGGAGAGGAACCGGCAACGCCTAAAGCGACCTTAATTTTGAATGATTGTTGCCGATTACCGTATTGTTGATTGGTCAGGAATAATCACAAAATAGCAGTGCTTTGAATAGGAGATTGTTGATGAAGAAAATCGCAGTTAGTTTCAGTGTTGTTTTTTTAATCATTCTTTTGCTTTTTGGCTGTGGGAGTAATCTGGCGAGTTCCGGTACAGGAAGTATCTCGGCAGGAAGCAACTCCACAGGAAGCAATTCGGAGCCTCGCCTTGTCACGGTTACAGGCGATGCTGAGGTCAGAGTGATTCCTGATGAAGTTGTTATCACATTGGGAATGGAAACAGAAGACGAAGATCTCGGCGCGGCCAAGAGCCGAAACGACGAGATTGTGCAGCAAGTTTTGCGGCTGTCGCAGGATTTGGGCATTGATGCCAATCACATACAAACGGATTTCATAGATATTGCACCGATGTACAATTACACAGCTTCCGGGGGCAGGAGGTTAGAAGGATATCGGGTGCGCCAGACAATTGTGGTCATCTTGGGAGACCTCTCCCAGTTTGAGGGTTTTCTCTCAGGCGTACTCGAGCGAGGTGTGAACTATGTCCACGATGTGGAGTTTCGTACCACCGAACTGCGGCGGTATAGAGACCAGGCCCGTGCCTTGGCAATCCAGGCTGCTCAAGAGAAAGCCGGCGCGCTGGCAGGCGAATTAAACCAGGCTATCGGGGAACCTGTGATGATACAGGAAGAACGGGGTGACTGGTGGTCTTGGTATGGGTATGGATGGGGAAGAAGGGGGAACAGCGGGGTGGCCCAAAATATGGTGGTCGAAGTTGGTTCAAGTTCTTTAGGGGCGGAGAGTGGGATCGCACCGGGGCAAATAACGGTTAGAGCACAGGTTACAGCGAGTTTCGAGCTGAAATGAATCGTGATTTTAGGGTTCATTTTTCTTTCTATGGCCCGAATTTTATGCCATCTGTGTCTGGTATGAGTCAATATGATACCCGTGGAAATCACATTCACGGGTATCAAAAGGGGGTGAAGCTTAACGACTTATGCCCAATTGGGAAAGAATACCCTGAAAGCCGCCGCCAGGATTAGGTCTTGGGTGAACGGCCGTAATACCACCGTCACCAAGTATATAATCAAAAATACCCTCAGGTAATTTGAATGTTTTACCTGTTGGCGGAATGATAGTACCTCCCAACATAGTCAAGTCCAGATCACTTGTATGCGTACCACTATTGTTAAACAAGAGAGTTGCTTGATTACCCTCCAACTTATCCAGCTGTAGGCACATGGTATTATCTGGAAAGGCGTTATGAACTATCTGTAACACGCCAAGAAATTGTGCTGCATTTAAAGGCGGTTCGGCATCAAAAACAAAATCCTCGGCCAAAAAAGCGGCCAGCGCTTCGACATGATGCTCATTGAATGTCTTAACATAATCTGTTATAAGCTGTTCATGGTTCATGGTTTTTACTAAACTCATTAGATTGTCTCCTGTGTGTTAAAAATGGATGGGTAAGCGAAACCAGTCACGATGTGTACACGTGAGCGGGTACTGTCTCTATCGCGAATAAAAACAGCGCTTACCAGACTTTGTCTATTTTAGCGATCGCTGAAAATACAAATTTGAATGGCTCGCCGGGTAAATTAAAGTCGTTTATCCCGTAAGAAACAAAGAACCAGGCTCGGTCTTGTCAACAGGCAGCTGAATCTCGGTCACCATTTCCTCATCCCCATTTGGCCAGAGTTGTAAAAACACCTCACGACCGGGGCCGATAATGTGATAATCATTGGCTTCGATCCACTGACCAAGTGCATGATAGCAACCGCTGCCCAAGTACGTTCGGCCTACCCGCGTAACCGTGGCCATCATCTTTTCTTCAGGTAACAGCCGCTTTTTTAAGCGTATACCACTAGGCAGGGTCATGTTGTTGGCACAAGCGTTTGAAACAATATACCCAATTTCAGCATCAATCTCTTCTGCCTCATAACCCTCAGAATGAGAGAGCACGATCATATGTTTTATTTGATTGTGTCCTACTCGCTGCGGCAGGGTATGCATCATCTCGATCATGATTTCCCGGTAACTGGATGTGTCTGGCAGCAAGGTGCGTGTTGTTAATATAGGCATAGATGGCATGCTTTTTACAACAACATCATAATCCTGTAAGACACCTTCGGCACGAACCTGTTGTAAACGTGACTCGATATAACGAAAGCGCAGGAGATTATCCTTAATTTGCTGCGCCATTTCCGCTTTTTTTAGGATCAGCATCCCTTG
The DNA here is from genome assembly GCA_011525915.1 of Ardenticatenaceae bacterium. Taxonomy (GTDB): domain Bacteria; phylum Chloroflexota; class Anaerolineae; order Promineifilales; family Promineifilaceae; genus CAADGU01. Next base: position 38,264 of record WYBM01000036.1, on the reverse strand, counting down.
AATTTCGTCGGCAGATATGTCATCATTCAAAACACGTCCAACTTGCTCTAAACTTAATCCAAGTTCCTTCAGCGCTAGAATTTTATTTAACTCAGGTAACTGAGCTGCACTGTAATAACGATAACTCGTTTCTGGATCAATATGATGGGGTTTAAACAAGCCGATTTCATCATAGAAGTGTAAAAGTCGTTTTGAAACCTGGGCTAATTTTGAAAATTCACCAGCTAAAAACATGGTCTTTGTCCTTTGTTTGCCTTCATAATGAGGAGTATAAGGTATCACGTTACGGGATTGTCAAGCACAAATCAGAAAATTGATCACGGTAGATAGCGGTCAGCTACCCCATGGAGAAGGAGCGTATCATAACGAGGTTTATGTGCCCTTTAACGATAGTGAAGTTATGGGCGCTGGAACAGACGGATGTAGTGTGCCCCCATGACGCATGATGTCATGAATGATGACGCCAGTTAAAAAGTAGCCTATCTTCTTACACCCCTGTGATAAGTACCAACCTGTTTTCTGCCCGCGGCTGTTATTTCTGGATGACCGGCAAATAGATTTCCGAGGGCGTGTTTTTAACTGTTTTTTCAAATTCTAAGAGCAAAATGCCTGGTCCGGGCATCTCAAATTCGGTTGGCGAATCTGTCGTGGGCAAATCGGTGACAATGAAGCTGTCACTGTCTGGCTGCACGGCCGTGAGCAGTCTGGCTCGCTGCAGAGAATACCCGTCTAACCCTTGAAGGCCAACGGTGTGGGTAAGTTGGTCCCGGTTAACCAAAATCACGGAAATCTGGTTCTGATCAGATGATCGAAATGCGCCCGCACGGATAGAGTAGGCATAGTCATCGGCCGAAGCGGGCGAAGTGGTGGTTGTGCTGATGGCTTGGGGCCACATGATAGGTGTAAAAAGCTCATAGATGCCCGCCAGGGGCAGTGAGGTGTACGAACCATCAATGTTCCGGCGAATGGGATGCCACACCGCCGCAGGCATGCCAAAAATCCAGAAGTTGGCCCGTTCGATGGCTGTTTCCCCAGACAACATCATCAAAAAATCAGCCGTCGTTACTGCACCTTGCCACTGCATGGCAAAATCAGCACTGTTGGGCTGGGTGCAAATGGTGGGTGCCGAGGTAATGGTATGGGCATGATCGCCAATCAGCAGCCGCACATTGTGGCCGCTGTCTGCAATTTGCTGGGCCAGTAAGTGAATCGCTTGTTGTGCCGCACTCACACCCCGGCAGGTTGAAGAACGATCATAAAACAGGTGTTGAGACAGGCCGTAGATGTCGTCCCCAAATGTTTGCAAAAGGGTGGTGTCCCAGGCGGTCATGAGGGCGCGCCTTTGCTGGCCGGCAGCCGTGGGCTGGGTGGGCGCACCGGCGGCCGGAAGGGTGATTTTGATGGTGGGATCGACAGCTTTCATGCGGCTAATAAAATCGGCGGCCACGACCGTGTAAGAGATGACATCCATGTTAAACTCTGTCTGCCCCCAGGGTTCGTTGCCGATATTCCAGATCTTGATATCGTAAGGTTGGGGATGACCATTAGCCGCCCGGACCGCGGCCCACTCTGTGCCGCCGTTTGGATTGGTTAGCCCTGAAGGGTCATAAGGGGCGTTGGCATATTCTACCCAGTCGGCGGCATTTTCAGCAGGCGTCTGGCCGTTATACGTAGAATACAGGTTGATCATAATCTGTATATGCTCCGGGGGGACGCCACGGGTCTCGGCCATAGTCATGAATTCGTCAAACCCGAATAAAATTTTCTGAAGGCCGCCGCCAATGTCTGTGGGTGGACGGCTGTCAATGGGGCCAATGCTTTCTTGCCAGTTAAGCTTGTTCACCGCGTTGCCAGGGTACCGCAGCGAAGTCAATTCCAGCCGGTTCCACAAAGGGGCCACTTCCGGCAGGGGGGAGCCATCAAAAGGGCTGTAATAGCCACCGGGGGCGCCGCCCAACCATAAACTAGTGCGCCCATCAAAGCTGGTGCCCATCAGACGCGGCGCATCAGGATTGATCACCTCATGCATATGCACAATGACTTGAGCATCGGCCGTTTCTGTGGCTTGGGCAAGTTGGGGAAAAAACATGGTTAAGGTGATCATCATGATACCCCCCAGCATGCACCCCAAACATACCATCAGGCGGAGAGAATGGTATAAACGACGATGATAAGCGACATGCATTGTGGAAAACGCCCTGGTCTGTTTCATGATTGGCTCCCAGTGATTTTACTAAAAATCATGCCTATACAGGTGGCGGCCACTTTCCCAGAGGCTAACGGCATGTTAATGTGGCCGTTGCCTTGGGGGCTGTATAGCTATTTAAACTCATTATGTAGGGCGACTGTAAAACAATGCTCACAAAATTATAAAAAAACCGTAAAATTTTTCAACCAGGAGACAACCCGAAACATACGATTACCAGTTTTCAGTAATCAGTATACAGTTATTAGTAGAGCCTAACGCCAGTAAATGTCTCCTGAAAACTGATTACCGACTTCTGATGACTGGTGCTACTTACCCCATTTGCTCAATGGCGAAGTTGAGGATGTTGTAATAAGCGCGGTACAGCCAGTCTGGCCAACTGCTCTGGGGCAAAACAGGGGGGAAGAGGGATATGGCCTCAGCTTCATCAAAGTAATTGCCTAGCCCGGTGCCATCCCAGATGATGTCCGCGCCAGGGATGCCTAACGCCTTGGTAGATGGATCGGGGTCATAGCCATTGTTCTCATAGCTGTTGTCGTGAATGTGATTATTTTCCGGGGTAGGGCCAATATCCAGTTCGCTGATTTCAAACGCGCCGGAGCGGGTGGCGCTAAAGACGGCAATGCCCACCGTTTTGTTGTCTTTAACGGTGTTGGCTGTTACTTCGGCGTTGTCGGTGGCCAGCAGCAGAATGCCGGTGCCTGAGGGGGCTACACGGGCAAAGCCGGTGGGGGAGAAGTTTTCGTGGTTGTTGGCTTCTATCAGGTTGTCATGCACGGCCGTGTTGGCGGAAATCTTGGAGGTAAGTTGTGGCAGCAGCACAATAAGAATTCCCAACGTGTTGTCATAGACATGGTTGTTGTACACCTCACCGCCAAGTGTGTTTTCCAGTTCAATGCCCAAGACGTTGCCATAGGCGATGCTGTCACGCACAATGACGTTTTCACACTGGCCGGCGTAAATCCCGGCATCATCGACGCCGGTTACTTCCACCCGCTCTATCACCACGTCGGTACTTTGCACAGGGTAAACGCCGTATGTACCGGTAAATTCAGCTTTAATGTCATGAAAGTGGATGTTACGTGACCCTTCGACGATGATACCGTTGTCAGTATAGTTACGCACATGCAGATAGCCCACCGTAAAATTATTACTAGAGGCGATGACGGCTTCAGGCAGTTTACCTTCGCCGTCCAGAATGGGATATTCGCCGTTTTTGTTGGGGATGCCGTGCAGAGTAACGTCGCTGATGTCTATCACAACGCGCTCATGGTAGATGCCGTAGGGGATTTCAATCGTGTCGCCGGGTTGGGCGCGGTCTACCGCCTGTTGGATGGTTTCGCCGGGCTGAACGGTAATGGTTTGTGGGGCACGGTTTGCTGATGATGCGCCTGTGTGGCCGGTATTGGCAGCGGCGATCATCTCGCGTGCCGAGTTGGACAACCTTTCTACCACAGGCAGGCCAGAGGGTACGGCCGTGGGAATGTCTGGCAGGCTGCTCTCATCTGTCAGCGCCATGAGGAAGGCCAGCATATCGGCCTTTTCCTGGGCGCTCAGCTCAAAGCCTTGCACAAACACATCGATATTTTCTTGCCCATGTGCCCGACCGCCGCCCGCAGCGTAAAAGTCCAGCACGTCGGCCAGGGTAGACATCGAGCCGTTGTGCATGTAAGGCGCGGTAAGGGCAATGTTGCGCAGCGTGGGCACTTTAAAAGCGCCAGGGTCGCCATCAGGGCTAATGGCAGCCCGGCCGGGGTCATCGCTCTGGACCCCGATGACCCGGAAGGTGTCAGTGGCAAAGGTGGGTGCAGCGTGGCATTCAAAGCAGCGGGTGGCGCCGGAACGGAAGAGTGCCAGGCCGCGCCGCTGCGCCGGGGTAAGGGCATTAAAATCACCGGCCGCGTACCGGTCAAAAGGGCTGTCATTGGTGATCAGGCTGCGTTGGAAGGCAGCCAGGGCACGTTCCACGTTGTCAAAGCTCAGGCCATCGGTGAAGGTGGCGGCAAAGAGGGCCTGGTAGTCGGGAATGGCTTGCAGTTCGGCTACCAGGGCGGCAGTGTCGGTGACGCCCATTTCATCTGGGTGGGTGAGGGGCATGGCTGCCTGGGCTTCCAGCGATTGCAAACGGCCGTCCCAAAACAGATTCTTGGCATAGCCCACATTCCACAGGGTGGGTGCATTACGAGTCAAGGCGGTGTTGTGGGCGCCCAGGGCAGTGGTACGGCCGTCGCTAAAACCCAGGTCGGGATGGTGACAGGTGGCACAGGCAAAATCATCATTTTCTGACAAGATGGGGTCAAAGAACAGCAAACGCCCCAGCGCCACTTTCTCAGCCGTAAGCGGGTTGTCTGCCGGTTCATTAAGCGCCGGGAATGCGCGCTGTAAGCCACTGTAAGAGGGGTCTACACTGCTGGCGCCTGCCCCATGGTTGGGGCGCACATCCGGGTCTTGGGCAATGGCCTTGGCCGATGAAGCCACCATGATGATCAAAAACAATACCAGGATAATACCAATAACAACGGCGATCCATTTTAATAGTTTGGACATCGTGGGTTTCTCCGTTTGAAGGGTGTGGAGCCTGGCGATGTAAGGTAAGGATGAGTCAAAGGGCTTCTCGTCGCTAAACGCCAGTTTCCAAACGTTATGGCAGTGTCATCAAATAGGCGACCACGGCATCTAACTCTTCACCGGTGAGCTGTTTGCCCAGGGTGGCCGGCATCAGGTTGTCATAGCCGTCTACCAGGAAGTCACCGGGTTGGAGGATAGATGTATAAAGGTAGGTACGGCCGTCTTGCCCAGGTTTGCGTGCCTCAGCACGGGCAGCAATACCGGCTAACGATGGGCCTACAATTACTGCATCCGGCATGGTGCTGTGACAGGCGCCACAATGCTGACTAAATAAGGTCTTCCCTCTGGCCGCTTCTGGGCTGAGGGTCGCTGTGGGCGGGGCGGTGGAAGTAGGTGTGGCATTCCCACCACAGGCCGCCAGAAACAAAACAAACAATAGAAGAATGGTCAAAAAACGCATCAACTATGGGCCAAATCTGTCCAGTACAGGGGCATAATACGCCTTGCTGCCATCCAGACAGGAACAACCTTCGGGCGGAATTTCTGGCACCTTGTCGAACGCATGGGCGCCCTCAATAGCCCGGCAGACGGGGCAGGCGTCTGCTGGCACCAGGATGCGGACTTTGGTAGCCAGGCCGCCTTTTATCTTGGCCAGCGCAGCTTTGTTTTCAGCCAGCCGTTTAGTGTCGTAATCTTCCACAGTATTTTCTCCTTCGACGACATCGTACATATCCGGGGAATTTTACGGGTTACGGCCGTTCGCGTCAAAAATGCTCTAGCTTGATTACCGTGACCACAACGCTTATAATGCCATTATTATCACAATCCCTTAACAGCCTCACAGTGACTGTTAAGACCCCTTCATAAACATGGCCGCCCACAAGATAGAAACGTAGTATCAGTTTTCAGTCATCAGTGGTCGGTTTTCAGTAGGGCCTGACGCCCGCAAACGTCCACTGAACACTGGTTACTGACTTCTGATGACTGGTACTGGTATCAGTTTTCAGTGGGGCCTGACGCCCGCAAACGTCCACTGAACACTGGTTACTGACTTCTGATGACTGGTACTAATATGTTCCTGGCCAACATGGCACACGCACGGCCGTGGATAGACACTTTACCAACCGGCATCATCAGCCCGATGAGTTGATTGTGGGCAACCTGTATTTTCCTTATACGGTCAATGACCTGTTGGTTGGAGACGAACTTATTCTGGTTGTTGTCATAGAAGAAAGATATCAACAGATGCTCTTTTTCCCGGCCGACCACGCAGGGTATGAAATTTACCTGCCGCATGGTGTGTATTCATTCCTGGTTTTATTGGTAGATATAGGACTGGATGATCTCTTAGAGGCAGATATTCTGGCCATTGGCCTGCCCAGTGCGCTTGATCTGTCAGGGATAGATGACATTAACGTGGAGAGTTATGATGATATTTGGGGGCTGCTGATAGATGAACCCCTTCAGGTAGGCTACGGGGGTCCCTTTTACCTGGATTTTGTCTTGTTAGATACGCTGGAGCATCCAGAATTCCCAAGTACCCTGTGGGAATTATTCAGCGATTGAGCCGGACTACAAAACCGTTGAGCAGCCAGGTGTGGAACTCCACCGATACGATTCGGGTCAGGCCGGTAGGGCCGTGTGGCGTTGGGTGGCTAATAAACGACCGCTGCCTAGTTGTTCCACATACTGTGTCATCTGGTCACAGTGAGCCACCAGTTCGTCAAATTTGGGTTCATCCAACAACAGCAGTTCCGTATCCAGGCGAGCACGACAGCTGGCATGATAAGGTGTGTCTGCAAATAGGGCATACTCACCAAAATGTTCGCCAATGCCCAATGTCCCTATGATGGTCTCCTGGCCTTTTTCGGTGATAAATACTTCTACCAGGCCGCTGGCCACAATAAACAGGTAAGAACGGACCTCGCCCTGGCGGACAAACAGTTCCCCGGCCGGGATGTGGCGCTTTTTCAGGCGGGCATCAAGCGCCGCCAGTTCCTGGGGGCTGAGGCTGCTGAAGAGCGGCATGCGCTGCAGCAGGCTGCGCTGCTGCGTGCCAGAGCTAACCTGTTGAGACAGGGTGGTATCGGCCCGCAGCAGAGGGTCAAAGTCCTGACGATGGATAGTGAGTAGGGAAACACGTGTAAGCGCCCGGTAAGTAAACGTGTATTGACCCTGCCCGGCCAGCGCTTTTGTGCCGAAGTAGCCTCCTTGTTTAAGCGTGGCTATTTGCTGGCCATTGTGGAATACGCCAACGTCACCCGTGTCAATTAGATAAAAATAGATGGCTTCATGGTTGGCGTGGCCTAACAATGTGCCTTTACGGGCAACTTGTTCGGCCATCACGGCCGTGACTTCCCGCACCCCATCCTGGTCTAGTCCAGCAAAGATGTCTGCCTGGCGTACCAGTTCCCCCCGCCGGTCACGAGCCCGAATAAAGCCCTGGGCTAACCCGGTGCCCCACTGTGTCTGCGCCAATACGTGGCGGGCCAATGTTTCCGCTTCCAGCCAGGGCAGGCTGTCATAGGCTGCCTGCCCTGCCTGCCGTGTGAAGGGTGTCCCGGCCAGGTCATCCAGCCGGTCCACCGCCAGCAGCAGGGCGTGGCGGGCGCGCTCCGCAATTTGCAAGATGCTCAGATCAGGGTCTAATGGCCCGGCGCTAACAATTTGCGCCTGAATGGCCGCCAGCCGCCGCCCGCCAAAGACAGCTTCGTAACTGGTAAATAACGCCGCCATAAAATGGTTAAAGCTGTTAATAAGCCGTTCACGTTCACCAAAGGTGGCCACGGCCGTGTCTGGCCCCGCGCCTGGCCATGCATAGCGGCTAAATTGGGCCAGGGCACCCAGCAGCAGGTAAAGAACGGTGGCAAAGAGCCACAGCGTCAGCACTGGCACTTGTAAGAGGGGGAAAAAGAGCAGCCAGGGTGTGCACAGCATAGCCACGGCCAACACGCCCCAGGGCAAGGCAAAGCGAGAACGTAGAAAGTTGAGCAACATAGGGGCCAGGAACGCCAAGCCAAATGTGGTGCAGGAAGTGATAAAAGCGGCCGCCAGCCAGCGGCCGCTGACAACCAATGGCCCACTGGCTGCCAGTGGCCCACTGGCAGCCAGTGGGCCGTTCCCCCATAAACTCTCATCCAGTTGGTTCATGGCTGCAAACATCACCAGCCCACCCAGGATGACGCCGCCCATCAGCAGCCGATCTGAACGCACCAACCATTTAGGGTTGAGGGTGAACCAGGCCACAATGCCGCTGGCCAAAACGGCCGTGGCGGCGGCCATCAAGCCCATATCGTGCCCCAAAGTGAGATCATCGGCCAGCCAGGCCATCGAGAGCCCCAACGGCACAGCAGCTAGAGCCCACAACGCCCATTGGAAGCGGGAGCCGGGTAACTGGCGGGCCACAGCGGCCAGGCCAGCAGCGGCGGCCAGGTGCAGCAGCCAGATGTAGAGGGGCTGCCAGATGGCCCCCGCCGGCAGCCGCCCCAGCAACAGCCATAGGATCGGTACACCGATGAGAATGGGGAAGCCGGCCATCAAGGCCAGCACATCTGGGCGGGCCAGCAAATCACGGCGGGCCAACCATTGTAAGGCGGCCCGGAGACGGCTCCAGGCAAAAAGGCCCAGAAAGTAAAGGGTAGGGATGAGGACAACAGCCGTTAATGTCACCAGTGTTACACGCCCCCAAAAGCCGCCGGCCCACAACGTTTGGGCAAAGGGAACCAGCCGCAGCCGCCAGAAATTGGCCGCCAACCATAAGGCAAAGATGGCGTAAACAAAGGCCAATGCGCCAAAAAACAGGAAGATGCGCTCGTAAACGGTTAACGCCCGCCAGAAATGGCGTGGACTGGCTGACTTTTTAACCTTGTTGCCTAAATCTTCACGCCAGAAGCGGAAAGCCCGGGCGCGCAGACCAGGCATTTCCAACCAATCCATAAGGATAAAGTAACCATCCAGTTCTAGTAAAGGGTTGATGTTGATGATGACGCTGAGGTAAGCGAGGAAAGCGATCTGATAAAGGAAGGTGGCTGCGAAACCAGGTGTAGCTTCTGGCCTAACAATGGTTATGGCCGTCAACACCCAGCCTAACAACCCGCCGATGATCAGCCCGGAATAGGGCCCAGCCCAGGAGACGAGGATGCGCTGGCGGCTGGGTGAAAGCCAGGTATCGCGGGTGTCTACAAAAAAAGCTGGCAGTCCCCAATAAAGCAAAAAACCACCTCTGTCCAGTTCACGGCCAACATGTTTGGTGGCCAGGCCATGGGCCAGTTCGTGAATGCCAATGACCAGCAAGTTGGCGGCGATGAGCGAGAGGATGGCCATATAGCCGCTGCGAGTGAGGGTATAGACATGACGGCCGTACAACAGGGCAAACAATAGACCCCCAGACAGCACCAAGAGCAAAATAAGCAGCTGGACGACGGGGTGAAACAGCGGCCGCGTTACCCGGTACAGGCGGGTGAAGAATGGGTCCAGGCCGCTGCGGGCGATCTCCGTGTGCAAGAAGCCGCGCAGCAAACGCCGGCCGCGGCTTTCCGGCGCACGCGCCTGGAGCTGTGTCGTGATCTGGTCATAGAGGTTGGCAGGCTGATCTTGTAGGAAACCGCCCTGCCGCAGTTCGGCAACAACGGTTGTAAGATGGCCCACAGGCAGGCTTTTATACCGTTTGAGGCTGTAAAAAAGCAGGTCCTTAACCCGGTGACGGCCGTTCATCTGCCACCATAGGGCGTAATCTTCTTCAGACAAGCGGATGTAGTTTTTGCGGACTGGTTCTTTGAGAACGTAATAAGGTGCTTCACGGTGGGCCAGGCGGGCCATGGTGACGGCCGTGTTGCGCACAGGTTTATAAGCGGTGGGGTCAGTAGCCGTTTCCACCGCCTGCCAGAATGCTGCCACGCCCGTCCCTGGGACGCCCGTCCCTGGGACGCCCGATTGCAAACCATTTGCCGCCATGTCAGGAGTTTAACATAATCTATTAAACAGGTGAAGAGCAAGCCCCTGATGAATGTCATTCATCATATCGTGTACCGTTACCTATGCCGTCACTGTTGGCGCTATCTCCAGCAATTTGGTACATTCAAGTGAAGATTCTTCAGGGTATAGGGGAGAGGATAAAAGGTGATGGGATTTTTTAAGCGATTGCTCGGCGGTGATAAAAAAGGAAAATCACAAAGGTATATAGATATGACGGGTGTCTACTTTTATTTCCAATGTGACAACTGCGGCACGCGGGTGCGGGTACGCGCCGACAAGCAGCATGATCTATTAAGCGAAGGCGACGGTTATGTGTGGCATAAAACGGTGGTAGACAGTAAATGCTTCCGGCGCATGCAAACAGTGATACACCTGGATCACCATTACCAGGTGACCAGCTGTGAATTACATGGCGGTCAATTTCTTACCCAGGCAGCGTATGAAGCCGCAGAAGCCGCCGCGCAGGCCAAAGGTGACCAGCCGCCAGACGAGCAAGAAGAGGCCAGCGAAAGCGAATGATCTACCTGCTCATGCTGCTGGCTTTTTTAGCTGACCGGGCCAGCAAATGGTGGGCTGCCGCTTACCTGGCCGAACATGGCCCTACACAGGTCAATGCCTTCTTTACACTGGTGGAAACGTACAACCGGGGAATTGCTTTTGGCATGTTTCAAGGTGTTGGCCCGCTTGTGGGCTGGTTGACCCTGGGCGTACTGATAGGGTTATTTATTTACTTACATCGCCTGCCTCGCCACCAGTGGCTTTCCCGCATGGGGCTGGCTATTCTTATTGGTGGCGCTTCAGGCAATCTGGTAGATCGCCTGTTTGTGGGTGAGGTGCTGGACTTTATTCAGACGCCGTTACCCACCGGTATTTTTAACTTGAGTGACGTCCTGATTTATGTTGGCCTGGCGCTGGTTATTGGGGGCGATGCCTTCCACGGGCGTCAAAAAGCGGCTGAATCACGAGTCATGGAAGAATCTTCTCCACCCCCGTAGAAAAAAAGTAGCTCCGGGGTGGGGGGATCCCGGAGCTAGGAAGGAGGAGGAAAACGAGTTGAAAAGCAAGTCAGCTTGTTGTTATCTATAGAATAGAAGAATTACCCCTTTGGGTAAATGGGATAAAGTCACCAGGACAACAGAACTACTCTGGTACTGAGGGGGTAAATCGGAAGTACTAGCCGAAAATTCCGGGGTAAAAAGATGCTTTTTGGGTATCAAAAAAGGGTGCTAACCGGCGCCAAAAAACAGCAGTCACTGTCACCATTGGGATAAACATATAGGCATGTCAGCTCACGGCCGTGGCTGCCCCACTGCCTCTTCGCGCATCAGTTCCAACAGCTCATCTACCCGGTTGCGCCGATACAGATAATTCAGCAGCGCCCGCACTTTGGCCCGTTTTCCTGTACCCTCAAACTGCTCCCAATCAAGACCCAGGCGCGCCGCCATTTTTTGCAGCGTTTCCAGGTTGGTGTGGGCCAGCAGATAGTAGCGCAGCCCGGCGCGCGGCGATGCTGCGGTTATCTTTTCCAGGCGAGGCAACACTTCTGGGGCGGGCGGCGTTAGAATACGCTCCACAGCCAGGGCCAGCTGCCCCGCCTGCCCATGTTGGGTTTCATAGTTGATCAGGGCCCGCGCCAGGTGATCCAGGTTTTGGCTCACGGGCATGACGGCCGTTTCCGGAACTTCCAGGTCAAACATTAACTCTAGCAGTTCTTCACGGCCAAAGCGTTCATGCATGTCCTGGTAAATCATGCCCAGGTCATACACCGTGCCCGAAGGATCGGTCACCGGCGCCAGGGGGATAGGCTGGCCATTGGTGGCGGCAGCCATAGGTGTGGCTGCCGGGGCAGAAGGGATGCCTGGGGGTGCCATCGTTGAAGCCGCAGGCGCCGACTGCTCCAGATGCAGCCGCGGCCATAACAACCCCAACAACCAGAAAGCGCCGCCTCCCACCAACATCCCAGCAATAACGTAAAAGAAAAAGCCCAACTGCACCAGCAAAGCTTCCCGGTTAAAAGTGCCCAGGAGCGTGTCTAACAACACGCCTGTCGTTACCGTCAACAAACCTATACCCCAGGGTAGGGACGGCCGTCGCAAAAACATTGCCAAAAAAATGATCACCACCATCAACTTCAGAACTAAGAACACCATAACAACAAATTGTAACACCGGGTGGGATGGGTGCAATACGCAGCCTGCCTGCCTTATGGTCCAATCATCCCATGTTCATAATTGACATAAGGCTCTGGGAGATGGTATTATCCCCCTCATGCAGCGCACAATCCTTGTTACAATCCTCCAAGTAGCCTGTGTCTCTTTCCTTTTTCTGCTCCTGACCGGCTGTGCCTCTCCCTCGGTATTACCTACCCGGGCTGCCGCTATTATGCTGGCCGGCGCGCCAGACCTTAACGTGCCGCCAACCTTTACGCCGTTACCCCCAACGACCACCATAGACCCGCGCTTAAATTCAAATGATAATTCACCTTTGGGCCCCTCACGCACCCCAACAATAACACCGATCATTCCCACACGCACCCCTACACCCACGCCCACGTACACGCCATCCCCCACCAAAACGCCGTCCCCTACCCGCCCGCCTGCCGCCCAAAGTAGCCCTTACCGCTACCCGTTTGTCATTGACCCACACAAGAGCAAATTGAGCATTCATGTCATCCGCCCCAATGACGCTAACATCATGCAGTTTGTACAGCAGACCCAGCCTAATGTTATTAAGCTGGTAGATGATTTTGGCTTGCTCAATGACATTAAGCGTGTTTCCCCACGCACTATCATTGTGGGGCGGCTCGACAACCCTGATCAACAGTATGCGGGTAACCCAGAAGAAGAAGCCAGGAAATATGTACAATCCCAGCTTAACCAGTATCGGGCCAACCCGGCTGTAGATTACTGGGAAGGGTGGAACGAACCTGATCCCGGCATGGAAAATATGGGTTGGTATACGCGCTTTGAGCAGGAACGGGTACGGGAAATGGCCCGGCACGGCTTCCAGGCGGCTATTGGGGGTTTTGCCACCGGCGTGCCGGAAATAGCAGAGTTTGCCCTGTTTGTACCGGCCATCGAAACCGCGCTGCGCTACGGCGGCGTGTTGACCCTGCATGAGTATAGTGCGCCGGTGATTACACAGGGGTACGGCAGCGCCCTGCCCGGCTACCCTTTTTACGCCGACCGCGGTTCACTGACACTGCGATACCGCTGGTATTATCGGGAGCTGTTAGAACCGGTCGGGTTGGTTATTCCCCTGATCATTACCGAAGCCGGCATTGATGGGATCATCGGTGATAGGCCCGGCCCCAGTGGTTATGGGTGGGCCGATTTTCAACAGTATGCCGTACAGCAGGGGTGGGGTAATGATGGGATTGAGGCGTTTGTAAACCAGATGGCCTGGTATGACGCCGAGGTACGTAAGGATAGTTATGTTGTGGGGTTTACCATTTTTACAGCCGGTCCGATTGGTCACTGGCGCAACTATGACATTGCGCCCGTACTGCCCCATCTCACTAATTATGCCCGCAGCCATTAAGGCAGTGGCCGCTTCGGCAGGCCGCCCCGGCTAAGTTAAAATAAAAGATAAGAATCACGGCCGTACCCTTGCCATCCCCCCAGTTACATGGATAATGTGCAACAAATGCATCCCTGTCACGTAGTGTGGAGTGTTATCAATGAGCAAAAAAGGTGAACCCAAAAATATGAATATGCATTCAACAATAGCCACCAATCGGCAGGATCCTGGTTTCTGGCGGGAAGCGTGGCAGCAAGCGCGGCTGGTGTTTTACTTACTGCGTGACCGGGAAGTTCCCTTTTATTTAAAATTACTACCATTTCTGACCATTCTTTACTTAATTTCCCCCTTTGATTTTCCTGGCGGCTTTGATGATGCTACGGTTCTGCTGGTGGGCGGCAAGGTATTTATTGAACTTGTGCCCCAGCATGTCGTGATCAAACATTTGAACCATATTCGGCAGATGGATGGATATGGACCACTTGAAGATGTAGATGGGGAAACGGCCGTCGCCGATGACATCAACATCATCGAAGGCGAAATCATTAAAGATCAAAAAGACCAGGCCTAAACCTGGTCTTTATCAAAAGGTTCGTTCAAAAACAACGTTGGGCTTCTGCCAGGTAATCAGTCATCAATCCCCAAGAACCCCCAACTGCTCACCGATCACTGCTCACCGATCACTGAATACTGATCACTGAATACTGATCACTGAACTGTAAACCGGCCCTAAGGCAGTAACCCTAGATAATCCAACAGCCAATCGCCACCCCATTGGTACATAAACCCCAAAAACGCGCAACAACAGCACAGTAACAATATCGCCACAACCGCAATGGTCACATTGCGGCGGTTGTTATTATTGCCTTCACCGGTAGGCACTAACGGTATAGACGCTGCCGGAGGGTCATAAGCGTATGGCTCCGGCGCACGATTGGGCGGCGCAAAATCATGTTCTGACGGTGGATCAACTGCGCGTCGCCTGTGGGGGGGATCGGTGTCGAGCAGGTCGGGCGCCGCCGGCGGCATAGGGGACCACTCAGCGGCGGTCTCCATCAGGGTATCTACATCGGCGCCGGTTGTGCCCACTGCCTCATAAATCAGGCGAACCCCACTGCCCATGTTCACTGTCTGGCCGGGTTCCAGCCGGTAGGGTTCACTGCCCAAACGCTGGCCATTGACAAAAGTGCCGTTGGTGCTGCCCAGGTCTTCAATTTCGTAACTGTTATCTCTCTTACTCAGGCGGGCATGCTGGCGCGAGATTTCAGGATCGTTGATGACAATGTCGCTCATGGGGTCACGCCCAATGATGAGCGCGTTGGCATCCAGGCGAAATACCTGCCCCACTTGTGGGCCTTTGCGTATGACAAATTGGAATTGTTGTTCTGACACGGCCGTTTCCTTAGATAGAGAGATTGCAGAGTTGAGCGTGGCAACACCAGCAAATCCCTGGCTGCAGCCCTTTTAGGTAAACCGCACAAAGTTTTTGGCAAATCCAGTGCTGCGGTTCTGTGCGGTTTCCTCAAGGAATCGGCAGCGCCTCAAGCGATTTTATGTCTGAATGATTATTGCCGATTCCCTAGCATGGGCAGCATTTTATAAGAAAGCCCGGCGTATGCAAAATTTTAGCGTACGCGGTTGAACTTGCGTGCGGCCAGCCTGGCCAGGGCGCACGCCTCTTGGATATCTAGCAGCCATGCCAGGCCCATGTAAACCGCCACCCCTATCAGGCTGCCTACGGCTACGACAGTTAGCCGCCCCCCAAAGCCGCCCGGCAGCACGGTGGCCGCCAGTTGGGCGCCAGCCAGGGCCAGCACACCGGTGGCGGCAGCCGCTATGATTGTTTTAACGGCCAACCGCATAATACCATACCCTTGCAAACCCCCCAGCCGTCGTTGTAAAAACCAGAACATAATCACGGTGTGTACGATGTGTTTGACAGCATCGGCGATCATCAAACTGTAAAGACCCAAAGCGTTTAGCAGCAACACGGCCACGGCCGTATACACCGCAATGGCTATTACCCCCGCCACTGCTGGCCGCCAGGTGTCCTGACGCGCATACGAAGCAAACACCAACATCTGGTCAATGGCTGCAAACGCCAGCCCTAGCAGGTAAAAGCGCAGCACATGGGTGGTAATGTCACTGTCTGTCGGAGTGAAACGCCCGTGTTCTAGCAGCAGTACAATGATAAACGGCGCCAGCGAAAACAGCCCGGCTCCGGCCGGCAAAATAAGCGCGATAACCAGGCGAATGCCCCCGGCCAGCGTCGCTTTAAACTCCTCCACCTTTGCCGCTGCGGCGGCGGGATCTATGACCTTAACGTGATGGTAAGATGAGGCGATCCGTGACAGGGTGGGCAGTGTGGCCACAGACAGCGCCGTCACCACCAGCCCCAACGGAAACTGGTATAACGTGGTGGCATAGGTCATGTACGTGACGCTGTTGTCACCTGTTAAAATGGCCAGGCGGTAGCTGAGCCAGATGGCAACCTGGTTAACAACCAGCCCGGCCAGAATAGGCATGTACAGGAAAATGATGCGGCGAACACCGGGGTGCCGCCAATCAAACCGCAAATGAAAACGGCCGTCGCGCAGCCCTGGCAGCTGGAACACAATTTGCAAAAATGACCCCACCAGCATACCCCACACCAGGCTGACGATCTCGTCCGGGCGCAGCAGGGCGATTACCACAATCGTGCCGTTAAACACAGCGCCGGTAAATGCCGGGAACGTAAACCGCTTCAGGGCATACAACAGCCCAGAGAGTACACTGGCCACACTCAGGAACAAGACCGCCGGTGTCGCCAGACGCATCAGGTCTATGGTCACCTGGAAAAGCGCCGGATCGCTAAAGTTGCGCGCCCCAGCCAGCCAGGCCACCTGCTCTGCAAAAAGCTCAACCAGCAGCACAATGGCCGCCAGCACAAATGTGGCCAGCGTCAGCACGGCACTGCCCAGCCGCCACAATGCTTCCCGTTTGTCTTTGTCTGCAAAGTCGCTAAACACAGGGACCAGAGAAGAGCTGACCATCTCGCCGCCGCTAATAAGGTTAAACAAGGTCATGGGCACCAGGGCGGCCACCGTGTAGGCAGCCAACAACGGCGAAGCGCCATAAAGATTAGACTTAACCACTTCGCGGGCTAACCCTAATACCCGGCTGATGACGTTGCCTGCAGCCAGCACGGCCGCAGCTTTAACCACGCCGCTGTCTTCGCCCAGGTTTTTAGGGGAAAGAGTAGAGGGGTATTCTACGGCCGTGACCATTGGCGGTTGGTTGATGTCGGGCGTATCCGTTGATTCGATCAATGCATGTCACCTGTAATGGGTAATCAGTGGTCAGTATTCAGTGGGTAAGTAAGTATTCAGTTTAGACATGGTGACTGCCTGGTTACTGATTACAGGTCGCTGATGACTGATTATTGGTAGTCAGAGGCGCATTGTAGAAGATCGGCTGAGGGAGGGCAACTAGCAAAAGGTACGCATACAAACTGTTATGCCTACGTTAAGTTAACGGCCTTAGCGGTTGCGGCGTCGCAGCCACCATTTTTCCAACTCTATGGCCCAGAAGACGGTGCTGCCCAACAATACACATAGCCCCAGTTCAGGCAACGTCAGGGGATCCACCTGGAAAAAGTTTTCCAAAGGTGGCAGGTATACCACCAGTAATTGCAAAAAGATCACCGCCAGCGTTAACCAGGCCATCGCCGGGTTTGATCGCCAGCTTTGCCGGAAAAACGATTCGTGATTGGACCGGGAAGCTAACCCCTGCCCTACCTGTAAAAAGGCCAATGTTGTAAAGAGCATGGTTTGCCAGGTATCATCGGTGGCTGTGTCTGGGCGGTAGGCAATGCCAATGGTCCCCAGCCCTATCAGGCCAATAAGTGTGCCCACCCAAACAATATGCCGCCCCAGACCGTCGTTAAACAGGCTGGCCTGCCGCAGCCGCGGCGATCGTTTCATCACCCCTCTTTCGGCCGGTTCCACCCCCAATCCCAACCCCAGCAGTCCATCGGTGAGCAAATTGAGCCAGAGCAGCTGCAGTGGCAGCAGGGCCACGGCAATGCCTGCTAAAGGCGTCACCAACATAATGAGCACTTTGCCCAGGTTGCCCGCAATGGAGAATTTTACAAAACGCCGAATGTTGTCGTAAATAACACGCCCTTCTTCCACGGCGGCTACAATGGTGGCAAAGTTGTCATCCAGCAGCACCATCTCTGAGGCCTCTTTAGACACGTCGGTGCCGGTAATGCCCATGGCAATGCCAATGTCTGCTTTACGCAGCGCAGGCGAGTCATTAACGCCATCGCCGGTCATGGCCACGACATGCCCCTTACGCTGCAATGCTTCCACGATACGCAGTTTGTGTTCTGGGGAGACACGCGCATAAACAGAAACCTCACCTACCACCTGTACCAGCTCTTCTGGTGTCATTTGGTCCAGGTTTAGGCCGGTTTTGACACGGCCGTCATGAGCAATCCCCAGATCATCGGCAATAAAGCGCGCGGTCAGGGGGTGGTCACCGGTGATCATAATAGGACGGATGCCGGCGGTTTTGGCCGTCGCCACGGCCGTTTTCACCTCCGGGCGTGGGGGGTCGATCATCCCTACCAGTCCAATGAGTATCAGGTTTTCTTCCAGTACGGCATCCGGGGCATCCAGCCACTGCAGCCCCAGCCCCAAAACACGCATGCCCTTTTGCGCCATATCGTTGTTGGCAGTTTCAATGCGCGCCCGCCATGCGTCATTTAGCTCTACCGGATCGTTATCAATCCATACCCTGTCACAAATGCCCAGCAGGCCATCGACCGCCCCTTTTGTCAGGGCGACGTAAGGCGCTGATCGCTCTGCAAATGCCCGTGTAACCATGGGCTTGGCCGCATTTGCCGTCATTTCATGAACGGTGGTCATCCGTTTGCGCTCAGAATCAAAAGGCAGTTCGGCCACACGGGGCAGTGCTGCTTCCAGCGCTGTCCGGGTGATGCCAGCCTGCTGTGCAGCCACCAACAGCGCCCCCTCTGTGGGATCACCTACAAAAGCGTAACGGCCGGTCACCGGGTCTGGTGTCAACGACGCGTCATTACACAACGCACCAACGGCCAACGCCAGGCCAATGGCCGCCGACCGGCCGGCAAACAGGTCATCGGCTTCTTCTAGAATGGGCAGCGTAGGCGCCGGATCATCACTGGTACCGGCCAGGTTCATAAAGTGCCCGGCCACATCAATGACAGTCACCGTCATGCGGTTTACCGTCAGCGTGCCGGTCTTATCTGAACAAATGACGGTGACCGAGCCCAGCGTTTCTACGGCGGGCAGTTTGCGGATGAGGGCGCTGCGGCGCAGCATGCGCTGCGCGCCCAGGGCCAGGGTGATGGTAACAACTGCAGGCAGGCCTTCTGGCACCACAGCTACGGCTACACTCACGGCCGTAAGAAACATCTCCTCTAACGGTTCGCCCAACACTGACCCTAACAGCAGCACCAGGCCGGCGACGGTAACACCAGCCACGGCCAACAGTTTACCTACGCGGTCTAGCTGGCGCTGCAACGGCGTCTGCCCCTCTTCTACCGTTTGAATGAGGGTGGCGATCTTGCCCAGTTCGGTGTTCATGCCGGTGGCCACCACCACGGCTGTGCCCCGCCCATAGGTGACGGTTGTGCCCATGTAGAGCATATTACGCCGGTCGCCCAGTGGCAGATTGGGTGTGGTGATGACGGCCGTATGCTTCTCCACGGCTTCTGATTCACCTGTCAGCGCCGATTCCTGTATGCGCAGGTTGGCATGCTCCACCAGCCGTGCATCAGCGGGAATGGTGTTGCCCGCTTCCAGAATGATGATGTCACCGGGCACCAGATCACGGGCTGAAAGTTCTTGAATACGGCCGTCACGCCGCGCCCGCACCACCGGTACCGCCAGCTTTTTAAGCGCCGACATGGCCTGTTCCGCACGGTATTCTTGCATAAACCCCAGCAGAACAAACAGCACCACAATAGCGCCAATGGCCGCCGCTTCGGTTGTTTTGCCCAACAAGGCCGAAACAACCGTAGCCGCAATGAGGATAAGCACCATGGTGCTGCTGATTTGCTCCCAGAGCAGGCGCACAGGATGTTTGCCGCCCTTTTCCACCAGTTCGTTAGGTCCATGCTGCTGTAAGCGTTTTTGGGCGTCTGCCTGGGAAAGACCTTGGGCAATGTCGCTGTGAACAGACGTCAGTACAGAGTCAGCCGTTTCCGTATGCCAGAGTTGTGTCATGAATATCCTATTGTGTTAAAAGGGGAGGATGTACAGTGCACCAATTTGGTTGGCGCGAGAAAAGTGAACGGAGAAAAACATGGTGAAATAAAATGGCGCATAAAATAACCCGTGACAAGTATAGTCATAGGTCCGGGGCACCTGGGTAGAAACCTTAAGCAAACACTAAGGAAGCGCCCGCAATTTACTTGCGGACGCACTACCAGTAGCCTCGGCGCCAGAAAACCGGAAGTTATTTCTGAACGGCTACAAGCCTGGAGAGGATGGCAGACTACAAAAGCCTAAAGGGCTTTTGTAGTCTGAGTAGAGTTAATTAATAATCGTTGCGACGATCGTAGCGGTCATTACGGCCACGATTGTCATCACGACGGCCGCCGCCGTAGTTGTCACGCCGCTGGCCACCACCGCCAGGACGAGAACCGCCACTGCCACCACGGTAACCACCACCGCCGCGCTGACCGCCGCCGCGCTGGCCACCGCCACCGCGTTCTTCGCGTGGGCGGGCTTCATTGACGCGCAGGGCACGGCCCTCCACCTCTTTACCGTCTAAGGCAGAAATGGCCGATTGTGCTGCTGCATCTGCCATCTCTACAAAACAAAACCCGCGAAAACGCCCCGTCTCTCGATCCGTAATCATGGCAACAGATTCGACCTCACCGAATTCTGTAAACAGATCACGGATGTCATCTTCCGTGGCTTGGAATGATAAATTTCCGACATATATTTTCTTGGTCAACGTACAATTCTCTCCATTTGGGGCGCCTCTCTGCGGCGTCACCGTACAGGTGTGTAAATAAAATCGCTACGGAGCATATCACTCTTTGCCAAAACAGTCCAAAAATCCCGGCGATTAGGACATTTGTCATTGTGAGAAGCGCGGCTGAACCGGCGACTTTTGTCCTTGCAAAGCGGCACTGTGGGACGATTGCCTTCATAAATGACCTGGCGGCTGTTAAAGATCAGCTTCGTGGCTGTGAATGCCGGTAGCCCCAGATGGCCGGTTGTCACGTTTTTCTTCACTTTGTGGCATGCCATCACCTGCGGTACAGCGCACTTCAAACAGGTGGTGACCTTCCGCAAACGGCCATTCGTAACGCCAGATAACCCACGTTGTCTCTGACAGCGGCGAACGGAGTTGTGCGTCCTGCCATTCGCCGCCATTGACACGCACCTGTACCCTGGAAATGCCCCGTGCCCCGGCAAAAGCAATGCCGCCAATGGGCACACGTCGCTGGCTGCCATCTTGAATCATGTGGTCTATGGCCACGGTGTCAATCACTGACGTGGTTCTGACCTGGGCCACCTCATCCCAGTTGCGTTCCACCCAATACCCTTCTGTATACACATCCGTTACCTCGATGCCTGTGATCCACTTAGGTTGCTTCATGCCGTAACGATCAGGGATCCAGATACGCAGCGGGTAGCCATGATCTTTGGGCAAGTCATTGCCATCCCAGGCATAACAAAACATGATGCGCCGGTCCGCCATGATCAGGTCAAGGTCTACGGTCTCATAAAAACCATCACCGCAGGTGATATGCAGGTATCTGGCCCCTTCCTGCAAGCCCACATCGGCCAACACGTCTTGCACGCTGACACCGGTCCACTGTGTGGTGCTGATGAGGGTGGTGCCAATACGCCCGGAGATGCAAGAAAGGGTTACGTATTGGTCAACCGAGGGCCAGCGTTGGCGGAAGTCCTCTACCGTGAGCATGAGCGGCTGAATGACCAGACCAGTGATGGGCAGCAGCCAATCGGCGCCATTAATATAGGTAGGCTCTGTTTGCAAGAACACTTTGTAGTGGTCTTTGACCGGGGTGTATTCCGGGCGGGTGCCAGGCACGGGCACCACGGGGTCATTGGCATTAGGGAAGGAGATGTCGGCACCCGGTTCGGCGTTGTGGGTCATGGCATCAGCCAGCTCCTCTTCGCGGCGGCGGGCTTCACGGCGGGCCAGTACCGTACCCAGGCCAGCGCCGGCCACCGTGATCACGGCCGTACTAGCCCCTAGTTGAATAAGAAATTGGCGCCGGTCTCGCCGGATGACGGCGCTGCGGTCGGCGCCGTCCGCGGCGCTGCTTTCGGCCGCAGCTTCCGGCTTGGGGATCATGACCAGACGGCCGTAAGCCAGGTTTAATGCCCCACCCCAGACCAGGAAGACAGATAAGATCCATACCAGACTCAACATGGGCAGCCTATCCGCAGTAGTGATGGCTAGGCTGATACCCATCAGCGGCAGCCCTACCAGCGCCCCTACCACAAGACCGGCTGTCCGCTCACCTGGTGAGCGGCGCTCACCAGGTGAGCGGCGCTCGCCCGGCGAGCGGTGGGCGGCCATGGTAACAAAATATACCGCGCCTACTACGGCGCCGATGGCTATAAATTGCAGGATGGCAGAGGCACGTTCGGCTGTCTTGGCCGTATCGGCCACGTCTAACCCCAGGAAGAGCATGGTATCGATCATGGCGTCGATGCCAAAGGTCACCAGATCGCCGGGCAGGATGCGTGTTACCCAGTTAAACAGGTCATAGGGCACAAAGGGCAGCCCCAGCAGCTGGTTGGCCAGGTAAAGCACGGCCGTTAACGCCGCCATCAGCAAGCCACCCATCAGCGCCCCCCAGGCCATTATTCGTAACTTCATGGGTTTTCCTCCTCAATGACGCTTTGGGGTTAGGTAATCGGCAACAATCATTCAAAATTAGGGTCGCTTTAGGTGTTGCCGATTCCTCGAGGAAACCGCACAGAACCGTGACGCTGGATCTGCGAAAGCTTTGTGCAGTTTATCTAAACGTCATGTACCATAAGATAATGATACCAGTTTTGCCGGAAGACATTACACGTAGCTTACGGCGGTGTTGATCCTTTCTTACAGGCGGGGTCATTTATGGAGCATCATTAAAATCCATTGATGAAAACGCAGGGCATGGCGGCGTAAGCAGCCGCCAACCAGCTTGCCTTGCCGCCACCCTGGCAAACCGGTATTATCACTTCATGCAAGAAAAACAAGAACATTCAGAAAACGACGATGAAACAGATCTGGCCAGTATAGACTCTCGTGAATTGGCCCGGAAAGATAGTGATGTGATGTCACCAACAAAAAATATTGTGGAACCAGATAATGCCCTACCGGTAGTAAAAAAAGCTGACCTGCCAGACTCCTGGCAGCAGGCTATGGCCCGCGCCGGTTGGGCAGAGCTGACACCGGTGCAGTCCCGCGCCATTCCCTACATTATGGCCGGGCGTGACCTGATGGTGCAGTCGCGCACGGGCAGCGGCAAGACGGGCGCGTTTATCCTGCCCATTTTAGAGCGTATCAACCCGTTACAAGACGCCTGCCAGGCGTTGGTGCTGGTGCCCACACGGGAGTTGGCCCAACAGGTAAGCCAGGATGCCCTTACATTAGCCGAAGGTCGAGGGGTACGGGTGGTGGCCGTGTACGGCGGTGTGGGATATGGTCCCCAACTAGAGGCTTTCCGCAAAGGGGCACACCTGGTGGTAGGTACGCCAGGGCGGGTGCTTGACCATTTACTGCGGCGCTCCCTGTCCCTGGCTGACCTTAAAATTCTGGTCTTTGATGAGGCGGACAGGTTGTTATCTATGGGTTTTTACCCGGACATGCTTGAAGTGCGGCGCTATTTGCCGGCGCGGCGCATTAATGGGTATATGTTCTCAGCCACGTTTCCGCTGCGGGTGCGGCAGTTGGCGAAGCAGTTTTTACACGAGCCAGATTTTCTAGGTTTGAGCAGTGACAACGTTCATGTGGTGGAGACGGAGCACAGCTATTACGTGGTGCCGGGCATGGATAAAGATCGCAGCTTGGTACGCATTATTGAGGTAGAAAACCCAGACTCGGCCATTATCTTTTGTAATACCAAAGACCGGGTGCATTACGTGAAGGTGGTATTGCAGCGTTTTGGTTATGATGCCGATGAGTTGAGTGCCGACCTTTCCCAGAAGGAAAGGGACAAGGTGTTGACGCGGGTGCGCCAGGGCAAGCTGCGTTTTTTGGTGGCTACCGATGT
Source organism: Ardenticatenaceae bacterium (assembly GCA_011525915.1). Classification (GTDB taxonomy): domain Bacteria; phylum Chloroflexota; class Anaerolineae; order Promineifilales; family Promineifilaceae; genus CAADGU01. Next base: position 14,724 of record WYBM01000036.1, on the reverse strand, counting down.
GGCTGCCCGCGGCATCGATATTCCAGAATTGTCTCATGTGGTGCAGTATGAGCCGCCGGAAGACCCGGAGTTGTACATTCACCGGGCTGGGCGCACGGGGCGGGCCGGGGCCAGCGGCGAGGCTATTGTGCTGGTGAATGAGATGGAGGAGTTAAAACTAAAACGCATCGCCCGCCAATATCATATTGATTTGCAGCAACGGCCGTTGCCCAGTGATGAAGATGTGGCCGCCATTGTGGCGGAACGGGCCACGGTCTTTTTAGAAACCAAACAACGTACACGGGACAAGCTGCAAACAGAGCGCATGCAGCGCTTTATTCCCCTGGCGCAGCGCCTGAGTGCCAGCGAAGAAGGGTTGGCGCTGCTGGCCATGCTGCTGGATGATGAATACCAACAAACCATGCATAATCCGCCTTCATTAGAGGAGTTGGGGACACGGCCGTCGGCTGACAAACAACAATCTGGCGGTAAAAAACGGCGACGCAGTGGTAAACCCCGCTCACGTAAATAAGGGTGTACATTTGGAGATAGACAGTATGAGTGGCATTAGCAAAACAATACCGGCCAGCCAGGGCATGGCCGTGGTTAACGCCTTGTATGACGGCTCGTTGGCCGAGTTTGAATTTCACATGGCCGGCAAGCCTTCTAAATTAAAGGTGGGTGATTACGTTTACACCATCTTTAACGATCAGTTGATTGGCCGCTGCCAGATCAAGGCCTTAATAGGCGGCGCAGTTAACCCCGATTCCGGCAAGCCGCGCACGTTGGTGATGGTGGCCTGCCCTGGCGAACGGTTGGCGCCCCCTGTGTCACGGCCGGGCCACCGTGGCACACGCTATGTTGACGGTGCTGTATGGCCGGGGAAGGCATAAACGGCCGGCTCGCCCGGGAGGCGGGGCCGGCTGATGGGGTAGCATGGCTTTAAGGATAGGTAGTGCCAGGGGTGGCAGAGAAAAAGACCAAATGTAAAGGCCGCTGGTTTTCACCAACGGCCGTTATTTTTGATGGACACCCTTGTTGTTATGGTTATCTTTCGCTGAGGCAGATGGTTGGAACGCTTTGACTGCGAGAAAACCTCCGTCCACGTTGTCATCTGACCATTGCAGTTTATTTTCTCTTTTAGGTGTCCTAAAGTTATAACCCTATTGTAGCCGATGATTGTGCTGGTTGTCTGTTAGATGGCAACAGAAAAATTATAAATCTTTTGACAGTTGCCCGTGTGGCGCCTCATGTTACATAACCTGACACCGGTTAGGATAAATGTCCGGTATGGCTGCGGTCACTGCCACTTTTCGCCTATTTACCCCTTCAAGTTGTTAGCTTACAATAGTCCGATGATGAGTGTATTGAAGAAGATCCTCGTTGTGGATGATGAATCATCACTGGTAGAACTGTGCCAGTTTGTCTTCCGGGCTGCCGGCTACCAGGTACGAGGCGCGATCAACGGCTCACAAGCACTGCACATGATTACGGAAGAGATGCCTGACCTTATCTTGCTGGACGTCATGATGCCGGGCATGACCGGCATTGAGGTTTGCCATCAAATTCGCCAACGTTTCCAGACAGACACGCCCTACATCCTCATGTACACTGCCGATGACCGCGTAGAAACACGCACCAACAGCCTGGCTGCCGGCGCCGATGACCTGATTACAAAAGAAACGCCCGTGGCTGAGTTGTCGGCCAGAGTGGGAACCCTCCTGGCCAGTTCCAGCAGGTTATAACCCGGGGTGTGGTCGTCCGCGGCTAAAGTTGCACGGACTGGCCCTCTACATTATGGGCGGCTTCCATCAGGGCTTCGCTCAAGGTCGGGTGGGCGTGAATGTTGCGGGCGATCTCCTCGGCCGTTAATTCTGCGTTGTGGGCCAGGGTCAGCTCTGGCAGAAGTTCCGTTACATCTGGCCCTACCAGGTGTGCCCCCAAAATCTCCCCATACCGGGCATCGGCGATAATCTTTACAAAGCCTTCCCGCTCACCCAGCCCCAATGCTTTGCCGTTTGGCTGAAAAGGAAACTGACCAATTTTGACTTCATACCCGGCCTCGCGGGCCTGCGCTTCTGTGTAACCAAAGCTGGCAACTTGTGGTACAGAGTAGGTAGCGCGGGGCATCATCCGGAAGTCAAGCGATTGTGTATGCACCCCGGCAATAGCTTCTGCGGCTACCATACCCATGGCCGAAGCGATGTGCGCCAGCCGGTACTCTGTGGCCACGTCACCAATGGCGTAGATATGGGGCACGTTGGTGCGCATGTAACCATCAATGTCAATAGCCCCCCGGTCTGTAAGCTGCACCCCGGCTTTGTCCAGGCCGATGTTTTCTACGTTGGGCTGGAAGTTGATGGCCAACATCACCTGGTCGGCCTCCAGAGTGCTGCCGTCTGGCAAAGCCACATGGGCGCCGTTGTCTGTGGCGGTGATGCTTTTGACGGCCGTGTTTAGCCGCAGTTTTACCCCCAGTTTTTTGTAAGCCTTCTCCAGGACCTCGCTCACTTCTGGCTCTTCATTGGGCAGCAGGTGAGGCATCATCTCTACAATGGTTACCTCAACGCCATAATTGACCCACATATAGGCAAACTCCACACCGATCACACCGCCACCGATGATCACCAACTTCTTTGGCAGCGAATCCGTCAGGATGGCCTCTTTGTAAGAGATGATGCGCTGGCCGTCAAATTGCACCCCAGGCAAGGTGCGCGGCCGGGCGCCGGTGGCGATGATGATGTTTTTGGCCGAAACATTAACTGTGCCGCCATTGCTTAGCGTCACCTTCAACGAATTTTGGCCCGTTAACTGGCCGGTGCCCTCGTAAGTATCGATCTTGTTCTTTTTCATCAGGAAGCCAATGCCTTTTACCAGCCGATCAGACACCTGACGACTACGCTTAAAGGCCGCGGCATAATCTAATGATAGGTTATCAAAGCTGAAGCCGAACTCTTTGCCCCGGTGTTGCAGTGTATGGGCCACTTCGGCGTTCTTCAGCAGGGCTTTTGAAGGGATGCAGCCCACATTCAGGCAGACGCCACCCCAGTACTCTCGTTCGATGATGGCTGTTTTCAGCCCTAACTGAGCGGCGCGGATAGCGGCCACATAGCCGCCCGGCCCCGCCCCCAGAACAACAACGTCATATTGATTTGACATAAAGCTTTTCTCCCTGTGATGATGCAAGGTATGACCGGTGATTATACCGTAATTGCGCCGGTTTTCTATGTCAGGTAATCGGCAGCAATCGTCAAGGGTAAGATCGCTTTAGGCACTGCCAATTTCCTGAGGAAACCGCACAAAGCTGTGGCGCTGGATTGGCGAAACTTGGGGCGGTTTACCGTACCCTGGCGGCTGATGAGACCTTTCCAAGTAATCCGCCTGGGCAATTACGCTATGGCTTAATTAGGCTATAATCCTGCGCATGGGATTTCCAACATGGACATTAATCGGTATGGGCGTGACGTTTGCTGGCGCCTTTGTCATGGTCATTCTGGCTTACATCGCCCAATCGCCCGGCTTTGCGGCGCGTATTGGCCTGGGTGGTACACGCATTGTCCATCAAGTAAAGACGTTTACGGGTTATGCGCTGGCGTTTATGCTGCTGTTTACTGGCTTTTTTTTGGCCGGCGTGCCGCTGGATCCCAGGCTGACAGCCACGGCCGTGCCCACGACTGCCGCCAACTTGGCTGTGCCTCCTACCCTGGCTGGTGCTGCTTCACCGGTGCCTACGGAGACGGCAGGGGTACTGCCTGAAACTGAAGCGGCAGACGTGACCTCTACACCAGACCCCAACACTGTGTTAACCCCGTCCAGCGGTGCATTTGGCGGCCCACCACCGGGTCAAGAAGGAGAGCCGGAAGCGGTGGGAACCCCGGCCGCCAGTGGTCTGGACACGACACCATCGGCAACGGCCGTTACCGATCCGGCCGTAACCCCCTCTCCCACCAATACGGTTACGCCTGTGACATTTACCCCCACCCCCACCCATTCACCTACCCCCACGGCTACGGCCACGCCCACCATTACCCCCACACCGATTGATGGACAAACGGCCGTCCTTAATCTGGGAGGGAGTGTTATCTGGCTGCGGCGCTCACCCGGGGGGCAAAATTTGCTAGTGCTGCAAGACCAGGAAACGGTCATTCTGCATGCGGGGCGCGCCAACCGGGCGGGTATCCTCTGGCGCGAAGTAGCGACAGGGGATGGTACGGTTGGCTGGGTAGAAGAACAGTTCCTGCTGTTTGCCGAAGACCCATAGCCATTATTATCCCCGCCCCCACCCCTCTACCCCTACCAGGGGTACAAACTTGACCGGGCCAAGATTGGTCTGGGTAAACTTTTCTTCGTTCCGGCGTACCAGGCGCACCAGGTTTTGACTGCTGCGTTTACCTACAGGCATCACCAGACGGCCGTGGTCTGCTAGCTGTTTTTTGAGCGAAGGCGGCACAACGGGGCCACCGGCAGCCACAATAATGCCGTCATAAGGCGCAAACGCCGGCCAGCCCATTGAACCATCACCATGATGCACAGAGACGTTGTCATAACCCAGTGCCGCCAGTCTTTCTTGCGCGTACCACATCAGTTTTTGGTGGCGTTCCACTGTATGCACTTCGGCCACAATCTGGCTGAGCAAGGCGGCGGCATACCCAGAACCGGTGCCGATTTCCAATACTTTATCTGTCGGTTGCAACCTGAGCGCTTCAATCATAAAGGCTACCACGTAAGGTTGGGAAATGGTTTGGTGAGCGGGGATGGGCAGGGGGTTGTCATCATAAGCGTACGGGCTGTACTCTTCCAGTACAAAATGCTCGCGAGGCACAGAGCGCATAGCCTGGAGGACGGCCGTGTCTTTGATGCCCCTGCCTTCGATTTGTTCCGCCACCATGTGGGCGCGCTGCTGAGCAAAGTCTGGTTTCATCATTAAAGAGCGGAGTTGAGAGATATCTTCATCTACACGCCAATGTCTACTCTCTAATCTTATCACCCTCTGAGATCAGAGGGAAGCGGGCATCCATCGATGGGCAATCGCTGATGACAGGGGCAGAGTGGCTCGATGTATCCCCTACGTCCCCTGACCAGAATGAGATAAGCGTTATGAAACAGATGGTGGACCAGGTTGTGTCACAGTTAGAGAGAAAAAGCTGTTAAGCTCATGGCCAGGCATTATCAGGCCGTGTGAGTCGTACTGTCATTCAGCGTGCTTCTGTGTCTTTCTGGCTTCTTCCCATGCCCGCTTCTTTGCGTCGTCGGCCGGGCAAACAATGTCCGGTATGACCCCCTTCCCTTCCCAGTTTTCTTTGGTGGCTTCTGAAATGGGCCTGCCTGTTGAAAGAGAAAGGCGTAAGTGAGGATTAATATCAAAGTAACTGTTACGGTTCGCAGCGCCCACGGTTACCTCACCGATAACGGCTCCCTTTTTGAAGGCCTGCAGCGTATAGACAAACCACTCAGCCGCAGACCCCGTTTTTTTGTCCACCAGCATGAATAGCGGCTGGTTAACGCGGCGCTTCCCCACAACAAAGGGATAGGTATACGTCTGCTGGGTTGTTAGCGTAGTCTCTTTAAAATAGGTAACCGACAGCAGTGTAGGTTCCTCGTCGAAAAAATAGCTTGCCAGGTATTCTCCCAATCCACCATAGCCGCCGCCATTCTGCCTTACATCTATAATGAGAGGGCCAGTATTTTCCAGAAACTTCATAGCGGCCACGGCCGTGGCAATACTGCGTTCAGGGTTCATGAATTCCTCTAACTTCAAATACCCAACATTCCCCTCTAAAATAGCCAGCTCGGTAAAACCGAAATTGAACTCTTGTTCGTGAGCCAGTTCAGCTTTAAGCCAATCATCCTGGTGAGCAGCTGCTTCATTTGTCTCTTTTATGGGTGCCACTTCCAAGAAAAGATGTCGATCATGGTTGATATGCCGTAAGTCTTGGGTCAGCGTTTCTGCCAGTTGCGGATAGCTGGAGAGCGCTTGATAGACACCTTGGCTTAGGTTGTTTTTGAGGAACGTGGTAAGTTCATCGACTACCGCTGTCTCTACATAGTGATCGTTTATAAGTTGGACCACCTTTTCGCAGATAGACGTTATTTCTTGAGGACTAGAAATGGGTGCAGCATGGTGATTGTTTATCATAGGATAATAGGACCCTTTTAAGGAAATGAATGAAAACGAGGCCAACGGCCGTCACAGGGGTAAATTCACCACAAACCTGAGGGGTAACCCTGTGTGACAATCATCATCTCTATCGTCGCATAATGTTGCGTTTAAGACAATAGTGCCTCCACGAGTGTGCCCTTCAACACGCCAGTCGGTATGATGCGTGAGAAACAACGGCCGTCGTCACCCCCTAACTGTGCTATACTTTCTCCACCATTGAACCAAGTACAAACATATGGAAGGAAAGCACATGAGTGAAGCAGTAAAACCCTACCAACCGACAAACAAAATTCGCATCGTCACCGCCGCGTCCCTCTTTGACGGCCACGACGCGGCCATCAACATCATGCGCCGCATTTTGCAAGCCTCTGGTGCTGAAGTGATTCACCTGGGGCATAACCGCAGCGTGCAGGAGATCGTGACCACGGCCGTGCAGGAAGATGCGCAGGCCATTGCCGTCACCAGCTACCAGGGCGGGCACATGGAGTTCTTTAAATACATGTATGACCTGCTGCAAGAGCAGGGCTGCGGCCACATTCGCATCTTTGGCGGCGGTGGCGGCACCATCTTGCCGTCGGAACAAGAAGAATTGCATGCCTACGGCATCGCCCGCATTTACTCACCGGATGACGGCCGTACCCTGGGCCTGCAAGGCATGATCAATGACCTGCTGCAGCAATCCGACTTCCCTACCGGCAAGCTGGACGTAGACAAATGGCGCACGGCTATTCATGAAGCGTATGGCGGCTTCCTGGCCGGGGGCAATGGGCGGGGTGGCGTGGCGTTGTTACCGGAAGTGAAGCAGTGGGTGACACACCGCGCCCTGGCTCGCCTGATCTCTGCCGTGGAAAATGAGCCGGACCTGGTGACGCCGATCATGGACGAAGTACACCAGCGGTTGGAAGGGCTGGCCCACCCACCTGTGCTGGGTATCACCGGCACCGGCGGTGCCGGTAAATCATCGCTGGTGGATGAGTTGGTGCGCCGCTTTCTGCTTGATTTTGGCGCCGCTGACAAAGATGTTGCCGTGGTCAGTGTGGATCCTTCGCGGCGGCGTACCGGCGGCGCGCTGCTGGGTGACCGCATTCGCATGAACAGCGTCACCAACGGCCGTGTCTACATGCGTTCCCTGGCCACCCGCCAGGCCAACCTGGCCCTCTCCCGCCATATCCCCGAGGTGCTGAACATTCTCAAGGCGGCGCAGTTTGACCTGATCATTCTAGAAACGTCCGGCATCGGCCAGTCCGACACGGAAATCATAGATTTCTGTGACACCGCGCTTTACGTGATGACGCCGGAATATGGCGCAGCCACCCAGCTGGAAAAGATTGATATGCTGGACTTTGCTGACATTATTGCCATCAATAAGTTTGACAAGCGTGGGGCTCAGGATGCCCTGCGTGACGTGAAGAAGCAGTTTCAGCGCAACCACCAGCTGTGGCAGGCAGCAGCTGAAGACCTGCCCGTCTTTGGCACCATCGCCAGCCAGTTTAACGACCCCGGCACCAATGCCCTGTACACGGCCGTGATGCGCACCATCGCCCATAAAACCGGCGCTGCCCTGGAACCTGACCTGGATTTACTCACCGGTGAATCGGAGAAAATTGTCATCATCCCCCCGCGCCGCACCCGCTACCTGAGCGAGATCGCCGAAACCATTCGCCACTATGACGCTTGGGTAGACGCCCAGGCCAGCAGCGCCAACCAGCTGTATGGCCTGCAGCAGGCTATCGCCGCCCTACAGGCCAGCGGCCTGGATGATAAAGACCGGCTCATCAAGCAGTTGCAAGAAGTGGCGGCCCAGGTGCGGCTTGACCTGGACCCACACAACCAGACCACCCTTGACGGCTGGGCGGCGCAAAAGGCGCGTTACCGGGCTGACGAATACGTTTACCGGGTGCGCGGCCGTGATGTACGTGTGCCTACCCACACACAAACGCTGGCCCACAATCGCATTCCCAAAGTTGCCCTGCCTGGCTACGAGGCGTGGGGTGACATCCTGAAATGGACATTGCAGGAGAATGTGCCCGGCGAATTCCCCTACACGGCCGGCGTATTTCCCTTTAAGCGTACGGCCGAAGACCCCACACGTATGTTTGCCGGTGAAGGCAGCCCGGAACGTACCAACAGGCGTTTTCATTACGTCTCTTTGGGCATGCCCGCCCGGCGGTTGAGCACCGCCTTTGATTCCGTGACCCTGTATGGTGAAGACCCGGCCACCCGCCCAGACATTTACGGCAAGGTGGGCAACTCCGGCGTTTCTGTGGCCAGCCTGGATGATGCCAAGAAGCTGTACAGCGGCTTTAACCTGTGTGATGCGGCCACCTCGGTGAGCATGACGATCAACGGCCCGGCGGCTACGGTGCTGGCATTTTTCCTCAATACGGCCGTTGACCAGCAGTGTGAACGATACATCCATGAACAGGGCCTGACTGCCCAGGTGGAAGCTAAAATCGCCGAGATGTATGCCGGACGGGAAGATGAACGCCCACGCTACCAGGGCGATCTGCCCGAAGGGAATGACGGTTTGGGGCTGCTGCTGCTGGGCGCCACCGGCGACCAGGTGCTGCCGCGTGACGTGTATGAAGAGATCAAAGCCCGTACCCTGGCCACGGTGCGCGGCACTGTGCAGGCAGACATCCTTAAAGAAGACCAGGCGCAAAACACCTGCATTTTCTCCACCGAATTTTCGCTGCGGCTGATGGGTGATGTGCAGCAGTACTTTATTGACCATAATGTGCGTAACTTTTACAGCGTCTCCATCTCTGGTTATCACATCGCCGAAGCCGGAGCCAACCCCATCAGCCAGCTGGCCTTTACCCTGGCCAATGGCTTCACCTTTGTGGAGTATTACCTGGCGCGGGGTATGGACATTAACGCCTTTGCCCCCAACTTTTCCTTCTTTTTCTCTAACGGCGTAGACCCGGAATACGCGGTGATTGGCCGGGTGGCCCGGCGCATCTGGGCCAAAGCGATGAAGCTGAAGTACAAGGCTGATGAGCGGGCGCAAAAGCTGAAATACCACATCCAGACCAGCGGACGTTCCTTGCATGCCCAGGAGATTGGCTTTAATGACATCCGCACCACCCTGCAAGCGCTGTATGCCATTTACGACAACTGCAACTCGCTGCACACCAACGCCTATGACGAGGCTATCACCACGCCTACGGAGGAGTCCGTACGGCGGGCGATGGCTATCCAGCTCATTATTAACAAAGAACTGGGCATGACCCAAAATGAGAACCCGCTGCAAGGGGCGTTTATCATTGAGGAATTAACAGACCTGGTGGAAGAAGCCGTATTATTGGAGTTTGACCGTATTACAGAGCGGGGCGGTGTGCTGGGCGCTATGGAAACGATGTACCAGCGCGGCAAAATACAGGAAGAGTCCCTTTACTACGAAAACCTGAAGCACTCTGGGGAACTGCCCATTATTGGGGTAAACACCTTCCTTTCTGATGAAGGTTCACCAACCGTCTTGCCCCGTGAAGTGATTCGGGCCACCACTGATGAGAAGGCGCAGCAGATCACCAACGTGCAGGCGTTGTACGGCCGTCATCTGGAAAAAGCCACGGCCGCCCTGCATGATTTGCAAGACGCGGCCACGCACAACGAAAACACCTTTGAATCCCTTATGGAAGCAGTGAAAACCTGCTCTCTGGGCCAGATTACCCAAGCGATGTATGAGGTTGGCGGGCAGTATCGGCGAAATATGTAGTTTACAATTAACTTGGCGTTTTTAAGTGATCAGTAGTCAGTATTCAGTTTGGTACCCTTCTGGGCTGATCACTGGACACTGATTACCGATTACTTAAATCTACAAAAAATCTAAGTTTTGATTCAATCAACTGCGTTTACGTTTTTTCGGGCAACTGCACCAGCCAGGTGGCAATAAAGGCTGCTACTTCCTCCCAGCCCGGCTCCATGATGAGGGTATGGCTGCGGTGGGGGAACTCAATAAAATCGGTTTGGGCCTGGGAACGGGCATACTTTTTAGCGGTTGCCTGGTTTAAGGCGGCTGGCACTGTTTTGTCTTGCCCTCCGGCGGTGAGCAGCAGCGGGGCCCGGCCGTGATTGTTATAGTTAACGGCCAGGTGGTTGTGGAAGACGGCCGTGGCTGCCTGAAAGAATAGTCGGCCTGGTGTGGGTACAACGTAAGCATCGTAAGCCACAGAGCGTTCAGCTTCGGGGATGCCGTTGGCAAAAAAGTGCGCAAAATGGTTTTCAGACAACGTCAGAATCTTTTGCCAGCTTTTCCAGGTGGTGAGGGCCGGTAGACTGCCGCGGATAGCACCCGGCGTAGGTAAAACCCCTTTAGGCGGCGCTGCATTTAAGGCCACCCCGGCCCGGCCTAACCCTCGGTCCAGCAGCATTTGGGTAAACAAGCCGCCAAAGGAATGCCCAATGATGATAGGTGGTTCAGGCAACTGGCGAATAATAGTGGCGTAATGGTCTACAATGTCGCCGACGCCCAACGTGGCCAGCGCCGGTGTGGGCGCCGCCCGTAATTCAGCAACAGGCCGATCATCGTAAAGCCAGTCGGGGGCCAGACAATGGTACCCTTTGCTTTGAAAATAGCCCTTAAAGTTGTCCCAGCAGCGTGATGTGACCCAGGCGCCGTGAATAAAGACAATGGTCTGGTTGTTCATATGGTTTCCTTTGAATGGTTTTGCCCACAGTATACAGTTTGACAGCCAGATTTAAGAGTGGCATATTTGACAATAAAAGGTGCAAAAGGGACAGAAGGAGGCGACGATGCCCCAAATTACCATTTTAGCGATTGATAACTGCCTGGCTTCCGGCGTTACCGGGTTGATGGATGTGTTTAACATTGCTAACCAGATCTGGCAGTTAACCCAAAAGGTAGAGACATCGTTGTTTAGCTGGCGTCTGGTGTCAACCACGGGCCAGCCGGTACGCTCGTCGGTGGGGCTGCCATTGGCGGTACACGGCCGTTTATCCGCCGCGCATGACGCCGATGTCATCCTCATTCCGGCGATTCATTATCAAACGGATGCGCAGTTGTTAACACAGACAACAACGGTGTGCCAGGCGTGCGGTGACTGGTTATGGCGGCATCACCAACAGGCGGTGATGTTGGCCGCCTGCTGTACCAGCACATTTGTATTGGCAGAAACGGCTTTGCTTAATCAGAAACAAGCCACCACCAGTTGGTGGTTGGGGCACCTGTTTCAAGAACGGTACCCACAGGTTACACTGTGCCTGGATGAGCTGATTACGGAAGATCAAGGTGTGCTGTGTGCCGGGGCTATTGCCGCTCATCTGGATATGGCCCTGCGGTTGGTAGGGTTATTTGCCGGGCGTTACCTGGCGCTGCTCACGGCCAAGACCATGTTGATTGATGCCAACCGCACCTCACAGGCACCTTATATGATCTTACAAAACTTGTTGAATCATCGTGATGACCTGGTATTTCAGGTGCAGGCCTATATGCAAGAAAGTTTGCCACGGCCGTTAAGCATCCAGGAGATTGCCGCGCACTTGCAAATAAACCAGCGCACCCTGGTGCGGCGGTTTCAGCAGGCAACGGGGGAATCTCCCATCGCTTATTTGCAGAAACTGCGTGTGGACACCGCCAAACAACTGTTGGAAACCACAGATTTGAGCTTTGAGTTGATCGTAGAACGGGTCGGTTATACCGATACCAGCACGTTCAGACGCCTTTTTAAGCGACAAACCCAACTTTCTCCGGGCGAGTACCGCAAGCGCTTTTCCATTGGCGGCCAACCTGAAATGAATACATGATCTCTTCTGGCGCAGGCTGCATGGTGGCGCGTTTAAGTATCTTCTGGCCGGCCTGGTCATTCAGAAATTAGATAGCTGGATAGATCTCAAAAGGCGGCCTGGCGGCCAGCCTGCAGATCCTTCATGGCCGTGATCAGACGGTGCAAACGCCGTTGTAGAATCTCATACTGGCGGGCGCGTTGTATGTTTGCTACCCCTAACTGCGTCCCCACACCCAGGGTCATCTGCTTCTGGGCGTCCACCGTAAAAGGCGGCCATGCCGGGCAGTTGGGCAGGTTAGGGTCGCCATTGCTGGCAAAATGCGTCCAATAATCGCCCATGATCCGGGTCAACGTGTCGTCGTCGGGTGTCCTGTCAAACAGCGGCAGCTTGCTACCATGCACAAAAGGTAGTTCCGCCGCATGATAGGCCCCGGCCGTTTGCCCCGCAGCCGGGGGCGTGCGGGTGAAAAAGTATAAGTAAACGGGCTGGCCCACCCTGGCGGCCTGGAGCGCATAAAAATGACAAACAGCGCCAAACATACTGTCTCCTAAAAGGGCTTCTGCTGCCTTGTCTTCGCCTGCTTGCAGCCCTGGATAAAGGGCAAAAAGAGCCTCGCTATCATCGCCAAATTCATCCCGGATCAGGCCGGCCACTTGGTTAGCCTGAAGTTTTTCCCGGCCAAACTCCGCCAGCGGTGATGGAAAGATGGCGTGCAACAAGGTGCCTTCGTCAGCGTTGCTGCCCAGCAACAAGGGCACCCGCGCCTGGTCGCCGTCTAAAAAAGCTGTCATAGGGCTTTGGGGCAGCACGTACCCGTCAATAACCGGATGAAACCTTTGGAATTCCCTGGCCTCACGCCACTGTTTATAAAGTGTGGCGGCCGGAATCTGGCGCAGCCGCGCGAGCTGATTGTCTGCCTCGGCTATCAGGTGATTGGCAAAAGCATGCCCCAGCGTTTCTAAGGCGGGCCGCGTCAAAAAGGGCTGCTTCAAAAAAAGCATCTGGCCGGAATTGGCTGGACTTTGCATAATGGCCTTATGAAACAAGCCTCGCGCCAGCGGTGATGTTAGCAAGTGAGCCACCGACTCACCACCGGCCGATTCACCGAAGATCGTGACATTGTCTGGGTTGCCGCCAAAAGCGCTGATATTTTCTTGCACCCAGCGTAAAGCGGCGATTTGATCTTGCATGCCATAGTTGCCGGAAACACCATGAGCCGATTCCTGGCTGAGCTGTGGATGGGCAAAATACCCCATCAGGCCCAGGCGATAGTTTATGGTGACCAACACCACCCCGCGATGCGCCAGGGCATTGCTGTCATAAAAAATATCACCGCTGCTGCCATCCTGATGATCACCACCATGAATCCAGACCATAACCGGCAGGCGGGCATTCTTATCCAACAAGGGTGTGCGCACGTTAAGATAAAGACAATCTTCATTTTCCTTCGGTTTGGGCGCGACCTTAAATAGCATTTTGACAAAGCTGGTTTTGGCACTATTCCACCCTTGCCCCCTGACCAGAGCCTCCATAAAATCCTCAAAACCGGTTGCCAACTGAAATGCCACCGGCGCATAGGCGACGGCCGGCCTGACGCCGTCCCAGGGCACAACCGGCTGCGGCGGCTGCCAGCGCCGGGGGCCTATGGGGGGGCTGGCGTAGGGAATGCCCTTAAAGACGGCTATCTGTTCCTTGTCTTGATATTGGCCACTGACCTGGCCGCCGGTTGTGTTGATGGCGGGGGTTTCTTTTACCATACTCTTACCTCTTCTTATGCATGCAAGGGATTGATAATGCTGGTTTGTTGGCGTTTTCTGAGCACAAAACTACCCGATAAAGCGTTGCATAAAAAAGCCGTATCATGCGATACGGCCGTTTTTATTGTTTAAGCGCAACTTGTGGGGAAGTTTACTTCTGCTCTTTCTCCTGCTTACGTTTCTTCTTATCTTTGGTACTCACCTTGGGTTTGTTTGTCTTACCTTTTTTGCCTTTTTCTTGTCCTTTTGTCATCGTCTTTAATCCTCCTTCTAAAGCGGCTTTGCACATCATAAATTAAGTTTTCTTAATGGTCAACCCTATGAGGCATCATGGCATTATCATCACTTTACCGGAGGTAAAGGCGTGCCCATAAATAAGTGGCGGAATTTATGGACGTGCTTGAAGTGATCTTCACTTCAGCAAAACGGGACGTTGTTTTAGACGGTCACTCAGCCATTATCAGCCCTATCACACAAGCCGCCCACCAGATTACCGTTCTACGGGTAAGCCAGCTGCTTCCCAGGCAACGATGCCCCCGGCCATATTGTGAACATTCGTATAGCCCTGTTGGCGCAGTAGATCGGTTATCTGCCCGCTGCGGTTACCACTGCGACAGGTAACAATGACCTCCTGATCGGTGGGGATTTCGTTCAGCCGATGGGGCACTTCATTCATAGGGATGAGAATAACGCCGGGGATGTGGCCTTCATCATATTCCCAGGGTTCACGCACGTCTAACAACAGCACGCCGGGCTGCTCCCAAATTTTAGAGACAGTTTGCACGTCTACCGTGTCAGGCAGGGCGGCTATGTCAACCTCTGGGGCTGTCACGGCCGTCTGTGCTCCCTTATTGCAGGCCACCAACATCAGCAGCACAACTATCCATAAACTCCCAAAGATTTGTTTCTTTATGATCATAGTATCTCCTTAAAAACGGCCGGTTACCTAAAACGGCTGATTGACCGACAAAACTTATAAAAGAGAACCTTGACAACATCATAACTGCTCGATACAGCAAATGGCCAGAACAGGCAGATGGGCTTGTTTCCTGGAAGCGATGGCTGGATAGGGGTCTGGTG
>WYBM01000035.1 GCA_011525915.1 Ardenticatenaceae bacterium | reverse complement strand
GCTGGTCATTATCGATGAGTTTGCCGACCTGGCCGGCGGCGATGTGGGGGAGCTGGTTAACCAGCTTCTGGCCGAAGCGCGAAAGTTTGGCGCTGCGGTGGTGCTGGCCACCCAGGCTCTGCACCAGCTGCCTAAGGATGTGAAGAATGAGGTGCGCTCCAACACCAACAACAAGATCGTTCTGCGTGTCTCCAGCCCTGACGATGCCCGGGAAGCGGTCATCAACCTGGCCCATAAAGAGCTGGCCGCTCAGGATGTGATGGACGTGGCCCGGTTTCATGGCTATGCCCGCGTTATGGTGGACAAAGCGCCGCAGCCTGCCTTCTACTTCCAGGCGCTGCCGCCGCTTAACTTCTCACATCTGACGCCGGCTGACGGGTCGGGTCGTTATCGGCCACGGCCGTTGCCCGGCCTGGGTTTTCTCAACGCCCTGCACCAGATGGCGCCGGAACAGGCCATCCAAACATTGGTGCGCACAGACCCGGAGACGTTTGCCCAGGCCATTGGCTGGCAGGCTCAGGCGGGGAAGCAGGCGGCGCAGCAGCTGCTGGCCATGCCCGATCTGGAACCGGACCCGGTGCAGCGGGCGCTTAAGATTAGCCGCGCCCGGCATGGGCTGCCCTGGTGGTTTTATGAAGCCTACTACCGTCGTTTGCGGTTTTTGTAGGGCGTTTGACACGGTTACAGGACAGATGGCCTTTACCTGGCTTATGGCGGGCTCACCGCTGGCCCGCTGCTGGCCCATAAGTGGCCTGCTGTTGACCACAAAAAGTGGTTCCTACCGCTGGTAGAGAATCCTGACCTTCTACATCGTAGAAGCTTTATCTTCCGATTTTGGGAGTAAACATGCCTTACTCATTGTTGAATACCATACCTTCCTCACGGATTGGTAAACGTTCCAAACGGCCTTTCCTTTCCGAAAAAGAGGCGAAGCATACCGCACTCAGAGTTCTGAAGGAACGTTCCTTATCGCCGCTTGCCTTCCAGACGGTAGACGCACTCACTACTGCCGGAGTTCTGACAACCAGGCAGTTACAGACCCTTGTTCCTGTCAGTGTTCGTTCTCTGAAGAGATACCATTTTCAACATCTGGTTAACCATCTTTATGCCCCTGACAGATTAGCTGCCTTTCCGTTGCCGCTGGCCACCACACACCGCTTACGTCTGTACACCTTAGGCACATTAGGCCTGGCGATTGCGGCGGAGAAAGGGAATGTTGTCCCTTCCTATGCTGGCTATAGTTCTCACCAACTCACCCATGACGTACTCTGCAACCAGGTGGCCCTTAACCTCATTCAATACGGCAAAGACCAGGGGTACAGCCCTACCTGGTACGGCAAGTATGAAGCCCGTGTCTATGGCAGTGAAGGCGGCAAGAGCAAATGTGTCCTGGAACCAGATGCGCTACTGATCTTCACCAAAGAGAACAGCTCCAAGCGTGCTTTCCTCATTGAATACCACAACGAAGACCATCGCAACCGCGCCCGAGACAAGGTCGAACGCTACGAACGTGAAGCCCGCAACCAGTACTGGCGCGACACCTGGCCGCTGGATGACTTCCCCCTGGTGCTGGCCGCCTTTACCCACAAAGCTGTGGCTGATGGTTACACAGCCGCCATCCGTGAGGTGCGCGGCCGGGGTCTGCGCGGCCGCTTCCTGGGCAAGCAGTTTGCCGTCACTGATGAGCAGCCGGCGCAGTGGTGGGACTTTGACGGTCAGAAGCTGACCGACATCTTTGCCGCTTGACGGCATGTGAAAGGAGATGCACCCATGAAAGCAGTGAAAACAACTGTGACCTACAAGCAGCAAGATTACCGCGTTGTGGCCGTTGTTGAATCCCGACGCTGTCCGGTCCACCATGCGGTGCTGGTATCTGAAGTGGCAGCCGATCCGGACGAGGCCGTGACCGTGCGTCGCGACCGCAAGCTGCCGGTGTGCCCCTTCTGCCGGCGATAAGGAGGCAATAGCCATGCTCCAAACCAGATGGCACAAACGATGCAGAACCTGGCTGTATGCAGTCAGAGAAGCGGCCGGTAAGCAAATGGTCCTGCTACTGCTCCGCGGCGGCGCCTATAGCCTGGCCTGGCGCGTGTACCTGCGGCTGGGCAACGGCAAGGAGAAATAACCACATGAGATATATCCAACATCACTTCGTCCCTGGTGAGGTCATCATCTGCAAAGCCAGATGGCACTGGCACATCTTAAGTGTGTGAGTGTGCGTGAGTAAAGGAAAAGAACCATGAGCAACTATGTACAAGTCCTCGATGGATTGCCCAAAGACGGCCTCCGGCTGGGCAGTGGTCTGGCCCTCCGTCTCACCTCCGGCAATGGCATGGCGGTGTTAGGTTGTAGTCGTATCAACGCTGTCCCCTCGGATGAAGAAATGACCTGCATCCAAGATGCTGTCTGGCAATTGTTTTCGCCAGAGATTCTCCTCCAGGCCGTCAACATCACCCTGATCTTGAACGACGACGGCGAGCATCACATTCGCCGCCTCTACTGGCCGCTGGAAGGCATCTCTGTTGTCAAGACAAGGGCCATCCAACAACACTTGTTTGATCTGGGAGCCAGAGTATGAGTGGCGTGGATCGTTTTCAAGCCGGTGATCCGTTCTGGGCCTGGTTATTGGCAGGGGGCGGCGCCGATGGAGAGCTGGCCAAAGTCATCGACCTGTACCAACAGCGTTTCGGGTGCTTGCCCTTTCTCGTCATTTGCCCCGATGGGCTGAAGCTGAAACCGGTCACTGGCTTGAAGATTGTGCCGCACTCTTCGCTGCCGAACAGGGCATTGTACTTCGCTCTGACTGGCCGCCACGCGGTATCCCAAGAGGAGGTGATGAGTATCGAGTAGACGTTAAGGGAGTTTCCATCGGAACGGCCGTCCTCCCGGCACACTCTCCTGACAGAGCCAATGTGTCAGGGGACGGCCCACACAGAAATTGTGACATCGATCTTAACTTGAAATGGAGGTGCTTGAAACATGAAACGAAGTCAAATTGTGGCCATCGCTATCTTGATCGCCGCCGGGGGCATCCTGGCCGCGGCTTATCTGGGCATGCTGGAGTGGCCGGAAGAGTATGTCTACGTCGGATTGGCCGTACTCATCATTGGGCTGGGTGTCGGTCAGGCATTGAAGAAGAGTGACATGGCTTACCTGGTTGCTGTCCTGGTTTTTGCCGGTGTGGTGCTGGTGCTGACCTATACCGGCAACTTGCCTTTCGATCTGGCCACCACTCCGGAGCATGCCTATATCGGTGGGGCGGCGTTTTCCACCGGAATTGGAACGGGTCGAGTCTTATAAGTGGCAACCTCTGGCGCGAGTTTCCATTTAGTTAGTTGAAGGAATAGCATGGCTGAGAAAGAAAACGATATACAAGGCACGAAGTGGTCAAAGACTATCATGCGAGGTCGTCTTAAAGGAGCACAACGGCATAAGCTACGGAAACTGCTTCATATGAAGTATAGACCTAGCGAGTTAGCAGAAGAAATTGCTGTCAATATAGAGTGGATTTACAAAATTTACATCCCATTGGGCTGCCCACATGAAAGAGATGACAAAGAGTATATTTGGATTGTGGGCGCTGAATTTTGTGAATGGTATTTGGAAATGTACCGTACTCAAAAACTTGCTGCTAATGAAGGGTATTGTGTGTCTTGTAAAAGACCGGTCGCCATTGTCGATCCGGAAAAACACAACAAAGATGGGTTGATTTATCTCCTTAGTCAGTGCCCTGATTGTGGCAAGACAGTGGCCAAGATCCTTCACCAGAAGCGGAGAAGTGGAAAATGATAAACCGCGCTAATTGGAAACTGATGAAGAGTTATTTGGCTTATCGGTCTGAGGTGGTCCAAATCAGTAAGGAATCTGTTCGGTTGGATGAAACCCGGCTACGCCATGTGTTGGAATGGGCCGGCGAAGCTCCGTTCAGGGATGCGCTTTCTATTCGGCCCACATTACCGGATTATCTACAAACCGCCAGAGTTGATGGACGAAAAGATACCTTGTCTCCCGCCTACCAGAAAAAGGTCATCAATGCTGCTCATCAGTTTGGCACTTGGTTATCTATCCACCAAACTGGTTACAAAACGTCCTTGTTTCTCTGGCTGGATACTCTCAGGTCACCACGTAAACCAATGTCACAGGACAGACAGCATGAAGCTGTGACCTTAGCTGATATTGAACAAATAGCAGCCGCTCCAGCCAATGCGCCTTGGGAGAGACGTATTCGTGCCTCTGCTGTCTTTTGGTTCCTTTCTGGAATCCGGATTGGGGCCTTTGTGACCCTGCCTGTCTCAGCCGTAGATGTTTTTGCTCGTCAAATCCGGCAGTGGCCTGAGCTTGGTGTCAAAACCAAGAATGGCAAACGGAGCACCACCTACATGCTGAGAATCCCGCATCTTTTGGATGTGGTCAAAGAATGGGATAGGGAGGTACGCCGAACTACCCCTCAATCAGGGTACTGGTTTGCGCCGCTTTCTAATCAGACAGGTGAGATAAAAACCAGCGAACACCTCACGGGGGAACATCGGGACTCTCGCGCCAGAGTCGATTTGAAAAGATGGCTGGATGAAGTAGGTCTCCCATATCACTCACCGCACAAGTTCAGACACGGCTTTGCTGTGTATGCGCTGAAGCTGGCCCAGGATATGGCAGACTTCAAGGCCATTAGTATGAATTTAATGCATGCAAACATGAGTATAACGGATGGGATCTATGCCATATTGACTGAACAAGATATTAGTGAACGAATTGCGTCTCTTGCGGAGAAGGACAACTCTCCCGATGAGTTGGCTAAATTGCTAAGGCAATTGGCAAGTCGGCTAGAGAGACGATAATAGGCGTGTGGTTTGAAGGCTGGGGTTTGAAGTAAATTCTGGGATTTTTTGGGAAGAAAAATTTGATGATTTTGGCTGAAAAAAGTGTTGAATATTATGTCTACACTTTTTTGAAAAATGAAAAGTGTGGGCGGTACAAGACTCGAACTTGTGACCTCTACGATGTCAACGTAGCGCTCTAACCAACTGAGCTAACCGCCCTTTTTCTTGGAACAATTTTAGATTATATCCCCCTTTGTGACAGGGTCAAAAAAATGACATAATGTATGTTTGCCGCTCAAAACCGGCCTATGGTATAGTTGCACCTGGGCGTATTTACCAGCTAAACCATAAAACGCAAAATGTCACCAGAAACTCTTTTACGTTTTATGTTTTACATTTTCCGAAAAACCTTGAGCAAAAACCAAAAAAACAAGCGTCAACGATCAGAGTTAGGCATTATGGGGTTTATCCTGGCCGCAGGGGGCCTGGCCGTGGTGGCCAGTTTCTTAAAAGACAGCCGCGGCGTGCCCTATGGCGCCACTTTGTCGCTGATCTGGTTATACGTGGCGGGGGTAACGTTTACCCTAGGGGTTATCTATTTTGGGCAGTTTGCGGCCCCCATACGCGGCCGGTATGGTTGGTGGGAAGGCGTGCGCCTGATCATGCGTGCTTATACCGGCTCAGTCCAACAGTTTATGCGCCAGTCACGCACCGGTGACAGGAAAAAACGGCAGCGTACCAGCATCATTTTGCCCCCGACCGACATTCCCCGCAGCTTGTATACCTTGCGCGCCGGTAATATTCGCAGCTACCAGGTGCTGGCGCTGACCAAAGGAAACGGCTATGTCCGGCCCACCGGACCAGGGTTCGTAACCCTGTACCATAAAGAGGAAATCCGCTCTGTGATTGATTTACGGGTACAAATGCGCCAGCAGCCTGTGCACGTGAATACACGTGATGGTATTCCAGTGGGCACCATGTTAACGGCCATTTTTCAGGTAAAACAGGACCGGACAGCCCACCCACATTTACTATTTCCCTTTGACAGCAAGGCCATCTTTCACCTGAGCTATTTGCATACGGTTAATGTTGAAGGGAAGGCATATGGGTGGACAGAGCAGTTAACGCCGCGGGCAGCCGCACTGTTAACCGCAGAGATGGCCCAGTTTAACCTGGACGCGCTGATTCATTACCCTACTACGGCCGTCTCCCCTTTAGATGACATCACCCGGCGCATTCACCAAATGCTGAAGGGTGAGTTTGATGCCAAAGGTGTGAATGTCATTGCCATTAAGGCCGGGCCTTTACAGCTGCCCAAAGAGGTCCAGGCGCAAAATATTGCCAACTGGCGTGCGGAATGGCAGCGGAAAATTAAAATCGAAGAAGCTACCGGTCAGGCGGAAGAGATTCGGCGTAAAAAACAGGCCCGCGCCCGGGCCCAGGTAGAAATCATTCAGACGATCATTCAGAACCTGGAAACGATGCGCCAGGGCGGCGAATCTGACCTCTACCAGGTCATTGTCTTGCGGCTGATCGACGCCCTGGAAGAAGCCGTCGCCGCCGATTCGCCACGTATGTTTGTGCCACAGCAAATTATGGCCAGCTTGCTGGCCGATGCCTCTGCCCAGGTGCGGGCGCGGTTAGATGACACTCTATTGCCGTCAGGCCAGCAGGATGACGCGGAGGAGGCGTAACGGCCGTGCTAAACCAACGCCCGCAAACACTCCGTACCTCTCACGCCCAAAGCTGGTTTTCTTTGGGAATGGTGGGGCTGTTCCTTTTTTACCTGGTGATCGTCTGGCTGTTAGAGCGGATCAACCTCAGTGCCTGGTTATTTGGGCTTTTGCCGCTGGCGCCTACATTTATCATAGATATTTTCGTTTTGGGCTGGCGCATTTTCCGCCATGTTATCCCCGTTATCGTGGGTTGGTGGTTCGCTTATCAAGCCGCGGTAGAAACCATCGAACGTTTGTATGATTTGCCGGACAAAGAGACAGCTCGCGCCTTCCTGGGCCTGCTGCGTTCACCGAACATCCACACCAAACATGGCCTGCCTCTTCATCCCCAAACCCTGGAAGCAGACCGGGCCGGCTCGGTGCTGCTGCGTCTGGGAGGGCCGGGTAAAGTTAAGGTAGACGCCCACATGGTGGCGGTCACAGAAGATAACGGCCGTTTCGCCCGCATTCTCCCCCCCGGCAGCCACCAGCTGCAACCCTATGAATTTATTCATGCCGTGGTTGATTTGCGTCAACAGGAACGCACGGCCACTGCCACCGCCCGTACCAGAGACAATATTGATCTGACGGCTACGTTTAGCGTGATGTACTGCATCCGGCGGGGCGATGACCCGCCAACCGAAAGCCGGCCGTTTCCGTTTGATGAAACGGCCGTACGCGCCGCCGCTTATGCCCATACGGTGATGGGCGATCTGACAGCCTCTACCTGGGAAAACAAACCCGTCAGCACCACCCGCTCCAAGCTGGCGGCGGCCATTGGCCGCTACCGGCTGGACGAGATCATGCACCCACCAGGCCGTTCTGATGAGCCTTACCGCACGCTGCAGCGGGAAGTATGGCGTACCGCCCGCACGGAACTGGCTAATTACGGCATCGAACTGATCTCCGTGCATATTGAGCGGTTGGAAGCCCAAAAAGACATTGAAGAGCTGTACATCAAATATTGGCAGTCGCGTTGGGAAGCGCAGGCAAATTTGAGCCGGGTAGACGGTGAAGCCACGGCCGTGGAGGAAATAGAAATTGCCCGCGCCGAAGCCGAAGTGGCTATGATCCAGGCCATTTTAGAGGGCATTCAACGCGCCCGGCACAGCGGTGCCGCCACCCGTACCAGCGATATTGTGGCCCTACGGCTGGTGGAAGGGCTGGAACGTATGGCTGAAAAATCACGCGCTACCCATGACGTCCTGCCAGCCATCACCGATATACGCAGCCAATTGTTGGCCAGCACCACCCTGCCGCCTGGTCAACCTTTGGAAGGAGCGGGTAAACCGTGAGTGGTCAGCGGTCAGCCAATGCCTATGAAAACAACAGCCGCACGCGTGTGGCCGTGCACTGCCTGCGGGAGCTGTTAAATATTCTTTACCCTGACCCCAATCCTGAAGTTTTTACCTTTGACTCTTTTGAATTCAGGTACGGTCGTCTTGCTCTCCATGATGGTTTAAATGAGACGGCCGTTCATGACATTGAACAATCCCAGCGCATTAACCGCGCCCTGGGAGATTACGGGCAAAGTGGGCTGAATGAATTCCACATTGGCCTCATTTATCTTTACCAGGGTGAATGCCACGCGGCCGAAAAACAGTTTGACCTGGCCTGGCGGCAGTGGTCGTTTGTCCACGAGCCCGCTTCCCAAAGCCTGGCCCACCTGGGCCGGGGCTACGCCCAAGACATTACCCTTCACTACGAAGCGGCGATGATAAACTTTGCTAAAGCGTGGCAAGGATTAGGGCGCGTTCGTTTAGCCCCACCGTCAGACAGGCAAGATTTTTTCCGTAAAAAGATTGAGCAGTATATCCATGAGGCGCAAGAGAGATTGCGCCAGAGAATGCACGCTCAGCCCGCAGGCACAACAGCCCAAGATAACGCCTTCAAGGCCGAAAATGACATGATAACAGGTCCGGCAGAACATGAAAACACCACGCCCCCTGAATCTGAGTACACAGCGGAAAGGGCGCCACAGCCGCCCCGCACCAACTTGTCTGATGATCCTATGCCCATCGATGGCCATCAAAAAGTAGACGGCCGTTATCGTTGGTACATCGTAGAAAAACGCCTCGCCGATGGCGATATCCCCCAAATTCAACAAAATGATTGGCTGCTGGTTTTTATGCAGCCAGACCAAACAGATTTAGCTCCTACTGAAGAACAACCACTTGTTGTAGTGTGCCAATCAGAAAGTGGCGGTACAATTCATCTGCGACCACATCCATCTGAGCAAACATCTCAGCGTCATCGCATTTATTTACGGGAGTTAACCATAAAAACTGGTCCTTTTGTTCGCAACCAGGAAACTGGCGACATCTTTTTTCCGCCAGCAGAACAGGAGTTTATGGGAACCTTTGCCCGTAACCAGGCCACCGGCGAGATGAGTATTCCCGCAGCCGGGCAAGAAGAATTTGTAGATTTAACTAAAATCATTGGCATCGTGGTTGGCTTGTGGCGGCCTACATCACAGATGGTCAATGGTAAATAAGCGAGGAAAAGTGGTAAATGGGTGATCATGTACTGGTTATAGGTGCTACCCTGTTGGATACCAAAGGCAAGCCAGAAGCCGGGTTAGAACCCAATACGTCTAATCCGGCCCGGGTGCGTGTGACGCGGGGAGGCACCGCCCGCAACGTAGCCGAAAACCTGGGGCGCCTGGGCGCTGAGGTGATACTGATATCCGCCGTGGGTGATGACCTCATTGGCCGCCAACTACGGGAACAAACCAGCGCTGCCGATGTTAATACAGAGCATGTGCAGGTCATTGCTGGTGAAAGTACGGGCACTTACCTGGCCGTGCTGGATGAAGATGGCTCACTGGCAGTAGCCCTGGATGATGTACACGTCATGCATCACATTACCGCAGCTTACCTTTACCAACATCGCAGCCTGTTTAAGGATGCCGCCCTGGTCATGATGGATGGCAGCCTGACACCAGACGCCATGAAAACGGCCGTCAACCTGTGTGAAAAGTACCGCGTCCCTCTATGCGCAGACCCTTCCTCCGCACGGCTGGCCTACAAGTTACGGCCGTATCTTTCTCAATTTCACCTCGTCGTTCCCAACGAAGTGGAAGCCGCCGAATTGTGCCAGTGTGACTACACCGGTTACGCTCCTGACGCCAGCCTGGATCTGGCACGGGCGTTGGTGCGCCAGGGTGTCAAAAACGTGGTTGTCACCCTGTTTGACTTTGGCCTGGTGTATGCCACCACAGATGAAACTGGCTATCTTCCCCCCTCCTACATGGAAATGGTAGACAGCACGGGTACCGGCGACGCCGTAACCGCTGCCGTCATCTTTGGCCTGTTGAATGACCTCTCCCCTATTGCCGCCATTCGGCTGGGGGCCGCCGCCGCCAGCCTGACGCTGCAAACCAACGAAACCGTTGTGCCTGATCTCAGCCTGGATATGTTGTATGATCATCTCATCGTCTAAACCATTATGATAGACCTAACCATTAACCCCCAAGGATTACAAAGCGCCGTGCGGCGGGCACGAGAACGCCGCATCATCATTCCTACCCTGGCCCAGCAGAGTAACCCGACCCTGATTCCTGATGACATTAAAAACAGGCTGGCCAGTATCGGCTTGTGGGACCAGGCCTCAGAAAACCTGTTCCGCATTACCTGGAAAAACGAACCGGTGCCTCATGGCGGCGGTTTCGGCAAGGTTAACACGCTGGAATTCCCCAAATCCCTGACCGGGGTAGACGCCCGTATCATTGCCCTGGTGGGCAAATGGCTGCCCACCGGCGCCCATAAAGTGGGGGCCGCTTTTGGCTGCCTGGTCCCCCGCCTGGTTACCGGTCAGTTTGACCCGGCTGCCCAAAAAGCTGTCTGGCCTTCTACCGGCAATTACTGCCGCGGCGGCGCCTATGACGCCGCCCTGCTGGCCTGCGAATCGATCGCCATCTTGCCAGAGGGCATGAGCCGGGAGCGCTTCGAGTGGCTGGAGAAAGTGGCCGGAGAGATCATTACCACACCGGGCACGGAATCCAATGTTAAAGAAATTTTTGACAAGTGTAACGAACTGCGGCAGTCAGGCCAGGACCTGGTTATCTTTAACCAGTTTGAAGAAATGGGCAACCATCTCTGGCATTATCATGTCACCGGCCAGGCCATGGCCGATGTGCTAGAGCGGGAACTTGGCCCCGAAGACATTTATTTTGGGGCCGTGTTTACCATCGGTTCGGCCGGGACCATTGGCTGTGGTGACTATCTGAAAGAGCTATTTCCTACAAGCAAAGTGGCAGCGTCAGAGGCCCAGCAATGCCCCACACTGCTCAACAATGGCTTTGGCGCCCACCGCATTGAAGGCATTGGCGACAAACACATTCCCTGGATTCATAACGTGCGCCTGACAGACATGGTGATGGGCATTGACGATGAAGCGCCTGTCAGCCTGATCCGGTTATTCAACGAGCGAGCCGGGCAGCACTATCTGGCGCAGCAGGGGGTGCCCGAAGCTGTGATCAGCCAGCTGCACCTGTTGGGCATTTCCGGGGCGGCCAACCTGCTCTCAGCCATCAAAATGGCCAAGTATTATGAATTGGGACCAAATGATGTGATCCTGACAGCATTAACCGATTCAATGGAGATGTACGGCAGCCGCCTGCGAGAGCTGAATGCTCATCGAGGGCCGCTTACGGAAACAGATGCGGCCGTTATCTACCATCGCTACCTGTTGGGCACCACCATTGATTATATGGAGGAATTAACGTATCAGACACGCCAGCGCATCCACAACCTGAAATATTACACCTGGGTTGAACAGCAAGGCAAGACCTATGAGGAAATCCAGGCGCAATGGTATGACCGCCACTACTGGCACAACATCCACCAGCAAGGGGCAGCCATTGATGCCCTTATTGAACAGTTCAACGAGATGACTGGGTTATAACAACAGCCCTTCATCTTGACCGCACGGCGTTTATAAGAAAAAGTTGATAAAAATTGACACGAGTCCGCTTCGTTGTTAAAATTTAGGCAAACTTTTGACTAATCTGGCAGTGGCCTGCCATAAACAAAGAGGGTAAAAGCATGGAACTGATGGAACAAACTGCAGTAGAAACAATTCATTTAACAGATGCGGCCGCAGCAATGGTAAAAACGTTGCTGGAACAGAAAGCCGTACCTGATCATGGGCTGCGGGTGTTTGTCTCTGGCGGTGGCTGTTCTGGTATGCAGTATGGCATGGCCCTGGAGGCTGAACCTCGTCCCTATGACCATGTGATTGCACAGGGCGGTATAAAGGTCTTTATTGACCCCACCAGCATGATGTACCTGAACGCCGCCACCATTGATTATGAAGAGAGCCTCATGGGTGGTGGTTTTAAGATTGAAAACCCGAACGCCGCTTCTTCTTGTGGCTGCGGGTCTTCTTTTAAGACAAAAGACAGTGCCGGCGCCTACGAGGAAAGTGGCGGTGGCGGCTGCGGCTGCGGCTAACGATACACCGTTTGCAAATACCAAAGCGGGGCGCATGTTGCCCCGCTTTTTTTGTGATGATTTTTTCACGATGCTTACCAAGTATTACACGGTTGAAGAGGCAAATGCCCTGCTCCCCAAAATCGAGCCGCTGGTGGCTCAACTGGTAGAACGGCGGGCCAAAGTATCCCGGTTAAGCCTGGAGATGGGGGGGCTGCTTATGGATCTGCACAGCAATGTGGGCGGCACCCTGCCTTCACAACTTGTGCAAGACTTTGCCGTCATTGAGGCCCTGGTGCATAAGATTCAGGGGTATGGTTGTGTGGTAAAAGATATCCACACCGGGTTGCTTGATTTTTTGTCTTTACGCAACGGCCGTGAAGTTTACCTCTGTTGGCGCTACGGCGAACCGAAGATCGCTTTTTATCATGAGTTACATACGGGGTTTAACGGCCGTCAGCCTTTATAACATAACGTCATGAGCCTTTGGGCAAAAGGGAGTCCGCCTCCTGATGACATGGGCTGCCAGGCAAATCGGTCATCAGCCCTTGCGTTTCATCGTAATATCTTTCTCCGGCACACCCCCGGCACATGGTCAGGCTTCCCCACATGACTTCCCGCTGATTAATGATCTCCTCGCCACAGCGATCACATAACGTGCGCACCCCAGGTTTGCTAATGATCTCCGCTACCGGCTGGCGCAGCTGCACAACCTGCGCCACCAACAGCTCAGCTACTGGCATCCGCTGGTAGCCCCACAGATACCCTTCCCACTGATTCCTGGCTTCGGGGGCATAGGTAAGCGCCCTTTCCCGGCAATGAGGGTGAGGGTAAACACGTACGGCCGTTTCCGTCCGGGTATCTACAAATGTCGCCGCCATCTTGCCGTAATCCTCAATACGCATTGTGCGCCGGCCAACCCAACAATTCGTGGCCACCGCAACCCCGTCGGCCCCACACCCATCTGTTTCCATAATGGTCAACAGCCGCTTTTTTGCCTGGGGCACGGCCAGACCCAGCAGTTCACCACCAAACAACCCCATCCGCACCCCCAACACCTGGCGCGGACACAAATGTTTGTGCAGTTCAGCCGATTGTGTGAGTAATTCTGCAAGCTGTGTCATGTTTTTCATAGAGATTGGCGATCCGGGGATTAGAGATTTTCCAATCGTTCCTCCCTGATCGCCAATCATATTTACTGCGGTTTTGTCGTCCGCTCCTTAAACGTCATCGCTTCAAAGGAGTTTTTATAGGGCGACTCGCCTGTTTTTTCAATAAACGCTTTGCCCAGTTTAAAGCGGTAAGCATTTGTAATCGGGTCTGGCACACGGTGCACCAGCGAATTTGACGGGCTGGATGGATGTAGGAAGTTGGTAAACAACACGCCCGGTTTTGTGTCCTCAGATACAATGGCCACCGCACGCGCCTCGCCACGGCCGGTGCGAATAAGCCCTTGCGCCATAAGGCTGGTAAAGGACATATCATCCCCCTTCACCAAAATCCAGCCGCCGTCTTGTACCAGGATCTGATCGCTCCACATACGCACTTCATCTCCACTTTCAATGCCAAATTCTATGGCATCGTCGGGGTGAATTTCCACCCACGTATCTGGCCAGCGATTATATATATATGGCTTACGTATGTCATCTGCACCGGACTGCCAGATTTCATTAATACGGCCGCTGGTCAACCATAACTCCCCTTTACTGCGATCTGGTTTAATGTGTTGGTAGAAATCATCAAACAATTCCCAGGGTGATTTATTCAAAATGGCCTTGCCTGAATGGGTATGGAAATGCGTCAGCCATTTATGGTGCATGGTTGGCCCTTGCGGTGCCGCCAGTGCCAGCGTCGAGTCATGCAGCCGCTCTGTGCCCACCATCTCTCCATTGACCCAGCGAATGGGCGTCTGGATGCCCTGTGTGCCCAACGTACGCAGCAGTTCATGCCCCCTCATGCCCAACTGCCGCGCCCGCCACACCAACACATAGTAATCGCGATGGCCGCCGCGGCTGAAACGGGCGGCTTCTTCAAAGACGGCGTTATCATCTTCCCAATCAAACCCCTCAAAGCCCATCTTTTGCGCAAATTTAGCAATGGCCCACCAATCTGGCTGTGCCTCTCCTGGTGCATCATAAAACTTGGCGTAAAGTCGCAGGCGACGTTCACCATTGTTGCGGGCAGCGTCATGCTCACCCCAGGCAGCGGCCGGCAGCACGATGTCTGCAAATTCGGTATTGATGGGCACTACCGGATAAATGTCAGAGTTGACCACAACCATGCCCCCTTCATCCACCCGCTTGATGAGAGCCGCGATGATGGACTGTTTATCTGACGAGGTGATTTGCACCGGGTGTTCTGAGGTCATCTCACGGAAACGGCGTTCAAATTCCTGACTGGCGGCCATCGCCCCCGTCCAGGTGGTGCCAATGACCCAGGCAAAACGCACCTGCCCTGCTTCTACCCAACGGTCTAGATCCAGTTCACGCTTGCGGCGGCCGGGCAGCTTCTCTGGCGACTTTTCACGCGGATAAGAGCCGGCGCCCATCCAACCGCGTTGATGGCCGCCCATCCGGCTGATCATACGGCCGGGGCGGTTACCAGCACCGTTGATCAGCCCCAACGCCGCATAAGAGGCAGTGTTGGTGTAATTGTTAGACCAGTAGTTGCCTTTTTCAAAAGCAAAGGAGCTCTTCGGCCGTTCTCCACCGGCTCCTGTCAGCATTTCCGCCGCCTGGATGATCTGTTCTGCCGGCACGCCCGTAACTTCTGCTGCAAACGCCAGCGTGGCCGGTTCGTAATTGAGTATCCATTCCCGGTAACTGTCATAGTCGCCACCCAGTTTGCCCCAGGTCGTGCGCCACTGCCAGGGAGTGTTGCGTGTGCCGCGCCCCATGCCCATTTCAATTTCCCAACTGGAAGCGATCCAGTGGTCAATAAACGCTTTGTCTTCCCAACCCTGCTCCAGAATATAGCGGATGAGGGCCAGATGCAGCAGGGTATCAGAGCCAGGGTTTACTTGCAGGAAAAGGCCGCCGTTGGCTTCGGCGTAGGCTACGCCGGCCGTACGGCGGGGCAGCGCCATGATCAACTTTGGCCCGTTCATAATCCAACTGGTGAAGACGATGGTCTTTGTTTCAAATGGGTCAGTGCCAGAAATGAAGAGGACATCGGCTTCGGCCCAATCTTTATAGCTGGCGCTAAAGGTGATGATGCCGCTATCATCCACACCAGCTGTGTCATTACCGGCGCTGGGCTTGTCATGGGGTGAGTAGGCGGGGGTCTTGATGGCGTTAAAGGCCAGTTTGGTAATGGCAAATGTGTTTTCAAAAAATTCGTAGGAGTACGTTTTCATTGCCCAGGCGGCTTCGCCATATTTCTTAAGGACATGTTTGGAAACTTCGGCCATCACCTCGGTGGCGGTATCCCAATCTACCCGTTCCAACTGACCTTTGACGCGGATTTGCG
Source organism: Ardenticatenaceae bacterium (assembly GCA_011525915.1). Taxonomy (GTDB): domain Bacteria; phylum Chloroflexota; class Anaerolineae; order Promineifilales; family Promineifilaceae; genus CAADGU01. Next base: position 54,732 of record WYBM01000035.1, on the reverse strand, counting down.
GGTATTGCAGGCGGTCACGGGTGGGGGTTTCAGGGTTGTAACACTTCAGGGCCAGGGTACCGCCGCGAATGGAGTGGTTGCCTGCCTTGTTGACAACGGCCGAATCAAAGTCTGCTACCACAACAGCATGGTGCGGCTGGCCATCCACAGAAACGATGTTGTGCTGGTTTGGGCTAACCCAGGGGCTGAATATACCACCAATGGGCCGGCCAAAAGCGTTTTCTTCGGCCGCACGACCGCCATTTTTGCTATCGGTGGGCCAGGTATAAACTTTGTAGCCACAGGCCACCACGCAGTAGTCGCAGGCAGTAGTATAAACGTTAGCATCCGGTGGGGGAATAGGGACACTGTCTTGGGGAGTGTATTCGTCTGACATAGTTTCCTCTTGGAAAGGTGACATGCTCTTCTAAACGAGCGAAGCTCGTCAGCAGCCGCCACCTAAGCTGGGTTTTCCTGGTTATCAACGTACCCAAAAATCAAGCCCATCACACCGGTGGCGATAATGTTATCACCTTCCAATGTTAATAAGATTTGGGGCAATCCCTGCGTTGCATGGCCGCTGATGACCATACCATGCCGGGTCATATCAAACGTCGTCCAATGCAAGGGGCAGGGGCCAGCAATGCCTTTATTGCCCTGGAACTGCCCGGTAAGCGGGCCACCCTGGTGCGTACAAAAGCTGTTAAAGGCCACCACGTTTTGGTCTGGGCCTATGCCACCACCGGCTGGTTCGTTGAGCATGATCAAGAAGTTAGCGGCAGCCGGATCATCCCAGGGATAGTTGAAGGCGACCGGTTCATTTGGCTTCAGCGCACTCATTTTGGCAATAACTTTTTGCTCATATTGGGCCAGATTGGCTTTAAAGGTGATGGGCATGCCCGGCTTACGCAGATAGGCGGGCAGGGTAATGGTCACCACAGCGGCCGTCCCCAATTTGAGGAAGCCACGGCGGGAAATGACAGTTTGAGTAGGATCACAAAGGTTTTCAGTCATAATTTTTCTCCGGCTTTTATATTCGGTGTTCAGTATTCAGTCGTTAGTGATTGATCACTCCCTGCCACTGAATAGTGACAACTGAATACTGAATAGTGCCTACGGGCCACTGGCCTCGCTCATATCTGATGGGGCGTATGGCGGCAGTTCCGGCGCCTGGATGATCAATTTGTCACCACAGAGGCTTTGTAGGAAGGCAATTAAAGATGCCTGCTCGTCGTCTGTCAGGTTGAGCGGCTGAAGAAGCGGGTCTTTATGGGGACTGCTGCCACCCCCGGCATTATAAAAGGCGACTACCTCTTCCAGGGTTTTAAAAATGCCGTTGTGCATATAAGGGGCCGTATAACAAACATCACGCAGGCCAGGCGTACGGAAGCTGCCCCGGTCACTTTCCATCTTGGTGATGTAATAGAGGCCAAAATCAGCCACGGCCGTGTTGTAATCTTCTTCCGTCACCCCTTTGGCCCACTGCTCATACCGGAAGGTTATCTGGTTCAGGGGGTTGTTGGTGAATTCAGGGGCTTCCGGCACGGCCGTGTTGTGGAACGAGTCATCACTGATAAGCGGGCCGTTGTGGCAGGCAATACAGTTCGCCCGGCCGACAAACAGATCATAACCCGCTTTGGCTTCATCAGAAAGAGCATGGCTATCACCGCTAAGGTAAGCGTCAAATGGCACATTCTGGCTGACAATGGTACGTTCAAAGGTAGCTACGGCATCCAGCGCCTGCCCCCAGGTGGGGTACTCTGTGCCATACACTTCTTTGAAGAGGCGCACATAGTCAGGAATCTGCGCCAGCCGCTCTTCTGCCAGGGCGGAATCTATGTTCCCGGCCACGGCACCACCCCAGGCACCGTTGGCCTGTTTTTCCAGGCTGGTAGCGCTGCCGTCCCAGTTGACCCTGCTGTAGTAGGCGCTGTTAATGATGGTGGAGGCATTGCGCCAGTGGGTACTGCCGGGGTAGCCAAAAGAGATGGGGCTGGATACGCTCCAACTGCCATCACTGGCCGGGTGGCAAGAGTTACAAGAGATAGAGCCATCACCGGAGAAGCGCGGGTCAAAGTAAAGCAGGCGCCCCAGTTCGGCCTTGGCCATGCTGTAGGGGTTGTCTGGCGGGAAGCTGACTGGCGGTAAAGGGGCTAATGGCGGTGGCCCGGTAACTGTTGTTGCCGCCGTTTCTGTGCCCGTGGCGTCAGTGACGGCCGTGGGGGCGTCAGTCGTTTTTGTTTGAGCTGACGAATTCAGGTACGTGTAGTAAAAAATACCGAAACCGATGATGATTAACATGCCCGCCAACCCGAAGGCCATCACAATAACAAAAGATTTCATGTCGCCACTTTGGTTTTGATTCTTATCGCTCATTGGTTGTCTCCTAATGTGCGCAGTTGGTATGTGGGCTGATCGGTTGCTTCCACGGCGGGTAGTTCTGGTGAACTGAGGCTGTTGAGGAAAGCCAGCAGTTGAGCTTTCTCGGCGGCCGTAAGGTTCAGGGCTAATGAGTCATTGTAAAAGTCAACCACCTCTGCCAGCGTGCCCAAAACGCCATTGTGCATGTACGGTGCGGTGTGTGCGGCTTCACGCAGGGGGGCTGTGCGGAACGCGCCCCAATCAGCCGCTTCTTTGGTGACATCATACAAACCAACGTCAGCTGCCAGGTTACGATAGTTGGGCACGCCAAGCTGGCGCATAAAGTGGCGGAAGGTGATGTGCCGCATGGGGTCTGCCCAGATGTCCCCGTTTTCAGGGACGCCAGAGACGTAAAATGCGCCATCACTGAAGGTGGGGCCGCTGTGGCAGGCGGCACAGTTGGCCTGAAACAGTTCCAGGCCGGCCAGTGCCTCTGTGGACAGGGCGTCCTGCTCCCCGGCCAGGTACAGATCATAGGGGGTGGCAGCACTGTTCAAGCTGTGAACGTAGGCCGTGATGGCGTTGAGAACGCCGCCGAAGGAGGGGTTCTTGCCGTAGGCGTCCTGGAAGAGCTGAACGTATTCGGGCACCTGTTTGAGGCGTTCAACCAGCAAACGGCCGTCACTGTTCATAAAGTGGGCTTCGGTTAGATGATCACGAACAGTCGTAGGCATATCCAGGGCATCCAGACGGCCGTCCCAATACAGATACCCCTCGTTGTAGACGGTGTTGTAGAGGGTAGGTGTGTTACGGAAGTAGCCCATGCTGGTGTACCCCTCGCTGAGGGCCAGGCCGTCGGCATAGGCTTTGTCAGGCTGGTGGCAAGTGGCGCAGCTTACACTAGAATCCCCAGAAAGTCGGGGGTCAAAAAAGAGGTATTTACCCAGCAAAACCTGGGCATCTTCATATGTTTTGGGCGGTTCGGCAAAGGGGGTGAGGCTGGCTTCTGACGGCCGTGTTATCTCAATTGGCGTCAGTTCATAAGGCGGTGGGCTGGTGACGCCTTCCCCTTGCAAAGTGAGTAAGTGCGCAACGATGTAGTCAAACTCGCTGGCGCTGAGGCGGTCAGCCATGTTAGGTGGCATCACGTCGCTGGGGCATTCACCGGCGGGGCACACCGGGGCGATGAAAGCATTAGGGTTCAGCACAGATTCGCGGATATAAGCTTCGGCGTCTTGCCCGGCCACCCGGTTAGCAGCGTCACTGCCGATGTTCGTTAAATCTGGCCCTACCTGGCCCACCGCGTTGGGAATGCCGGGAATGACGTGGCAGCCGCCGCAGCCGGCGGCCGTAAAAGCGGCCTGTGTCACCCTGTCAGGGGGATCGTCCGTTTGGGCGCTAAATACGGCCGTAGGCCGACCGTTTATCAGGCTCACCACCGCAGCAACAAGCAGGGCAAACAAGCCAGCCAGTAAGAGTTTAAAAGGTGTTTGCATATGGGGACCTCCTTCTCCGGATTGAACTTTGACAGGCGTTAAACACCGGTCAGTTTAGGGTCAAACCATAGTGTGGCAGAAGGAGGGAGTAAACGCGTCACACGGTGGGGTGATTGGGATCACCCTGAGGGGTGAATTTAACAGGCAATCAGGCAAAACCAATCAGGCAAAACCGTGCCGCACAGCCCACAAGGCCGCCTGGGTACGGTCAGAGACATGCAGCTTTTCAAAGATGTGGCGGACGTGGGTTTTGATGGTGTTGGGCGAAAGATGCAGGGATTGGGCGATGGCGGTGTTGTCCAGCCCCTGGCCAATCAGGCGCAAGACGCGCCGTTCAGCTTCGGTCAACAGGTCATCGGGGGTGGGGGTAAATTCGGCTGTGGTCTGGGGGGTAGGGTAGTCAGCCACGGCCGTGGCCAGGGCCATCTGTAACAACTCCCTGTCCAGCAAATGATTTCCTTCGGCAGCGGCCCGCACCGTCGCCGGAATTTTAGCCGGGTCTACTTCTTTAGAAAGGAAACCGGCCGCGCCATAAGCCACGGCACGGGCCAGATACGCCGGGTAGGTGTGGGAAGTGAGCATGATAACGGCCGTATGCGGATGCGCCTCTTTGATGGCGGCCAGGGCTTGCAAGCCATCTAGATCAGGCATGCGAATATCCAGCAATACCACCTGGGGATTGTGAGCACTCACCTGTTCAATGGCTTCACGACCGGTACTTGCTTCGGCCACTACCTGGAAACCTTCACGTTCCAGCATGGCTCGCAAGCCTTCACGTACAACGCCATGATCATCCGCAATGAGTACCGTGATTGATTTTGCCATGCCGCTATTTTAGCTTAAAGGGAGCGGTAAGGTGAGTTGCACGGCCGTACCCCGCCCCGGTTCACTGACAATGGTACATTTGCCGCCCATAAGGCGCGCCCGCTCCTGCATACTGCGCAGACCAAACCCACCTTCCCTGGTCGTCACCACCTGGTCCAGGTCAAAGCCCTGACCGTCGTCCCGCACTTCAACGTATAAACGGGCGTTTTCCTGCTTGAGGGTAATGGACAGACAGGTCATCTGGGCATATTTGCGGGCATTGGTGATCGCTTCTTGCATAATGCGAAAGGCGGTCGTTTCTAGGGTGGGCGGCAGACGGCCGTCAGGCACGTTGGCCGTAAACATTAGGGTACAGCCGCAGGCAGCCGCGGCCTCTTCGCCCGCATAATGGATGGTAGCTACCAGCCCCAGATCATCCAGCGCCGCCGGCCGCAGCCCCTCAATAATGCGGCGCGCTTCTACAATTGAGTTCCCCAGACCCTCGATCCCTTTTTGCAGAGAGGCAGTGGCCCGCACGACGTCACGTTCCCGGTCGGCGGTAAAGTTCACCAGTTGCAGCCGCACCCCCACCAACATTTGAATCAGTCCGTCATGAATGTCATAGGCGATCCGGCGTCGTTCCTCTTCCTGCGCATTCATCAACTGCGCCAGCAGCGTCTGCAAATCTGCTCGCCGCTGCGCCAGATGGGCTACGAGTTCTGCATTCTCCAGGGCCACAGATACCTGGACGGCCAGCGTGGCCAGTAATTCACCGGTCATGTTGTCTCCAAGCATTGGGGCACGGCCGTACAGCTCCATCAGCCCCAACCGCCCGGCCACACAGATGGGGGCGCTGCAGACAAAACCAGACGGCCGTGTGGCTGCAGACAAGGCCATGATGGTCCAGTTACCGGCATCCAGAGCGTCTTGCATTAACGTCTGGGTCAGCCGCTCATGGCGGTAGGCGGCCCAACTCGCCTCTCCTTCACGATAGAGGACATTACCTTCCAGGGTGAGAACGAAGTAATCTACCGGGAAAAGGCGGCGTATGGCTGTCGCTACGGCCGTTAAGAGTTCTGGCTTTTCCAGGCGGGCGGCAATATGGTGGCCGGCCAGGTTTAGCTTTGAAAGCTGCAACATGTGCTGGTCTAAAGCCGTCGACATGTCATAAAAGGCAAATGTCAGGGTCTCAATCTCATTATTTGAAGGAGCAGCAGAGTTTTTGCGCCAGGTTAAATACAAGCCTCGTTTCTGGCCAAACTGGCGCACATCAGCCGTCAGTCGGCGGATAGGGTCGGTTAACTGTCTAGAAAAGGCAACAGCCATCATTGCCGCAATAAACAGTGCCCAAAGAATAATAAACACGGCCGTGACCCGAAAGGCGGAAACGGAAGCAAACAAACTGGCGCGGGGCATGTCCACGATAAGATGCCATTGATTGTTACCACCTTGTACCACTTCATATGCCAGGACACGGCGGGTGTCATTTACTGACTGCACCGGCATCAAAAATTCCCATACGGCCTGCCCCCAATTCTCTGGTTGAGGGGTAATCACACCAACATCACGCTGGCGAACTTGTGGCCACGCTTCCGGGTAAATGGTAAACGCGCCCACGTTGGTGTTCAGGTCAGATGGGCCGCCCCACACCAGCGCTGGATCCGGGTGAGTCAGAAAATACCCCTCGTCATCTGTCAGCGCCAGTTTTTCCCCTCTGGCAAATTGCAGCAGCGGCTCTGCATACAGGTTTAAGATAACAATGCCAACACGACGGCCGTCGGCGGCAAAAACGGGCGTAGCATAACGAATAGTGGGTGTATGCGGCTGCTGAATTCGGCTAAATTCCCGGTTCAAGTCTATGGGCGAAATATAAACGCCACCCAGAGGCATGGTCATGGTGTGGGTAAAGTAATAACGGTCGGCCTTGTTTTGTAAGTGCGGTGGCGGAACCAGGCTGGCGCCTTCAGGTCCGGCATCAATACGCACCACTTCCATCCCCGTTTCGTCCAGATAACGAGCCTGAAAAACAGAGGGATGGGTAACAACAAAATCGGCAAAATCCACCTGGACACGGGCCAGGTTGTCTAGTGTACGCTCGTTAAGCAGCGCCGTCATGGAGTTCATCTGGCTAAGGAACAACAGGTCTTGCTCTACACCACGCAGGGCTTCTTCCATTTGTAAGCGGCGCAGGCGCAAATCTGCCTGGGTCGCCTCCACAGCACGGGATTGCAGCACCTGGCTGGTGATCCAGTTGCCATATAGACTGGCCCCCACCAGGGGGATAGACACTGTCAGCATAAAAGCAAACACCAATTTGGTACGCAGACTTTGCCGATGATAGTATTGCACCCATTTCATAAGTAGATTATAGGCAAAAGTCCAAGCCCCACCGACAAGTCAACAAAAAACACGGCCGTTTCCCCAGGGGAAACGGCCGTGTTTTAGAGCTGCTGCAGAATTTAACGATGACTTTACCCTCGTTCGGCCAGTGGGACAAAGTCCCGTTTTTCTTCACCCAGGTACATCTGGCGGGGCCGGGCTATTCTTTGCTCCGGATCATTCAACATTTCTACCCACTGTGACAGCCAGCCCACCGTACGTGGAATGGCAAACAACACCGGGAACATGGCAATGGGAAAGCGCATTGCCTGGTAAATGATGCCTGAATAAAAGTCTACATTCGGGTACAGGTTGCGCTCTACGAAAAATTCGTCTTCCAGGGCAATACGCTCCAATTCCAGCGCAATGGCCAGCAACGGATTTTTCCCCGTCACCTCAAAGACTTCATCGGCAATACGCTTAATGATACGCGCCCGGGGGTCATAATTTTTATAGACACGATGCCCAAAGCCCATCAGCAGCCGTTCCCGGTTTTTCACATCTTTAATAAACTGTGGTATATGCTGCACATCGCCAATTTCCAGCAACATGCGCAGCACGGCCTCGTTTGCACCGCCATGCAGGGGGCCATAAAGGGCCGCCGCCGCGCCAGCCATAGCCGTGTAAGGGTCAGTGTGGCTGGAGCCAATGACACGCATCGCGGCCGTACCGCAGTTTTGCTCGTGGTCAGCATGCAAAATAAAAAGCACGTCTAAGGCACGTTCCAGCACGGGGTCTGGTTCATACCGCACCTGCGTCATTTTATCCAGCATATTTAAGAAATTGCCGGTGTAACTAAGGTCATTGTCCGGGTAGACATAGGGCAGGCCCCGGCTGTGCCGGTAGGAAAAGGCCGCCACCGTGGGCACTTTGGCAATAAGCCGCTGAATTTGCTTCATGCGTGTGTCCTGGTCATGAATGTTGCGCCCTTCAGGGTAAAAAGTAGACATAGCGGCTACGGTGGCAATAAACATACCCATGGGGTGAGCATCGTGCCGGAAAGCGTGCATCAGTTGTTTGATATTTTCATGCACAAAGGTATGGTGCAAAATATCATATTCCCAAACTTGGTACTGCTCTTTCGTTGGCAGTTCACCAAAAAGGATGAGGTACGCCACCTCCAGGTAGTTGGAATGTTCTGCCAACTGCTCAATGGGGTACCCGCGATACCGCAAGATGCCTTTGACGCCGTCAATATAGGTAATGGTACTCCTGGTAGAGGCGGTGTTGGTGAAACCCGGGTCGTAGCTCATCATGCCAAAATCATCATCATTAACTTTGATCTGTCGCAGATTCATCGCTTTGATGGTGTCGTTTTCAACAGGGATTTCATACGTTCGCCCGGTGCGATTATCAGTAATTGTCAGAGTATCTTCGCTCATGATAGCCTCCTGTTTCGTGTGGTGGGGATATTGTTTTGTAGATGAAAATAATAATCGAAGTATATCGTTTTTAATAAGTAAGGGGTAATTGCTTATGCTTATGATTAATGTGTGCTTTGGTGTGCCAGCTGAATCGCTTGTTCGCGGGTATGAACTTCGCCCGCGGCCTGGGCTTCTTGAATGAGGCGCAGCAGGCGACCTACTTCAGGGCCGGGTGGCAGGTGGAGCTCTGTCATGAGATCACGGCCGTTCACCAGCGGCGGTGGTGCTACGGTTTCTTCGTGGTGTTCGAAGTAATGGGTAAACAATTGAGCCACAATCGACACCAGGGTTTCCCAGGCGGCCGCATCACCAGGGCCATCATAGGTAGCCAGATGATCAGCCAGGGAAAGTACAGCCACATCCAACCCAGCGCCACCCGTGGCCCGAAAATAGCGGTAAACAGCCCGGCGCGAAAGGGTTGGCCCCGCCTGGCTAAGCAGCAGGGGCCGCATGTGCCCGGCAACAATATGCTGCACATAGGCTGCTGCCTGATTGCTTAACACCAGGTGGTGCAGCTGGCGCGCGGTAATGTCTGCCCCCACCTTGTCATGGTTCAAGAAACGAACACGGCCGTCACTTGCTACCGTTCTGGTTGGCGGCTTGCCCACATCATGATACAGTGCCCCCAGCCGCAGCAGGGTACGGCCGTCTAAGCCACCATCTACCATACGCTGCCAGTGGAGCTGTAATTTTGCCTCATAAGGGGCCAATTTTGTGCGGACGGCCGCCACTTCTGGAACGCCATGCCCGGCGAAACTCTGTTCAAGCACCACCAGCCAACGCAAGGTGGAAATGGTGTGGTGAAGTACGTCTTCCTTATGCGGCGGTGACTGCGTAACACCGGCGCAGGCTGCCATCTCTGGCAAGATCACGGGCAGCAAGCCCAGGGTGTGCATCTGGTGTACGGCCGTGTCTGGCTGGCTGGTCTGCAGCAGTTTGAGCAGTTCATCGCGGATACGCTCGGTGGCGCAGGTATGCAGGGCCGGCGCCGCTTCGGTGATGGCCACGGCCGTGTCTGGGGCCAGGGCAAAACGAAGGCGCAGGGCCAACCGCAGCCCTCGCAAGGCACGCACCGGGTCATCCAACAGGGAACGGCCGTGAATATGACGAACAAGACCAGCGCGTAAATCAGCGATCCCTCCGGTAGGATCAATCAGGCTGGCATCCGTGTGGGCCGCCACCGGCATAGCCATGGCGTTAATGGTAAAGTCACGGTCGCGCAGGTCTGCCTCTAAATCCGGCCCCCGAAAACAGGTAAAATCCAGGTACGTATGGCTGTCTGGCAAAACCACTCGCCCGGCGTCACGCTCTTTATCCAGTACGTATGCCGGTATGCCCAGAGCGTCAGCGACCCGAAAGGAAAGCTTGACGGCGCCCGTCGGCAGCACAAAGTCCAGGTCACCACTCACCTGCCCTATCAGGGCGTCACGGACGGTACCCCCCACCAGGTAAACGGGCTGTGCTTCCTGGGCCAACAACGGCCGCAGCCTGTCCATCAATGGTGGCAAGATCAAGGGGTAGCCGCCGGGTGGTTCCACGTACTGTATCTGAAAGCGGTCACGGGGGCGGCTGCGGCGGGCGGCATGGGCGGCTGCCACGGCCGTGGTCCCCACCCCGGCTACTTCTTCATCTACCAGGGCAACCCATCGCCCTGCATAAGGAGATAAATCATTCACAAGATGATTGGTCCCAATGAGCTGGTGTTACTGCCTCTTACCTCAGGAATCTAATGCACATGATACGTCATTCAAGAAGATGAGCAAAACGTTCTGGCTTAAGAATCGCAATAAAAGGCAAATTTCGATACAACTCATCAAAGTCCAGGCCGTAACCAACCACAAACTCATCAGGAATGTCAAACCCTATGTAATCAACGGGTACATCCGCTTCGCGGCGTGAGGGTTTGTTGAGCAGTGTGCAAATCTTTAGCGAGGCTGGCTGACGGGCCAACAGGTTCTGGCGCAAATAACTGAGGGTACGGCCGCTGTCAATAATGTCTTCTACCAACAAAATATGACGGCCGTCAATAGGCTGCTTCAGGTCCATGATGATCTGTACCGCACCGCTGCTGCGTGTGCCGCCACGGTAACTGGATACTCCCATAAAATCCAGGGAATGCGGCCGTGACAATGCCCGGCTCAGGTCACCCAGGAAAATGTACCCACCTTTTAACACACAAATGAGCAGCAAGTCAGCTACGCTGGCATAATCGGCCTCGATCTGAGCCACCAATTCACCGATCCGTGCCTGAATCTGGCTTTCACTGATAAATACCCGGTCAATATGATCGTATAAATTGGGGATGAGTACATTCATGGTATGCATAGACACTGTTGATTAAGGCAATTACACCTGTTCATGATGGGCTTCCCCTACCTGGTGGCAGCGGCGGCAACGGGCTTCATAGACTTCGGCCGCACCCACCAGCACAATGGGATCATCACAAGCCGCCGGACGGCCGTCAATAAGGCGTTGGGTGCGGCTGGCTTCTTCGCCGCACACTACACAAATGGCGTGCAGTTTATCTATCATCTCGGCGCGGGCAATGAGGTCAGGCATGGGGCCAAATGGCTCCCCGCGGAAGTCCATATCCAGTCCGGCACAGATAACACGTTTGCCCTGGTTAGCCAGTATATCGCAAATTTCGACAACGGCCGTTTCAAAAAACTGAACCTCATCAATGGCGACCACGGTCGTGTCTGGCGCCAATTGGGCAATGATGTCATGTGCCCACTGCACCGGTTGGGCTTCAAACGCCAGGCCATTATGGGACGTTACCCGTTCCCCATGATAACGATCATCAATCACCGGCTTAAACACCTGCACTTTCTGTTTGGCAATACGCGCCCGGCGCAAGCGGCGAATGAGTTCCTCCGTCTTGCCACTAAACATACTGCCACAAATCACTTCAACCCGGCCTCGGGTATGTTTGGCCATTGAGCCTCCTTAAGCTTAAGCAGCCGCCCATAACAAGATGGTCTATAAACAAGAAAAGGCAGACACGTTGCCGTATCTGCCCTTTTTATCAGAGAGATCTGTCAGGTTTCTAGTTCAGTTTTCAGTCGTCAGTGGTCAGTTTTCAGTAGGGCCTAACAGCCCGTCAATGTCCACTGAACACTGGTTACTGACTTCTGATGACTGCTACTGGAATCAGTTTTCAGTCGTCAGTGGTCAGTTTTCAGTAGGGCCTAACAGCCCGTCAATGTCCACTGAACACTGGTTACTGACTTCTGATGACTGCTACTATACTCTCTCAGATCTGAACGCTAATCGTTAGTCAATCAACTCTTCGGCGCGCAGGAAACGCTTAATGTCAATGAGCGCTTTTTGACCAATACCGGGCAAAGCCAGCAAGGCATCATCACCTTGGGCCAAAAGATTAAGCACGTCACCCACAGTGGTCACGCCGGCTTCTTCCAGCGCTTTTTCGGCGCGAGTGCCCAACGACATGGCATCGACAGAAAGATTGACCGGTTTGGCTTTTTCTTTCTGTGTTTCGGTCTGCTTCATCATAGAATCACGCTTCTGCAAGCGGCGCATGAAGCGATCAACCTGCCCTTCTGTGTCTACCAACCGCTGCTGACCGGTATAAAACGGATGAGTGCCTGACCAAATTTCCACGCGGATTTCCGGAACGGTGGAGCCAACGGTCATGACAACTTCACCTTCCACAAGCACTTTAGCTTCAGGGTACCATTTAGGATGAATATCACTTTTCATTGTGTAAGCCCCCGGTTAACTTTCAGCGGGATAGACGCTGACGTATTTACGGCCGTGCCGCGTTTCAAACGTCACCTGTCCATCGGCCAGGGCATAAATGGTAAAATCTTTGCCCAGACCTACATTTTCGCCGGGCTTAATCTTGGTGCCGCGTTGGCGCAAGATAATGTTCCCTGGAATGACACTTTCGCCGCCATACCGCTTCACGCCTAGTCGCTTGGAATTACTGTCACGGCCGTTTTTACTCGAACCGGCCCCTTTTTTATGAGCCATGATGCACTCTCCTTAACCTACTACAATCTCATCCACACGGAGCCGGGTATAACTTTGCCGATGCCCCTGACGATGACGATACCGTTTTTTAGGCTTATATTTCCATACAAAAATCTTCTTCCCGCGAAACTGCTCCACCACGGTCACTTTCACGGTAACACCCTCAACAGCGGGTTGGCCGATTTTTACCTCATCGCCATGAGCCAGGAGCAAGATATTGTTTAACTCAATCTGCTCACCGACTTCGTGGGGCAACTTTTCAGTCACAAAACTGTTGCCCACTTCGGCGCGGTATTGCCGACCACCACTTTCAACAATTGCGTACATAAGTACCTCCAATAAAATAACCAGCCCACAGAGATGGCTGTAGGACCATCGCTGCTGCTGGTTGTAGTTTTAATTGTATGGGGAGTGGTGAAAAACCCACACAGCGACTTAGGATTATAGCCACCGGGTGGGTGGTTGTCAAAAAGGTCCTTCCTTCACTATTCAGTGAACTGTTAGCCAATGATTGGTCTACCAAACAGCCATTAATCTTCGCGCCACACAATCGGCAAGTACAGCTGGTATTGGGTGGCGATGGCTACGGTGACACTGGCATCAGCCGTCAGTATGACGGCCAGCACAGCCGGATCGCTGGTGACGGGGCTGTTGGGCGCTTCAGGTGCTGTGGCCGTAGCCACATTAACCAACACCAGTTCGGCGGTGACAGTGGCTGTATTGGTCGTGGTGTTGGTGATGATGTTATTGGCACAAACGTACACCTGGCTGGCGGCCGGGCCCAGCGTAATAGGCGTACCTAACGCCGGGGAACAACTAGCCACACCTGGATCATTCACCAGCACATTGGTTAAGGTGAGGGCATGGGGGTTGGTGATGGTGATGGTGTAGGTCACGGCCGTGCCCGCGGCTACCGTGGTTTGATCAACCACTTTCGTGATCGCCACGGCCAATGATGGCTCAACCTCGGCGGTACAGACAAACGCCGCCTGACTGGCGGGGTTAATATCTACCGTGACTGCCAGGTCACCGGGCACACCGTTGCAAACCGGGTTGATAAGGCCAGCCGGGAAAACATCGGTCACGGCCGTAGTAGCTGTGATGTTGCCCGTATTACTAACGGCAATGGTGTACGTCAGCGCCTCACCCGGCAGCACCGGCCCACTGGCCGACGCGCTTTTGTCTATGTACAACACAGCCTGGTCTACGGCTACAATGGTAAAGTTGGTGTTGGAAATATCAAAGAAGATGTTATCAGAACAGAACACCTGAATGCGTGCCTGCGCGGTAGATAGGAAAGGCACAACCACATCTTCGGCGCCATCATTGGGCACACCAGCCTCAATGGTGACCGGATATGTGTAGCCGCCATCCGTAGAAAGGCGAATGTCCACCGCGGCACAGTTCACAGGTGCCTGGTCAGTGTTGGCCACATTCCAGGTGACGGTTTCTATATCCCCGCTGTTCCAGGTGACGGCCGTGTTGGGCGCCGTCACTTGAAACGGCCCCGCCCCGCCTGTGGCCGACACTTGCATCATGTCATAGTTGACCCCCCCGGCGCTGGGAGAGACATTATTGTCACGTACCGTCAGGCGGAAGTTCATGACCCGGGTGTAACTGGGGAGAAGTTCACCAATGGTATGGGTATTATTCACAATATCTGACATCTGCGGGAAAATGCGGTAAGGCACCGTCACCGGCACAAACGAACGGAAAATGGGGGCGTTGCCTACAGGGGTATCAGGATGGCCGGCCGGGCCCAGATCAAACTCTTCCCAATCATAGGTCAGGGGATCACCTTCGGCGTCGGTGGCCGAACCTGTTAGCACAAAAGGAGTGTTCACCGGAATGGTGTAGTCGCTGCCGGCATCCACAGTCGGTGCCGTATTACCCGTAGATGTGATAACCGGGCAGGTGTTGCCCAGCCCCTGCACAGTATACGCCCGTATTTCATCAAAGCTGGCACCATGGAAATCATCATCGCTGTTTGACTGTATGTTTTGGCCGCCACAAATACCGGCGTACGCCATAATGGTGGTGCCGCTGCCCGGCTCAAAGGCGGTAGAACCATTGCGGTTGCCACCGGCGCATGAACCGGCATTGCCATTAAATGTGTGATTAGCACCATATTGGTGCCCTATCTCATGGGCTACGTAATCGACGTAAAAAGGGTCACCAATGGGCGATGATAAGCCGGTTACACCACGCGCTTTAAGCCCTGTGCGGCAGGGCACGCCCAGGGAAGCGATGCCCCCACCGCCGGTACTAAAAACGTGCCCAATGTCATAGTTAGCATTACCGATAACGGCGTCCAGGTTTGCCTGATTTTCACCCAACATCTGACCCCCGCTGTTGTTGGTATAGGGGTCAGTCGCCGGGTTGGTGTAAACGATCAGGTCGTTGTTAGCCACCAGCACCATGCGCACCGCCAGGTCACGTTCATAAATGCCGTTGACACGGTTCATAGCGGTCACAATGGCCGCCATGCCAGCGGGAACGGTGCCCCCATGGAACTGTGTATATTCGCCGGTGGCGGCCATCGCCAGGCGGTAGGTACGCAGTTCGTCACCGGAAGGCAGCCCGCCGTTGACTCGCAGCGCCGCTACCAGCGCTTCAACGTCACTGTTGTCGCCTAAGGGTTCGTGTTTAATAAAGGGGCTGCTAGGTTGAGTATAATCTTGCCGGTCATAGACCAGATAGTGGCTAATATCTTCGCGGCTGTAGGGGTCTATAAAAACCGTGCCTTCAGTAGAAAGTATCATGGCATGGAACCCAAACTGAGTCCAATCGATGCGGGCTACGGCCGTCACATCATCCAGGCCGCGCCCTATATAGGTTTTGATCCCAGGGTATTTGGCCGCCAATTCAGGGGCCATGATGGGTGACTCGATGATCTGAAAACGGCCGTAACCCTCATAAGGCAGCGGTAAATACACCATCACCGGGCTGCCAGCGGCCGGCACTGTAGATTCCAACGGCGCCTGGGTCAACTGCGCCTGCATAACGGCCGTGTTTAGCCTCAGGACACGGTATTGATCCGGATGCAACTGCCGGGTGGCGTTAATTGTGGCTTCAGTCACGTCTACCCACAGGTCATCGGGCGATGGGCTGGCCCATACGCTGGCCGTTGCCTGCCTGGAAACGACGGCGACCAGTAGAAGAAACACAACACCCAAAAAAACAACACGTCGCCACGTAGATTTTGCTGGTCTATAAAAATTCACCATTTTCTCCTTTGAGAGTGATTTGAGGTATGTCCATCAATGCCGCAGCTTGTTTCCAGACAAGCCCTAAAGCTCGATCGTAAAAACAGAACCACGCGGCTTATTACGTTCTACAAAGATACGGCCGTCATGCGCTTCAACCACCATCTTACAGAAAGTGAGCCCCAACCCTACCTGGGATACGTCTCGCCGCTTGGAGGCCACGATCTTAAATTTGTCAAAGACCGTCTCCCGGTGTTCTTCAGGGATGCCCGGGCCATTGTCAATCACTTGAATACGCACCTGTACGGCCGACACCAACGCCGCCGCAGGATCGTTCTCCGGATAGGTGACCCGCACCGTCACCGCTCCCCCGGTGGGGGAAAACTTAAGCGCATTGGAGATCAGGTTATCCAGCACCCGCCGCCATAAACTGGGATCAACAGACAGCGCGTTGCTGGTTTCGGGCAGGTCCAAGGACAGATCGATATCTTTTAGCCGGGCCATCTGGCTAAAACTATCGGCCGTCGCTTTCGCCAATTCATTCATATCTACTTTAGCGCGGGCCAATATCAGGCGGCCACCTTCCATCTTGGCCATCATCAGCATATCCGTCAGGAAACCGCTCAAACGGTTGGCTTCACCGCGAATGGTATCCAACGTCTCTGACTGTCCCCCCAACTCCCCTTCCAACAAGTCACAATAAATCATGATAGAGGAGAGCGGGCTGCGAATATCATGCACGATCATGTTTGAAAGATCATGGCGCAGCTGCAGTGCCGCTTCCAGTTCATCATGGCGCTGTTTGATGCGCAGCATCGACCGCACCCGTGCCCGCAGTTCCAGCCCATTGTACGGCTTTTGCAAAAAGTCATCGGCCCCAGCCTCTAAGCCGCGTGCCAGGTCTTGTTTGCTATCCAGGGCTGTCACCAGGATGATGGGCACATGCTGCCACTTGGGGTTTCGCCGCAGCCGCTCACACAATTCAAAGCCATCCATGCCGGGCATCATCACATCCAGCAAAATGACGTCGGCTTCATCTTCGTCCAGGTGTGTCAGTGCTTCATACCCATCAGCGGCAAAATACAGTTCATACCCTTCACGCAGCAGCAGCATCTCCATGGTCTGCCGCGCGCTTGGCTCGTCATCGACGATGAGGATCTGGGGGATTTCGTTAATAGGAACCTCTCTTAACTGATTACTAGGTAGTGTTGACATTTCTAGAGGTAGTTGATTGCCTTTGCCCTAGAAGAAATGTCAACACGTCCTAATTCAGCTGAGCCTGAATCCGGTTTAACAACCCTTTCAGGCTAACAGGTTTGCTGATGTAGTCATTGGCGCCGGCCGCCAGGCAGCGTTCCTGATCACCAGGCATCGCCAGCGCTGTAACGGCGATAATCGGAACAGTGCGCATTGTCTCATCGGCGCGTAGTTCACGGATGGCCTCCAGTCCGTTCATGGTTGGCATTTGGATGTCCATAAGAATCAGATCTGGTTTTTCCGCTTTGGCGCGCTCAATGGCTTCGCGCCCATTTTGGGCCACGATAATATCATACCCCTTGGCGATCAGGTAGTGAGAAAAGGTATTGACATTGGCTTCATTGTCTTCGGCTAACAAGATGCGCGGCCGTTCTGGTGACGATTTTTGCTGGTCGATGAGGCCATCTGGGCCAGAAGGCAACGGCCGTGTCTGCAAGCGCTGCCCATGTGCCAGCAGCCGCTGTAACACGGCATGCAGCTGCTGCCGGGTTACGGGTTTTAACAAACAATCGGCGGCACCGGCAATCAGGGCGCTTTCCCGCTCATCAATCACCGAGGCAATGACCACCGGAATCCGCCGTGTGCGAGGATGGGCCTTTAGCCCGGCCAACACTTCCCAACCTGAGATATCCGGAAGCAAAATATCCAGCACGATCACGTCTGGCAGCATCTCTACCGCCTGATCGACCACCCCACGGCCGTGTTGCCAGGAAACCACGTCAATCTGCAGCTCATTTAAATAGCGTTTCATCTGCCCCATCGCCGCCGGCGAATCATCCACCACCAATGCCAACCGAAACGGCAGCGCCATCTCATCCCCTGCCTGCTGCACCTGCTCCAACGGCGTCAACAATGCACTGATGCGCCATGGAAAAGAGATGGTGAAACGGCTGCCTTTTCCCGGTTTGCTGACCACCGATACCGAGCCGCCATGTAAATCCATCATGCGCTGCACCAAAGACAGCCCCAGCCCGGTACCACCATACTCGCGGGCCAGACGGCTGTCTAGCTGCACAAAGGGCTGGAAGAGACGGGGCATGTCCTCCTCAGCAATGCCAATTCCCGTATCCCATACTGCAATGTGTACCGTATCTGCCGCTTCATCTCCCACAACTTCCAGGCCAACTTCCCCGCCATCTGGCGTGAACTTGACGGCATTACTGAGCAAATTCACCAAAATTTGCTTCATACGCCGCTCATCTGCCTGAATGGTGGTGACCACACTGTCATAGGAGGAATGGATGGTCAACCGCTTATTGTGCGCGTTTTGCTTAATAATCCGCAGGCTGGCCTGGCATACAATCTCCACCGGCACAGGGGTTAATTCCAACTCCAGCTTTCCGGCTTCAATCTTAGACAGGTCTAATATGTCATTGATCAATGCCAGCAGGTGACGACCGCTTTCTTCAATACTGCGCAAGGAAACGATCTGGTTTTCATTCAGCTGACCATACACCTCTTCCTGCAGCGCTTCAGAGATGCCCAAAATAGCGTTAAGCGGCGTGCGTAATTCATGACTCATACTGGCCAGAAACTCATCCTTTAGCCGGGCGGCGCGGGCCAGTTCGGCATTGGCTCTACTTAGATCAGCGGTGCGTTCGGTCACCCGGCGGGCCAGCAGGGAACGCTCGGCTTCCAATGCATTCTCGATGCGGGTGCGTTCGGCAATTTCTTGCTGCGCCTGGGCAAAAAGCTGGGCATTCTCAATGGCGTTAGCCGCCGGTGCTGCCAGACGGGTCAGCAAGCGTAAATCTTCTTCATCAAACGTACCCGTGTCTTTGTTGATCGCTTCTAAAGCGCCAATGGTCTGGCCTTTGGTTTGCAGAGGGACACAAAGGATGGAGCGGGCCAGGAAACCGCTCTTTTTGTCAAAGTCGGTGAAGTGACGCTTGTCATGGCGGGTATCCACAACCACAACCGGTTCACCATGCTGCACCACCCAGCCAATGACGCCCTGGCCCAATGCCAGCCGCTGCCCTTTTACAAAATCAGCCGCCTGGCCAGAGGCAGCGGCAAAAAACAGATCACCAGCAGCCGCGTCTAACAAAACCACAGAGGCCGCTTCCACGTGCAACAAACGCACGGTGCTTCCCGTGATAACCGTAAGTGTCTGGGAGAGGTCCAACGTTGAGGAGACGGCCTGGCTGATGGTATTAAGTGTAGACAATTCCTCAGCGCGCTGCCTGACCTGTTCATAAAGACGGGCATTCTCAAAGGCCACAGCCGCTTGACCGGCAAAGGCCGAAAGGCGGGCCGCGTCTTCCGGGTGGTAAAAGCCGGGCTGGCTGTTGTTCAGGGCCAAAAAGGCGATAACTTCCCCTTTGATGCTGATGGGGGCGCCGGCCCAGGATCGCACATGAGGCGATTCTTCAGGGTTGACCCACAGTTCATGCACGGCCGTGTCGGGCACAATAACCGGTTCCTGGGTCTCTACCATACGCTGCAAGCTGGGCATACGGGTCACGGGGAAATTTTGGGGGACGCCAGGGCGGATGTCTTGCCCATAACCACGAGTAACGCCTATGTTAATCTCGTCGCCATGCACCAGCATGACATTGGCAGTGTCATAGGGCATCACACGAGCGATCTGGTCAAGCAAAATATCCAACAGCCGGTCAAAATCTAGAATGGAACTGAGGGCGATCCCCACTTCACGCAGCGCCTCAGCTAACTGGCGCTGCCGGTGTTCAGCGGCCTCCACACGCTTACGCTCGGCGACTTCACGCTGCAGAGCTTCGTTGATGGTGGCCTGTTCCGTGGCCATCGTTTCCGCCCGGCGGAAAATAGAAATGATGTTGATAAGCAGACCGGTAAAAACGCACAGGTTGGCCAGCGCCTGCAGCACCAGGGCAGCGGCCACCATGGCATCAAACAGGTGTTGGGCGTAGGCAATAAAAAGCGTCTGGCTGCCCACCATAATGATGAGGGCGATGATGAGCCAATGTTCAAAGGCATCACGCGGCCAGTGCCCTTTTTGCAAATATCCCAGGAGCGCTATGAGGAAAAATGTGGCGGCTACGGCCGTGGCCAGGTTTTCAAAATTATTGAGGTCAAATCCGGTCAACGCAGGTAAGGCGGCAAAATGAAGAATGTTAAGCAGAAGGAAGGCCGTGACCACGACCCAGAATCGTCTGGGTGTGCGGCGCCAACCGCGGGTGCGCAGCCAGCTGCCCCAGCTTCCTACCAGAAAGATCGCCAGGAAAATGGCTGCCACCGTCGTAGACCGATAACCAAATTGGCTGGCATTAGCGTCCAGATCGACCGCGGCTTGCCGGAATAAAAAAAGGTAATACACCATCAACAAGCCGGCACCCACATACCCTACGCCGATGAAAAAATAAACGCCATCTTTACGGGTATAAAAACGCACCAGGGCCAGAACCCCCACAAATAAGGCCAGACTGATAGCAATAAACACCCATAAGGCATACAAATCGGAGGCTGGCTGCCAACGCAACATAGGCATCAGCAGCCGGACCACAACCAGGAACGCCAAAACGGTCACGTAGATCATGACCTTGGGTGGGGCTATTCGGGTGTGCTGTTGTTGGTCCATATCTGCCTTGGGTGGGGGCAGGTGATGTTGGCTACGGCCGTCAAAGCTGTGAAGATGGTACTCAGGTAGGGGATAATGAGTTATCCCCCGTTGGTACTACTGAGTACCGGGCTAAAAATAACTGCCCATTCTGCTAACATGAAGGACCTACTACCAGTCATCAGAAGTTTGTCATCAGTTTTCAGTAGACTATTTCCAGAGGTAGGCCGGCACTGAAAATTGTACACTGCTGACTGAAAACTGATACTACGTTTTACGTTTCTGAAAATAGGTTATGATCATGCCCATGCGTCAATTTTACCCACTGCTGGTAATTGTAACCATTTATGTGCTGGTTGGCGTGTTATACGCCAGGCAAACGCCAGCCTGGCAGGCCCCGGATGAACCAGCCCATTATAATTATGTGCGCCAGTTAGCTGACGGCCGTTTGCCCATTATGGCCTTGGGCGACTATGATGAAGCGTATCGGCATGAAATCATCAGTTCTGGTTTTGACCCGCGTTATGACATTTCTACCATCACCTATGAAGATTGGCAGCCACCGTTATATTATCTGCTGCAAACACCTATCTATCGGCTCACCGGCGGTTCCCTGTTTGCCATGCGGCTGGTTTCCGTGCTGTTGGGGGCGGGTGTAGTCATACTGGCCTATGGGGCAGCCGGGCTGCTGTTTCCGCGGCAGCCATGGGTAGCCTGGACAACGGCCGTGTTTGTGGCCTTCTTGCCGCAGCATATGGCTATCATGGCCTCCGTCAACAATGACGCCCTGGCCGAACTGCTCATCGCTGCTATTTTAAGCGTGCTGCTGCGCTGGGCACAATCACCAGGGGCGCAGCCGGCGCGGCTGTTGGCTATGGGCACACTGTTGGGGTTAGGGTTTCTGACAAAAGGCACCGTTTACCTGATGGCGCCGGTGGTGGGGGCAGCCCTGGTGTGGCGGTATGGGGGCCAATGGCGAGCATTCATACGCCAAAGCCTACAACTGTTTGGCCCGGCGCTTTTGCTGGGGGCTTTGTGGTGGGGGCGCAACATAGCTGTGTATGGTGGCCTGGATTTTATGGGCAAAGCTCGCCATGATGCCGTGGTGATCGGCCAAATCCGCACGACAGAGTGGGTCGCCCTCTATGGCCTGCTGGGCACTGTACAACGGTTTGGGCAGACGACGTTTAACAGCTTCTGGGGGCAGTTTGGCTGGATGGCCCTGCCTCTGCTCAACCCGCCCTGGTTATACCCGTTGTTATGGCTGCTGGTGGGCACGGCCGTCCTGGGCCTGGTGTTAACACCCTTTGTATGGTCACAGGGTAAGCGATCCCTTCATCCCCGTTTTGCTCCCCCAAAAGGGGCCGCCGCCGAAGGGCTGGTTCTTTCTCCATGCCAAGCTTCCAGCTGGCATCTTCAATTTTTTTTACTGCTTTTACTTTTTCTGCTGACGGTGGGGCTGCACGTGGGCTATAACCTGACGTTTGTCCAGCATCAGGGGCGTTACTTGTTCCCGGCCTTAATCCCTATCGGCCTGGGGCTGGCCGTAGGATGGGAAACGGGTCTCTGGCTGCTGGTCCGGCCGTGGCTGCCCCGTTTTGCCTGGTTGTTTTATATGCTCCCCGTCGGTCTGGGCCTGGGGCTGGTGGTGTTAGACGTATACGCTCTCTACCGGGTGATCATCCCCCACCTCACCTGAGCCACCTTACACCCATTGTGGCTGCCGGGATACAGGCTTCAACGCCCAGGTGAGGGTGTCTGCCCGCAGCAGCAGTTCTTGGGGCTGGTTATCAGGGAACATAACCAGAAGGTGACGGCCGTGGCTGTCTACCCACTGCCGCCCTGACCCCACACGCTGCCACTGCCCGTCCACCAACACCCGCCGTACCTGAACGGTGCCCTCTGGGTCAAAAATACAATCGACGCCGATTGGTTTCATAGCGCTCACTCACCACTTAAAGATTTACACACCATACGCTATGGCTGGCGCCAGAGCGCCGCCAGTTTACGGTACTTCACCCATTCATAATAGGCCATGTACAGGCTCAGGCGCAGCCCATGGGGGCCATCTTTATAGCCGCCCAGGGCAATAAAACGCCAATAAAAGTGGCGCAGCGGCTGCAAAATGAAGGTGTGTGGTTTGGGCCGGACCCCTTCAGCTTTAAGCATAGAGGCGTCATACGCCGTGTACGCCCGCTGTTTGGTCTGGAAGTGGGCCACATCCTGGTAATTGTAATGAATGAGCGGGTTTTCCAGATGGCCCACAGCCCCATTCACGACCGCAATTTCATGCACAGGGCGTTCATACCGCACATGGCCGTGTTTAAACAACCGTAACTGATAATCAGGGTACCAGCCAGCACCTCGCGTCAGCCGGCCAAAAATGACATTGTGCCGGGGCACGTACCAACCCGTCTCCCCCCGGCTGCCGGTGACCCGGCGAATTTCGGCGGCTAATTCCGCGGTGCCTCGTTCATCAGCATCCACAAAAAAGACCCAATCGGTCTGGATGGCGGCCAGAGCGGCGTTTCGCTGTTGGGCGTAATTCTCAAAGGGGGAGCGGTAAATTTCGGCACCGGCAGCGCTGGCCAGGGGCACCGTCTCATCCTGGCTGTAAGCATCAAAGACCACAACACGATCGGCCCAACCCAAGCTTTTAATACAGGGTTGGACGTGTCTCGCTTCATTGAGTGTGAGAATGATAGCCGTTAACTGTGGGGGCTGTAAAGCAGACATTGACACCTACCTCCAGCCGTCACTTACTGCTGGTCACGGGCACACCGGGGGCCGCCCCATCCACGGTTTCAGGCGTCTGCTGCCAGATGCGAATGACTTCTTCGTATGCACGTTTGAGCTCGGGGTCATCTGTCTGGGCCACTTTGCGACGCATGCCCCGGACCACCAGTTTACGGGCGATGGCCAGCGTCATACGGCCGTGATGCTGCTGGTATAATTGTGCCCGGCTGCGCCACAAATGAACCACCGAACGCGCCGGTACCTGGCGCGTGCTTTCACCCCCGTAATGTACAATCTCGGCGGTGGGCACAGCATAAATCTTCCAACCGGCTGCCCGTACCCGCCAGCTCCAATCAATTTCTTCACAATACATGTGGTAATTCTCGTCAAAGCCTTTGGTAGCTTCAGCCACTTCGGCGCGCACCAACATGGTAGCGCCCAACGGGTGGTCAATGGCAAACGGTTTGCCGTGACGCTGGTAAAGGGAGCGGCGGTAACGGCCGTTTAAGCGGCTTTCATACAGGCGGGCGGGCAAAGGAAACAGGTCAAACGCCAGCTGCCCCAGGCCAGGAAAGGTAAAGGCGCTGTGTTGAAAACGGCCGTCGCCATAGACCAGCCTCGCCCCGGCCATGCCACCGTCGGGGCGCTCATCCAGGCAGCGCACCAGTTCCTTCAGCGCCCCAGGCTGCAAGACGGTATCCGGGTTTAACAGAAAGTAATATTGTGGTTTGCAGGCCGCCGCCGCGTGCATACCCTGATTATTGGCCGCGCCAAAACCGGGATTATGATCATTGGCCAGCAAATGCACCTGTGGGAACAGATCGGCCAGCAAATTAACCGTGCCGTCAGTGGAAGCATTGTCCACCACCCATATTTCACCCTGTAACCCCGAACGTTTAAATTCGGTATAGACAGAGCTCAGACACTTGACCAGATAATCCCGCACATTCCAGCTTACAATAATGACGGCAACGTTAATCATTACCTAACAAATCCTCTGCTGACAAATCCAACGTGTCAGCCATAAAACGCAATGGTTCATACTCGGCGTCAGCCGCCGGGGCGATGGCCGACCAGCCATACACGTCGCTGGCGCAAAGTGAAGCGCGGCAAGCTTCAGACGCGCCCCATGTGGCTAAGACGGCCGTGACCTGGTGAGCCACACTTACCGGGAATTCTGCCCCAAAGGCAATGGTCTCATTGGGCATGGGGGCGCTCAAAGCCACTATCTCCGTATCTCGGAAAACCAGTCGGTTGGTGTCCAAGATGCCGCTGCGGGCGTCGCGCACCCGGTAACCGCCATTTTCCGGCCCGCCGTTGACAATGACAAAACCAATGCCGCTGCGGCCCGGCAAAATGCCCGTCGTCCGCCACACTTCCGGGTCATCTTCCCCATAGACCCATGCACGGGTTTCATAAGGCATCACCGGAGGCACAAAGCTGGCAGTGGCAAAGTCTACTTCCCCGTTTAACACTGCCAACATGGCGGCGCTGTCAC
The DNA here is from genome assembly GCA_011525915.1 of Ardenticatenaceae bacterium. GTDB lineage: Bacteria > Chloroflexota > Anaerolineae > Promineifilales > Promineifilaceae > CAADGU01. The sequence goes on along the minus strand of WYBM01000035.1, from coordinate 30,064 downwards.
CAGGAACAACGGTGACGTTACCGGGCGTGACGCCCGCGTCCGCCAGCAGTGCCTGGAAATACAACGTGGTGGGGAGGCTGGTTTCATCAGGTGTAGCCCAGGTTTTGCCGGCTAAACCGGCCAGGGTTTGAATGTTGCTGTCTGCACGTGCTACGATCATCCCCATCTGCCAGGGCTGGCCGGTGGCATTAACGCCCACACCGGCCGCGATTACACCACACTGCTCGTGGGCCAGCACGTACCCGCCGGCCGACAGGAAGCCCAGGGTGTCTGCCGGGGCAGCACACATCAGGTCAATCACCGTCTGCTCATCATCCACAATGCCAATGGTAAAATGGCGGCCGGTGGCGGCGGCCAAAGCATTGGCCAATGGTTGAGCGCGCTGCATGAGCACGGCCGTGTCGGCCACCGGCGAAAACAATAACTGTAACGGCCGTGTTGGCGCACCAACGGGCACCGACGTTACGGTAATGATCACTTCCTGGGGGACGAGCCGGGTCACTTCTTGGGGAACCAGCCGGGTGACCTCAAGGGTAGACGGACTGGGTGTCGCCGGAGACGGCGCGCTTGGTTCTACCAGCCGCGTCACTTCTACCATCACCACCTGTGGTTGACAGGCCGCTATTGCCAGCATAAAGCCGATTCCCAACACAATCCCTACTCTTCCCACAGACATACCCAATGAAGAAAAGGTTGCTGCTTTGAGCAACCTCCCTATCCTAAAAGGAGTTTAACGTGTGCCCGGCCTGCCGCCAAAGAAAAAGCCATCAGGTTAAGGCAAGGCTCATAGTCAGGCGAGCTTTGTCATAAAAGCTTCGGCAGCCACGTGAACATGACAAAGCTCAATATCGGCATATGGCCCCATCTGTTACAATAAGTCTATTGGCCAGCAGCGCCAGACACAGGCTGGATAACTATACAACCATGCGCTACTGGAACCGTATATTGTCATGGCTGGTGCTTCTACAAAAAGAGGAGGTATCATGACTGAAAAAGCGATTATCGCCCAAGAATTGACCTATCGTTATGGGGATCTTCTGGCCGTAGACCACATCAACTTCCATGTGGACAAGGGGGAAATTCTAGGATTCTTAGGCCCCAACGGCGCCGGAAAATCTACCACGGTGAAGATGCTGACCGGGCAGTTACGGCCGCAAAATGGCCAGGCCATATTATTGGGCATGGACGTTACCCAAAAACCCAAAAAGGTGCAGGCTCAAATTGGCATCTGCTTTGAATTGACCAATCTATATGAGCAGTTAAGCGCCCGCGAAAACCTGAATCTTTTTGCCCGGTTGTTTGCCGTAAAAGGGTTTGATGCCGAGGCCGTGTTGCGGCGGGTGGGGTTAGACGGCCGTGGCGATGATCGTGTGGAAACCTTCTCCAAAGGCATGAAACAGCGGCTGATGGTGGCGCGGGCGCTGGTGAACAAGCCCAGCATCCTCTTTCTTGATGAGCCCACCGAGGGGCTAGACCCCACCTCTGCCCAGAGCATTCGCAACATTATTCTGGAAGAGCGCGAACGCGGCGCTACCGTTTTTTTGACCACCCATGATATGGAAGAGGCCGATAAGCTTTCTGATCGGGTGGCCTTTATCAACCAGGGTAAAATCGTAGCTCTGAATACCCCACATACGCTGAAACAACAGTATGGTAAACGCGCCCTCAAAATTCAGGTATCGGCCGCAAACGGTGACCTGGAGATTCGGGAAATTGTGCTGGATGAACATGAGACGCCCCAGGCGCTGCAAACCTTGTTCAGTCAAGAGAAAGTGATCACCGTACACAGCGAGGAAGCTACCCTGGAAGACATTTTCCACCAGATCACCGGGCGCGCCCTGGTATAAAGCAAACCACTTTTGCCCGGCGTTTAGCGCATTGACAGGTTTTTGAAACCCGCCAGCGCGGATTGGGTATGTGTGATGAACCTACATTTAATCAGCACCATTGTGATCAAAGACCTTTCACTCTATTTTCGCAACCGCTTTTTTGCCTTTGTCACAGTATTGGGGCTGGTCTTTTATGCTATCGCTTACTACCTGCTGCCAGCGACCGTCGATGAGACCCTGACGGTGGGGCTGTATGCGCCGGCTGCGCCCCCGGCTTTTGTAGAACCATTGGCTGAAGCGGGCATTGTGCTGCAAACGGCCGTGACCGAAGCTTCTCTGCTGGAAGCCATGGAAAACGGTGATTACAACGTGGGTGTGGTGCTTTCAGATGATCTAATGGCCCGGCTGGCCACCGGTGAACAGGATGATGTCATCCTCTACTTCACCCCGGACTTCCCCCAGGAGTTACAAGCAGCCTATGTTATCCTCTTTCAAGAGTTGGCTTACAGCCTGGCGGGGCAGCCGCTTAACATAAACGCCACCGAAGAAGTCCTGGGAATGGATATGGTGGGGCGGCAGGTGGCACTGCGTGACCAACTGATACCGCTGCTGGCAGTGGCCATCCTTATGATAGAAACGCTGGGGTTGGCGGCCCTCATCAGCTCAGAAATTGAAGGGCGCACCATTGAGGCCCTGCTGGTTACCCCTTTGAGCATTGGTGGCCTGTTTACTGGCAAAGGTATCATGGGCGTGGGGCTGGCCTTTGCGCAAGTGTCATTGTTGATGTTGGCCACCCGCACCTTGAGTGACGGGCCGCTGCTGATCTTGTTCACCCTGCTGCTTGGTTCTATGCTGGTCACCGGCCTGGGCTTTCTTATTGCTTCCTTCGCCCGTGACCTGATGAGTGTGATGGGCTGGGGCATGCTGGCCATCATCATCCTGACCATGCCCGCGTTTACCGCCTTTATCCCTGGCCTGGTGACAAATTGGGTCAAGGTGATCCCTTCTTATTACATTGTTGATACGTTGTACCGGGTGATGAACTTTGAGGCAGGCTGGGCCGATGTGGGCCAGAATTTATTGGCGCTGCTGGCTTTTGCGCTGCTCTTTTTTGGGCTGGGCATCCTGGCGCTGCGGAGGAAATTCCAATGAGTGGGTTACGGCGCATCGGTATTTTATTACAACGAGAACTGGTACGGGGGCCACGCAATTACATTTTTATCTTCGCCATCATCATACCTTTTCTCATCACCCTGGTGGTGTCGCTGTTGTTTGGCACGCTGTTTGTGGGTAAGCCGCGCCTCGGCTTTGCCGATGCCGGTCAGTCTCAGGTGGTGGCCTTGGCAAATGAGGTGGATTCATTTGTAGTGAAGGAATATGACACGGCCGTGGCCCTTAAAGACGCCGTGGGCAATGGGGGAGTAGACCTGGGCCTCATCTTGCCAGCTGACTTCGATGCACGTGTGCGCCGTGGTGAGGAAACCGAACTTACCGCCTATGTCTGGGGTGAAAGTTTGCTCAAAAACCGGGCCGTCCTGGGCTTTACCCTCGCCGGCCTCATCCGCCAGATGGCCGGGCAGGAAGCGCCTGTTAACATTATCACCCGCACCCTGGGCGACGCAGACTTTATCCCCTGGGAAGACCGCATCTTGCCTTTGATCATCCTCATGACCGTCATCATCGGCGGCACCATGATTCCGGCCACTTCTCTGGTAGACGAAAAGCAGAAACGTACCCTTAATGCCCTGACCATTACCCCGGCCTCATTGGGCGAAGTGTTTGCCGCCAAGGTGCTGCTAGGCATCATCGTCAGCACCCTGATGGGCGTGGGCGTGCTGCTGTTAAACCGCGCCATTGGCAGCCAGCCGGCGCTGCTGGTATGTGTGCTGTTTCTGGGGGCCACTGCCTCCGGGCTGTTTGGCATTTTGCTGGGTGCGTTTGTAAAAGACATCACCACCTTGTTTGCCGTCATTAAAGGGATCGGTATTTTGCTGTACGCACCCGCATTTATTTACCTCTTTCCGTCGATTCCTCAGTGGATCGCCCAGGTTTTCCCCACGTACTACATCGTACAGCCGGTGGTTGAGATTGTGCAGCAAGGGGCCACCCTGCCTGACATTGCGCCAGAGTTGTTGATCCTCTGTCTCATTATCCTGGTCCAGGTGGCGATCATCGCCTACGTGATTCGCCGCTCCCACCATTATGACGTGGTAGTGGCCGCTTCATAAACTCCCGGTTGCGGCCTGGATACAATGTAACAGAAGTAGGGGCGAGACCTACCCCACCCAAAGCGTGCAAAACGAATGTTACGCTGGACTAAACGCCCATTTACAGGCAGCTCTGCCTGATTACACTTGGTGACAACTTTTTCATTTACCGGAGGATACGGCCGTGAAAAATCAGAAGCTAGATCGCTGCCTGTATGTATGCCTTTTTTTGCTGCTGGCTGCCTGTAGTGGCGGTAGAAACAGCAATCGCCAGGTGGCTTCCCCCCCGTTAGAAGCCCCGGCTCAGGCGCCGGGCAACGGTGCCGGGCAAGGTAACGTGGTAGACGCCCTACCCCCTGCCGGGGCCCAACCCCAGCTGCCCCAGCCAACAGCCGGCCAGGGTAATCTTCTGTCATCCGACGGCGGCCGTATCATAGACCAACTTCCACCTAGGGCAGCAGGCGCCCCCAGCAACCCTGCCGCGGCAGTCTCAGGGCAACAGTCACCATCTTCCGACACCATGACGGCGCTTAGCCAGAAATTTGCCACTGCCCAACTGCCCGCCGGCAGTGATACTGTCAACATTACCGTCACAGACGATGAGGTGAACCAGGCCATACAGGCAGCGCAGGCCGCCTCGGCCCAGGCCGGCCAATCATCACCCATACAAAACCCGGTTGTTTTATTTACCGGCGGCAATATAGTGCTCACGGCTGCCATTGTAGACATAGGTCAGTTAACGGCCGTCTTTACCCCTTACGTGGTCAATGGCACCGTGCAGTTTGATCTGGTCAGCGCCAGTGTAGGGGGGATCAATGTCCCCCCGCCACTTCTGCAAGAAGCGGAAAACACGTTAAACAGTACACTGGGCAGCGCCATGAACCAGCTCCCGGCCGGCCTCACCTTACAGAACATCATCATGGGGGAAGGAACCATGACTGTCATCGCGGGGCGGGCATAAGCAAACGGCTGGAAAATGCCCCCTTGGAGTAAAGGTCACTTTAATCGATACCGCAACTTATGGATGAGGCGACCTTAAAGTCGCCTCATTTTCCCCGCCAAAACCTTCCTTATCCCCTTCCTGACAGCTTTTGACAGAGATCAAACGGTATAGTCCGGGTTGTTTGTAGTAGGAATTCTAGTTAATTGTAAGGAAGGAACCCTGTGACCGATAAATCTTCCCGGCTCCCCGGTTTTTATAAGTTGTCGCTCGAAGAGCGCATTCAAATGGTAGCCGCGTGGGCAGACCTGACAGAAGAGGACAAAGCAGTGCTGCACGGCCGTGGCCTACCCCCCACCCAGGCAGACAAAATGATCGAAAATGCACTGGGCACATTTGCCCTGCCGCTGGGCATTGCTGCCAACTTTTTGATCAACGGCCATGACTATCTTATTCCCATGGCTGTGGAAGAACCCAGTGTATTGGCGGCCGTCAGCCATGCCGCCAAGCTCATCCGCGAAGGTGGTGGCTTCCATACCGAATCCTCTGACCCGGTGATGATCGGCCAAATTCAACTGCTGGATGTGCCAGACATGAACGCGGCCATGACGGCCGTGGCCGCCCATAAACAAAAGCTCATGGACGCGGCCAATGAAAGCAGTCAGAGTATTGTCAAACGGGGCGGCGGGGCACGTGATATTGAGATACGGCCGTTTCCAGACACCCCTGTGGGCCCTATGCTCGTCATTCACCTGCTCTATGACTGCCGTGATGCCATGGGGGCCAACGCCATTAATACGGCCGTGGAAAGCATTGCCCCCCTGGTGGCTGACCTCACCGGCGGCCGCCCCAACCTGCGCATCCTCTCTAACCTCACAGACCGGCGCACGGCGACGGCCCGCTGCACTATCCCCACCGATGCCCTGGCACAGCGCACCACCTACAGCGGCCAGGAAGTGGCCCAACTTATCGCCGAAGCCAACGCTTTTGCCGTGGTGGACCCGTACCGGGCCACCACCCATAACAAGGGCATCATGAACGGCATTGATGCGGTGTGTATTGCCACCGGCAATGATTGGCGGGCGGTGGAAGCGGGCGCTCATGCGTATGCGGCGCGGCACGGCCGTTACCAATCTCTCACAGACTGGTACGTGACCGACACCGGCGACCTGGCCGGTGAAATCACGCTCCCCCTCTCTGTAGGTGTGGTCGGCGGTGCTACCAAAGTCCACCCCACTGCCCAGGTCGCTTTGAAGATCCTCAACGTGCAATCTGCAGCCGAGCTGGCTGAAGTGATCGCCTGTGTTGGCCTGGCTCAAAACCTGGCGGCCATCAAAGCCCTGGCCACCGTCGGCATTCAACAAGGGCACATGCGCATGCATGCACGTCAGGTGGCCATGGCCGCCGGGGCCCTGGACGGCCAGGTACAAACCATCGCCGACATGCTTGTGAAAGAACAAAATATCCGCGTAGAACGCGCTAAAGAGCTGCTTATCAGTAGGCAGTAATCAGTAGGCAGTAGGCAGTAATCAGTAGTCAGTAGGCAGTAGTCAGTAATCAGTAGTTGGTGGATGACTAAACGGCGACTATTGGACACTGCCTACGGAATATTTATAAAGAGGAACCATGACCGATTATAAACCTGCAAATGGACTCATGAAACCAGACCGGCCCGTAGGCATTGTGGGCTATGGCGCTTACGTGCCCCGCTACCGCCTGCCCGCCAAAGAAATCTCACAGATGTGGACCAACGGGGTGGGCGGCGTCCCCATCCAGGAAAAAGCTGTCAACGGCCTGGATGAAGACGTGGCCACCATGTCTGTGGAAGCCGCCCGCAACGCCTTGCTGCGCGGCCAGATCGATCCCCAGGATATCCGCGCTGTCTGGGTAGGCAGCGAAAGCCACCCTTACGCGGTTAAACCCACCAGCACCATTGTGGCTGAAGCCATTGGCGCCGTGCCTAATACACTGGCCGCTGACTGGGAGTTTGCCTGTAAAGCGGGCACGGAAGCCATGCAGGCTGGCATCGGCTTTGTGGGTTCCGGCATGTCTCGCTATGCGCTGAGCATTGGCATGGATACGGCCCAGGGGCGGCCCGGCGATGCCCTGGAGTACACCGCCGCGGCCGGCGGGGCGGCTATTTTGTTAGGCCCGGCCGACGAAGCAGTAGCCATTATCAACGGCTCTTACTCCTTTGTCACAGATACACCGGATTTCTGGCGCCGCGCCCATGCGGAGTATCCGTCCCATGGTGACCGTTTTACAGGTGAACCGGCTTACTTTAAACACATCATGGGCGCTGCTGAAGCAATGATGAGCGCTATGGGCAAAACGGCCGCCGATTATGATTGGGCTGTCTTCCACCAACCCAACGCCAAGTTTCCGGAACGGGCAGCTAAACAGTTGGGCTTTACTATGGAGCAGATCAAACCTGGCCTGCTCAGCCCACGCATTGGCAACACCTATTCCGGCTCATGCATGATTGGTCTGACGGCTATTCTGGATGTGGCCAAAGCGGGTGACCGCATTCTTATGGTCAGCTATGGTTCCGGCGCGGGGTCAGACGCTTTTGACCTGACGGCCACAGACAAACTGCCAGAAGTGCGTGGCCATGCTCCCAGTACAGAGACCTACATCGCCCGCCGTAAAGAGATCAATTACGCTACGTATACACGGTATCGGGATAAGTTAAAGATGTCGTAGGTGTAGGGGCGAGGCAGTTGGGTTCTATCATGTCTTGCAAGACCGATTTTCTCTAACTGCCTGGCCCTTACCTGCCCATAGGGAAAAGTATGACAAACGTTTCGATTATTGGCATCGGCTGCACGGCCGTAAATGAACATTGGGACACCTCTATCCGCCACCTGGCCTGGTATGCCATCGAGGCGGCGCTGGACAACGCTCACCTCAGCAAAGTAGATGCCCTGTATGTGGGCAACATGTTGGCCGGGCAGCTAAGCCATCAACACCATTTGGGGGCGCTGGTAGCTGACTTTGCCGGGCTGCGAGGCATCGAGGCTGTGACGGTAGAAGCGGCAGACGCTTCTGGCGGGGCAGCCCTGCGCCAGGCAGTGCTGGCCGTACAAAGTGGATTGGTGGAAACTGTTCTGGTTGTTGGTGTGGAAAAGATGACCGACCAGACCGGCACGCCGGTCACGTCCGCGCTGGCTACCGGCCTGGACGCCGATTACGAGGCCATGCATGGGCTGACTACAGCCGGTTCGGGTGCCCTGCTGATGCGCCGCTACATGCACGAATATGGCGTGGACGTAGCTGACTTTGCCGGGTTCAGCGTAAACGCTCACGCCAATGGCGCAGATAACCCACTGGCCATGTATCGTAACCGGTTAAAGGCGGAATCGTTTGCCAAAGCGCCGCCGGTAGCCACACCGGTGAGCCTCTTTGACGCCGCGCCGTCAGGAGACGGGGCCGCCGCCGTCATTGTGGTTAACAGCGAGCGGGCTATGGATATGTCCCCTCAGCCGATTCGCATTCTGGGCTCAGCGTTAGCCACAGACACATTGGCGCTGCATGATCGCCAGAACCCACTCTGGCTGGGGGCCGCGGCCACCAGCACCCAACGGGCCATGGCCATGGCCGGGGTGTCTGTTGATGATATTGACCTGTTTGAACTCCATGATTCGTTCACTGTGACGGCCGCGCTATCCCTGGAAGCGGCCGGTTTTGCAGAGTTGGGTGCGGGCTGGAAACTGGCCCAAGACGGGCAGATCAAGCGCGACGGCCGTATTCCCATCAGCACATTTGGCGGCCTGAAAGCGCGCGGCAACCCCGGTGGCGCTACAGGCGTTTACCAAATTGTGGAAGTTGTACGGCAGTTACGCGGCCAGGCAGACGCATGCCAGGTAGCCGGGGCCAAGATTGGCATGGCCCAAAATCTGGGCAGCAACGGGGCTACGGCCGTGACCCACGTTTTGAGCATTTAATAGGAAGCAAAACACCTGATCCCTTCGATCTGACAGCTTTTGACAGCTACTCACCCGACACTGGCAGAAGATGAGAGGGTTTTTGTAGATAATAATAGACAGGTTTTTAGCTTTTACCCCACCTGAACCGGAACAAAAAAACCGGAGGATAAATAAAAATGGAAGTTTCACGTCATTGGCGTTTACAAGAACAGCGTTACAAACTTATAGGGGAAACATGTGATAACTGCGGCGTTAAGCTTTTCCCACCACGCGATGTTTGCCTGGAATGCGAAGCGCCGGCCCAAGAATTGTATACCTTCACTGGACTTGGTGAGGTTTACTCTTACACAACGATTTATGATGCTCCTGCCGGGTTTGAACACAATGCACCCTATACGGTAGCTTTGGTGAAGTTAGAAGAAGGCCCCCTGGTCACAGCACAGCTAACCGATATGGACAATGATGAAATGTATATTGGGATGCCGGTGGAAATGGTGACCCGCAAACTGCGCACCGACGGCAACGAAGGAATGATAGTCTACGGCTATAAATTTAGGCCCCACCTGCAAACGGTCGTAGCCTAACCCCCCCTCTACCTTCATAATCAGAAAGCTCGCTTGCAATCAGGCGAGCTTTTTTTTGCGTAGATGGGGGCAACGGGCGTTTCCCCATCCCTACATCTTGCTATAATACGCCGCTATGATCAACAGCTTTCAGCCCAGCATCCATTTGCAGCCGGGAGCCGAGGTGGTGTTAACGGCCGTTGCCCAACAGCAGTTCCTCTCCCCCCAGGCTTACCGCTTACAGCTTGCCGCTGCCCATATACTTCTCATCGGCGGTTTCGATGAGTTGATCTGCCTAGACAATCTCCACTTCGAGCCATTCCCCTACCAGTTGAAGGCCGCACAGGCGGCCCTGCGCCGTTTTCGTGGTCGCGGCATGTTGTGCGACGAAGTTGGTCTGGGCAAAACCATCGAAGCTGGCCTCGTTATCAAAGAGTACCTCATGCGCCAGATGGCCGAGCGCATCCTCATCCTCACCCCGCCTGGTTTGGTGCAGCAGTGGCGCGAAGAACTGGCCGAAAAATTTGGCCTGCGCGATTTTGTCACCAACACCGATGAAGCCTTTCGCGCAGCCGGCGATGACGCCTGGAGCGAATTCCCTCGCATCATCGCCTCCATCGCCGCTGCCCGCCACACTGGAAACCGCGACCTCATCACCAGTCTCACCTATGATCTGATCGTCGTAGACGAAGCACACCATCTGAAAAATCGCAGCAGCGTCACCTGGAAATTTGTGAATGACCTGCAAAAGCGTTTCATCCTTATGCTAACCGCCACGCCGGTAGAAAATAGGCTCGAAGAGCTGTACAACCTCATTACCATCCTCAAGCCCGGTCAGCTTAGCACGCCCCAAGAGTTCCGCCGCCAGTTCGTGGTGAAAGGAGATCCGCATTCGCCCAAGAATCGCGGCCTGCTGCGCGAATTAATGGCCGACGTCATGATTCGCCACAGCCGGGGCCAGGTCAGCGTGAAACTACCGCCGCGCCGGGCGCACACGGTCCGCCTGGCCCTGTCTCCCGCCGAGCAAAGCCTGTACCAGAACGTGAGCGATTTTGTACGCCAGGTCTTGCAAGAAGGGCGCGACGGGGGAGCGCGTAAACTAACCCTGGGGGTCTTGCAGCGGGAGATTGGCAGCAGCGCCACGGCCGTTACCCACACCCTGCACAAACTGGCCGAACAACCCGCCTGGAAAACGCATAAAACGCGTCTGCTCTCCCTGGCCGCCGAAGCCGCCGCCATTACTGACTGGGCCAAAGCCGATGCCCTGCTCAAAATTCTGCACAGCGCCGGGCAGGACCGTGTACTCGTCTTTACCCACTTTCAAGCGACTTTGGAGGCGCTGGCGGAACGATTAACGGCCGTTGGCATTGACTTCATCCCCTACCACGGCGGCCTCACCATCCAGCAAAAAGATGAGGCCATTCGCCGCTTTGAACAGGAAGGGCACGTACTGCTCTCCACGGAAGCGGCTGGCGAAGGACGCAATTTGCAGTTCTGCCACATCATGGTCAACTTTGACCTGCCCTGGAATCCACAGCGCATCGAACAGCGCGTCGGCCGTATTCACCGCGTGGGGCAAAACCGGCAGGTGGAAATCTTCAACCTTTCTGCCCAGGGAACCATCGAAGATTACTTGCTCAATATTTTGGACCGCAAACTGAATATGTTTGAACTGGTCATTGGCGAAATGGAAATGATTTTAGGCTACCTGACCCAGGAGCAGGACTTTGAGGAAATGCTGCTGGAGGTATGGTTCAACAGCGCCGATGAGGCTGGCCTGGAAAGCGGTATGACTGAGCTTGGCGACCGTCTCCTGACGGCCCGCGACACCATGCGCCGCATCCAAACCTTTGATAACACCCTCTTCGGCGAGGATTTTACGGCGTAACATGAGGCAACAATTCTGTGCAATCTGTGCTTACATGGAGTCCCCCTTAAATTGAGGAGTTGGGCATCTGAGGATGCGAACTCCTATGGTGAAGCGGCCCAGTGTAACTATTGGTGATGTATGAGTGATTTAGAAAGGTTTGTTCTTGGATATTTAGAAGAGGCGGGTGGTCTGGTAGAACCACCGGCGTTTCGCGTGTATGAGGTGCTGTTGCCGGAAAAAGTGGCTGAGCGCTGGCAGGTTGATCCCTATTTGCAGCTTGCTTTCACCGATGACGGGCAGGAAAACGTGACTCGGTTGGGTTACAACCACCCCCTGGTCGAGAAAATGGTGCAAGAGGCAAACGGCCGTGCTGCCTCCACCCGTCTCTATATTAATGATTTGCGCCTGGATAAAAACAATATTGACGAGACAGCCATCAAAAATTGGGTAATTCTCAACGCCCGTACCCAACCACAAAAACAAGCTGTTGTTGCCCGTGTGTGCAGCACCTACATCCGCTTCAACTTCAAGGCCGCCATTCTCACCGATGACAAGCAGGAACGGCTCGTCTCTATATTGATCGACGCCCACACCGGCTGCCGCGTGGCCGAGGCTGCCGCCATTGAAAGCAGGGCTACGGCCGTTTCCCCCGACACCACACTTGCCTCTCTGCCTTTTGCACCTAGTCGCTGGCAGCCCAAAGACGGGCAATCATTGAAGGGGCCCCTGACGGAAACGGCACTCTCTGTCTTATTGGAACAGGCACAAACGGCCGTTCTGCAAGAAATGCAAACCGACCTGGCTGCCCTGCAAAAGCGCGTCAACCGCTTCCGACAGCTGGACGAAGCCCGCCTCAACGACTATTACGACAGCCTGGAAAAAGACCTGCACACCCGTCTGAAAGCAGCATCCGCTGACCGCCGCCCCGGCTTGCAGGACAAATTAACGGCCGTACAAACCGAGTGGACCCATAAAATAGCCGATCTGGACGAACGCTATCAGGTTCGCATCAATCTCACTCTCATCAACTTGCTCATTATCCAACAGGCCAAGCTCATTCAATCCATGCAAATTGCCAACCGCTCTACCCAGATTAGCGTCCACGCCGTTTGGGATCCCCTGCTGCATCAGGTGGAGCCGCTGCACTGCCAGGTATGCAGCCAACCAGGCCAGCGCCTGTATCTTTGCTACAATGGACATCTGGTCCATGAAACATGCCTGGCTCCCGCCTGTATTGACTGTAAACGACTGTTCTGCCAGGATTGCGCCCACGAAGTTGGCACCTGTGATGTGTGCCACAAGCCGCTTTGCGGCCACAGCCAGTTAACCTGCCCCGGCTGTGGTCGCCATACCTGCCAGGAACATCGCGGATTGTGCCATGCCGATAACGGCCGTCCGGTTGACCTGACCACACAAACTGCGCCGCCGTCACCACCCACGCCCCCACCTGCGACAAAAACAGCGGTTTCCTCGTCTAGCCAAAGCCGCACCAAAACCCCACCATCCAAAGAAAAACCCAAAGTCAAAGCCACACCGAAATCAACCGTGCTGTCCAAAAGAGGTCCCAAACCGCTGCGCATGGAAGTAGTCCTGAATTCCGAAGTGGTCGCTGCATATTTATTGGGTAAAAAGGAAAAAGAGATAGCCGATCGTTTCTGGGAATTGAACATTAGAGAAGGCGGCATTTTGCAGAACTGCACGTGCGAAAAAGGCGAATCATGCCAGGCAAATGGGATCATCATACGGCCGTCTGAAACCCGCTCCATTGAAAAACAAATACATGATGAACTTGTCGCCTTTGCTGAGGAATATGGCTTTCCACCGAAGAAAATCAAATACAACCGCCTGTCCTTGTGGACTGGGGAGCCTTATCCTGTGTCCGGTTTTGAATTGTTTGGCTTGTGGAAAGACGAAAAAGCGTTAGATGAGGCCCGCAAGACCTTTGCCCGTCTGTATTGGAAGTGATGTCTTGCCCCATCTATCTTCAAAAATTGCAAAGCCTGGCGGATTATGGAATACGAGGGTGTTATTCACATCACCACCAACACCGGCGCCAAAACCATCCAACCAAAATGTTTAATATCTCAAGTATTTATCCGCAGCGCGAAGGGGCTCAATTCGACTTTGATTACTACCTGAAAAAGCATATGCCGTTGTCAATTGAGCGCTTATCAGGAGCAAAAGGATTTAAGGGGGTATCTGTCGAGCGTGGTCTAGACATTGAAACCCTGAATATAGCATCAGCCTATGTGGCCATGTGTCACTACTATTTTGACTCCGTGGAAGATTTTATGGCGGCCTTTATGCCCCATGCAGAAGAGCTGCAAGCGGATATCGCCAATTACACAAACATTCGGCCGATTCTGCAAATCAATGAAGTGCACATAACCGCCAGATATATGACTGAATGATTAATGACAGCGGCACGGCCGTCTGTCCGCTCTACAATCAACGGTAGTTTTAAGGTACCCAGCTTTAACTTTGTCCATGAGGTTTAAAAAGATGAACACCTTACGAATCCGTTTTGATCACTTTGATACCATGGTGACTGAGTGGATGGCCCACAATGGCGTGACCTTGCTGCGCATCTCTATTGGTCTGGTTTATATCTGGTTTGGCGCTCTGAAGCTCGTTCCGGGCGTCAGCCCGGCGGAGGCATTAATTCGGGGATCGTTGCCCTTCCTGCCGATGGACCTTTTCATGCCCTTCCTGGGACTGTGGGAAGTTATCATTGGCCTGGGTTTTGTCAGCGGCAAATTTATGCGTCTGACCATCCTTTTGATGTTTTTACAAATGGTAGGGGCAGCCTCGCCGCTGTTTATCAATCCGAGTGCCGTATTTGCCCGTTTTCCTTTTGTTCCCACACTCGAGGGCCAATATATCTTCAAAAACATGGTTCTGATCGCCGCCGCTATCGTTGTGGGGGCTACTGTACGCGGTGGGGGTCTTATCAGTGACCTTCACCAGTTACCTCAGGAGGCTTAACATGCCTGATGCTTTAATTTGGGGTGCGTCCGGCGGCATGGGGCGAGCATTGACAGAGAAGTTGATTAGCAGAAGTTGGCGGGTATTTGCCGCCGCCCGCGATACGTCAGGCTTACCACCGGCGTACAAAGACGGCCGGAGCCGCGAGCGCGGGTGAGGTGTCATGATGAGCAGTGAACGGAAGGTAAGATCGATTCTGGTGACTGGCGCTACCGGTTATGTTGGTGGCCGCCTGGTGCCTCGTTTGTTGGCCGCCGAGTATGAAGTACGAGTGTTAATACGGGGAAGTGCCCAGCGGTTAAACGGCCGTGCCTGGCACGATCAGGTTAACATTGCCATTGGTGATGTTCTGCACCCCGACTCTCTGACGTCAGCGATGCAAGGTATAGACGCAGCGTATTACCTCATTCACAGCATGAGCGGTAATGAGGAGTTCAGCCAACGAGATGTGCAGGCGGCCCAAAACTTCGCCCGGGCGGCAGCTGACGCAGGGGTAAAGGTTATTATCTACCTGGGGGGTTTGGGGGAAGCAGACAGCAACCTGTCTGAACATTTACAGTCACGCCAGGAAACGGGGGCCGCTCTGCGCCAGTTTAACGTCCCGGTGACCGAATTCCGAGCTGGCATGGTGGTTGGCTCTGGCAGCCTCTCTTTTGAAATGGTGCGCAACCTCACCGAACGGCTGCCCGTGATGATCGCTCCGCGTTGGGTCTATACCAAAACGCAGCCCATCGCCATCCGCGACGTGTTACACTACCTCGTATCCGCTTTAAGCACGCCCCAAAGCGCCGGGAAAATCATTGAGATCGGTGGTGCTGACGTGTTAACCTACGCCGATATGATGCTGCGTTATGCCCGCATCCGCGGCCTACGCCGGTTTATCATCCCCGTACCGGTATTAACACCACGCCTCTCTTCTTATTGGGTCCATTGGATGACGCCCGTGTCAGCCAGCGTGGCCAGCCCCCTGATTGCCGGTTTGCGCAATGAATTGGTTGTGCATGATCCGCTGGCCAAGTCACTATTTCCAGACATAAAACCGTTGGATTTTGCCACGGCCGTGCGCCTGGCCCTGGCACGGGTGGAAGAAGGGGACATCGAAACATTGTGGAGTGACGCCATGGCCTCCAGTCAGGGAGATATCAAGCCAGTTTATCTGACCCAGGAACAAGGGATGTTGATTGAACGGCGGCAAAAGACAGTGGCGGCCGCGCCAGCGACTGTCTTCCGAGCATTTTCTGGTCTGGGAGGAGAACGTGGTTGGCCACCCTATAACTGGCTGTGGCACATACGTGGGGCCTTAGACCGTCTGGTGGGTGGCGTGGGCATGCGCCGCGGCCGCCGCCACCCTGATGAGCTGCGGCAGGGGGAAGCGTTGGACTTCTGGCGGGTGGAATTGGTGAACCCCAACCATCTTTTACGCCTGCGGGCAGAAATGAAACTACCAGGCCGAGGCTGGCTGCAATTTGAAGCAAATGACCAGGACAACGGCCGTACAGAACTGGTGCAAACGGCTTACTTTGCCCCCAAAGGGCTGTTCGGGCTGCTCTATTGGTACGGCATTTACCCCTTGCATGGCCTTATTTTCTCTCGGATGATAAACGCTGTGGCCCGCCAGGCCGTTAAACTGGCATCTGAGCCGGTTTCCATTCCTGAACAGGCCGCCTGAGTGCAAAGTGGCTGCCCATTTGTACAGGTTGACGAGTGGAGAAAATCCTCTAAAATATAGTTAGCTGACTAAATAAATTAGCAGGAGCTCATGAGCAGTCAGGCAATAACAGAGACAACCGGACATCTATTGGTGCAAATCTGCCGTGCCCATCGTAACAAGGCCCAAGAACTGTTGGCGCGCGTGGGGCTGCACCCTGGCCAGGAGTTTTTATTGATGAACCTTTGGCTGGAAGACGGGCCGCGGCAGTCAGAACTGGCTGACCAGCTTTGTGTGCAGCCCGCCACCCTGACACGCATGATAGACCGGATGGAAAAGGCGGGTTACATTCGACGGCAGCCCGACCCGGACGACCAGAGAGTTTCAAGGGTGTATTTAACCGATAACGGCCGTGCAGTGCAAAAGGACATTGAGGCTGTATGGATGATGCTGGAAACGATCAGCTTTACCAACCTGACCACCGATGAGCGGGTGCTGCTGCGCCGCCTGATGCTTCAAGTTTATCAAAATTTAACCTGAGTTTTTTTTGGCCATTTACTTAGCCGACTAACAAAAACCTGATAGGAGAAGTTTATCATGACATCTTTAACACAACAAAATGAGATGCAAAAGTGGATGTGGAAATTTTTCACCGGCCTGCACGTGCTGGTGTACCGCCTGAGCAGCGGCCGCGTTGGCCACAAAATGCGGGACTTTCAGGTACTCTTGCTGACAACCACAGGGCGCAAAAGCGGCAAAGTGCGCACGTTACCCCTGGGCTACTTTGAAGCAGAAGGCGGCTACGTTATCATTGCCTCTAACGGCGGGCAGGAGAGTAACCCCGGCTGGTATTATAACCTGAAGAGCCAGCCCCAGGTTGAGATTCAGGTTGGGGGCAAGCGCACACCGGCCACGGCCGTGATCGTAGAAGAGCAGCTGCGCCAGCGGTTGTGGTCGCACCTGCTTACCCTAGCGCCCAGCTATGCCCATTATCGGCCACAAACACGGCACATACCGATGGTTGTGCTGCGACCCCCATCTTCATAACCGTCATCGTTCACGTTCCGTTCCACGCTCATGGTAAGGTTTCCCCTTTGAAGTTAACCTCCCAGAGGACACCTCTGGGAGGTTATTTCATTCAGCAGATGACTTTTAGCAAAGCCAATAGATGCCCTTTATCACTACCAGGTCAGCAGTTAAAGCTACTATAGTGTTTAGAAGGGAGCGTGGCACATTTTTATGGACCCGCTTGATACTGATCCAAGCGGACCCGCTTGATACTGATCCAAACAGGACAAGAGCATGGCTTTGAATGGAGGTGAATCATGTTCACGCATTTGCTGGTTCCTTTAGACGGTTCTGACCTGGCTGAATTGGCACTGCCTGTAGCCCTGGAAATAGCCGTCCGCTTTGAAAGCAAGGTGACACTTCTACGCGTGATCCATCCACAACACATTATCGGCAGCGGGCACGACTTTGCCGGCCTATACTTTAGTCTGCGTGAAGATATGCACCGCGAAGCGGCGGCGTATATGGCTGCCAAAGAAGATACACTGCAAGCCGAAGGGTACCACGTCCACGGCCGTGTTGTAGACGGCGAATCTGTAGCGGCTGCTATTTTAGACACCGCCGAGGAATTAGGGGCGGATGCCATTGTGATGAGTACCCACGGCCGTGGCGGTGTCAAACGGTGGGTTTTTGGCAGCGTAGCCGACAGGGTACTGCAGCAAGCCCACATACCCGTACTGCTCATCCGGTCACAGCCACCGGAGGAAGCATCCTCTATCCCCATGTCCGTCAGCGAACATCTGGAAGCGATGCGGCCCCACGAGGAGTTAGAGGATTTATTGGATCTACCTAGAAAAGATCGCTGATGCCTGTATGACCAGCGGCTTTCTACAACCCTATGCAGGCACATGCTTCCCGCCTGAAAAGGAAGATGCACCATGCTATTGGACAAACCCATTTACGTAACTGAAAAAGGTATCATTGAGTTAGAGGCAGAACTGGCACAGTTGCAAACAAAAAAACGGCTGGAAATTATTGAACGGCTGCAAAATGCCAGAGGCGGGGGCGACTGGATGGATAACACGGAACATATGCTGGTAGAAGAAGAGTTGGCTTTTGTAGACGGCCGTATCCGTGAACTGCAATACATGCTGGATCATGCCCAACTCATCGAACCTGGTAATCAAGACAATATCGTAGACATTGGCGAAACGGTACTCATCCAGACAAATGGCGGCGAATTGGAAGAATACACCATCGTGGGCATGGCTGAGGCTGATCCCAGTGAGGGTTTGATCTCCAATGAGTCCCCTTTGGGGCGTGCATTGCTCAACCGCAAAGCCGGCGATGAGGTCGTTGTTACCGCGCCTATGGGTGACATTCGGTATCACATTCTGGCAATCAGACGGTAGCGTGCTGCCTACCGGCAGTAACATGACCAATCCGCGACGCCTGCGGGCTATCTGGCGGGCGGTAATGGGTGGTTTACAACAGTAAACCACCTTTATTTTTCTAACCTTAAACAGTGACAAATAGCTGATAATCGGTGGAACATGATCACTAGGCAGATAAGATGCACGGCCGTACCATGATTCAGTAAGGTAATCGGCAACAATATTTCAAAATTAAGATCGTTGTCGGTGTTGCCGATTCCTCGAGGAAACCGCAAAAACCTGGTGCGATGGATTTGCGAAAACTTTTTGCGGTTTACCATATACGCTCTCCATCTCAAATAATACACAAGCCCCCAAAAAGCCACCCAATGAAGGAGATTCTACAATGCCTGACAGCCATAACCTGTTTGCTCTTTTGCTGTTGTTAAGCTTAGCCGTGGTCAGCTGCGCTGGCCCTCAGGGCCAGGCCGGCCCACTTGGCCCGGCCGGCCCGGCGGGGCCCATGGGCCCGGTAGGCCCCGCCGGCGAAGACGCCGCCGCCGGCCAGACCTTTGTGGGCGCGGCGCAATGTGGTTCTTGCCATGAAGAGATATACAGCCGCTTTTTGCAGACGGGCCATGCCAACGCGCTTGCGGCTGTCAGCAATGGCCAGCCCCCTGCTTTTCCCTACGACGACATCACTAACGGCCTGCCAGCACCACCCGCCGGGTACACCTGGGATGACATCAGCTATGTTATTGGGGGGTTTGGCTGGATGGCTCGTTTTGTAGACAACGATGGTTATGTTATTACCGGGGAGGCAGCCCAGTACAACTTCGCCAATGAAAATCTGGAAACGGACGCCGAATGGGCCGCTTTCCACCCGGGCGAGCCGGTGGCTTTTGACTGTGCTCGCTGCCACACCACGGGCTACGCCACCCAGGGTCATCAGGATAACCGCGAAGGGATTGACGGTACGTGGGTCTATGAAGGTGTGCAATGTGAAAAATGCCACGGTCCCGGCAGCCGCCACGCGGAAGACCCCCAGGGGGTGCGCCTGGTGGTAGACCGCAGTGCCCAATTATGCGGCCACTGTCATGTCCGTGACGAAAAAGCGACCATCGATGCCCGTGAGGGGTTTGCCGAACACAACCAGCAGTTTAGCGATCTGTACAACTCTAAACATTTTGCCCTGGACTGCATTACCTGCCATGATGCACACACCAGCGCTCGTTATGAAGACGCTGAACGGAGCCCCAACAAAGGCATCAGCCAGGCATGTGAAACGTGCCATTGGCCACAAGAACAGGTGCAAAATGTAAGCCGTCACGGCCGTGTCACCTGCATCCAATGCCATATGCCGCTCATGGCCAGGTCAGCCGTGGGCCGCCTGGATACGTTTACCGCCGACATCCATGCCCATCAATTTTCCATCAACCCAGATCCTGATGCGCCCCAGTTTAACGAGGACGGCACCCAGGTGATGCCATACCTGACACTGACCTATGTTTGTGGCCAATGCCACAACGGCGACTTTGCCGATGTAAAAGAGCCAGCCGTCTTGGCCGCCGCGGCCCGTGGATACCATGCCTGGATACCCCCTACAGCCACGCCTGACCCCACACCAGAGCCTACGGCCGTGCCTGAGGCTACCCCTACTTCCCAACCCTGAGCCGGTGACAACACCAGGAGAATGTTATGCGCAACCTGTTTTCCGCCCTCAAACACTTTTTCCTTCCGCCCCCTGGCAGTTCCTTGTGGCTGCGCCTGCTGCCGTTTGTGGTCTTAGGCATGGTCACCATCGTATTTGCCTATGGCAGCGTGGAGGCCTGGACTTACACCAACTCCGCTGAATTCTGTGGCACCACCTGCCATACCATGCCGCCCGAATACAGCGCCTATCAGCGCTCTCCACACGCCCGGGTGCAGTGTGTGGAATGCCACATTGGCCGCGATGTGGTCACTACCCAATTCACCCGCAAAGCAGGTGATCTGCGCCATGTGTTGTTGACCATTACCCAAAATTATGAATTCCCCATTCACAGCCGGGCGATGCGCCCCGCCCGTGATACCTGTGAAAAGTGTCACTTTCCTGAAAAATTCTCCGATGACAGCCTGCGGGAAATTTACCACTTTGCCGATGATGTAAACAATACGCCAGAAAACACCTACCTCATCTTAAAAACGGGCGGCGGCACCCGGCGTGAAGGATTGGGGCAGGGCATTCACTGGCACATTGAAAACGAAGTCTATTACCTGGCCACCGATGCCTTGGAACAGGACATCCCCTATGTGCGGGTGGTAGACGAAGCCGGCAATATCCGCGAATATTATGACGTCAGTGCAGGCTACACACCAGACGACATAGCTGGTACAGTCTTGGCGCGCATGGACTGCCTTAACTGCCACAACCGCATTACCCATAACATTCCCAACCCAGGCAATGCCATTGATGCCGCTATGCGCAAATATTTGATCGCCGGCGATTTGCCCCATATACGGCAGCAAGCTTTTGCCGTTTTAAGCGCCGAGTATGAGAGTGATCAGGCTGCTTATGAAGGAATTGCCGGGCTGGAAAGTTTTTATGCGGAAACCTACCCAGACATTTATGCCGAACGTGCAGATGACGTGCAAGCAGCAGTAAAAACAGTGCAAGAAATCTACAAGCAATCTGTTTTCCGCGAACAAAAGATTGATTGGGATACCCACCCGAATAACCTGGGGCATACCTATGATCCGGGCTGCTTTCGCTGCCATGATGGCAAGCACCTCACCGGCAGCGGCGAGGCCATTCGTCTGGAATGCAATCTGTGCCACTCCATTCCGGCGCAGGTGGATAATACTGCCTTGGTGACCACAATCGAACTGCCGCGAGGGCCAGAACCGCCATCACATACCCATTCCAGTTGGATCACCCTGCATGGTAAAGCCATTGATAGCTCATGTGCTGCCTGCCATGCGCCGGCAGACCCGTCTATAGACTATACAGAACTCACAGAAAAGCCGCCGTCCGATGGCTCATTTTGCGGCAACAGCGCCTGCCATGCCAATGAATGGGTGTACGCCGGTTTTGATGCAACAGAATTGCAGCCCGTTCTGGAGCGGCAGCTATACATTTTGCTGCACACCAGCCCATATTTGTTGGAGGGGGTGCCGCGCACATATGAAGGCACATTCCGAACGATGTTTGACGGCCGTTGCACCTTTTGTCACAGCGGTGTTAAAGCCGAAGCCGATCTGGACCTGAGCAGCTATGAGGCCATGGGCCGCGGCGGCCAAAACGGCCCGGTGCTGGTTCCCGGAAACCCGGAAGCCAGTCTGATCATTCAAAAACAGTCGGAGGCCCGTGAACACTTTGGGCAGATGTTAGAGGATGAACTTGATGCTCTGGCTGATTGGATAGCCGCCGGCGCGCCCGAAAAGTAAGGGTACGTCCATAGATAAGTTAAAGAAAAGATGACAGCCACTTGAAAGTGGCTGTCATCTTTTTGTTGTTACCTATGCGGGTGGTGGTTGGTTACGGCCGTGTCATACCAGCAGTATCACCGCCAATCGCTTCAATGGAGTCATACAAGACTTGCAGCACATACTTGCCATTATGGGCGAATGCGCCGGGGTCTTTCTGAGCATATTGGTAATTGTAAGCGGCCTTCAGCAGTTCCGGCGTAAAGGTGTTGTAACCAGCCTCCTCGCCGTTAACCTCGCCATTGCCATCGGCGTCGCCAAAGAAGTACGGGTAACGATGGGAATCGTAGATGATAGGAAGTGCGCCCGGGGTGTTGGCCGCATACGTTTGCATGGCTGCATACAGCACCTCGGCCATGGTGGCAATTTCACCAGCCATTCCTTCCGCAGCATCACCATCACCATCATAATCTGTGGTGTTATCTTCGTCACGGATATTCACCAGGTCAGCGGCTGACACCACATTTTCATGACAGTCGGCGCATTCCGTCACCACCACTTCCAGGGCATGCGTGTCATGGCATTCCACACAGGAATCAAACCTGTTGACATGTTCATTACGGCCCAAGTATTCTTTGTCCGCGTACTGGTAGGCGCCTTGAGCCTCATTGCCAAACAGCGTGGCCCCGGCCGCAAAGTAGTGGATGTTCACAAAGCGGATGGTGTCTGAAACGTCATTGGCCGGCAGGTCACCCAATCGTTGGTTAACCGTGCCTGTCGATGAGCGTCCCTGGTGACAGTTAATACACATGTTGCTTTCCAGGCCAGCTTCGTCGTCTTCTGCTTCCACCAGCGTCAGCGTTGCTCCACTGGGGAACGGGACGCTCTCCACCGTATACCGGCTGAATGTGGCCAGATCATTGTGGCAGGTAGCGCAGTTTAAGCCGTTTGACGGATGCTGGTTGATGGTCACACCTTGTTCAATGAACAACGGCAAGCCGGCCGCCGAATGGCAGCGGCTGCAGTTACCTGGCACCTCACCATCTTCGTCCCAACGGCGGAACGCCGCTTCTGAACCAGCAAAGTGACCGTGGTCAATGCGGCGCATGGCGCTCATGTCAACGGGTTCAGAAATGGCCTGGTTCAGGTCTTCGATGGAATCAAACAACAGTTGAATGGTATATTTGCCACCGTGAGCAAACTCACCAGGGTCTTTTTGGGACATCTGGTAATTGTAGGCGGCCTTGGCCAGGCGCGGCGTCCAGGAGGCATACCGCTCATCGCCTTCATTCATTTCACCGTTGCCATCGACATCAGCAAAGAAGTAGGGGTAACTGGCGCTGTCATACACAATGGGTGAGCCGGTGACTTCATTGGCATACGCCTGTATGGCCTGGTACAAAGCCGCTTGCAGCCCGGTAATCTCGGCCATAATGCCTTCTTCGATATCACCGTTGCCGTTGTAATCTACCAACGAACCAGGCATACGGATATTTACCAGGTCTTCCGGGCCACTCATATCTTGATGACAGGCTGTGCATTTATCAAACTGCACTTCCAGGGTATGGGGATTGTGGCAGTCTACGCAGGTATCTACACCTTCAACATGGTCAAACTTGGAATCATAGGCCTTGCCTTCATATTCATAACCGCCCATGGCGATGGTGCCATATTGTGTGGCGGCTGCCGGATAGTAATGAATATTGGTAAAGCCCACATCGGCGCTGACCGTATCCAGGTCGGCTACCGGGTCCAGCCCGGCATCGGCAATGCCCTGGTTGACTCTAGCCGTGGAGGCGCGGCCTTGATGGCAGGTCATACAACGCGCTTCTGGCCCTAACCCGGTTACCTCTACCCCAGAAGGAAAGGTAACACTGGCCAGTTCCACCGTGGCATCATTGTGGCAGGCCTGACATTCGATCACTTCACCTACGGACACGGCCGTTTCCACAGAACCAAAGGCGCTGCCATCGGCGCCCACAAAGTCCATAAAACCTGTGGTGCTGTGGCATTTAGCACAGGCAATGGGTATCTCGGCCGGGTCATCTTCGTTCCAGTGATTAAAGGCTTGGGCTTCGGCGTCCGCGTGCGGCGAGTTGGCCCATGCTTCTTCAAAGGGAACGGTGGACATCGCCATGTCCGGCTCCACCATCACCTCGACCACCCGCGTCACCTCTACCGGCACTTCAACCTCTACCGTTTCGGCAGGAACCTCAATCTCCACCGGCACTTCAACAATGCGGGTGACCTCTACGGTTTCCGGCTCCTGAGAGCAGGCGGTTATGCCGAAGGAGAACAATAGTAAAAACCCGATAATAAGGCATATGCGTCTAAATTTCGGGTGTGTCATAGTGAAATTCCTCCTTTTGTTAGGAATGATCTGGCACATCCCGGGTGTGTGCCAGAAAAACAACTACAATAAAACATGTTGCTCAATGGTTGTTTTACCACAGAGAACACAGAGACTGCAGAGGGTTCACGCTCTGTAGCCTCTGTGTGCTTTGCGGCCTTAGTCATCAGGGCACCTGTGTGGCCAGAGGCACAAATACTTCCCTGGTTGGTGTGATAGTGATGAGCGCCGTCTGTTCAAACGTAAAAGCCCATATCAACACCACCAGGACAATGCTGCCCACGACCACGCTGGTTATGGCAAATACCAGGCGGCGACGGCGCAAAACAGGTGCCTCTACTTCTGGCCAGGGCGGCTCGCCGCTTTCCACTCTTTCCAGTTCCAGGGCATGTTCTTCGGCCATGATTTTGCGGGGCAGCTTACCGGTCCACATGCTGGGGTTCCAATGTTTGACAGCCACGTTATACAGATGCCAGATGATGATGGAAGCAACTGCCAGCAAAGCTTCATAGCTGTGGGCGGCTTTAGACGCCGGGATGATCTGGCCGGGAAAGATAGTGGTGGTAGCAATGGGATTCCACAACATGAAGCCGGTGATGATCATCACGGCCGTGCCCCACACCACAGCCCAAAATTCCAGCTTCTCACCAAAGTTAAATTTACGCATTTTGGGATGCTCTGCCTGCAGCCCCAGATTGTACTTCACATAACCCACCAGGTCGGCGGCATCTTTGCGGTCTGGCATCATCCGGTTTCTTTCACGCCGCACATATAAACGGTAGGCGCTGGTGAATAGGTGATAGACAGAGCCAATGACCAACAAGAAGGCGGCATAGCGGTGAATGAGGCGCACCGTTTCAATGCCCCCCAGGGCATTGATGGTGGTTTGGGCCCAGTCCCATTGGGCATACCGCTGTGGCAGGCCGGTCACGGCCAGCACCGTAAAACTAACCAGCAGAATGATATGCTCAATCCGGGCACCAAGCCGAAAGCGGTCGTATTGTTGTTCTTTAGAGGTCATCCTATCTCCCGTAAGGCAAGACAACATTTGGCGCAAACAAATCGGTGATTTGCTATCAGCGATTTGCCTGCCGGTAGCGGCGCATACGGCCGTACACATCTACCACCACCAGGAAGCCAAAGAAGCCCAGCGTAACCGGTATGACAATGCTGTAAAACAGTTCAATCAGATAAACCAGCGTATTGTGCTGCAGCGAGGGTTTGTAATGGCTGGTCCAACTGGCGGGGAAGTTTGCCGTGGCATCAGGATGGCACTGTTGGCATGTTTCCAGCAAATTTTGTTTAATCCCAGCTTGAGGATCGTCTGGAGCCTTAATGTTGTGAATGCCGTGGCAATCATAACAAACAGCCTCGTTTAGCTGCGCCCCTTCGACACCAGCACTGACAAAAAGCAGATCCGTTGTCCCATGAAAATCAGCCACGTATGTTTCAAAGACGTCGGTAGAAATCTCATATTGGGCCATCAACGCCTTATCGGCATGGCAGGTGGCACACAGCGTGGGCGAATTGATGCGAAATTCAGCGGTGGTCGGGTCTTGAATGTTGTGAACACCGTGGCAGTTCACGCAAGAGGGTACATCTGGGTTGCCTTCTGTGGTAAGCGCCGCGCCATGCACACTTTCTACGTAATCATCATAGATAGTGCTGTGACATTGGCGGCACGTCTCATTAATACGTGACCGGGGTTCGTCTGGTTTGGGCATGGTGTGTGCGCTGTGGCAGTCTGAACAAAGGGCCGATTCTAGATTACCTTCCAATAAGGCGGCACTGTGAACACTGGAGAGTGCTTTGGCAAACTGCACTTCATGGCAGCGCTGGCACAGGTTATCCTGGTTCAGGCTGTATTGGCGGCCGGTCACGGCCGTGACCGGCGCGTGGGGAAAGTCATACGCTTGATGGCAATCTGTACATTGCAGTGCATCCCATTTATTGTTCGCCCCATGGACAGAATCATGCAGTGCGGCAGCGTCCACCGTAATGGAAACCTGGTCACCATTGGCAAAGGTCATGGTTTGCCCTGGCTGGCTGTGGCAGGCCAGGCAGTAAGCATTGTCTTTCTTTTGGGCGGCAAAAAGGCCAGATTGGATGACGGCCGTGGTCATTTCCGGTGATACGGCCACGCCTTGGGCTTCATGGCAGGCGGTACAATTTTCCTCGCTGGCGCCGCTGTGCCAGCTTTCGGCGGGCTGCACGTCATGGCTGTTGTGGCAATCTGTGCAGACAACCGGGTTATCACTCTGGGGGCCAGGGTGGCTGGTGAGATGAGACTGCGCGTGGCAGCGCTCACACGTTTCTGATCGCGCAATGTCATACGCACGCAGCGTGGCGGTGGTCAGTGGTGTGTGGGGGAACTGGTAATCATTGGGCGGCTGGTGGCACGCCTGGCAGGCCAGCGGTGATTCAGCCATGCTCCCGTGAACAGAGGCGGCCAACACGGCCGTGTCTACCTGCACAGGCTTCACCTCACCAGAGGGAAAAGTGATGGTGGCATCTGTGTCCGTATGGCACAGCAAGCAGGCATCATCGCTAAATGGTGGGTGATTATCTGAGAGCTGTGCTGGTAGGGGGCGAGCCGCAGGTTGACCCAAGGGTGCTTCACCAGGGGCGGCCAGGGCGTTTACCGCTGCAGCCAACATTCCCAGCAGCAAACACACCCCGGCCGCCATCAGGCCGTAGGCTATCAACCCGGAAAGGGATAATTTAAAAGACAAGCGTCTTACTCCTACCATTCCCGAACATGGCACCATGTTCGGGAATGTGTAGTCTTCTACTCATTGCTTGTTTCCGTTTCCACCGCCGGCGCCGGCGGATTATGATACCCGGTGGCCGCATTAACCAGTTCTTCGTTTGTTTTGTTATCAGCAAACGCATTAGACGTCTCATTGTGGCAGCTGCGGCAGGCAAAGTCCAATGCCAATTCAGAGGCGGCCACTGTGCCATCTTCGTTAAACTGGCTGGTCAGCGCCGGGTTAATGGCCATCAGGTGGGTGCGAATGTCACCGCTGAACTGGGCCGCATCACCCACGGCCGTCTTGGTCACACGAGGCATATGGCAGCTGATGCATTCTGCCCGGCTGTGAATCTCATTCTCCCGGTTACGGGCAATATCAAAGTGGCAGTTTTCGCATGTTGTGCGTGTTGTCTGCACCTCTGCCCGGCGCAGCTGCACCACGCCCGCATGAGGGTCATGACAAACGACGCAGTCGATGGTGATATGTTTACCCTGGAATAACTCTTCATACTGCTCATGGTGCTGAATGAAGCCGCCTTTGGCATCCACTACCGTCGTATCACCACGCCGGTGGCAGTCGCCACACGCCTGGGCATCGCGGTCTACTTTCATCTCCCAGACGATGGGAGCATTCACGTGCAGGCTGCCGGCACCGTGACATTCCTCACACTGGATGCCACCCGCTGCCCAGGTGCCGATCAACCCCGGACGGCCGTCCTGGTTGCCGACGGAACTATAGCCAGTAGTGTGGCAGGTGCCACAATCATACGGCTTTTCTTCCCCGGCATGGTAGGCCACCCAATTGTCGCCTAAGTCCAACGTCGGGTTGTAAAAGTTATACTGGGTGGTGGCGTCGGCACCGCCGGTGATGATGAACCCGTCCTGGTCAATAAAACGCGCCTTCCAATTGTAACCGCCGATGACGTAACTAATGTCATCCCAGGTGTACCCGGTCGGCGGGCCAGGAAGTTCGGTAAAAGGGTATTCCGGAGGCTGCCCATCCACCACAGGTGTTAACTTATAGGGGTGGCCGCTCTTGATAAAAACGTCATAGGTCTCCTGGTGACATTCGGCGCACGCCTCACTGCCCACAAAAGCTGGGGGGACAAAACTAAGGCCATCTTCGCCCGGTATACCTGGCGGGCCTTGTTCGCCAGCACGACCTTCAGGGCCTGGGGGGCCCTGTGGACCTTCCGCACCAGCCGGGCCGGGTGGCCCTTCTTGTGGCTGGCAGGCAGCCAGCGCCACTACCATAGCCATTAAAACAAGGCAGAACGTACATGGATGCTTGTGCTTCATGATCTTCCTCCCTATTAAGACGAGCATCTTAATGATTATTTTATACAGATCGAGCCATAGATACCACCTTTTGCCAAGTATAGGGTCTTTGTGAAAAATGCTACAATGACAGATGTCATATGCCCTTCATGACAAAGGGATTGTATCGCTGCAAAATGGCGCTGGCCTATAAGTAATGCCTTTCCTTAAGGGGGAGGTGAAAAGCAGGGGGTTATGGAGCGTTGGGGACAAATGTCGAGCGTCGGCCGGCTTCATAAGCAGCCCCCACACGGCTTTGGACGCCCAACTTCAAGTACAAATTTTGTAACAGTCGTCGTATGGTTCGTTCGCCTACATGAAGCATCTGGGCCATCTCTCGATCTGTTTTTTCCGCGGCAAGCATCTCTAAGATCTGCCTTTCCCGATGATTGAGCAACTCTGTGGTTGCCAGGGGTTTTTGCGCGATCAAGAGGCGTTCCAACAGTGGATAGCCAAGCCAGATTTCTCCCTGCGCCACACAGCGAATAGCATCTGGCAAATGTCCTGGGTGAGTGCTCTTTAGAACACAGCCATTCACACCACTTGCCAGCAAAGTGCGCACACAAGCCTCATCACCCTCAACCAAAAGGGCCAATAGTTTGGTATCCGCACATGCTTGTCTTAAAGCGACAATAAATTCAATGACAGAGCCTGCTACCACATTCAAAGCTATCAACAAAACATGCGGTTGATGGCGACAGCACCGATGCAAGACATCATCACTGGTCGTTACCCCGCCTACATAAGCCATATCTTGTGCATTTTTAATAATAAGCTCCACACCTACATGAAGCAGTTGATGCCTATCAGCTAAAAGAACCCGAATAGTCTGATCCATGCGCCACCTTATATGATATGAATTACGATGAGGGTCACCTTAACATAGTGGGTGTCGGGTTTTCAACCGACATCACCCGCCATAATGATTGGCAGCTATCGCATTTACTCAATGGCAGACTGATCGGCCTAAAAAGCTAACCGTGGAGACCCTTTTTATTCAACTGATCCATCACTTTGTTTTTAAGGCTAATATCAGTATTCAGTCATCAGTATTCAGTCATCAGTATTCAGTTATCAGCAGGGCCTAACGCCAGTAAATGTCCAATGAACACTGGTTATTGGCTTCTGATGGCTGGCACTAGAAGTATTGTAGTTTTGGGATCGCAGAGGTAAGATAAACACTCTTAGTTTTAAGATTTGCAGGCTTAGGTAAACCGCACAAATCCGGCATACCAGTTTTGTACGGTTTCCTCAAGGAATCGGCAACGCCTAAAGCAACCTTAATGTTGAATTATTGTTGCCGATTACCTAATGGATAGAGCCAAAGAAGTTTGCGCTAATGAAAACCCCTCAGTTTGGACACATGTTATCAGAGGCCATACGGCTCATCAGTGTCAGTGAAGGCAAGACGATTCAGGCCGTTCAAGATGAGCTTGGCTATGCCTTAGGGCGTAAAGGTGGCGCGGCTATCGTTCGTTGGCGAGCCGGGCATTTACCGCCGGAAATATATGACAGAGAAATGTTGGCCCGTCTGCTTGTTGAGCGCAGCCATAACCGCTTAGACCGAGAGTGGCTCGCCAGGTTTTTATACAGCGCCAGACACCCTTACCCTGAAAAGCTATGCGCCGATCTTTTTCCAGATAACCCCACGGCCGTGCATGCAATAGAAACTGTTGAAAACAAAACGCCAGCCAACTTGCTCCCTTCCGTTGGTTTACCCTCTTCCTTACCAAAGCCTATGGGAATGCCTAAAAAGGGTACACGACCTGATTGACCGACAAAACTTATAAAAGAGAACCTTGACAACATCATAACTGCTCGATACAGCAAATGGCCAGAACAGGCAGATGGGCTTGTTTCCTGGAAGCGATGGCTGGATAGGGGTCTGGTG